>CAIMRY010000001.1 GCA_903843965.1 uncultured delta proteobacterium
ATCTCGGCAACTATCTGGCGTGGTTCCAGACGCTCGACAGCAAGGGCGTGGCGCAGAACTCGGCGAATTGGCTACGGGGCTGTGCGGGGATGGGGCTTGCGGGGTAGGCTTCAACACAAATTTTGAACAGAGCCATCCAATCCATCTTCCACTGGTGTTGGTTCCGTGCGCGTTGCTCGACGCTCAAAGGGGACTTCCGGTATACGTCGGAAACCGTGTTTGAGACTTTCCCTTGGCCACAGACCCCCTCTCAATCGCAAGCGCTTGCTGTTGCGAAGGCCGCATGCGAATTGCGAAACTTGCGGTCCGTGAAGGCGAGGGAAGATGGATGGTCGTTGCGCACTCTTTATCGCTCCCTCGCGGTCGCAGGGAAAAACGCTCTCAAAGACGCACACCTGAAACTGGATGAGGCCGTGAGGCAAGCATATGGCTTCCCCGCCGGGGAGGACATGCTGGAGTCTTTGCTGGCGTTGAACATGTTGCTGGCTGCTCGTGAGGCTGATGGGGAGACCGTCGTAGGCCCAGGCCTGCCACCATCCGCAGGCGACCCATCCATGTTCATGTCCGACGACTGCGTGCGCATATGAACGCATGAAGATGTGAGGCGGCGATGGCCATGAAGCTTACCCGGTTCGCCCAACTGAAAGGGCATCGCGTTTTCCACGACTTTACGTGGCCGAAGGCACTTTGCGATTTCGCAAAGTTCAACCTCATCTACGGCTGGAACGGGAGCGGCAAGACGACGCTCTCAAATCTGTTCAGAGCCATCGAGCGTGGCACGTCCGTCACCGAGGGCGACGTGCAGTTCACCATCGGTGGCGCCACGGTCCGAGGCGCCGAAATCGCGAATCACCCGGTCCTGCCGCAGGTCAAGGTATTCAACCCCGATTTCGTCAAGGAGAGTGTCTTCAAGACTGGGGAGTTGCTGAACCCCATCTTCTACGTGGGCAAAGAGAACATCGAGAAGCAGCAGAAGCTTGAAACTCTCAAGTCCGAGTCGAATTCCGTCACGACCGCCAGAGGCGACCTCCAGAAAGAAGCGACGAAAGCAAGCAAGGCGCTCAATGACTTCTATGCAAGCAAGGCGAAGCTCATCAAGGAGGGACTCCGCTCCGCAGGTAAACACAAGTATCACAACTACGAACGCCCCATGTTCATCGCTACGGCCGACGACTTGCTCAAGCTTGACGAAGTCGCACGGCAAAAGAAACGATTGACGGATGAACAACGGGACGAGTTCCACGCCAAGAAGGATGCAAAGCAGAAGGATCCGTTGGCCAAGCCCAACCTTGTACTGCCATCCTTTGAGAAGGCGGTGGACACCGTTGCCGGACTGATGCGTCGCACCGTCGTGTCCGCGACCATCACCGAACTGGTGGACGATCCACTCACCTCCGAATGGGTCAAGACGGGCCTTTCGCTACACGTGAGCGCCGAAGGGCACGCTCCGCGCTGCCGCTTCTGCGACCAGCCGCTTTCGGACGAGCGCGTCCGCGTGCTGGAGGGGCACTTCAACGACCAGTACGAGAAGCTCCTCGACGACCTCGCAAGCGCCGATGCCATGCTTGCTGACCTTGAGAAAGGCATCGACTCCACCGATCTTCCCGGCAAGGCGGCGCTTTGCGAGCATCTCGCGCTTGGCTACGAGGTCGCGATTAGCCGACTCCGCGAAGAGTCGAGGAAGGTCCGTGAAGGTGCCGAAGTCCTGCGACGAGCCGTGTCCCATAAGCGTGCGGCACCGTTTCAGGGCATCGACATCGCGCCGTACCTGGCGGAGATTGATATCCCCGACAGAACATCCATGGAGGCGGCGCGGAGCGAAATACTCAAGGTGCTTGAGGTCCACAACGCCGAAGCAAGCGACTTTGAAGCGTTGAAGGGGGCGGCTCGGCAGGCGCTTGAAGAGGACTACGTCGCCGACTCTCTCGATGTGCTGGTGACATTACGCGCCGCTGTCGACGCCTTGAAGGCGCAAGACAAGGAACTTTCGGACAAGCTCGATGCGCTTGCGGAGAGCGCCCGCGCGCTGGATGTTGACTCGACGGGTCACGAACTCCCCGCGAAGGAGCTGAACGCCGAACTCGCGAGCTACCTCGGGCGGCGGGACCTGCAATTTGAGGACAAGGGGAAGGGCTACGCCGTAACCCGTTCCGGTATCGTGGCAGAAAATTTGAGCGAGGGAGAGAAAACGGCGATAGCGTTCCTCTATTTCCTGAAATCGCTCAAGGACAAGGACTTCGACCTTGCGAACGGCATCGTGGTCATCGACGACCCCATTTCAAGTCTCGACGCCAACGCGATTTTCTCGGCTTTCGGGTTCATGCGCGAGCGTACGCGCGGCGTCGGGCAACTCTTCGTCCTGACCCACAACTTCACGTTCTTCAGGCAGGTGAAGAACTGGCTCCACTACATGAACCAAGACCTCAAACAGGACGAACACAAGGCGCGGATGTACATGCTGACAACCTGTAACGAAACAGGGTGCCGCACAGCGTTGCTGGAGGAACTCGACCCGCTCCTGCGAAAGCATGACACCGAATACAACTACCTGTTCAAGCGGGTCGCAGCCAAGTCCAAAGAAGGCAGGCCCGTCAACCTTGAGGACAACTATGGGGCGCCGAACGTGGCGCGCAGGCTCCTTGAATCGTTCCTGTCGTTCCGTTTCCCATCAAAGGCTGGAAAGCTTCGTCGACAACTAGAAATGGTCAATGTCGACGCTGGCATCAGGGCCAGAATCATCCGGTTCGTTCATACCTATTCTCACGACGGCAGAGTCGCCGAACCGGAACACGACCTTTCTGTCCTTGCCGAGACGCCAGCAGTGATGCGTGAAATCCTTCGACTCATCCGATTTGAAGATCCGGAGCATTACAAAGAAATGACGGGCTTGATTAAGTTCGACCCACTAGCTGGCGAGGCGGCGGAAGGGGCAGAGGATGCCCCTGCGACTCCCATTGAAAGCGCGCAACCGACAACGTTACCAGAGCCGTCTTCCATCACCTGACCTGCTGATATTCCAATGTGCGTTTGCGCCAGAATACCGGGAAACATTTTCAACGCTGGAGGCGGAAAGCATGCGCGTCAACGTCACACAAGCGCTTAACAACCTGACCGGTGCGAAGCAGTTGTGGGAACAGGCTCTGCCATCTTTGCCTCAACCTGATAATCTGCAAGGGTTGGGCGTAAGCACAAATGACATATCGCGAGCATTCGATGAGGTCGCGGCGCTACTGAACACCGTCAACGAACACGAGATAGATGGGCCTGCATGGTTGACCTATAAGGCCAACATCGAGTCACTGCCAACGAACTTGTTTAACCTATTCACCCAGAGTGTTGGAAATCCGCAAAATATCATCAGCAACACGCAAAATATTTGTTCATGGTTGTGGTCATTCAAATCTTCGTTGCTTCAAATTGTGCCGCTCAACCCAGAGGTTGAAAGATTTTCAGAAGATTTTGCGCGTGAGATGACTGCGAAAATAGAAACCACAAAAGAGTGGTTCCGAAAATCTGAAAGCATTAAAGAAGATATTCTGAAAATTGAGTCATCTGCGCGTGCGGCGATGACGGAGATATCCACACAACAGACTGAAGCAGGCTCAACCTTAAAAACCATACAGGACTTGCTTACGTCAATCCAAGCACATGAACGAGAGGCTGGCACCGCCAAGACGAATGCCGGGAGCGCCGCGACTGCAGCCACGACCGATGCGAATACTGTCGCGAAAGCCGTTCAGGAATTGAGTGCGGCGATAGCCGAAAAGAACACCCTATTCAGTGAGTTCGAGGCCCACCGGGTCAGGATTGAGGGCTTGCTTGAAAATGCCAACAAGGTCGGCTTGGCCCGGTCATTCCAAGACAAACGCAAAGAACTGGCTTGGACATGGCGTGCTTGGGCAATGCTTTTCTTCGCTGGTATCGCCTCGCTGGCATCACTCGGCTGGTTCGAGTTGATTCCACTTTTGAAGGCGGGAACGCCAGACCCCGTCGCAGTTGCAGTCCGTTTTCTTGTGGCCGGACCGCTTGTCTGGTTCACCTGGTTTGCCGCGCGCCAGTATGGGCACGTCCTACGCATAAGTGAGGATTATGCTTTCAAGGAAGCCGCCGCGATGTCCTTTGCCGGCTACCGCGACGAAATGGGTGGCGACCAAGAACTGCTCAAGATGTTGCAGGAATCCGCCATTCGGAATTTCGGCGCGAATCCAGCCGAGATGTTGTTGAAAAAGTCTGATGCGGCTTCCCCGGTCCACGCCGTGGTCGAGAAGGTGCTGGAAAAGGTCAACCCGAAAGAGCTTCTTGCATCCATACTCGCCGCAGTCAAAAAGTAAGGCCAACGCAGGCCAATTGAGCATGGTGACCGCTCTGGCCGCTTGACGTAATCTGCGGCAACGCGTAAAAAAGTTAAGGTGGCCGCCTTGCGGCAACCACCTGTTTTTATTCTGGTTTGAGTTTCCTACATAAGGGCGCGTCTTGTCCAGAACGGGGTGCAGGGACGGAGCCCCTGACCGGTTCGTTGACGCCAGCGCCGCCAGAGCGATACAGAGTGGGAAACAAACACGCGGCGGACACCCGCCAGAGGCCAGCATGAAGATCATCGTCATGGGCGCGAGCGGACACGGACAGGTCGTGGCCGACGTTCTTTTCCAGATGTGGACCAGGGGCCGGGAGATGGAGATCGTGGGCTTCCTCGACGACGACGCGGCCCTTACCGGCACCAAGGTCCTGGGGCTCAACGTGCTGGGCAGGCTGGCCGACCTGCCGTCCATGCCGCACGACTGCGTCATCCTGGGCATCGGCGACAACGCCGTGCGCGCCCGGCTGTTCAATGAGCTCAAACGCGCGGACAAGCGCTTTGTCACGGCCATCCACCCCACGGCCATCCTGGCCCCGGACGTCGTGATCAGCCCCGGCGCGGTGCTGTGCGCGGGCACGGTGGTCAACACCGGCGGCCGCGTGGGCGAAAACGCCGTGCTGAACACCGCCGCCAGCCTGGACCACCACAGCGTGCTGGAGGCCCATTGCCACGTGGCCCCGGGCGTGCGCCTGGCCGGAAACGTCCGCGTGGGCGAGGGCGCGCTGGTGGGCATCGGGTCCTGCGTGGTGCCCGGCGTGTCCATCGGCGCGTGGAGCGTGGTCGGGGCCGGGGCCGCCGTGACCAAGGACGTGCCCGAGCGCACCACCGTGGGCGGGGTGCCCGCCAGGGTGCTGGCCAGCCCGTTTGATTAGCCGGGGCCAGGCAGTTTGAACCGGGCCGTTTTCCGCCGGGCGGTCGTGCGCCTGGCCGTGTGACCGGACAGTGTGAGCCGGGCGGGTGTTCGCCGGGCAGTTTGAGTCGGACTAACGCAACCACTTCAAGCCAATCCCGGCGCAGGCCAGCAGGCCGGACCCGGCCTGATCGGAGCAGACGAGAATGAGCCACGCCAAACCTCCCCGCCTGTTCCTCTCGCCCCCGCACCTGGGCGGCACAGAGGAAAAGCGCGTGGCCGAGGCCTTCCTGAGCAATTACATCGCGCCGCTGGGCCCGCAGGTGGACGCCTTTGAGGCGGCCTTCAGCGAATATGTCGGCCTGCCGCACTGCCTGGCCCTTTCAAGCGGCACCGCAGCCATGCACCTGGCCCTGCACTGCCTGGGCCCCGGCGTGGGTGTCGGCCCCGGCGACGTGGTGCTGGCCTCCACCCTGACCTTCATCGGTTCGGTCAGCCCGGTGCATTTCCTCGGCGCGGAGGTGGTCTTCGTCGACTGCGACCGCGCCACCTGGAACATGGACCCGGACCTGCTGCGCGAGGCGCTGATGACGCTGACCGCCGAGGGCCGCCGCATCAAGGCCGTGATCCCGACAGACCTCTACGGCCAGTGCGCGGACTACCAGCGTCTGCTCGACATCTGCGCGCCCTTTGGCGTGCCGATACTCGCCGACGCGGCCGAGGCCATGGGCGCCAGATACGGGCATGGGGATGACGCCGTGCACGCCGGGGCCTTTCCGGGCCTGCGCGCGGGCATTTTCTCCTTCAACGGCAACAAGATCATCACCACCTCCGGCGGGGGCATGCTGGCCTCGGAGGACGCGGAGTTCATCGCGCGCGCGCGCGGGCTCTCGCAGCAGGCGCGGATGCCCGCCCCGCACTACGAGCACACGGAGATCGGCTACAACTACCGCCTGAGCAACATTCTGGCGGCCATCGGCCTGGGCCAGCTGGACGTGCTGGAGGCCCGCGTGGCCGCGCGGCGGCGCATCTTCCGCTGGTACGAGCAGGCGCTTTCGGGCCTGCCGGGCATCTCCTTCATGCCCGAGGCCGCCCACGGAAAATCCAACCGCTGGCTCACGGTCATCCAGGTCGACGCCCGGGCCTTTGGCGCCGCGCCCGAGGCCATGCGCCAGGCCCTGGAGGCGGAGAACATCGAGTCCCGCCCGGTGTGGAAGCCCATGCACGCCCAGCCGGTGTTCGCCGGGTGCCGCGTCTTTGGCGGGACAGTGGCCGAGGAGCTGTTTGCGCGCGGACTGTGCCTGCCCTCGGGCACGGCCATGACCGAGGGCGACGTGCAGCGCGTGGCCAGGATCATCACAGGCCTGCGGCACAAGGGGCGGCGCCAGGGGGGGCAAGGCTAGATGCTCTGCAACCCGCGCAACCTGAACTTCTACCTGATGTTCCTGGCCGACGCCCTGTGCTTTGCCGCAGCGCTCACCATCAGCTACCTGTTGCGCTTCGACTTCAACCTGTCCAACGCCTATGGCGTGCAGCTCGTGGGCCTGCTCAAGTACGACCTGCCGCTCAAGCTCGGCGTGTTCCTGCTGCTGGGGCTGTACCGGGGCATGTGGCGCTACACCAGCCTGGTGGATTTCTGGAAGCTGTTCGAGGCCGTGGTCCTGGCCTCGGCCCTGTTCGTGGCCCTGGTGGCCTTCCGCTTCGGCTTCACCGGGTTCTCGCGCAGCGTGCTGGCCATGGACGCCCTGCTCTGCCTGATGTTCACGGCGGGCCTGCGGCTTTCCATCCGCACCGTGTACGCCCGCACCGCAGCATGGAGCAGCGCGCGCAAGAACCCGCAGAGTCCGCCCCGGCGCATCCTGGTCATCGGCGCGGGCAACCTGGGCGAACGCCTGGTGCGCGAGATCACAAGCTCCCCGCAGCTGAACTACCATGTGGTGGGCTTTTTGGACGACGACCCGGCCAAGCGCGGCCGTTCCCTGCATGGCCGGGAGGTGCTGGGCGGCGTGGACGACCTGGAGCGCGTGGCCGAGGACCAGGGGGTGGAGGAGCTGTGCATCGCGGTGAGCAGCGCCAGCGCGGCCCAGATGCGGCGCATCGTGGAGCTGTGCAAGGCGTCAAACCTGCCGCAGCGCATCCTGCCCGCCACCAGCGAGCTTTTGGACGGCAAGGTGGCCCTGACCCTGCGGCCCGTGGACTACCTGGACCTGCTGGGCCGCCGCGAGGTGGCCCTGGACGAGGCGGGCATCAAGGCGACCATCACGGGCCGCGTGGTGCTGGTCACGGGCTGCGGCGGGTCCATCGGCGCGGAGCTGTGCCGCCAGGTGGTGCGCTTCAAGCCCGCGCGGCTGGTGCTGGTGGAGCTCTCCGAGTACAACCTCTACGCCATCGCCGGCGAGCTGTCCGCAGAGCTTCTGTTCACCGATTTCTCCTGCGTGCTGGGCAGCGTGGCCGACCTGCCCCTCATGCGCAGCGTCATGGCCGAGCACCGGCCCGAGCTGGTGCTGCACGCGGCGGCCTACAAGCACGTGCCCATGCTGGAGGAGAACCCCTGGTCCGCCGTGACCAACAACATCCTGGGCTCCCGCGCGGTGATGCAGGCGGCGGTGGAGCACGGGGTGAAGCGCTTCGTGGTCGTGTCCACGGACAAGGCCGTGCGGCCCACCAGCGTCATGGGCGCGAGCAAGCGCGTCACCGAGCGGCTCATGGCCTGCTTCGCCGGGTCGGGCACGCGGTTCATGGCCGTGCGCTTCGGCAACGTGGTGGGCTCGTCGGGCTCGGTGGTGCCCTTGTTCCGGCGGCAGATTGAGCGCGGCGGGCCGGTCACCGTGACCCACCCGGAGATCACCCGCTATTTCATGAGCATCGCCGAGGCCTGCCAGCTCATTCTGCAGGCTGCGGCGCTGAGCCGCGGCAAAAGCCGGGGCGGCCACGGCGGGGAGATCTTCGTGCTGGACATGGGCGAGCCCGTGCGCATCGTGGACATGGCCCAGGACCTGATCCGGCTCTCGGGCAAGGAGCCCGGCGTGGATGTGGACATCGTGTTCACGGGGCTGCGGCCCGGCGAGAAGATTTTTGAGGAGCTTATAACCGAAGGCGAGGGCGTGGTGCGGACCGAGCACGAAAAGATCATGGTGCTGGGCGGCACCCTTGGCGTTGACCCGGCCGATGTGGCCTGCGTGCTGGAGGACAGCCTCGCGGAGCTTGCAGCGGCGGCCCAGGCCCAGGACGGCGAGGCCATCCGCGCGCTGCTCATGCGCCTTGTCCCGGAATACGCCCGACCGGAACGCAGCGGGCCGGGCGGTGGCCAGTGAAGCGCATCCTGCTGCTTGTCTTCCAGGTGGGCATCGTCGCCGCCTGCGTGTTCTACGCCCTGAACTATCTGGACGTGTCCCGTGTTCTGGCGGTGCTGGCCCGCACCCCGGTGTGGAAGGTGGTCCTGGTGTTCCTGTTCCAGGCCTTCATCACGACCTTTGCCTCGGCCTTCCGGCTGTATTCCCTGTGCCGCCGGGAAACGCCCTACCTGACGGTCCTGCTGGCCCAGAGCCTGGGCCAGTTCCTGAACCTGCTTCTGCCCGCCAAGCTGGGCGAGGCCGCCAAGATGGCCTACCTCAAGCGCACGCAGTCCGGCGGGCTGGCCCAAATGACGGAGATCGTCTTCTGGGAGCGCTTCTCTGACCTCAATGTGCTGTTGTCCATGGCGCTCTTGTCCGGGGCGCTTCTGGGCAGCTCGGCTTTGTCCGCCCCGCTGGCGCTTATCGTCGGCGGGTTGTGGGGCGCGATCTTCGTGCTCAAGCTCTGGGGCGGCTTTGTGGAGGTTCTGCTGAAACTTTTGCCCTGGCCCCGGCTGGCGGGCTTTCTTATGGGGGTGGCCAGCGCCCTGCGCGAGCGGCTGTCTGTCGGCTTCACCCTGGGCCTGACCATCCTGACCCTGCCCCTGTGGCTGGGCGGCGTTGCCGTGCATGGGGCCATGCTGAACTGGGTGTTCGGGTTCGACCTGCCAGCGGTGCAGATTTTGGCCGTGTCCGTGGTCGGGCTGGCGGGCATGAGCGCCCCGGCCACGCCGGGCAGCGTGGGCGTGTATGAGGCGGCCATGGTCGCCGTGCTCACGGCCTTTGGCCACCCGCGCGAGGAATCCCTTGCTGCGGCGCTGCTGCTGCACGCCATCATGCTGTTGCCGGTGGTTGTAAGCGGCCTGTGGGCCATGCTGAGCGTGGGCTTCCACACGGCCCTGCGCCTGAGCGAGCAGGCGGCGGCGGAGTCGTAGCCGGTCTCTGGGCATCCGGTCCGGGCAGTCGGCCTGGACGTGCCGGGCCGCGCATTCACGGTACGGCCCAACGGCACGACCGGGCGTTTCAGCCGGACAGCGCTGCCCGTCTGCGTTCAAACGAAAGAGCCAGCGAGTTGCCTTGCTGGCTCCACGAATGCAATGCGTACAGGAATCACAGGCCGCTCCACAGGGACACACCCGTGAGCCGGGGCGGCGTCGCGGTGGGCAACGCCGTGCAAGCCCACCGCTAGGCCAGCCGCACCAGCCCGTAGTTCTTCTTGCCCTTGCGCAGCACGGCAAAGGCCCCGCACGCTGTATCGCCCAGGAAATCGCCCTGGCCGAGCACGCGCGCGGCGTCCGCCACCTTGTCGTTGTTCAGGCTCACGGCCCCGGCCTGGATGTCCTTCCTGGCCTGGCCCTTGGACGGGCTTAAGCCCAGGTCCACCAGCATTTGCGGCAGGTCGGGCAGGTCGGCTGGGGCGTAGTTCCGCGCGGGCGCGGCCTCCAGGGCCGCCTTGAGGGTGGCGTGGTCCAGCGCGCGCAGGTCGCCCTTGCCGAACAGGGCCTCTGTGGCGGCCAGCACCTTGTGCAGCTCCTCCGCGCCGTGGACCATGGTCGTGACCTGGGCGGCCAGGGCCTTTTGCGCCGCGCGCTCCTGCGGGGCCCGGGCCAGCTCCGCCTCCAGCGCGGCGATTTCGTCCTGCGGCAGAAAGGTGAAGTACTTGAGGAACTTGACCACATCCTGGTCGTCGGTGTTGATCCAGTACTGGTAGAAGGCGTAGGGGCTGGTCAGCGCCGTGCTCATGAAGATGGCGCCCTTTTCGCTCTTGCCGAACTTCTTGCCCGAGGCCGTGGTGATGAGCGGGAAGGTGAGGGCAAAGGCGTCGCCCGCCTGCTTCTTGCGGATCAGCTCCGTGCCGGCGGTGATGTTGCCCCACTGGTCGCCGCCGCCGATCTGCAGGCGGCAGCCGTGCTCGCGGCAGAGGTGGTAGAAATCATAGCCCTGCAAAATCATGTAGCTGAATTCGGTGTAGGAGATGCCGGTCTCCTCACGCTCGATGCGGCCCTTGACCGAGTCCTTGGCCAGCATCCAGTTCACCGTGAAGTGCTTGCCCACGTCGCGCAAGAGCTCGATGGCGCTCATGTTCTTGACCCAGTCGTAGTTGTTCACCACCCAGGGCTTGGCCCCGGTGTTGCGCTCGAAAAAGTCCTCGACCTGGGCGCGGATGCGCATCGCCCGGGCGTTGAGGGCGGCCTCGTCGGAGAGTTCGCGCTCCTTGTCCTTGCCCGAGGGGTCGCCGATGAGGCCCGTGGCCCCGCCGAGCAGGAAGATGGGCCGGTGCCCGGCTTTCTGCATGCGCACCAGGGCCAGGAGCGGCACCAGGTTGCCGATGTGCAGGCTCTCGGCCGTGGGGTCGAAGCCGCAGTACATGGTCTGGCCGGGGGTTTCGAGATATTTGCGCAGGCCGGGTTCGTCGGAGGCCTGGTGCACCAGGCCGCGCCAGGAAAGTTCGTCGAAGATGTTCACAAGCATGCTCCTAGGAAACAGTGAACCGCCAGACGCGGATCGCCAAGGCCTGGCCGGTGGTGTCGTCGATGTCGAGGATGGCCCCGGTGAGCGCCACCGGGCCGTCGGCCACTTCAAACCGTTCCGGGGCCGCCGTCAAGAACTTCCGCAGGATGGGCTGGATGCTCATGCCCAGGCAAGAGTCTGTGGGGCCGCACATACCGAGGTCGGTCATGAAGGCTGTGCCGTGCTTCAGCAGGCGCGCGTCGGCGGTCTGCACGTGGGTGTGGGTGCCCAGCACAGCGCTGATGCGCCCGTCCAGGTGCCAGCTTAAGGCTGCCTTCTCGCTGGTGGCCTCGGCGTGGAAGTCAAGGAGGCGGATCACCACGTCCGGGTGTTCGGCGTCGAGCTGGGCCAGGATCGCGTCCGCCGCGCGGAAAGGGCAGTCGATGGCCTGCATGTACGTGCGGCCCATGAGATTGATGAGCGCCACAGGCGGCAGGCCGGGCTTCCGTACCACTGTCCAGCCGCGTCCGGGCAGGCCGGGCGGGTAGTTGGCCGGGCGGATGAGCCGGGGCTCGCGCTGCATGTACGAGGGCATGTCGCGGAATTTCCAGATGTGGTTGCCGGAACTGAGGCCGTCGAGTCCGGCGCTGAAGAGCTCGCCCGCGCCCTCGGCCGTGAGGCCCAGGCCGCCCGAGGCGTTTTCGGCGTTGGCCAGGACCAGGTCCAGGCCCTCGGCTTCGCGGATGCCTGGCAAATGCTTCTTGACCGCGCTGCGGCCAGGCCTGCCCATGATGTCGCCCAGGTAGAGGATGCGCATGGGGGGTGTGTACCCGCATGTGCGCGGCCAGACAAGGGGGGGGAGAGGCGCGCGGGACGCCATGCCGAGGTTTCTTGATCTCTTGGTGAAAACATGTAGGCTGGCGGAAAGACATGGCGAAATTTGGTGCGCACCCCCTGTGCCTGGCCCCCCTGGGCTGGCCAACCTCTTCAGGATGACTCCACATGGGCCACAAGCATAAGAGCAGCACCCTGGTGCTGGCGTTCAGCGCGCTTGGCGTTGTTTTCGGCGACCTGGGCACCAGCCCGCTGTACACCCTGCGCGTCTGCCTCACCGGCAACGCCTCCGTGCCGCCCACGCCGGACAATGTCCTGGGCCTGGTCTCGCTCATCTTCTGGTCGCTGACCCTGGTGGTCAGCATCAAGTACGCCCTGTTCATCCTCCTGGCCGACGACGAGGGCGAGGGCGGCATCTTCGCCATGATGGCCCTGCTGCACAAGAAGCTGGGCCCCGGCATGGGCCGCAACCTGACCCTGCTCGGCTGCTTCGGTTCGGCCCTGCTCTATGGCGACGGGCTGATCACCCCGGTCATCTCCGTGCTCTCGGCGCTCGAAGGCCTGGAGGTGGCCACCAGCCAGGCCAAGCCCCTGGTGCTGCCGCTCACCTGCGCGGTGCTGACCGGGCTGTTCATGATCCAGAGCCGGGGCACGGGCAAGATCGGGAAGTTTTTCGGGCCGGTGATCCTGGTCTGGTTTGCGGCCATCGCGCTGCTTGGGCTCAGGTCCATCGCGCTGGAGCCAGCCGTTTTGTCCGCGCTGAACCCGGCCTATGCCGTGCGCTTTTTCGTGAACAACGGCTGGCACGGCTTCTTCGTGCTTGGCGCAGTGGTGCTCTGCATCACCGGGTGCGAGGCCCTGTACGCGGATATGGGCCATTTCGGGGCCAAGCCCATCCGCCTGGCCTGGTACGGCCTGGCCATGCCCGCTCTCTTGTGCAACTATTTCGGGCAGGCCGCGCTGA
Source organism: uncultured delta proteobacterium (assembly GCA_903843965.1). Taxonomy (GTDB): domain Bacteria; phylum Desulfobacterota; class Desulfovibrionia; order Desulfovibrionales; family Desulfovibrionaceae; genus Humidesulfovibrio. The sequence continues at coordinate 12,789 of CAIMRY010000001.1, forward strand.
TCCTGCGCGATCCCTCGGCCATCCACGATCCGTTCTACGCCCTGGTGCCGCAGCCGCTGCTCTACCCCATGGTGGCCCTGGCCACGGCGGCCACGATCATCGCCTCCCAGGCCATCATCTCCGGGGTCTTCTCCCTGACGCGGCAGGCCATGCACCTGGGCTACATGCCGCGCATGCGCATTCTGCACACCTCGGAAATGGCCGAGGGCCAGGTCTATATCCCGGTGATCAACTTCCTGATGCTGGCGGCGGCCCTGGCGCTGACCCTGGCCTTCCGGAAGTCGGAAAACCTGGCCGACGCGTATGGCATCGCGGTCACGGCGGACATGTCCATCACCAGCCTGTTCTTCTACATCACGACGCAGCGCATCTTCGAGTGGAAGATGTGGCGGGCCTTGCCTCTGGTGGGGCTGTTCTGGTGCCTGGACCTCACGTATTTCGGCTCGTGCATGATCAAGTTCCTGTCCGGCGGCTGGTTCCCGGTGCTCATCGCGGCCACCATCATGTTCCTCATGATCACCTGGCGCGACGGCTGGAAGGCCCTTGGGGCGCGCATCGGCGAGCTCAAGCTGCGGCTGGACCAGTTCATGGAGCGCGTCTACATCAAGAAGCCCCTGCGCATTCCGGGCACGGCGGTGTATCTGTCCACCTTCCGCAACGAGGCCCCGCCCATGTTGCAATACCTCATGACCCAGACCAACACCCTGCATGAGAAGGTGGTGGTGCTTTCGGTGTACACCAAGGACGTGCCCGTGGTGCCCGAGGACGAGCGGGTGGAGATCCGCAGCATGGGCCAGGGCTTTCAGCGGGTCTTCGGCTACTTCGGGTTCATGGAGATGCCGGACATTCCGGAACTGCTCCGCACGGCCAGGGACAAGGGCCTGGACATCGATCCGGAGAACGTGAGTTACTTCCTGGGCCGCATTTCGTTGGTGCCGGCCAAGGAAAAGCGGGTGCTCGACCCGGTGCGCCGCTTCCTCTTCGGCTTCATGCAGCGAAACGCCGTGAGCCCGGTGGTGTATTACAACATCCCGCCGCAGAAGGTGCTGGAGCTGGGCGTGCAGATGGACTTCTAGGGCCGGGAGCGACCGTAATCCATGAACGGGCCTCTGATGGCCACCAGGGGGAGTTGCCCCCAGGACCCCCACCAAAGGGCCTGAGGCCCTTTGGAATCCCCATTACGCTGAAAGGGCTGGGCCAGGCGAAGCATGGGCCAGCCCTTTCAGCGTAATGAGGGGGTCCGGGGGGAATCATTCCACCCGGCGGGGTCCAGGGGCAGCGCCCTGGTCGTCGTCCTTACGCGCCGCCGCCGGGCTTCAAGGCGAAGCCCTTGGTGATGCCGCCAGTGGTCGAAGGCGTGCCTGCGATGCGCGAGAGGTAGGCGTCGCCCAGGGTCTTGATGTGCCCGGCGACGTTGTCGAAGTGGTTGTAGTGGATCTGCTCCTCGTCGATGACGCTCTGGAACAGGTTCACGCTGATGTTGTCGCCGCATTCGCGGCAGGTCTGCAGGAAGAGGTTGTAGGTGTCGATGGTGGCGTCCTCGACCCCGGCATCGAAGACGAAGATCTTGCGCACGTCCTGGCCCTTGACCACCGTGCCCTCGCCCTGGGTCACGGGCTCGCCGCCCAGCTCCTTGATGCGCTCGGCGAACATCTCGGCGTGGCGCATCTCGTCGATGGCGATGAGCTTCATGTTGGCGGCCATTTCGCCGAAGTCCATGTTGTCCAGGTTGTAGTGCTGGTTCATGTATTGGGTGATGGCGTAGAGCTCCATGGCCCGGGCCTTGTTCAGCACGTCCAGGACCTTGGCCTTGCGGTTTTCCCTGCTTTCAACTGCCATGCGGCACCTCCGTCGGCGTTTTGGTTTTGGCTTGAGCCCTGGCAGGGCTCTTCGCATGTAAACTCAATAGGAGAATAACCCGGCGAGCGCAAGGCATGTGCGGGGCAGGGGGCCTGCGGTTGGGCCAGCAGCGGGGAGGTTGCAATCTCGGAGGATGTGGTTATGATTTGCCCATGAACAAGCGTAAACGTAGCGAAAATACCACTTCTGCGAAACCGAAAGTCTCCGAGTTGCGAAGCCGCTTTGAGTTCATCAAGGCTTCTTTTGCGGTTGAAGGCCTGTGCTTTTCCGAGGAGGAGGTCAAGGTTATTGAGGATTCGATCCGTAAGAGACATCGCGGGCCTGGCCTGTCTGAGGGCATCCGGTCGCTGATGGCCCTAAAGGCTTCGTAAATTGGGAGACTTCTATTCTGCGGATGACCCGTATACGTACCCAGGGTCGCCAGTTCTGCGGAATAAACTTGGTTTGAAGGATCAGGAGATCCTTGACGGGCACGAAAGGCTCTACGTCACGGCAAGACTCTTACAATCGGCACAGCCTCCCCCCACCTTCGACTATACGCACTTTCGCGCTTTGCACTTCCACATGTTCCAGGATATTTACGATTGGGCAGGGCAGGAGCGGACTGTATTTATTAAAAAAGGCGAGTCGTTCTTCGGTCATCCACTGCACATACGAGAAAATGGGGTCCGGCTCCTCCGAGAGCTGCGCACAGCTCTGATACACGACCGGCATTCTTTTTCCGCACTGCCGTCCATCCTTAGCCATTTTGTAAATGAAATGAATGCGCTTCACCCCTTTCGCGAAGGGAATGGGCGTCATCTGCGCGAGTTTCTTCTCCAAGTTGTTGCGGAGATGGGCTGCGGCTTCAATGCGTTTGTTCTCGAAAGAAATCAGTGGATTAGCGCATCAATTGCAGGCTTTGAAGGCAATGAGGTGCCGATGGCTGAGCTTTTGGCCGAAATGCTCATCACTCCGGCCACGCGCAGAGCAGAAATGTTTGAGCTGTCTTACCTGAGCGCCAAACGCCGGGCAGGGCTGTGCGCCTTGTTGAGGCGAAATGGATACCCAGTTGATATCCTGAACGAGTATCGCGCAACGCTACGGTGCTGAACAAAAAGGGGGCCTCACGGCCCCCTTGATCATGCTGCGTGCGACAGATTGGGCCTACTTGGCGTAGCCCACGGCGCGCTTCTCACGGATCACGGTGACGCGGATCTGGCCGGGGTAGGTCATGTTGCTCTCGATCTTGGCGGCGATGTCCTTGACCAGGATGTAGGTCTGCTCGTCGGGCACGCGCTCGGCGTCGACCATGACGCGCACCTCGCGCCCGGCCTGGATGGCGTAGGCCTTGGACACGCCGCTGAAGCTGGTGGCGATGCCCTCCAGCTCCTCCAGGCGCTTGACGTAGTTCTCCAGCAGCTCCTTGCGCGCGCCGGGGCGGGCGCCGGACAGGGAGTCCGCGGCCTGCACCAGGGTGGCGATGGCCGTCTGCGGGGGCACGTCCTCGTGGTGGGCCTGGATGGCGTGGATGATCTCCTGCACCTCGCCGTGCTTCTTGGCCAGGTCCGCGCCGATGACGGCGTGCGGGCCCTCGACCTCGTGGTCCACGGCCTTGCCCAGGTCGTGCAAGAGTCCTGCGCGCTTGGCCATCTTCTCATCCAGGCCGAGCTCCGCAGCCATGATGCCGCACAAAAAGGCGACCTCAATGGAGTGCTGGAGCACATTCTGGGAGTAGCTGGTGCGGTAGTGCAGCTGGCCCAGCAGCTTGACGACCTCGGGGTGGATGCCGTGCACGCCCACGTCAAAGGTGGCCTGCTCGCCGATCTCGCGCAGCTTGACGTCCATCTCCTGCTCCACCTTGCGCACCACTTCCTCGATGCGCGCGGGGTGGATGCGGCCGTCGTGGATGAGGCGCTCCAGGGACTGCTTGGCCACCTCCCGCCGAAGCGGGCTGTAGGCGGAGAGCACCACGGTCTCGGGCGTGTCGTCGATGATAAGGTCCACGCCGGTGGCGGCCTCCAGCGCGCGGATGTTGCGTCCCTCGCGGCCGATGATGCGGCCCTTCATCTCCTCGCTGGGCAGGGCCACGGCGGTGACGGTCTGCTCCGAGATGTAGTCGCCCGCATAGCGCTGGATGGCCAGCGACAGGATCTCCTTGGCCTTTTTGCTGGCGTTCTCCTTGGCCTCGGTCTCGATGTTGCGGATCATGCGCGCGGCCTCATGCCTGGTGCGCGACTCGACCTCGGCCATGAGCTGTTCCTTGGCCTCCTCCACCGTGAGGCCGGAAATTTCCTGCAGCTTGCGCTCGTGGGTGTCGGCCACGGCTGCAAGCTCCTCCTTCTTTTCGGCCAGGGCCTTTTCCTGCTTGATGAGCTGCATCTCAAGCTCCACCACGCCGGATTCCTTCTGGGCCACCTTCTCAAGCTTGCTCTCCAGGCGTTCTTCCTTCTCCTGCAGGCGCGACTGCTCGCGCTTGAGAGTCTGCTCGCGGTCCTTGAACTCCTCTTCCTGTTCCTTCTTCAGCGCAAATATGTCGTCCTTGGCCTGGAGGCGGGCCTCCTTGCGGGTGGCTTCGCCCTCCTTGCGGGCCTCTTCCACGATGCGGGCAGCCAGGTCCTGGGCGTCTTGGAGGCGTTTTTTGCTGACGTACGTGCTTAAGTTATAGCCGCCCACCAGGCCCACGGCCAGGGCCACTGCGTCCAGGGCGATGAGCAACAGGCTTGAATCGGTCATACGCTGCTCCCTTCCGGTTATGTTGACAGGCCTTGACGGGCCTGATTCGTGCGCGGCGAAACGCGCCAAATAAGGGCGTTCCCCACGCGGGTCGTTCGCATAGTCGGGAGCTGATTGGAGGGCGGTAGCGTGTATGCGGAAGGGGGGAAGGTCTCGTATCGGGCCGCTTGACGCGTACAATTGGACCCGTGGGCTTTATATGTAGCCCCGGGGTGCCGTGTTGTTCTTGGAGTTAAGAACCTCGCTTGCCGAGGTGGGCTCCACCGGCTGGCCGTCAGGCTCCCCGCATCGAGGCGGGCATGCACACTGGCTCACTCTGGCGGATCCCTTTTGATGCATATTGGCTCAAAAACTCAAGAACAATCACGAACTCCCCAGGGTTTCTCCCGTTTTTCCCCTATGCGCAAGGCCTGAAATTCGGCCTATTTTTGCCTCTCCAAGAGCTCCTGCATCCGGGCCTCCAGGCCCTCCAGCCGCTGACGAAGCTCGAGCAGATCATCTGCAATCCCGAGGGCCAGAAGCGTGAGCAGTTTCTCCCTGCTTATATACCGACCATCCCTGCTCAGCTCGCTGAAGCGTTCCTCAAGCAGGGCCTGGGCTGACTGGATGCGCTTTTCATCCGCATCCGTTTTAAACGAAAGCTCCAGTCCGTTGACCGTTATGGTGTAGCGGGGCATGGCGTCCTGTTCGCCTTACCGCTCTGCGAGCGATGCCTGCACCTTCACCAGAAGGGCCTCCAGGCGTTCCTGAACCTCTCGCTTCTTGTCGGCCTCGGCTTCATTCTGTTCGGCCAGGGTCCGATTTTCCTCTTCCAACTGCCGGTTGCGCGCCATGAGCTGCTCGAAGCGTGCTTCCAACCTTTCGATGAGTTCCATGTCGTATCCGTAGCGCCTTTGAACACCAAAATCAAGGTTTCTTGCCACGGCCCAAGAGATTGGCCTGCCGAGCGCGGGCGATGGCCAGGGCGGCGTCGGGCACGTCCTTGGTGATGACCGAGCCCGCGCCCACTATGGCGTTTTCGCCCACGCGCACTGGGGCCACGAGCGCCGTGTTGCTGCCGATGAACGCGCCCGCGCCGATCTCGGTTGTGTGCTTGTTCGCGCCGTCGTAGTTGCAGGTGATGGTGCCCGCGCCGATGTTCACCGCAGCCCCGATTTCGGCGTCGCCCAGGTAGGTCAGATGGCCGGCCTTGGCCCCGGGGCCGAGCACGGATTTCTTCATCTCCACGAAATTGCCCACCCGCGCGTTCTCCATGAGCAGAGCCCCAGGCCGCAGGCGGGCAAAGGGCCCGGCAATGGCCCCAGGCTCCAGCCGGGCGGACTCCAGGTGGCTGAACTCGCGCACCTCGGCCCCGGCGGCGAGGGTGGCGTCGGTGAGCTGGCAAAAGGCGCCCACCCGCGCTCCGCGCGCCACGGTGGTCTTGCCGAGGATGCGGCAGGGCCCGGTGAGCTCCGCGCCGGGCTCGACCACGGCAAAGGGCCCGACCACGACGGCTTCGGGTTGGTGGAGCATGACGCCCTCGGACAGCAGCCGGTTCACGATGCCGGAGCGCAGGCGCTCCTCGGCCTGGGCCAGCTCCAGCGGCGAATTGACGCCCAGGAGCTCCTGGGACTCGCTGCGGCGCACGGCGCGGACCTCGTGCCCGGCCTGCACGGCCAGGCCCACCAGATCGGTGATGTAGAGCTCCCCGGCCCGGTTGTCGTCGGTGAGGGAGAACAGAAAGTTTTCGGCTGTGGCCACGTTCAGGCAGTACAGCCCGGTGTTGACCTCGCCGGTGTCCGGGCCGTGGCGCTCCGGGTCGTAGTCCTTGGCCTCCACGATGCCCAGGACCTCGCCGTCCGCGCCGCGCAGCACGCGGCCAAAGGTCCCGGCTTCGGGCAGCACGGTGGAGAGGAAGGCCATGTCCACGCCCTCGCGCACGGTCTGCAGCAGGTCCTCCACGATTTCCGGGGTGACCAGCGGGGTGTCGCCGTTCAGGACCAGGCAGTGGCTGGCGCCGGAGGCGCGCACGCGGTCCCAGGCCATCTGCAGGGCGTGGCCCGTGCCCAGCTGCTGCTCCTGGAGCACAAAGCCCCCGGCCAGCTCGGGGTGGGCCGTGCGCAACAGATCCTGGCCATGGCCGACCACGGTGAGCACCTGCGCAGCCACGTTCCCGGCGGCAAAGGCCACCAGGCCGAGCATGGTCTCGCCCAGCAGGGTCTGGAGCACCTTGGGCTTGTCCGAGTGCATGCGCGTGCCTTTTCCGGCGGCCAGGATGACGGCGATGGTGTTCTGGTGCGGCATGGATGCTCCTCGCAGCCTGGCTGCGTGCGTTGTCCGCCGGGCGGATGAAAAAAGGCAGGCCGGATGAGCCCGGCCTGCCTTGGTTTCTCAGACGTCCTGAGCCTCTGGGCGGCGCAGGGTGCGGGATGCTAGCACGTTCCGGCTTTGTCCCCGGAGTTGCGGCAGCTCAAGCGGGCCAGGGAACGACGCAGCGCGGCCTGGGCACGGGCGTGGTCGATCTTGTCCTGGGCACGGGCGAGACGCTGCTGGGCACGCTCCTGGGCCTTGCGGGCGCGCTCCAGGTCGATGTCCGTCGCCATTTCCGCAGCCTCAGCCAGGATGGTCACCTTGTCCGGGCCAACCTCGGCAAACCCGCCGGACACAAAGACGTAGTGGGTCTTGCCCGCGTCCTTGTAGTACAGGTTGCCGATGCCCAGCGCGGAAAGGAACGGGATGTGGCTCGGCAGTACGCCAAACTCGCCCAGCGCGCCGGGGGCTCCGACATAGTCAACGTCCTGCGAGAGGACCTTGCGGTCGGGCGTTACGATTTCAAGCAGCAGCTTCTTGGACATGGCACACTATCCTTGCTTGGCTTTTTCCAGAGCCTCGTTGATGTCGCCCACCATGTAGAAGGCGCTCTCAGGGATGTCGTCATGCTTGCCTTCGATGATCTCCTTGAAGCCCTTGATGGTGTCTTCAAGCTTGACGTAGCGGCCGGGCTTGCCGGTGAAGGCCTCGGCCACGTGGAACGGCTGGGACAGGAAGCGCTGGATGCGGCGGGCGCGGCCCACGAGGAGCTTGTCCTCGTCGGAGAGCTCGTCCATGCCCAGAATCGCGATGATGTCCTGGAGTTCCTTGTACTTCTGAAGGATCATCTGGACGTTGCGGGCGGTGCCGTAGTGCTCCACGCCCAGGACCAGGGGGTCCAGAATGCGCGAGGTGGAGTCCAGCGGGTCCACCGCAGGGTAGATGCCCAGCTCCGCGATCTGGCGGGAAAGCACGAGGGTGCCGTCCAGGTGCGAGAACGTGGTGGCCGGGGCCGGGTCGGTCAGGTCGTCTGCAGGCACGTAAACGGCCTGGACCGAGGTGATCGAGCCCTTCTTGGTGGAGGTGATGCGCTCCTGCAGTTCGCCCAGGTCGGTGCCCAGCGTCGGCTGGTAGCCAACCGCCGAGGGCATGCGGCCGAGAAGCGCGGAGACTTCCGAGCCCGCCTGGGTGAAGCGGAAGATGTTGTCAACGAAGAACAAAACGTCCTGGCCTTCCTCGTCGCGGAAGTACTCGCAGCAGGCGAGAGCGGTCAGGGCCACGCGGGCGCGGGCTCCCGGAGGCTCGTTCATCTGGCCGTAGATAAGCGCGGCTTTCTCAAGAACTCCGGCGTCCTTCATCTCGTGGTACAGGTCGTTTCCTTCACGGGTGCGCTCGCCAACACCGGCGAACACGGAGATGCCGCCGTGCTGCTTGGCGATGTTGTTGATCATCTCCATGAGGATAACGGTCTTGCCCACGCCTGCGCCGCCGAAGAGGCCCATCTTGCCGCCCTTGGGGAAGGGGATCAACAGGTCGATGACCTTGACGCCAGTCTCAAGCACTTCGACCTTGGTATTCTGGTCGACAAAGGCCGGGGCCAAAGCGTGGATGGGCATGAGCTTGTCGCTCTTGATCGGGCCCAGTTCGTCCACGGGGCGACCGACGACGTTCATGATGCGGCCGAGCGAACCAGCGCCGACCGGAACCATAATGTTCTTGCCGGTGTCGGTGGCGTCCATGCCGCGGACGAGACCTTCGGTGGCGTCCATGGCGATGGTGCGCACGACGTTGTTGCCGAGGTGCTGGGCCACTTCACAGATGAGGTCCGGCGCGTCGGTGTTGTTCGGATTATTGATCTGCAGCGCATTCAGGATGTGCGGCAGTTTGCCCTCAGGAAATTCGACGTCCACGACGGCGCCGATGACCTGAACGATTTTACCCACGTTAGCACTCATTTCTTTGGCCCCCTTTTACTTCAGCGCTTCAGTGGCGCCGACGATGTCCATAAGGTCTCTGGTGATGGCGGCCTGGCGCGTCTTGTTGTACAGAAGCGTCAGGGCGTTGGTCATGTCGTCGCAGGCGCGCGTCGCGTTGTTCATGGCGCTCATGCGGGCTGCATGTTCGCTGCACGACGTGTCGAGCATGCCACGATAGACCTGCACCTTGATGAAGCGGGGCAGGAGTTCGGCCAGGAGACCCTCGACAGAGGGTTCGTAGACGTATTCCTTGCCAGAGCTTTTGACTGCGGGGATGCCCGCTTGGTCACCGCTGATGGGCAGGATATTCTGCACCACCGGCACCTGCCTGCCCACACTGATGAACTCGCCGTAGACCAGGACCACTTCGTCCAGGGTCGCATCGAGGAAGGAGTTGATGAGCTCCTGCCCGAGCTTGCTGGCCAGGGTGAAGTCAAAGCTGTTCATCACATCACGGTACTGAACCAGAATCTCGTATTCGGCTCTGCGGACCGCATCGCGGCCCTTTTTGCCCACGCAGTAGAACTTCACGTCCAGGCCCTGGGCCTTCTTTTCCTTGGCCAGCTTGAGCCCGGCCTTGATCAGGTTGACGTTGAAGCTGCCGCACAGGCCGCGGTCCGAAGTCACGAGCACAATGCCCACGGTCTTTTTTTCCTCACGCTTGGCCAAGAGCGGATGGACCGACTCGTCCGCCCCGGCTGCCAAGTCGCCCAGCATCTCGAAAAACTTCTGCGCGTAAGGCTTGAACCGCTCAATCCGGCTCTGCGCGTTGCGAAGTTTCGCCGAGGCCACCATGTTCATGGCCTTGGTGATCTGCTTGGTCTTCTTGATCGCGCCGATCTTTATTTTGACGTCCCTCAGGGAAGCCATCGCACCCTCCTGCGCCGCTAGGCGCGGAAGCCCTTCTTGAACTCGTCGATGGCGGCCTTGAGGCGGCCTTCGATGTCCGCGTCCAGGGCCTTCTTCTCGACGATGTCCTTCATGATGTCAGCCTTGGAGTTGCGCATGAACTCGAGCATCTCGGTCTCGAACTTACGCACGGCATCCAGGGGCACTTCGTCCATGTAGCCGCGTGTGCCGGCGTACAGCGAAACCACCTGCTCCTGCACCGGCATGGGCTGGTACTGGGGCTGCTTTAAAAGCTCGACCAGGCGTGCGCCACGATTGAGCTTCTGCTGGGTGGCCTTGTCCAGGTCCGAGCCGAACTGGGCGAAGGCGGCCAGTTCGCGGTACTGGGCGAGGTCGAGGCGCAGGGTGCCGGCAACCTGCTTCATGGCCTTGGTCTGGGCGGCGCCGCCGACGCGGGAGACCGAGAGGCCGACGTTGATGGCCGGGCGGATGCCGGCGTTGAACAGCGCGGGCTCCAGGTACACCTGGCCGTCGGTGATGGAGATGACGTTGGTCGGGATGTACGCGGACACGTCGCCGGCCTGGGTCTCGATGATCGGCAGGGCGGTCAGCGAACCGGCGCCGAGCTTGTCATTGACCTTGCAGGCGCGCTCCAGCAGGCGGGAGTGCAGGTAGAACACGTCGCCGGGGAAGGCTTCGCGGCCGGGCGGGCGGCGGAGCAAGAGCGACATCTGGCGGTAGGCCACGGCCTGCTTGGACAGGTCGTCGTAGATGATCAGGGCGTGCTCGCCCTTGTCGCGGTAGTACTCGGCCATGGTGCAGCCGGAGTACGCGGCGATGAACTGCAGCGGCGCGGGCTCGGAGGCGGTGGCGGAGATGATGGTGGTGTACTCCATGCCGCCGTACTTGCGCAGGGTGTCGGCCACGAGCGCGACGGTGGACTTCTTCTGGCCGATGGCCACGTAGAAGCACTTCACGTCGCCGCCCTTCTGGGCCAGGATGGCGTCAACGCAGACTGCGGTCTTGCCGACCTGGCGGTCGCCGATGATCAGCTCGCGCTGGCCGCGGCCGACCGGGGTCATGGCGTCGATGGCCTTAAGCCCGGTCGCCATGGGCTGGTGGACGGACTTGCGGGCGACGATGCCAGGGGCCTTCAGCTCGACCGGACGGGTCTCGTTTGAGGCGATGGGGCCCAGGCCGTCGATGGGCTGGCCCAGCGGATCGATGACGCGGCCGGCAACGGCTTCGCCAACGGGCACGGAAAAGATCTTGCCGGTGCGCTTGACCGGGTCGCCTTCCTTGATTTCGGTGCACTCGCCCAAAAGGGCGACGCCGACGTTGTCCTCTTCGAGGTTGAGCACCATGCCCATGAGGCCGCCGGGGAACTCCAGGAGCTCCATTGCCATGGCGTTTTTCACGCCATGCACGCGGGCGATGCCGTCACCGACGTACAAAACGGTGCCGGTTTCGCTCATTTCCACGCGGGACTCATAATTCTGGATTTGTCCCTCAATGATTTTGCTGATTTCTTCCGCTTTGATCTGCATGGCCCTACTCACCCCTCTTGATGGTTTCTTTCAAAATGTTCAGCTGGGCGCGCAGACTGGCGTCGAGCACGCTGTCCCCGATCTGCAGCACAACGCCGCCGAGGATCTCGGCGTCGGTGGCGTAGTCGAGCACCAGCTTCTTGCCGGTCTGCTTCTCCAGCCGTTGTTTCAGCTCCACCTTGCGGGAGTCGGAAAGCGCCACGGCGGTGACAAGCTTGCCGGAGACGATGCCGCTGGCGTCGTCGAGCATGGCCTTGTAGTCCGCAGCGATTTCAGGGATGGAGACCAGCCGGTTCTTGTCAGCCAGCAGATTGGCGAAGTTGGCCATGGCTCCGGTGAGCTTCAGCTTCTCCGAGATCTGCTTCAGAACGGCTTTCTTCTCCTCCACGCTGAAGACCGGGTTCTTGAAGAACCGCATGGCCTCCGGCGCTCCCGCCAATGCCCCAGCCAGGTCGGCGAGCTGTTTGCCGTAGGTCGCAAGCTCGGTTGCCCCCTGCTTGCCCCCTACGGTGAACAGCGCCTTGGCGTACCTGCGCGCGACGATGTTCCCGCTCAATTGAGCACCACCTTTGTTAAGTATTCATCCACGAGGCGCTCATGGTCCTTTTCGGTGAGCTTTTCCCGCACGATTTTCGTCGCCTGCTCAATGACCTGGTCGGCGATCTCGGCCCGGACGCGGTCAAAGGCGGCGCGGGCTTCGTTCTCGGCGCTGGTCTTGGCCTGGACCTGCATCTGGGCTGCGTCGGCCTTGGCCTTTTCGATGATGGCGTTCTTGATGGCTTCGCCCTGGAGCTTGGCCTCGGCCAGGATGGCGGCCTTTTCCTGCTCCATGTTGCGGATGCCCGTCTCGACGTCGGCCAGCTTCTTCTCGGCCTCTGCCTTGCGGACTTCAAGGTCTTCAAGATCCTTCTTGATCTGGTTGCGGCGACCGCCAAAGAAGGCGGCGATCTTGGCGCCGCCAAACTTGTACATGAGGAAGATGAAGATGATGAAGTTGACGATGCGGTATGCGTAGTTCTTCCACATCTCCGCATCAATGCCGTGGTAGCCCTCTTCGCCGCCGCTGGCGTATGCCACTGCGGCAAAGGCCAGAACGCCGATCAGGCTCAAAACTGTGTGTCTCGCGACTTTCAAAATGTTCCCCCTCCTTCTTCCTGTCGGCTTAAGCCTGGCCCAAAATCTTGGCCGTGGCCTTCTGCGCGAATTTCTCCACTTCGGAAGCCAGCGTCTTCTTGGCGCCAGCCACCTGGGTGGCGATCTCGTCGTGGGCGGCCTTCAGGAAGGCGGCGACCTCCTTGCCGGCAGCGGACATGATGTGCTGCTCCTCTGTTGCGCCGTCGGCACGCAGCAGCTTGCGCATCTCAAGTCCTTCCTGGCGCGCGGCGTCGATAGCCGCCTGGTAGCCCTTGAGCTTCTCCTCGGCGCTGGAGTTGAAGCCCTCGATCTTGCCCACCTGGGCGGCCATGAGGCTGTTGCGCTCCTGGATCTTGTCCCGGATGGGGCGGATCAGCAGGAGATTCAGACCCACAATGGTGATGAGGAAATTGACCAACTGGATTAAAAACGTTTTATCGAAGTCAATCATGAGCGGCCCCCGGCACGTTGAAATGGGATTGTGAATTTTGGTCCAAAGTCAGTGGCTGCCTACCTGATTGCCAAAGACCTGTCAAAGCCTTTTTTCATTTTCCTCAGCTTCTTTTTGGGTCAATGCCCTTACAGGACAGTGCTTTTTGCCCCTCACCCGAAAATCTCATGCGGCTCTGGGCATGTGAAAATCATGGCAATTTGAGACCCCGTCCAAGACGGAACAGGGGGGTACATTCGGGCCGGCCGGCAGCCAAAACCAAAGGGCGGCCGGGCTCAATTCGACTTGAACAGAAAACGGCGCATGGAGATGTTCAGCACCAGGCCGAGCAGGCTGAAGTTCACCAGGGTGGCGCTGCCGCCGTAGCTGATGAAGGGCAGGGGCACGCCAACCACGGGCATGAGCCCCAGGACCATGCCCATGTTGATCAGGACCTGCCAGAAGAAGTAGAAGAACACCCCGGCGGCCAGGTAGCTGTCGAAGGGGTCCTTGGCGTCGCGCGCAACGATGGCGATCTGGTAGAGGAAGGCGCAGAACAGGGTCAACAGCACCATCATGCCGAAAAAGCCCCACTCCTCGCCCAGCACGGCCACGGCGAAGTCGGTGTGCTTTTCCGGCAGGAACCGCAGCTGGCTTTGGGTTCCGGCCATGAAGCCCTTGCCGAAGATGCGCCCGGAGCCCATGGCGATCTCCGATTGCAGGATGTGGTAGCCGGAGCCCAGCGGGTCCGTGGCCGGGTCGAGGAAGGCCAGGATGCGCCGCTTCTGGTAGTCTTTCAGTCCGAACCAGGCCAGGGGCAGGAGCACGGGCACCAGCACGCACAAGGAGCGGAAGAGCCAGGGCCGGATGCCCCGGTAGAGGATGAGCCCGCCGAGCAGCAGCAAAACGAGCATGCCCGTGCCCAGGTCCGGCTGCTTGATGATCATCAGGGTGGGCAAGAGCCCCAGGCCCAGGATGTAGGCCAGGCGCTTCAAGTCCAGGCGCTCCGGCTCAACCGAGAGGATGCGCGCGCCGAGCAGCAGCACGGAGAACTTGGCCAGCTCGCTCGGCTGGAAGCTGAACAGGCCGAAGTCCAGCCAGCGCCGCGCGCCGTAGATGGTCTTGCCCAGAAAGGGCACGGCCAAAAGCAGCAGCAGGGTCACGGCGTACAGCGGCCAGGCCACGGCGGACAGCCTGCGGTAGTCGAAGCTCATGAAGGCCACCAGGCCGAACAGGCCGATGACGCCCCAGATGACCTGCTTCTGGTAATAGGGCTCAACCGACACGCCCTCGCCCACGCGCACCCCGCTGGCGGAGTAAAGGTTCAGCACGCCGATGAGGAACAGCGCGCCCATGACGCCCACCAGCGCCCAGTTCACGTGGTAGAGCATGCGCCGGTCGATGGGGCTCACTGCGCGCCTCCCGGCTCGTGCGAGACATCCGGGAACTGCGGCTCCACGGCGTCCACGCCCACGCGCGCAGCGGCCTCGGCCGGGCGTTCGGCGCCTTCCACGTCCCTGGGCGGCAGCTCCTTCTTGCCCAGGAACAGGGCGTTGAGCATGGCCTTCACCACCGGGCCCGCGCCAGAGGCTCCGTGCATCCCGTGCTCGACCATGGCCACCACCACGAAGCGTCTGTTGCCCCGCTCGCCGAACCCGGCCATCCAGGCATGGTCGCGGTACTTGTAGGGCACGCTGTCGCCCATGCGCTTGAGGTCGTCTGTCAGGCGCACCACCTGCGCGCTGCCGGTCTTGGCGCCGACCACCACGCCCGGGGTGAGCGCCCGGCGGCAGGTGCCGTGCGGGTCCTCCACGGTGGCCACCATGGCCCGCTTGAGGATGGCCGCGTGCTCCTGGGTCAGGGGCAGGGTGCTCTGCACCACCGGGGCAATGCCGCGCATGAGCTGGGGCTTCAAAATCTTGCCGCCGTTGATGAGGGCGGCCACAAGCCGCGCGATCTGCAGCGGGGTGGTTCCGGTGTAGCCCTGGCCGATGGCCAAGTTCAGGTCCTCGCCCTTGGTCCAGCGCACGCCGAAACGCTTGAGCTTCCACTCGCGCGAGGGGATGAGGCCGGTCTTCTCATGCGGCAGGTCGATGCCTGTGAGCGCGCCCAGCCCGGCCAACTTGGCGTAGGAGCTGATGCGGTCCACGCCGAGCTTCATGCCGAGCTTGTAGAAGTACGTGTCGCAGGACTCGACCAGGGCGCGCTGGAAGTTGACGGTGCCGTGGCCGCCTTTTTTCCAGCAGCGGAACACGTGGTTGCCCAGGGCCAGCTCGCCGGTGCACTGCACCGTCTCCTTGGGGTCGATGGCGTTTTCGTGCAGGGCGTCGGCCGCCATGAGCAGCTTGAACACCGAGCCCGGCGGATACACGCCCTGGGTGGCGCGGTTTTGCAGGGGGTGCATGGGGTTGTCGCGCAGCTCGGCCCACTGGGCCGAGGACAGCCCGGTGGTGAAGGTGTTGGAGTCATAGGAGGGCTCGCTGACCAGGGCGTAAATCTCGCCGGTGTCCGGGTCCATGACCACCACGCTTCCGGCCTTGCCCTCCAGCACCTTGTGCCCCAGCTGCTGCAGGCCCAGGTCTATGCTGAGGAAGACCTCCTCGCCGGCCTTGGGCTCGCGCTGCAATTCCTCGGAAAGCCTGCGCCCGCTGACGTCGACCTCGATCATCCGCCTGCCCTTGGTGCCGCGCAGGCGCACGTCCAGGCTGTTCTCCAGGCCCTGCTTGCCCACGAAGTCGCCGAGCGACAGGGAGGGGTCGGCCTGCATTTCGGCCTCGTTTGCTTCCGCCACGTAGCCAAGCACGTGGGAGAGCAGGTGTCCGTAAATGTATTTTCGCCGGGTGCGCGAGAGTATCTCGACCCCGGGCCAGCGCAGGCTGCCGCCCTCGATCTTGGCGATGTGCTCGAAGTCCAGGTCCGGCACCAGGGTCAGCGGCTCGAAGAGCTTCACCTTGGGCTTGTTGCGGGCGTAGATGTCCTTCAGGCGCTCCAGGGGAATGCCCGTCCACTCGGAGATCTTGTTCAGGGTGGCCGGGATGTCGTCGCAGTCCTCGCGCACCAGCCCGAGCACGAAGGCGGGCTCGTTGACGGCCAGAAGCTCGCCGTTTCTGTCGCGCAGAAAGCCGCGCGGGGCGAAGATGTACTCGGTGCGCAGCTGGTTGTTGCGGCTTTTCTCCAAAAACACCTGGCCCAGGTGGATCTGCAGGTACCACAGGCGCACGGCGAAAAGGCAGAACAGCCCGAAGATCAGGAACTGCAAAAGCCCCACGCCCATGCGCGGCGGTTCCTGCCCATAGCCGCTATGCAGATTCTTCATGGACCCTCTTCAGCCTATCCGGGAACATGGAATCGGCAAAATACCACAGCACGGGGTAGAGCAGGGCCTGGAGCAGGCATTCGCCCAGCACCCGCCACAGGGGAAAGGCGCGCATCTCCAGCACGGCCATGAGGTAGAGCAGCAGCAGATGGGCCACGCCCAAGGCCACGCCGAGCAGGGCCTGGAACTGCAGGCTGCCGGGGTCGAGCAGCCAGCGGCCCACGGTGAGCAGGGCGAACAGGATGGCGTACCACAGGATGGCGTAGCCGAAGGCCAGGCCCCCTGCACCCTCCTGGATGGCCACCCAGATCAGGGTCAGGATGAGGGTGGCGCCGGGTTTTTGCCAGCGCAGGGAAACGGCCATGCCGGGCGCAAAAAAGTCCACGCCGGGCAGCAGGCTTTGCCCCCAGATGCACACGACGGTGAAGGCCAACCACCAGAGAACCGCGAGCATGGCCTATTCCCACAGGGCGCGGGAGTCTTCCGGCCGGACCGCGCGTTTGAGCAGCAGCACCTCTTCCAGGCGGGGAATGTCCACCAGGGGGTCGGCCTGCACTTCCATGAACAGGGTGGCCTCCTCGCGGCGCACGGCGCTGACCCGGGCCACGGGCAGGCCCTTGGGGTACACGCCGTCCATGCCGGAGGTGACGAGGATTTCGCCGGGCTCGATGGTCGACTTCAGGCCCACGTACTTGACCACGAGCCGTTCGCCCGCGCCCATGCCGTAGATCACGCCGGCGGCGCGGTTGTCGCGCCCCACCACGGCCACCCGGCTGGAGGGGTCGGTCAACAGCAGCACAGTGGCCACGGAAAGCCCGGCGCGGTAGATGCGGCCCACCACGCCCTCGGTGCAGAGCACCGGGGTGTCCTCCTGCGCGCCGGAAAGCTTGCCCCGGTCCACCAGGATGGTCTCCAGGATGGCCGTGGGGCCCACGCGGTGGGCGATGACCCGCGCGCCCTCCTTGCGCCAGTCCGGCGGCTCGGGAAAGCCCAAAAGCTTCTCCACCCTGGCCGTGGCCTCGGCGCGTTCGCGCAGGGTCATGGTCTCCAGGCGCAGGGCCTTGATCTCCTCGCGCAGGGCCTCGTTCTCCTGCTTCAAGCCCACCAGGGACAGATAGCGCTCCACGAAGCCGCCCGCGGCGTTGCCCAGCCAGGAGCCGGGCCGCAGCACGGCGCCAACGCTGTCCAGCCCGGAATAGGTGCTCATGCGGGTCAAAAACCCGGTGCGCAGATTCCAGGTGTACAGGGCCAGGTAGAAGAACAGCCCGGCCACGACGAAGATGGCGACGCGTTTCGGGTTCACATTAGTCCGAGGTCACTTCCCTGTAGAGATCGAGGCATTCCAGCGCCTTGCCCGAGCCGAGCACCACGGCGGTGAGCGGGTCGTCGACCACGGTGATGGGCAGCTGGGTCTCGTGCTGCAAGAGCTTGTCCAGGCCGCGCAGCAGCGCGCCGCCGCCGGTCAGCACGATGCCCCGGTCGACGATGTCGGCCGCCAGTTCGGGCGGGGTCTGCTCAAGGGCGATGCGCACGCCCTGGACGATGCCCTCCACCTGCTCGGAGATGGCGCCGCGCACTTCCTCGGCCGTGATGATGCGGTTCTGGGGAATGCCGGTGACCAGGTCGCGGCCGCGCACCTCCATCTCGCTGGCGCCCTCCACGGGGTAGGCGCTGCCGATGATCATCTTGATCTCTTCGGAGGTGCTCTCGCCGATGAGCATGTTGTACTTGCGCTTCACATGCTGCATGATGGCCTCGTCCATCTTGTCGCCGCCGATGCGCACGCTCTTGGCGTAGACGATGCCGGAGAGCGAGATGACGGCGATCTCGGTGGTGCCGCCGCCGATGTCGACGACCATGTTGGCCGTGGCCTCGGTGATGGGCAGATTGGCGCCGATGGCTGCGGCCATGGGCTCCTCGATCAGGTAGACCTCGCGCGCGCCCGCGCTCTGGGCGCTTTCCTTGACCGCGCGCTTCTCCACCTGGGTGATGCCCGTGGGCACGCAGATCATGATGCGCGGCCGGACCAGACGGCGCGAGTTGTTGACCTTGGAGATGAAGTGCCGCAGCATGGCCTCGGTGACCTCGAAGTCGGCTATGACGCCGTCCTTCATGGGCCGGATGGCCACGATGTTGCCGGGAGTGCGCCCGAGCATCTTCTTGGCCTCGGTCCCCACGGCCAGCACGACCTTGCCCCCGCGCGAGTCGCGCTTGACGGCCACCACAGAGGGCTCTGAAAGCATGATGCCGGAACCCTTGACGTAGACCAGCGTGTTCGCCGTGCCCAGGTCGATGGCCAGGTCCGTGGAGAAGTATTCGAAGAATTTGTCGAACAATTTGACCATAAAGCCCCCGGTTCTTGATATATTTGGTGGCCGCAATTAGCATGGATAAGCGGCGGCAAGGATCTCTGGCAGCCGCTGAACAGCATCTCGTACCAAAAGAAGTACCGACAGGCAATACATGAGCACTCCCCTGCGCCCGGAAGACGCCAAACGTTTCCACCCGTTAAAAGCCTTTTTCCGGGCGCGCCTGGGCGCGGGCGCTCGCAAAGTGTCTCTGGACGCCGGATTCTCCTGCCCCAACCGCGACGGCAGCCTCTCGCGCTCGGGCTGCTTATTTTGCAACCCAGCCGGTTCGGGCACGGGGCTGCTGGAGCAGGGCCTGGGGCTGGCCGCGCAGTGGGAGCTCCTGGCCCCGCGCCTGCGCGCCCGGCACCCTGGGACCCTGCTTCTGGCCTACCTGCAGTCATACAGTAACACACATGGAAGCATCGAGCGCCTGCGGGCGGTGCTGGCGGAAATTTCCGCCCTGCCCGGCGTGGCCGGGCTGTGCATCGGCACGCGGCCCGATTGCCTGGATGTGGGGCCGGATATGGGGCCGACTGTTCGTGTGGAAGTCGGGCCGGGTATGGGGCCGGATGCGGGCGTTGCGGGCGGAACCCACGAGCGTCTGGACGCGCTTGCGGCTTTCATGCGACAACAGGGGCAAGGGCCCGTTGCCGCTTTTGCAGACGTTCCCGCTGCCAGCCGGCACGCTGCCGCCCCGGCTGGTCCTGCTGGCCCCAGCAGCTTTTTCGTGCAGTTGGACCTGGGCCTGCAAAGCGCAGACGACGCGGTGCTGGCGCGCATCAACCGGGGGCACGACGCGGCCTGCTTCGCACGGGCAACGCGGGCGGCGGCGGCGCGCGGGATCAGCGTGTGCGCGCACCTGGTGCATGGCCTGCCCGGAGCAGGCCCGGACGACCTGGAGCGGTCCGTGGACTTTCTCAACACCCTGCCCGTGGCCGGGGTCAAGCTGCACAACCTGCTGGTCTGCCGGGGTTCCGGGCTGGAGGGGCTGTGGCGGGCCGGAGGCTACGCCCCGCCCGGACGCGAGGACTATGTCCAGGCCGTGGTGCGCGCGCTCACCCGGCTGCGGCCGGACGTCTGCGTGCAGCGCCTGGCGGCGGACCCGGCCCCGGGCGAGCTTTTGGCCCCGGACTGGGGCGCGGACAAGGCGGCCACGCTGGCGCGCATCCGCTTTGAGCTGGCCCGGCAGGACACCTGGCAGGGCAAGGACGGCTATTGCCCGGATGAGTTGCCGGATTGGAGCCGGTTGCCGGATTGAGACAGCCTGGCCGAGTGGAGCCACTTGTCGGAGTGGGTCGACGGCCCGGCGAGGGGCCATTCGCCCGATGAGGCAAATAAGGAAAACGCCCGCAGGGGCGCAGACGCACAGGAGGGGACATGAGCAGGCGCATTACTTCAAAGAGCAGGGCTGCCGGGTCCAAGGGCGAGGCAGCCGAACGGCCCGAACAGGCGCAACGGCCCGAACAGACGGACCAGGCCGAGCGTGTCGAACGCCTGGCCGCGCCGCCTCTGGCCCTGGACCTGCACTGGCGCGGCGGCCAGGTGGTCGGCCTGAGCCTTGGCCGAGCCGAGGCGGAGTTCCTGCCAGCCGACGCCGGCCCCGAGGCCCGGGCAATGCACCAGGCGCTCAAGCTGCTGGCCGCCGGACGGCCTGCGGCCTTCCCGGCCCTGCCGCTGTGCTGGGACGGGGTGCCGCCCTTCACGGCGGACATCCTGCGCACGCTCTTTGCCCAGGTGCCCAGCGGCCAAACCGTGACCTACGGCGAACTGGCGCGGCTGGCCGGGCATCCGGGCAAGGCCAGGGCCGTGGGCCAGGCCATGGCCCGCAATCCCTGGCCGCTTATCGTGCCCTGCCACCGGGTGCTGGGCGCGGATGGCGCGCTCACCGGCTACACCAATCCCCACGGCCTGGATCTGAAGGCGCTGCTGCTGGCCCTGGAGTCGGGCCAGGGCGCGGAAAAATAAGGGGGGACAATGGCCTACGCCTTTCGCCCGGACGACCCGCGGATCGTCTTCATCCGCATCTCCCGAGGGGACTTCCCGGCGCAGGGGCTCGTCTTCGCCCTGGGCCTGGACGGGCGGGAGTACCCGCTCACCCGCGTGGCGCTCCAGCAGAACACCCTGGCCATCCAGGACGAGCTGTGCCAGGTGGAGCGCATCCTCCAGCGCTCCAGCACCGGCCAGGCCTCCCTGGTCATCCGCCACGCCAGCGGGGCCGCGCCGGACCACGTGGAGCCGGTGCTCTTCCACCATTCCTTCTTCCTGCCCTTTGTGGACTACGCCCGGTCCATGCCCCTGGGCGGCGGCTACGCCAAGCCGGGGCTGCTGGCCTGCTTCACCCACGTGTACGACGACAACGACATGCTCCGTTTCTGGGAGTCGCACCACGCCCGGCTGGCGGGGCACCGGAACCTGTACGTCATCGACCACGGCTCGCCCGTGTCGCCCAGAACCGTGCTGGATGCGCGGACCAACGTGGTGGCCCTGCCGCGCGGGGACACGGACCACGCCAACATGGCCCGGTTCTGCGGCCATTTTCAGCGTTTCCTGCTCTCGCAGTATCGCTTTGTGCTGCACACCGACGCCGACGAGCTGCTGGTGCACGAGGACGGCGAGGCCGCGCTGCTGGCCCGGTTGGAGGCGGACGGCAAGGACGGCATTGAAGGAATCGGCGGCATCGTGATGCCCGGCCACGCCTGCGACATCCTGCACGACCTGCGCGGCGGCCCAGGGGGCCCAGGGGGAGAAGGCCCGCTTGAGCCGGGCGCTCTGGTCAGCGCGCAGCGCAGCGTCATGCTGCCCGCCACCGGGATCTACAAGAAGCCGGTGCTGGCGGACATTCCGGCCAGCTGGCTGGAGGGCTTCCACCAGGTCTACGAGGAGGCCAGCCTGCGCGAGGAGCCGCGCCTGTGGCTGATGCACCTGCAATCAGCCGACTTTGACCTGCTGCTGCAAAAAAACCGCAAGTGGAACGCCGTGCACCAGACCGAGAAGGACAGGCGCATCAGCCCGCAGAACAGGCCGGGCGACAAGGAGAGTCTGGAGCAGTGGTTTGCCCGCGCCCTGGCCGACGAGCGGCTGGAGATACTGCCGGGGCGGCTGCGCGGGAAATTCTAGGGGAGGGGGGAAAGCGCCCGCGCAACCGCCCAGGGCTGGACGGTCGCACTGCCTGGGTCGTCTAAGCCGGTGGCAGGCCCACGGCAATGTGGCTGTCGTTCACGATGTGGACGTCTGCGGCAACGATGCTGGTGACGTTCGTGAGGGTGGCGACGACCTGCGCCGTATACGTGGTTCCATGTCCATCCTGGTCGTACATGAGCTGGTGCTGGCTCGTGCTGTTGTCGAAGTACAGGCACGGCCCCGAGCTGTCGTACATGCCCAGGTTCGGGCCTGCGGTCGAACTGTTGTAGTCGGCAACGCTTCCGTAAACGTGGGGTTGGGCCGAGGCTGTGTCGGTGAAGCCGAAATTTCCGCCATGGCTGTTATCGTAGAACGCGAGCTTGTCCGTGCCGCTGGTGAAGTTGGTGATGATGTCTCCGGTTGTCCCGAAATCGCTCTGGCTCTTGTAGATGAACATGTCGGGGGCGGAGGGTGCGCCGGTGAGGGTGTCGTTCCCTCCGCCGCCGAAGATCTTGTTCGAGAAGTCGCCCGCGCTCGTGTTGGAGCCGGTGATGCAGCCCGTGATGGTGTCGCCCTGCTCGCTGCCGTGGATGTACAGGTAGCCGCCGGTGACGTCATGGGCGTCGAAGGTCAGGCCGCCGGTGCCGGTCAGCGCCGAGGCGTCCACACTGATGGTGTGGTACATGTCCATGCTGTTCCAGTGGGTCAGCGGGTCGCTGGTGTTGGACACGTTGGCGAACAGGGTGTTGCCGACAGTCAGATTCGCGTGGTCGCCGTCCAGCACGATGTGCTCGAAGCCGTCCACAACGCCCAGGGCGCTTTGCGGTCCGGCGCTGTTGTCCAGGTGCAGGGTGTCTTCGCCCGCGCCGCCATGCGCGCCGGGCATTTCAGCGTGCAGGTAGCTGCCGCCGTCGACGGTGTCATTGCCGCTGCCGCAGTCCACGAGCTGCGTGTCGGCGCCGAAGGTGACGGTGTCGCCGTGGTTTGAGCCGATGTAGTTCTGGATGTTGGACAGGGTGTCCGTATGGTGCGTGCCGCCGTATCCGTTGTCGTCGACGATGCCGGTGTCCAGGTGCGCGGTGACGGCGCTTGTGGCGTCGGAGTAGCTCACGGTGTCGCCGGTGACGTCATGGCTTCCGCCGTCGATGACGTTGTTGCCGCCTCTGCCGTGGAAGACGTCGTCGCCCAGGCCGCCGGTGAGTTTGTCGTCGCCGCTGCCGCCGGTGAGGATATTGCCGTAATCGTTGCCCGTTATGGACAGCGCGCCGGTCACGAGGGCGCCGCCAAAGATGAAGGGGGCGCCGCTGTGGCCGGTGGCGTCGATGGTCAGGGTCTGGCCGGTGGTGCACAGGTGGTCCGTGGCGGTGATGCTGACGGCGTTGTAGCCGTGGATGTTGATATGCTCGATATTGGTGACGCCGTCCCAGTCGGTCGGGGCCAGGGTGTTGGCCTGGCCCTGCGTCCAGTAGTCGAGGGTGTTGAGTCCGTGCCCGCTGTCTCCGCCGTCGATGATGCAGTTCGCCGTCAGCGTGTTCACGCCGTCGGTCGCCATGGTGAAGTGGTCGTCGCCGAGGCCGCCGTAGAAGCTGTCGTGGCCTGAAATGCCGATGAACGTGTCGTTGCCCGTGCCGCCGTGGATGTTGTTGGCGCCTGCGCCCATGCTGAACAGGTCCCCGCCGTTGCCGCCGGTGATGTAGAACCCGTAGTCCGCGCCCACGTCGTGGGAGTCGAAGGTGAGGACTCCGGTGGTGAGGGCGTGCGCGTCGATGGTGATATGGCCCAGGGTGCCCACCAGGGTCTTCGCCACGGTGTCCGATATCGTCAGCGAAACATCGGTGGTGGTGTTTCCGAGGACGATGGTCTCGACGTTGCTGACCCCGTTCAGGTCGCCTTCAGGGGTCATGTGGCCCTGGTCAATGGGCTGCTGGGTGAAGTACAGGGTGTCGTCGCCCGTGCCGCCATGCACCGCAACGGCGCTGTTCAGCTGGGTGAAATGGTACTCGTCGCCTTTGTCGGTGCCGCTCAGGCTCCCGGATGAGGCGGTGTCGTAGTACACGATCTTGTCGCCCGCAGTGTTGTTCACGAAGGAGACGCTGTGCAGGTCCAGATCGTGGCTGACGCTGTCGAGGTAGACCTCGACTGTCTCCGCCGCTGGGATTGCGCCGTGGTGGAAGTCGATTTCCCCGAGGTTGGCCAGTTGCCCCGCGCCGAACTTGACCACGGCGCCGTCGTCCTCCACGTGGAGCGTGCCGAAGCCCTTGACATCCGGGGCCACGGTGAAATCGGTGGCGCCGGTGCCGAAGACCTCGATGGTCGTGAAGCCCGAGGCGTTGAGCAGGCTCTCCCCGGCCACCACGTCGCCGCTACGGTAGATGACGACGTCGTGGCTTTCGCCCGTCAGGCTGATGACGTCGGCCCCGGCCCCGCCCTCAATGACGCAGCCAATGGCGTTGCCGGTGATGGTGTCGTCTCCGGCAAGGCCGTTCAGGATGAGGGCGTCCTGCGTTTCCCAGGTGCCCATTCCACCGTCACCGCTGGTGGGCAGTGTCAGGTAGGAGGCGTTCAGGACGTCGTTGCCCCCGGTGCCGTTGAAGGTGACGGTCTCGACTGTGCCTGTTGAGCCAGTGACATAGAAATGGTGATAGGTCACGACGTTGAGGGCCTCGATGCTCTGGGCCAGGGTCAGCAGGCCTGCGTCCATGGTCACGTTGGCCCCGGGGTCCAGGGCCAGGTTGACGCTGCCCGTGCTGGGCAGGGCAAAGGAGACGTGGGAGAGGTCGGTGGTGCCGGAAACCTGGATGGTGGTCATGGCGAGAGTGCTGGCATCAACGACCATGGCGTGGCTGTTGTTGTCGGCTGCGCTGAAGACATAGGTGTCGTGGCCCTCGCCGCCGTGCAGGATGTCGTTGTCGCCGTTGGCGGTGAGGGTGTCGTCGCCTGCGCCGCCGGTGAGCGTGTCGGCCCCGGCCCCGCCCAGGATGTTCAGCGAGCCGCTAGAGATGTCCGAGCCGTTGAAGTTCAGGTGCTGATCGCCGGAGAGCCCCGAGCCGTCCAGCGTAAGCTGGTGGTCCGGCGAATTATCCGTCAGCAGGTCATGGCCGATGATGTGGGCGCTGTCTTTGAAGACGATGGTCCCGAATCCGCTCACGCCGTCCAGGGCGTGGGTGTCGGCCGTGGCGCCCACGGTCAGGGCGCCGCCGGCCCCGTACAGGCTGGCGTAGATGTGGTCCGTTCCGGCCAGCGTGAGATTGGACGCATCCACGTAGTAGCGGGTGTTGACATTCCCGGCGTCGATGTGCTGCGTGCCCGCCGTGCCGAGCTTGAGGTCCACTTCAGGTATGCAACTCAGGTTCGAGCCGTCCCAGGTGAAGTTCTGCGTCAGAGCATGCGCGTCCACGTGCAGGATGTTGTCGGTGGCGTTCGCCACAAACGAGCTTGATGGCTTGAGCGAGGTCGCGGCGTCGCCCAGGAGAATGTGGTCGATGTTGGTCACATGGTCCAGGTCGTGGGTCTGCAAAAGTTCATATGGGGAATCTGGGTTGCTGCCCTGGGCGTGCTGGGTGAAGGAGAGATAGTTGGACCCGCCCCCGCCGTCGATGGTGTCGGCGCTGGTCATGTTCGTGCCCATGGCGAAGTGGTCGTCGCCCGCGCCGCCGGTGATCTTGAAGGCGTAGCTGGTGGACACGTCGGCGGCGTTGAAGGACAAGGTGTGGAGGCCGCTATCGCCGGTGCCCAGGTCGCTGCCGTCGATGCTGATGTGGCCCAGGTCGCCCACCAGGGTCTGGGCCACGGCGTCGGTGATGATCAGGCTGGTGTTGGCGTCGCCCAGGTGGAAATTCTCCACCTCGTGGATGCCGCTCAAGTCGCCGGTGTGGTCGCCGGTCTGGCTCTGGGTGAAGTTCAGGGTGTCGTCTCCCTGGCCGCCCCAGATGGTGACGGCGCTGGAGAGGTGCGTGCCCAGGTCGAAGGTGTCGTTGACCGTGCCGCCCTTGAGGATCTCGATGCCGCTGAAGGTCTGCGTGCCCCCGCTGAAGGTGGCGCTGCCCGCGTCGGCGGCGGAGTAGGTGACGTGTATTTGGTGGTCGGCATTGAAGGACGAGTAGTCCAGGGTGTCTGTGCCGCTGCCGCCGGTGATGGAGTCGTTGCCCATGGAGCCGTGGAAGTGGTTGCCGCCTGCGCCGCCGATGAGGGTGTCGGCTCCCGCGCCGCCGGTGATGTCGAGGTACAGGTAGCTCGCCGTGACGCCGCTGGCGTCGAAGGTCAGGGAATGGCTGCTGTCGATGTTCGAGGCGTCGACGGTGAGGCCGCCGCTCGGCACCGAGGCGTTGCCGACCAGCTTCTCATAGGCGCTGGTGGTCGTGTTGTCGAAGACGATGCTGGAGAAGCCGCTGACATGGGCCAGCTGGTTGTCGAGGGCGCTGTTGTCGACGTAGTGCAGGGTGTCGCTGCCGCCGCCGCCGGTCAGGGTGTCGGCGCTGGTGAGGTGCGTGCCCCTGTCTATGGAGTCGCTCTCCGTTCCGCCGGTGAAGTCCAGCTTCGCCGCCAGGGCGGTGGCGTCAAGGGTCAGGCTGCGCCCGAGAAGATGAGCGTCGAGGTGCAGCGTGCCGTCGTTGTTCACGATGCCTTCGGGCAGGTCCAGGTGCACGCCGCCGGACATGGTCGAGTCGCCGTTGCCCAGGATGTTCACATGCTGCATGTTCGACACGTTGGCCAGGACGTTGCTCTGGGTGGAGCTGTCGGCAGCGAAGTTGAGGGTGTTGTCGCCGCACTTGCCGTCGATGTGGTCGTCGCTGGTCAGGTGTGTGCCGAAGGTGAAGGTGTCGTTCTGGTTGGTGCCGGTGATGTGGTCGGCTCCGGCCCCGGCGTGGTAGTCCAGCCCGGCCACGGTGACGTTGCTGGCGTCCAGGGTCAGGGTGCCCCCGGCCTGG
>CAIMRY010000002.1 GCA_903843965.1 uncultured delta proteobacterium
GACGCCTGAGCCCTCCCCTCTGTCCCTCAAGCGCGACCCCCAAGACCGAATCATTGAGCGCACCATCCGCCTGAGTGGCCGCCTTGGCGATGCCTCAGACACCCGGCGCTACGCCTATGATTCCGCCGGGCGCTTGTCCCGCGTCACGGACGGCTCCGGCGCGCTTTGCGAGTCCTACCAGTACGACCACCAGGGCCGCCGACTGGCCGAGATCAACCCCCTGCGCTTTCGCGGCGAGCGGCGCTACACCTACCTCGCGAGCAACCGCCTGGGCCAGGCGGGTCAAGCCCAGTACGGCCATGACAAGGCTGGCTTCCGCAACCTCAAGCTGGAAGGCGACGCCGAGACGCACTACCGCTACGAGCCCTCGGGCCTGCTGCTTGCCGTTGATATGCCCGATGGCCGCCGCATCGACTACGCGTACGACGAGAACGGCTTGCGCACCGCAAAGAGTGTGGACGGGCGCGTGGTCGAGGCCTTTCGCTGGCTCGACCCCCTGCGCCTGGACGAGTTCCACGACGGGCGCGAGTGGTGGCTGTTCGCCTACTCGGAAGGCCGCACGCCCGTGGGCCTGACCAATGGCCGGGACTCCTACTTTCTGCTCTGCGACCAGCTCGGCACGCCGCTGGCACTTGCCACCACGGACGGGCGTATTGTACAGGCCATGCAATACGACAGCTTCGGCAATCTGCTCTCGGTCCGGGGCAACGTGGTGCGGCTGCCGCTCGGGTTCGCCGGTGGCCTGTACGATGCGGACACCGGCCTGACGCGCTTCCCCTGGCGCGACTACGACGCCGACACCGGGCGCTTCACCGCGCTGGACCCCTTGGGTGCAAGGGGTGGGGATAAGGACTGGTACGGCTACTGCGTTGATGACCCGGTCAACCGGGTCGATGCGTGGGGATTGGAAGGCTTCTTGGACGGCGTTCAGAAAATAACTGCTGGCTTTGGCCAGCTCTGGGACACGGCTCCCGACGGGATCGCCCAGGCTGTGACCGAAGGAGCCAAGGGCGCAGGCGAAGCGCTGGGCAAAACTGCGGAGGCGTATGCCACAAACGAGGATTTGCAGAAGTACACGGCCCTTGCCCTCGGCGCGGGAGCCGTTCCCATTGCCGCCGCAGCAGGTGTGGAGGCGCTGCCCGCCCTTGCCGCCGTTGCGGCGCGAAACCCGGACAAGATCGAGAAGGCCTTTGACTTCCTGTCCGGCGCTTTTGTGCCGGGGCCGCCTCCTATGACTTGGGGCGGTGTGAGGGGGGGGCGGTGTGTCAGCGGGCCTCGACTACATCAAAGACTTGACGAGGAATGAGTGATGAAGCGAGTGATAGTGTCGGATATTCTAGCGGGTGCAATCTTTGCTTTCGTCGGATGGTCTGGCGTCGATCGCGGCGTGATCCGCTATTGGGGAGTGTCAGTCATGTATCCCAGACAATTTGGTTGGGCGCTCATTGTTTTGGGTGTCAGTATACCCATAGTTGGGTACATCCTGCGCTCCCGACAGGGCAGGGGCAAATAGAGAGCCTGTTTCGCTTGTAAACCAGCCCCGGCTCGGCTCTGTCACCAGGCCGGGGCTTTTCTTTAGCACATTGACGCCGACACAGGCCGCTTCACTGCGCTCGACCCGCTGCGGGACAAGGGCGGGGACAAGGACTGGTACGGGTATTGTGTGGAGGATCCGGTCAATCGGGTGGACGTGTGGGGGTTGGAAGGCTTCTTGGACGGCGTTCAGAACATAGCTGATGGCTTTAGCCAGCTCTGGGACACGGCTCCCGACGGGATCGCCCAGGCGGCGTCCGAAGGAGCCCAGGGCGCGGGGGAAGCGCTGGGCAAAACTGCGGAGGCGTATGCCACAAACGAGGACTTGCAGAAGTACACGGCCCTTGCCCTCGGCGCGGGAGCTGTTCCCATTGCCGCCGCAGCAGGTGTGGAGGCGCTGCCCGCCCTTGCCGCCGTTGCGGCGCGCAATCCGGACAAGATTGAGAATGCCTTTGATTTCCTGTCCGGCGCTTTTGTGCCGGGGCCGCCGGCTATGACAATACCTGGTGAACTGGGAAACGCGGGAAGCTGGATGTATAATCATTGGAGAGAACGATGAGAGTGACATTGGGGGAAATATTTCAGGGGCAGATGCTTGTTATCATGGGAGCATTAGAAATTGGGGAAGGCAAGGCGCATGTGCGAGATTATCCCGTCCCCGTGTGGACCGCATACGTTCTTGTCGCCGCCGGACTGGTCATCCCCCTGCTTGCATGGTACGTGAGAAGGCCTTTGCAACAGACTGAGAGCCAAAACGATTAACACAACAAGGCGACCGTGCTGTCCGTATGGTCGTCTTGTTGCTCTCGGTTGCACATTCCTGTCGCCAACGCTGGCGGGAAGGGCAACGAAGAAGGCTCTTGCGTCGATGATCCGGTCAATCGTGAGGAAGCGTTGTGTCTGGCGCAGCCGCCCACACCAAGCCTTTGAGGAGAACATGATGCGGGTGACATTGGCGGAAATATATTGGGGACATATTTTTGTTGGCTTGGGGGCCTTGCAAATTGGTGCATACAAGGGGCATATGCAATTGTATCTCATGCCCTTGTGGACGGCATACGTCCTTCTTGCTGGCGGAGCGGCCCTCCCACTGCTCGCCTGGTACATAAGAAGACCTTTTCAAGAGATTGAGATCAATAAACACTAACGCAACAAGGCGAGCTTGATACAGGCCCGCCTTCCAGCACTCTGGCCGTGATGTTGGGGGGCGTCGCAGGGTATGGCCTTGACTCCATTATGGAAGAAATGAGGAATAGGCGATGAAGAAGGTGACGGCATGGGAAGTTGCAATGGGTTTAACGTTTGCCTTCATGGGCTGGACCGGTGTTCATTACGGTGAGATGTACCGCTGGGGGGTTCCCATCATGTACCCCAGAATATTTGGCTGGGTGCTCATTGTTGTTGGGGTAGGCATACCCGTTGAGGCGTATATTATGCGGTCTCGACAAAACAAGGACAAGTAAAGAGCTCTGCCTGCATGCTAGACACTGGGGGCGGAACCAGATGGCTCCGCCCCCTGCCTCTATGACCTCGACACCGGGCTGACGCGCTTCCCCTGGCGGGACTATGACGCCGACACCGGCGCTGCACGCCCCCGCCGCCCTCCCCAACCCGCCGCCCGCCCCGCCCTGCTTCTGGACACTTCCAGGCCTTCAGGCTAGGAGAAAGCATGGCGAAATACCTGAACTCCGCGTTGCGCCTGGGGGCCGGGCTGCTCCTTGCGCTCTGCGCAGCGCTCCCGGCCCGGGCCGGGGAGATCAAGCGCGCCGCCCTGGCCCTGCAATGGCAGCCCCAGGCACAGTTCGCCGGGTTCTACGTGGCCCAGGCCAAGGGCTTCTACGCCGAGGCCGGGGTGGACATGCAGATCATCCCCGGCGGGCCGGACGTGGTGGCCTCAAAACTCCTGGCCGAGGACCGCGCCCAGTTCGCCACCATGTTCCTGGCCACGGGCATCGAGCGCCGCGCGGACGAAGGCAAAAACGGCCTGCCCGTGGTGCTGCTGGCCCAGCTGGTGCAGCGCTCCGCGCTCATGATCATCACCCGCGCCGACTCGGACATCAAAACCCCCAAAGACCTGGACCACAAGCGCATCAGCCTGTGGGCGGGCGAGTTCCGGCTGCAGCCCCTGGCCCTGTTCCAGCGCCTGGGCATCCACCCGGTGATCAAGCCCCAGTCCAACACCCTGAACCTGTTTCTGCGCGGCGGGGTCGATGCAGCCTCGGCCATGTGGTACAACGAGTTCCACAGCCTGCTGGCCGCGGGCCTGGACGAGGCCGACCTGCGCGTGTTCTTCTACCGCGACCTGGACCTGAACTTCCCCGAAGACGGCCTGTACACCCTGGAGGCCACCCTGGAGCGCGACCCGGACCTCTGCCGGGCCGTGACGAGCGCCAGCCTGCGCGGCTGGGAGTATGCCTTCGCCCACCCGGACGAGGCGCTGGCCATCGTGCAGGAGCGCATGCGCGAGGCGCACCTGCCCTTCAGCCGCGCGCACCAGCGCTTCATGCTGGCGCGCATGCGCGACGTCATGACCATTCCCGGCCAGACCCTGGGCAGCCTGAACCCGGCGGACTACACGCGCGTGGTTGAGACCCTGGCCGCGCAAAAGCTCATCCGCACCCGCCCGGCCCTGGACGTCTTTTTCAAGGGCAGGCTGCAATGAGCGCGCGCACCCCAGTCCCCGCCCCCCCCCCAAGCCCCATCTCAGCCGGGCGCGGCATCGCCTTCCGGCTCTCGGCCCTGGTGCTCTCGGTGGTGGGCCTGATCTTCGTGGCCATGAGCGCGGCCACGTACTTCATGGCGCGGGAGGCCCTGCTGAAAAACGCCGAGCAGAACGCCCGCACCCAGGCCCAGGCCCTGGTCCAGCGCATCGAGGCCCGGCTCGCGCCCATCAGCCGCGTGCCCCTGGGCCTGGCCTACGAGCTGGGCGACGACGGGCTTTCCGACGAGGGCATCCTGCGCCGCCAGCGCCAGATGCTGCTGGACAACCCGGAGATCTTCGGCACCGCCGCCGCGTACGAGCCCTTTGGCCGACACCCGCAGCAGGAGTTCTTCGCGCCGTACACCTTCCGCGCGCCGCTCGGCATAACGCACATCAACCTGGGCGGGCCGGGCTACCGCTACCACGCCATGGACTGGTACCAGATCCCGCGCGAGCTGGGGCAGACCATCTGGAGCGAACCCTACTTCGACGAGGGCGGCGGCAACACCCTCATGGCCACCTGCTCCGTGCCCTTTTACCAGGGCCAGGGCGCAGGTCACGGGGAAGGTCGCCACGTGGCCGGGGTGGTCACGGCGGACGTGTCCCTGGACTGGCTCAAGCGCCTGGTGTCCTCGGTCAACGTGCTCGAAACCGGCTACGCCTGGCTCATCACCAGAAACGGCACCTACGTGACCCACCCGGAGCCGGGCGTGGCCTTCAACGAAACCATCTTCAGCCGGGCCGAGGAAGCGGGCGACCTGGATCTGCGGCGCATCGGCCAGGACATGGTGCGCGGGGGCTCCAAGCTGGTGGAGACCAAAAGCCTGCACACGGGCAAGCCGGGCTTTCTGGTCTATGCGCCCCTGCCCAGCACCGGCTGGTCGCTGGGGGTGTTTTCCCCGCGCGACGAGCTTCTGGCCGACGTGAACCGCCTGGCCCTGGTCAGCGCGGGCCTGGGCGGCGGCGGCTTCCTGCTTTTGGCCGCGCTCACGGCGGTCATCGCCCGGGGCATCACCAGACCGCTGCGCCGCCTGTGCCTGGCCGCGCGCGAGGTGGCCGGGGGGCGCCTGGACGCGCCCCTGCCCGAGGTGGCCTCCCGCGACGAGGTGTTTGAGCTGGCCGAGGCCTTTGCCCACATGCAGGAGTCCCTGAAGGAGCACATCCGCGACCTGACCCTGGCCACGGCCACCCGCGAACGCATCCAGAGCGAGCTGCGCATCGCCAGCGAGATCCAGCTGGGCATTTTGCCCAAGACCTTTCCGCCCCTGCCCCGGCATGCGGAGTTCGACCTCTTCGCCAGCCTGACCCCGGCGCGCGAGGTCGGCGGCGACTTCTACGACTTCTTCCCCTGCGGCCCGGACTGCTTCTGTTTCCTCATCGGCGACGTCTCCGGCAAGGGCGTGCCCGCAGCCTTCTACATGGCCGTGTCGCGCACGCTGATCAAGGCCGTGGCCGAGTCCGTGGCGGGCGCGGGCCAGCGGCGCGGGGCCGATCGGCACCACAGCCCGCTCGAGGCGGCCAATCTTGGAGAGATCCAGCGGCGCATCCCCAACCCCGGCCACATCCTGGCCCGGGCCAACAACGGCCTGGCCGAGGACAACGAGTCCTGCATGTTCGTCACCGTGTTCTGTGCGGTGCTCGACTTCGCCAGCGGCGAGGTGCACTACGCCAGCGCCGGGCACAACCCGCCCGTGCTGTTGCGGGCCGGGGCCAGGCCAGAGTATCTGCCCACCCACGGCGACCCCGTGGCCGGGGCCATGACCGGGATCGCCTTCACCACGGACACCCTGACCCTGAACCCCGGCGACGCGCTGGCGCTCTACACCGACGGCGTCACCGAGGCCATGAACCCGGTCCAGGAGCTGTACGGCGAGGCGAGGCTGCTGGAGCACCTGGCGGAGCACGACGGGCTGGACGTGCGCGCCGCCTGCCAGGCCTTGGCTGCGGACGTGCACGCCTTTGCCAGCGGGGCCGAGCAGTCCGACGACATCACCATGCTGGTGCTGCGCTACAACGGCCCGAGCACGGCCAACGGCCCGGACACGGCCAATGGCGCGGCGACGGACAACAGCTCGACGGACGACAGCACGACGGAGAACAGGACACGGCCCGGCCCGGACACAACCTGAAACCACGCGGCCCCAGGTCCGCAGGAGGAAACAGATGGAGTGCACAGGATGCAAGCAGGGCGCGTTCTACGTGCTATCGGTCGCCGGGCGCATGGACGCCCTCACCTCCCAGGGCTTTGAGACCGAGTGCCTGGCCCGCCTGGACGCCGGGGACACGCGCATCGTGGTCGACCTGAGCGCGCTGGAGTACATCAGCAGCGCCGGCCTGCGCAGCATCCTGGCCGCAGCCAAGAAGCTCAAAGCCGTCGGCGGCGACCTGGCCTTCTGCGGGCTCACGGGCATCGTGGCCGAGGTCTTCACCGTGTCCGGCTTCGCCAAGCTTTTGCCGGTGTACGCCACGCGGGTCGAGGCCCTGGCCCGGAGCTGACAGGGACCGGCCTTGACTGAACACGACGCCGAACAGGCCGACGAACAGGCCACAGGCCCGCCCGCGCGCACCGCAGTTGGCGGCGGACCGGACTCCAGCGCAAGCCTGGACCGCCTGCGCCTGCCCGCCCACCTGGAGAGCCTGCCGCGCTTTCGCGAGCTGGCCCTGGCCTGGGCCGAGCGGGCAGGGCTGGGTCAGGAGGCCGTGCAGCGCCTGGACCTGGTGCTGGAGGAGATGCTCATGAACGTCTTCCACCACGCCTACCCCGGCCAACTGGGCGACGTGGAGCTGGCCCTGCTTTCCTCCAGGCAGGCCCTGTTTTCCTCCAGACAGGACAATCCGCGCCCTGAGGCCGCCTTGCCGGGCCGTCTCAGCCTGACCCTGACGGACTGGGGCCTGGCCTTTGACCCCCTGGCCCCGACCAGGCCCGCCCAGGCTGGCGGCCTGGCGGACGGCTTGACGGAGGGCCTGGTGGACGGTTTGGCGGAGAGCTTGGAGGAGGGCCAGGCGGAGGCTTCGTTTGACGACCTGGAGGCCCAGCTTGAGGCCAACCTCGAAGCCGGGCTGGACGAGCGCGAGCTCGGCGGCATGGGCCTGTTTCTGCTGCGCACCCTGGCCCAGGCCGCCTACGAGCGCCGGGGCAACGCCAACGTATTGACCCTGACCTTCGGGCCCTGACCTCCCGCCCCGCGTCTTCTGACCCCGGTCCAGGGGCGCTGGCCTCGAATCGTTGAAACCCGCCATTCCGTGCTCCACGGCCAAAGACATACATTTTTGTCCCCGCGCCCCTTGACTTGTGACCAATTTCACAATATCTACTTAAGTGGGATGGAATAATACCTGCGCCCTCTGCCGCACGCTCCTCCACTGCACCAGCCAGCGGCTCCCGACCTGCTTCTGATCCGAACGCGGCCCGATCCGACCCCGATGTCCGGGGGAGGAAGACATAGGTCACAACGCCATCACAAGGGGGTTCACATGAAGATTCTCGTCGCCGTCGACCCGTCCGATTCCGTCCACATCGCGGTGGCCAAGGCTGCGGAAATGGCCAAGAAGGAGGGCGCAGAGCTCTCCCTGCTGGCCGTTGCCGAAAACTTCCAGGACATGGAGAGCATCTTCGGGGCCGAGGCCTCGGACCGCCTGCGCGAACGCGCCCTGAAGGCCCTGGGCGCCGCCGAGGCCATGGCCAAGGCCGCCGGGGTCAAGCCCAAGCTCCTGAGCGAGGCCGGAGTATCGCCCGAGGACATCATCGTCGACGTGGCAGAGAAGGGCCACTTCGACCTCATCGTCATGGGCACGCGCAGCAAGAAGGGCAAGACAGGCCTGCGCATGGGCAGCGTGGCCAGCCGGGTGGTGGCCCAGGCCCCGTGCTCGGTGCTGGTGGCGCGCTAGCCTCCGGCCTGCAAACACCCGGCCCGCAAACACCCCGGCCCCTGGAACACCCCCCGCCAGGGGCCGGACCTCTTAGCCGCGCTCCCCGGCTTGCCGGGCCCGGCCAAGATTCGGCCCGGTCCGGCCAGAATCCGCCTCTTGCCCTTGGCGCGGGCCTGACGTAAGAGCGCGCCCATGCACGACGCTCCACCAGACACCACGCCGAACGCGCCCGAACCCAAGTACCACGCCCTGGCCCTGCTCTCCGGCGGGCTGGACAGCCTGCTCGCCATCAAGGTTTTGCAGGAGCAGGGCCTGCGCGTGCTGGGCCTGCACTACGTCAGCCCGTTTTTCGGCAAGCCGCAGCTCCTCGGCCACTGGCGCGAGGAATACGGCATCGAGGCCGTGAACGTGGACGTCCGCCGGGAGTACCTGGACATGCTCGTGCGCCCGGCCCACGGCTACGGCAAGCACCTGAACCCCTGCGTGGACTGCAAGATCCTCATGCTGACCCACGCCAAGACGCTCTTGCCCAAGTACGGCGCGAGCTTCCTCGTCAGCGGCGAGGTGCTGGGCCAGCGGCCCATGAGCCAGCGGGCCGACACCCTGAACCTCATCCGCAAGGATGCGGGCGTGAAGGAGCTGCTGCTGCGCCCGCTCTCGGCCCAGAAGCTGGGCCCCACGCCCATGGAGGAGTCCGGGCTGGTGGACCGCTCGCGGCTGCCGGGCATCTGGGGCCGGGGACGCAAGGACCAGCTGGCCCTGGCCGCGCATTTCGGCATCACCACCATTCCCACGCCCGGCGGGGGCTGCAACCTGGCCGAGGCCGAGCCCGCCGCGCGCTACCTGCCCATCCTGAAGAACCTGGCCGAGCCCGCCTCGCGGGACTTCAGCCTCTCGCACCTGGGGCGGCAATACTGGGCCGGGGGTTACTGGCTGTCCATCGGCCGCAACCAGCACGACAACGCCGCCCTGGAGACCGCACGACGGCCCACGGACATCCTGCTGCGCCTGCGCGACCTGCCCGGCCCCATGGCCCTGGGGCGGCAGTACGAACCGGCCGCAGGCGTGCACCCCGGCCAGAGCCCGCACAATTGGCCCGCCGACGTGCTGGCCGACGCGTGCGCCTTTGCCGCGTCATACTCGCCCAAGGCCCGGACCCAGTCCGCAGAGGGGGCCGAGGCCGGACGCCCGGTCATCATGCTGGTGCGCCAGGGCAAAGGCGAGGCGGAAATCGTGACGGAAATCAGCGTGACCCCGGCCCGGCAGACCCCGCTCGGCTGGACCGAGCCCAAGTCCGCCGCGCTGGCGGCCTGGAAGCGCCGGTCCTGAACGTCCTGGCCTGACCGGGCTGGCCTGACCGGGCTGGCCTGACCGGGCTGGCCTGACCGGGCCTGACGAACCGGCGCACACCGGAGCGAACCGTTGCGCACCAGCGCGAACCAAGCCAAAAACCGTCCGGAACGGACCAGCGCCCGGCCCCTTGCCAAAGCCCCTGGCAGGGCTTATCTTGCAGAGGTTATGGCGGACTCGCACCCGCCCCCTGAATCACGAACGCATTCCTTGCAGGAGGAACTCAACATGGCAGGCTATCCTTCCTATCCCGGCGCGCAGGCCAGCGTCTCCAAAGCCGAGACCATCAACGCCTTCATGCGCGGCATCTACGGCTGGATGAGCACGGGCATGCTGCTCACTGCGGCCACGGCCTGGTTCACGGCCAACAGCCCGCTCGGCACGACCGTGCTCAGCAACCCCATTTTGATGATCGTGCTGGTGGTGCTGCAGCTCGGCCTGGTCATCGGCCTGTCCGCCGCCATCAACAAGCTCTCCGGCTCCGCAGCCACGCTGATGTTTTTGGCCTACAGCGCGCTCACCGGGCTCACGCTCTCGTCCATCTTCTTCGTGTACAGCATGGCCAGCATCTTCCAGGCCTTCGTGGTCACGGCGGGCATGTTCGGCGCCATGAGCATCTACGGCATGGTCACCAAGCGCGACCTGACGAGCCTGGGCAGCTTCATGTTCATGGGCCTCATCGGCATCGTTTTGGCCTCGGTGGTGAACATGTTCGTCAAAAGCTCGGCCTTGAGCTACGCCATCTCGCTCATCGGCGTGTTCGTGTTCGTGGGGCTCACCGCGTACGACACCCAGAAGCTCAAGTACATGGGCGAAGCCATGCCGCTGGGCGACGGCACGGCCATCCGCCGGGGCACCATCCTGGGCGCGCTGACCCTGTACCTGGACTTCCTGAACCTGTTCCTGATGCTGCTGCGCCTCTTCGGCTCCAGCCGCGACTAGCCAAAACCGGCGCGGGCCGCTCTCCTCCATCGGTGGGGGGCGGCCCGCGCACTCCTTTATGCCGAACATCCCCGCCCTGCAACACCGTCTCCGGCATTTCCTGCGCCCTCTGGCCGCGCTGTACGCCCAGCTCATGCGCCTGCGCTGCTGGCTGTATGCGCGCGGCACCCTGCGCTCGTGGCGGCCGCCCTGCCCCTGCGTCAGCGTGGGCAACATCGGCTGGGGCGGCAGCGGCAAGACCCCGCTCTGCGGGCACCTGCTGCGCTGGGCGGGCAAGCGCGAGGAGCACGGCGTGGTGCTCACCCGGGGCTACCGCTCCCGGCCCAGGCGGCTGCCCCTGCTGGTGACCCCCGGCGCAAGCCCGGCCCAGGCCGGGGACGAGCCCCTGATGCTGGCCAAGACCCACCGCCTGGCGCGCATCGTGGTCGACCCCAAACGCGCGCGCTCCGGGGCCTGGGCCTGCGCCCGCTTCGACCCGGACTTCGTGCTCCTGGACGACGGCTTCCAGCACCTGGCCGTGGCCAGGGACATCGACCTGGTGCTGCTGACTCCGCACGACCTCATGGCGGGCTGGAACCGCGTGCAGCCCCTGGGTTCCTGGCGTGAGGGCGCAAGCGCCCTGGTCAGGGCCTCGGCCTTTCTGATCAAGGTGGTGCCGGGAAGGCAGCCCGGCTTGTCCCAGGCCATAGATGAGCGCCTGCGCCCCTATGGCAAGCCCATCTTCACCTTTGCCCTGAAGCCGCGCGGCCTGGCCCGGCTGGACGGCTCGGCCCGGGCCGTGGACCTGGGCGGCCAGGACTACATCGTGGCCAGCGGCATCGCCGACCCGGACCAGGCCGCAGCCACGGCGGCCAAGCTCCTGGGCTGCGAGCCTCGGCAGGTGCTGGACTTCAACGACCACCACGGCTTTCGCCAGGCCGACGTGACGCGCATCCGCGAGGCCGCAGACGGCGCGCACGTGGTCATCACGCCCAAGGACGCCGTGAAGCTGCGGCTGCTGCTCGGCACGGGCGACTTCTGGACCCTGCGCACGGTGCTGCGCTTTGGCCCCAAGTACAACTGCGACATGGAGTTCGACGACTGGTTCGGCGCGCACTTTGGCGAGCTGGCCAGGCACCACAGCCACAACTACCGCCAGGCCATGCGCGAAGAGCTGGCCTAGGGCCGCGCCCCGAAAGACGTTGCCCCGGAATAGCGTTGCCCCGAAACGACGTTGGTCCTAAAAAGCTTTGGCCCCAAGGCGTTGACTCCAGGGTGTTGACTCCAAGACGTTGACCCGCAGCGAGGCAGCGTGCCCCGCCGCCAGGAACAACGCCAAACCTTTTACCGATTGGAGCATCTGCTCTCTGCGAAAGTGCGCAGGGAGACGCCCAACCACTGCGAGCCCCTTTCGCCGCAGGCCGCGAGCCCCTACAGCGGGCAGACAGCGCGGGCCAGGGCTGCGTCGAGGCCAGAAAATGAGCGCCAGAAAATGAGCGCCAGGCCCTGCCCCAGCCAGCCGTCAACCCTGCCCACCCCGGCCCAGCCCACCCCGGCCTCACCCGTCGGCCCCCACATTTCCTTCAACACAACGAGATAGACATGAAAAAGAAGAACCGCACCCCCAGCACTCCGCCCCTGCCCACGGACCACAAGACCCTGCTCAAGCTGTTGCGCGAGGCCAAGCGCCCGCTGGTCCCGGACGACCTGGTGGCCGAGCTCGGCCTGCACCGCCGCAAGCGCGGCGAGGTCGAGGACATGCTGAAAGACCTCGTGGCCGAGGGCAAGCTCCTCCAACTGGGCCGGGCCTACGGCCTGCTCGACCGCATGAACCTGATCACCGGCAAGGTGCAGACCCAGCGCTCCGGCGTGTCCTTTCTGATCCCCGACGACCCCCGGCGCAAGGACGTGTTCCTGGGCCAGGACACTGGCGGGGCCTGGAACGGCGACCGCGTGGCCGTGGCCATCACCCGCGAGCACAGGAGCTCCGGACGCGAGGGCCGCAACCACGAGGGCCGCGTGGTGCGCATCGTCGAGCGCGGCCGCAGCGTGCTGCCCGTGCGCGTCATGCGCTCCGCCGGGCCGAACAGCCTGCTCTGCCGCCCCACAGACCCGCGCCTGGACTTCGCCATCCTGGCCGAGGGCGTGGACCCGGCCCTGGGCCTGCACACGGGAGACATCGCCCTGTGCGCCCCCGGCGAGCAGGTGGACCCGGCGCTCTGGGCCGGAACCATCCTCTCGCGCCTGGGGCCGGAATCCGAGGCCAAGGTCCAGGAGGCCCTGGTCAAGGCCAACCACGGCGTGCCCACGGCCTTCCCCGCCGACGCGCTCCAGGAGGCCGCAGCCCTGCCCAAGGTCCCGGACCAGGCCGACTACCTCGGGACCGACTCTCGGAGTTCCGGGACCGACTCTCGGAGTTCCGGGGCCGACTCTCGGAGTTCCGGGGCCGACTCTCGGAGTTCCGGGGCTGGCTCCCGGAGATCTGGAACCGGGCGTGAGGACCTGCGCGCCACGCCCTTTGTGACCATCGACGGCAAGACCGCGCGCGACTTTGACGACGCCGTCTATGTTGAGCGAGCAGGGGGCGAGCGCAAGGGCGCAGGCTACGTGCTCTGGGTGGCCATAGCCGACGTGGCCCACTACGTGCCGCTCGGCTCGGCACTGGACCGCGAGGCCTATGATCGCGGCAACTCCTACTACTTCCCGTCCTCGGTGGAGCCCATGTTCCCCCAGGCCCTGTCCAACGGGCTGTGCAGCCTGAACCCCGGCGTACCCCGGCTGACCATGGCCGTGCGCCTGGACTTCAACGACCGGGGCCTGCCCGGCGAGGTGCGCGTCATGAACGCGGTCATCAACAGCCACGCCCGGCTGACCTATTCCCGCGCGCGCGACGTCTGCGTGGACAAACTGCCCGAGGCGCGCGCCGGGCTGAAGGACGAGGTCGCGTCCACCCTCGGCCCTGCCGCAGGCGAGGCAGTGCTCGGCATGCTCGACATCGCCGAGGAGCTGGCCCGCAAGATGCGTAGCCGCCGCATCGAGCGCGGCAGCCTGGACTTCGACCTGCCCGAAGGCGAGGTCCAGTTCGACGCAGACGGCCAGCCCACGTCGGTCATCCCCAAGGTGCGCAACTTCGCCCACCAGTTGATCGAAGAGTTCATGATCGCCGCCAACGAGGCCGTGAGCGAGTTCCTCCAGGCCCATGCCCTGCCCTGCATGTACCGCGTGCACGCCGCGCCCGACCACGAGAAGCTGGAGACCCTGTACACCCTGCTGGCTCGTCTGGACGGCGAGGCCGCGCCCAAAAAGGCCAGGACCGACCGCTTCAGCGACGAGGACTTCACGCCCCAGGCCCTGGGCCGCATGCTGGCCTCGGTGGCGGGCACGGAGCGGGAATTTCTGGTGCACCGGCTGGTGCTGCGCAGCATGAAGCAGGCCCGCTACCAGCCGGAGAATGAGGGCCACTACGGCCTGGCCAGCGCGAGCTACGCGCACTTCACCTCGCCCATCCGCCGCTACGCCGACCTTATCGTGCACCGCCTGCTCAAGCGCGCCCTGGGCGATCAGGCCATGCCCGTGCCGGGCTTCAAGAAGCTGGCCGAAATGGGCCAGCACCTCTCCGCGCGGGAGCGCGTGAGCCAGGAGGCCGAGCGCGAGTGCCACAAGCGCTACGTCTGCCTGGTGCTGCACGGCCAGGAGGGCCGGGAGTTCGCGGGCGTGGTCACGGGGCTCACGGACTTCGGGTTCTGGGTGGAGCTGACCGAGGTCTTGTCCGAGGGCTTCATCCGCCTGTCGACCATGCTCGACGATTACTACGGCTATTTCAAGGAGCGCGAGATGCTGGTGGGCAGCCGCACGGGCCGGGTCATCCGCGCCGGGCAGGCCGTGCGGGTCAAGCTTTTGGGCGCGCACCTGGACCGGTTGGAGATCAACCTGGAAATGGTGCTGGAGCGCAAGAAGGGCGCGCCGGGCGAAGCGCAGGCTGGCGCAGGCGACTCCGCGCCGCCCCTGCCCCGCGCCACCCGGCGCGAGCAGCACGCCATGGAGGACCGCCGCCGCGCGGACCAGGCCAGGAAGAAGCGCCAGGGCGCAGGCAAAAGCGCCGGGGGCCAGGGCTCCGGGGCCAAGGACGCTGGCGGGCACGACGCCTTTGGCCGGAAGACCGGCGGCCAGAAGTCCGGAGGCCC
The DNA here is from genome assembly GCA_903843965.1 of uncultured delta proteobacterium. Classification (GTDB taxonomy): domain Bacteria; phylum Desulfobacterota; class Desulfovibrionia; order Desulfovibrionales; family Desulfovibrionaceae; genus Humidesulfovibrio. The sequence continues at coordinate 14,560 of CAIMRY010000002.1, forward strand.
GAAGGCGGGCGGCAAGAAGGCGGGGGGCAAGCGCAAGTAGTGCAGAGTAGTGGTAAGGGTTTACGCCTCCGGCGCTTTGTGGTGGCATGTCTGGCGTGCATTCATGCGGTCAGCACCTGTTGAACAGACTTGGAAAACTTGCACGCACTCGGACAGTATTGCTGAACCGTTCCCCACCCTACGCTTATCATACCTTGGGCTGCCCGATAGCGCGCAAACTCTTTTTTTGGCAAGCCACCGTGCTTCCTGATCAACCGCTTGCCGCTGCGAGTGGAAAGATAGTCCGCCAGATCAGTTCTGCATTCAATGCCAGCAGTGATTTCGTGGTCCGTGTGCGCGTAGAGCGCTACGGCGACCCAAGACTCTGTGCATTGGGATGGGATGCAAGGGATAACATTTCGAGTCGTCATCAGGGCAGGCAGCCACGTTTTCAGTACAGATTCCAAAACATCAACCGTATCTTCAGCAGGGGGGCAGGGCTGTACGCAGGGAAGATCATTTGTCGGGTTGTCTGCAATGTTTGCGGCTTGGTACGTGCTCCCGGCGACATCGGCGTCAATGTGCACGATGACGAGATCAAAATCCTCTAGTCCAGTCCCTTCTATCGAACCGGAACCCATTTTGTGGGTATCTCTGCACCATCGGTACACACCGTTCCATCCGTCGCTTCTGTGGGCAGAATCAATCGTGCCTCTGCCAATTTCGTATGCGCCCTCATCCGGCTGGAGTTGCGTTACGCTGAATCTCTTGTGGCCAAGAATGCTTTCAATGGCGGCTTCAATGACGAGCTTATCTGTTTTCCCTTCTGCAATGAGCGCTATTCTGTAGTTAGACATCGGGCACACCGCCAAGATGGCCCATGACCCAGAGCCGCGACAGGGGCCACCCTTTGTCCTGCGCCATCGTGCGGAGTTTGTCCGTGATCGTTACGCGTCTGGGTATCGTTTGCCCGCTTCGGTCCCTCTCCACAACAAAAAGCCGGACCCTGTCATCCCCTAACGGCAGTCCGTCAAGGATGATGGGGTTGTGCGCGGTGCAAAGCAGCTGCTTGCCTGAGCGGACGATCCATGCGCACGTGTTCTGCATGAGGCGCTGCACAAGCCGTGGATTCAGCGCCTGGTCGATGTTATCGATTGCGAAACAGGCAGGGCCAGATTTGAGGTTGCAGAGAAGTGCAACAAACAGAATGTACAACGCGCCTTCGCTTGCGTCATACGCAGACAGAACATTTCGGTTCTTTGACATGTATCTATCTGTAAATCGCAAAACCCTCTTGGGCCGGGCAACAGAAGGCGAGAGAATAGTGCTCGCGCTTGTGGCTGTGTCAAAACTCTCCACCCAATCAAGCAAGTCAATGATCTCGTTATAGATGTCTTTCTCATCTTCATCTTTTGAGCCAAGTAGCTCTTGCACAGCGTCGGCAAGGCCTCCGCCAGTCAGACCGACGGGGCGTCGTTGTGTTTCGCTGATCATACCGCGAAGTGTCGGCGTATTCGGGGAATATATTGCAAAGTCTTGGAGCGTGCGCAGCAGCTCCGCCGCAGGATTGTCATCTGGAAGGTCAACAATTTTCAGGGCGGCAAGACCACGGTTCCGGGGGAAATTCGCCTTGCTGGAGCGTATGCCCAACGTGCTGACTGCGTGGTCTCCATCATACAGCCCTTCGGTCTTATACTCCCAGGCTGGTTCAGGATTTTCCAAGGGGTTGAGTATCGAGATGTCATATTTGGCTGCATCGCTTTGCGCGCAGAAGTAGATATCTGGCAGAAGACGGTGCCCCTTGAAAGAAGATTTATAGAGCCGAGGCAATCCTAGCCGGACACCTCTGCGGTCAAGAGCTTCATCATCCACAGTGCCATATGCCGCCGCTGAAACAACTCCCAGCGCTTCTAAAATATTGCTTTTGCCACTTCCGTTTGCTCCGATAAAAACATTTACCGCGCCAAGGTCCAGCGTGGTTGTATCGGATACTGACTTAAACCCGCGAATTGTTAACGACTTAATCATGCCTTCTCCGCATTGTCTCGGGAAACCGTTCTATCGTTATTGTGCACATAGCGGAGGAGTGGAAAAAGCACAATCGTCTGAACTCTACTTCAGGTCCAGCTCCAGTGCCTCGTAACGGCGCACCTGCCTGTCCGACACGATATCGAAGCGATCGTCCCTGAATAAGCGCACGGACTGTTCCGCGTACCGCCCAGGCCCGGAACCTAGAACGTGATCACCGCGTACCCGCGCTCCATGTAGGCCGCCATGCCGGGGTGGCCGCCCATGTCGTCGAGCAGCGGCAGGCCCTCGGCCAAAACGGTCGCCAGCACGCCCAGCTTGGCCGAGCAGGCGTTGCACGCGCCAAAAAACAGGCCCTGGTTCTTGGCCTTCACATAGAGCAGGTGCAAGGCATGGCCGGGTGTCGCCATCTCGCCGAGGAGTCTCGTGGCCGCCCCCTCCAGGACGATGCCCGCCTCGAAGCCTTTCGCGTGCATGTCCAGGGCGGTGAGCAGCACATGGATGAAGCACATGGGATCGTCGCGGAACGCGAAAAGCACGGTTTTTTGCACGCAGCCTCCCTGCCGGGTAGCACAATCAGTTGCACAACCAGTTGCACAATCAGTTGCACAATCAGTTGCACAATCAGTTGCATAATCATCCAAAACGCCTGGGAGCCAGCCTGGGCACCAGCCTGGGTCGGTGGGGGGGGCGGCTCTGCCCGGCCCGGTCTACCGCATCGCCATCTCCAGCACCTCGTAATGCCGCACGTGCCTGTCCGGCACGATCTCGAAGCGCTCGTCGCCGGGATAGAGCACGGCGCGCTCCGGATTGATTCCGGCAAAGACGTGCACCGCCTCCCAGGACTCCCAGTACGTCACCAGGCCTATCTCCACGGCGCTGGAACGACCGGTGGGGCAGGTCTCGCACAGGCGCTCCAGCACCTGGTGGCCCAAATATCCCGGCATGGCTCTGGCCTCGCGCACCCCGGTCAGCTCCAGGTGCTTGAGGAATCCTTCGCGGTGCCGCCGGGGGCACAGGCATTTCCATTCGCGCGCGATCATGGTGTTCCCTTACGGCTTGCGCAGCATGTTCGGGTGGTGCATGGAGTCGGTCTTGTCCACCTTGTGGCAGACCCGGCAGTTGCCCTGTGAACCCATGGGCTTGGCCAGATTCTGGTATTGCAGGGGCTGGATGTTGTCGCGGTCCGGGCCATAGGGGTTGAGCGCCGGGTAGAGCGCGTGCTGCGCGCCGTGGCAGGCCGGGCACGACAGCGCGCCCATCTCGTCCTGGCGGCTCCTGAAGCGCTCCGGCGCGGCCTTGGTCCAGTTGCCGAAGGCCCGGCTGGGGTCGGGCGCGCCGTATTCCTGGTGACAGGCCAGGCAGTCCGGGGTCTGCAACCAGGCCGTGCGCGGCGGGATGTTCGCCTGCGGGCCGGACTGCGGGGTGATCTGCGCCAAAAGCCGCCTGGCCCCGTGCTTGCCGCCCTCCAGCTCGTGCTTGAGCAGGCCCACGGCGTGGTCTTCCAGGGCGCCGTGGCAGGTGGTGCAGTCCAGCCCGATCTGGCCGTGCAGGCCGCGCAGGAAGCGCGTCGCGCCATCCGGGCGGCTGGGGTGGCAGCGGGCGCAGGCCTCGGCCCCGCGTCCGCGCAGGGTGTTTGCGTGGAAGCCGTGCAGCGCGCTGGAGATGCCCATGAGCCCGGCCTGGCCCTCGGCGTTGGTCAGCGGGTCGGCGTGGCAGGCGGTGCAGGCCACGGGCTTGCCCGCCTTGGCCTGGGCCGCCAGGCTGGTGCGGTTGGTGCGGTCGTGGATGCGCAGGATGCTTAACCCCGTTTCCGGGCTGATGCCCGGTCCGGACCCGCCGTCGGCCCTGGCCCCGCCGTGGCAGGAGGCGCAGCCCACCTCGTCGGACACCGGAAGCACGGCCCTGGTGCGCGCCAGCACGGTCTTGGTGGCTGCGTCGCGCGCCTCGACCATGACCAGCGGATAGGGATTGAACCCGCCGGACGCGCCGCGCGGGCTGATGTGGATGGCCGGGATCTGGAACCAGTCGCGGCCCTCCAGAAGCTTCATCGCCATGGGCTGGCCGCCGCCCTCCTTGGCCCCCTCCACCGCGCAGGTCAGCTCCACCCCGTCGGTGATCCTGGCGGGGGAGTCGCCGCGCTTGATCAACTGGGCCGAGAGCTCGGCCTGGGCCGGGCGCAGGGAAAACACGCCCGGAGACTCCACGATCATGTGCATGCCCAGGCCCGGCCAGGCCAGCAGCACGTACTCGTCCTTGGCCGGGTCAAAGGGCAGCGTCGGCGTGGGCAGCTCGGTCAGGGCCACCGGGGCCTCGGCCACGGGCTGGGCGTTCAGCAGGCCCTCGGCGAGGTACGCGGCCAGGGCCTCGCGCTCCAGCCTGTTGCCCACAAAGGGCGGCATGGCCGGGTTGGCCAGGTTCAGGGATTCGAGCAGCCCGGCCAGGCCGTCGGCTGTGAGGGTGGCGGCCCAGGGCTTGATGTCGTTCATTGGGCCGCCGATGGAGTGGCAGCTGGCGCACTGGTGCTGAAAGAGCTCCGCCCCTGCGGCCAGCCTGTTCTCCGGGGTGACGGAGCGGATGCGCGCCCACCGGGCCTGGGCCAGGTAGCCCGCCTCGCCGACCTTCTTGTCAGCTCCCACCTGGATGCCGTTGGAATAGGTGTGGCCGTAGATGAGGAAGGGCTTGCGCGCGGCCTCGCGCACGAACTCGAAGCTGCCGATGAGCCCCCAGCCCGTGAGCAGCACGCACAACGCCAGGGGGAAGCGCACGGCCCTGGGCGTGCGCACGGCCAGGACCAGCGCGCCCAGGGCGGCGGCGGCGGCGAAGTACTGGAAGTCCCGCAGGAATCCGGCGATGCGCGCGGAGCGCAGCAGCACCATCTGCTGCTGGGGTTCGGGCAGGGCCTGGATGTACCACCAGCCAGCGGCGAAGCAGGCCGCAAGCGGCAGGATGGTCCAGGCCGCAGCCAGGCGCACCATGCGCTCGCGGTCGCTTGAATCACCTTTTTCCGCCCCATTTTCCGCGCCGTTATCCGGCGGAATGCGCGTGGCCGTGACAAAGCCGAACAGCCCGGCCAGGGTGAGCGAGATGGCCAGGCGCAGGAAGAACTGCGGCCAGAAGGTGGGGTTGAAGAAGCCGTCCCAGAAATTGTGCGTGATGAGCCACTTGCCCGGGGTGAGCATGAAGCCCACGATGCCGTTGATGGTGAACAGCGAGAGCAGGGCGAAGAGGAAGTACAGCCAGCCCATGCGCAGGTGGTCGCGCGGGGAGAGCCGCTCGAAGCCGTAGTAATAGACCAGCAGGGCCACGATCTCGCAGAGGAAGAAGACCCACTCCGTGGCGAAGCCGTAAACAAAGGTCTTGATCAACGTGCTCGTGGCCTGGGGCGACAGAAGCCCGATGATGAACCAGATGCCCACGCCCGTGACCCCGCCCGCCACCATGGTGATGAGCAGGAAGAAGCGCGTGTGCTTCTTCACGTGGGCCAGAAGCGCCGGGCTGCTGCGCCTGCGGGCGTAGAGTTCGGCCAGGGTCAGGTACAGACCGCCGCCCACGGCGAAGTGCGCCAGGAACACGTGGAAGGTGCCGATGAGCGCGATCCAGAAGCCGCCGCCCAGGGTGGTCAGGTGCCAGATGGGATATTCCATGGCTAGCTCCTCCCCGCCGTGCCCGCGTCGGCGCTTTTGGCGTACACCCGCAGCATGTAGGCGATGGCCAGCAGGCCCGCGACAAGGGCCAGGACAAAGGCGAACAGCGGCGTGTTGTCCGCCGTCACCGGCAGGGACGCGGGCGTGAAGTGCGGGGCCAGGGTCAGGCTGCGCACCTGGGCGCGGGTCACGGCCATGAGCGCCACCGTGACCAGGGTCAGGGCCACGGCGCCTCTCGGATTCTTCTTCACGCCCATCAACAGCGCGGCCAGCCCGGCCAGAACCCCGGCTATAAGCAGCGCCGTGGCCAGCCTGTCGCCCCCCATGAAGGCCAGCATGACCGGGTGCGGCAGGGACACAAGCAGCCACCCTCCCACCAGAAACTGGAACATAGTCAGCCGCGTGAACCACGCAAGGCCGTGCGCCACCCAGTCCTTTCGGCCCTTTTTGTTGCCGGTGAGCGCCAGGTACAGCCCGGCCACGGCCGGGGCGGCCAGCAGCATGTGCGCATAGCGCGGCCAGAGGGTCGGGTCGGTCAGGTTCAGGAAGCTGCCGCCCGGATTGGCCGCATGCGCGCCCCAGGCCGAAAGCCGCAGCATCAAGGTCATGTTGTTCGACAAGAGAAAGCCGGTGTACAGCAGCATGAGCAGGGACAGGGCCAGGGCCAGGCGGGAGAGGCCGGGCGCGGACACGAATTTGGCGTCGTGCACATACAGGCAGTAGTAGCCCACAATCACCGCCGCGATGGCCGAGAGCCACCACCCGGCCATGAGCACCGAACTGGTGTACAAAAACTGGCCGTAAAGCACCTGGACGAAGAGCAGCGGGGCCACGCCCAGGTTGATCTGCAGGGCCAGGGTGGTGGGCAGCCGGTGCCCCAGCTCCCGCGCCAGCTCGGCCCCGGTTCCGCCCGGGCGGTTCGTCAAGCGCGCGCAAAGCGCGATGACCGCCGAGCCCACGGTGAGGTTCATGAACAGGATGTGCAGGATGAAGGTGAACAGCAGCAAGGCCTCAAGCCAGCCCCAGGGTGAGGGGATGGCCTCGGCCGCCGGGATGAGCTGGGCAAGGTCCATGCGCATTCTCCTTGACGGATTTCTTATCCACGGCAATACACTCGGAAGCGGATGCTGGCAATGAATACGTAGGTTCGCAGCCTTTGGCACAGTCTATTCAACCCTCCGGACCGTCAACTTTCCGGACCAAGGACGGCGCATGGACACCATACTTCTGCTCGACGTGGGCAACACCAACGTGAAGATCGGCCTGGCCCGGCCCGGAAGCGGGCTGGTGAGCACCTATGCCCTGCCCACCGCGCCCGCCGGGAACTGCGGCACCTCCGACGACTGGGGCCTGAAGCTGCTCGACATCTGCCGCGTGGAGGGCGTGGACCCCGGCGAGGTCATGGACATCGTGGCCTCCTCCGTGGTGCCGCCCATGAACCCGGTGCTGACCCGCGCCGCCGCGCGCTTCTTCGGCCAGCCGGGCCAGAGCATCCGCTTTGTGCCGGGCGACATCGCGCTTGGCATCGAAAACCGCTACGCCCGGCCCCAGGAGGTGGGCGCGGACAGGCTGGTGACGGCCTTTGCCGCGCGCGCCGCCTGCCACGCCCACACCCTGGTCGTGGTGGACTTCGGCACGGCCACCACCTTTGACTGCGTGCAGGGCAACGCCTACCTGGGCGGGCTCATCTGCCCCGGCGTGCTGTCCTCGGCCCGGGCCCTGGCCACGGGCACGGCCAAGCTGCCGCACATCACCCTTGAGCTGGCCCGGCCAGAGGGCCCGACAGGACCGACGGGCGGCCTGCACCCCTGCCTGCACATCGGCCGCAGCACCTCCGAGAGCCTGAACCAGGGCCTGCTCTTCGGCTTCGCGGCCATGGTCGAGGGCCTGGCCGTGCGCCTGGCGGCCACCCTTGGCGTGGGTCCGGGCGACCTGCACCTCATCGCCACCGGCGGCTTTGCCGGGGCCATCGCCGCGCTCTGCCCGGCCATCGACGAGGTGCGCGAGAACCTGCTGCTCGACGGCCTGTTTTTGGCCTGGAAGTCCACGCGCTAGGCCTGGCCTGCCGGGCTGAAGCGCCGGGGCGCAAGCCGCTTGGCCTGCCGCATCGCCGGGGCAAACCGGCCCCATCGAAAGACCGGGCTGCATTGCCGGGCCGAAGCGCCGGAGCGCATCGAAAGACTGGGCTGCATTGCCGGGCCGACGGGCCGGGGCGCTCAGTTCAGCCGCTTAGCCGAGCCGCTGTCCCGAATCGACGCTTCGGGCCGCCCGGCCTGGGCGCCGGGTTTGCGGCCAAAACGCCGGGCCGGGCGGGAAATGTCGCAGGAATGCATTTGAATCCGTCACCGAAATGATGTATTGAGACCATCAGAGCATTGCGTTTGCCTCGGCCTTTTGCAGCCGCCTTGGCTGCACAGGCCGTGGGCATCCTTGTTTGACCACCAACTCCACGGTCACCGACACCACGGTCATGAACACCACGGTCATTAACGCCACGGCCAAAACGCCACGGTCACCAACGAAGGAGAATACATGAGCACCATCATCGCTGTCTGGGCGCGCGAAATTCTTGATTCCAGGGGCAACCCCACTGTCGAGGTCGAAGTCACGTACGAGTCCGGGGCTTCCGGCCGCGCGGCCGTGCCCTCCGGCGCCTCCACCGGCACCCGCGAGGCCCTGGAGCTGCGCGACGGCGACAAGAAACGTTACGGCGGCAAGGGCGTGTCCATCGCCGTGAACAACATCCGCGAGGAGATCGCCAACGCCATCATCGGCATGGACGGCCTGCGCCAGGTGGCGCTCGACAATTCGCTCATCGACCTGGACGGCACGGACAACAAGAACCGCCTGGGCGCAAACGCCATCCTCGGCGTTTCCATGGCCAATGCCCGCGCCGCAGCCAACTTCCTGGGCCTGCCGCTGTACCAGTACATCGGCGGCATCAACGCCAAGCTCTTGCCCGTGCCCCAGATGAACATCATCAACGGCGGGGCCCACGCACCCAACAACCTGGACATCCAGGAGTTCATGATCATGCCGCTGGGAGCCGAGACCTTTGCCGACGCCCTGCGCATGGGCGCGGAGACCTTCCACCAGCTGAAAGGCATTCTGGCCCAGGACGGGCATGTGACCAGCGTGGGCGACGAGGGCGGCTTCGCCCCGAACCTGAAGAGCCACGCCCAGGCGCTTGAGTACATCATCCGCGCCATCGAGGCCGCAGGCTACAACCCCGGCTACGAGATCGCCCTGGCCATGGACTGCGCCGCCAGCGAGTTCTTCAAGGACGGCAAGTACAACCTGAAGGGCGAGGGCAAGGTCCTCTCCAGCGCCGAGATCGTGGACTACTACGCGGACCTCGTGTCGCGCTTCCCCATCGTGTCCATCGAGGACGGCATGGCCGAGGGCGACTGGGACGGCTGGACCATCATGACCGACCGCATGGGCGGCGATATCCAGATCGTGGGCGACGACATCTTCGTCACCAACCCGGACATCCTGGCCGAGGGCATTGAGCGCGGCGTGGCCAACTCCATCCTGATCAAGCTGAACCAGATCGGCACGCTGACCGAGACGCTGGACACCATCGAGATGGCCAAGCAGGCGGCGTACACCACGGTGGTGAGCCACCGCAGCGGCGAGACCGAGGACGCCTTCATCTCCGATTTGGCCGTGGCCGTGAACGCCGGCCAGATCAAGACCGGCTCCTTGTGCCGCAGCGACCGGCTGGCCAAGTACAACCAGCTCCTGCGCATCGAGGAGGACCTGGAGGAAGAGGCCATCTACTACGGCCCGATCCTGGCCGAGAGCTGGTTCGCCACCGAGGAAGAGGCGGAGTAGCCGCACGGCTGCGCGAAAGATCGAAACGAGAGCCCCCGCCGAAAGGCGGGGGCTCTTTTAAGTCGAATGGGGCGACGATTCGATCAAGGCCTGAGCGTCGGAGAGAAGCTGCTCAAGAATTGTGCTCTTAATTGCCATAAAAAAATTATCACCCTGCTCCATTCGGAATACAAAGCCCTCAGCACCATCATCCTTATAGTATAGACGTTGCAATCTATGTATCGTTTTCCTATGCGAAATAAACGAGTGGCAGCATATGTATTTCCACTGCATCGCAGACATTGTTGATCTGACTTTCTCGATGTCAATCTCTCCCTGGAACAGTATAGGAGTAGCGTACAGCAGTTCATTTCTCTTTGCACGAAGCGTATTTTCACCGCATGGCGTGTAGTCAAAAACATGTTGATACATTATGTCGTCGACATAAAAAACATGAAGCACTAACGGGATCATTGTTATCGTTCCAGTTTTGTTTTCATTTATATCTACTTTAAAATGAAGATGTACTATTCCTCCGATTTTGCAGAATTGCTTACTTAATTCATCATATATTAATACCTCGAAACCGCCACCCCAACGTGACATCGTACAACCACCTAGCACAGTATCAAGACACGTCAACGCTGACATCAAACCAACACTGAATGCTTTGCAAATCGTCTTGTGGTAGCCGTACATATGCATTGCATTTTCGCGAGCCTCTTCTAGCACTCGCAAAAAATCATCTGCACCACTTCCAGCAACTGAGATAGTACCAAAAAGATCATCGCTGATCCTTTTCATTCTGTAGTCAATGCATTGGAAGCGTGTTTCGTCTGCGCCTTGATCAAACCAGGAAATAAACATTGTTGCTTGAATATTGTTGCGCTCACACATATCAATTGAGTAGATCATCTTGTCAATTGCATCGAAGTCTAGATTGGTGTCATTCGCGACAATTGATAAGCGCTTCAAAAATATCTCGATTTGGTGTCCATCACCAGCGACAGCGACGTATAACTTTTCGCTTAGCTTGTTGATTTTTTGAAACATACCCCTAACGGCGAATCCTGCACCAAGAGACTTCAAGACGCTATTTACATCCTGAAACGCAGGAATTGAAATTGTTTCATCCGGCTGATCAATTCGTGCGGAAGTGATCAGTAAGTCACCGACGAGAATTGGGATTTCATACAGGGACAGCTTCGCAATTAGGGTCATTTCCATCTCCTGATTTGCCTATACAACTTCTTGTCCGTACCGCCAACACTTGCCTCACCGCCTTCGCTCCTGCCGCAAGGCGGGGGCTTTTTTGTTGCGCCGTACACCCTGTCAACAGGGAATTATTGTCCTTTTAGCGGCCAAAAACGGGTGATTTTTGTCCTGCGCATAAAAGCCGTGCTCTGTTCCGTTGAAAGACCAACGGAGGTCAATTATGAAACAAGAAAGCACGGACAAACGCATTCGGACCTGGGTGAGCGAGGACGGCAAGCACGCCGTCGCCAGCATGAGCCTGGGCTCGGGCGGTGGCATCGGCCACAAGCTGGGCAAGGGCGGGAAGGGTGAGCAGAACTTCCGCCTGGACAACGGCGAATACGCGGGCGAAGGCGGCGGCTCATCAACCGGCCCGGTATACCGGGGCACGGTCAGGTTGCCGAATGAGGTACGCCGGGAAGTGACGCCGCCTGTCCAGAAAGGCAAGGTTGCCACACCGCCGCCAGCGCCACTGAGCAAGGGCGGAAGAGTGGGCACCACTGCGAAGAATGACGAAAGCGGCAAGAAGAACCCAGACCCGGAGGCACTGCACGCAAAAACCCGTGAACAGGTGCAAAATGTGCTGGACAAGGACTCGGGCACACATGATGTCAACATGAACAGCGGGTATCGGTCCGGTGACACCACAGCGCACGGTGAGGGTCGAGCAGTGGACATCAATCGGATCAATGACCAAAAGGTTTCGGATGCCATCGACCCAAACGTGCCTGCGGAACAACGTGAAACGATGCGTGAACGGCTTAAAGAAATCAGGACTGCCGCAGATGCGAACAAAGAGGTGGAAGCGTACATTGACCCTGTGGACGGTTACTTCCGTCCTGCTGATCCGAACAGCAAAAGCCCAGGCCGGAAGGCCAAGGATCAAGAAATCCATGACCACAGGCACCATATTCACATCACCATTCGCAAGTAATTCATGGAGAATTTGATGCGAACACTTCTTCTGCTGCTTGTCTCCTTTCTCATGCTTGGACCACCAACCGAAGCCTGCGCCCAACGGGTGAAGATCACCTACCACGCTGCCGAAGCCGAGCCGGAAAGCGCAGAGGAGAATGCCGCCCACGCCGAGGGGCGCGCCATGGACATCAATGAGGTGAACAAGATGCCGGTGCGTCTGGCTGTTGACCCCTCCGCGCCGCAGGCCAAGCGCGAGGCAATGCGCGAGCGCCTCCGCGAGATTGAGGCTTCCGCCCGCGACAACCGGGAGGTGGAGCTGTTTATCAGTCCCCTCGGCGGCTTTCACAGGGATACAAAGACGAGGAACATCAGCCATGAGGCGACGAAGGAAGAAATGGACGCACACTGGGATCACATCCACATGACCATCATTAAATGACACCATGCCTGCCGCCAGCCAAGCGGCTGGCGGCAACGGAGCCCCCTATGCGTTAGCTCTGCATCATCCTCGTCCTCTGCCTCGCTTGGGCCGCGCCTGCCTTGGCGGAATATCCGCGCGTGGACGACGACCTCGCTGTGCGCTTGTTCTGCTTTGCCGAATCTAAGGGCTTCTGGGGAGGCTACGGTAAGTTCAGCGTACGTATATTTGTCGTTCCCGAAACCGGAGGATCGAGGCTTCTTGCGGCCTATGTGGAGAACGAGTCCCTGCCGGATTCCGCCTACATGCTCCTGAGCGGCCCGGTCGCCGCGCGCTGGGGCAATCTGCGGCCCGCACCTGGCTACTCCAAGGACCGGAATGCAAGCGACACCTGCCGCTATTGGGCCGACAGCCTCACGGTCAAGCCGGGCGGACGGATGCACAACGCCACGGTGGAGCTTGACCTCGGCGCAAACCCGCCCGTGCTGCGCAGCCTGGACAGCCTCGGGCGCGAAAGGGTGGAGCCGCTTGCGTCCATCCCGCAGTCCGAAACCGCCAAGATGGTGTCCCGGAGCTACGTTGTCACCCATCGTGAGACCAGGGCCATGAGCTTCCGCGTGCTTGAGGCCAACATGGGCGACGGGGGGCTGCGCATGAGCGAGGTCAGGGCGAGCAGGCTGCCGAAGAGTCCCCTGCTGGCGGCCCTGGCGCAGAAGGGCCAGGGCGGGCGGCGCGTGGTGCGCGTGCTGGAAGCCAGCCAGTGGTGGAGCGCCGTGCGCATCCTCTCCGCTCCGGCCCAGGACGACCCGGACGGGGCCTTCGTCTTTGAGGCCATGTCCGTGGACCCGCACCCGGAACTCGGCAAGCCCGAGGAGCGCCGGGCGGACCTGTACCGCTACGAGGTGACGCTGGACAAGGTCACCAGAACCCTGGTGTCCAGCGGCTGGCAGCTGGACGTGGAGGAGGATGTCTGGAAGCGCGGCCAGGAGTTCCGCAACAGGGAGCCGTGAACAGGTTCACCACCCTCTGCCCCTGACGCAAGCCCAGGCCCCCGTATGCACCTCCCCCCTTTACATTCGCCCCAAGAAGGCGGACTGTTCAAGCATGGACCAAAGCCCCCATCGAGCACTGCCACCACGCGCTGCCCATCACACTCTGAGGAGACGCCTATGAGCTATGAGACATCCTTCACCAAAATAGAAAACGAGTTGACCCCAAACTTCCGCGACCGCATGAAGGGCGCCGAGGGCGTGGCCGACGTGCAGCAGATCTACGCCGAGTTCGTGAAGGACATGCTGTCCGGCATCACCGGGGCCGAGGTGGTGCTCGACGAAGGCGACGTGCGCGTCGACCCGGAGGTCGAGGGCGGCGTCACCTTCGGCCCGGGCATCGCCGCGAACCCGGAGTTCGACAACTTCCTGGAGCGCAGCGACCTGCTGGACATCCTGCGCCGCCAGGGCCAGCACGCGGCCAACAAGATCACGCACCTGGCCGGCCACTCCGAACGCGACGAGGCCAAGCTCTTTCCCCGCAAAAACCGCAGGGGCTAGGCGCGCCGCGCAAATCCCGGCCCTGCCCTGCGGCCATGCGCCGGGGCTCTGCGCTCTGTGCTTGACCTCCGCCGCTGTGCGCCCTATGGGAAATCGCGAGGTGACACCATGAAAACGAGCTACCGCAAAAAACTTGAGAAGGCGTCCAACTTCCTGCGCGAGGTCTTCGACGACCTGGAGACCGAGGGCAGCGACGACTTCGACACCTTTGGCACGCGCCTGGAAGACCTGGCCGGAGAGATCGACGACATGCTGGCCGAGGATGAGGCCAACGTGAAGGACAGCGACGACGACGACGGGTACGAGGTCGAATAGACGCCGCGCGCGGGCAGTTCAAAACAGGACCGAACGCACGAAAGAGAAGGCCCCGCCGCAATGTGGGGCCTTTTTTGTTGCCGAACGCAACGCCCCGGATGCGCGGTCAGACCAAATAGCACTGGACATTCCCCATCGGGAGTGGTTTATATAGCACAAAATTTCACACGCTGGCGCCAAACCGGAAGGCTGCTGGCGCGATCCTGTACCGTCTCCATCGCCGGGAAGGGAATTTTTGCGTCCAAAATGACGCGATGTCCCCTGCTCGGAATGTCCGGGAAGGAGGTTTGCCTGGGGAATATGCTCGGCTGCGGCAAGGCTGTATTTCCAATCAAGGAGGCAAAGGGACATGGAAGACGCCAAGAAAAAGATCTTAAGCGAGGACTGGATAGCATTCTGGCTGGGACTGTTCATCTTCTGCCTGGGGCTCATCGCCTTCACTGGAACCGAGGTGCTGGGCTGGGCCATCAAGACCAATGTCTGGACCGACATCAGCAAGGCTCTCTCTCCGGCCTCGGCCACGTTCAAGGGCCTGCCCGCAATTGCATCCCTGTTTCTGACCTACGTTTTCCTTCTCGTCTGCATGCTCGTCACATCCCGCGCCCTGGACGCTGATCTCAAGAAATTCGCGGTGGGCTTCACCCTGGTTTTCTGGATCAGCTACTTCTGCTGGGTCCTTGGGCACTATGCCTACATTGCGGCCACGCACAACCAGTTCGACAAGTTCGGCATCAGCTGGTCGCTGAACCTCACCGGCGAGGCGGGCTTCATCGTGGCCCTGCTGGCCGGGCTGGTGGTGGGCAACTTCTTCCCCGGCCTGGTCAGCACCATGAGCGAGGCCACACGGCCCGAACTCTACGTCAAGACGGCCATCGTCATCCTGGGCGCGGCCCTGGGCGCAAAGGCCGCCGAGCACCTGGGCATGGGCCAGGCCATCCTGTTCCGGGGCCTGTGCGCCTCCATCGAGGTCTACCTCATCGACTGGGCCGTGGTCTACCTGGTGGCCCGCACGCTCTTCAAATTCAACCGCGAGTGGGCGGTGCCGCTGGCCTCGGGCATCTCCATCTGCGGCGTCTCGGCAGCCATCGCCACGGGAGCGGCCATCCGCGCGCGGCCCGTGGTGTCCATCATGGTTTCGTCGCTGGTGGTCATCTTCGCGGTGGTCGAGCTGATCATCCTGCCCTTCATGTCGCGTGAATTGTTGTGGATGCATCCCATGGTCGCGGGCGACTGGATGGGCCTGGCGGTGAAGACCGACGGCGCGGCCATCGCCTCCGGCACCATCGTGGACTCCCTGGTCCGGGCCAAGGCGGCTGCGGCCGGAACCGTCTACGAGCCGGGCTGGATCGCCATGCCCGCCGTGACCAGCAAGATCTTCATCGACATGTTCATCGGCATCTGGGCCTTTGTGCTGGCCATCGTGTGGTGCTCCAAGATCGAGTGCCAGGGCGAGGTCAAGGCCTCCATGATCTGGGAGCGCTTCCCCAAGTTCGTTTTCGGCTACTTTTTGACCTTCATCCTCATGCTCATGGTCAGCCTGTCCTCCAAGGACATCATGAAGCTGGCGCAAAAGGCCACGGGACAGATGGACAACTTCCGGGGCATGTTCTTCATCATGACCTTCTTCACCATCGGGGTCATCTCGAACTTCCGCAAGCTCTGGGCCGAGGGCTTCGGCAAGCTGGCCGCCGTCTACTTCCTGTGCCTGTTCGGCTTCATCATCTGGGTCGGCCTTGCGATCTCGTGGATCTTCTTCAGCGGCATGGAGCCGCCGATCATCTCCGGGCCGTCGTTGATGGGCCTCTAACCAGAACCCACGGAGGTGGTTTATGCCTGACAAGCACAAGATGACCGAGGAAGAACAGAACGAAATGGTCGCCGAGCTGAAGCGCATGGAGTACGAGCCGCTTCTGCCCATCGAGAAGAAACTCATCGGCTACAGCATCGGCCTGGGCATCGTGCTCCTGTTCGTGTTCATCTGGATGAGCAAGACCTTCTTCCCGGCCACGACCAAGCTGGAATCCACCAACGCCGCAGTCAAGGCGGCCGCGGCTGCGCCAGCACCGGCGGCCGCGCCTGCGGGCGTTGTTCCGGCGGCTCCGGCCAAGAAGGAGTAGGAGGCGGGGAAGAATACGCGCAGGGTGGCGCGCAAGAACCATATATGGACAGGCCCCGCCCCTGCCGATCCGAGGGACGGGGCCATTTTTGAGTCTTTGTTGGAACCCCTGTCAACCCGCTATTTTCGTCCTTTTACCGGCCAAAAACGGGTCATTTTTGTCCTGCCCCAAAAGTACATGCTATCCTATGCGGCAATGTGGACCGGAGATCGTCTCCGGTCATTGCCAACACCATCGGAGGCATGTATGCCCGTACGCAGGAAATCGAATACCAATTTTGTGGCCGAGCAGCCCAAACAGGGCTGGGCGTTCTTTGAAGAGTCGGGTCAGTGGCGCAGAACTCCCGACCCTTGGGGAGCGCCGCGTGACCATTTCCCCAAAGAGTACGGCGACTGGTTCGCCGTGACGAAGCCCGCAGGCTGGCAGCCGCCTGCAGGGACACTGGCCGGGGAGTCGCTCTTGGACGGCGGCGCGGTGAGCCTGAACGCGGCTGGCGGCGGCTCGGGCGGCGGGACGGCCAGCGGGACAAAAATCGGCGCGGGCCACAAGCCGCAGCCCTACGGCTGGCACGGATATTATGGCGAGACGGGCGGCGGATTCTCCGGCGGTACCCCCTCACGCAACCCTGCGCCGCCGCCGTCAAAGGCTCCGGCCGAGGTCACGTGGAGGAACGACGATCCACACAAGCCTGACCCGAAGATGAAAGACCTCCATGCGCCGATGCGAAAGACCGTGGAGGACATGAAGACCGAGGTGCCCAAGCTGGAGTCGGCCAACGTGAACAGCGGGCGCAGGCCGTACGACCCAGCGAAGCCAAATGACCCACACACCCAGGGAAGGGCCGTGGACATCAACAACATCAATGGCGTCCGCGTGGTGAACCTGGACACCGCCACCGGCCCCAAGGGCGAGCAGGCGCGGGAAGCTGCCACCAATCTTGAAGAATGGGCGAAAGGTAAAGATGACGTCACGGAGATCATCGGGCCGACCGGGTGGTGGAAGAGGGATAGTAAAGGGAAGATGGAGCCCAAAATTCCTGCGAACGACCGAGAGATCAAGACCCTTGAGGAGCACAAAAACCACTACCATATTGGCACGAAGTGGTAGCGACACCGGGGATGCACATGAACGGACTGCGAATTCTCTCTTCTCTTCTGCTCGTTATCTGCCTCGCCCACCCGGCGCAGGCGCAAGACTACACTCCCCCGGACATGAGCGACCCGCTCGTGCTGCGCCTGCTGTGCGACAGCACGCCGGAACATACCATCTATGGTCCCGGCTACAGCCAGGCGTCCATCTTCTCCCTGCCCGAGGCGGGCGGCGGCGAGCGCCTGTACGTCGGGTTCGTGCGCGACCTGCGCAACGCGGACAGCCGCCAGTCCTTCTGGCGCGGCCCCGTGGCCACCTACTGGGAGGGGCTCAGGCCCGTGCCGGAGCACAAATCCCTGTACACCGCGCCAAACCCCACCCGCTACAGGCTGGACCTCCTGACCCGGCTGCCGAACGGTCGCCTGGAAAAGGCCGCCATGGAGATCGATCTGGACTCCACCCCCCCGCGCCTGCTGTTGGTGGGGAGCGGGCCGGGCCAGCCCAAGTACCTGGACTCCCAGCCCCTGGGCGATGAGCTTCCCATGAGCGGGGCGCTCAAACTCCTGACGCGCATGCGCCAGCAGGCCACCGCCGACACCAGGGTGCTGGGCCTGCGCGCATATGCCATTGTTATGGGCGAAGGGGGGGACTATGCCAGGATAACCCCTTGGGGCAAGGACAGCAGCAAAAGTCCCTACCTGCTGGCCGTGTGCAACAAGGACGACCTGAGCCAAAGCGCCCTGCACTTCCTGCCGCTGCGCATCAACGGCTGGAAGTTCGACAAGCTTCTGTTCATGCCCGAACGCGGCGACGAGAACGGAACCTTCGAAGTTCAAATGTTCTCCCTCTACTGGGGGCCAAGCGTTGAAGGGCCGAAAACGCTGCTGGGCAGCCGGAC
>CAIMRY010000003.1 GCA_903843965.1 uncultured delta proteobacterium
GAGCCTGAACGCGGCTGGCGGCGGCTCGGGCGGCGGGACGGCCAGCGGGACAAAAATCGGCGCGGGCCACAAGCCGCAGCCCTACGGCTGGCACGGATATTATGGCGAGACGGGCTGCGGATTCTCCGGCGGTACCCCCTCACGCAACCCTGCGCCGCCGCCGTCAAAGGCTCCGGCCGAGGTCACGTGGAGGAACGACGATCCAAACAAGCCCGACCCGAAGATGAAAGACCTCCATGCGCCGATGCGAAAGACCGTGGAGGACATGAAGACCGAGGTGCCCAAGCTGGAGTCGGCCAACGTGAATAGCGGCAGACGCGACAAAGGCGAACCGCACGAGTCAGGCCGCGCCGTGGACATCAACAACATCAATGGCGTCCGCGTGGTGAACCTGGACACCGCCACCGGCCCCAAGGGCGAGCAGGCGCGGGAAGCTGCCACAAACCTTGAAGAATGGGCGAAGAAGAAACCAGAGGTAACGGAGATCATCGGGCCAACCGGGTGGTGGAAAAGGGATGCAGAAGGACATATGCAACGCAAAATCCCGGACACCCCCAAGGATATCAATACCCTTGAGGAACACAAGAACCACTACCATGTCGGCACGAAGCGGTAGTGACACAGAGGATATCCTATGAACAGAACCCGCCTGCTTCTTCTCCTGCTTATTACCTGTCTCACCCTCCCGGCGCGGGCGCAAGACTTTACGCCCCCGGACATGAGCGATCCGCTCATAGGGAGCCTGCTTTGTACCGGCTCCCAGGAGTACACCATCTATGGTCCTGGCTACAGCCAGGCGTCCATCTTCTCCCTGCCCGAGACGGGCGGCGGCGAGCGCCTGTACGTCGGGCTCGTGCGCGACCTGCGCAACGCCGACAGCCGCCAAGCTTTCTGGCGAGGCCCGGTGGCTACGCGCTGGGAGTATCTGCGGGAGGCGCCGGAGTACAAATCGTCATACACCGCCCCAAACCCGACCCACTACAGGGTCGACCGCCTGACCCGGCTGCCGGGCGGCCGCCTGGAGAAGGCGGTCATGGAGATCGACCTGGACTCCCGGCCCCCGCGTCTGCTGCTGCTGGGCGAGGCAGACCAGCCAAAGTACATGGAATCCCAGCCTCTGGGCGAAGAGCTTGTCATGGGCGGGGCGCTCAGGCTCCTTACCAGAATGCGCCAGGAAGCCACCGCCGACACCAGGGTGCTGGGCTTGCGAGCATTCGCCATTGTCTTGGGGGTAGAGGGTGACTTTGCAAAAGAAACCCCTTGGGGCAAAGACAGCAGCAAAAGTCCCTACCTGCTGGCAGTTTGCAGCAAAGGCGACTTGAGCCGGAGCGCCCTGCACTTTCTGCCGCAGCGCATCAACGGCTGGGAGTACGACAAGCTCCTGCACATGCCCGAACAGGGCGACATGAACGGGACCTTCACAGCGCAGATGTTCTCCCTCTATTGGGGTCCGAGCGTCTATGGAACTGAGACGGTGCTTGGCAGCCGGTCGCACGTGCGCGTGGGGCTTCGCGGCATTGACATCCGTCTCGTAGATTCGCAATTGCACAACGACCCTGAAACCGGCGAATGGACCCGGCCCGAACCGGTCAAGAAAAGTAAGGTCAAGGCGAGGCAGTGACGCCAGCAACGTGAACACGCAACACCGGCCCGGCGACCCCACATGAGGCCAGCCGGGCCGCACCCCCTCACCTGCCGCGCAGCCGCCCCGCCCCCGCCATTTGTTCGGTCCGTCTTGACAGAACCGCCGCCCAGGGCGAATATCCGCTCTCGCGCTGGCCCGGCGGGCCTGGCCCCGTGCCCGCCCGCGCCCGCGCCATTTGATTCCCCGGAGGTTTGTGCATGCCCCACGACGCCCCCAAGGCCGCCTTCGCCTACCCGCCCGCCCAGCCGGTGAAGTCCGGTCGCGACCTGGCCCACGAGGCCGAGCGCGCGCGCATGATCATCGAGACCCTGCCCTACATCCGCGAGTTCGCCGGGCAGACCATCGTCATCAAGTACGGCGGCAACGCCATGATCGACGAGAACCTGAAGCAGAGCTTCGCCAAAAGCGTGGTGCTGCTGAAGTACGTCGGGGTCAACCCGATCATCGTGCACGGCGGCGGCCCGCAGATCGGCCTGATGCTGAAAGCGCTGAACATCGAGAGCCACTTCCGCCAGGGCCTGCGCGTGACAGACGGCGCCACCATGGACGTGGTCGAGATGGTGCTCGTGGGCAAGGTCAACAAGGAGATCGTGAACCTGATCAACCTGGCCGGGGGGCGGGCCGTGGGCCTGTCCGGCAAGGACGGCATGCTCATCCGCGCGGAGAAGAAGGAGCTGGCCATCGAAAGCGCCGACGCCCCGCCGGAGATCATCGACCTCGGCATGGTGGGCGAGGTGGTCAGCATCGAGACCGGGGTCCTCAAGTCGCTCATGGGCGTGGGCATCATCCCGGTCATCGCGCCGGTGGGCGTGGACGACCTGGGCAACACGTACAACATCAACGCCGACTCCGTGGCCGGGGCCGTGGCCGCGGCCATGCGCGCCAAGCGCCTGCACCTCTTGACCGACGTGCCCGGCGTGCTCGACAGCGAGAAGAACCTCATCCCCAGCATGACCAGCACGGTGGCCTTCGAGGCCATCGAGCGGGGCGTGGTGTCCGGCGGCATGATCCCCAAGCTGCGCTGCTGCCTGGAGGCCGTGCTGGGCGGGGTGGAAAAGGTCCACATCATCGACGGCCGCGTGGAGAACTGCGTGCTGCTGGAGATGTTCACCCCCTGCGGCATCGGCACGGAGATCACCCGCTAGCCGCGCGCCCGCAGACGAGGCGCGGCCCGGCCAGCCGCACGGCAGCAGCCCGCGCTGACCTCGGAGCCGTAATTTTTCAACCCCCGCGCCCGGCCCGGAAACGGGGCAGGCCTGAACCCGCCCGGCAACCACAGGAGACCCTATGCTCGCCATCGCCGTCGTCGGCTACAAGAAGTCCGGCAAGACCACTCTGGCCATGGAGCTGGCCCAGGCCCTGAAAGAGATGGGCCTCAGCGTGACCCTGGCCAAGCACTCGCACCACGGCTTTGACGAGAAGCCGGAGACCGACACCGCGCGCTTCCGCGACAGCGCGGACATGGTGATCGGGTTCTCGCCCGGCGGCAGCTTCGTGTCCTGGCCCACCGAGCGCCCGCTGGCCGAACTTTTGCCCCTGGTGAACACGGACATCCTGGTGCTGGAGGGCGGCAAGACGCTCGGCATCATGCCGCGCATCATCATCGCCGAGGACGAGGCCACGGCCAAGGACCTGGACCCGGACCTGGCTCTGGCCGTCTACGGCGACACGGCCCTGGACGCGGTCATGGCCACCCGCGACATCAAGGGCCTGGCGCGCTTTGCGGCCAGCGGCGGTTTTTTGCTGCCCGGCCTGGACTGCGGCGGCTGCGGACGCGAGAACTGCCGCGCCCTGGCCGTGGAGATCGTGGCCGGAAAGGCCACCCTGGCCGACTGCGCGGCCCAGAACGGCCAGTTGGCCATCACCATCAACGGCCAGCCCCTGGCGCTCAACCCGTTCATCGAGCGCATGCTGCGTGGCGGCATCGTGGGCATGCTGCGCGAACTCAAGGGCTTTGCCCCCGGTCCTGTGGACATTCACCTGGGCTGAGGCCTGGCTGCACACATGACCGGACGCATATGACCGCCTCTGACAAGACCCTGGATGGCCACGGCTTCTTGCGCGTGGTCAGCCGCGCGGAGTTCTGCGCGCTGCTGGCGGCCTTTGCGCCCCTGCCAATGCAGGACCTGGACTTGGCCCATAGCCCGGCGGCGGCCCTGGGCCGCGTGCTGGCCCGCGCCATCCCCGCGCCAGAGGACCTGCCCCAGACCGCCCGGGCGGCCATGGACGGCTACGCCCTGCGCGCCCGCGACGTGTTCGGCGCCACCGAGACCAACCCGGCCTACGTGGACTGCGTGGCCGACCTGCGCATCGACTGGCATCAGTCCGGGCATCAGGCCGGGCCGGGCGGCGGCGCGGGCCGGGACATCCGCCTCGCACCGGGCCAGGCCGCGCGCATCCCCACCGGCGGCAGCCTGCCGGACGGGGCCGACGCCGTGGTCATGGTCGAATATACTGGCAGACTGGCCGGCCAGCTTGGCGGCGCAGACGCCGGACACGCCGGAACCCCGGCCAGCGCCGAAACCCCCGCAAGCGTCGAAACCCCAGCACACGTCGAAACAATCGAAGTGCGCCGCTCCGCCGCGCCCGGCGAGAACGTCATGCTCCCCGGCGAGGACGTGCGCGCGGGCGACACAGCCTTGCCAGCGGGCCGCACCCTGCGCGCCCAGGACATCGGGCTTTTGGCCGCGCTCGGCGTCACGCAGATCAACGTGGGCCGCAGGCCGCGCGTGGGCGTGCTGTCCACCGGCGACGAACTGGTGCAGGCCGCCGCAGCCCCGCGCCCCGGCCAGATCCGCGACGTGAACACCGGCGCGCTGTGCTGCCTGGCTGTGGAGGCCGGGGCCGAGGCCGTGGCGCTCGGCATCGTGCCCGACGACCTGCCGCACCTCATCCAGGCCCTTGCCTCCGCCTTGGCTGACTGCGACGTGGTGCTCGTGTCCGGGGGCAGCTCGCTGGGCGCGCGCGACCACACGGTCGCCGCCATGCAGGCCCAGCCCGGCGCGCAGGTCCTGGCCCACGGCATCGCCATGAGCCCCGGCAAGCCGACCATCCTGGCCAGGGTCGAAACCGTTGCCGGGACAAAGGCCGTCGCCAAAGCGATCATTGGGCTGCCGGGCCAGGTGACCTCGGCCCAGGTGGTCATGTCCGTCGTCATCAAGCCCTTTCTGCGGCATCTGGCTGGTGACCCGTCGGCCCTGGCCTCAGCCTTGTCCGCCGCGCCGCCGATCTTCGTGGCCGAGCTGGCGCGCAACATCTCCGGTCGGCCCGGACGCGAGGACTTTGTGCGCGTGCGCCTGGAGGCCCGGCCCGGCCAGCCGCCCCTGGCCCACCCGGTGCTGGGCAAGTCCGGCCTCTTGAAGACCCTGCTCGCGGCCGACGGGCTCATAGCCGTGCCCGCCAACGCCGAGGGGCTGTACAAGGGCGCGCTCGCGCCGGTGTTCGTGCTGTAGGCGCGCAGCCCCAGGCCCTTGAAAGACCGCCCATGATTGATCGGCCATGCCATGATTGATCGGCCATAATTGACTGGGCCATGATTGGCCGGGCCAGAAAGATCCGAGGGGTTGCCCAGGCCGACCCAAAGGGGCAGCCGAAAAGCCGGAGGGCTCGGCCCGGAAAGGCCGGACAAGCCTGTCCGAAGAGGCCCGGCAGGCCCTTGTGACAAACGGCGCGCGGCTTGACGGCGCGCCCGCGCAGCCCTACTTTCGCACTCTACCCGAATAGTGGGCGCGCCCCGGACAAATGACCCCAGCCCAATCCCTCATGACCAACGCGAGGACCGCCATGCCCCAGAAACAGCTCACCGCGCCGGACATCATGGCCGCCAAGGGCCAGCGCAAGCTCGCCGTGCTCACGGCCTACGACCACCCCACCGGGCTTTTGGCCGACGAGGCCGGGGCCGACATGGTCCTGGTGGGCGACAGCCTCGGCATGGTCTGCCTGGGCCTGCCGGACACGCTTGGCGTGACCATGGCCGACATGCTGCACCACACCAAGGCCACGGCGCGCGCGGTCAAGCGCGCGCTCCTCGTGGGCGACATGCCGTTTTTGTCCTATCAGACCTCCGTGGAGACGGCCGTGGCCAATGCCGGGCGCTTTGTGCAGGAATCCGGCGCGCGCGCCGTGAAGCTGGAGGGTGGGGCCGCCTTTGTGCCGCACATCCGGGCCATGCTGGCTGCGGGCATCCCGGTCATGGGCCACCTGGGGCTGACCCCGCAGCAGGTGGCCGTGCTGGGCGGGTTCAAGGCCCAGGGCAAGACCGCCCGCGCCGCCAAACAGCTTCTGGCCGACGCCCACGCCCTGGCCCAGGCCGGGTGCTTCGCCCTGGTGCTGGAGGCCATGCCCGCCGAGGTTGCCGCGCGCATCACCAGCGAGATCGACATTCCGACCATCGGCATCGGGGCCGGGCCGGACTGCGACGGCCAGGTGCTGGTGTTCCACGACATCGTGGGCCTGTGCCCGGGCCTGCGGCCCAGCTTCGTCAAGCAGTACGCCGACCTCTGGACCCCCGCGCGGGAGGCGCTCTCCGCCTATTGCGCCGAGGTGCGCGAGGGCAGGTTCCCGGCCCCGGCCCAGACCCGGCGCATGGCCGCAGACGAGCTGGCGGAGTTCGGCGCGCAGACGGAATACGGGGACGCGTAAGCCCGCATGCACGCCCCTTCCGACGCTTTGACCCTGTCCGCCCTGTGGCACGGCCTGACTGTTCCGCTGTCGCGCCTGCTTCTGTCCGTCAGCGTGGGCCTGTTTCTGGGCACGCTCATCGAGGCCCTGCAATGGACCCGCGCCGTGTCCCGGATCGCCCAGCCCCTGGTGCGCCTGGGCCACTTGAGCGACGTGGCCGGGGCCAGCTTCTCCCTGGCGTTCTTTTCCGGCGCCGCAGCCAACGCCATGCTGGCCGAGGCCCACGAGCGCGGCGACATGACCCGGCGCGAGGTCATCCTCTCCAATCTCTTCAACAGCCTGCCCACGTACTTTCTGCACCTGCCCACGCTGTTCTTCATCGCCGCGCCGTTCATCGGCCCGGCGGCAGTGCTCTATGTCAGCCTGACCGTGGCGGCGGCGCTGTTGCGCACGGCGTGCATCGTCATCCTGGGCCGACTGACCCTGCCGCCCCTGCCCGAGGGCTGCGTGGTCTGCCTGCTGTCCGAGGACCCCAAATGGGACTGGCGCGCGGCCCTGAAAAAGACCTGGGCGCGCTTCCGGCGCAGGCTGCCGCGCATGGTCTATTACACCATCCCCATCTACGTGGCTTTCTTTTTCCTCAAGCGTTGGGGCGTGTTCGACGCCATGGAGGCCTGGATGGCCGAGAACGTGGCCTTCCTGTCCTGGCTGCCGCCCCAGGCCATGGGCATCATCGGCTTCCACATGGCGGCGGAGACCACCGCCGGGTACGCCGCCGCAGGCGCGCTGGTGCAGACCGGCGGGCTGACCCTGAAGGAGCTGGTGCTGGCGCTGCTCGTGGGCAACATTTTGTCCTCGCCGGTGCGGGCCATCCGCCACCAGTTCCCGTACTACGCGGGCATCTTCAAGCCCGGCCTGGCCATGAAGCTCATCGTCTCCAGCCAGACCCTGCGCGCATTGAGCATTGCGCTGGTGACGCTGGGGTATGGGCTGTGGGGGTGAGGGCAGCCTGAGGCCGACGGCCTTCCGGCCCGGCAGTTTTCTTGACAGCCGCCCCTGCGCACGGGAGGCCTCGCGGGGGCCGGAGCGCGGAGAGCGCCAGCCCCCGCTGGCGCGTCAAGCTCGTGGGCGGAACGGCTGTCCGGTCACCTGGCCAGGGGCTTCACAGACCCGTCCTTCCCGATGTAGGCGATCCGGGTCGTGCCCGTATTGTCCTCAAAGATGATGTAGCGGTCGCCCTCATCGGGATGGAACGACTCCGACCTGTTCGGCGACTCAAGCCAGAAGTCCCCATGCATCTGCCAAAAATCCATGGGTGCGCCAGGCTTGAGGGTGATGAACCGGTGCGCCTGGTCCATGCCCTCACGGACCAGCGTCACCTCCTTTTTCGAGTACGTCGTGATGTACACCTTTTCGGCGGCGTACGCCGTGCCAAGGGCCAGGACCGTCACAAGCGCAAGCGAGGCCACGAGAACGAGAAGCGTCTTTTTCATGTCAAACCCCTCCGATTGCCGGTTCAAACGTTGCACGCCATTGACCCTGCGGATTTCATTAGCAGGGCTGAATATCTGTGGCAACATAATCATGGTTAACGATATAAAGACGTCGCGCCTGCTTTCTCCCGCGCAACCGGCAGCCACTATACTATTTGCCCGCTTCTTGACCTCCCGCACCGGATTCCCTATCCTCCACAAAGCTCAACCCCTGTGCCCCACCGCAACCCCACGGAGGGACCATGCCCCGCCGCGCCGCAACGCATTTGCTGAACCCTCTGTTGACTCTCTGCGTCCTGTGCGCACTGGCCGCCCCGGCCCCGCCCGCCCTGGCCAAGGACGGCCATGCCCCCAGCCCCCAGGCGAAGGAACTGCGCGAGGCGGGCGACCTCGTGCCCCATGTTCCGCCGCAGAAGGTGCTGGAGGCCCTGTTCACCGCCGACGAGGACGCGCCCAGAGGCGTCTATGGCCCCATCGCGGCCTACGTGAAAACCCGCTCCTGCCCCACGTCCTGGCTCATCGAAAAAGGCGAGCTGGTGCGGGTGGAGCGGCTCTCGGCCCTGAAGGACGCGCCGCCGTTCGAGTTCAGCCTGACCCTGGAGGAGGACTGCACGAGCCAAGTGACCCACGCCGTGTTCGTGACCTCGCCGGGCAGCACGCCCGAGGCCTGGCTCAAGTGGCGCAGCCAGTTCCATGGCCGCAAGGCGGAAGACCACTACGGCAAGACAGAGGCGGGCATGAAGAAGGCCGCCGCCGTCGGGCTGACCCCCACGGCGCAGCTGCGCTTCCTGTCCGTGAACGGCGAGCTGGTGACGACGAATCTGGAGGACGCGCTGCGCGCCGAGGGCCGCCTCAAGCCCGTCTTCGACCTTGAAAAGGGCGTGCGCACAGGCCAGTAGCCCCGCGCACGACGCAAAGGACACCACAAGCCATGGCTGGACATGTGAAGAACAGCAGCGGGCAGCGCCTGGCCTCCCTGGCCGTGCTGGCGCTGCTGTGCGCCATCGGGGCCTACCTGCTGGCGCGGCAGCCGCAGCTGAACCCGGCGGTGCTGGTGTCGCTGCGGGCCCCTGCGCCCAGGCCGACTTCCGGGCCGACAGCCGAGACGGCAGCCGGGGCAACGTCCGAGATGGCAGCCGGACCGAACGCCGGGGAAAGCGCCGGGCCAGCCGCCGCCGCCGCCCCGGCCGCGCCCGGAGCCAAGGCCAGCCTGGCCGCGCTGTTGCCGGATTCCGTTCAGGGAGTGAAAGCCCTGGCCCCGGCCGAAGCCTTCACCCCGGCCACCCTCTCGGACAAGATCGACGGCAAGGCCGAGATGTACCTGGCCGCCGGGTTCGCGGCCATGGCCTGCCGCAGCTACCAGGCCCAAACAAGTCCGCCTGGCAGGGTCGAGGTCTACCTGTACCGCATGAAGTCCGCCGACGGGGCCTTTGCCGTGTTCAGCGGCCAGCGCAGGCCGGGCGCGACCCAGAGCCCCCTGGCCCAAAACGGCTACCTGACCGAGAACGCCCTGTTTCTGACCAGCGGCGCGGACTATCTGGAGGTCATCGGCGACCGCGCGGGCCAGCGCCCGGCCCTGGAGGCCCTGGCCAAGGCCATTCTGGCCGGGCTTGCGCCCGCACGCAGCGCCGTCGCCGAAACTGCGGACAGCGGCAAGCCCGGCGCAAAGCCCCGCGCCGCCGACCTTCAGCCCACAGGCCTCCAGCCCGCCGACCTCTTCCCCCAGGCCGGGATCAAGGCCGACAGCCTGCGCCTGGCCGTGGCCGACGCCTTCGGCTGCCAGGGGCTGACCAGCGTGTACACCGTGGAGTACGATTCCAGCCGCGCAGGAGCCGCAGCCCTGCTTTCGCGCCGCAAGAACGCCGCCGAGGCCAAGGCCCAGCTGGCGCTCTACCGGCGCTTCCTCATTGACAACGGCTTTGCGGTCCAGGCCGCGCCGGGCGCGCCAGCCGGGGCCGTGGTGCTGGCCATGGAGGGCGTCGGCGTGGAGGTGCTGTTCACGCGCGGGCAATGGCTGGCCGGGGTGCACGAGGCCCCGACCCTGGAGGCGGCGCTCAAGCTGGCCGCTGCTTTCGACGCCGCGCTCAAAGCCAAGGGGATTGCGCCATGACCGGGCCGGATGCGAACATGCCGCAGAATAATGGGCAGGGCACGCCGCAGAATACGGCGCAGGACACGGGGCACGGCGTGGAACAGAACGAGCTTTCCCGCCGGGACTTTCTGCGCCGGGCCGCCGGGGCCTCGGCCATCGCGCTCGCGGGCGCGGGCCTGGCCGCCGTGCTGCTCGACCGGCAGGGGCCGCCAGCTTCCGACGCGGCCACCTCGGCCAAGGGCCTGGGCGACTTCTCCATGGCCGAACTGCGCGGCAAGCCCGGGCGCATGGCCATTGTCCGCAGCGAGGTCCGCAGCCGAGTGGATTCCGGCAACGCCCAGCCCGACCGCAAGGCCATGCTGGAGCGCGCGCTGACGGCCCTGGGAGGCTTGGGCGCGTTCATCAAGCCCGGCGACCGCGTGCTCTTGAAGGTCAACGCGGCCTTCGCCACCTCGCCGCTTTTGGGCGCCACCACGCACCCGGACCTCGTGGCCGCCATGGCCGGGCTGTGCCTGTCCGCCGGGGCCGCCTCCGTGGCGCTCACGGACAACCCCATCCACAGCCCGGAAAGCTGCTTCGCGCTCACAGGCATTGCCGAGGCCGCAGCGAAATCCGGGGCCAGGGTCATCCTGCCGAACGAGGCCCTGTTCGCGCCCGTGAGCATTCCCCCATCCGGTAATATCGGCGGCCGCCTGATCCGCGACTGGCCCGCCCTGGCCGGGGCCTTCAAGGGGGTCACCAAGCTCATCGCGCTCTCCCCGGTCAAGGACCACCACCGCGCCGGGGCCTCCATGACGCTGAAGAACTTCTACGGCCTGCTGGGCGGGCGGCGCAACGTGTTCCACCAGGACATCAACGGCATCATCGCCGAGCTGGCGCTGTTGGTGCGGCCCACCCTGTGCGTGCTCGACGGGGTCAGCGTGATGCTGACCAACGGCCCCACGGGCGGTTCGCTCTCCGATCTCAAGGCCATGAACGTGCTGGCCGTGTCCACCGACCCGGTTGCGGCGGACAGCTTCGGCATGGAGCTTCTGGGCCGCGCCGTGACCGAGGCCCCGTACATCACCCTGGCCCAGACCGCCGGGGCGGGCAGCGCGGACTACACAACCCTGAACCCGCAGTTCCTGGACCTGGGGGCCTAGCCTATGAACGCCGAGAATCAGGCTGGCCCGCGCGCCGACAACACAAAAGGGCTGCGCCCTCTGCTGCGGATAGTCGCAGCCCGGCGCATCAGCCAGGCCTTCTTCGTGGCGCTCACCCTCTGGCTCTGCGCCGTGACCACCCTGGGCGCGAGCTTCTGGCGGCTGTCCGGCTGGCAGGTCAACTTCATCCTCCAGCTCGACCCGCTGACCGCCCTGGGAACGATGCTCGCCACGCGCACCTGGTACGCGCCGCTGGTCTGGGCCGTGCCGGTGATCGTGCTCACGGCCTTTCTGGGCCGGGCGTTCTGCGGCTTCGCCTGCCCGCTGGGCGCGCTCAATCAGACTTTCGGCTGGCTGGCCCGGCGCGTCACGTCAAAGCTCCCTGGCTCTCGCGGGGCTGCCCTGCGCGCCCGTCTGGCCGACAACCGCCACAGCCCCTGGCAGGCGGCCAAGTACTACCTGCTGGCCTTTCTGCTGGCTGCGGCCTGCTTCGGCAGTTTACAGACCGGCCTGTTCGACCCCCTGCCGCTTCTGTTCCGCTCGCTGAACATGACGCTGGCCCCGGTGCTCGACGCCGGGTTCCAGGCCCTGTTCCTCAAGCCCCGGCACTACGCCTCGGCCTGGCTGCTCTTCGCCGTGTTTGCGGGCATCCTGGGCCTGAACTTCCTGCGGCCCCGGTTCTTCTGCCGCTTTGTCTGCCCCCTGGGCGCGCTGTTCGGCCTGCTGAACCGCTTCGCACCCTGGCGCGTGGGCAAGAAGGGCGACGCGGCCCACGGCGAGTGCGGCAACTGCACTTTGTGCGACACCTATTGCGAGGGCGGCTGCAGGCCCTCGGGCGTGCTCGTGGCCAGCGAGTGCCTGTTGTGCATGAACTGCCTGGACGCCTGCCCGCAGGGGCGCATGACCTTTGCCGGGCGGCCTTCCGCTGGCGGGGAGGAGCACCTGCCCGAGCCCTCGCGCCGGGGCTTTCTCTTCGCCGCCGCCGCTGGCGCGCTGTCCGCGCCCTTGTGGACCATCGGCGGCCTGGCCGGCCAGGACGGCGGAACGGGCAAGAATCCGCTGTTGATCCGCCCGCCCGGCGCGCTGGACGAGGCCCGCTTCCTCTCCCGCTGCATCCGCTGCGGCCAGTGCATGCGCGTGTGCCCCACCAACGTCATCCAGCCAGCCCTCGGCGAGGCCGGGCTGGAGGGCCTGTGGACCCCGGTGCTGAACTACCGCCTGGGCAGCAGCGGCTGCCAGGTGCAGTGCATCGCCTGCGGCAACGTCTGCCCCACGGCGGCCATCCGCCCGCTGACGCTCGACGAAAAGCTGGGCCAGGGCAAGTTCGCGGCCAAGGGCCCGGTGCGCCTGGGCACGGCCTTTTTCGACCGCTCGCGCTGCCTGCCCTGGGCCATGGAGCGGCCCTGCCTGGTCTGCCAGGAGCTGTGCCCGGTCTCGCCCAAGGCCATCCACACGCGCACCACCTTCGAGCCCATCCGCTTCGGCCAGGCCCAATTGACCGGCGCGCAGGGCGCCAGGCTGGGCCTGACCGGCCTGCCAAAGCCCACGGTGAACCTGGGCAGCGGCGACTACTTTCTGCGTCCGGCTGGCCTGGTGCCCATGAACAGCCCGGAGGCGGGCCTGCGGCGCATCAACGCCGCCACCTGGACCGGGCAGGGCCAGACCTTCACCCTCGACGCCGAGCCACAGCCCGGGCAGGGCTGGCGCACAGCCCCCGGCAGCGTCGTGGAGGTCCTGGTGCGCCTGCAAAAGCCCTACCTCGACGCCGCGCGCTGCATCGGTTGCGGCGTCTGCGAACACGAGTGCCCCATCGCCGGCCTGCGCGGCGTCCGCGTCAGTTATGAGAACGAATCGCGCTCCGGCCCGGGGCGCATGCTGGTCTGACAACACGTCTGACAACACCACGCCAAAGGAGGCGCGCCATGTCCAACGAGAATCCGCACCCCGGTCTGTCCCGCAGGAATTTCCTCAAGACCCTGGGCCTGGGCGCAGCCGCCCTCACCGTCGCCGGGGGTGCGGCCCCGGCCCTGGCCGCTGCCGCCGAGACCCCAGGCGTCATGCCCCTGCGCACCCTGGGCAAGACCGGCGTGCAGGTGCCGTCCCTGGCGCTCGGCGGCATGTTCGACACCATCAACAACCAGCTCCTGCTGCACAAGGCCCTGGACTGGGGCGTGACCTACTGGGACACCGCCGAGTATTATGGCCGGGGCCAGTCCGAGGAGGGCTACGGCCGCTTCCTGGCCAAGAATCCGGCCCGGCGCAAGGACATCTTCCTGGTGACCAAGCTGACCCCGCGCGAAGGACTGGACACCTTCCCGGAACGCTTCGAGAAGTCCCTGGCCCGGCTGAACACCAGCTACGTCGACGCCTTCTTCGTGCATGGCATCGACAGCATGTCCCCGCTGACGTCCATGATCCGCGCCTGGGCCGCAGACATGAAAAAGGCCGGGAAGATGCGCCACTTCGGCTTCAGCACGCACTCCAACATGGAGGACCTGCTGCTGGCTGCGGCCAAGGAGGGCGGCCCGGCAGCCAACCTCGACGTCCTCATGTTCACTTACAACATCCACGTGATGCACAAGCCCGCCATGCAGGCCGCCCTGGCCGCCTGCGTCAAGGCGGGCATCGGCCTGGTGGCCATGAAGACCCAGGGCATGGGCCCGGCCACCAGCCCCAGCGAGGCCGAACTGAAAGTCGCCGACCAGTTCCTGAAGCGCGGCTTCACCGAAAAGCAGGCCCGGCTCAAGGCCGTGTGGGAAAACAAGGACATCGCCAGCGTCTGCTCGCAGATGCCGAGCCTGGCCATCCTGGCCGCCAATGTGGCCGCCGCGCGCGACAAGACCGCGCTGAGCGCCGCCGAAACCGGCTCGCTGTACGCCCTGGCCTGCGCCGAAACCGGCGGCTACTGCGCAGGCTGCGCAGATATCTGCCAGAACGCCACCGGCGGCCTGCCCGTGCGCGATGTCATGCGCGGACTCATGTACCACCGCCAGTACGCCGAGCCCGGCCTGGGACGCGAACTCTTCGCCGAGCTGCCCGTTGACCGTGCGCCAGCGCCTGGCCGCCGCAGACTACAGCCGCGCCGAGGCCGCCTGCCCGCACAAGCTGGAGATAGCGAAACTCATGCGCGAGGCCGGAGAAACCTTGGCGTAAGAGAAGAGAATATGCCTCTGGCGGCCTGGGGCCTGAGGCCCCCGGACCCCCCATAGGGCCTTAGGCCGGGGGTGGACTTGGCTGGCGCGTTGGCTTGGCTGGCCCTGGCAATGCGCGCGGAGTTCCGAGGGAAGACCCTCAGAACTCCGCGCGCGGTTGGCCCCTTTTGAAGCGGAGACGAAAAGCCAAGAGCCGTTCTCTCCTGACCCGACAAAGCCGAAAGGGCTGTTTCAGGCTCCTGCCTGAAACAGCCCTTTCGGCGTATGCAGGGGGTTCGGGGGGACAACGTCCCCCCGGCCTGCGGAGCATATTCTCTTCTCTTACTTGGCTTTGGCGTACCAGCCGCTGGACTTGGCCAGCAGGTCTTGGATGCGGCCCACGAGCGCGTGCGGGTCGGTGAGGTAGCCTTCGAGCAGCAGGGCGGACTCGAAGAGCTGGCGCGCGGCCTGTTCCACGAAGGGGTCTGCCGGGTCGGCCTGGTTCAGCGCGGCCAGGTTGCGGATGAGCTCGTGCTTGGGGTTCAGCTCCAGCACCTTTTTGGGCACGGAGTTGTCGTGGCTCATGGAGCGCATGATCTTGTCCATGCTGGATGTTGTGTGGCCGTCGGGGTTCATCAGACAGCAGGGGCTGCCGGTGAGCCGGGCCGAGGCGCGCACCTCGGTCACGGCGTCGCCCAGCACGGTCTTGAACCGGGCGAAGAGCGCGTCGAGCGCGTCCATTTCGGGCGCGGCCTGGTCGGCGTTGTCGGTCGCGTTGGCGGCGTCCACGTCGGGCAGGCTGGCCAGGTCTTCGGGCTTGGCCATTTCGGCCGGGGTCAGGGCGAAGTCCTTGTGCGCGCGCAGGGCGTCCATGACGAACTCGTCGATGGGCTCGAAGAGGTAGAGCACCTCCACGCCCTTCTTGCGGAAGATCTCCAGGTGCGGGTTGAGCTTCAGCGCCTCGCGGCTGGGGCCGTAGGCGAAGTAGATCTTCTTCTGGTCCGGCTTGGCGCGGGAGATGTAGTCGTCAAAGGACACCAGCTCGCCCGCGTCCGCGCTGGAGCTGGAGTTGAAGCGCAACAGCCCGGCAAAGGCCTCGCGGTTGGCGAAGTCCATGTACCCGGCCTTGAACACGCGGGAGTGCTCGCGCCAGAATTCGGCGTAGCGGTCCTTGTCCTCGGCCATTTTGGCCAGGTGGGCCAGCACCTGCTTGGCCAGGGTGGTGTTGATCTTGCGGATGAGCAGGTTGTCCTGCAACGTCTCGCGGCTGATGTTGAGCGGCAGGTCTTCGGTGTCGACCACGCCGCGCACGAACATCAGGTGCTGCGGGATCAGGTCCTTGTTCTGGCGCTGGATGAGCACGCGGCGCACGTAGAGGTCCAGACCCCAATCCTCGCGGTCGAAGCCCATGAAGTCCTTGCTCTTCTTGGGGATGAAGCAGAGCGCGTTGAACTGCACGGGCGCGTCCACGGACAGGTGCAGGGTGTCCAGCGGCTCGTCGTGGTCGTAGGTCAGGAAGGTGTAGAACTCCTTGTACTGGTCCTTGGTGATCTGGAACTTGGGCTCGCGCCACAGGGCGGGCACGGTGTTGGCGCGCTCCCCGCCCACCAGGATGGGGAAGCCGATGAAGTTGGAGTGCTTGCGGATGACCTGGCGCAGGTCGTCGGGCTCGGTGAACTCTGCGGCCTGGTCGTCCTTCAGGGTCAGTTCGATCTTGGTGCCGCGCGGCACGGCCAGGGCCTCGGTCCCGGTGAGCTCGCGGATGGTGTACGATCCCTGGCCGTCGGAGATCCACTCCACGGGCTGGGCGTCCTCGCGGTGGCTGCGGGTGGTGATGCGCACGCTTTGGGCCACCATGTACACGGAGTAGAAGCCCACGCCGAAGCGGCCGATGATGCCGTCTGCCGTCTGTCCATTGGGGCCGCCGGATTCCTTGAGGGCCCGCAGGAAGCTGGCCGAGCCGGAATGGGCGATGGTGCCGATGTTCTCCACCAGCTCGGCCTCGGTCATGCCGATGCCGTTGTCGGCGATGGTCAGGGTCTTGGCGTCCTTGTCGGCCTCGATGCGGATCTCCAGCGGGGCGTCGTCGGTTTCATTGGCCTCGTCGGTCTCGCCCTCGCCCGCTCCGCTGGATTTGGGCGCGGCAGCGGTGATGCGCAGCTTGTCCAGGGCGTCGGAGGCGTTGGACACGAGCTCGCGCAGGAAGATTTCGCGCTCAGTGTAGAGGGAGTGCACGAGGATGTCGAGGAGCTGTTTGATCTCGGCCTTGAACTCGTATGTGGCTTGTGCAGTCATCTGCGGTCTCCTTGCTGGGGGTCGGTTGGCAGAACGGTAGTCTGCGCTGGTGTCTTGTCTGGTGTCCGGGCCGTCCTGCGGACGACGTTTTGTTCTCTGCCGAGGGCTTTTCCGGCCTGCCCCGCCGGAGGCTTTCCAGCTCTGGCCCTGGGTCTCGCAGGCATGGCGGTTCTGGTCCGGCTGACGGTCAGGCTGACGTCCCGGCGGGCGCTCCGTTGGCGCCCCACCGCACAAGGCCCCACTTGCGGCGGGGCCTTGGCAGGGCAGATGGAGGAGAAGGGCCTGTGACAGGGGGTGTGGCGTCCCCTGTCGGAACTTTAAGTAGACATGCTTTTTATCTTGTCAAGGAGGTACTTCTCCATCTCGCGGCGGTCCTTGCGCAGGCGCACCAGCTCGGTCTCCAGGATCGCGAGCTTGGACTTGAGCAGCAGGTTCTCCTCGGACATGCGCGCCACCTCGCCGCTTTGCGCGTCCAGGCGGGAGCAGCTCTGGTCCACCACGGCGCGGATGGCCTCCAGCTGTTCGCTGTCCAGGCCGGGCAGGGCGGGCTGGTCTTGTCCGTCATTTTGACCGTCTGATCCCTCAGCCCCCTGGGTCTGGCCGCCCAGCCTGCGCAGGCCCTGGGCGATGCTGCGGCCCATTTCCCGGCCCAGCTCGCGGCCCATTTCCTGGCCCATGGCCGCAGCCATGCGCAGGGCGGCGTCGGTCAGGGCTGGGGGCTGTTCTCCATCGCGGCGGCTGAAGGGCGCGCCGCCGCCGTTGAATGGACCCGGGTCCATGTCGTCGCCGTCGAGCATGGCGGTGTGCGGAAAGCGCTTGCCCAGGGTCTCCATGACATCCTGGGTGCTGTGGCCCAGGCTGAACATCTCGGCGATGACCCGGAACACCTCCACGGCCTCGACCCGGAAGCGCTTCTGCCTGCCGGAGCCCTGGCTGGGCAGGTGCTGGGCGAAGCGGTTCTTCCAGTAGTGCACGGTGGACTCGGGCACGCCCAGTTTGCGGGCGATCTCGGCCACGGAGAGCAGACGGACTTCGGACGCCAAGGCAAGCCTCCTGACTGGGGACAGGGCGTTTTGGACCAGAGGTTTGGCGCATGCTACACCAAGCCAAAGCTTCCCACAAGGCGTGGGCTGCGGGCCGCGCGCAGAAAATGGCCCCGGCCACTTGACAGGAATTGCGCAAATGGAATATTTTCGGCTTGCATATTTTCGAAATGGAAAAAATATTGCACAAGGATGCGCGTATGAGAAAAAATGTTGATGTGGCGGACCGGCGCATCATGGCCGCCCTGGCCGAGGACGGTCAGGCCAGCGCGGGTGAATTGGCCGAGCGCCTGGGCGTCACCGCGCCCACCATCCGCACGCGCATGAAAAGCCTCATCGCCCAGGGCCTGCTGCGCGTGGCCGGGCTGGTGGACCCTTTCCAGGTCAAGGGGCTCACCGTGGCCCTGGTGGGCATCAAGCTCATGAGCCACATGCAGCTGGACAAGAAGCTCACCGAGATCGCCGCCCTGCCCGACGTGAACTGGGCCGCCGTGGTCACCGGGCGCTTTGATATCCTGGTGGAGATCGTGCTCAGCGACGATGTCTCCGGGCTGTACGATTTTCTGGACCGCGACCTGTCCGGCGTGGGCGGCATCGCCTCCAGCGAGTCCTTTGTGGTCATGAAGGCGCGGCGCAAGTGGATTCCCCTGCCCAGGGGCGCGCGCACCTGGTTTGCCGAAAACACCCCAACAAAAAACGAGGTAGAGCCATGATCATCGGAATCCCCAAGGAGATCAAGACGCTGGAGAACCGCGTGTCCATGACCCCCGGCGCGGTGGAGACGTTGGTCCGGCGCGGGCACACCGTGCTGGTGCAGCAGGGCGCGGGCGTGGGCAGCGGCCTGGCCGACGACGAGTACATGGCTGCGGGCGCGAAGATCGTGCCCTTGGCCAGCGAGGCCTGGGGCGCGCAGATGGTCATCAAGGTCAAGGAGCCCATGGCTGCGGAGTACCGCTTCCTGCGAAGCGACCTTTTGCTCTTCACCTACCTGCACCTGGCGGCGGACGACGCGCAGACCAGGGCGCTTCTCGCCTCCGGCACCACGGGCGTGGCCTATGAGACCGTGCAGCTGGCTGACCGCTCCCTCCCGCTTTTGCTGCCCATGAGCGAAGTGGCGGGCCGCATGGCCCCGCAGGTGGGCGCGCACGCGCTGGAAAAGTCCCAGGGCGGGCGCGGCATGCTGCTGGGCGGCGTTCCGGGCGTTGCGCCTGCCAACGTGGCCATCATCGGCGGCGGCGTTGTCGGCACCAATGCGGCCAAGATCGCCGTGGGCCTGGGCGCGCGCGTCACCGTGTTCGACGTGAACCACGCCCGCATGCAGTACCTGGACGACATCTTCAGCTCGCGCATCGTGACCATGACCAGCAGCGAGCCGAATCTTCGCGCGGCCTTGAGGGAGGCCGACCTAGTCATCGGCGCGGTGCTGGTGCCCGGGGCCAAGGCCCCGCACCTGGTGACCCGCGAGATGATCGGCACCATGCGCGAGGGCGCGGTCATCGTGGACGTGGCCGTGGACCAGGGCGGCTGCGTGGAGACCATCCACGCCACCACGCACGACAACCCGACCTACGTGGTGGATGGGGTGGTGCACTATGGCGTGGCCAACATGCCCGGCGCTGTGCCGCGCACCAGCACGTTTGCCCTGGTCAACCAGACCCTGCCCTATGCCCTGCGCCTGGCGGACAAGGGGCTGGACGCCCTGCGCGCGGACCCGGCCCTGGCGCTGGGGCTGAACACCCACAAGGGCCAGCTCACCTGCCTGGCCGTGGGCGAGGCCCTGTCCATCCCGGCCATCACCCCGGCGGAAGCGCTGGCGTAAGTCAGAAGCGACAGGAAACGATGAAGCCCCCGCGCCGGTGATGGTGCGGGGGCTTTTTTGTGGGGGGATGGGTTCGTAGTCTTAAGCTTTTGTTCCAGTTCCAGCAGAATCATAGGCTACCACCGTTTCTTTCAGACGGTCTGCGAATCCGTAAATATCGTCAACGCTAGCGATGGGTACACGCTCCTCGCTCTTGTCAGCTTTGAACAGACCCAAGTACTTTTGCTTCCCGTTAAAATGCATTCGACAGATAGGCTTGCGGTTGATGTCGTCCAGAAGCACACTGCAATAGCTTTGGGTGTCGCGCATGACGATGCGTTTTGGATCAACTGTGCGACGCAATATCGACTTCACAATGTGGTAGCCTTCGATCTCATCTTCAGTCGTAATGATCTTGGGGCCGCTTGCGTCTAGCGCTGCATCACCTGCTTGTGGTTGAGTCTCAGTGGCTGTTGGCTGCGGTGTTTCAACCATCGCTGACTTAAGGCGCTCGTTGATCTGTTCGTTGATGAGCTGCTGGTATGCACGCTTGACGCGGGTAGTGAAAATTTCAAGGACTTTGGCGGTCAAGCTTCCTGTGTACACTCTCTTGGCACAGAGCCGTACTAATTCATCGGATGGGTTTTGGAGTTCATTTGATAAGACTGATTTAATGGCGCGCATGTATTTTAAATCGGCAGCCGCAGACATGGCAGCATCAACGTCCCACTTTGACTTTGTTAGCTTCCTCAGCTCTGGGATAAGCGATTCATCAGGGTTGAGTATATCAAACTCCATGAACGGTCGTGTGTCCATGATGTTTGGAGTATTGTCAGCATCTGTAAAGAACAGGTAGCGCACTCCGTCGGTAAGGATGCTGATGCGAGCGCTAGGAGTTGTGTTGAAGTAGCGCATAAGCTGGCTGCATTTTCCAGGGTCCAGCGCACTTCCGCAATGTTTACATTCAATAAGCATCACCATCTGGCCTTCGCGGAAGATGGCAAAATCAACTTTTTCTCCTTTCTTCAAGCCGACGTCAGCCACAAATTCAGGCACGACTTCGGTGGGGTTGAATACATCATACCCAAAAGCTTGCAAAAAAGGGAGAACGAAAGCGTTCTTAGTAGCTTCTTCGGTTTGTACATGGTCTTTTGCTTGGCGGATTTCCTCTGCAAGTTCCTGGAGGCGAGCTTGAAATTCCATGAGCCCTCCTTGCGAGTGGTTGTTGGCATGTCCAAGTGAATTTACTGCATCAATACATAACGCTCAGATAAAATGCAAGGAATCTATACCAAAAGACAGCCCCCTCACCCCCGCATCCACCCCGCCAGCTCCCGCTCCCCCACCTCGCCCTTGCCCAACCGCTCGAACACCAGCACCCGCTCCACGTCCGGGGCGCGCAGGTCATGGCCGTGCAGGATGAGGAACAGCCGCGCCACCACATAGGCCGTGCGCTTGTTGCCGTCGTGGAAGGCGTGGTTGCGCGCCAGGCCGTAGGCATAGGCTGCGGCGAGGTCGTACACGTCGGGTGTTGTGGACAGGCCGGTGGTGTCGGCTGTGCCAGATACGTCAGGCGCGTGGGCCAGCAGGTTCTGCGGGCGCGCCAGGGCGCTTTCCAGCAGCCCCAGGTCGCGCAGGCCCGGCAGCCCGCCGTGGTCCGCGATCTGCGCGTCGTGCACGGCCAGCACGGTCGCAGGCAAAATCCAGCGCCAGGCCGGGGCACGGCCCGCCGGTCTGCTCACCGCTTGGCCAGCTCGCGCAGGATGTGCCGGTCCGTGCGCATGACCGCTTCGGCCTGCGCCATCTGCGCGGCGAACTCCTCGCCAAAGGACTCATCCAGCGGAGTCAGGCGCACGCCGCCGTCCGGCGCATCGGTGAAGTACAGGGTCTCGCCCTCGGCCACCTTCATGCGCGCCAGCACCTCCTTGGGGATGACCACCCCGAGGGAATTGCCGATCTTCCTGAGCTTCACCGCCTGCATAAGGCCTCCAGAGTGTCTGTGCGACACGGAATGGTGTCGCCGTGGCCACACATGTTATAACGTCGCGCCAGCCGCGTCAACGGCTCGGCTGGGGCAAGCCCTCACCACCGCGCCCTTGCCCAGCCGCTCGAACACCCGTCGCCCCAAAAAGCGCCGGGCCCGGAGTTCCCCCCACGCCCGGCGCATCCAACAATCCGTGCAGTCCGGCCCGTTAGTCGTATTCTTCCCAGTTGGCCACCAGCCAGTCCTCGACGTGCTTCTGGCTCTTGAGCGCGATGGGCAGGTGCTTCTTGATCAGCCTCTCGACCTTCTGGCCCGAGGTCTTTTGCCGGAACTTGTACTTCACCAGGAACCTGTTGATCGCGGCCAGGACCTGACACCCCTCCTTGCGGTTGAACAGGGTGCTGTCCGGCTCGCCGGTGATCTTCGGGTCGTCGTCCTTGTACGCGGTCCAGGTGTACGTGTCCGCAAACTGCAGGTCAGCGCGCTGCATGATCGCCATGGTCGGTCCTCCTGGTTTCAGGCCGAAAGTTTCTGCAAGGCCAGGAACAGGGCCTGGGTGCCGTCGCGGCCGTGGCCCGCGCGCGCGGCCTCGTCGTAGAGCCCGCTGACTAGTTCCAGCCCCGGCAGCCGCAGGCCCATGCGTTCGGCCTCCTCCAGGGCGATGCCCATGTCCTTGATGAAGTGGTCGATCATGAAGCCCGGCGCGAAGTCGCCCTTGAGGATGCGCGGGGCCAGGTTCTCCAGGCTCCAGCAGCCTGCCGCGCCCTTGGCGATGGACGAGAGCATGGTCTGGGGGTTCAAGCCCGCGCCCACGGCGTAGAGCAGGCTCTCGCATACGCCGATCATGCTCCCGGCGATGACGATCTGGTTGCACATCTTGGCGTGCTGCCCGGCCGCGGCCGGTCCCTGGTGCACGATGATACGGCCCAGGCGCTCGAACAGGGGCAGGACCTCCTCGAAGATCTTCTTCTCCCCGCCGACCATGATCGACAGGGCGGCGTTCTTCGCGCCGATGTCGCCGCCGGAGACCGGGGCGTCGAGGGTGTGCACGCCTTTTTTCTGCGCGGTCTTGAAAATCTCGGAGGAGAGGCTGGGGCTGGTGGTGGTCATGTCCACGGCCACGGCCCCGGGCCGCAGGCCCGCCAGCACGCCGTCGGCCTCCAGGTACACGCGGCGCACGTCCTCCGGAAAGCCCACGATGGTGAAGACCACGTCCGAGGTCTGGGCCACGGCGCGCGGGCTGTCGGCCCAGACTGCGCCGCGCTCCAGCAGGGGTTTGGCCTTGTCGCGGGTGCGGTTGAACACCGTGACCGGGTGGCCTGCGGCCAGCAGGTGCCCGCACATGGAAAGCCCCATGACTCCGGTGCCGATCCAGCCGATGCGCGTGGCCGTGTCCTGCGTGGCCGTGCCCTGTGTAGCCGTGCTCTGTGTTGGATGTCCGCTCATTGTCAAACCTCCTGGGGTGCTTGGCTTTGCCGTGTATGTATGCCCCTGCGCTCCGGGCCGCAAGTCCCGCCCCGGTCTCCGCCGACCGGGCCGCCGACCGGACCGCCGACCGGAGCAAGGGCGGCGAAGGCCTGCACCGGCGCGACACAAGGCCGCACAAGGCCTCACAAGGTCCAGCAGCATAGCGTCTCTCGCAACGTGGAAGGCCAGCGGCGCATTCCTGGGCAAGGGCGAAGTGGCGGAGGGGGGCGTGGACCACGGCAGCGGCCCGGCGATGTGTTGGCGCTAGGCCTTGGCGTCTTCCAGGGCACCGAAGGTGCAGGTGCGGTTGCGGCCCTCGTCCTTGGCCTGGTAGAGCGCGGCGTCGGCCCGGCGCATGAGTTCGTCCAGGCTCTCGCCATGGCGCAGCTCGGCCAGGCCGAGGCTGATGGTCACGCGGATCGGGTCGCCGTGGGCCGGTATCCCGATGTCCGCCACGGACTGGCGCATGCGCTCGGCCATGGTCTGGGCTCCGGCCTGGCCGGTCTGCGGCAGCAGCGCGGCGAACTCCTCTCCGCCCAGGCGGCCGAAGATGTCGACCTTGCGCAGGTTCTGGCGGCAGGCCTCGACCACGGCCTTGAGCACCTCATCGCCCATGGCGTGGCCAAAGGTGTCGTTGACGCGCTTGAACCTGTCGATGTCGACCATGAGCAGCGCCAGGGAAAGCCCGTAGCGTTCGCTGCGCAGCAGCTCCACCTGCGCCCGTTGCAGGAAGTAGCGGCGGTTGCAGATGCCTGTGAGCGAATCCGTGGAGGCCAGGCGCTGCAGCTCCTCCTCCATCTGCTTGCGCAGGCTGATGTCGCGGGCCACAAGGTGAAAGCCGCAGATGCTCCCGTCTTTCCCGCGCACGGGGTTGGACAGGATTTCGGCCCAGACGCTGCCGCCGTCCTTGCACAGCAGCGGCACCTCCACGCGCAGGGGCGCGGGGTCCGCCACGTCGGCGATGGCGCCCAGGTAGTCCTGGCAGCGCTCCTGCATGAGGGCCACAAAGTCCGGGTGCATGGCGCTCCAGACGGGCTGGCCCAGGATCTCCTTGTGGTTGAAGCCGCGCATGCGCTCGTCGGCCGGGCTGGCGTAAATGAAGCGGTGGTCCGCGTCGATCCGCCAGATGATGTCCGCCGAGTTTTCGGCCAGGAAGCGGTAGCGTTCCTCACTTTCGTGGATGGCCTCAATGGAGTTGCGCAGGTGCGCGACCATGGAGTTGAAGGCCAGGGAGAAGTCGCCCAGGAAGTCCACGCGCTGGGAGAAGTCGCCCTCAGCGATCATCTGCGCCTGCCAGGTCAGGTGGCTTAGGTTGGACTGGAAGCTCTTCAGCACGCCGGCCAGGTAGCCCTTCTGGCTTAGCTGCTGCTGGAGGTCGCCCTGGCTCAGCCCCAGGAGGAAGCGCCGCAGGTCCATGATCAGCGCGTACAAAGGGGCCAGGCCCTGCACATGGGCCAAGTCGTCCGGCGGCGTTTGCGGCGGGGCTGCGAGCTTCAGCGCGTCCTGAATCACGGCGAGCACGCGCTGCAAGTCAGGCTGTGCCGGTGGCGCTGCCTCGAAGGCTGGGCTGGTCTGACTGGTCTGGTCTGGGATCATTGTTGCTCCGCAGTGAACCGGCAGGTGCGGCCGCCGGTGCACCAGCAGTCCACCTCCTTCACCGTGTAGCGTGCGCCGGTGAAGCTCTCCAAGAGTCCGGCGAGGAAGCCCTCGTCGTAGACGCAGACCCCGTGGCCCAGTTCCGGCAGGCCGGAGCAGTCCAGGTCCTCGGCCACGGTGAGCACAAAGGCGCCCTTGGCCATGTCCGCCTGCTCCACGCGCAAAATGCCCACGCCCAACTCGCGCAGGGTTGTCTGCATGGCCTTCACGAATTCGTTGAAGTCCGAGATCTGGCCGAAGAAGGCCTTGTAGAACTCCGTTCCGGCGAGTTTCCCGGCGGCGTAGAAAACTTCGTCGGACGTCTGGGTCCCGAATTTGGACTCCAGCACATCGCGCAGGGTGAACTGCATGAGCCGGTACACCTCGACGCGCATGGTCGGTCCAAGATTTGGGCGGCCCAGTTCAAGATCACCGATGAGATCCCAGGAAAACGTGTACTTTCTGTCCATCTCCGCGCCCCCCCGAAAGTCGCTTTGCTGATACTTACATAAATAAGGCAAATGGGGGGGAGGGTCAATGAGCATTTGCCCGCGCGGACCAACCATTCCGCCAACGGTTGCAGGTGCTCGGCCAATGGCGCTTGGCGTATTGCCGGTCCCGCAGGATGCAGGCGCCAGCGCGGCAGGGTTCTCCATCTGCCCACCCCGCCCCTTGCCATCCGGTCGACAGGTGGCTATAGCCTGCCCCATCATGACAAAAGACCTCATCATCGTTGAGTCCCCCGCAAAGGTGAAGACCATCGGCAAATTCCTCGGCAAGGACTATGTCGTGGAGGCCTCCGTGGGCCACGTGCGCGATCTTCCCAAGGGCGACATGGGCCTGGACGAGCAAAACGGCTACCTGCCGCGCTACGAGATCATCAAGGGCAAGGAGGACGTTGTCGGCCGCCTGCGCAAGGCCGCCAAGGCAGCGGGCCACGTCTACCTCGCGCCCGACCCGGACCGCGAGGGCGAGGCCATCGGCTGGCACGTGGCCGAGCTCATCAAGGGCCAGAACACCAACGTCAGCCGCATCCAGTTCAACGAGATCACCGCCCGCGCGGTCAAGGAGGCGCTGGAGAACCCGCGCCCCATCAACGCCGACCTGGTGGGCGCGCAGCAGGCCAGAAGAGTGCTCGACCGCCTGGTGGGCTACAAGATTTCGCCCATCCTCTGGAAGCACGTCAAGCGCGGCATCAGCGCCGGGCGCGTGCAGTCCGTGGCGCTCAGGCTCATTGTGGACCGCGAGCGCGAGCGCCGCGCCTTTGAGCCCGTGGAGCACTGGGCGCTCAAGGCCAGGCTGGAGGGGGCCAATCCGCCGCCCTTCGTGGCCGACCTCTGGAAGATCGGGACCAAGACCGTGGCCCCGGGGCTCAAGGACATCGGCAGCCGCGAGGCGGCCGAGGCCCTGGAAAAGGCCGTGCGCGCCGGGACCTTCGAGGTCGATGCGGTGGACGAGAAGGAGCGCGCCAAGAGCCCGCCGCCGCCGTTTACGACCTCCAGCTTGCAGCAGGTGGCCAACCGGGCGCTGGGCTTTCCGGCCAAGAAGACCATGGGCGCGGCCCAGAAGCTGTACGAGGGCGTGGAGCTGGGCGATAAGGGCACGGTGGCGCTCATCACCTACATGCGCACCGACTCCGTGCGCATCGCCGACGAGGCCAAGACCGCCGCGCGGGAGTTCATCCTGGAGCGTTACGGCGACAAGTACGCGCCCGCCAAGGTCAAGGTCCACAAGACCAAGGACGGGGCCCAGGACGCGCACGAGGCCTGCCGCCCGGTGGACGTGGCCCTGACCCCGGAGGCGGTGAAGAGCTTTCTTCCGGCGGACCAGTTCAAGCTCTACCAGCTCATCTGGCGGCGCTTCGTGGCCTCGCAGATGAGCGACGCGCGCTTCCACGACACCACGGTGACGGTGAAAAACGGCAAGACCCTGTGGCGGGCCAAGGGCGAGCGCCTGCTGTTCCCCGGCTTCTTGAAGGTCCAGGGCCTGGAGGCGCCGGACCCGGACGCCGTGGTCGAGGATGGTTCGGAACAGTTGCCCAAGCTGACCGTGGCCGAGATGTTGAAGCTGCTGGAGCTTTCCAGCGAGCAGAAGTTCACCCAGCCGCCGCCGCGCTACACCGAGGCCACCCTGGTCAAGGCGCTGGAGGAGCAGGGCATTGGCCGCCCCAGCACCTACGCGGCCATCATCAGCACCCTGCAGGACCGCGAGTACGTGAGCATGGAGGAGAAGCGCTTCGCCCCGTCCGAGCTGGGCTCCACGGTCAGCGACAAGCTGGTGGCGCATTTCGCCACGCTCATGGACATCGGCTTCACCGCAGGCATGGAGCGCAAGCTCGACGAGATCGCCGCAGGCTCCCGCGCCTGGGCCGAGGTCATCGAGGAGTTCATGGCCGATTTCGTTCCGGCCCTGGCCAAGGCCGGGGCCGAGATGGAGCGCGCCACCATCGACTCCGGCGTTGTCTGCGACCTGTGCGCCAAGCCCATGCACGTGAAGTTCGGCAAGATGGGCGAATTCCTGGGCT
The DNA here is from genome assembly GCA_903843965.1 of uncultured delta proteobacterium. Taxonomy (GTDB): domain Bacteria; phylum Desulfobacterota; class Desulfovibrionia; order Desulfovibrionales; family Desulfovibrionaceae; genus Humidesulfovibrio. Next base: position 26,870 of record CAIMRY010000003.1, read on the forward strand.
GCTCCGGCTACCCGGAATGCAAGAACATCAAGGAGTTCACGCGCGACGAGCAGGGCCGGATTTTGCCCAGCGACAAGGCGCGCGACGAGATTACGGACATCGCCTGCGAGCTGTGCGGCAAGCCCTTTGCGGTCAAGACCCCGCGTCGGGGCGGGGGCGCGCGGGAGCAGTTCCTGGGCTGCTCCGGCTACCCCAAGTGCAAGAACATCAAGAACTTCAAGCGCAACGAAGAGGGCGTCATCGAGATTCTGGCCGCCCCGCAGCTCATCGCCGCAGGCACCTGCCCGGAATGCGGCAAGCCCATGGTGGTCAAGACCGCGCGCAAGGGCAGCCGGTTCATCGCCTGCACGGGCTACCCCAAGTGCAAGCACACCGAGCCGCTGCCCACGGGCGTGCCCTGCCCCAGGGAGGGCTGCGACGGCGAACTGGTGGAGAAGAGCTCGCGCGGGGGCAAGGTTTTTTTCTCGTGCAGCCGCTACCCGCAGTGCACCCAGGCCTTCTGGGACCACCCGCTGGTCGGCCCGTGCCCGGCCTGCGGCTCGCCTGTGCTGGTGGAAAAGACCACCAAGGCCAAGGGCCGGCACATCGCCTGCCCGAACAAGGAGTGCGGCTGGGTGAAGGAGCCGGAGGAGTAGGGCGGGGCGAGTGGGCCGACAGTGGCGCCACAGCGCGCTCCGAGCTCTGAGTGCGTTCGTCTGGCGCTGTGCCGATTCTGCAATGCGGGGAGCCGTAAGGGGTGGCCGCAGGCGGGCAGCTCCAGCGTGCCTGGAAGCGGCACTGCGCTCAGGTATGGCCCTGCACTGAAGCTCTTCTTCAGAACGCAGAGGTAATCCCAAGAGATTCGGACGGGCAGTCTCAAATGCGAAAAGGCCGGGAGGAGTCGATCCTTCCGGCCTTTCACGTTAGCGCTTGGCGCGGGCGCTAGAGCTCGATGTTCTGGTGCTTGGCGATGAGCTCAAACGCGCGCGTGGTCAGCTCGGTGATGTTCGGCTTGCTGATCTGGTCGTCGGCCCCCACGCTTTCGCCCTTGTGGCGCAGGCGGTCGGTGATGAGCGAGGAGAACAGGATCACCGGCATCTCCTTGAGGAACGGGTCCTCCTTGACGCGCTTGGTCAGGTTGTGGCCGTCCATGATCGGCATCTCGATGTCCGAGACCATGATGTCCAGGTACTCGACAAGCGGCTTGTTCTCCTCGGCCGCGCGGCGCTTCACGTCCATCAGCGTGTCCCAGGCGTCCTGGCCGTTCACGGTCTGGGTGACCTCGAACCCGGCCTTTTCCAGCATGGTGCCGATCATGCGGCGGATGGATGTGGAGTCGTCGGCGATGAGCGCGCGGAAGTGCTCCTTCTTGGCGGGCTTTTTGGCCTCCTCGATGGAGGCCATGGCTGATTCCTCGATCTTCATGGCCAGGCCGGGGTTCAGGTCGGCCAAAATCTTCTCCATGTCCAGCACGAGCAGAATGCGGTCCTCGAAGCGGACCACGCCGGTGACGGAGTTGCCCGAGTACTCGTTCAGGTGCCTGCCCGGGGCCTCCACCTGGGTCCAGCTCAGGCGGTGGATGCGCGTGACGCCGGAGACCATGAAGGCCGAAATCATGCGGTTGAACTCGCTGACAATGACCTTGGTGCTTTCCTCCACCTCGGAAACGCCCTTGCCCAGCCACAGGGACAGGTCCACCAGGGGGATGATGCGCGAGCGCAGGTTGAAGGCGCCCATGACCGAGGGGTGCGGAATCTCCGGCAACTGCGTCACCGAGGGCAGGCGGATGATCTCCAGGACCTTGGCGACGTTGACGCCGTAGTAGCCGCGGTATTTCTTGCCTGCGGCGTCGGCCTTCTCGTCGATGTAGAATTCCACCAGCTCCAGCTCATTGGTGCCGGATTCAAGCAGAATGTTTGTCTGGCTCATGCGTTCCCCCTGCGACAATCAGACCTGTTCCACCTTTTCGGTTAAATTTCTATCCGACTTTACGTCCGCTGTAAACGCTTCTTCCTGTCCCGGGGTGTTCGCGGAAGCGTGGGAATACTTGGGCTGCGCAAGCCTTTTCGAACCGAATATGGTTGACACGCCACGGCAGATAACTCTAATGCTCATTTGAAAACTACAAATAGTTTAGAAATAGTCAGGTCTTCGTCCAAAGAGTACCGTTTTGTCAGACCGCAGGGGGGCGCCCCTTGCGGGCACGGATGGCTGCCAGCCATTGCCTGGCGCGGTTTGGACAGGATCTGGCAAGGGCACAGGGACAGGCGTGAACCTCAAGGAAAGGCTCTCCTCCACCGAGAATCTGTTGAGGTCCATTCGCAGCGGGGAAGCCTTTGCGTCCAAAAAAGGCTCGCAGGACAGGGCGGCCCAGGCCGCACCCGGCGCGGGGCCAGACTCCGCCCTGGACGATCTGTCCCCGGCCCTTTTCGCCACCGCCCCGGCCAAGGTCTCCATCTGGAACCGCCCGTTGACCTTTGGCAAGGCCAGAAAGTCCGCAACCCTCGGCGTGAGCATGACCTCTGGACGCCTGAGTCTGGTCGTTGTCTCCGGCGGCGCCATCCAGTTCTCCACCCGCTTTCCCTTCGGTCCCGACCAGGCGTTCGGGCAGAGGGGCTTTCCCGCCTTCTTGCGCACCTGCCTTGAGAGCGTCCGGGACAAGGCGTTCCAGGCCAGGGTTTGGGCCGTTCTGCGGTCCCAGGACCTGGACCTGAACGTCCTCACCGTGCCCAAGCTCTCCGGCGCAAAGCTCGACGCCGCCGTGTATTGGACCCAGCAGAAGGAGAAGAAGTTCGCCGAGGCCGAGTACGCCATCGACTACGTCGTCCTGGGACCCGCCAAGGAGTCCAAGGACCCGCGCCTGGACGTGCTGACCTGCCTGGCAAGGCGGGTGGACGTGGACCGCCTGCGCGACGCCTTCCGCGAAGCCGGCTGGGGGCTGGAGGGAATCACCACCCTTCCCAGCGCCATGCAGGCCCTGTACCGCCTGCCCGGCGCGCCCACGGGCTTCCATCTGGCCGCAAACATCCACGTGGAGGAGGACGCCTCGACCATCGGGCTGTACGCGGAGGGCAACCTGCGCTTCAGCCGGTTCATCCGCTCTGGAACGGACAGCATGGCCGAGGCCGTGCAGGTGCACTTCCAGGACAGCTCCAAGCAAAAGCCCAGCCAGCCTTCCGCGGACCTGGAGCTGCCCCTGCCCGGCCCGCGCGCGGCGGCGGGGGGTCGGCTGGCGACGCCGCCAACGCCGAACATGCCGCCCATGCCCATTGACGCCGTTCAGGCCAAGGGGCTGTTCCGGCATGTGCTGCTGGGCGGGCCGGTGCCCAAGGGTCTGGGCCCGGAGCATGTGTTGAGCGAGGCCCAGATGCTTGAGGCCATCGCCCCGGCCATCGACCGCCTGGCCAAACAGGTGGAGCGCACCCTGGAGTACTACGCCACCTCCCAGCACCAGCGTTGCGACGTGCTGCACCTAAGCGGCCGCATCTTCCGCAACGCGCGCGTGCTGGAGGCCCTGGCCGGGCAGCTGGGCTACCCGCACCAGGCCTTTAACTCCACCGCCATGCTGCCCGCCAAGCCCGACGCCGTGGCCGCCATGGACAGCATGGCCCTGGCCCCGGCCCTGGCGGCCAGTCTTTCTGCGCCGGACAAGGGCATCAACCTGCTGCGCAACTACAAGCAGCGCGCCGCCGGAAACTCCCGCCAGAGCTTCACCCGTGTGCTGATCCTGGGCCTGGCGCTGGGCCTGGTGCTCATCGGCGCCGCCGGGTACGTCATCGAGCAGCAGGTGGCCCAGAAACGCCAGGAGCTGGCCAGCGCGGAGCGGCAGCTGGCGGCCCTGGGCCCGGCCATCGACGAGGGCACCCTGTCCCGCTCCGTGGCCCAGTACACGGCCAGGCAGGAGTCCCTGCGCAATGCCGCCGCGCGCTTCACCGCGCCCATCGTGCTGGCCGAGCTGGCCCGCCGCGCCCCGCCCAGCGTCAAGATCCTGAACCTGACCATCGACATGGGCGTGCCGCCGGCCGCACCGGCCGCGCCGCCCGCTCCGGGCAAGCCCAGTGCGGTCCAGCCGAGCGACCTGGTGACCCTGGAGGGCATCGTTGTGGGCGACAAGGCCGACCTTGAGCCCACGCTCTCGCGTTTTGTCATCGAGCTGCAGGCCTCCCCGCTGTTCAGCCTGCCCGTGGTGCACCAGACCAACCTGACGGAGCTGAACGCAGAGGGCCAGGTGCTCCACTTCGTCATGCACATGGGGGTGCAGTAGTGGACCTTTCGGTGCTGAACAAGAAGCTGGCGCTGACGCCGGAGCTGCGCACCCTGGGCCTGCGGATTGGGCTGGGGCTGCTTTTGCTGGCCGTGGCGGGGTATGTGCTGGTGTACATGAGCCTGCGCCAGGGCGAGCGGCTGGCGAGCCAGGCGGCCGAGGTGCGCGAACGCATCCAGCGCCAGCAGCTGCTCATGCCCACCTGGGCCAACATAGCGGCCATGAGCCACAACGCCAGCCTGGGGCCTGTCAGCGTTCCCCCGGCGGAGCCCGTGCCGCGCACCAGGGTCTACCTGATGCCCGAGCAGTTGGAGCACATGGCCCGGGCCGTCGGGGTGGAGCCCCTGGAGGTCACGCTCAACCCGTCCTCGCTGGGCCAGGACCCCACGTCCATCCAGGTCCAGGGCGTGTTTTCCGGGTCCCTTGACGGCGTGCGCGAGCTGCTCATGGGCATCGGGCGGATGCCTTCCCTGGCGCGCATGGAGCGCGTGGAGCTGCGCGCCACGGACGGGCGGCTGGAACTGTTTATCCAACTGCGCATCGCGTTGGCCAACTAGCAAGCGCGGGCGGGACAGGGCGGATGCAGAAACGTGAGAAGCAACTCCTGGGCGTCATGGCCGTGGTCCTCGTGGTCGGGGGCTATATGTACTTCGCTCCGCCTGGAAAGCCCGCGCCCGGCGCCGCCGCCAGCGGCGCGAGCAAGGTCGTGGTGGACGAGGTGGCCAAAAACATGGACAAGGCCCGGCTGACGCCCCAGCAGTCCTACCGCCTGGGCCTGCTGACGGACAACGCCACCGGCGATCCCTTCTACGGCGGGCAGGGCGGCATCTCGCTGGAGGATGACCGCAGCCTGGGCGGCGCGGGCGGGGCAGGGCCGGAGTTCGTGTTCTCCGGCTACATGAAGGTCGGCAACAAGCTCTATGCGGTCATCAACGGCGTGGAGTACGCCATCGGCGACGAATTGGCCGAGGGCGACTACCGGGTGCAAGGCATCGACAAAAATTTCGTGGTACTGGAGCGAACGGATGGCTCCACGGGACGCAAGCTCACCAGGCGCGTTCCACTCGTCGAGGACGACACGGACAAGATCCGCATACGGGTGGTCAAAAAAAGATGAAGCATAAGTCTGGCACCCCCCCCCGCGCTCCTGGTCGTGGCGCTCTGCGCGCTGCTCTTCTCCTGCGCGCAGCCAAAGCCGCAGATTCCCTCGGCCCAGGACGCGGTCGACACCTGGAAGGCCATGGAGAAACAGTCCCAGGGCCACTCCCCGCGCGGCCAGTTCGTGCTGGCCGAACCCCCGGACGTCATCGACAGGCCGGCGCAGCTCGACGTGGGCAAGCGCGACAGCGAGCGCAAGCTGCCTGAGACGCGCATGTCGCTGCGCATGCACAATGCCGACATCGTGGCCGTCTTGCAGGCCCTGTCGCGTGCGGTGGGCAAGAGCATCGTGGTCAGCCCCGGTGTGTCCGGCGTGGTCAACGTGAATTTTGTGGAGCGCCCCTGGGGCGAGATCTTCCGGGCCATCCTGGCCTCGAACAGGCTCACCTACGCCTTTGACGGCGAAACCATCCGCATCATGGCCCAGGCCGACCTCCAGGGCAATCTGGACCTGGCGGCCCTGGAGCGCAAGACCCAGGCCGAGCGCATGGCCACCCTGGCCGAGGAGCCGCAGGTCACCACCGTGGCCAAGGTGCGCTTCGCCGACGCCAAGCTGCTGCAGAAGACCGTGGAGAACTCCCTGTCCAAGACCAAGGACGGCAAGGTCATCGGCAGCGTCCAGGTGGACGAGCTGACCAACTCGCTCATCATCCAGGGCGTGGAGCAGGACCTGACCAAGATCGGCAAGCTCCTGGCCAGGCTCGACGCCCCGCGCGCCCAGATCAAGCTCAAGGCGCACATCGTGGAGACCACCAAGGAGGTCGCCCGCGACCTCGGCATCCTGTGGGGCGGCGGCTACAATGCGAAAATGGGCAACGGCTACCAGCTGGGCGCTGGCGGGGCCTATTCCATCACCACCCTGGGCGACCTGACCACGGGCACCTCCACCCTGGGCCAGGGCTCCAAGGGGGCGCTGGGCGTGCGGCTGCCCGCCACCGGCGTGGCGTCCTCAAACACGGGCTCGGCCCTGGACCTGGTCTTCGGCAAGATCGGCGGCAGCTACCTGGAGACGCAGCTGCAGGCCCTGGCCACGGACAACAAGCTGAACATCATCTCCAGCCCGTCCATCGCCACCATGGACAACCAGAAGGCCTACACCGAGTCCGGCGAGCGCGTGCCCTACCAGACCATTTCCGGCACCGGCACCAGCGCCACCTACTCCGTGTCCTTCCAGGACGCCGTGCTGCGCCTGGAGATCACCCCGCACATCATCGACGACGAGTTCATCAAGCTCCAGGTGCTCATCCAGAAGGACGAGGTCGACACCACCCGCGCCGTGTCCGGCAACCCGTACATCGTGAAAAAGAAGACCGAGACCACCCTCATCGCCCGAAACGGCGAGACCGTGGTCATCTCCGGGCTGTCCAAGCTGCGCAACTCCCTGCGCGAGGCCGGGGTCCCCGGCGTCAAGGACATCCCCGGCCTGGGCTGGCTGGCCAAAAGCGAGTCCAAGGACGACCTCAAGGACGAGTTCATGATCTTCATCACCCCCACGGTGCTGGCCGACTGGCGCAAGGGTGAGCGCCAGAAGAGCTATGAGGAGCTGGACCGCGAGACCGCCAGCGCCCGCCGCGAGGCCGAGGCCAGGGCTTCCGGGGAGGACATCGAGCGCGAGTTCACCCGCTCCGGCGAGAGCACCCTGCGGTTGAAGGAGATGCCTGCGGAGAGCCTGGGCAACAAGGGCGCACTGGCCCCGATGCAGGCCCCGGCCCCTGCTCCGACGCCGGCTCCGGCTCTGGCACCTGCTCCTGCTCCGACGCCGGCCCCTGCTCCGGCCCCGGCCATGGCCCCGACCTCTGGCGATGCGGGCGCAAGCCCCACGGCCATGTACCTGCCGGACAAGGGCGTGGACATGACCGCCCAGGCTCAGGCCCAGGCCCAGACCCAGACCGTGACGCAGGCCCCGGTGCAGACCACTGACTCCGGCGGCTACGGGGTGACCATCAAGCAGATGCCGACCATGGCCGTGCCCCGGCAGTTGGCCGCGCAGCCCCTTGAACCGGCCCAGCAGCCCGCCGCCGCGCCCAGCCGCAGCCTGGGCCCGTATTCCGTGACCATCCGCAACGCGGGCTCTGCCGCGAATGCCGCCGCGAATCCCGGGGTGGACGCAGCAGTGAATCCCGGGGTGGACGCCGCCGTGAATCCCGGAGTAGACGCCGGGGTGGACGCCGCCGCCGACAGCGACCTTTTGACCGCCCGGCCAAGAAAGCCCGGGCTGGGAGGACGCCGATGAACCTCTACGCCACTCTTGACCTTGTCCGCGAACCCTTTTCCAACTCGCCGGACCCGAACTTTCTGCTGGAGACCCGGCAGCATGCCACCTGCCTGCAGGAGCTGGAGATATCCTTGCGCCTGCGCCGGGGGCTGTCGGTCATCACCGGCGACATAGGCACCGGCAAGACCACGCTGTGCCGCAGCCTGCTGCGCGCCTTCCGCGACGACGCCGAGGTCGACATGCACCTGCTGCTGGACCCGCACTTCAGCACCTCGGAGGAGTTTCTGCGCGTGATCCTGGGCAGCGTCTCGCGCGTCACCCCGGACCCGGACATGGGCATGTGGGAGCTTAGGGAGGCGCTGAAGCAGCAGCTCTTCCGCCTGGGCATGGTGGAGCGCAGGCTGGTGGTGCTGATCATCGACGAGGGCCAGAAGATCTCGCCGGAGAATCTGGAGCTTTTGCGCGAGATGCTGAACTACGAGACCAACTCGTCCAAGCTCTTGCAAATCGTGATCTTTGCCCAGCGGGAGTTTGAGCCCCTGCTGGAGACCATGCCGAACCTGGTGGACCGCATCAATGTGCGCCGTCGGTTGCGGTCGCTGTCCTTGGTGGAGACCCGGCAGATGATCCGCTACCGTTTGCGCGTTGCGGCCAACACGGCGTCCGCGCCCCAGGTGCGCTTCAGCTTCGCGGCCATCCTGCGCATCCACCTGGCCAGCGGGGGCTCGCCGCGCAAGATCGTGCGCCTGTGCCACATGGCCATGCTGGAGATGCTCGTGCGCGGGAAGATGTGCGTGGGCCTGGGCGAGGCCCGCGCCGCCATCCGCCCGGACTACTCGCCGCGCTTGCGCCGCCGCCGCGCCCTGGTGGTGGCCGCAGCTGTTGCGCTGTGCCTGTGCCTGGGCTCCCTGTGGCTGTCGGAGCCCACGGGCCCGGTGCTCGGCCACGGGCTGGGCGCGGCGCGCGCCCAATCGGCCCTGCGGGCCGAGAGCATGTCTGGCGCGATGCCCGACGCAAGATCCGGCGCGGACCCCGAAGCCAGGTCCGAGAGCAGGCCCGGGAGCCGGTTTGATGGAATGGCCGATGCGAAGACCGATGCGAAGGCCGATGCGAAGACCGATGCGAAGGCCGACGCACAGGCCGACACGAAGATGGACACCCGTTTCGCCACCTTGGCGGCCGATGGGCTGACCCTGCTGCCCAGGGGCGAGGAGGCGCAGGACGGCCTGTCCGGCCTGACCCTTTTGCCCCAGCGCGACCAGGGCCCCGTGGTGCGCAGCCCCATCGTGCGCGACCTGGCCCCGGCGGCCCTGGTGGCCCCGGCGCGCCTGCACGTGGCCGGTCCGGAAGACGAGGCCGGGCAAACCGGCGCAACCGGCTCGAGCGGGCTGTTCCGCACCGTGGCCTTCCGCACGGTGGGCCAAAAATGACCGGTCCGCGCCGAAAACAAAGGCCAGGACGCACGCAGTGAAACGCGACCGCAAACGACTGGGCGAACTGCTCGTTGAAGCCGGGGCCTTGACCGAGGACCAGGTCCAGACGGCTTTGGCCGGGCAGAAGAAGTCCGGCGTCAAGCTCGGCCAGTACCTGGTGCAGTCCGGCACGCTCAAGGAGTCCGTGATCATCGACGCGGTGAGCGGACAGCTGCGCATCGAGCGCTACACCCCGGAAAAGCATCCCTACGACGAGCGCATCGACTCCCTGGTGAATGAGGCCCTGGCCCAGCAGTACCGCCTGGTGCCGCTGTCCAAGCGCGGGCACCTGCTGCTCATCGCCATGACCGACCCCATGGACATCACCGCGCTCGACGCCGTGGAGATCGCCACCAATCTTGAGGTGGAGCCGGTGATGTGCGCGGAGAAAGACTTTGAGATGCTCTTCAGCGCCATCTACGGCCGCGGCGAAGCGGGCAAGGGCCTGTTCGAGGGCATGGCCGAGGAGGACGCGGACATCACCACCCAGGTGGGCGGCGAGGACAAGGAAGACATCGCCATCGACGCCCTGCAGGACCAGGCCTCCCAGGCCCCGGTCATCCGCATGGTCAACTCCATCCTGGGCCAGGCCGTGCGCGAGCACGCCAGCGACGTGCACTTAAGCCCGGAAAAGGACAGCATCCAGCTGCGCTTCCGTGTGGACGGCAAGCTGCGCATGATCCCGGCCCCGCCCAGGGCCAGCTTTTTGCCGCTGGTCTCGCGCCTCAAGATCATGGCCAACATGGACATCGCCGTGTCCAAGATCCCCCAGGACGGGCGCTTCACCTTTGTCACCCAGCGCAGGGAGTTCAACGTGCGCGTGTCCAGCCTGCCCACGGTGCACGGCGAGAACCTGGTGCTGCGCCTCCTGGAGCGCTCGGCCCATGGGCTCAACCTGTCCGAGGTGGGGCTGGTCTCGGCCGACCGCGCCAAGGTCGAGTCCGCCGTGCAGAAGCCCTTCGGGCTCATCGTGGCCGCCGGCCCCACGGGCTCGGGCAAGAGCACCACGCTCTACGCCATCTTGAAGCACATCAATACGCCGGACATCAACATCATCACCCTGGAAGACCCGGTGGAGTACCGCATGCCCACGGTGCGCCAGGTGCAGCTGAACCGCAAGGCCGGCATGACCTTCGCCTCGGGCCTGCGCAGCATCCTGCGCCAGGACCCGGACGTCATCCTCGTGGGCGAGGTGCGCGACGCCGAGACTGCGGAGATCGCCGTGCAGGCGGCGCTGACCGGCCACCGCGTGCTGACCACCCTGCACACCAACGACGCGGCCCAGGCCATCACCCGCCTGGTGGAGATGGGCATCCAGCCCTACCTCGTGTCCTCGGTGCTCCTGGCCTCCATCAGCCAGCGCCTGGTGCGCAAGAACTGTCCCCACTGCCTGGAGCCCTATGTGCCGCGCAAGGACCTGCTTCTGGCCTTCGGCATCGGGGAGGCCATGCAGCCGAAGTTCACCTTCCGCCGGGGCTCCGGCTGCCGCACCTGCCACCAGAGCGGGTACTCCGGGCGCATGGCCATCTACGAGGTGCTCCAGGTGGACGAGCTGGTGCAGGACATGATCATGAAGAACGCCACGGCCAAGGACATCGCCAAGGCCTGCGTGCAGGCCAAGACCCTGCGCACCCTCAAGACCGACGCGCTGAACAAGGTCGCCCAGGGCCTGACCACCCTGGAAGAGGCCGCCGGGGCCGTAATGGTCTAGGAGGAACATAGTGCCGTACTACAAGTATGCAGCCATAACCGACAGCGGCGGCAACACCACGGGCGTTGTCGAGGCCATCAGCGTGGAGGCCGCCCAGGACTCCCTGGCCGCGCGCGGGCTCATGCCCACCAGCGTGAGCGAAACCAGCGCTCCGGGCGGCGCGGGCGGCGGCGAGAGCTTCCTGTCCCAACTCGGCACGCGCCTGCAGAAGGTCAAGCCCCAGGACCTGATCCTGTTCACCAAGCAGTTCAAGACCATGCTCAATGCGGGCATCCCGGTGCTGCAGTCGCTTGACGTGCTGGAGGCCCAGACCGAGAACACCAAGCTCAAGGCCGCCATCGTCAGCATCGCGGCCGACATCAAGAGCGGCACCACCCTGTCCAAGGCCTTCGCCAAGCACCGCGACATCTTTTCCGAGCTCTACTGCAACATGATCCGCGCAGGCGAGATCAGCGGCACCCTGACCGAGGTGCTGGAGCGCTTGATCTACATCGTGGACCACGAATTCAAGGTCAAAAAGGACATCAAAAGCGCGCTGACCTACCCGGCGGTGGTGGTCACGGCCCTGGTCATCGCCTTTTTCGTGCTCATCCTGTTCGTCTTGCCGCAGTTCGTGAAGATGTTCGACAAGATGGGCGCGACCCTGCCCCTGCCCACGCGCATCTGCCTGGGCATTTACGACGTGATGATCCACTACTGGCATGTGGGCCTGATCCTGCTGGGCGGCAGCCTGTTCATGGCCTCGGCCTATTTCCGCACCGAGGGCGGGAAGATCTTCCGCGACGGCGTGATGCTGCGCCTGCCCATCATGGGGCCGGTGTTCAAGAAGGCGGCCATGGCCCGCTTCGCCAGCATCTTCGCCATCCTCCAGGCCAGCGGCATCACCGTGCTGGAGGCTATGGACATCCTTGGCGGCACCATCGGCAACCATTACATCGCCCGCGACTTCCGCAACCTGCGCGAGAAGCTGGAGCAGGGCCGGGGACTTTCCGGTCCGCTGCGGTCCTGCCCCTCGTTCACGCCGATGATGGTCTCCATGATTTCCATCGGCGAAGAGACCGGCAACATGGAGGAGATGCTGAAGGAGGCAGCCAGGCACTACGATTACGAAGTCGAGTACGCGGTCTCCAAGATGAGCGAGCTTTTGGGGCCGGTGCTGGTGGCGGGCCTGACCGGGGTGGTGGGCTTTTTCGCCATGGCCATCTTCCTGCCCCTGGTGGAGTACATGCAGAACGCCATGAAAGGCGGCATGTAGCCCGGTCCGCAGGGCTGCGCCGTCCCGTGGCGGGAAGTTGACATCAACTGCGCAGATGATATCATGCAGATAACGGATGGAAGAGATTTCGGTATTCGTGTGTTGCGGCACCGATGTTGCATGGCGCAACGCCTAGTCCGTGCAGGGAAAATTTGTGCGGAGGCCGGGGCTGGCCCCGGCGGCGCGTCCGCCGCGAGGGGGTCGCGTGGTGCATTGGGCAAAGGCCTGTCCGAAAGCGGCCAGGCACATTCTCGAACACAACATCCGGCCACTGGCCGGGCAACACGGAGGCAGGAATGGAGACGACTCTCATGCTCAAAAAGGCTCAGGCCAGGCGCCGCCAGGGCGGCTTCACGCTCATCGAACTCATCGCGGTCATCATCATCCTCGGCATCCTGGCTGCGGTCATCGTGCCCCGTTACTCTGACATGACCACCCAGGCCAAGGCCAGCGCAGCCAACGGCGCCGTGTCCGAGGGCATCGCCCGCTTCAACATGGCCTTCGCCAACTACGTGATGAGAAACGCCGGGGTGACCCCCACCAACCTTTCGGCCATGACCTCCGGCGCGGGCACGACCATGAACGCCACCATGAACCTCGGCGACTACGCCGTGGCCTTCACCGGCACGGGCGGCACGGGCCAGACCATCACCTGCAACGCCTACGACAACAGGGCCGGCACGATCCTCGACGGCGGAACCGCTACTGGCACCATCCTGGGCACCAAGACCATCAGCTGGCCCCAGTAGCCGGGCCAGCGTTCTTCCCTGGCGGGAAGGCCTTCCAGGGCCTTCCCGCCAGGTCTTGCCACGGTGGGAAGGCCTTGGATTCGGAGAAGGAGTCGGGAATGCACGGGACGCTCACGCTCAAGCAGGCTCAGGCCAGGCGCCGCCAGGGCGGCTTCACGCTCATCGAACTCATCGCCGTCATCGTCATCCTGGGCATCCTGGCTGCGGTCATCGTGCCCCGCTACGGGGACCTGACCGCCCAGGCCAGGACCTCGGTAGCCAACGGTGCCCTGTCCGAAGGCATCGGTCGCTTCAACATGGCCTTTGCCAACTACATCATCCACAACACCGGCACCACGCCCACAAATCTCGCGGCCATGACCACCGGCGCGGGCATGACCATGAACGCGACCATGGACCTGGGCGATTTCGCGGTGGCCTTCACCGGCACCGGCGGGACCGGGAACACCGTTACCGTGAGAGTGTACGCAAACCCTGCGGGCGCTGGGCACATCAGTGACGGCGGCACCGTCTCCGGCACAGTCATGGCAACCGAGTCCATCAACTGGCCCCAGTAGCCGGACCACTGCTCCCCTGGCTGGAAGACCGGACGGCCTTTCCACCGGGATGACGCAGGCGCTGTCCCCCCGCATCCCGCCCGCATTTCCCCTTTGATTTCCCCTGTCCGCCGGGTATAGATCACCCATACGGGTGCGCTTCGGCGCGCTCAATCAGCGCCGCAGGAGGCCCCAGGCCATGGCCCAGATCAACGCCTTTTTTGAGATGCTGCACCAGTACGGCGGCAGCGACCTGCACCTGACCAGCGGCTCCCAGCCGCTGTTGCGCCTGCGCGGCCAGCTGCAGAAGGTCAAGTTCAAGCCCTTCGAGCACGAGGAGCTCAAAGCCCTGCTCTACGAGATCACGCCCGAGGCCAAGGTCAAGGCCTTTGAGGAGACCGGCGACATCGACTTCGCCTACGAGGTGCCGGGCCTGGCGCGCTACCGCGTCAATTTCTTCATGCAGCACCGGGGCATAGCCGCCGTGTTCCGCGAGATTCCGCAAGAGATCATGACCGTGGAGCAGCTGGGCCTGCCTGCGCGCCTGCGCGACCTGGCCATGCTGAACAAGGGCCTGGTGCTCGTCACCGGTCCCACGGGCAGCGGCAAGTCGACCACGCTGGCGGCCATCATCGACCATGCCAACAAGAACCGCCGCGACCACATCCTGACCGTTGAGGACCCCATCGAGTTCGTGCACCAGTCCCAGGGCTGCGTGGTCAACCAGCGCGAGGTGGGCCGCCACACCCAGAGCTTCAAGGCGGCCCTGCGCGGGGCCCTGCGCGAGGACCCGGACATCATTCTGGTGGGCGAGATGCGCGACCTGGAGACCATCACCCTGGCCCTGGAGGCGGCGGAGACGGGCCACCTGGTCTTCTCCACCCTGCACACCCAGAGCGCCGTCAAGACCATCGACCGCATCATCGAGGTCTTTCCCGAGGACGGCCAGGCCCAGGTGCGCACCAGCCTGGCCGAGTCGCTGCGGGCCGTGGTCTCGCAAACGCTGTTCAAGCGCATCGACACCAAGGGCCGGGTGGCGGCGCAGGAGATCCTCATGGCCATCCCCAGCGTGCGCAACCTGATCCGCGAGGGCAAGACCCACCAGCTGGCCAGCGTGCTCCAGACCGGGCGCGACCAGGGCATGCAGACCCTCGACGACGAGATCGAGCGGCTCATCACCGCCGGGATCATCAGCCCTGAGGACGGCCTGGCGCATGCCCAGAACAAGGACAAGATCAGCGGCCTGCTGAAGGAGAACCCCCGGTGAACATGACCCGCGCCCAGCTCGACGCGCTCATGGGCCAGGTGCTCGACCTCTTCCCCGAGGTGGCCGACATCATCATCACCACCGGCAAGCCCATCCAGGCCGAGGTGGACGGCAGCCTGAAGGACGCCGTGACCACGCCGGACCTGGGGCGGCTCTCGCCCCTGTTGACCAAGGCCATGGCCGTGGCGCTCATGGGCGAGAACCTGCGCCTGCAAAAGACCCTGGCGGCCAAGGGCTCCTGCGACCTGTCCTACGCCATCCCGGGCCGGGGCCGCTTCCGCGCGAACATCTTCAGCCAGCGGGGCAGTCTCGCCATGGTGCTGCGGCGCCTGCCCTCCAGGCTGCCGACCATGGAGGAGCTGGGCCTGCCCAAGGCCTTTGCCGACATGGCCACGGAAAAGCATGGGCTGATCCTGATCACCGGGGGCACGGGGTCGGGCAAGTCCAACTCGCTGGCCGCCCTCATCGACCGCATCAACGAGACCCTGGCCGGACACATCGTGACCCTGGAGGACCCGGTGGAGTTCACCCACCAGCACAAGCAGGGCACCGTGAACCAGCGGGAGCTGGGCATTGACTTCGACACCTTCGCCTCGGGCCTGCGCGCCGCCTTCCGCCAGGGGCCCAAGGTCATCCTGGTGGGCGAGATACGCGACCCGGAAACCATGGAGATAGCGCTCCAGGCTGCGGGCACCGGGCACCTGGTCCTGTCCACCCTGCACACCACCGACGCGGGCAGCACCATCGGCCGCATCCTGGGCCTGTTCGGCCCCGGCGAGGAGCGGCTGGTGCGCATGCGCCTGGCCGAGAGCCTGCGCTATGTCGTGTCCCAGCGGCTGCTCCCGCGCGAGGGCGGCGGGCGCGTGGCCGCGTTCGAGGTGCTGAAAAACACCCTGCGCGTGAAGGAGCTCATCCTCCAGGGCGAAAGCGTGGACAAAACCTTCTACAGCGTGCTGGAGGCGGGCGCGGCCAGCAACATGCAGACCTTTGACCAGCACTTCCTGGCCCTGTTCGAGGCCGGGCTGATCAGCGAGGAGACGGCCCTTTTGTCGGCCAGCGACCGCTCGCGCCTGGGGCAGACGCTTGACCGCGCCAAGAGCGCGCGCGGGCAGAAGGTGACCAGCCTGGTCATCGAGGGCCTGGTGGACGAGGACCAGGGGCGCAAATAGCGAAGATTGTGCCCGCCGCATGGGGTGTAACATGTTCCCAGAGCGAGAGTTTTGGGATAAGCTTGAGGCAAATGGACCCGAAACCGAACCGGACGGCCCTATTGGCCGCCTGGACCAACGCGCAAGGAGACTCACGCCATGCCCGACTACACCCAGAAGGACCTGCCCGTGACCATGCATTCCGAAGACCTGTTGCGCTTTGACGACGGCAGCACTGTCCGCTTCGACATCAATGGCGAAGGCAAGGACATCATGCGCAACGACGACTTCGGGGCCTGCTGCGAGCTGTATCCCGGCAACGAGTTTATCGTCAGCGCGGGCGGCAAGGATTTCCGCCTGTCCACCGGGTTTGAGGATACCGTCACCGTCACGGTCGCCTAGCGCCAGGACAACCACCTACGGACCGCAGGGTCCCCCCACCCTGCGGCTCCCGGGGCGCAACCGCACAGCGACGCCCTGCCTAAAGCGAGGCCCAATGAACAAGCACCTGCTCGTGACCATCAGCGAGGACCCCACGGCCCACTTCGGCCTGCGCTTTGTCTGCGCCTTTTTTAAGCACAAGGACGACGTGCGCCTGACCCTGTTCAACACCGCGCCGCAGCCGCCTGCGGTCTGGGCCGAGGAAGCCAACTACGAGACCCTGCGCAAGAGCGAGGAGGACGCCCAGGCCATCATCCGCTCCGGCCAGCGCGCCATGGAGGCGGCCCGGACCATTTTCGTGCAGGGCGGCTTCAGCCCCGAGCAGGTGGACGACAAGATCGTGTCGCGCAACTTCTCGCGCATCCAGGACATCGTCAAGGAGGGCGAGAGCGGGCTGTACGACGCCGTGGTCTTTGGCCGGCGCGGCCTGCTGCGGCTGGAGAACTTCCTGGACAAGAGCGCCAGCGAGGAGATCCTGCACGAGACCTTCGCCTTTCCGCTGTGGCTCTGCCGCGACGTGGAGTACGACCGCAAAGGCGTGCTGCTGTGTGTGGACGATTCCGAGCCCTCGCGCCGCATGGCCGACCACGTGGGCTTCATCCTCCAGGGCGAGAGCGGGCACGAGGTGACCATCCTGCGCGTGCTGCGCAAGACCGAGAGTCGGCAGAACACCGAGGGGCTGTTCAGCGAGGCCATCGAGGCCCTGAAGGAGAACGGCTTCCCCGCGCGGCTCATCAAGACCAGGCTGGTGCAGTCCGACAACGTGGTCCAGACCATCCTGCTTGAGGCCGACAGGGGCCGCTACGCGGCGGTGGCCGTGGGCCGCTCGGACCGGCACAGGGGAGTGCTTTCGCAGATGTTCACGGGCTCGGTGACCATGGCCCTGTTCCGCAAGCTCCGGGGCGCGGCCCTCTGGGTCAGCCGCTAGGGGCGCCTGCGCACCCCCACCCTGTCATCCCGCTCCGGTCGTCCTTTTCCCGGCAAAAATCCTGCCGGTTTTGTCCGGGCTCAAAACCCCATGCTCTGTCTTCTCCAATTTGCTCTCGGCGTTGTGCCGGACGCATAAACCCATTGGAGAAAGTACAACATGCCGACATCACAAAACAACCAGCCCCCGTTCCTCTCCCTCCAGCGCGACCCGCAGGGCCGCATCACCGAACGCGTTCTCCATCTGAATGGCCGCCTTGGCGACAGCCTTGAAACCCGCCGCTACGCCTACGACTCCGCCGGGCGCTTGTCCCGCGTCACGGACGGCTCCGGCGCACTCTGCGAGTCCTACCAGTACGACCACCAGGGCCGCCGACTGGCCGAGATCAACCCCCTGCGCTTCCGGGGCGAGCGGCGCTACACGTATTTGACGAACAACCGCCTGGGCCAGGCGGGGAGCGCCCAGTACGGCCATGACAAGGCTGGCTTCCGCAACCTCAAGCTGGAAGGCGACGCCGAGACGCACTACCGCTACGAGCCCTCGGGCCTGCTGCTTGCCGTTGATTTGCCTGACAATGTGAATGGCGGCAGGCGCATCGAC
>CAIMRY010000004.1 GCA_903843965.1 uncultured delta proteobacterium
CTCAAGCGAGAGAGCCAGCGAGTTGCCCCGCTGGCTCCACGAATACAATCATTTTAGGAATCACAAGTCGTTACAAAGGAAAACGCCCATGAGTCGTATCGGCGAGAGAGTGAACAACGTCTTGCAACTCCACAGCTAGCCGTCCATAATACTCATTCAGCGCCTGCAAGATCATGCGCGCACCTCCTGCCCATTGGGACGCCCACCGGGGCCGCCATTCGGGCAGTCGGTGTGCGGCACCTCGATGACCCCGTCAATCATGGTGGGCCGAAAGAAGCGCGGAGTCATGTGGTCCGCGAAGTCGATGTCGTGCAGCATGTAGCCCAGGTCGCGCGGGCCGTTCAGGCTCTCGTGCGGGGCCGGGGTCGGGCCGTCCAGCAGTTCGAACATGGCCGGGAACTCCCGGCAGCCCAGGTAGGGCCGGTGGAAGCACTGGCCCTTCTGCGCGCGGCGCTCGAACATCTCCTTGTGCTTGGCCGTGTTGCGGTCCTCCTCGCCCGTGAAGTCGAAGCAGGCCTCGATGATGTAGGCCACGTCGCGCAGCACCAACGCCGCGCGCTGCTGGCGGTCCTCGTCCACAAAGGTCTCGACGGGCGACTTCCCGTCCTGCATGGCTTTGCGCACAGCCGTGAGCGGCAGCTTGCCCGCGACTTCGTTGCGCCGGATGGTGTCGAAGCGGATGGGGTTCAGCACCCGGATGCGCTCGATGACCCAGCGGATGGCGGGTTTCCAGTAGATGGCCTCCAGGATTCCCCTGGCGGCGGAGGGCGTGATCACGTCGTAGCTCACCCGCTCGACCTTCATCTCCGGTCGGGTGAAGCAGGCGTACTCGCCCCAGACCTTGAGCCGGACTCCAAAAGACATGGGCACCTCCTTGTTGCTCGCGAGCATCCCGCGACGGTTCTCGCTATTATGCCATCAGGTTCTCCGGCGACTGGACACCGGGATCGTCGCGAAAGACGTCAAGCCCCACCTCCGGGCTGTACAGGCCAGGGTTGGAGAGCACGAAGAACTGGCCGGCCGCCCGGCCGCCCGGTCCTGTGCGGCGCACCGCGCCCGCGCGCTCCAGGCGGTCCATGTCGCGGGTGTAGAGCGACACAGTGTGCCGCTGCGCCCGGCGCAACAGCCCGCCCGCGCGGTCGCCGGACTGAAGCGCGTCCAGGGCGCGTTCCAATTCCCGACCCTTGGCGTCATAAGGAATAACCAGGGCCTGGGTGGCCTCCTCGATGAACTGAAACTTCTGGCCGATCTCCCGGAACGGGAACCAACAGTGTTTGGCGTCACTGGTCAGGCGCTCCAGGATATCCTTTTCGTCCAGGCTGCCCGGCCCGGCCTGCCAGTACAGCTCCAGAAAGTAGTCGCGCACGGCGTCCGGGTGCAGCAGGTCGTCCTGGTGGCGGTCCATCACGGAGCGGCCGGCCTGGGCCGTGCGCCGGAAGTGGCCGGGGGGCAGGCCGCCCTCGGGCCGGAACACATAGACCTCGCCGCGCTCCCGCAGACCCTCGCGGTTGCAGCGCCCGGCAGCCTGGGCGATGCTGTCGATGCCGCCCTCGGCCCGGTAGACCACGGGGAAGTCCACATCCACGCCAGCCTCCACCAGCGTGGTGCTGACCACCCGGCAGGGGCGGCCCTCGGCCAGGGCCAGGCGGATGCGGTCCAGGGTTGCGGTGCGGTGCTGCGGGCACATCAGCGCGCTCAGGTGGAACAGCCCCACAGGCCCAGGGATGACGCTACGCAGGGAGTCGAAGAGCCGCCGCGCCTGCCGCCGGGTGGGCACGATGCACAGCGCCTGGCTATCCCTAGAGAGAAGTTCCACGAGTTCAGCGTCCTTGACCTCGCCAATGTACTGGACCTCGACACGCCGCAACGAGTTGTGCAGCTCCACAGGACTATGCATGATCTCCCGCACGCCGGTGAGGCCGCCCTTGAGGCCTTCGGCCCCGTTCTCCGGGGCGTTCAGCGCGGGCTGCGTGGCGGTGCAGAGCACCACGCTGGCCCCATAGGTGGCGGTCAATTCGCGCAGGGCATCAAGGCACGGGAGCAGGTACGGGAGGGGCAGCATCTGCGTCTCGTCCAGGATGATGACGCTTTTGGCGAGGTTGTGCAGCTTGCGGCAGCGCCCGGCCTTGTGGCTGAAAAGACTTTCGAAGAACTGCACGGCGGTGGTGACGATGACCGGCGCGTCCCAGTTCTCCGTGGCCGGGTGCGGGCGGTCGTCGACCTGTGCGCTGTCCTCCCCGCCGCTCTTCTCCGGCGGCAGAAGGTTGCTGTGATGCTCCACCACGAACTCCCCGCCCGCATCGCCCAAGGCTTCGCGGAACACGCGCGCGTTCTGCTCGATGATGCTGGTGTACGGGATGACATAGACCACGCGGGAGAGGCCGTGGCGTTGGGCGTGGTCCAGGGCGAAGGCCAGCGACGAAAGAGTCTTGCCGCCGCCTGTGGGCACGGTGAGGGAGAACAGGCCGGGTGCAAGCATTGCCGCCTCGCGGCAGGCGGCCAGCACTTCGGCCCGAATGCGATTTACCTGCGAGTTTTTTGCTGCGAGCTGCTTCTCATGCATAAAGGCATCCAGCCGCCGGGTCAGCACATCCAGGCCGGGGTAGCCTTTGCGCCGGTCCGCGCGAGCGAGGCTATTCGCATCGCCCGCAGCCTCGGCGTCCAGGCGGTCGGCGTCCACGAGGCAGGAGAAGAGCATGCGCACGAAGAAGGCTAACCGAAAGCCCAGGCCGTCGGGCCGCGTGTCAAAGGGCCATGCCCCGGCATCCGGGGGGGCGGGCTCCGTCAAGCCCTCCAGGCAGGCCCGCCAGGCGGAACAGTCCTCAATGCGGCGGCGGGCCGGATCAAGGCGATGGGCCAGGCTGCTTTCGTCGTTGCTCTGCCCGTCCGGCAGCCCCGAGTGGTGCCCGGCAATGCAGTAGGCCAGCAGTCGGCCCACGCCCTTCCAGCCAGCGGCCGCGTGGCGTGCCCCGGCGGTGGAGTGGTCCACCTTGCGGTCGGTTTCGCCACGCACCCGCTGCTGAAACAAGGGAGAGGCTTTGCCGATGTCATGGAGAAGCCCACACACGCGGCCCCACGGCCCGGCGTCAAAGCGGGCGGCAAACGCTTCAGTCCGGGTGGCGACGTTGATGAGATGCTCATGCAGCAGTTGCCCTGGCCGCGCGATCAAGTCGTCAGTCGTGTCGCCGCTCATTGCTCACTCCTAAATAGGCAAGCGCGAAGTAACCATGCCCAAAACCCAGGCCTTGCCAAACTTGGATTATGACACCGTGCCTCACCTCAGCACGTCACACGGGCAAGTCAGGAAGGGCTGGCATTGGTCAACTCCTCCCGCCCGAGCGGACCAGTATTCAATGAAAGTGGCAACAGCGTTGGGATCAGGCTTGGCGAGTGCAATCATCCTAGTTTGGAAGACTGTACAGAAAGCCGCGTTGACTGGCTAGGGGGAAGGTGGGTGAAGCTGGGTGACCTTCCCCCGGTTTGGTATCCCAGCTATACGTTTGTGACTCCGGGGAAGGAGACCACAGACATGAGGAAGAGCAGGTTCACGGAAGAGCAGATCATCGGGCTTCTCAAGCAAGCCGAAGCAGGCAGGCCGGTCGCAGA
>CAIMRY010000005.1 GCA_903843965.1 uncultured delta proteobacterium
CCAATTCCTCTCGACGAGTCAAGGTCAATCTGGCATTTCTATGGATGTTCACTCGGTCCTCCCTCGGCAAATGAGTTCTCGCAAACCCAATTTGACCGATTCGGGCCGAGTGAACAACCTCCTATAACTTCACAGCTAGCGCAGGTCCGCGCGCGTGATGGGCGGCTCTTCGCGGTATTCAACCTCGCGGTTGAGGGACTTGAGCGTGAGCCAGCGCGACAGGGACTGGGCCGCGCGCAGGCCGCTGTACACGGCCTTGCCGATCTTGCTCGGACCCGAGAGCGCGTCCCCGGCCACAAACACCCCGTCCATGCGGGTCATCTGCAGCCAGTGGATCTCGTTCTTGCGCACGCTCTCCAGCCCCAGGCGCTCGGCAAAGGGCGGCGCGGCGGTTTCGCCGATGGCCCCCACCACAATATCCGCAGGCATGACCATCTTGGCGCAGGAGTCGGGCACGGCCTTGCGCCGTCCGTCCTCGTCCGGCTCGCCCAGGTGGCACTGGATGCACTCGATGCCCGTGACCTGGCCATTGTGCTCAGCCTGGCCGCCCTGCCCCACCTGATCACCCCGAATGCGGACGGGCGTGACCAGCTCCAACCAGTGCCCGCCTGCGGCCTCGAACTGCTCGACCTCGTGGCTGCCGCAGGGGGCCTCCCGTCTCGTCCGGCGGTAGAGCATGCTCACCCGGGCCGCGCCCTGCCCCAGCGCCCCGTGGGCCACGTCGATGGCCGAGAAGCCCGCGCCGATGACCACCACGTTCTTGCCCGCCACCTTGATGCTCGACATGCGGCTCTTGTCGTACTGGGCCGCGCGGATGGGGAACAGGAACGCCAGGCCGGTGTACACGCCCGGCAAGTCCTCGCCGGGCACGTTCAATTTCCTGGGCTTCCAGGAGCCGGTGCAGAGCATCACGGCGTCGTGCCCGCGCACCAGCTCGTCCAGGTCGATACAGCGCGTGGAGAACTCGTCGCCCGTGTCATCGACCTGCCTGCGGTCGCAAACCTTGGTGCAGGGGTGGAAGCTCACGCCGTAGTGGCTGCTCAGGGTGTCCACGCCCTGGGCGATGCGCTCGGCCGGGATGCGCTCGGCCGGGATGCCGAAGACCATGAGCCCGCCGGGCTTGGGCAGCTTGTCGTAGACATCCACGCGGTAGCCCAGGCAGGCCAGAAAGCCGCTGGCGGCCAGGCCAGACGGCCCGGCGCCGATGATGGCCACGCTGCGGCCATTGGGCCTGGCCGGGCCCGGCCCGGCAAAGGCGAAGTTCATGGGTGTGGTCGACGGCTGCGGCATGACGCCTCCTTATGATAGATCGCGGCGGCGCAAGCGACCTGCCGATCAAGCGGCCACGCGGCCAGGCCCTGCGCTCAGCGGGTCCGGTCGGGCCTGGCGGGCGGCAGGCCGCCGGGGGCCAGCAGGGTCATGCCCGCCATGCCCTCCAGCAGGGTGCCCGCGCGCGCCACCTCCGGCAGCTCGCGCCCCGGCTCCAGGGTGGTCACCACCGCGCGGCCGATGACCACGCGGCCCTCAGTCCCGCTCTCGTCCAGGCTCTTCAGGCCCCAGATGTTGTGCAGCATCAGCGCCCGGCCCTGTTGCTGGCCCAGGTAGAGCATGATGTGCCCGCGCTTGTAGAGCAGCGTCAAAAGCGGCACGCCGCGCGCCAGCAGCAGCGCCTCCTTCTGGGGCGCGGTGAGGCCCTCGAAGCTCACGTACTCTCCAGACCGGGCCTGCTGGCTGGAGTTGCGCGGCAGGAACAGGCCCAGGGGGGTCATGAGGTCGAGCATCAGGGCCGAGCAGTCGCGGTTTTCGTAGTACCCGCCCCAGCCGTAGGGCTGGCCGAGCATCTGGTCGGCCAGGCGGCCCAGGTTGCGCGGGGTGGCGGCCAGGGGCATGGCTGCGGCGTCGGAGGCTTTGATGCGCACGCTGACGATCTCGGCCTGGCCGTCGGCCTTGCGCGCCGGGGCCAGGGCCGTGTAGCCGGACGTATCCTGGCCCGCCAGCGGCAGCACCATGCCGATGCGCCCCTGGAACAGGAAGATTCCGCCGCCCGCGCCGGTCTGGCCAACGTTCTGGCCGCCAATCTGGCCGATGTTCTGGCCGCCAATCTGGCCGATGTTCTGGCCGCCAATCTGGCCGATGTTCTGGCCGCCGCCCTGTCCAGCATCCTGTCCACTGGCCTGGCCCATTCCCTGGCCGTTGGCCGGGCCCATCTCCTGCCCGTTGGCTGGGCCGCTGCCTTGCCCGTTGGCCGAGCCCATCTCCTGGCCGTTGGCCGGGACGCCGCCCTGGCTGTTGGCTGGGGTGCCCTGCCCGTTGACTGGGACGCCCTGGCTGTTGGCTGGGGAGGTGGACTGCCCGGTGGCCAGTCCCGGAGTCAGCTGTCCGCCCCGGCCCAGGTCCAGGGTGGACAGGGGCATGCGGTCGCGGGTCACGGCCAGAAGCGGCAGGGCCATCCAGCGGGCCATGAACTCCTGGTCCACAAAGGCGATGTCGGACAAACGCACCCAGCCCCCGGCGTTGCGCGCCTCCACCAGGGCCCAGGCCCCGTCGGCGGAGAGGTGCGTGACCACAAGGGGCGTGCCTGCCCAGACCCCGGAGTTCTGCCAGTAGTCAAAGGGAAAGCCCTCGCCCGGGCGGCTGGGCTTGAGGAAGCCGGGCCGGATGGTGGGGAGCACGCGCAGCGAGGTGTTGGCCGTGGCGATGGCCGGGCGCACCGGGGAAGGATAGGCGGAAGCCTGGCACAGGGCCTCCATCTCGGCCTTGAAGCCCGGCCCCAGCGGGCGCAGATTCTCGCCGTAGTGGTTGTTGGCCGAGAGGGTGCCCAGGCCCCACAGGGCGCTGGCCGGGCCGAAGGTGGCGTTGGTTTGGGCCCAGGGGCCGAAATGCGCGGCCCGGAAGCGCTCCAGGAACCGGGCCTGGGCCTGGGGCGTCAACAGCAGCGCGTCGAGACTGGCCTTTCCGTTGGCTCTGCCTGGCTGCTGGGCCAGCAGGGCGGTGACGTTCTGGGGGATGCCGCGCAGGTCCTGTGGCTCGGGCTGGACAAGGGCGGCGACAGGCGGACGGGGCGGCTGGGGCGGCTGGGGCTGCGGTGCGGGCGCGCAGCCGCTCAAAACCAGCAGGCCGGTCAGCAGGATCGGCAGCAGGACTGGCAGCAAGGCCGACGGCAGAACGCCCGGAAGGACCGGTCGTCCCGCCCTGCCCAGGGCCGGGAGCCGCCCCGAAGACGCAGGTTGCCCAGAAACCCGAGACTGCTGGACAGCCGCAGGCCGCTGGCGCATTTACTTCACCCTTCCGGGAACCGTGAGCGCCTCCTTGAGCATGGTTGCGCCCCTGGCCTCGACCTTGTGCTCCAGCACGATCTGCCGGGGGGTGTAGATCTGGCCGTAATAGGCCTTGTTCAGGCCCTCGCGCACGTGGATCACCCCGCCCTCCAGGGACAGGCCCGCGAACAGGCCGCCCACGTCGGCGAAATAGTACACATCCTTGAACACGTGGGTGCTGGCCACCTCGCCGGTGATGCCTGCGGTGCCCGCCGCAGCCGTGGCGTCCACGCCCAGGGTCAGCCCGCTGTCGATGGCCGACTTGAGCGCCTTGTCGTTCATGAACACGAGCACGATGGCCGCCTCCTGCACGCCGATCTGCAGGCCGAAGCTGCCGCCGCCCAGGGTGTAGAAGGCCGGGGAGCTCCAGGCGCCGTCCGCCCCGCGCGCCAGGAGCACGCCGTTGCCGCCCTGGCCGCCGTAGATGAACGCGCCCTTGATGACGCTCGGCAGCACCAGCACGCCCTTGGCGTGGCGCAGGTAGACCTCGATGTGCTTGAACTGCGGGGTTTGGCGCATGCCGCGCACCACCAGGGCGGCCTTGTCGACCAGGCCCTGCTCGTACTGCGAGCTCTCCGGGGTGGGGGCGCTGTGCGCGCCGTAGCAGCCTGTCAATGCCGCAGCCAGGGCCAGGGGGGCCAGGAGGGCCAAGAGGGAGACAACCTTTCGACGCATGATAAGGACTCCTTGTGCCGTGTGGACGCCGCGCCGCAACCGGCGGGCCATGAGGCGGGAAGATACACCAGGGCCGCACCGGAGCGCAACAGCCGGGGCAGAGGCCGGCGGAGCTGGACAGGCCGGGCGCGGCCCTACCTGGTGATCCG
Organism: uncultured delta proteobacterium; assembly: GCA_903843965.1. GTDB lineage: Bacteria > Desulfobacterota > Desulfovibrionia > Desulfovibrionales > Desulfovibrionaceae > Humidesulfovibrio. The sequence goes on from CAIMRY010000005.1 coordinate 4,142, forward strand.
GGCCAGGCGCTCCTTGATCTCCTCGTCGAAGAACCAGGCGATGAGCGCCAGCAGCAGCCCGAGGCCGAAGACCAGCTTCACGGCAAGCATGTTGCCGTCGATGGCCGCGCCGGTGAAGGTGAGCACAATGAGCCCGGGCAGCCGCCCCAGGGTGTTGACCATCAGAAGTTTCCAGACCGGGAAGCGGGTCAGTCCGGCCATGAAGCAGATGGCGTCCTTGGGCGTACCGGGCAGCAGGAAGAGCATGAAGAAGTTGCCCAGGCCGCCCCGGTGCATGGCCGCGTCGAAGCGCTCCTGGATGCTCCGGGGCACAAAGGGCCGCATGACCTGCTCGCCAAAGAAGCGTGTGAGCAGCATGGCCGCGAGCGAGCCGATGGCGTTGCCCACCACATTGAGCGCCAGCCCGCGCCAGAACCCGAAGACAAAGCCGCCCACCATGCCGACCAGCTGGCCGGGGATGGGCGCCACCACCACCTGCAGAAACTGCACGCCCAGGAAGACCCACACGGCCACAGCACCCCAGGCGTCGAACCAGGCCTTGAGCGCCAGCTTGCGGCCCTCGAAATCCTCCGAGGCCAGCCCGGCCACGAAGTCCACAAAGCCTTGGGGCAGATGGGGCCAGGCCAGCCAGGCCGCCAGGCCCAAAAGCACGGTGACCACCAGCGCGCCACCAAGTACGGGCAGCACGGCGGAGAGGCGTTGCAGCTTGTGCTGAAGTCGGGCGGAGAGTTGCATCATGGTGTCCACATGTATGCCGCGCGAAGCAAGCATTGGCAAGGGCTGCCGGGTTGCCTTCAGCGCAGCATGCTGAAATAGCATGGCTTTTATTGAAAGAATCCGCCGTTTCCAAGCCAGCGGAGTTGGGCTATACAAGAATTTGCCAGCACGCGCAAAGGGGATCCATCACCATGCCGGATTTCGTGCATCTGCACTGCCATAGCGAATACAGCCTGCTCGACGGCGCCATCCGCGTCAAGGACCTCTGCGCCAGGGCCAAGGACCTCGGCATGCCCGCCGTGGCCCTGACCGACCACGGCAACATGCACGGGGCGCTGATCTTCCGCGAGAAGGCGCTGGACACCGGCATCAAGCCCATCATCGGCTGCGAGGTCTACGTGGCCCCGGGCGCGCGCGGCGACAAGAAGGCCACCAGCTCCCGCTCCGCAGCATTCCACCTGGTGCTGCTGGCCCAAAACAGGCAGGGCTACCAGAACCTCATCAAGCTCGTCACCGCAGGCTACCTGGAGGGCTTCCACTACAAGCCCCGCGTGGACAAGGAGATTCTGGCGCTCTACTCCGAGGGCCTCATCGCCCTCTCGGCCTGCCTGGCGGGCGAGGTCAACCGCACCCTGCTCTCCCAGGGCCTGGACGCAGGGCTTGCCGTGGCCCGGGAATACGCGGCCATCTTCCCGGAGCGCTTCTACCTGGAGCTCCAGGAGAACGGCATCCCGGAGCAGACCCGCGCCAACGAGATGCTGCTTGCAGTGGCCAAGGAGACCGGACTCCCCCTCGTGGCCACCAACGACTGCCACTACCTGACGAAAGACGACTCCGAGGCCCACGACATCCTCCTGTGCATCGGCACCCAGCGCACCGTGCTCGACCGCGACCGCATGCGCATGGGCACCACGGAGCTGTACTTCAAGACCATGGAGGAGATGGAGGCCGCCTTCTCCTACTGCCCGGAGGCCATCGCCAACACGGTGAAGATCGCCGACCAGTGCAACGTCGAGATCGAGCTCGGCCAGTCGCACTTCCCGGTCTACGACCTGCCAGACGGCGTGAGCATCGACGAGGAGTTCGAGCGCCTGGCGCGCGAGGGCCTGACCAGACGCCTGGCCCAGAGCGCCTACGCGGTGGACGAGAAGGCCTACTGGGCGCGGCTGGAGCACGAGCTCACGGTCATCAAGGGCATGGGCTTCCCGGCCTATTTCCTCATCGTGCAGGACTTCATCAACTGGGCCAAAAGAAACCGCATCCCCGTGGGTCCGGGGCGCGGCTCGGCTGCCGGCTCGCTGGTGGCCTGGGCGCTCAAGATCACCAACATCGACCCCCTGCCCTACGACCTGTTGTTCGAGCGTTTCCTGAACACCGAGCGCGTCAGCCTGCCGGATATCGACGTGGACTTCTGCGAACGCCGCCGCCTGGAGGTGGTGCGCTACGTGGCCGAGAAGTACGGCGTTGACCGCGTGGCCCAGATCACCACCTTCGGCACCATGAAGGCCAAGGCCGCCGTGCGCGACGTGGGCCGGGCCCTGGGCATGAGTTTTGCCGAGACCGACCGCATCGCCAAGCTCATCCCCGACGAGTTGAAGATGACGCTGGACAAGGCGCTGGAAAAGGAGCCCGAGCTCATGGCCATGAGCGTGGGCAACCCCCAGGTGGAGAAGCTCATCGACATCTCCAGGCGCCTGGAGGGCCTGTCGCGCCACGCCTCGACCCACGCCGCAGGCATCGTCATCTCCGACCGGCCCATGCTCGACTACCTGCCGCTGTACCGGGGGAAAGAGGGCGAAATCGTCACCCAGTACGACATGAAGCTCGTCGAGAAGGTGGGCCTCATTAAGTTCGACTTCCTGGGCCTGCGCACCATGACCGTGGTCGAGGACGCGCTGGACATCATCCGCGGCCAGGGCAAAGAGGCCCCGGACCTGGACTCGCTGGCGCTCACCGACCCCAAGACCTACGAGATTTTTTGCTCCGGCGACACCGACGGCATCTTCCAGGTGGAGTCAAGCGGCATGCGCAAGTACCTGCGCATGCTCAAGCCTACCTGCTTCGAGGACATCATCGCCATGCTCGCGCTCTACCGCCCCGGCCCGCTGGGCTCGGGCATGGTCGACGAATTCATCAAGCGCAAGCACGGCCAGATCAAGGTCAGCTACCCGCACCACAGCCTGGAGGAGACGCTCAAGCCCACCTACGGCGTCATCGTCTACCAGGAACAGGTCATGAGCACGGCCCGGGTCATCGGCAACTATTCCCTGGGCGAGGGCGACCTGCTGCGCCGCGCCATGGGCAAGAAAAAGCCCGAGGAGATGGCCAAGCAGCGCCAGCGCTTCATGGAGGGCGCGCGCGAGAACGAGATCGCCGACGCAACCGCCGGGGAAATCTTCGACCTCATGGAGAAGTTCGCCGAGTACGGCTTCAACAAGTCGCACTCCGCCGCCTATGCGCTCATCAGCTACTACACGGCCTTTCTCAAGGCCCACTTCCCCAGCGAGTTCATGGCCGCGCTCATCAGCTCGGAATTGAGCAACACCGACAAGGTCTTCAAGTACATCAACGCCTGCCGGGAGATGGGCATCAAGGTGGTGCCGCCGGACGTGAACCTGTCTTTGGCGCGCTTCTCGGTCAAGGACGAGCAGGTCATCTTCGGCATGGCCGGGGTCAAGGGCGTGGGCGAAGACGCGGTGGACGACATCGTGGCCGAGCGCGAGCAGAACGGCCCGTTTCTGGACATCTTCGACCTCTGCGAGCGCGTGAACCTGCGCAAGATCACCAAGCGCACGCTCGAATCGCTCATCAAGGCGGGCGCGCTGGACAGCCTGGGCAAAACCCGCGCCGGGCACATGGCCCTGCTGGAGCGCGCCGTGGCCCTGGGCCAGAAAAAGGCCAAGGAAAAGGCCCAGGGCATGCTGAACATGCTCGACCTCCTGACTACAGGGCCGATCGGCGCTGGCGGCGGGGCGAAAACCTCCGACGCACGGCCCGGCTCAAGCGTTGAGGACGCCCTGCCCGAATGGGGCGACGAGGAGAAGATGCGCCTGGAAAAGGAGGCCCTGGGCTTCTTCCTGTCCAGCCACCCGCTTTTGCGCTACCGCCACGAGCTGCGCCGCCTGGGGCTCATCCCCCTGGATGAACTGAAGGAACTGCCGGGAGGGCACCTGGTGCGCGCGGCGGGCATCGTCACCAATGTGCGCGAATACATCAACAAGAAGGGCGACAAGATGGCCTTCCTGCAACTGGAGGACCTGACCGGCACGGGCGAGTGCACGCTCTTTGCCGACACGTACGCCCTGTGCAAGGAGCTGGTGAACAGCGACCAGCCGCTGGTGTTCGAGGGCAAGGTGGACGCCCGCAGCCGCCCCGGCGAGGATGAAGGCCCGCGCGAATCGAAGATGCTGGCCGAAAAGGTGGTGCTCTTGACCGATGCGGCAGCCGCGAGCTTCGAGCCCGTGCGCATCCCCGCGCGGGAGGAGCACTGCGGGCCGGAGCGCCTGGAGGCCCTGAAGGCCGTGCTGGCCAGCCACCCCGGCCAGGTGCCGGTGCTCATGGACCTGCACCTGGCCGAGGCCGTGTGCACCATGCGCCTGGGCGACCGCTTCCAGGTCACGGCCTGCCCGGAGCTGTGGGCCGAGGTGGAGAAATGGCGGAAGGCGGAGTAGGCAAGGCGACCTCTGCCTGGGGCGCCATGACCATCACCGCGCTTCTCGCCCCCGGCCTCTTGCCGCACGCCCTGCGCACGGCGCTCGCCGCCACGCTCACCGCCGTGCTGGCGCGGCTGCTGCATCTCGACCAGGGCTACTGGGCCGTATTCTCGGCCATCCTGGTCATGCAGACGGACTTCGGCAGCTCCATCCAGGCCAGCTGGGCGCGGCTTTTGGGCACCGGGCTGGGCGCGGCCCTGGGCGCGCTGTCCGCCACCCTGGCCGAGCTGGTGTTCGGGCCGGGCTTCAGCACCCTGACCCTGGCCATGTTCGCCACGATCCTCGTCTGCGCCGCCCTGGCCGGGCTCAATGAAAACTTCCGCCTGGCCGGGCTCACGGCGGCCATCGTCATCAGCCTGCACGCCCTCGGCGGCAACGCCTTCACCATCGGGGCCAACCGCTTCCTCGAAGTCGGCTTCGGCATCGTGGTGGCGCTGTGCGTGTCCCTGGCCTGGCCCTCACGCGCGCGGGTGCTGCTGCGCTTCGGCGCGGGCAAGGGCCTGGAGGGCCTGGCCGGGCTTCTGGCCGCGCTCATGGACAGCCGCATGTCCGGTCGGTATGGCCGCCAGCGCATCTTCCACCTGAAGGACTCGGCCCTGCGCCTGTCGCTGAAAAACCGCCAACTTTTGGCCGCTGCCCGGCGCGAACCCGGCGTCACGGGCGAGGGCGAGCGCCTGGCCGACCTGCTCCAAACCCTGGAACGCATGGCCGAAAACTTGCGCAGCATGGACCACGCCATTGAGGACGCGCCGCCCGAGGGCTTTCACCGCCACCTGCCGGAGGAGCTGTCCGAACTGGGCGCAAGCGTGCACGCGCTGCTGCTCGACCTGGCCCCGCTTGTGGGCGACGCCCAAAACCCACCCCAGGCCTTCACCCACGCCGACTTGGCCGAGAGCCAGGCCCGGCTGGAGCGCGCGCTCAAGTCCACAGGCGACAAGCTGCTGGAGCTGCGCGCGGAGCGGGTCATCGCCGGGTACGACCTGGACGAGGTCATGCACTTCTACTCGTTCTACCACGCCCTGCGCGAGACCGCGCGGGAGGCGCTGGGGCTGGCGGCGCGGCTGCGGGGCTGAGGCTTTCAGCCTGCGGCCTGAGGCGGACGGGCTGGGGCGGACGGGCTGGGATTCGCGGTCAACCGCGCGGCACGAAAAAAGGGGGCCATGTGGCCCCCTTCGCGTGTGCTGGTCGCGCCGCTGAACTGCGCTGGCAAAGTGCTTCGCCTGATCGCTTCGACTGCTTGCTTCGACTGATCGCCTTGGGCTATTCCCCGATGTTCGGGCACAGGGACAGGGCGCTGTCGATGTCCTCTTGCGGCAGCTCGAAGTTGGTCAGTTCGCCGCGCAGATAGGCGTCGTACGAGGCCAGGTCGAGCATGCCGTGGCCGGAGTACAAAAAGACCACGCAGGAGCCGGGCTTGGCCGTCTTGGCCACGTCGATGGCGCTTAAGATGGCGTGGCTGGTCTCCGGCGCGGGCAAAAAGCCCTCGGTCTTGAGGAACAGCTGGGCCGCCTCGAAGCAGTCCTTCTGGTAGTATGCCCGCGCGTCTACCAGACCCTCGGCCATGAGGTTGCAGACGATGGGCGCGTCGCCGTGGTAGCGCAGGCCGCCCGCGTGGATGGGCGCAGGCATGAAGGCGTGGCCCAGGGTGTGCATCAGCATCAAGGGGGTCAGCCGGGCCATGTCGCCGTAATCGTAGCGGTACGCGCCGCGCGTCAGCGTCGGGCAGGCCTTGGGCTCGGCCGCCACAAAGGTGATGTTCTCGCCGCTCAGTTTGCGCGGCAAGAACGGCAGCACCAGCCCGCCGAAGTTCGACCCGCCGCCCACGCAGGCCACCAGATAGTCCGGCTTCTCGCCGATCATCTTGAGCTGCTGCTCGGTCTCCAGGCCTACGATGGACTGGTGCAGCAGCACGTGGTTCAGCACGCTGCCGAGCGTGTAGTTGGTGTCGGCGTGGGTGGCGGCGTCCTCCACGGCCTCGGAAATGGCCAGGCCCAGGCTGCCCTTGCAGTCCGGGTCCTTGGCCAGCATGGCCCGGCCGGTGTTGGTCTGCATGGACGGGGAGGCGAAGATCTCGCCGCCATAGGTATTGATGAGGATCTTGCGGTAGGGCTTCTGCTCAAAGCTGACCTTGACCATGTACACTGTGCAGACCATGTCGAACTGGCTGCAGGCGAAGGACAGCGCCGTGCCCCACTGGCCCGCGCCGGTCTCGGTGGACAGGCGGCGCACGCCCTCGCGCTTGTTGTAGTACACCTGCGGGATGGAGGTGTTGGGCTTGTGCGAGCCGGCGGGCGAGACGGACTCGTTCTTATAGTAGATGCGGCACTTGGAGCCGATGGCCTCTTCCAACCTTTTGGCGCGCACCAGCGGCGTGGGCCGGTACAGGCGGTACACATCGAGCACGGGCTCGGGGATGGGAATCCAGCGCTCCGGGCTCATCTCCTGCTCGATCAAGGCCTTGGCGAAGATGGGCTCCAGGGCCTGGGGGGTCAGGGGCTGCTGGGTGGCCGGATCAAGCGGCGGGGCCAGCGGGGTCGGCAGGTCGGGCAGGGCGTTGTACCAGGCTTTGGGCATCTCGCTTTGCGGCAGGTTGATTCTGGTCTCCACGGCGGGTCTCCTTGTGGTGCTTCGGCGGGCGCATGCGCCTGCCCCTGAATTCCGGCGGTGTTCCGGGCAAATCCGGCGCTGTTCGGACCGGGCGCCAACGGCGTCAACCCGAGTCAGGCCCAGGCCAAGCCCAGGCCCAGGCCAAGGCCAGGCCCCGGAAACACCCCTCTTTGGGATGGTGTGTGCGTACTGGCGCGGCGTAAAATTGTCAAGGCAGACGCCCAGCCGCATCATTTCCCGCCCCGCCGCCCGCCCTGCCGCCCGCACGCACGCGGCGCTTGCCTTGGCTCCGAACCCCGGCTATCAAGACTGACGCGATGGCTGGGCCCAAGGGGCGCACAAGCGCGAATTTCGTTCTGGAGGCTTCACGGTGGAAAGAGTTGTCTATTATATCGAGGGCGACGGCATCGGCCCGGAGATCACCAAGGCCGGCCTGCCGGTTCTGGATGCGGCCGTGGCCAAGGCATACGGCGGCAAGCACCATCTGGTGTGGAAGGAGCTTCTGGCGGGCGAAAGGGCCTTCAAGGAAACCGGCGAGCACCTGCCCAAAGCCACCCTTGAAGCGCTGAAAGGGGCCGACCTGGCCATCAAGGGCCCGCTGGGCACCCCGGTGGGCAAGGGCTTCCGCAGCCTGAACGTGGCCCTGCGCCAGATCTTCGACCTCTACGCCTGCATCCGGCCCATCAAGTACTTCCCGGGCATCGAGTCCCCGGTGAAGCGGCCCGAGCTGGTGGACATGATCATCTTCCGCGAAAACACCGAGGACGTGTACGCGGGCATCGAATGGGCCGCCGGCACCCCGGAGGCCAAAAAGCTGGCCGCGTTTCTGCGCGACGAACTGGGCGCGAACATCAGCCTCGACGCGGGCATCGGCATCAAGCCCATGACCGAGAAGGGCTGCAAGCGCCTCATCGACCGCGCCATCAAGCACGCCCTGGCCCACCACAAGTCCTCCGTGACCCTGGTGCACAAGGGCAACATCATGAAGTACACCGAGGGCGCGTTCCGGGCCTGGGGCTACGACCTGGCCAAGGAGAAGTACGCCGCCGAGCTCATGACCGAGACCGAGGCGGCCGAGGGCGGCAAAAAACCCGTGGTCATCAAGGACCGCATCGCCGACGCCATGTTCCAGGCCGTGCTGCGCCGCCCCACGGAGTTCAGCGTCATCGCCACCACCAACCTGAACGGGGACTACCTCTCCGACGCGCTGGCCGCGCAGGTTGGCGGCCTGGGCCTGGCCCCGGGCGTGAACAAAAGCGACACCCTGGCCCTGTACGAGCCGACCCACGGCACCGCGCCCAACTACGTGGGCAAGGACACCGCCAACCCCGGCAGCCTGATCCTCTCCGGCGCCATGATGCTGGAGGACATCGGCTGGGGCGCGGCCGCGGCCCTCATCCACGGGGCAGTGGCCAAGGCCGTGGCGGGCAAGCGCGTGACCCCGGACCTGGCGCGCCAGATCACCGGCTCCACCGAGGTGGGCTGCAAGGAGTTCGGCGAGATCCTCATCGCCAATCTGTAGCAGGACTTAAAGCACGACGGACCGCCCGGTCCACTGGTGGCGACATCAGCGGACCGGGCGGTTTCTTTCATGCGGGGGCTAGTCCGGCAGGGCCGCGTCCCAGATGCTGGCAGGCTCCTTGGCCAGGGCGGAGAGCAGCACGCCGGTCTGGCGCAGCACCCGTTCGGCCTCGAGCTCCAAGGCCTCAAGCAGCTGCGCGGCCATGAGCCGATCGTCCTGCTTGACCGCGTCGCCCAGGGCCTTGGTCTGCTCGGACATGCCGTAGGCGTGCACCGCGCCGGAGATGTTCACCAGGGAATGCAGGAGCTGGCGCGCGGTGGCGACCTCCCAGGCGGCCAGGGCGGCCTTCAGCTGGGCCATGCGCTCGCGGGCCTGGGCGTCAAAAAGGGTGAGCATCTGGGCGAGGATGTCCTCGCTCCCGGCAAAAGCGTCCTGAAGCGAGACAAGATCAATCCCCATTCCCGCAACGCTCATGTCTGTCCCCCCCGTCTAGGCGCATACCGCTTCGCTGATTTATCCATCGCATGTCCATAGCTCCCCTGCCCCTGGCGCGCAAGGGCCAAAGCGACAAAATTCACCTCTGTGTTGCATCCGCAGCCAGGGACGGGTAGGGTGGCTATCGGGCGTGGGCGCTTCCCCGTCATTTTCCCAAAGGATGGTCCAATGCACTCTGATGATCAGCTTTTTGTTCGGCTCATGGAAGGCAAGCTGGCTTTGATCCGCGCTGCGGACTTGCTGCCCGAGGAACTGGTGGCCCTGGTGGAGCGGGTGCTGCCCCTGCAGATGCAGGCGCACGCGCAGGCCCAGGTCTCCCTGCCGGATCCGGCCGCCTGCGCCTCGGACGAGGCCATGTTCGCAGGAAGCCCGATGATCCTGCGCGAGAATTTCCCCCATGACATGGCCCAGGCTCTGCGCCTGTTCCCCCTCCTGCTGGACCTTTTGGCCGACACAAGCGGGGCCGCGTCCCATGCGGCAAACACCCTGCGCGCGGCCATGGCGGCGGGCGAGCTCGACCCGGCCCAGGCGCTGCGCGCCCTGCCCGCCGGGGACGAGGCGCTCTTCGCCGACTGGCGCCAGCGCCTGCCGGAAAGCCCCAGGGCGCTCGGCTTTTTGGCGGCCTCCGCGCTCTGGCCCAGCCTGAACGCCGCAGCCCTGGCCCTGGCCACGCGCCTGCCGGAGAACCTGCCCCACGAGCACGGCCACTGCCCTCTTTGCGGCAGCCTGCCTTACATCACCTTCCTGCGCGGGAAAGAGGGCCAGCGTTTCGGGGTCTGCTCCTTCTGCGGGTTCGAACACCGCATCCGGCGCATCAGCTGCCCCTATTGCGACGAGTCCGACACGTCCAAGCTCAAGCTCTTCCGCGTGGCGGAGTACCCGGGCGTGACTGTGGGCGTGTGCGAGACCTGCTCCATGTACGTCAAAACCCTGGACTACCGCGAGCTGGACCAGGGCCTGCTGCCCGCCCTGGACGACATGGCCACCGTGGCCCTGGACGTGCTGGCCCAAGGCCAGGGCTACAAGCGCCCCACCCTTTCGGCCTGGGGCTTCTAGATGTGGCGTTGCAAGACGCTGTTCAGGGCGACACAGATTCGGCTCATGGGTGTATTCCCCTGCAGCGACCTGTGATTTCCGTAAGATTGTAGTCATGGAGCCAGCGGGGCAACTCGCTGGCTCTTTCGTGTGCATGCGGGTGGACGACGGCGTTGTCCCACTTTCGGAGCAGCGTCTGGACCGCCGTCCCGACCAGCCGTTCGGCCCTGCCGTCCTTGTGCGGCTCTCGCGCCATGCAGCGTGTTATTCAGCATGTTGTTCGGCGTGTTGTTCGGCGTGTTGTTCGGCGTGTTGTTCGGCGTGTTGTGCAACGTATTATTCGCCAACGCGCCAGGCCCTGTGGCCTACCTCGTCTTCTTGCGGAAGGTCTCCGTGCCTACGCCGGGCATGTCCAGCTCCAGCATGCCCGGCCCCTGCCGCGCGGAAAGCACGCCGCCCTGGCGCGTGTGCAGCACCACCCGGCCTTCCTCGCGCACCTCCCAGCGGAAGGGGGCCTCCTCCGCGCCCACGGTGAGCGAACCGCCGCCATCGGCGCGCAGGGTCAGCCGGGCCGGGCTCAAGTCCACGCGCTCGGACTCGTAGTCTCCGGCCAGGTCCTCCGCCGGACCCCGGCACCCCGCCAGCAGCAGCCCCAGGGCCAGCGCACAAAATAGCGTCCGCCTCACGTCCCGATCTCCTTGAGTGTGCTCTGATAGCGGCGCTCCAGCGCCAGGGGGGAATCAAAGAAAAACACGTGCAGGGCCATAGCCAGCCAGGCCAGGTCGCGCAGCAGGGTCAGCCAGGTCATGCGCTCCTCCAGGGTGTGGAAACAGCCGCAATCGATGGGCGTCTCGCGCAGCAGGTTCACGCTGACGGCCAGGCAAAAGACCACGAGCAGCGCGGCCAGCATGGCGCTCACCGTGCGCACGCGCACCCCGGCCACCAGCATGGCCCCGCAGATGAGCTCCAGCCAGGGCAGGGCCAGGGCCAGGGAATTCACCGCCAGGGCGGGCGCCAGCTGGTAGCTGGCGATGGTCTCGGCGAACTCAGCGGCGTAGCCGATCTTGTAGACGCTGGCGTACACGAAGACCCCGCCCAGATAGAGGCGGAAGGCCAGGGCCAGCCAGCGGCCCAGCACGTCGCGCCATTGGATGTTGTTCATGGCTCCACCGGATAGCCCCTGGCGATCCAGGCCGAAAGCCCGTCCTCCAGCACCAGCACGCGCTCGTGGTCGCGCGCCAGCAGCCGTGCGGCCACGTCCTCGTCCCAGCGGCGGCTGATGTTGCCCCCGTACACGATGATCGGCGTGGACAGCGGCACCTTGGCGAAGCGCATCAGGTAGATCATGTCAAACAGGGCCGGGGTCAGGTTCGCCGCGCCGCGCACGCGCTGCTGGTCGTAGAAGGCCTGGGGCCGCGCGTCCACGATCAGCGCGCCCTCGCTCTGCTCCAGCTCCCGGGCCTTCTGCGCCGTGATGGCCGGGGCCGGGGACCGCAGCAGGTGCTCCGGCGCCAGGGGCACGCGGTTCGGGCTGGCCAGGTTGAACAAAAAGCCCAAAAGCACCGCCGCCACAAGGATGACCCCGCAGTCCAGCCAGGAGAAGCGCCTGGAGCGCTGGCCCTCGGCCTGCATGAAGGAGCGCACCCGCGCGCCCGCGCGCTCCAGGAGCGCGATGGTCTGCCGGGCCTCGGTGAGTTCGGTGATGGTGCGCGTGAGCTCCTCGTTCTGCCGTAGCAGACCCTCGTTCAAGGCCGTGATGGTGGCCAGCCGCCGCGCGCCCTGGACATAGCCCAGCAGCGTGCCCACCTGGGCCCGCACCATCTGGGCATCCTCGTCCTGCAAGGCCTCGCCCGAGAGGGTCGGGCCCAGCACCAGCACCCCCTGCACCTCGCGGTCCAGGACGAAATACATGGCGCAGCAGCCCTCGAAAGCCAGGCCGCACCCTGTCAGGGATATCGCCGGGGAGCTGACGGGCGCGACCGTGAGCGGGTCCACGCTGCGCGCGCCCGAGGCGGCAAAGGCCTTGTAGACCAGCGCGTCCGCTGCGGCAAAGCCGGAGAGCCCGGTGTCCGGCGCGCCGCGCACGGCCAGGTCCACGCCGCGCGCCGCGCGGTCCAGCACCAGCACCAGCCCGCAGCCGACGCTGAAGGCCCCGAGCATGGTCAACAGGAAGCGGTCCAGGATGCCCTGGACATCGCGCAGGTGGGCCATCTCTCCGGCCAACTCGCCCACGGTGGCCAGTTGGTGCACCCGGCGGTCCAGGCCGCGCTGCGCCGTCTGGGAGGAGGCCAGGGCCTCGGTCAGGCGCTCGTTCTTGCGGCCCAGGTCCACGCTGAGCTGGCGGATGCTGTTCACGGCCAGAGCCCCGCGCAAGGCGCCGATGAGCAGGTGCAGCAGGCTGTGCAAAAGGCTCGACACGTCCGCGTCCAGGGCGGCGTCCGCCTGGGCCTGGCTCCCGGCCAGCAGCGGGCCCAGGGCCAAAAGGCCGCAGTGCTCCTCGTCCACGCTGAAGCACAGCAGGATGTCCATGCCCCTGGGCAGCAGGTCGTCGCCCCCGGCCTGGTCGCGCCGGATGACGCGGACCTTGGAGGCGGGGAAGACGCCGTCCATGTCGCGGTAGGAAAAATAGGCGTCGCAGATGCCGGGCAGGCGCTGCTCCAGGGCTGCGGCCTCGGCTGCGGGCAGCCCGCGGGAAAGGATAAGCCCCTCGCAGACCGTCGGCCTGGCCAGCACCGCCACGCCGCGCATGGCGCCGATGGGCCCCATGGCCATGAGCAGGAAGGTCTCCATGATCTTGCTCGGCTGCAGGATGCCCGAAAGCTCCTGGGCCGTCTCCAGCAGCACGCGCAGGCTCAGGCGCTTGCGCTCCAGCTCCAGGCGCAGGGCCTGCCCCTCGTCCGGGCTGGGTGCTGGTCCGCCTGCGTCCGCGTACATGCTACCGGAGCGCCTCCTTGATGCGCGCGAGCAGGCCTTCGATGTCGTCGTCCACGCCGAGGTGCGCGTAGAGCACCTTTCCGCCCGGCGTCACCAGCATGGTGAAGGGCGTCTTGGGCTCGCGCAGCAGCTTGTGGTTCTGGTACTTCTCGTCGGCCACGATGGGATACGCATAGATTCCGGTCTGGCGCAGGCTCTGCACCTCCAGGTCTGTGCCGCCTGCGGCCAGGCCGAGCATGCGCACCTCTCCGGCCTGGATGCGCCGGGCCAGGCGGGCGTACAGGGTGTTGAAGGCGCGCACCTGCTTCGCGCATTCGCTGCAGTACACGCCGATGACCTCCAGCACGATGACCTTGGCCCGCAGGTCCTGCAGGCGGAAGGTCTTTTTCCCGGCCACGCCGAGCTCCCTTGCGTCCTGGCCAAAGGCCGGGGCCTTCAGGTTCAGGGCCGGCAGGGTCTGGCCCGCTGCGGGCAGATTCTCGGCCAGGGCCGGGGCCGCCAGGGCGGACACCAGGGCGGACACCAGGAGCATGCAGAAAAGAACACGTGTGCACAACGGTCGCATGGGCGTCTCCAGGTATCAGGGCGCGGCCAAGGCCGCAGCGTCGGACTCGTAAATCGACACCAGTTTGGCGATGCCCACGATCTCGAAGACCTTGCGGAAGTTCTCGGACAAGCCGGAGATGCACACCCGCTCGCCGCGCTCCCGCGCCTCCAGCAACAGCTGGGTGAACAGCGCCAGGCCCGCGCCGTTGGTGGAGGCGGACTCGTCGAAATGCAGGATGATGCGCGGGCGGCCCAGCTCGCGGGCGCGCTCCATGGCCCGGGCCAGAAAGGGCTCGCTGCGGGCGGTGACGCTGCCCCGGATGGTCAGGACGGCGGCGCCGTCCACCTCGTCCACGCTGATCTCCTCGGCCTTGCTCTTGGCCAGGGCGATGCGCTCCTCGGCGCGCTTGAGCGCCTGACTCAGGGCCACGCGCTGCACGGGCTTGTTGATGAAGTCCGTGGCGTCGAGGTTGAGCGCGCGGATGGCCAGGTCCATGTCGCCGTGGCCGGTGATGACGATGACCTCGGCGTGGGGGTCGATCTCCTTGATGCGCTTCAAGACCTCGATGCCGTCCATGACCGGCATCTTGATGTCGGTCAAGACCACGCCGGGCCGCTCGCGCTCAAAGGCCTCCAGGCCCTCGGCCCCGTTGGCCGCGGTGATGATCTCATAGCCGTAGGCCGCCAGGAGCAGCCGGAACATGTTCAGCGTCGGCTGCTCATCGTCGATGACGAGAATCTTTCTCTCCACGAAAATGCTCCTGTCGTTAATGCGTCTGCGGGAAGAACAGATGGAAGGTGGTGCCCCGGCCAGGCTCGCTGTCGATGCGGATCGTGCCGCCGTAGTCGCGCACGATGCCGTAGGTGATGGCCAGCCCCAGGCCCATGCCCTGGCCTGTCTCCTTGGTGGTGAAAAAGGGCTCGAAGATCTTGTCCAGCACGTCGACCGGGATGCCCACCCCGGTGTCGGAGATGTCGACCCCGACCCCCCCGCCCTCGGCGCTGGTGCGGATGCCGATGGAGCGCCGGGCGTCCATGTCCGAGGCCTGGCTGGCCTCGTTGATGGCGTCGCGCGCGTTGGTCAAAAGGTTGAAGAAGACCTGCTGCAGGCGGTTGTCTTGGGCCAGGATGGGCGGCAGGGCATCGCCCAGGTCGAGGTTGAAGCGGATGTTGTCCAGCTCGAACTGGCGGCGCACGATGGTCAACACGCTGCCGATGGGACGGTTCACGTCGATGCGCTCTTTGAGCATCTCGGCCTTGCGGCCAAAGGCCCGCAGGGTGTTGATGATCTCGGCCGCGCGGTCCACCTGGGCGCTGATCTCTACAACCACCTGGTGGAACTGCTCAGGGGAGGCCGTGCGCCCCTGCTCCTCCATGAGGGCCAGAAACTCGCTGCCCATCTTGATGGCGTTGAGCGGCTGGTTCAGCTCGTGGGCTATGCCCGCGCTCATCTCGCCCAGCGACTTCATCTTGCCCGCCTGGATGACCTGGGCGTCCTTTTCGATCATCTCGGTGATGTCGGTGACGGCGATGATGATGGCGTGGCGGCCCTTGTAGGAGATGGGGCAGGCGTGGACGTTGACGTAGAAGGGCTTGGCCCCCTTTTTGTAGTGCAGCACCTTGGGGTGGTACAGGCAGCCCGTGCCGCCGCCCCGGCCCTCGTAGGTGATGAGGCAGTCGCTGCGGTTCTCGGGTCCAAGCGCCAGGTAGCTCATGCCCAAAAGCTCGTCCTTCTCGTAGCCGTACAGCTCCTGGGCGCGCGGATTGGCGTCGGCGATGAAGAAGTTCTCACAGTCCACCACAAACACCGGGTCCGGGCCGGAGTCGAACAGCGAGCGGTACTTCTCCTCGCTCTCGCGCAGGCGCCTGCGGTAGAGCTTGATGCTCCAGACCATGTTGCGGAAGCTGTCGCCCAGTTGCACCACCTCGTCGCCGCTGCGCTTGCGGTAGAACACGCAGTTCTTGCAGGTGCGGTGGGTGGCGGCCTGCCGGGCCGACTGGTCAAAGTGCCAGCAGGGCATCTCGGTGTTCACGTAGGCCGGGCATTCCGTGGGCCGCCAGTTCTGGTCCTCCTCCTGGAAATCCAGCGTGATGTCGAAATTCCCGCGCGAGAGTTCGTCGGAGATGCGCGTAAGCTTGGAGATGGGCCGGGTGATGTACTGGGTGATGCGGTTGGAAAGGAAAAAGATGATGCCGATGATGGCCGAGATGAAGCCCAGGAAGGTCAGGCGCAGCTTGGAGATGAGGCTGTCGATGTGGCTCTTGGACAGGCCCACGTGCACGGTGCCGATGCGGTACAGGCCCTCCTTGATGGGCACGGCGATGTCGTGGATGGAGTCGTTCTCCACGGTGACCAGGCGCACGCTGCGGCTCTCGTTCAGGGGCACCTGGTTGGCCAGGCGCAGCTCGCTGGGGAAGGGCCGGGTCATGGTGTGGGCCAGCACCTCGCCGCCCTGGTCGGTGATGAAGATGTAGGAGATGAGGTTCTTGCGCTCGTGCAGGCGGGCCTCGTCAAAGATCAGCGACAGCAGCTGCGGATAGTTCTTGTCGAGCATGAAGGTGCCGCCGCGCTCGGCTATGGAGTGGGCCACGGCGCTGCCGCGCATCTCCAGCTCGCTGGTCAGCGAGGACACGAGGATGTACCGGGCCACGAAGGCGATGGCCACGCTGATGAGCAGCACCACCACGAGGATGGAGGTGAAGATCTTGTTTTTCAGGCTCAGCGAGCCGTAGCGCTTCAGGGGGTCCCGGGCGAAGCTCATGGCTTTGCCTCGGCCTGGGGCCTGGGCTGCGCGTGCTCCCGGACCTCGTCCAGGGCGCGCAGGACCTCCGCCCAGTCGCTGATGAGCACGAAATGCCCGCCCGAAAGCCGGGTGAAGTACACCCGCTCCATGCCCTGGTGGTTGTCCGGCCCGAAGGAGACCACGGTGCCAGGCCCCAGCGTGTAGTCGCGGATGGACTCGATGGCGTTGATGAAGCCCTCGCGCGTCAGCTCGCGGCCGGCCAGCTTCAGGCCCTCCACCAGAATGCGGGCGTTGATGTAGCCCTCCAGGCCCACGGAGTTGGGCTTGTCATCGGGAAAATACTTGGCCAGCAGGTGCACGTACTCCTCGGCGCTGCCCAGCAGCTGGCGCGCGTCCGGGCCCTCGAAGGGGGGCACCACCTGGGACATGACCACCACCTGCCCGGGGTTGTCGCCCAGGCGGCGGGCCAGCTCCTCCGCGCCGACAAAGGACACGGTGTGGAAGATGGGCTGGAAGCCGCGCTCGGAAGCCAGCTGGATGAACTTGGCGCAGGGGTCGTAGGTGCCGATCATGACCACGGCCTCGGCCCCGGACTTCTGGATCTTGGCCAGACCGTCGGCCACGTCGAGGGTGCCGCGCACGTAGAAGCCTCGCGCCACGGGCTCCAGGCCGAACTCCTTTAAGGCCAGCTCGGTTCCGGTCAGGCCGTCGAAGCCGTAGGCGTCGTACTGGTAGAACACCGCGATGCGCGTGAGCCCCAGGTCCTTGACCAGGTGGCGCACCGCCGCAGCCGTCTCCTGGTAGTAGGAGGCGCGGATGTTGATGACGTAGCGGTGGAAAGGCTCGCGCAGGGCGTTGGCCCCGGTGAACATGCCGAGCAGCGGGATGCGCGCGTCCTCCACCAGGGGCAGGATTTTCACCGTGGTGGGCGTGCCCACGTAGCAGAACAGGGCGAAGACCTGGTCCTGCACGATGAGCTTCTGGGTGTTGGCCAGGCAGCGCGGCGGGTCGTAGGAGTCGTCGTAGGCCGTGAGTTCGATGCGTCGGCCCCAGACCCCGCCCTGGTCGTTGATGTGCTTGAGGTAGGACAGGGCGCCGCGCAGGGTCTGGGTGCCCAGGTAGCTGGCGTGGCCGGACAGGGCCAAGGACGAGCCGAGGGAGATGGTCTTGTCCGTGACGCCCGTGGTGATGCGCTCGGGTTCGGCCTTTTCGCCCTTTGTGTCGCAACCGCCAAGGGCCAGCAGCGACGACAACAGCAGCGCCAGAAGCAGCGGCAAAAAAAGCGGGAAAAGATACGGAAAGAAATGCGGATGTGCTGCGCGCGCGGCGCCCGCCCGGAGAGTCCACATGCTGCGAGAAAAGCCCACCACCACCCCTCCAGGCCGGATGCACCGGCGAGCCAAAGTCGACTACAACAGAAACCCAAGGCCAACGCTACGACAGAAGGGCCAGCGCTTCAACATAAAATGCGGTTGAGACCGCCCCATCCGGCCCGCCCCCCTTGCCAAAACCGGCGCGAGGTGGCATCGCACCCGACATGCCGCACCTCCATGCCCGTCTGCACGTTTTCCGCCGCGCCACCCTGCCGGGACTGCCCCTGGTCCTGGCACTGGCCCTGGCGCTTGTCCTGTCGCTGGCCGTGGTTCTCGGCCCCTTGGCCGCCGCAGGTCAGGCGGCCGCCCCCGCAGCCTTCCCGGACCTGACCCTGGACCTTTCCGGCCAGGACGCCGCCGCCCTGGGGCTTGCCAGCGCCGGGCCAACCAGCCTCTCGCGCATCCCGGCGAACGTGCTGCTGGTCCTGCTGGTCAGCTATTTCTGCCCGCCCTGCCACAAGGAGATGCCGCGCATCAAGGAGCTGGAGCAGCGCATCCGCGAACGGGGCTTAACCGGGCGCATCCGCCTGGTGGGCCTGGCCGCCGGAGACGACCAGAACCTGGTGGAGCGCTTCAAGGCCCGCCATGACGGCCTCAGCTTCGCCCTCGTGCCCGACCCGGCCCTGGCCGCGCACAAACGCCTGGGCAACCCGATGGTGCCAACCCTGTACGCCGTGGCCAGCAGCGGCGGCAAACTGCGCCTGCTGCACACGCACCAGGGAGAATTCGTGGAGAACCCGGACGCCTTTCTGGATGCCCTGCTGCGCGGGCTGCCCGCACGCTCCGAGACCGGCAAAACGCGTCGCGGAAAGTGACAACAGCCTCAACATCTGGCACCAGGGTGTGCACGAGCATGAATCCGGAGTGTGGGGCATGGCGGAGGAAACGATGAACGGGACAGCGGCGCGAGCCGATGCCGAGACCACGGCCAGGGCCGCGCTCTTGTGGCGTTGCTGGCCCGACGGCACGAAGTTCTGCCCGCGCTGCCGGGCCCAGTCGCCCTATGCCCTGGCCGAGGGCCGTCTGCGCTGCGGGGCCTGCCGCTACACCTTCCACGACTTCACGGGCCGCTGGCTCAACTTGAGCGGGCTTTCCGCCGCGCAGTGGCTGGACCTGGCCCGGGCCTTCGCCGTGGACGCCAACACCCGCGAGGCCGCCCTGGCGGCGAACATCTCCTACAACACCGCCTTCAAGGCCTTGACCGTGCTGCGCCTGGCCATCCTGGCCCAGGGCGCGGACGCCCGTCAGCTCCTGGGCCGGCAGACCGGCCTGGGCGACCTGTTCAGCAGCGGCAGGCTGTGCCCCGCGCCCGATACCCCGGTGGGCGAGGTCCCGGTATACGGCATCCTGACCCAGGGCAGACGGGTCTTTGTGGACATGGTGCCCGAACTCACGGCGGAGAGCGTGCTGCACTTCAACCACAACTTCCACCTGCGCGTGGCCCGCCTCGGCCACATCCTGATCACCGACCGCTACAAGACCTACGACGGCCTCGTGCTCTGCGGCGACGACCGCCTGCCCTACCACTACCTGCTGCGCCACCAGGGCTCCCCCTTCGCCGAATCCGGCAGCCCCTTCTGGCTCTATGCCCGCGATCGCCTGCGCCAGTTCAAGGGCCTCTCGGCCCGGCGCTTTCCGCTGTACTTGAAGGAACTGGAGCTGCGCTACAACCGCCGGGACGAAGACCTGCTGCCCCTGTTCCTCGACGCCCTGTGCGCGCCCATTCCAGCCACGGCCGCCTGATCCCGCCCTGCTTCCGCCCGCCCCCAAGCCGCTTCCCCGCACAGGTGCCAAACCTTGCAGTGGATGCGGTCTATTTGACGCAAACCGCACTTCTTGTGTTAGGACTAGCATCATACAGTGGAGGTACGATGGATACCCGAATCAGCGCTCCCCCGGGAGCCAACACACTAACCGGTCCGAGCCTGTTGACCCTGCCCTTCGGGGGTCTTGGCCTGGACTTGGCAAAGGTCCGGCGCCAGGTGCGCGGACTCGTGCTTGTGCCCTTCGTGACACACGAAAGGACACAGGCCGAGCCCCGTCCCGAAGCGCCCCCTGCGCCTTCCGGCTACCGCCTCCTGGTGCGGCTTTGCCGGGAGACCCTGGGCAGCTAAGGTTACGAACACATAACACTGGAGGCCACATGAAGCTTTCGCGCAGAGGGTTCCTGAAACTCTCCGCCGCAGCGGCCTTGAGCACTGCCTTTGGCGGTGTCGGCTTCGCCCTGAAGCCCGCAGCCGTCGACCGCATCGCCATGCTCAAGCCGGACTGGAGCAAGCAGACCACCACTGCCTGCTGCTACTGCGCAGTCGGTTGCGGACTCATCGTCAACACCGCCCTCACCGGCGCCAAGCGCGCCATCAACATCGAGGGCGACCCCGACCATCCCATCAACGAGGGCGCCCTGTGCGCCAAGGGCGCGGCCATTTACCAGCTGACCGAGGGCACCCCCGGACAGCCCAACCCGCGCCTGCAAAAGGTCATGTACCGCAAGCCCTTCGGCACCAAGTGGGAAGCCAAGAGCTGGGACTGGGCGCTCACGCGCATCGCCAAGAACATCAAGCGCGACCGTGACGCCACCTTTACGCTGAAAAACGCCAAGGGCGACACCGTGAACCGCTGCGAAGGGCTGGCGAGCGTCGGCTCCGCAGCCATGGACAACGAGGAGTGCTGGGCCTACCAGGCGTTCCTCCGCTCCCTCGGACTGACCTACATAGAACATCAGGCCCGTATCTGACACAGCGCAACTGTAGCGGCTCTGGCAGAGTCGTTCGGACGCGGCGCGATGACCAATCACTGGATCGACCTGAAGAACAGTGATTGCATTCTGATCATGGGCAGCAACGCTGCCGAAAACCATCCCATTTCCTTCAAGTGGGTCACCAGGGCGCAGGAACAGGGCGCCGTGGTCATCCACGTGGACCCCCGCTTCACCAGGACCAGTGCGAAAGCCGACATCTACGCGCCCCTGCGCTCCGGTTCGGACATCGCGTTTCTGGGCGGCATGATCAACTACATCCTGGAGAACGACCTGATCTTCAAGGAGTATGTGGTCAACTACACCAACGCCTCCTTCATCGTCGGCGACAAGTACGACTTCAAGGACGGCATGTTCAGCGGCTTCAACGCCGAGACGGGCAAGTACGACAAGTCCGCCTGGGCCTTTGCCCTGGACGAGAAGGGCGCGCCCAAACGCGACAACACCCTGGCCGACCCGCGCAGCGTGTACCAGCTGATGAAGAAGCACTACAGCCGCTACAGCCTCAAAAACGCCGTGGACATGTGCGGCACCCCCGAGGCCAAGCTGCTTGAGGTCTACAAGGCCGTTGCCTCCACGGGCAAGCCGGACAAGGCCGCAACCTCCATGTACGCCATGGGCTGGACCCAGCACACCGTGGGCGTGCAGAACATCCGCGCCATGAGCATCATCCAGTCGCTTTTGGGCAACATGGGCGTGGCCGGCGGCGGCATCAACGCCCTGCGCGGCGAGTCCAACGTCCAGGGCTCCACGGACCAGGCCCTGCTCTTCCACATCATCCCCGGGTATCTGCCCACGCCCTCGACGGCGGAAAAATCCATCGAGGACTATCTGAAGAAGGTCGCTCCGGTGTCCAAGGACCCCAAGAGCATGAACTGGAAGAAGAACCAGCCCAAGTACGCGGTCAGCCTGTTCAAGAGCTTCTACAAGAACGCCGCACCGGCCCAGGCCTTCGACTGGTTGCCCAAGCTCGACGTGGGCCGGGACTACTCCTGGCTGACCCTGTTCGACCAGATGGGCAAGGGCGCCTTCAAGGGCTTCTTCGCCTGGGGCATGAACCCTGCGGTCTCCGGAGCCAACTCCAACAAGACCCGCGAGGCCATGACCAAGCTTGACTGGATGGTCAACGTCAACATCTACGACAACGAGACCGGCAGCTTCTGGCAGGGCCCGGGCATGGACCCCAAGAAGATCAAGACCGAGGTCTTCATGCTGCCTTGCGCAGTGTCCACCGAGAAGGAAGGCTCCATCTCCAACTCCGGCCGCTGGATGCAGTGGCGTTATCAGGGTCCCAAGCCCCTGGGCGACTCCCGCCCGGACGGCGAGATCATCTACGAGCTGGCCCAGAAGGTGCGCGAGCTGTATAAGAAGCAAGGCGGCGCCTTCCCCGAGCCCGTGCTGAACATGAACTGGGAGGACATGGGCAACGGACACGAGTTCGACGTCCACAAGACCGCCAAGCTCATCAATGGCTACTACCTGAAGGACGTTTCCGTTAAGCAGCCCGACGGCTCCATGAAGGTCTTCAAGGCCGGCACCCAGGTGGCCGCCTTCCCGGCCCTGATGGACGACGGCAGCACCTGCTCCGGCAACTGGATCTACTGCGGCTCGTACGTCGGCCCGGACCCCAAGGACAACCGCGCGGCCAAGCGCTCCAAGGAGCAGACCCCGGCCCAGGCGGCCATCGGCCTGTTCCCCAACTGGTCCTGGTCCTGGCCGGTCAACCGCCGCATCATCTACAACCGCGCAAGCACCGACCTGACCGGCAAGCCCTATGCCCCGCAGAAGCCTGTGCTGGCCTGGAACGGCAAGGGCTGGGACATCGACGTGGTGGACGGCGGCGGCGCCCCCGGAAGCGTGCATCCGTTCATCATGCAGGTGCACGGCATGGCCGCCCTGTTCGGCCCGGGCTTAAACGACGGCCCCTTCCCCGAGTACTACGAGCCGCTGGACTGCCCCGTGGCCAGCCATCCGTACTCCAAGGTGCTGCACAACCCCACCGCGCTCAAGTTCAAGGGCGAGGAGCTGAACGTCTGCGACCCGCGCTACCCGTTCGTCTGCACCACCTACCGCGTCACCGAGCACTGGCAGACGGGCCTGCAGACCCGCCCGCAGCCCTGGCTGCTTGAAGCCGAGCCGCAGATGTTCTGCGAAATGAGCGAGGAGCTCGCGGCCCTTCGCGGCATCAAGAACGGCGACAAGGTCACGCTGGACAACCAGCGCGGCAAGCTCTGGGCCAAGGCCATCGTCACCAAGCGCTTCAAGCCCTTCATCGTGCAGGGCAACGTCGTGCATGAGGTCGGCATCCCCTGGCACTTCGGCTGGCGCTGGCCAGAGGACAAGAGTGGCGGCGATGCGGCCAACCTGCTCTCCCCGTCCGTCGGCGATCCCAATACCGGCATACCCGAGACGAAGGCCTTCATGGTCAACGTCCGGAAGGCTTAAGGAGGCACGTCATGAGTGGTAAGAGCTTCTTCGTCGACCTGACGAAATGTACCGCCTGCCGTGGCTGCCAGGTCGCCTGCAAGCAGTGGAAGAAACTGCCTGGCGAGAAAACCGTGAACACGGGAAGCCACCAGAATCCGCCTGACCTCTCCGCCACCACCCTGCGCGTGGTCCGCTTCAGCGAGATGGAGCTGGAGGGCAAGATGCACTGGTTCTTCCTGCCCGATCAGTGCCGCCACTGCCTGGATGCACCCTGCAAGTCCGGCGCGTCCCTGCCCGACTCCATCATCCAGGACCCGGACACCGGCGCCGTGGTCTACAACGAGAAGACGGCCAAGGAAGATGCGGCCACCATCCGCTCCTCCTGCCCGTACGACATCCCGCGCGTGAACAAGAAGACCAAGGTCATCAGCAAATGCGACATGTGCAACGACCGCGTGAAGGCCGGGAAGCTTCCCGCCTGCGTGCAGTCCTGCCCCACCGGGACCATGAACTTCGGTGACCGTGACGCCATGCTGAGCCTGGCCAAGAAGGCCCTTGAAACGGCCAAGAAGAAGTACCCGGACGCCCAGTTGGTGGACGAGGAGTCCGTCCGGGTCATCTTCCTGACCCAGAACAAGCCCGGCCTGTACGCCAAGACCCTGATGGCCGACGCGACGCCCACCCGCCGCACGTACACCAGGCAGGAGGCCTTGGCCGCGTTGACCAGGCCCCTGCGGGCCTTCCTGGGCTAGGCCCTTGAAACAAGTGGAACGCACCTCTAGATAGGAAACCGCCGGGAAGGTTGGACCAAACTGGCGGTTTCCCCTTCGGGGGGGGTGATGAGCCCCCCCCGATTGTATTTCCGGCGACGAACGGGGACAGCCCGCTAGCCGACGCAGGGCAACCGCGCCAAAACGCCCCGCAGAGGCGGACGGACAAGGAGCCGGTAGCGCCAGCCCGGACAGCGCAGGCGCAAGGCCCAAGGGCGGCAGGAACACTGTGCGTCCGGCCCGTGCGTTCATCCGAAACCACCATCCGGAATCACTGGCGCAAGGCGCACCCGCCCGCGTCCAGGGTTCAAAAAGCGGCGCTCTTCGCCCCTTGCCAAATCCAGCAAGTGCGCTATTCTTTTTCAAAATCGTCTACCCATCCTTGAGGAGCCGCCCCATGAACCGACTGACCGCCCCCCTCGTCATGCTCCTGCTGCTGGCCTGCGCCGCCCCGGCCCTGGCCGCGCCCAAGGTCGGCGACATCCTGCCCGACCTGGTGATCAAGGCCGCGCCCCTGCCGCACGAGGCCGAGTACCTGGGCCTGCCCCAGGGCGTGAAACAGTTCCGGCTCTCCCAGATCAAGGCCGAGGCGCTGCTGGTGGAGGTCTTCAGCATGTACTGCCCGCGCTGCCAGGCCGCAGCCAGGTCCGTGAACCAGGTCTTCGTGAACCTCACCAAACTGCCCCAGGGCCAAAAGCTGAAGATGCTGGGACTCGGCGCGGGCAACTCGGCCTTTGAGGTCAACGCCTTCCGCAAGCAGTTCGCAATCCCGCTGCCGCTGTTCCAGGACGGGGAATACGAGCTGCACAAGGCCCTGGGCAACGTCTACACCCCGACGTACATGGTGCTTAAGGCCGCGCCCGGCGGCAAGGGCTTTGAGGTGCTCTTCATCCAGGAAGGCCCCTTTGCCGACGGCGAGGCCTTCCTGAACCAGGTGCTGCGCGTTTCCGGCGTGCAGTAACCTCCAGACCATCCGGCTCAGCCCTGCAAGGAGGCCCCATGCGTCAGCACAGCGCCCGCAGCGTCCGCGTCGTCAGCATCGCCTTGGTTTGGGCCGCCCTGGTCTGGGCCGCCCCTCTTTTCGCTCCGGCTTTCGCCCCGGTCCTGGCCCCTGCTCCGGCCCTGGCCGAGGACCTGAAGGACATGATCTACGACCCCGGCCAGCTCAAGCCCGTGGACAGCACCCTCAAGGTGCGGCCCGGACAACTGGCCCCGGACTTCGCCCTGCCCGCCATCTCCGGGCAGACCGTGCGCCTTTCGGACTACCGCGGCAAAAAGAACGTGGTATTGTCCTTCGTGCCTGCGGCCTTCACGCCGGTGTGCTCGGACCAGTGGCCCGGCTACAAGCTGACCCAGGAGATGTTCGAGGAGCGCGGGGCCATCATCCTGGGCATCAGCGTGGACAACGTGCCCAGCCTCTACGCCTGGGTGGTGGAGATGCATGGGCTGTGGTTCCCGGTCCTGTCCGACTTCCCCCACGGCGCGGTGGCCAAGCGCTACGGCCTGTTGCGCACCAGCGGCACCTCCGAGCGGGCCATCGTGATCATCGACAAGAAGGGCGTCATCCGCTTCGTCAAGGCCTTTGACATCAACCGCAGGCCCGACCTCGGCGTCATCATGGGCGAGCTGGACAAGCTGCAATAGCAATCCGCCAGCCTTGCCAGAACCGACGTTTACCATGTAGGGAATGTTCAAACATTCCTGCTCGACCGAGGTGGCCCATGCTGTACCCGCTGCCCCCAGCCCGCACCCGGCTGCTGTTTCTTTCCCTGGCCCTGTTCTGCCTGTGCGGCTGCGCCGGTGGCCTGGGAACCACGTGCGCCTCCGGCGACTGCGTCAACGGGCAGGGCTCCATGGTCGGGTTCGGCGGCTGGAGCTACGCAGGCGAGTTCCAGGGCGGCGAGGCTCAGGGCAAGGGCGCCTTCACCTGGATGGACGGCACCCGTTTCGACGGCCTGTTCGAGGGCGGCAGGCGCGTGGGCCCCGGCGCGCTGACCTTCACCAACGGTCGCGTGGTGCGCGGCGTGTGGAACGACATCAAGGCAGTGGGCTACCAGACCTATGAGGAGTTCAGCGCTACGCCGCCCCGGACAGAGCAACCGGCGCTGGCCGGACAATCCAGGCCGGAACTGGCCGCCGAGCGGGCGCGCCTGGCCGAGGAGCTGGCGGATCTGAAGCGCCAGAAGGCCGAGCTGGCCGAGCTGGCCAGCCCCTCCATGCAGCCTGTCCAAACCATGCAGGCCGAAAAGCCCGCCAGGCCCGCAGCCACGGGCCCGAAACAGCGCCGCGTGGCGCTCGTCATCGGCAACAGCGCCTACCCCACGGCCCCGCTCAAAAACCCGGTCAACGACGCCCACGACATGGCGAACGCGCTCAAGGCCCTGGGCTTCCAGGTCATCCTGCGCGAAAACGCCAGCCTGGCCCAGATGGAGGGCGCGGTGGACGAGTTCTGGAGCCAACTCAAAAAAGGCGGGGCCGGACTGTTCTACTTCGCGGGCCACGGGATGCAGGTGCACGGCAAGAACTACCTCGTGCCCGTCGACGCCAAGCTCACGACCGAGCAGGACGCCAGATACAGGTGCATGGACGCCGGGCTGGTGCTGGGGCGCATGGAGAACGCGGGCAACGACCTGAACCTGGTCATCCTGGACGCCTGCCGCAACAACCCCTTTGCCCGCAGCTGGCGCAGCGCAGAGCAGGGCCTGGCCAAGATGGACGCGCCCAGGGGCTCGATCATCGCCTACGCCACGGCCCCGGACTCCGTGGCTGCGGACGGCCAGGGCCGCAACGGCGTGTACACCGAAAAGCTGCTCCGGGCCATGCGCGCGCCCGGCCAGCCCGTGGAGCTGATGTTCAAGCACGTGCGCGACGAGGTCATGCGCGCCACCGGCGACAAGCAGGTGCCCTGGGAATCCACCAGCCTGCGCGGCGACTTCTACTTCACCACCCCATAGGCGGCCGGAGCCTCCCCACCCGATTCAACAGCCGCCTGAAGCCAGCGCTCCGGGCGGCCTGCCCCTGTCGCCTTGCCCTGTCCCACGGCTATACCCGTACGCCGCCGCCCCCCCCGGGCATGCGGCCAATGCCGTCCGAGTCATTGACGCAGTCCGAGTCCTTGGCTCCGGCCCGGTCATTGACGCGCCCTGGCCGCCTGGGTACAGTCCGGCCACTTGTTCTCAGGGCGGGGTGCAATTCCCCACCGGCGGTATCCTGGGCGCGCCTTGCGCTTCCGGGGAGCCCGCGAGCGCTTGCTCCATCGGGGAGCGGGGTCAGCAGATTCCGGTGCGATGCCGGAGCCGACGGTGACAGTCCGGATGGAAGAGAACGAGGCAGCACGGCGACGGGCTTCTTAGTCCGCGCGCGCCATCCGCCTTGCGCGCCCGTTTGACGGGATCGCCTGGCGTCTGGCGGACTGTCTTGCACGCCCTGATTCTGGTCCCTGGCCTTTAAGGAGGCGCACCATGAATCAGTCCCTTCTCGCAACCTTTGGCGATTCCGATGCACGTCTGGAGGCGGCCCTGGCCTCACTCCGGCGCGGCAGCGGCGTCCTGGTGGTGGACGACGAAAACCGGGAGAACGAGGGCGACCTCATCTTTCCGGCCCAATCCCTCGACACCCGGCAGATGGCCATGCTCATCCGCGAGTGCAGCGGCATCGTCTGCCTCTGCCTGACGGACGAAAAAGCCGACGCCCTGGACCTGCCGCCCATGGTCGCGGCCAACACCAGCCGCCACGGCACGGCCTTCACGGTCAGCATCGAGGCGGCCGAGGGCGTGACCACCGGGGTCTCCGCCGCGGACAGGGTGCGCACGGTGCGCGCGGCGGCAACGCCGGGCGCTGGCCCGGCCGATCTGCGCCGGCCCGGCCATGTGTTTCCGCTGCGCGCCCGGCCTGGCGGGGTGCTGGAGCGCCCCGGCCACACCGAGGCCACGGTGGATCTGATGCGCCTGGCCGGGCTGGAGCCTTGCGGGGTGCTCTGCGAGCTGACCAACCCCGACGGCAGCATGGCCCGCTTGCCGGAGATCGTGGCCTTTGCCGAGGCTGAGGACCTGCCGGTGCTGGCCGTGGCCGACCTGGTGCGCCACAGGCAGGCCACCGGCCAATAGAAATACGGCCAATAGAAAAAGGCCGCCGGGGGTGCTTACGCCTCCGGCGGCCTTTCAGCCTCGCACACGTCCGGCCCGCGCGGTTCCGGCAGCTACTGGGCCTGCGCCCCATTGCCATTCTGGCCGTTGCCGTTGGCCTGCCCGTTGCCATTGGAATGCCCGCTGCCGTTTTCAGGGGCGTTCACGCCGTTGGCCGCAGGCGGGGGCAACTCGGCCAGGGCGCGCTTGCTGACCAGGATGTGCAGCACGCCGGGATTCTTCATGCGCCCGGCCACATACTCCGCGTATGGCCCGGACCCGCAGAACAGGTCCACGTGGTTGCCCACGATGGCCCCGCCCGTGTCCTGGGCCAGCATGATCCCGGACAGGCGGCCCGGCCCGCCCTGCGGAGGCACCGGCAGGGGCGCGCTCATGGCCAGGGCCGCGCCCAGCGGCACCTGCGAGCGGTCCACGGCGATGGAGCCCAGCGGCGTGAGCAGGCTGGCCATGCTGCCAAAGGGGCCGACATCGGACAGCTTGAAGAACACGTAGCTCAGGTCTTCGGACAAGAGCTCCTTGGCCAGGTGCGGGTTCTGCTGCACAAAGCTGCGGATGCGCGGCATGCTGGCCTCGTCGCGGGTCAGGTAGCCGCGCCGGATCACCGTGCGGCCCAGCATGGCCAGGTCGCGGCCGTTCTTGTCCGCGTAGAGCACATGCTTCACGCTGCCGTCGGGCAGAACGAGCCGACCCGAGCCCTGGATATGCAGAAAATACAGTTCGATGCGGTCCTTGACCCAGGCCAGCGCCGTTTCCTTGCCCTTGAGCGCCCCGCCGAAGTCGATCTCCCCGCGCGAGTAGTAGGGCTTGATGCCGTTCTTGGTCAGGCGGTAGCGCAGCTGGTGGCCCTTCCAGCGGGAGTTGAACTCGCCCAGTTCCAACGTCAGCATGTCCTTGGGGCGGCTGTAGATGGCGTACGGAAAGGCCGGATCAGGCTCCAGGCTGGCCTCCAGGAAAGGTTCGTAGTAGCCGGTGACCAGGGTCTGCTCTGGCTGCGCCGGAAACCAGGAGAAGACCCGCGCCAAGAGGGCCGGGTCGCTGTCCAGATAGGGCAGTGCCGCGAGCAGGTCCTCCAGGGTCAGGCGCAGGGCCCCCCAGGTGAGCTTCAGGCCGGGCCGGTCCACGGCTGGCTGCGAGGCGGGCCTGGCCGACACGTACGCCAGGTTGGCCTTAAGGCCGGGCTCCAGGTCGCGCCAGGACTTGAAGCCCTGGCTGGAGGGGTGCATCTGGGCCACGCGGGCCAGGGCTTCATCCACGCTTAAGGGCGCGTACCAGGGTCGCTCGACCTTGGCCGGGGGGGGCGGCGGCGGAGCCACAGGCTTGGCGCAGCCCCAGGCCAGGGCCAGGGTCAGGGCCAGGGCGAAGAGCAAGAGTCCGAGGGGACGGAAGCAGGCGGGCGCAGCCAGGGGAGAGCGCCCGGAGAGCGGCTTGGTCATGGTTCGTTCCTGTAGGACCTGAAGTCCGTCCTCGACGTGAGGACCTCGCTGTACTCGTCGCTGTAGATCTTGAGCATGACCATGAGGAAGCTCAAGATCAGCGGGCCGTAGAAGATGCCCAGCGCCCCGAAGGCGTGGATGCCGCCCAGGATGGCGAAGAAGATGTAGAAGGGCGAGACCTGCGCGGCCTTGCGCATGAGCAGGGGCCGCAGGATGGTGTCGATGCTGGTGACCAGGACGACGTTCCAGAACAGGAAGAAGGCTGCGGTGTTCGGGCTGACGAAGACATAGAGGTAGACCGAGACGGGAATCCAGACCAGCCCGGTGCCGATGACCGGAATGAGCGCGGCCATGCCCATCATGGTGCCCCAGAACAGCGGCTGGATGCCCACCAGGTACAGCCCGAGCGCGCCCACCAGCCCTTGCAGCATGGCGATGAACAGGCTGCCGAAAAGCACTGCGCGCGCCACCCGCTGCAGGCTGTCGATGATGACGTCCTCCTGGTGCGTGGCCATGGGCGCCAGGTACTTCAGCTTCAGCACCATGCCCCGGCCCTCGCGCAGGAAATAGAAGACCATGAAGATCATGAGGAAGAAACGCAGCAGCATCTTGGCCACATTGCCCACCAGGGTGGCGCTGGCGTCGAGCACGGACTGGGCGAAGCCGCGCGCATACTGGACCAGCTTGGCCTGGATGGTGGCCTCGTCGATCTTCAGGAAGGGCAGATTCTCCCGGCACCACTGCAGGTAGGGCTCCAGGCGGTGGTCGCTGAAGAGGTTCGCCGCGTCGGCCTTGTCCATCCAGTGGGTCACCATGCGCACGGAATCCAACCCCTGGGTGACCAGCCCCCAGGCCAGAAAGGCCGTGGGCAGGATGATGGCGAAGACCACGACGGCCACGGTGATCCCGGCGGCGAGGTTGGCCCGCTCGCCCAGGCGGGTGCAGATGCGCAGGTACAGCGGGGAAAAGATGATGGAGAGCACGGCGGAGATGACGATGGTGTGGATGAACGGCTCCACCAGCACAAAGCCCCAGAGCAGGGCCACCACGAGAAAAAACAGCAGGAAATAAGAGAAGATTTTATTGGAATGCCGGGGCGGAGCGATCACGGGGGTGTCCGGGGTCTCCGGGGCGCTGTTCATCATGGGTGGATTCCGGTGGTGTTGAGCCCGCTTGCCCGCACTCCGAAGGGACGGTCATGGCGGCGCGTGCTGTTCGGGTACTGGCCTTGTGGGTCTGTATGCTGCGGGCGCGGCGCGGTCAAGCGGACTGTGCCTGGGGGCCATGTGAGCGAATGCTCAGCACCCTGCCCTGGTTCTCGTATTTTCGACGCGATGTGTTCGATGCCGGAGCCTGCCCCTCCTGCCGCGCGGACCGTCGCCGTCAGCGGGGCTCCATGCGCCCGCCAGCGCGCCAGGCGAGGGAGATGACATGAAGCCCACGCCCCTGGGCCCAAAAACAGCGGGCAAATACTCAGCGCGGCGAGCTGGTTCTTGTTTTTTCGACGCGATGTGTCTAAGGAATAAGCCTGTGCCGTGCGTCATCGACCACCACGGCCCGATGGATCACGGAATCTACCCGGCCGGGCGGCTTTTCCGCCCTTACCGGGAGCGTATTGTCGTGTGATTGCACTCAATGAACGCTTCAACTGGAGGAAATTTCATGAAACGCCTGTTCAAGTCCCTGTTCCTGGTGTCCGCTTGCGCCATCCTCGCCCTGGGCGTGGTCGGCTGCGGCGAGAAGAAGGAAGAGAAGAAGGCCGAGGCCCCCGCCGCTGCCCCCGCCCCCGCTGGTCCCAAGACCATCGTCTTCGCCTCCGACGCCACCTACCCCCCGATGCAGTACATGAACGAGCAGAAAGAGATCGTGGGCTTCGAGGTTGACGTGATCAAGGCCGCCGCCGAGAAGGGCGGCTTCAAGGCCGAGTTCAAGAACGTGGCCTGGGACGGCATCTTCGGCGGCCTGGAGAATGGCAAGTATGACGCCATCTCCTCCTCCGTGTCCATCACCGACGAGCGCAAGCTGAAGATGGACTTCTCCGAGCCCATCATGGCCATTGAGCAGATGCTCGTGGTCGGCACCAAGGAGAAGGCCACCGACCTGGCCGGCCTCAAGGGCAAGAGCATCGGCGCCCAGATCGGCACCACCAGCTATTTCGTGGTCAAGGACGTGAAGGGCTTCAAGGCCGTCAAGACCTACGACGAAGTGGGCCTGGCCATGGAAGACCTGGTCAAGGGCAGCATCCAGGCCGTCGTGGCCGACAGCCCCGTGGCCGTGGAATACACCACCAAGAAGTACGCAGACAAGATCAAGATCGCTGGCGTGCTCAAGAGCGACAAGGTCGAGAACATCGGCATCGCCGTGAAAAAGGGCAACAAGGAAGTGCTTGACCTCGTGAACAAGGGCCTGGCCGCCATCAAGGCCGACGGCACCTTCGACAAGATCAAGGAACAGCACAAGATGAAGTAGACCGGCCCTTTTCGGGTCCGGCTCCACGCACTGCGCACGCATTCCCACCGGGGGGTCGCCGCTTGGCGGCCCCCCGGCATTCCAAACCAGAGGCCATGAACGCATGAGCGAAACACGAATCATCGACGTAGGGGAAGGGGCGGCCATTCCCAGCAAAACCGACTGGGGCCTGTTCAACGCCTGGACCATCAGCATCGTTTTCGCGATCAGCACCATCTTCTACCTGATCGTCTTCGAGCCCGCGCCCTACAAGCGCATCATCCTGTACCTGTCCGACGGCGTCATCATCACCTTCGAGGTGACGATCATCTCCATCATCTGCGCCTGCATCATCGGGTTGATCACCGGCCTGGGCCGCGTGTCCAAGAACAAGGCCATCAACCTCCTGGCCTCCACCTACGTGGAGATCATCCGAGGCATCCCGCTTCTGGTGCAACTTTTCTACATCTACTACGCCCTGGGCCGCCTGCTCAACGTCCACGACCTGACCGCCGCGGTCATCGCCATGAGCGTGTGCTACGGCGCGTATATGGGCGAGGTCTTCCGCGCGGGCATCACGGCCATCGACAAGGGCCAGAGCGAGGCCGCGCGGTCCCTTGGATTCAACACCAAGCAGACCATGTTCCTGGTCATCCTGCCGCAGGCCTGGCGCACCATCCTGCCCCCGGTGGGCAACGAGTTCATCGCGCTCTTGAAGGACACCTCCCTGGTGTCCATCCTGGCGGTGAGCGACCTCTTGCGCCGCGGCCGGGAGTTCAGCAGCGAGACCTTCCTCTACTTTGAAACATTCACCATGGTCGCCCTGGTCTATCTCGTCATCACGCTGCTCTTGTCCAAGGGCGTCAGCTTAATGGAAGCGAGGCTCAGCCATTATGTCCGCCACTAGCGCCCCCTCCACCCTCCCCATCGTCGACATCCGCCACGTGAGCAAGTCCTTTGGCGCGCTCAAGGCCCTGAACAACGTCTCCATGTCCATGAGCCTGGGCGAAAAGGTCGTCATCATCGGCCCCTCGGGCTCGGGCAAGAGCACGCTTCTGCGCTCCATCAACAAGCTGGAGACCGTGGACAGCGGCACCATCATCGTGGACGGCCTGGACATCAACGCCCCCGCCACGGACATAAACAAGCTGCGCATGGAGCTCGGCATGGTCTTCCAGAGCTTCAACCTCTTCCCGCACAAGACCGTGTTGGAGAATCTGACCCTGGCCCCCATGAAGCTCAAGGGCATGAGCCGGGCCGAGGCCGACGAGATGGGCCTGAAGCTGCTGGACAAGGTCGGCATCATGGAAAAGGCCCACGTGTACCCGTCCAAGCTCTCCGGCGGGCAGCAGCAGCGCGTGGCCATCGCCCGGGCGCTGGCCATGTCGCCCAAGATCATGCTCTTTGACGAGCCCACCCGCGCGCTCGACCCCGAGATGATCGGCGAGGTGCTCGACGTCATGGTCACCCTGGCCCGCGAGGGCATGACCATGGCCGTGGTGACCCACGAGATGGGCTTTGCCCGCGAGGTGGCCGACCGCGTGGTCTTCATGGACCACGGCGGCATCATCGAGGAAGGCACGCCCGAGCACTTCTTCAAGAGCCCGGAGCACGACCGCACCAAGCTCTTCTTAAGCCAGATCCTGTAGGCCCCGGCCTCCTGTGAACCCGGTCAAGGCCGTCTCCCCGGAGGCGGCCTTTTTCATTCCCCCCCGCGCCTTCTCCGAGCGACTTCTCCGTGCTTCTTCCCCGTGCTTCTTCCCCGTGCTTCTTCCCCGTGCTTCTTCCCCTTGCTTCCAGGGGCCCGGAAAGCTAGAACTCCGGCTCAACACCGGAGGCATTCATGCGCATCTCGGCCTGCATCCACACCCGGCCCGCCGCCCTTATCCTGGCCCTGACCCTGCTTGGCCCCGCCCTTTCGGGCTGCGGGCTGGAGCTGCGCCCCGCGCCAGAAACCACTGCGGCCGCCAGCCCAACCGCCCCCATGGCCGCCACAGCCGCACCCATGGCCAACGCCACCGCCGTGGCCGCCGCCCAGCCCACCCAACCGCTAACGCCCGCCCAGCACGCGCAAATCGTGGCCCGCCGCCTGAGCGTGCTCGTCAACGACACCGACCCGGCCTCCCCGGAATGGGCGCGGCTGCGCGCGGACCTGGTCCAGAACTCCTCGGCTCCTGCATACTCCGGCGGCCTGTCCCTGCCCGGCGACCTGCGCCTGGCCATAAGCCGCGTGGCGGCCTTCAACCCGCCGCAGCTGCGCGAGCGCTGGCAGCGCCACCAGCAGGCCCTGGACAACGCTGCGACCCTCTACGCCGAGCACCCGCCCGTGGACACCGACGCCCTGAAGGGCGCCAAGGTGCTGCGCCGGCTTGGCCCGGCCCTGTACCTGGTGCGCCTGCCCGGCGGCGACACGGCCTTTTTCTCCACCCCCCTGAGCGCCCGCAGGCTCAAGGTCGGCAAAAGCCTGAGCGGCATCCCGGTGGTGGAGCGGCCCCGGTCCCAGGCGGACAAGGCCTCCGGCGATCTGGTGGACGAGCTGGCCGATTCGGCCCGGACCTTTGTGGCCATACCCAAACAGGAGGCGCGCCGGATCAAGGACGAGCACGCTCCCGTGCTGGCGCGGCTGAAGGAGCTGGAGGCCGAGCGCGACCGGTTCAAGCGCTCCATCGACGACGACCTGGCCAGCCTGGACGCCCTGGCCCGGGACGTGAACGCCGTCATCTGCCCGCGCCTGCTGGGCCTGGG
The DNA here is from genome assembly GCA_903843965.1 of uncultured delta proteobacterium. GTDB lineage: Bacteria > Desulfobacterota > Desulfovibrionia > Desulfovibrionales > Desulfovibrionaceae > Humidesulfovibrio. The sequence goes on from CAIMRY010000005.1 coordinate 38,554, forward strand.
CGGCGGCTTCGGCTCGTACGGCGCTGGCGCGCCCCACGCTCGGCTCGTGCGCAAGGTCAAGCGCCTGTCGCACACTTACAGCCCCAGGCAGTACTACCGCTACACCCTGCCCGTCACCGGCCAGATGCAGCTGGACGCAACCCTGTCCGCCTACATCGCGGAACGCAAAAGGGAGGTCCAGGACCTGCTGCGCGCTGTGGGCGTGGGGCAGGGCCACTTCCGGGCCAATGTGGACCTCGTGGCCTTCAAAAGCTTCACGGCCTCGCCGGGGCTTTTGTCCGTGCGCTTCGAGGCCAGCCGCGACACCGGCGGCGCGCACCCCAACCAGAGCTTCGCCTCCTTTGTGTTCGACGTGGAGAACCAGCGCGTGCTGGGCCTGGCCGACCTGTTCAAGGACCTCCCGGCGGCGCTTAGCCTGCTCTCGGAGCTGGCCGCGCGGCGCATGGAGCTGGTGCTGGACGGGCATGTGCTCCCGGAGGGGGTGGAGCCCAAGGCCGAGAATTTCGCGGTCTTCGTCATTGACGGCCAGGACCTGGTGTTCAGCTTCGCACCATACCAAATGGCGAGCTACGCCGACGGCCCGCAGACCCTGCGCGTGCCGCTGTGCCACCCGCGCCTCTTGCCGCTCTTGTCTCCCCGGCTGGTGCAGCTCCTAGGCGCGCGACCAGGGCAGTAGGGCGGGCGGGCCGCAGCCCCAGATTCCATTTGATTTGCACGCCAATACGCATTGACCGCTCGGCGCGGCTCTGGCAAGGGGGAGTATCCGTTTCCTGGAGGCTCCCCTTGCGCCGCAAAACACTCCTCTTCTCCCTCGTCTGTCTGGTTCTGTTGTGTGCCCAGCCTGTTCTGGCGGAATCACTTGAGGATGCTCAGGCTGCGACTTCCCGTGGGGATTACGCCACTGCCCTCAAGATATTAAGGCCTCTTGCGGAACAGGGGGACGCAAAGGCCCAGTACCGACTCGCGGCCATGTATCACAATGGGCAAGGTGTCACGAGTGATGCCATAGAATCAGCTAAGTGGTGTCGTAAGTCAGCTGAACTTGGGTATGCCGTAGCACAAGACACTATTGGAAGTTCATATGAAGATGGTATTGGAGTCAAGAAAGACATTGTTGAAGCTGTAAAGTGGTTTCGCAAGGCGGCAGATCAAGGTGATCCAGAAGCACAGTACAACCTTGGACGTTTGCACGAAACTGGAAAAGGTGTTCCAAAGGATCTCACTGAATCATCAAGAATGTACAGAATGGCCGCAGAGCAAGCGCACACCCACGCTCAATGTGCTCTTGGCTCATTGTATATTCTTGGAGATGGTGTTCAACAAGATTATATAGAAGCAATAAAATGGCTCAGCATGGCGTCAACTAATGGTGACGCATGGGCTCAGTTCAGTCTTGCCCTCATGTACCGCAGCGGCGTAGTCCCACAAAACCATACTGAAGCTGGAAAGTGGATGACCAAGGCAGCAGAGCAAGGCCTCCCTGCCGCCCAGCACAATCTGGGAGCCATGTATGCCACCGGGCAAGGCGTCCCCCGGGACTACGCACAGGCATTGATGTGGTTCACCCTAGCCGCCAATAACGGCGACACTGGGGCGAAAAAGAATTGTGACAAGATCACGGCGCAAATGACCCCCGACCAAATCGCCAAGGCCCAGCAAATGGCGCGCGAGTGGAAACCGAAGACGGCGCAGCAGCCCTAGCGCCCCCTACTTGCGGCGGCGGCCCTCGGCGTCCGCAGCCTTGAGGGCGGAAAGAACCAAGTCCGGGGAGACCTCCACCGGTTCATTGTGGATGCTCTCGCCCTCGGCGCAGCTCTTTTCGGCCACGCGGCGCAGGTCCAGGTCCGCAACCCCCGCAAGCCCCAGATCGGCAAAGGTGGTGGGCAGGCCCAAGGCCTCACACAGGGCGTACACCTCATCCATGAGCGCAAGGGGCTTGTCCGTGAGGAACAGCGAGGCCAGCACGCCAAAGGCCACCTTTTCGCCGTGGAACAGGTGGTGCACCTGGGGCAGGGCCGTCAGCCCGTTATGGATGGCGTGGGCCGCGCCCAGGCCGCCGCTCTCGAAGCCCAGGCCGCTGAGCAGGGTGTTGGCCTCGACCACCCGCTCCAGGGCCGGGGTGACCACCTGGGCCTCGCAGGCCGTCAGCGCGGCGCGGCCCCAGTCCCGCACGGTCTCGTAGCACAGCCGGGCCAGGGCGTGGGCGGTCATGGAGCCCACGTCGCCCGCGATGTTCTGCCCACGGCTGAGGCGGCAGGACTCCGCCTCGAACCAGGTGGCCAAAGCGTCGCCCATGCCCGAGGCCAGAAACCGGGCCGGGGCCAGGGCGATGACCCGGGTGTCCACCAGGACCAGGTCCGGGTTGCGGGGCAGCAGGTCGGCCCGCTGGAACACGCCCTCCGGCGAGTAGACCACGCAGACCGAGCTGCAGGGCGCGTCCGTGGAGGCGATGGTGGGAGCCACGGCCACGGGGAGCCCGGCGCGGGCGGCCACGGCCTTGGCCGCGTCGAGCGTCTTGCCCCCGCCGATGGCGGTGATGGCCTGGGCCCCGAAGTCCTGGGCCGCAGCCAGCAGCCGCTTGATCTCCTGGTCCGTGCATTCCCGGCCAAAGCGCTCCACATGCACGGTCCCGGCCTGGCCCAGTCCGGGCAGCAGGGGCGGCAGCAGGTGCTCCAAGGGGTGCGGGGAACAGATCAGAAAATGCCGTTTTCCCAGGCGGGCCAGCTCCCCGCCCAGGCGGGACAAGGCCCCGGCCCCCTGCACATAGCGCCCGGGAAACAATGTGGTGCTGATCATGCCTGCCTCCTGTGCCCTGGGCGGAGTCCATCCGCCGCTGGCCGCTTACGATGCACGGTTTCCGCAACTGCGCCCCTAAGCCGACGAAGCCGCCCCACAGCGGAGCGCAAGGCCCCTGCCGGGCCTGTCGCCCTCTGTCTACCGGCTCTCTGGCTACCGGCTCTCTGGCTACCGGCCCTCTTTGCGGTCGTTCATGTTCTTCATGGTCACGCCCGCCAGGCACCCGGCCAAAAGGCCCAGGCCCACGGCCCGGCCCATGTCCATCAAAAACCACCCGGCAATGGCCCCCAGCGACCCGCCCAGGATGATGCCGCGCGCCATGTAATTGAGCGTTCCGGCGAAGCGCTTGTCCGCTGGGGTAAATTCCTCGTTTTGCGGCTGTGCCGTGTCCTTGTCCTTCCTGGCGCTCTTGCCCATGGGTGCCCTCCCGCGATGTGCGTGCCCGCATTGAACCACAAATCCGCAGCGGACTCAACCCCGACCTGGAATCTATAAATCATTGATGGCAAAGACTTCACAATACCACTTGACATCGACTTTCAATATCACTACATCTCTCCTCGACGGCGCCGGTCCGCGTGGACGCGCCAAAAGGAGATAAATCATGTGGCAAAACATTCTCGTCATCACCATCGTCGCCGTGACAGCGGCCCTTGTAGGCTGGAACTTCTACAGGAAGCTCACGGGCAAGGCTTCGTGCTGCGGCGGCTGCTCGGCGTCGGGGTCCACGTGCTGCGGCGACAACCGCAGTGGAAACACAAGCGGCCCGCCAGCGGCGACTCCCTTGCACCCGCTGAAGGGAACCGGCTGCGGCTGCGGGCGCTAATCCCGGCGGCCCATCCCAACAGGTTCAGCCTCGACCAGCACACACCGACAAGGAAACACACGTGAATAATTGCATCACCCTGCGCCAGGCGCAGGTCAATCAGAAGCTGCGCATCTGCTCCGTGGGAGCTCAGGGCGAGTTGGGCCGCAGGATACGCGACATGGGGCTCATGCCCGGCGTGGAGGTGACGGTGGTCGGCAAGGCCCCCTTGCGCGACCCCGTGGCCCTGCGGCTGCGGGACTTCACCCTGGCCCTGCGCAACAGCGAAGCCGACCACATCGTGGTCGAACCTGTGGAGGGCTAGATGGAAACCCTCGTGCAAGAGCACAGCATGACCATCGGCCTGTCCGGCAACCCAAACTGCGGCAAAACCACCATGTTCAACGCCCTCACCGGCTCGCACCAGCATGTGGGCAACTGGCCGGGCGTCACGGTGGTGACCAAGATGGGGCACGCCGTTGTCGCGGGCGCGGGCGGCGGGGTGGAGGTCGACATTGTGGACCTGCCCGGCACCTATTCCCTCACCGCCTATTCCGAGGAGGAGAAGGCCGCGCGCAACTTCCTCATCAAAACACGGCCTGCGGCGGTCATTGACGTGCTCAACGCCGACGCCCTGGAGCGCAACCTTTACCTGGCCGTGCAGATCATGGAGCTGGGCGTGCCGCTGGTGCTGGCCCTGAACATGATGGACGAGGTGCGCAATCACGGCAAGGACATCGACACAAAGCTCTTGACCGAGCTCACCGGCTGCCCGGCCATCGAGACCGTGGCGCGCTCCGGCCAGGGCAAGCTGTGCCTTCTGGAGGCGGCCTACGGCCTGGCCAAGGAGCGAGCTGGCCGCTGGAAGCCCCTGCACATCTCCTACGGGCCGGACCTGGACCCGGTGCTGGACGAGATGGAGGCCATCATCTCCAAGGCCGGGGAACTGGCCGGGGAGGTGCCGCCCAGGTGGGTGGGCATCAAGATCCTGGAGGGCGACGAATCCATCACCCGCCGCTGCCGCGAGGCCGACCCCGAGGCCGCCGCACGGCTGGAGGCCCTGGCGGCGAAGGTGGCGGCGCACCTGGCCAAGACCCTGCGCGCCGCGCCGGACGCCATCATCGCCGACTACCGCTACGGCTACATCGCGGGCATCACGCGGCAGGTGGTGCGCTACCCCAAGGTCGACGCCGAACGCATCCGCATGTCCGACCGCATGGACCAGGTGCTCACGCACCAGCTGGCCGGGCCGCTGGCCATGGCGCTCATCATCTACCTGGTCTACATCCTGACCTTCAAGGCCGGGAAGCTGCCCATGGAGCTGGTGCAAGGGGCCTTTGCCTGGCTGGGCAAGACTGCGGAGGCGGCCATGCCCGGCGGCCTGCTGCGCTCGCTGGTGGTCTCCGGGATCATCGCGGGCGTGGGCGGGGTGCTGGGCTTCGTGCCGCTGATCATGATCATGTTCTTCCTCATCGCCGCCCTGGAGGACTCCGGCTACGTGGCGCGCATGGCCTACATGCTCGACCGCGTGTTCCGCATCTTCGGCCTGCACGGCACCAGCGTGCTGCCGTTCATCGTGGCCGGGGGCATCGCGGGCGGCTGCGCCGTGCCCGGCTGCATGGCCACCCGCGCGCTCCGCAGCCCCAAGGAGAAGCTGGCCACCCTGCTGGTCACTCCGTTCATGACCTGCGGGGCCAAGGTGCCGGTGTTTCTGATGCTGGCCGCAGCCTTCTTCCCCGGCTCCGAGGCCGGGGTCATGTCCCTGGTGACGCTCACGGCCTGGGTCGCGGCCCTGCTGGTGGCCAAGCTTTTGCGCAGCACCGTGGTCAAGGGCGCGAGCACGCCTTTTGTCATGGAGCTGCCGCCCTACCGCATGCCGACCTTGAGCGGCCTGTGCATCCACACCTGGGAACGCTCCTGGGACTACATGCGCAAGGCCGGCACCACCATCCTGGCCATCTCCGTGCTGCTCTGGGCGGCCATGACCTTCCCCGGCCTGCCAGCGGACCGCGCCAGCGCCTTTGACGCCAGGGCGGCGGGCGTGCAGGAGCGGATCGCTGCGGCCACGGCCCAGGGCCAGCAAATCCCGGAGCTTGAGGACGCCCTGAAGGAGGTGGCCGCGCAGCGCTCCGAGGAGGCGCTCAAGGCCTCCGCCGCTGGCCGGGCCGGGGTGGCCCTGGAAGCCGTGAGCCGCCTGGCGGGCTTCAACTGGCGCGTGAACATCGCGCTGGTTGGCGGGCTGGCGGCCAAGGAGGTCATCGTGTCCACCCTGGGCACGGCCTATTCCCTGGGCGAGGTCGACGCCGAGGACGCCGCGCCCCTGTCACGGCTGCTGGCCCAGGACCCGACCTTTTCCAAGGCTGCGGCCCTGGCCTTGATCATCTTCGTCATCCTCTACGCGCCCTGCTCCGTGACCATGGTCACCATGGCCCGCGAGTCCAGCTGGAAGTGGGCGGCCTTTGCCATGACCTTCAACACCGGCCTGGCCTTTGTGGCCGCCGTGGCCGTGTTCCAAACCGCCCGGCTGTTCAGCTAGACGCAACAGGAACAGCCTCCCCTCGCAACACTCCTCCTCCCCCTCCAACAGGAACCCCGACGGTCGCAAGGCCGCCGGGGTTCCCCTTCTAGCTGCCCGCAGTCTGGGCCCAGGCTTCCCTTTCGCGGCCAAAACGACTATCCTTGCCGCGCATGCTCGACAGCACCAACTTTGCAAAAGCCTCCGCCGTCATCGGCGCTGGTTTGGCCACTGGCCTGGGCCCCAGCAAGGGGCGTCGGCCCATGGCCGGGCTCGCCCTGGGGCTTCCGGCCACGGGCCTGCCCGTCTTCCGCCCTACGCGCCCTACGCGCCCTGCGCGCCCTGCGCCGCAACCGGCAGGCAGCCAGCCATGGCCCATTCTGGCGCGCATCCCCGCACCCTGAACCAAGGAGCATTCATGTCACCCGAGCCAAAGATCATCCAGACCGCCAACGCCCCGGCCGCCATCGGCCCCTATTCCCAGGCCGTGACCCATGGCGGGTTGGTGTTCTTGAGCGGCCAGCTGGGCATCGACCCGACCACGGGCGTGATCCCCGAGGACTTCGCCGCGCAGGCCAGGCAGGCCCTGGACAACGTGCGCACCGTGGTCGAGGCCGCCGGGTCGAGCCTCACGCGCGTGCTCTCGGTGGACGTGTTCCTGATCGACATGGGCCGCTTCGGCCAGTTCAACGAAATTTACAGCGGCTATTTCAGCACGCACAAGCCCGCCCGTGCGGCCGTGGCCGTGGCTGCGCTCCCGCGCGAGGCCCAGGTGGAAGTGCGCGTGGTGGCGGCCCTGGCCTAAGGCGCGCGCGCAAAAAAGGCGGCGTCCTTTGTGTCGGACGCCGCCTGTGCGGCGTTCAGTGAAGGTTCGCCGGAGCGGTTCAGGAGCAGCCGCAGCCGCCGGAGCCGCAGCCGCCGGAAGCGCCAGCGCCGCCGCTGCCGCAGCCGGAGCCGCAGCTGCCGCCGGAGCCGCCGCCCAGTTCGTTCTCGGACTCAACCGAGAAGCCGTACTCGCCCGCGTCGATGACGATCTTGCCCGCAGCGGCCAGCAGGGCCTTTTCCGCAAGCAGGGTGTAGCCCAGGGACTCCACGCTCTCGTCGCCGTCGCGCAGCTCGTCCAGGGCCAGGGAGAGCTTGGGCCCGCAGCACCCGCCCGCCAGGAAGATGCGCAGAGGGGATTTTTCCTTGTCCGCAAAATAGCCGTCGAGCTGGTCGCGAGCGGCTTCGCTCAGTGTGATCATGGGACGCTCCTTGTCTGCGTTGATGTTGTTGGCATAGTCTCGCAACAATGAACTGCACAGGGTTGCCGGAAGCCGCCCCCAAAAAAAGGCGGCGCTCCGTGGAACGCCGCCCGTATCGTCGTGGGGATTTTGTCTTAGCAGGAACAGCCGCCGGAGGATTTCTCCCCGCTTCCGCAACTGCCTCCGCATCCGCCGCCGCCCGTGTTCATTGGGTTTTCCGACTCGACTGAAAAGCCGTAGCTCGTCATGTCGATGCGGATGGCGCCGGTTTGCTCTCCCAGGGCCCGCTCCACGCAGAAGCTGTAGCCCATCACTTCGTAGGTGTCGTCGTTCTCACGCGGCTCATCCAGAGCCAGCGACAATCTTGGTCCGCTTCAGCCTCCGGACGCCATAAAGACGCGAATCGGGGTCTTTTCCTTGTCCGCGAAGTACCCGTCGAGCTGGGTCTTGGCGGCTTCCGTCAGTTCAACCATCACAAGCCTCCTTGAACGTTGTTGGGAATTGCCTAGATAATGACGGCCCGCAGCTTTGTCAAATGGGCGTGTGGGCCCCTGTGCAGGCCGTTGCCCCCTGTGCAGACCATCGACCCCTGTGCAGATTGTTGACCCCTGTGCCGCTCTGGGCTACATGGCAACACTTGATGGGGAGCGAATACCCGCCCCCCTGGAACGACTACCCCCCAAGATGAGGATGCCATGAGCACCAAGGATCTCATCCTAGCCACCGCCAAAGACATGATCTCCGAGGTGGGCTTCCACAAGATGACCACGGCCAACCTGGCCAAAAGGGCGGACATCTCCGAGGGCACCATCTACCGCCATTTCGAGAGCAAGGAGGACATCCTCCAGCACATCCTGGACACCTTTGACGAGAAATACCAAACCCTGTCCGAGAGCTGCCGCGCGCGCATGGACAAGGGCACCCTGACCCTGCAGGACCTGCTGGGCAGCCACTTCACCTTTCTCGACGCCAATGTGGCTGACGTCAAGATCGTGCTTGGCACCTACAGCATTCTCGACATCACCCACCGCTCCATGGGCCGCTTCATCGACCACATGCGCACCCTGTTCGAGGACTTCCTGGCCCGCGGGCGCGAGAACGGCACCCTGCTCGAGGTCCCCCTCAAGCCCACGGGAATGATCCTGGCCAACATGTTCTTCGGCCTCATGCGCATCAAGCTCTACTGGCCGGAGATCGAGGATTTCTCCAAGGAGGCCGTGGAGTTCTCCCGCCGCAGCCTGATGGTTCCAGAGGCCGGAAAATGAGCGACCCGCGCACCATCATGACGGCCAAGGAGATGGCCCGCACCTTGGAGCGCCTGGCCTCGGAGGTCATCGAGCGCCGGGGCGAGGACAAGACCCTGGTCCTGGTGGGCATCCAGCGCCGCGGCGTGGACCTGGCCCGCAGGCTCAAGACGCTCCTGGACGCCCGGCTGCCCGCCCCGACCCTGTTCGGCATGCTCGACATCAACCTGTACCGCGACGACTGGAGCAACCTCGGCATCGCGCCGACCATCAGCAGCACGGACATCCCGGCCGGCATCGAGGGCGCGACCCTGATCCTGGTGGACGACGTGCTCTACTCCGGCCGCACCACCCGCGCCGCCCTGGAGGCCATCCTCGACTTCGGCCGTCCCAGACGCGTGGAGCTTCTGGTGCTCATCGACCGCGGCCACCGCGAGCTGCCCATCCAGGCCGACTACGTGGGCAAGCGCGTGAACACCGCCAGCCACGAGCGGGTGGACGTGCTGGTGACCGAACGCGACGAGCAGGACCGGGTCCTGCTGCGCGCCAAGGCCTGAGGCCAAAGCACCGCACGCCCATGCACGCCCGGAACGATTCCGACACGACCCCCTGCACGCGCCTTGTGCCCACAGGCTGCGTCAGCCTCATCGGCATGGCCGGGGCAGGCAAGTCCACCCTGGGCCGCCTGCTGGCCGCCAAGCTCGGCTGGGCCCACCTGGACACCGACCAGCTCATCGAGGCCTACTACGGCCAGAGCCTGCAGGACCTGTTGGACGGCCTGGGCCTGGCCGCCTTCCTCAAGGCCGAGGAGACCCTGGTGTCCATGCTCGGGGTGCGCCGCGCGGTGATCTCCACCGGGGGCAGCGTGGTCTACGGCCCGGCGGCCATGGAGCGGCTGAAGCTTCTGGGGCCGGTGGTCCATCTTTCCGTCAGCCTGCCCACCTTCCTGGGCCGCGTGGGCGAGGCGGGCAACCGGGGCCTGGCCATCGCCCCGGGCCAAACCAGGGAGGACCTGTACCGCGAGCGCCAGCCCCTGTACCAGGCCGCCGCAGACTTCACCCTGGCCACGGACACCCCTGACCGCACGGCCAGCGTGGAGCGCCTGTACGCCTGGCTGATGCAGGAGCCGGACGCATGCTGAGCAAGGCCAAAAAGATCGCAGCCCTGAAGAGACTGGCCGACCTGTACCGGCGCATGGACGAGGCCTACGCCGCAGCCGCCGCGCCCATTGGGCTTTCCTGCGCGGGCTGCGCCGACAGCTGCTGCGAGACCGTGTTCCGGCACCACACCTACGTGGAGTGGGCCGGGCTCTGGGACGGGCTCTTGAAGCTGCCCGCGCCGCGCCTGGCCGAAATCAGGGACGCAGCCGGAGACTGGATCCGCCGCCACCAGAACCCGCTCTTGCCGGGCGTGCGCCCCCGCGTGCCCTGCCCCCTGTCCGAAGAACCGCCCGCCGGATCCGCAGAGGGCCTGCGCTGCGGGCTGTACGAGGTTCGCCCCATGGTCTGCCGCCTGCACGGCGTGCCCAATGTGCTCCTCCACCCGCGCGGCGGGCAGTCCGCCTTTCCCGGCTGCGAGCGCGCCCAGGCCCTGGGCGCGGCCTGCGAACCGGCCCCGCTCGACCGCACCCCGCTGTTGACCGAGCTGGCCCGGCTGGAGATGGACCTGGTGGGCCGGGAGGGCCTGGGCAAGCTGCCACGCGTGGACCTGACCATCGCCGAAATGATCCTCCTGGGGCAGCCCAAAATCTAAAATCTGCCGCGCCCCTTGGCAATGTCCTGTAAATGGTGCTATGTATCGCCTTGAACAAGCCCGCCGCCGGAGGACCGCTGACACGGCGGCTGACACGGGCTGACACGGCGACTGACATGGGAGGACACGCAATGAGAAAACAGACAGGCCTTGGGTCTGCGGTCCTGCGCCTTGGGCCGCCGGTTCCGGCGCACGCACGGGCGGGGAAGCGCCGCCCCGTCTTCGGGCTGCGGGGTTGACCGCCATGGCGCCGCACGACACGCCGCTTATTGCGTGGGACGACGCCCTGGCCCTGGACGGCTCGGCCATCGACCGCCAGCACAAGGCCCTGGTGGACCTCATCAACCAGCTGCGCGGCCACCTGGGCTCCCCGGACCGGGAGGCCCAGGTGATGCAGTGCCTGACCGCCATGTACCTCCACGCCAAGGACCACTTCTGGGACGAGGAGGCGTTCATGGAGCGCATCGGCTACCCTGACAAAAAAAAGCACGCGGAGCTGCACCGCGAATTCGTGCTGAAACTGCACAGCCTCACGGACTGCTGCCTGACTGGCGAAGCCCCCTACGCCGAGCTGCTCGACTTTCTCGTCTCCTGGTTCCAGGAGCATGTGACCACGCAGGACGTCAAGATCGTGGCCTTTGCCCAGAGCCAGGGCGCAGGCTGAGCCGCAAGCGCCCCTGGCCCGGCAGCCTCTACAACCTCACGAACAACCGCACATACAACCTCACGCCTAGCCCTCGGCGCCCGCCTGCACCGGATAGGGCGCGCCGCTGGCGGCCATGGCCCGGCCCAGCCAGTCCACGGCCCGGCCCAGGTGCCGCATGTTGCGCAGGGCCTCGGCATCGCCCGCAACCTCTTTTTCACCCAGGCCGTAGCCCAGATTCCAGTAGGTGGAGCCCGGCACCACCATCTGCGAGATGAAGAACAGGTGGTTGATGGTGTCGAACACGTGGGTGCCGCCGCCGCGCCGCACGGCCACCACCGCCGCGCCGATCTTGCCCGCCAGGGTGCAGCCGTTGGCCATGGCCACAAAGCCAGCGCGGTCGATGAGCGCCTTCAGCTCCGAGGACACGTCGGCGAAATACGTGGGCGAGCCCAGGATGATGGCGTCTGCCGCGAGCATCTTGTCAAAGACCTCGTTGAACACATCCTTGCCGAACACGCAGTGGTTGTCCTTGTTTTCCCAGCACTTGAAGCAGGCCCGGCAGCCGTGGATGCTTTTGCCGCCCAGCTGCACGACCTCCGTCTCCCACCCGGCCTGGGCCAGGGGCTCCAGCACCGTGTCCAGCAAAACGCGGGTGTTGCCGCCCTTGCGCGGGCTTCCGTTGATGGCGATAACTTTCATGAGGTGCCTCCGTGGTTGTTCCGACGTTGTGTGTTTCCGGCGTGGTGCTTTCCGCCGCAGCGATTTTGCTTGACTCGCGAAGCCGGTCTGCCTAGTCCATACGAAACACCTGCCATCTGCGCAAGTACTGATTATTTTGTCAGGTACTGTCGAAAAGTATAGCAGACCAGACCACAGGGAGGCGGACATGACGCAAGCCTGCGCACCGAAGGAACTTGGGGGCAAGACCTACCGCTGCTTTTTCGAGCTGGCGCTCCAGGTCATGGGCGGCAAGTGGAAGCCCATCATCCTCTACCATCTGGGAGTGGGAGGCGTGCTGCGCTTCAGCGAGCTCAAGCGCGGCATGCCCGACGTCACCGACCGCATGCTCACCCGCCAATTGCGCGAGCTGGAGGCCGACCGGCTCATCATCCGCACGGTGTACCGGCAGGTGCCGCCCAAGGTCGAGTACGCCCTGACGGAGCTGGGCCTGGGCCTCTTCCCCATCCTCGGGGCCATGCGCGACTGGGGCGCGGAGTACGAGGCGGCCCTGGGCGTGCCCAAGACCATCGCGAGCGAGGCCTACGAGGCCAACCGCCAGCCAGAGCTGCACCCGCGCTATCTTTGCGCCGCAAACGAAAAGAGCGCGGCGCAGGGTTCGTAGGCCCCACACCGCGCCCGTTGACGCCGTATACTTTTCGCCGCAATCTAGCCCAGGGCCAGGATGGGCTCCACGATCTTCTGCAAGGCCTTGCCCGTGGGCGTGTCGGCCTGGACCTTCATGAACGGGTAGCCCTCGTCGCCGCTGCGCACCACTTCCGGGTCCATGGGGATGCGGCCCAGGAAGCGCACGCCCATTTCCGCAGCCAGGGCCTCGCCCCCGCCTGAGTTGAAGATGTCGTGGGTGGTCTTGCAATTGGGGCAGACAAAGCCGCTCATGTTCTCCACCAGGCCCAGGATGGGGTTGCCCAGCTGGCGGCAGAAGGTCACGCTGCGGCGCACGTCGTCCACGGCCACGCCCTGGGGGGTGGTCACGATGACGGCCTGGGCCGTGGGCCCCAGGGTCTGGAGCGCGGCCAGGGGTTCGTCGCCGGTGCCGGGGGGGCAGTCGGTGACCAGGTAGTCCAGGTCGCCCCAGCTCACGTCGCGCACGAACTGCTTGATCAGCCCGAGCTTCATGGGCCCGCGCCAGATGACCGCAGTCTCCTTGTCCGGGATGAGGAACCCGAGCGACATGACCCACAGGTTGCTGCTGTAGGGCACGGGCTCCATGTGGTCGGCCTCGATGTGCGGCTTTGAGTCGGACAGGGAGAGCAGGCGCGGAATGCTCGGGCCGTGGATGTCCACGTCGAGCAGGCCCACCTGTTTTCCGGCCATGGCCAGGGCCATGGCGATATTGGCCGCCACGGTGCTCTTGCCCACGCCGCCCTTGCCGGACAGGACCACGATCTTGTGCTTGATGCGGCCCAGGGTTTTGGCGATCTTCTCGTCGTCCGGGTTATTGGCGGGCTTCTCGCCGCAGCTGTTGGGGTCGTGGCCGGAGGAACAGCCGCCCGAGGTCGAGGACGAGGGACAGCCTTTGCAGGAATTGCTCATGTGCGTCTCCTTGAAAAGCGCCGGACAGGCCCGGCTGGATTGGTTTGAACTCTGCGTGCGGCCTGAGGTCAAAAACGGACAGCGTCAAATGCGGCCCGGCTGGAAAAAACGCAGAAGCCCTGTTCGAACCCCGCCCGGCCCGGCAGGCTACCACAGGGGCTTGTTCGACTTGGCCAGGTAGTCGTCCAGGTCCTCGATCTCGTCGCTGGGCCAGGGGCAGTTGAGGTTGATGAAGTTCAACAGCTCCATCAGCCGCTCGATGACCGCGCTCTCCGGCTCGCCCTGGGTGAGCGGCACCCAGGCCACGGGATTAAAGCCCCTGGCCTTGCACCAGTCGCGGGTGGCGGCAAAACCGGAGCCTGCCAGAGACTCATCCAAGCAAGGCAGCACCAGCACAGAGGCCCCGACGTGGGCCCCGTAGAGCGCCTCCGGGTCCTGGCCCTGGCGCAGGGCGCGTCCCAGGATCACCAGCGGATAGCCGTCGCGGTGCAGCGTGCGCCACTGGTTCTTGTGCATGTACAGATTCGGCTTGAGGTGGCGGCCAAGCTCCCGGCGCACCAGGGCCTCGGTGGGGCCGCTGACGAGCACGGCGAGCCTGGGCGCGGCCTTGGGCCGGGCAAGGGGCTGGGCTTTGGGCATGGCGCTTAGCGCTTGCCGGCCCGGGCCGTGCGCAGCCAGGCGTACCAGGGCTCCAGGCCCTCTTGCGTGCGGCAGGCCACCGGGAAGATCTCGATGTCCTTGTTAAGCTTGCGCGCGTGGGCGCTGGCGGCCTCCAGGCTGAAGTCCACGTAGGGCAACAGGTCGGTCTTGTTCAGCAGCATCACCGAGGAGAGATGGAACATCAGCGGATATTTCTCCGGCTTGTCGTCGCCCTCGGCGACCGAGAGGATGCTGACCTTGTGGTCCTCGCCCAGGTTGAACTCCGCCGGGCAGACCAGGTTGCCCACGTTCTCGATGAACAGGATGTCCAGGCCCTGCATGTCCAGCACGGCGATGGCGTCCTGGATCATGGAGCTGTCCAGGTGGCAGCCGCCCTCGGTGTTCACCTGCACGGCCTGGGCCCCGGTGGCGGCCACGCGGCGGGCGTCGTTGTCGGTCTGCAGGTCGCCCTCGATGACGGCCATCTTGAACTCGCCCTTGAGGTCGGCCAGGGTGCGCTCCAGGAGGCTGGTCTTGCCCGCGCCAGGGCTGCTCATGAGGTTCAGGCAGAGGATCTTGTTGCCGTCGAAGTAGTCCTTGAGGCTGGCGGCGCGGCGCTCGTTGGCCTCCAGCACGTTGCGGACAATGGTCACGGTCTTGGACATGATGCGCTCCCGCTTGCGGCCGCCTCGTCCGTGTCGCCAGGGACGTCGGCCTCGATTTCTTCGATGTACAGCTCCTTGCCGCTCAGGATGTCGTGCCCCAGGATCTCCTGGCAGGTCGGACAAGGCATGTAGCTGTTGTCCTCGGGCTCAAACTCCTTGCCGCAGGCGCCGCAGGCCACGCGCAGGGGCGCGTCCTCGATGTCCAGGGCCACGCCCTTGAACTCGCCCTCCTGGGTCATGCACTCCCAGCCAAAGGCCAGGGCGTCGCTGACGGCGCCGGAAAGCGCCCCGTTGACCACGCGCACGCGCACAATGCGCTCCATGCCGTGCTTGGCGCGCTCCTCGCGGATGATCTCGATCATGCTCTGGATGAGAGAAAGTTCATGCATGGGTTGTGTGCATAGCCCAAAAGCCGGGGCGCGGCAAGGCGGAACCGGTCGGCGGGTTCAGGGCTTGGGGGTTCCGGATTCGGGCTGGCTGGCCGGGCCGGGCTTCTGCGGCGGCGGCGCTATGCCCAGCGCCAGGCAGCTGATGCACTGGCCGCAGGCGGTGGCGCGGTTGCCCTCGTAGATGGGCCTGCGGCAGGACCAGGTGTGCGCGCGCACCTCCGGCGGCAGCATTTCCCAGACCTCGCGCTTGGTCAGCTGGGCCACCGGGAAGATGTACTCCGAGGGGTTCTTGTTCAGGGACTTGACCGCCCGGAAGATGGCCTGGGCCCGGGCCATGCGCCCCTGAAAATCGTGCCCGGCGTGCTCGATGTCCGTCTTGGTGCGGCCCAGGGCCACGTAGCGGATGTCCGGGGTGGCGTTGCAGATGTTCCCGGCCATGAAGGCGCAGAGGTCCGCGTCCCAGACAATCTGCTGGTTGAAGGCCGGGTAGCGGTGCAGGCTCTCGGAATAGCTGAACTCCCGGTAGCCGCTCTTGCGCATCTGCTCCAGCGCGTTCTGGGTGGCCGCCTGCTCCACCAGGGCGCGGTTCTCCGGGTTCACCAGGTGCAGGTGGTGCACGTGGATGGCGAAGTCCTTGAACTCGTCGCTGGTCAGCAGCAGGTGCAGCATCCCGGCCGAGTCCAAACCGCCTGAATACATGCAGAGGATGACGCCATTCATGTGAGCCCCAGAAGGCTGCGCGCCTCGGCGCAGGTTGCAGGTGTGCGTTCCAGGCGGGCGGCCATTTCGCGCACCCGCAGGACCAGGTCCACGTTGCGCGCGGGCACGCTCCGGCCCTGGTCGAACCAGATGGCGTCCTCCACGCCCAGGCGCACCTGCCCGCCCATGAGCAGCGCGGCAAGGTTCATGGGCAACTGGCCGCGGCCCACGCCCCCGGCGGCCCAGACCACCCCCGGCGGCAGCAGCGCAACCAGGTGGCAAAGCTCCGGCAGGCTGGCCTGGGCCGTGTTCACGCCGCCCAGGATCAGGTTGGCGTAGGGCCGCCCGGCCAGCTCGCCCGTGCGCAAAAGATGCCCCAAAGTGGCCGCCATGCCGGTGTCGAAGATCTCCAGCTCCGGCTTGACGCCGCGCTCGCGCATCCTCCGGGCCAGGGCCAGGATGGTCACGGGATCGTTGATATTGGCCTCGCGCCGGAAATTGAAGGACCCCAGCGTCAGGCTGGCCATGTCCGGCCTGGCCGCGCCGTCCAGGTCCAGCACCGCCGCGCGCTCGGCCAGGCCGGCCCCGGTGCGGCCGCTGGTGGACACGCAGATGACCACCTCGGGCCGCTGTGCGCGGATGCCCGCCACAATGGGCGCGTAGACCTCGGGCGCGTGGGTGGGGCGGCCCTCGGCGTCGCGGGCGTGCACGTGCAGAATGCTTGCGCCCGCGTCCACGCAGGCCACGGCGTCAGCGATGATCTCCGGGACCGTGAGGGGCACGAACGGGCTGTCGGCGCGGGTGGGCACCATGCCGGTCAGGGCCGCATTGATGAGGAACACGCCGGGGATGAGCACGCCAGGGGTGACTGGGCCGGGCGCAGGGGTCATGGGGTCTTCCGCCAGCGGGTCAGGTCGGTCTCAAGCGTGGTCCAGTGGTCGATGTCCGCCGCGCCAAAGGGGTGCAGCTTTTGCAGCGCGCCCACGCGCACGTAGCCGAAATATTTCTCGTACCAGGCGATGGTCTCAGGCCGGTCGGAGTTGGTGGTCAGGGTGCGGACGCCCAGGGCGCACAGCGCGTCCATGCGCCGCTCCTGCAGCAGGCGGCCCACGCCGCAGCGCCGGGCCTCTGGCAGC
The DNA here is from genome assembly GCA_903843965.1 of uncultured delta proteobacterium. Lineage (GTDB taxonomy): Bacteria > Desulfobacterota > Desulfovibrionia > Desulfovibrionales > Desulfovibrionaceae > Humidesulfovibrio. The sequence goes on from CAIMRY010000005.1 coordinate 55,358, forward strand.
ACGGCCAGCAGCGTGGTCTTGGCCGTGGTGGCCGAAAGCACCTTGTACCCGGCCACGCCCACGATCCGCCCGTCGCCGCCATTGCCCAGGCGCGCCACAAAGGCGCACGCAAGGTCGAACTCCGGCACCTCGGGCGAGGGGATGTGGTGCATGTTGGCGGTTTCGAGCACGGCCAGGATATCCGGCCAGTCGGCAGGGGCGGCGGGCTCGATGCCCACCTCATGCGTGTTGCCGGTCTCGTGGTTCTCGCCGTCGGATACAGCCATGCCCGCTCCAAAGAAATCTGCGCATCCCGGCGCGACTGCGCCCGCCGCCATGCTGTCTGTGTAGTTCAGGCGGACCGGGCTTGGCAAGGCCCGGCGCGTTTCAGCAGGCCCGGCGCGTTTCAACAGGCTGGCGGCGATTCAGCAAGACCCGGCACGGCTCAAGAGGCTGACGGCGCATCAGCCGAGGGCTCTGAGGCGGCCTCCAGCCCCCAGACCTGGCCCAGGGCGGCCAGCACGGCCAGCAAGGCCGGGTCTGTGGCGCGGTCCTTGCGGTGCAGAAAGCAGATGTCGATGGGCAGGCTGTCGTGGGGCCAGACGCAGACCTCGCCGCTCTTCTCCCAGCCCTGGGCCTCGGCCTGGTGCATCAGCCCCAGGCCCGCGCCGCTGGCCACCAGGGCCTTGAGCGTGCCCTCGTAGTCGGTGATGGCGACCTTCTTGACCACGCTGGCGTATGGCCCCAGCTGGCGCTCCAGCAGCGCGCGGCAGGGGCAGGCGTCGGTGTACCAGACCCAGGATTCCCCGGCCAGCTCGCGCCAGGTCGCGTCCTTGAGCCGCTCGGCCCAGGCCGTGGGAGCCACCACGTGCAGGGATGTAGTGGCCAGGGTGACGGCCTCCAGCTCCTGGGCCAGGGCAGGGGGGATGGGCTCGCCCACAAAGGCGAAGCCGCCGTCCAGCCGCCCGGCGCGCACGTCCTCGATGATGATGTTGCTGCTGCTCTGCGGCAGGTGGACCTCCAGCCTCGGGTGGGCCAGGCGCAGGGCGTCCACCAGTTGGCGCATGCGCAAGAGGTCCGGGTCGGTGTTCAGCGCGATGCGCAGGACTCCGGTCAGGTTCTGGCGCAAGGCCCTGGCCTGGGACAAGAGCTCGCCCACGCTTTTGAGCGCCGCCTCGGCCTGGGCCTTGAGGGCGGCCCCCTCGCGGGTCAGCTGCATGCCGCGCGCGCTGCGCAGAAACAGCGCCACGCCCAGCTCCTCCTCCAGGGCCTTCACGTGGGCCGACACCGCAGGCTGGCTGATGAACAGCTTCTCCGCCGCGCGCGTCAGGTGGCCTTCCTCGGCCACGGCCACAAAGGTGCGCAACTGGTACAGCTCCATGCCAAATCCTCCGGCCCATGCAGTACGTGAAACACGGCCCCCTGGGGCATCACGATTGCTGAACCCCTGGTTCAGGCATTGCGATTGGACCCCGGCGCGCGCGGGCTGCTACAACTTGCCCCATGCATCCGCTTCGCCAGACGGATGCACGCGCCCGCCGCCGTCATGCCACGAAGCCGGGCCGCCCGTCCAGACCGCACACACCGCAAGGAGGCCGCCATGATCCCCATGCTCGCAGAACTCGCCCGGTTCCTGCGCTACCTGCTGACCCCGGAAACGCCCGTGGCCGCCGTGCAGTACGAGTGCGCCGCAGCGGGCGCGGCCAAGGCCGGACTGTGGATCGGCCTGGCCGTGGCCGGGGGCATCCTGCTGGCGCGCTGCCTGGGCCAGGGGGCCTAGCCTCCCGTCTGCCATCGGCTCTGCACCCAGCTCTGCAATCAGCCCTGCAATCAGCTCTAAACTCAGCGCCGGGGGGGCCCTCGACCAGGCGCAGACCCTGGGCTGTCCTCGGCCCAGCCGACGCATCTCCTCTCGTTGATGGCGCGCGACACCACCTGCGGCCCAAAATACTCCGCCTGTTTTGCGGCCTGCGCGATCCGGCGAGTCCCGCAACACCCGGCTTCACCATGTCGCAACACACAGCCTTTGCACCAGATTTCCGACGACGGCAGCCCGACGCGCACGCGGCCAGCGCTCCTTGTGCCGCGCCCCTGGGCACGGTCACAGGGCCAGGCATGCCCCCCCCGCCAAAGATATGGCGCACGCCGGAACCGGACAGCCGCAGGCAGGCGAAAGGCTGTGGCCCGGCACCGTCCGCAAACCCCCTTCCGGCCCGTTGCAGCGGCCAGGGGCCTCGATTCTTGAGCTTCTCAAGACTTTCGGGCAAAAACTCTTAAGATTCTCTAGTCATAGCGCTTTCGCCCGCCAAAAATCGCAGGCAACGCCCGTCCGGTGCCGATTTGCGCCTGCGCCGCCACCTTTGCGCCGGGCCCGGAACGCATCGCAGCCAGAAGAACTGCCACGCCCTGCGGGCCGCAGGAAAAATGGCAGGAAGGAGCACTGCTCCAGCGGCCCTATCGGCCTGGGCACTGGGGGTTCGCAAAGGGAAGTGGGCAAGGCTGCGCCGGGTGCTGCCCGCCCGGCGGGGCAAGAGGCAGCGGCTCAGGCCGCCGGGGCTAGCTGTCTTCGTTGGTCGCGGACGAGGGCGCGGGCGCGGGCGTCCCAGACCCATCCGGCCCGAGGGTGGCCGGGGCGCGGCCCTCGCGCAGATCGGCAAAGGCCAGGAGCAGGCGCGCCTGCACCGCCTCCCAGCCGCCGGGCGCATGGGGCAGATGGCAGCCGGTGCAGTCCTTGACCAGGCCGCGCCAGCCGGGCCTGCCCCCGCAATCCTTCAGGAAATACAACGGGCAGTAGCAGAACAGGCAGTTGAAGGTGGCCGGATCAATACCCTTGTGGCCGGGGCCCCTGTGGCAGGGAAAATACTCGCAGGCCGTGTTTTGCACGTGCTTGTAGCGCTCGCTCATCCGCCCTCCCCCGGCTCTTGTTCCGGGCCGCCCGCAGCGGGCAGGAACTGCACCAGCACGCTGCGCCGCCTGGGCCCGTCGAACTCGCAGAAATAGATCTTCTGCCAGGTGCCGAGCGAGAGCCGCCCGCCGCTGACCGGCACCAGTTGCGAGGACCCCATGAGGCTGGTTTTGATGTGCGCGTCGCTGTTGCCCTCGGCGTGGCGGAAATCGGCCCCATCTCCACCAGACATGGGGACAAGCTGCGCCAGGTGCGCCAGCATGTCGCGCCGCACGTCCGGGTCCGCGCCCTCGTTGATGGTGATGCCCGCCGTGGTGTGCGGCGAGTAGACCAGCACCGCGCCTTCGCCGTGGCCGCTCTCGCGCACAAGATCCTTGAGCAGGGCCGCAACCTCGCCGGTGATGTCCAGGAACTCCTCGCGCCGGGTGGTGGAAAGGCTCAGCTGGCGCATCAGTCCTCCTGCGGCCCTGGGCCGGAGTTTTGGCCCTCGCCCACGCCTTCACGCCAACCGTGGGTGAAGCCGGGGTCGTAGAGCCGTGACTGCGATGCACCCGCAGGCAGGTCCTGGCCGGGCAGGACCAGGAACACGGTCTGCCGCGTGAAACCGTGGCTGCGGGCGGCCTGGGCCAGGCCGTCCAGGCGCGTGCGCACAACCTCGCCGCCGGGCCAGCCGATCTTGTGGCCCAGCACCACCAGGGTGTCCGGCGTGTAGCCGCCTTGCAGCAGCTCGGCCTGGACGCGCTCCGGCTCGGATGCCGAGAGCAGCACGGCCAGGGCCGCGCCGTGGGCGGCCAGCCTGGGCAGGGACTCGGCCTCGGGCACCGGGGTGCGGCCGGACAGGCGGGTGATGATGAAGGTTTGCGGCCCGCCGGGCACGGTGAGGGAGACCTTGGCGGCGGCGGCGGTGGCAAAGGCCGAGGACACGCCGGGCACCACGTCCCAGTCGATGCCGTCGGCGTCGAGCAGGGCCGCCTGTTCGCGCACCGCGCCAAAGAGCGCAGGCTCGCCGGTGTGCACGCGCGCGGCCAGGCCGCCGGAGAGGGCGCAGTCACGCAGCAGGGCGTGGGTTTCGGGCAGGGAAAGCGGGGCGGAATCGATGGCCGGGGCCGTGACGCCCTCGAAGAGGGCGCGCGGGACCAGCGACCCGGCGTAGACGATGAGGTCGGCGCTTTTGATGAGCCGCGCGCCCTTGACCGTGATGAGCTCGGGGTCGCCGGGCCCGGCGCCGATGAACCAGACTTTTCCTTGGGCCACAGCCCCTCCCCCGCTCAAGAACAATCGGGACAGAAAAAAAGGGAGGGCGCACGGCCCTCCCTCGATACCCGCAGTCGACCTAGGCTGCGGCCAGCCTGGCCTTGATGGCCTGGCCGATTTTCTGGCCCAGTTCAAAACAGGCCTGGAAGGTCTCGTGGTCCGGGCGGTTTTTCACCTTCACCGCAGGCTCGACCATGTCCATGCCCATGCCGGACAGGTGCTCGGTCAAGATCTTCACGCACTCGCCGCTCCAGCCGAAGGAGCCGAAGGCCGCGCCGATCTTGTTCTGCGGGCGCAGGCCCTTCATGTAGGTCAGCACATCGGCCACCAGGGGCAGGATACCGTTGTTGTGCGTGGGCGAGCCCACGATGACCGCTGCGGCGTCGAAGACCTCGCTCATCACGGCGCTGTGGTGGTTCTGCTTCACGCTCATGACGCGCACGCTGACCCCCTCGGACACCAGGCCGTCGCAGATGGCCAGGGCCATCTTCTCGGTGCTGCGCCACATGGTGTCGTACACGATGACGGCCTTGTTCACGGGCTTTTGCAGGGCGAACTGGCGGTAGCTGTCCAGGGCGAAGGCCACATCGCCCTTGCCGCGCCAGATGAGCCCGTGGTCCGGGCAGAGCATGTCGATGTCGAGCTTCATGGCGGCCAGGGCGTCCAGGGTCTTGAGGACCATGGGCGAGTACGGCAGCACGATGTTGGCGTAGTACTCGGCCAGAAGCCGCGTCAGAATGCCCCGGTCCACCTCGTCAACGAAGCGCTCGGTGGTGGCCCAGTTCTGGCCGAAGGCGTCGGAGCAGAAGGCGATTTTGTCCTCGGGGATGTAGGAGACCATGTTGTCCGGCCAGTGCAGCATGCGCGTCTCGATGAACTGGATGCTGCGCTTGCCGATGCTGATGGAGGCACCCGTGGGCACCACCTCGATGGGCCAGTCCTTGGAGTTGTGGAAGAAGGAGCGCAGGGCCTTTTCGCCCATGGGTGAGACGAAGATCTTCTCCGGCTTGAAGCGCTCCACGATGGTGTCCAGGCAGCCCGCGTGGTCCGGCTCCAGGTGGTTCACCACCAGGTAGTCGATCCTGGGCGTGCCGCCGCAGGCCTGGGACACGGCGCACAAGAATTCGGACAGGTGGTTGGACTTGACCGTGTCGATGAGCACGGTCTTTTCGTCGCGCACCAAAAAGGCGTTGTATGTGGTGCCGCGCGGGGACAGGGAATAGCCGTGGAAGTCGCGGCTGTCCCAGTCCACCGCGCCCACCCAGAAGATGTCTTTCTTGATTTCAACAGGCTTCATGCGCTCTCTCCGTGCGTTGGGTGAAAACAAGGGCGGCCCCGGCTGGCGGGGTTCCCGGCTGGCAGAGGCCCGGCTGCTTCTGCACATTGTGCAAACATGGGGAGCGCCCCCTTGTCAAGAAGGCGCTCCCTTTCTGGTTCAACTGGCTGCCGAAGACCGCCGCGCGCGGCTATTCGGGGCTGAAGTCGTCCTTGCTGGCGCCGCAGATGGGGCAGGACCAGGAGGCCGGAACATCCGCAAACTTGGTGCCGGGCTTGACGCCATTGTCGGGATCGCCAGCGGCGGGATCATAGACATAGCCACAGATATTGCACACATACTTCTGCATGGACTCTTCTCCTGCGACCGATGCGGGGCAGGCCACCTCGCGGGTGGAGCCCGGCCCGGCCAGGGGACGGAAGCACTTCTTGGTGCCCCCGCAGACAGGGCAGCGCCACTCGTCCGGGAGGTCCTCAAACTTCGTCCCCGCCGGGACCTTGCCCTTGCGGTCGCCCTTGTCAGGGTTATAGATGTAGCCGCAATTCGTGGTCTGGCACTGGTGCATGTCTTCAGGCTGGGCCATGCGGCATTCCTCCCGGCGCGTTCGTCGGGGCTGCTAGCCCTTGGCCGACCAGAGGCCGTGGAGGTTGCAGTACTCGCGCGCGCTCACACCTGCCGCGTGGGCGCAGCAGAACTCGGCCTCCGGCGCGTCGCCGGGCTTGAGGATCTTGGTGTAGATGAGGTTGCCCACCATCAGCTCGATCCACTCGATGTAGTGTTTCTCCTCCATGGGGTGCGCCACGGAGCCGACCTTGACCTTGTAGCCGGTGGCGGTCTTCTCGATGACCGGCACATGCTTTTCCTTGGCCGCGTCCACAGTGTTCTCGGCCATGAGCTTCATGGGCTGCCCGCAGCACACCAGGTCGCCGCCGCCAGCGTGGACAACGATGACGATATTGCCGCAAAGGTCGCACTTGTAGACCTGTCCGCATTCTATTCCCATGGTGCCTCCTCGCTTAGATGATTTGGAAATTCTGCCTACCAGTTTTCTTCAACCACTTCAAAGTGGGCCTGGGGATGGGCGCAGGCCGGGCATTTGTTCGGCGCGGCCACGCCCTCGTAGACGTACCCGCAGTTGCGGCAGCGCCAGGTCACGGCCTTGTCCTTCTTGAAGACCTTGCCCGTCTCGATGTTCTTGGCCAGGGCGTTGAAGCGTTTTTCGTGGAAGCGCTCGGCCACGGCGATGGCGTCGAAGATCAGGGCGATCTCGGTCAGGCCTTCCGCGCGGGCGGTGGCCGCGAACTCGGGGTACATGCTGGTCTGCTCGTGGTTTTCCCCGCCGGCCGAGGCCTTCAGGTTCTCCAACGTGCTGCCGATGGTGCCGGCCGGGAACGAGGCCGTGATCTCGACCTCGCCGCCCTCAAGGAGCTTGAACAGGCGCTTGGCGTGCTCCTTCTCCTGGCTGGCGGTTTCCTCGAACACGGCGGCGACCTGGACAAAACCTTCTTTTTTGGCTGCGGCGGCAAAGTAGGTGTAGCGGTTGCGCGCCTGGGATTCCCCGGCAAAGGCGGTCAGAATATTTTTCTCGGTGCGCGTTCCACGGATGCTCATTTCGACTCTCCTGTTCTGTGCTGCCCGGTCATTCCGGTGGTGACCACGATTGAATCCTTAACACATTGTGGTGAGAGCGCCAGTGGAATCGCGACGGAAAATGGCCTCCGTCAAAAATTCATCCCGGCGCACGTTGGGCAGACGCCAACGAACTCCACATCGCACCGAAGACGCACATAGCCCATGGACTGCTCCACAGGAAGCTCCGGCAGGGCACAGGGCCCTTCCAGGTCCTCCACCCGGCCGCAGCTCGAGCAGCGCAGATGCGGGTGGGCAGCCGGGTTGCCGTCGAAACGCTTCTGCGTTCCGGCGCCGCCCAGGCGCAACACCACGCCCTTGTTGCTCAGGAAGTCAAGGTTGCGGTAGACCGTGCCCAGACTGATCCGGGGCAGGATCTTGCGGACCATGTCATAGACTTCGTCCGCCGTCGGGTGGGACGTCACCTTGCGCAGCTCTTCCAGGATCGTTTCACGCTGGCGGGACAGGCGAGCCCCCTTGTTGTCTTCGATCTTCATATGGTGCCTCTCATTTCTGATAATTATTCCTAACAACGCAAGGCGTGCCTGTCAACATGCAGAGTGTTTTTTATATCCAAAGTTGCCCAAATTGCCAACACAGGCAATTCGAGGCTATGTGATATCAGGGATTGTGATGTGGCTGAAGACGCGGCCCCCCAGGCAGGAGGGCCGCGTGCTTCTAGCCGATGAGTTGCTGGAGTTTCGTGAGCGGCAGGTCAAGGGGCGTGTCGAACTGAACGCCGATTTCCTGGCCGGAGCGCCAGCGGATTTGTACGGAAAGGTTCTGCAGAAGCCCTTCGTCCTTGACGCCCTGAACGGACAAGACCAGGTTGTCTGCAAGCTTTGGTATGCTGCCCCGCACCTTGAGGCGTGCGCCCCCCGAACTCAAGTCCACCAGATCCAGATGGATTTGTTCCTGCCCGTGCATGATGGTGCACACCGTGTCGACGCCGTAGGCGCAGAGCTGAACACGGACACATTTTCGTCTATCCTCATGAGTTTCCATAGGATTCCTCCAAGCCCAGTACGTAGCTTGGCGGCATTCTACTCCTCTGAACGGAATTTTTCAACCAGCTTGGCCAAATCCCGCGACATCTCCGCAACCTCGCGGATGCGGTCATTGGCGCTCTGGATGTCCTGGGACATCTGGCCGGACAGACTGTTTATCTCACTGACATTGCTGTTGATCTCTTCGCTTGTGGCGGACTGCTGCTCTGCGGCGGTGGCGATGGAGCGCACCATGTCGGCGATATGGTCGGAGGCTTCGACAATCTCTTTCAGCACGCCGCCCGCGCCGCCCGCAAGCTTGGTGGTCTTGTCCACGCGCTCCTTGGCCGTGTTCATCTCGCGCACGGCGTCATCGGTGCTCTTCTGGATGTGCTTGATGGCCGACTCGACCTCCTTGGTGGCGGTCATGGTCTTTTCGGCCAGCTTGCGCACCTCGTCGGCCACCACGGCGAAGCCGCGCCCGGCGTCGCCCGCTCTGGCGGCCTCGATGGCGGCGTTCAGCGCCAAGAGGTTGGTCTGGTCGGCGATGTCGTTGATGACGCCCATGACCTGGCCGATATCCTTGGCGCTGAGCGAGAGCTGGCCCAGGGCCTGGGACAGGCTCTCCGCCGTGTCGGCCACCTGCTGGATCTCGGTCAGGGTGCTCTGGACCATGGTGCCGCCCTCACGGGCCACGCTGTTGGCCTTGCCCGAGGCCTCGGAGGTTTCGCCGGCGTTCTTGGCCACCTCAAGCACGGTGGAGTTCATCTCCTCCATGGCCGTGGCCATCTGGGTGGTGCGGTCCGCAGCGGAGTCCATGCCCTTGGTCAGGTCCTCCATCTGCCCGCTGATGGTCTGGGAGGCCGGCTCCAGCCTCAACGCCACCTCGGTCACCTCATTGGCCACGTTGAGCAGGTTCTGGCGGTGCGCGTCGATGCGCTTGCGGGCCTGCTCTTCCTGGGTCAGGTCCACCAGAACGCAGACCACGCCCACCAGGCCACCTTGGGCGTCCTTGAGGGGCGAGGCCTCGGCGTAGAGGGGGAAGCTCACGCCGTCGGAGCGGGTGTAGGAGAGCTTTCCGCTGGCTGCCGCGCCGGTGTTGAGCACCTTGGTGGCGAGGGAGTCGCGGCCCGGATCGTTGTAAAAGACCATGCTCACGGACTGGCCGAGGGTTTCGCTGTCCGGCCGGCCCAAAATGGCCCGCATGGGGGAGTTGACGTAGCTCAAGTTGCCCTGCTTGTCGGCCACGTACATGGGCACGATGATGCCGTCGAGCAGGCCTTTGCTGTATTCCAGCTGGTCCTTGATGCGCCCGACCATGACGCCCAGATGCTCGGCCAGACGCGCCAGGCGGTCCTGCCCGACCACATGGAACTTGGCGTTCAGGTCGCCCTGCAGCACCATGTCCGCGCTCTGCTCAATGGAGGTGATGCGCTTGATCACGACGCGCTTGAAGAAGCTGAACAGGACGATGCTCAGGGCCAGCATGCCGCCCAGGGACAACAGCGCGGTCATGACCTGGGTCAGGCGCAGGGAGCTGAACTGCTCGGTCAGGTTCTGGCGCATGATCATGGCGCCCAGGATGGGCCTGCTCTTGCCGTGGCAGTGGTAGCACTCCGGCTCGTTGGCGATGGTTTTCACTTCGGTGTAAAAGTTGGTGCCGGCCATGTTCATGACATCGCCGCCCTCGAATTTCTCCTTCAGGCTGCGGGCCACCATTTCGTTGCATTCCGCGTGGGCCAGCACGTCCTTGGCGTCCTTGCGCTCGGTGTCGCTCTGCGAGGCGTAGGTGATGTTCCCGGCATAGTCCACCATGTAGACTTCGATAGTCTTGTGCTGCTTGCCGATGTCGGCGAAGCGGGCCCTGGTGGCCTTGTTGTCGCCCAGACGCATGGGCTCCTCCACTGCCATGGCGATCATCTGCGAGGAGCGCAGGGCATTGGCCTTGACCTCGGTGAGCATGGTCTTCTTCTGCCAGAAGGAGGTGGCCAAAAACAGGCACAGGAACACCACGCCGGAGACGGCGCAGGTGAGCACGAGGATGCGGAAGGTCAGGGAGGTGTTGAAGCGTTCGGTGAGTTTCATGCATGCCTCCTAGTGGGCTCCGCCATAGAGCATGGGCTTGAAGCGGAAGTTGGAGACCCGCTCGGAGTTGTGGCACTTTTCGCATTCCTTGACGTTCATGCGGCCCTTGCCCTTGATGAGATCCTTCTTTCCGCCGGCGTCCACGTGGGCCGAGCCCGGACCATGGCAGACCTCGCAGCCGGCGTGGCCCAGGTCCGGGGTCTTCTCGAAACTCACGAAGCCGCCCGGCTGGCCGTAGCCGGTGGTGTGGCAGGCATAGCACTCCTTGAGTTCCTCGGGCGTAAGCTTCTTGGCCATGACCTTGATGCTGCGGTCGGAGTGCGCCTTCTTGGCGAACTTGGAGAAATTCGTGTATTCCTTGTCGTGGCAGCCCGAGCAGGTAACGGTGCCGACGTAGGAGCTGGCGGCCTGGGCAGGCCCTGGCAGGAAGGATGCTCCGACCAACAATACTGCTGCAGTAAAAATAGAAATGAGTATCATTGTCCCTTTCACCAAGCACCTCCTCGGGTCCGCAATTCTGTTACGTAATACGTCGTTTTAGGCTTCTTCTTTCCAGTCTACACAACCAGTGCAATTTTGTAAACGCTTGCAAAAGCATGCGGCAGCCATGTCGCCATGACTGCCGCTTCTTCATCGGACAATTGCACAGGAACTTGAGGGGAAATCACCAATCAAGCGGGGCCTTGAAGGCCTGGGCCAGGGTCTGCACCGGGGCGCAGAGCAGGTTCGATGCGCCCACGGCCACGGTCAACGCCGCGCCGCCCACCACGCCGATTCTGGCGCAGTGCTGCCCGGCGAACAGGGCCTCGAAGACGGCCTGCTTGTCCGGGGCCACGCTGACCACAAAACGGCTGGTCGACTCGCTGTAGAGCACCTCCAGCGCGCCGGAGCAGCCGCACTGTGGCACCTCCGCGAGGTCGACCTCCGCGCCCAGCCGCCCGCCGATGCACATCTCGGCCAGGGCCACTGCCAGGCCGCCGTCGGAGCAGTCGTGGCAGGCGTTGACGAGCCCCTGCTGCGTGGCCTCAAAATAGGCCAGGTAGCGTTCGCGCGCGCTCACCAGGTCCACCTGGGGCACCCCCCCGCGCGAAACGCCAAGCTCGCTTGAGAGCTCCGAGCCGCCCAGCTCCGCCCTGGTCAGGCCCAGGACGTACACCAGGTCGCCTGCGGCCTTGAAGTCCGAGGTCACGGCGAGGCGCACGTCCGGCATCTTGGCGACCACGGAGTAGAGCACCGTGGGCGGGATGGAGATCTTGACCCCGCCGCCCTTGTAGTCGTTCTTCATGCTGTCCTTGCCGGACACGCACGGCACGCCGAAGCCCCGGCAGAAGTGGTCCAGGGCCTCGTTGGCGCGCACCAGCTGGGCCAGCTTGTACTCGCCGTCGGGCGTGGTCTCGCTTTTCACCGGGTCGCACCAGCAAAAGTTGTCCGTGCCGGCCATGAAGCGCAAATCGCCGCCCACGGCCACAGCCCCGCGCACGGCCTCGTCAATGGCCGCGGCCATCATCCAGTAGGTGTCCAGGTCGCTGTACTTGGGGCAGATGCCGTGGGACAGGACCAAGCCCTCGTCGGAGGCGAAGTCCGGCCGGATCACCGCCGCGTCCGACGGGCCGTCGCGCTTCACGCCGCATAGCGGCTTGACGATGCTCTTGCCCTGGACCTCGTGGTCGTACTGGCGGATGACGTATTCCTTGCTGCAGATGTTCAGCCGCGAGAGCATGCGGCAGAGCAGCGCCTCGTGGTCCACGTCCATGGGCAGCGGGTCCGTGGGGATGCGGGGAAGCTCCCAGCGGGCGGCCAGCTCCATCTGCGGCAGGCCCTCGTGCAAAAAGTGCATGGACAGGTGCGTCACGCATTTGTCCGCGTAGCGCACCAGGAAGGTTCCGGAAGCGGTGTAGGTTCCAAGGGCCGTGGACTCCACGTCCATCTCTTCGGACAGGGCCAGAAAGGCCGCCAGCTTGTCCGGCGGCACGGCGCAGGTCATGCGCTCCTGGGCCTCGGAGATGAGGATCTCCCAGGGCTTCAGCCCGTCGTACTTGAGCGGGGCCTTGGAGAGGTCAAGATCGCAGCCGCCGCTGTCCTGGGCCATCTCGCCCACGGATGACGACAGGCCGCCTGCGCCGTTGTCGGTGATGGCGTTGTACAGGCCCAGGTCCCGGGCGCGCATGAGGAAATCGTACATCTTGCGCTGGGTGATGGGGTCGCCGATCTGCACGGCCGTGGCGGGCGAGCCCTCGTGCAGCTCCTCGGACGAGAAGGTCGCGCCGTGGATGCCGTCCTTGCCGATGCGTCCGCCGCTCATGACGATGACATCGCCGGACAGGGCGCATTTCTCGTGGCTCAGGCGCCCGGCCACGCGCACCGGCATGGTGCCCACGGTGCCGCAATAGACCAGGGGCTTGCCCAGATAGCGCTCGTCGAACACGATGGAGCCGTTGACCGTGGGGATGCCGCTTTTGTTGCCGCCGTGCTCCACGCCCTCGCGCACGCCTTCCAGCACGCGCCTGGGGTGCAGCAGCCGGGGCGGCAGCTCGCCCTCGAAAAACGGCGAGGCGAAGCAGAACACATCGGTGTTGCACAACAGGTTCGCCCCCAGGCCCGTGCCCATGGGGTCGCGGTTGACGCCGACGATGCCCGTGAGCGCGCCGCCGTACGGGTCCAGCGCGGAGGGCGAGTTGTGCGTCTCGACCTTGATGCAGACGTTCATGTTCTCGTTGAAGCGGATGACGCCCGCGTTGTCCTTGAACACGGACAGGCAGAAGTCGTCTGTGCCCTTGGCCTGGCGGATGGCCTGGGTGCTGCCCTTGATGCAGGTCTTGTACAGGCCGTCGATGCTGCGCCTGACCCCATGTTCGGCGTCCTGGTAGTCGATTTTGGCGGTGAAGATCTTGTGCTTGCAGTGCTCGCTCCAGGTCTGGGCCAGCACTTCGACCTCGGCGTCGGTGGGGTTGTCCACCAAGGCGGGGGCAAGGCCTGCGGCCTTTCTCGCGCTGCGGGTGGCCGGGTCCTTGAAGTAGTCCACGATGGTGCGCATCTCGCTTAAGGACAGAGCCAGGGTGTTGGCGCGGCTGAAGGCCACCAGCTCGTCGTCGGTCATGCTGGTCAGCGGAATCACCGCCACCTCGTCGCTGGCCTGGCCGGTGACGCGCGCGGCGCGCGGCTCAAAGCCGGGCTTCTCGATCCAGGCGGCGGCGGACTTGATCTCGAAGCGCTGGATGAGCTCATTGGCCAGGAGGTCGCGGGCGATGCGCAGCACGGTCTTTTCGTCCAGCCCCGTGCCGCTGCGGGCGCGCAGCAGGTACTGCACGCTGGTGTACACGGCCAGGCCCGGAGCGGCTTTCGGCAGTCCCAGCACCAGGGCGATGGTCTCGCGCGCGGTGCGGGCCTCGTTGTCGGTCACGCCGGGGCGGAAGCCCACCTCCAGCGCCCAGTCGAAGTCTCCGGGCAGGGCCAGGGCCAGCGGCGTCAGCGACACCTGGTGCAGCACAGGGTCGTGCAGGGCCCCGGCGTCGAGCACGGCCCGGGCCTGGCCCTGGTCGATGCCCTCCACCGTGTACACGCGGACAATGCCCACACCCTCAAGGTCCAGGCCGAGTTCGCTCTTGATCTTGCGAGCCACGCGGCTGCCCACCACATCGCGCACATGGGGCTTCAGGCCCACCTCGAAACGCAAAAGCATAGGATGCACTCCTTCAAATATCCGGCCCGTCGTGCTTGAGCGTGGCCGTTGGTCCCCGGGCTCAGCCCTCGGAAAGGGTGTCGCCCCCGGCGGTCTTTGATGTGTAGGCCAGGTTGTCCACGCGCCCCAGCAGGGTCTCCGGGGTGTCGTCCGCCCGCAGCATGGACGCGCCCGCGCTGATGGTCACAAGGCCCTTGAACAACTCGCGCACGTCGGTCAGCATGCGCTGGCCGATGGCCCGCAGGCGCTCCTGGTCGACCTCGGTGACGATGACCACGAACTCGTCCCCGCCGTAGCGGCAGGGATAGTCCATGCCCTGGCGCACCTGTCGCAGGAGCATGGCCCCCACGCCCCGGAGCACGGCGTCGCCTGCCAGGTGGCCCTGAGTGTCGTTGACGGCCTTGAATTTGTCCAGGTCGAAGAAGACCATGCCCAGCCCCCGCCCGGTGCGGCGGCAGCGGTTCACCTCGCGCTCGAGCGTGGTGTGGAACTGGTAGTGGTTGAACAGGCCCGTGAGCCCGTCGAACAGGGCGCGCACCTTGAGCTTGGCCTCCAGGCGGCGGATCTGGGTCAGGTCGCGCCCGACCACCAGGTACTCCCGCGCGGTTCCCGGCTTGCCCGTGAGTGGGGCCACGGACAGCTCATAGGGCAGCTGCGAGCCGCCCTGGGTGGTCAGCAGGGCTTCCACCGGTGCAGGCTGGTCCACGGCGAAAAGCTCCGGCCCCCAGACTCCCGCGTAGGACTTCTGCGGGGTGAAGGTGCTGAAGAACTCCCGCCCGGTGAGCCCCAGCTCCTGGCGCGAGCAGAAGTCCACCACGCCCTTGGCCGTGACGGTGAGCACCAGCTCCTGCATGGAGCCCACGAGGCGCTCCAGAAAATTCTTGCGGCGCAGGGTCTGCACCTCGACCTCGGAGAGCTCGCGCAGGTCCTCCAGCAGGAGCAGCACGCCCTGGCCCTTGGCCTCGGCGCTGCGATGGGCCGAGAGGTACACGCAGCCGTCCACGCTGCGCCCGCCGCTGCCCTGCTCCACAAAGTAGACGATCTTGCCGAAGCTCACGCGGGAGGTGTCGGTCAAAAAGGCCTCGACCTCGGCCACGGTTTCGGCGGCGAGCCTGCGGCGCAATATCTCCGCCAGGGCCTGCCCGCGCGGCGCGGCGTCCAGGCCCAGATACTCGCCCATGAGCTTGTTGGCCTCCACCACAACCCCGGCCCCGTCGATGCGGGCCACGCCGATGGGTATCTTGTCAAAGGCCAGGGCCTTCTCCTCCAGCACGGCCTGCCGGGCGCAGTAGTATTCGTAGCCCTGGCTGAAAAACCGCAGGTACAGGCTCAAATTGTCCAGCTCGTCCTGAGGCAGGTTGGCCTCGCCCAGGCGCAATTCGCCCAGGCGCTTGCCCGAGCTGGTCAGCTCCAGGCCGGGGCGCTTGATGCGCCAGGGCAGGCGGCCCTCTGTGGGCGGGACCTCGGACTGCTCCAGCAGGCCGCCCGGAGTCAGGTGGAACAGGCTGTAGGTGCTGCCGTGGGGCGTGCGCAGGGCCAGGTCCCAGGACTTCACGTCCCAGTTGAGCTTGATGTGCTTGCCCAGGGCGCGCGCCACGGAAAGCCGCCCGCCCTCGGCGGTCAAAAGGTCCATGCTGAGGAAGCAGTACCCCTGCATGACCTTGACGGAATGGCGGTAGTAGGCCCGGCCCTGGTCGCCCTCGCCGATGCCCAGGGAGTCCAGCATGGAGCGGAACTTTTCCAGGCACTCGCTGCGCAGGCCGTCCACCTCGCGTTCGCTCATGCCCAGCACGCCGCGCAGCAGCACCTCGAACTGGACCACGCTGAACGGACCCGAGGCGTGCCCCAGCTCCATCTCCGACCACTGGGTGGCCAGGATCACGGCCTGGGTCAGGGGGCTCTGCTCGGACAGGGTGTCCAGCGCGTGGTGAGCGCGGATGCTCTCGCACATGTCCGTGGGAATGCCCCAGCGGGTGAGCAGCATTTGCGACAGGGCGCCGTGCTGCATGCCCCAGTGCTCCTCCTCGTACGCCAGCTGGTCCTTGTCCAGCACGGTGATGCGGTCGCGCTGGTCCGGGTCGGGCAAAAGCTCCTTGGCCGCGCAGCGCAGAAAGAGCAGGCTGACGTCCTTCAACAGCGCGCAGAGGTAGGCCTGATCAGCCTGGCGCGGGCAGAGCCGCGCGGCCAGGAGCTCGGCGGCGATGGCCGACCAGATGATCAGCCGCCAGTCGGGAAAGAAATCGTACTCGCAGTCCGGAAAGCCCTGCTCCAGATCCTTTTGCAGGCTCATGGCCACGGCCACCTTGAGCAGTTCGCGGCTGCCCAGCACCGACACCGCGCGGTTCAAGTCCGTGACCTTCTGGGGCAGGCCGTAAAAGGCGGAATTGACGAGATTGAGGACGGTGGTGGCCAGCGCGGGGTCCAGGCGGATGATCTCGGCCATGACGCCGAAGTCGGGCTCGGGCTTGACGGCCTCCTGCATCAGCCGCAGCATCACCGGGGAGAGGGAGATCTTCTGGAGCAGATGCGGCGAGTTGAGCAGCAGATTTTCGGCCATCGGCCCCCCGGTCACTTGCGCCTGGTCAGGACATACTCCGCAGCCTGGGCCAGGACCTCACGCTCCGGGGAGACGGGCAATGCCTCCAGATGCTTCACTGCGTCGGCGATGTAGCCTGCGGCGGCCGCGCGCGTCTTCTCGGCCAGACCCTTTTCCCGCACATCACGGACTATGCCTTCGGCCTGCTCCACGGTCAACCGTTTTTCCCGGAGCGCGCCCAAGAGCTCCCCGGCCTCGGCCTGGGCCAGACCCTCCAGGTGCAGGATCAGCGGCAGGGTCATCTTGCCCTCGCGCAGGTCGCCCCCGGCAGGCTTGCCCATCTCGTCCTCGCTCACGGTGTAGTCCAGGGCGTCGTCCACCAGTTGGAAGGCGATGCCCAGGTTCAACCCATACTCCCCGGCCAGATCCTCCAGGCCGCGCTCCGGGCTGACCAGGGCCGCGCCGCAGCGGCAGGCGGTCTCGATGAGCCGCGCGGTCTTGCCGATGATGATGTCCATGTACGCCCCCCGGTCCGCCGTGGGGTTTCTGGTGTGGGCCAGCTCGCGTATCTCGCCGTCGGCCGTGGCCATGATGCCCCGGGCCAGCAGCGCGTTCAGGCGCGGGATGTCGTAGTCCGCGCCGAGCTTGTTGGCCAGGGCCAGCAGCACGTCTCCGGCGAGGATGGCCTCGGTGGTGCCGAAGCACACATGGGCCGAGGACCTGCCCCGGCGCGTCACGGCCTCGTCCAGCACGTCGTCGTGCAGCAGCGTGGCCGTGTGCAGCATCTCCAGCGCGCAGGCGATGGCCGTGACGTCGGCCTTCTGGCGGCCCAGGGCGCGGGCGAAGAGGATGGTCAGCATGGGCCGGATGCGCTTGCCGCCGGAGAACAGCACGTGGCGGGCCACCTCGCGCACCAGTCCGTCGAGCTTGTCCGCCTCGGCGGTCAGGAAGGCGTCGATGCCGGGCATCTCCCGCATGAAATAGGCCTGTAGTTCGTTCATCGCTTTTGTCCGCTCGTCCAGTGGTTGTGTCATGTCAATTCCCTGGGCTGGCGTTGCCGGGTATGGTCAAAAGCCGCTCTGCGGCCAGGCCCAGGGCCGCAAGCGCGCCCGGCAGGTCCCAGGACAGGGGCGGCCGCGCGCCCACGGCGTTGCACACGGCGCGCAGTTCGACAAAAGCCAAACCGGCCAGGGCGCAGCCATAGGCCAGGGCAAAGCCCTCCATGTTCTCCAGGCCCGGCTGGTGGCGCTCGCGCAAGAGCTCCGCGCGCTCCGCGTCAGCCGTGACGCCGCTCACGGTCAGGCTCCTGGCCGTGGCCCAGGGGCCGGGGCACAGCCCCAGCCGCTCCAGGGCGGCGGCGGCGTTCCAGGTCACGCGGTCCCACACGTCCTGCCCGCCGGTGGAGCCCCCATCGGGAACGCCCGCCGGACCTCCCCCGGAGCCGGAAACACGCCCCAGGGCAAAACCCAGGCCAGCGGCGTCGGCCGAGCACCAGCCCGTGGCCAGCAGGCCGTATTCCGGCCAGATCTCCTTGTCCACCAGGCGCACGCAGCCCAGGGGATGGACGCCGAGGTCAAAGCTTCCGGCCACGCCCAGGCAGACCACGCCATCCACGTCGCCCCGAGCCAGGGCCGCGCCCAGAGCCAGGCTGGCGTTGATGACGCCGAGCCCGGTGACGCAGCACAGCACCGCGCGGCCATGGGCCGACACGGGAAAGACGGCCCCCTGCCCCTGCCCCATCAACTGACCGTCGCGCACATCCAGGGCGGCGGAAAGCTCAAGGGCGGTGGAGGCCAGGACAAGCAGCTGCATGGCGGGCCTACAACCGCCAGAGGCGGAAGCCTGCGGCCCCGGCCTCGGCCTGGCTGAAGCGGCCCTTGACGTCGAGCAACAGCGGCGTGGCCGGGTCGCGGTACCAGCCGCGCAATTCGGACAAGCCCAGCTCCTGGTACTGGGCATGGGGCACGGCCAGGATCAGCGCGTCCAGGCCGCGCAGCTCGGACAGGGCGCACAGCTCGATGCCGTACTCGTGGCGCGCCTCGTCCCCGTCGGCCATGGGGTCGTGCACCAGCACCGAGATGCCGTAGTCGGCCAGTTCGGCCACCACGTCGATGACCCGGGTGTTGCGCAGGTCCGGCACGTTCTCCTTGAAGGTGAAGCCCAGGATGCCCACGCGCGCGCCCTTGACCAGCACACCGCCGTCGATGAGGCCCTTGATGCAGGCCTGGGCGATGAACCGGCCCATGCCGTCGTTGATGGCGCGCCCAGCCAGGATGACCCGGGGCGCGAAGCCCAGAGCCTGGGCCTTGAAGGTCAGGTAGTAGGGATCCACGCCGATGCAGTGGCCGCCCACCAGGCCGGGCCGGAAGGGCAGGAAGTTCCACTTGCTGCCTGCGGCCTCCAGCACCTCAACGGTGTCGATGCCCATGCGGTCGAAAATCATGGCCAGCTCGTTCATGAGCGCGATGTTCAGGTCGCGCTGGGTGTTCTCGATGACCTTGGCGGCCTCGGCCACCTTGATGCTGGAGGCCCGGTAGATGCCCGCGCGGACCACGCTGCCGTATACCCCGGCCAAAAGGTCCGAGGTGGCCTGGTTCTGCCCGGCCACCACCTTGACGATGGTCTCCAGGGTGTGGGCCTTGTCGCCGGGGTTGATGCGCTCCGGCGAGTAGCCGACGAAGAAGTCGCGCCCGCAGGTAAGCCCGGAATGCTGCTCCAGAAGCGGCATGCAGACTTCCTCGGTCAGGCCGGGGTACACGGTGGACTCGTACACCACCACGGCGCCCTGGGCCAGGTTCGCGCCCACGGTGCGGCTGGCGGCGATGACCGGGGTCAGGTCCGGGGCGCGGTGCAGGTCGATGGGCGTGGGCACGGCCACGATGACCACGGCGGCCTCTTTCAGCCGCGCGGGATCGCAGGTGTAGGCGACCGTGGCGCAGCTCAGCCCCTTGGCGTCCACCTCGCCCGTGCGGTCGCGCCCGGCGGCGAGTTCGTCCACGCGCTTTTGCGAGATGTCGAAGCCGATGACGGAGAAATGCCGGGCCAGGGCCACGGCCAGGGGCAGGCCCACGTAGCCCAGGCCGACCACGGCGATCTTGGCGCGCCGCGCCTTCAATTCTTCGAGTGTGGTCATCCAATCCCTCAAGGGTTTATGCCGGTCCGGCGGCCCCGCCTGTGGACAACCCGCGCCGGCGCGGATACAAGGGGCCGCATGGAACTCAACTGGCAGCTTTTCTTCATCGCCCTGGGCCTGGCCTTCCTTCTGGAGGGTCTGCCCTATTTCATCCTGGCCGAGCGCATGCCGGCCATCCTCTTGACCCTGGCCAGCCGCCCGCCGCGCGCCCTGCGCATCCTGGGCCTGACGTCCATGATCCTGGGCGTGCTGCTGGTGGCCCTGGGCCGGTCCTTCTAGACAGGTCCGTCTCAAAACACCGGGGCTTTTCTGGGCCGAACCCCTTGGCCTGACCTCTTGGCCTGACCTCTGGGCCTGACTTCTGCAAACTGCACACCCTACCGGAGAGGGCCTTTTAGACCGCTTCCGGGCCCGGCGGCAAGGGGCTTGCCGAGTCTGACGCGCCCGCCTTTTCCGCCACATGCAGGTACACGATGCCGGAGAGCATGGCAACGTGAAACACGCGCGCGTACCCGGCGTCCAGAAGCTCCCGGGCCAGCTGCCGCTCGTCCGGGAACTCGCGGATGGTCTCGGCCAGGTAGCGGTAGGCCGCGCGGTCGCCGGAAATCAGCTTGCCGAGCCCCGGCAGCACCTTGTCCAGGTAGAAGTTGTACAGCCCGCCCCAGACCTTGCGCCGACCGGTGCCAAACTCCAGGATGCAGAAGCGCCCGCCGGGCTTGAGCGCCCGGAGCACCTCCCGGTGCGCGGCCAGGCGCGGGCGGATGTTGCGGATGCCGAAGGCGATGGTGGCGGCGCTCACGCTTTCGTCCGGCAGGGGCAGCTGGCGGCCGTCGCCCTGCACGGGCAGGATGCGCCGCTCAAGCCCGCCGGTGAGCTTGCGCTGGCCGCGCTCCAGCATGGGCAGGGTGAAGTCCACGGCGGCCACGCGCACCCCCGGATACTGGCGGCACAAGGCCACGGACACGTCCAGCGTGCCTGCGGCCAGGTCCAGCGCCAGGCCGTCCGGCTCGGGCCGGGCCGCGCGGGCCAGCCGCCAGCGCCAGTAGATGTCCAGGCCGAGGCTTAAGGTATGGTTGAGAAAGTCGTACCACCCGGCGATGCGGCCGAACATGGCCGCCACCTGGCGTCCGTGGAGGACATCGCGCTGGTCCTTCTCGTTCATCTGGTCCTTCTCGTTCATCTTGTCCGGCTGGCCATGCGGGTCCATATGCGGGGCAGGGGAACGCTGCATGCGCTACTCGGCCTTGTCCTTCTTCTTGGTTGCCTTGGCCGGGCTGCCTGCGGGACTGGCCGAAACTCCGCCCACGGTGGACAGGATCTCGGTGTAGATCTCGGCAAAGTGCTCGGCAAAGTTGGCCGGGGAGATGCGGCCCACCTCAATGAACTTGACCACGATCTCCTTGGCCACCTGCAGGGCCTGCTTCTCCAGCGATTCCATGTCCGTATACCCCTGTGTTCCAGGCCCTGCGGCCCGGCTTCATGACCGGAAAACCCGCCCGGTGGGAAATGGCCGTGACCGCAACACGCGGGGACCCCGGGCGGGAAAAGGGAAAAAACCGGCAAGGCCCCTCCCCCTTTGTTTCGCAGTTTCCTAGCACGCGCCCCCCGGCCTCGTCGAGTCCGGCGCGGGGCGGAAATGTCCGCTGGTGCGCCCCCTGCCCCAAATTCAGCCCGGACCTGGCCGTGGGGCTCCCGCCTTCAGGCGCGGGACGCGCCCGGACCGGCCCGGCTGCCCCGGGGACACGCGGGGCGCGGCAGCGCATGTCGGCGGAAAGGTCATCCGGCTCCAGCTTCGCAGGGTGATCGCCGAGGAGCGCTGCACGCCGCAGCCCGGCACAGCGCGTGGACGATATGAGCAAAGCCAACGACAGGCGCAAGGCCAACGCCATGAGCACGATCGACGATCTGCGCATGGTCAACGGCCTGCAGACTTCAGCGGCCTGTGGACCGCAACGTGTCGACCGGCGCTGAGGCTGCTGGCCCGGCGGCGCGGCGCGGCGGGCAAGGGCGGGCTCTGCAAACCGCTTGCGCGCGCCCCCGGCCGCCCTCCGCAAAAGCGGCGATATTTCGGCCGCTCCACAGCCACGGAAAAGGCCGCCTCCCTTGAGGAAGCGGCCCGTGTGCTGTTCGGCTGCGCTGGCGCTAGTCGTCGTGCATGCTCGCGGCCAGGGCGGCGATCTCCTCGCGGATGACGCGGGCGGCCTCGCGCGGGACGGCGCGCTCGATCTCGGTGCGCACCTCGCGGTTGATCTGGATCTGGCGGTCCTCCACCAGGGCCAGGCGCTCCTTGAACTCGTTTTCGGCCTTGTCGCTGGCCTTGGCGCGCTGGCGCAGGGTTTCCTCCAGCTGGGCTCGCAGTTCGGCCAGTTCGCGCCGCAGGGAGTGGGCTTCCGACTGGGACAACTGCAGATGCTGCTCCATGGCGCTGATGGCGCGGTCCTTCTCGGCCAGCTGGCCTTCCAGGCGCACCACGGCCACGCTGCCGCCCATGACCTGGGTGGACAGGGCCGCCAGCCTCTCCTGCAAGGCCTGAAGATCCCCGGCCGGGACAGAGGCCACTGGACCGGACCGGGCCTGCCTGGCGGCGGCAGCACCAAGGGCCGCCGCACCGGCTGCGGCCACGCCAATGCTCACGTCGCCGAGGCTGACGCCGTTCAGCAGCCCGCCCTTGCGCTCGGGTTCCGGCGCGCCGGGCCCGTCAACGATCTGGTCCAGCAGATCAGAAGCGGCCAGGGATTTCTCGGCGGCGGGCACTTCGGCCGGGGACCCAAGGCCCTCCATCATTCCGCCTTCCATCAGGCCACCCTCCATCAGGCCGCTGATGTCCAGGTCGTCGGCGTCGAGGAACTGTCCAGCGCCCTTGCCCGGCCCGTCCAGGCCCTCGTCCGACAGGGCCAAAGGCTCCGGGTCGGCCAAGGTCATGGGCTCTGGATCAGAAAGATCAGGCAGGGAAAAATCCAGGTCGAGCACTTCCGCCGCTGGGGCCGCCGGGGACGCGGCTTTTGGAGCGCGCGCCGGGGGCACGTTCAAGGTGTCCAGCTGGCCGCTCATGTCGGTGTCGTCATGAGGACGCTCGTCCTGCTTGGGCGCATGCGCTTTGGCCTCGCCCAGGCCGGAGATCAGCTCGTCCAGGCCTGCGGTGTCGATGCCGCCATCCTTGCCGCCCGGAGCATCGCTCGGCAGGGTGAGGTCCAGGTCCGTGTCTGCGGTGAAGAAGCCGAGGTCGAGCACCTCGTCGTTCCCGTCCCCGTCGGCGGCGGGTGCGGCAGCGGCTGCGGGCGCGGCGAACGCGCCGAGGTCCAGGATGTCGTCGCCCTGGGCCGGGGCAGCGGGCGCGGCAAAGGCGCCGAGGTCCAGGATGTCGTCGTCCTGGGCCGGGGCAGCGGGCGCGGCAAAGGCGCCAAGGTCGAGGATGTCGTCGTCCTGGGCCGGGGCTGACGCGGAAGGCGGCGCAGGCTCGGACACCAGATCATCAAGCGAGAGGATGTCCTCTCCGGCATCAGCGCCGGAAGCAGGGGACTTGACCTCGGGTTCGGTCAGGTCCTCGGCGAAAAGGGCCTCCAGCTCCTTTTCGAAATCGCTCTCAGGAGTCTGCGCCTTGGCCTTCTTGGGCTCAAGGTCCAGTCCAGCCAGATCGAGGATGTCGGCGTCAGGAGAGGGGGGACTCGGCGTCATTGTCTCCTCCTCCACAGGGAAACGTTAAAAAAGGGGGCCGCTTGCGCAGCCCCCAAAGTGAGCAAGATCGTGTCTAGCCCTTCACGTGGCACTTGGGGCAAGCGGAGGGAGCGTTGGGGCTCTTGTCCTTCACGGCCTTGTGGCAGCCCAGGCAGCTCTTGGCGGCGGGGCCGTGGAAAGCGGCGTAGAAGGAATCCTTGCCGGTCTTCGCAGCGTAGTCGGCGTGGCAACCCTTGCTGTCACACTTGACGAACTCGGTGTTGCCGACCTTCTTGTGGTGGCAGTCAACACACTTGGCGCTGGCATGCTTGCTGTGGTTGAACTTCACCACAGGCTGCTTGGCGCCGGCGGGCGCCTTCATGGCCAAGCCATCGGCCGGGGCCTTGGGGGCGGCGGCATACAGGGGCAGCGCCAGGGCCAGGCCCAGGGCGACAACCATCAGGGTCATAAAGAGAGAACGTTTCATGCTCCTCAATCCTCCTTTCACGTACGTGAACACTCCATTATCCTCTGCCTATCAATGTGGCGCCCCCTCGTGAGGGGGGACCAATCCGAGACGAACAATAGACAATTACTCCCAAATGGCGCTTCCTGGCAAGTGAGACGGCACACTTTTCCGGGATTTTTTTCACGAGCCCACAGGGGCCTGCTCCCCGGAAAGCCCATATTTTCCGGCATAGCCGCGCGGGGTGAGCATGCGCTGCCCACGCGCCGCGTCAACGAGCCTGGTCGCGCTGTTGCCCACGATGAGAATGCTCTGCATGTCCACAGCCTCCGGGTCCAGGGCGTCCAGGCTGGTCGCCAGGACCTCCTGGCCAGGCCGGAAGGCGTGCCGCACCAGCCCCACGGGCGTGGTTCCCGGCCGGTGCGCGGCGATGGCCGCCAGGGCCCTGGGCAGATGCTCCCTGCGCCGCGTGGAGCGCGGGTTGTAGAACACGATGACGAAGTCGGCCCCGGCTGCGGCGCTAACCCGGCGCAGAATGACCTCCCAGGGCGTAAGCAGGTCGCTGAGGCTGATCACGGCGAAGTCGTGCATGAGCGGTGCGCCCAGAAGCGCCGCAGCCGCGCACAGGGCCGGAATGCCCGGCACCACCTCCACGTCGAGCTCCCGCGCAAGCGCGCGCGCCTCCACCAGTTCCAGCACCAGCCCGGCCATGGCGTACACGCCCGCGTCCCCGCTGCTGACCACCACGGTCTCCACCCCGGAGCGCGCCAGGTCGATGGCCGCATTGCAGCGCTCCACCTCGCCGGTCATGCCCGTGGACACAACCTGGCGTCCGGTCAGGATGTCCGGCTCCACCAGCTCGATGTAGCCCTTGTAGCCCACGATGGCCTGCGCGCGCAAAAGCGCCGCCCTGGCCATGGGGGGCAAAAGGGCCGCGTCGCCCGGGCCGAGCCCGACCACAGTGATCCGTCCGCTCAATGCATGCTCCCTTGCGCCCGGAGCGCCACCGCGCAGGTGACGCGCCCGGTCTTGGATTTGGGCGAGACCAGCTCCCCGCCGCCCGCAAGCAGCAGGGCCGCAGCCTCGCTCACGCTGCCCGTGCCGGTGCGGCGCTTGACCGTCTCGGACTGCCCGGCGGACGCAACCGCCGCCAGGGCCTCTGGTTCATAATATACAACTTCCGGGCCAAGGGCCGCAGCGGCGGCGCAAAGGCCCGGATCATCGCGCTTTATGCTCGCGGTGCCCACGGCGGCCACGCTCTGCGGGCACAGGCCCTGCTGCGCAAACACGGTCGCAATATGCGCAAGGATTTCCATTTCCGGCACATTTTTGCGGCTGCCCAGGCCCAGGCAGAGGCAGCGCGGGTACACCCGGAAGGTGGCCGCGAACTGCCCGCCGGTCCGTCCCCCAGTTGGCCCCCCTGCCTTCCAGTGACACCAGACCCCCGGCGCGCCGGGGTCCCAGTCCGCAGGCGCTGTGGCGACAAAGAGCCCGCCGCAGTCATCCCCGTCCAAGAGCCGCCCCTCGGGATCGAACACCTGCACCGGACGGCCTTCGAGCAGGGCCACGCTCACGGCCTTGGCCGCAGGCAGGTTGTCCATGGCCATGCCGCGCGCGCGGGCCAGCTCGTCCACGGCTGGCACACCCGAGACGTCCGTGCCCGTGGTGATGACCGCGACAGCCCCGGTGAGTTCCGCCAATTCACGGGCCAGGGCGTTGGCCCCGCCAAGGTGCCCGGACACGAGGCTGACGGCGAAGCGCGCGGCCTGGTCCAGCACGGCCACGGCCGGGTCCTGGGCCTTGCCTCGCAGGTGCGGGGCGATGGCGCGCACGGCGATGCCCGCCGCGCCGATGAACACGTGGCGCGGGTAGCGGGCGAAAGTTTCGGCCATCAGATCATGGATGCTGGAGAACGGGAGCGCGTCCTGCCCGGCCAGGCGCTCCGGAGCATACACGTCCGCCGGGAGGCGTGCGGCGATGCGCCGGGCCAGGGTCAGGCCCTGGGCGCTCAGGGCATACAGGGCCGTGTTCACGCGTTGCACGCCTGTGGCGTGCTCATGGACTTGTCGGCCCATGGCGCTCACGCCTTGTCGGCCCAGATGATGAACACCGGATTCTGGGCGCGCAGGCGCAGGTCCCCGGCCAAGCGGTCGGCTGTGGCGGCCTGGATCTGGGTGATGCCGAACTCCCAGTTCATGGTCTGGAAATAGTCCTTCACGCGCATCAGCGTGTCGAGCAGGATGGCGTGCACCACCAGCCGCCCACCGGGCTTGAGCCGCAGGCAGGCGTGGGACAGGGCGCGGGTGTCGCGTCCCAGGCCGCCGCCGATGAACACGCGGTCCGGGTCGGGCAGGGCGGTCAGGCAGTCGGGCATCTCGCCGGCCACGGTCTCCACCAGCCAGGCCCCGATGCGCCGCACGTTCTCGCGGATCATGGCCGCGCGCCTGTTCTCGCGCTCCACGGCGAAGATGCGCCCCTCATGCGCCAGGTGCGAGGCCTCGATGGCCACGGAGCCGCAGCCCGCGCCCAGGTCCCAGACCACGGAGTCGGGCATGACCCCGAGCATGGCCAGGCCCACCGCCCGCGCGGCCTGCTTGGTGATCAGCCCCTTCTCGTGCAGGTAGTAGTGGTCCGGAATGCCCAGCATGAGCGGAATCTCCGGGGGCGCGGTGCGCTCCACCAGCACCAGGTTCAGGTCGGCGAAGGGCAGGTCCCAGGCCTCCTCCAGGCGCATGCGCCGGGCGGTCTCGTTCTCCGCGCCGAGGTTCTCCAGCACGATGAGCTGGGCGTCGACCACGCCGCGCTCCAGCAAGGCCTGGGCGATGACGGCGGGCGAGTTCTGCTGGTCCGTGAACACGGCCAGGCGCTCGAAGCGGGCCAGGGCGGCGAAGAGCGGGGTGAAGTCGCTGCGGCCATGCAGGGAGACCACGCGCACCTCGTGCCAGGGCAAGCCCACGCGGGCGGCGGCCAGCTGCAGGGTGCACAGGTTGGGGTGCACCTGCACGCGCTCCGCCCCCAGGTGCTCGATGAGCCTTTTGCCCAGGCCGAAGAACAGCGGGTCGCCATCGGCCAAAACCACCACGGCCTTGCCCGCGTCCAGCTCGCGCTCGATGTCCTCCATGATGGGCGCCAGGGAGCCCACCACGGGGATGGTCTTCTCCGGGCGGCAGATGGCGGGCGCGGCTTCGAGCAGCCTGCGGCCGCCGACCAGCACCTGGGCGCGCTCAAGGATGTCGTCCACGCCGGGCGGCGGGGTCAGGGCTCCGGGCCGCAGGCCGATCACCTGCACGGGATTCTGGCGTTTTTCGAACATGGGTTCCCCTTAGCGCGAACCCGCGCCCGGGTGAAGGGGGTCGGCGGGGGCAAAAATGGACTGCGTCGCCGGGTCGGCATAAAGGCAGGCCCCGGCCAGATCAAAGACCACGTAGCGCACAGCGACCGCAGGCCCGGCAAAGCCCTGGGCCGCTGCGCGCGCGCGCGCCACCAACAGTTCGACGAGCCTGCGGCCCGCTGTTTCGTCCGCCCCGTCTGCATGCCCGTCGCCGCCCCTGCCCGTCCGGTCCGGGGCCAAAACCAGGGCCAGGGCCTGGACAGCGGTGTTGGCGCAGGCCACGGCGGCGATTGTCGCCTCGTCCGCCCCGGCCTGCCGCGCCCAGTCGGCCAACAGGACAAAGTCGAGTTCGGCGGCCTTGGCGTGGGTGTTGGCAAAGCCTTGGGCCTGCTTGACCAGCTTGCCGGGGAACACGGCCCAGACCACGTCGGTGAAGCCGCGCGCAGCAGCCGCCTGCAGGGCGTGGGCAAAGAAGTCCGCCGCCTGGATCAGGCAGACCTCGGGCACAGCAGGGTAACGCTCCTTCAACAGGCGCTCGCTGCGGCGGCCCGTGGTCAGCACCACACTGGCGTTCCCGGCGGCCCGGGCCACGTCCAGGCCCGCGTCGATGCATTTGGCCCAGGCCTCGTGGCTGTAGGGCCGCACAATGCCGCCCGTGCCCAGGATGGAGATGCCGCCGGTGATGCCCAGGCGCGGATTGAGCGTGTGCCGGGCGATGGCCTCGCCGTCCGGCGCCTCGATGACCACCAGCGCGATGCCTTTAAAGTACGGGGGGAGCACCTCCAGAATGCTCTGCCGGATCTGCGCCTCCGGGCCGGGGTTGATGGCCGCGCCGCCCACGGCCACGGGCAGGCCGGGCAGGGTCACGCGGCCCACGCCCACCCCGCCGCCGATGAGCACGTGCGGACCGACCCCGGAAAAGGCCGGGTCAAGGGTCACGTGGGCCTCGATGCGCGCGCCGTGGGTGGCGTCCGGGTCGTCGCCCGCGTCCTTGATGACCGTGGCGCGCACGCCAAGCTCGTCATCGCGGACACAGGCGATGGGAATGGTCAGCCGCCCTGAGTCGGACGGATGCGGGGGCGGCAGGGGAATGTCCACGCTCTGCGGAACCTCGCCGGTGAGGGCGAACAGCGTGGCCGCCCGCGCCGCAGCAGCCGCCGCCGAGCCCGTGGTGAACCCCTCGCGGAGGTGACCCTCGCGGAGGTGACCCTCGCGGAGATGGCCCTCACGGAGGTGGCCCTCTCCCGGCTTGGCGTCCGGCGATGACGTGTTGCGGCTCATGCGCTGGCTCATGCGCTGGGCCTTTGGGCCAGGGCTCTCGGCCCTGCGGCCAGGGCTCTCGGCCCTGCGGCCAGGCGCGCCCCGGCGGCCTGGGCGATGTTGCGCAGCATGGCCGGAAAAAGCAGGCCGTGGGCCGGCCACATGGCCCACCAGTAGGCCAGGCCCCACAAGCCGCGCGGCTGGAAGCTGGTCAGCAGCAGCAGCTCCGTGCCGCCCTCCACAGGCTCCAGGCGCAGCTCCAGGGTGGCGGCGCCCGGCAGCTTCATTTCCGCCAGCAGCAGCAGGCGGCGGCCCGGCTCCACGGCCAGCGCCCGCCAGAAGTCCACGGTGTCGCCCTCGACCAGATGCTCGGCGTTGCGGCGGCCACGGCTGTGTCCCGGCCCGCCCAGCAGCTTGTCCGCAAGGCCGCGCACGCGCCAGAGCAGGTTACCCGCGTACCACCCCGTGTCCCCGCCGATGCGCTGCACGGTCTCCCAGACCTGCGCCGGGCTGGCGGCCAGGGTGGCGGCGTAGTCGGCGCGGAACACGTGGCCGCCCGCAAAGCTCGCGTCCCCGGCCCTGGTCCATTCCGCCGGGCAGGCCGCAGCCTGGCCCAGCTCCGGCGGGGCGCAGGGCGCTCCGGCGTCGAAGCAGCAGGTGGCGGCCCCGCCCTGGCGCATCTCGGCCAGGGCGGCGGCGATGGCCTCTTCGCAGGACAGAAGCCTTTGCGGCGCAAGATCCAGGATGCGCCGGTCGTGGCACACGACCTCGTTTTTCAGGCCCAGGATGAGCGGGCGCACCAGGTGCGCGGGCACGGGCGCGACCAGGTTGACCCAGAAGGCGGAAAGCCCCGGCGACAAGAACGGCACAGGGAGGATCAGCGGCGGGCGTATCCTGGCCGCGCGGGCGTATATGTGGAACAGCTCCTCGTAGGTGATGACGTCCGGCCCGCCGATGTCCAGGGTCAAGCCCGTTGTGGCCGGGTTGTCCAGGCAGCCCGTGAGGTAGCCCAGCACGTTGCTGATGGCGATGGGCTGGCAGCGCGTGCGCACCCAGAGCGGGGTGATCATGACCGGCAGGCGCTCCACCAGGGCGCGGATGATCTCAAAGGACGCGCTGCCCGAGCCAAGGATCACGGCGGCGCGCAGCACGGTGGCGGGCACGGGCCCCTCGCTGAAGATGCGCCCGACCTCGGTGCGCGAGCGCAGGTGCTCGGACAGGCCAGGAGCGCCCGTCACGCCATCAGCGCCCAGGCCGCTCAGATAGATGATGCGGCCCACCCCGGCCTCGGCAGCGGCCTGGCTCATGTTGGCGGCGGCCTGGCGGTCGGCCTGGGCGAAGTCTCCGCCCGCGCCCATGGAATGCACCAGATAGAAGGCCGTGGAACAGCCCTGCATGGCCGCCGCCAGGCTGGCTCTGTCCGCGACATCGGCCTGGTGGATGCGCAGGTTCGGGTGCGCGCCCCAGGGCCGGGCCAGCAGCTTGCGCGGGCTGCGCACCGCCGCGTGGACCACGTGGCCCCGCGCGAGCAAAAGCGGCGTGAGCCGCCCGCCCACGTAGCCGGTGGCCCCGGCCACGAACACGGCGTCGTGCGCCACGGGCTAGTCCCTGTCCTTGGGCACCCAGCCCAGACGCTTCAGGCAGTCGGCCATGTCCGCCTCACGGGCTGCGCCCTGGGGCTGGCTTCCGATCTTGTCCTCGCAGAACTTGGAGTCGCTCTCAAAAAGCAGGTCTTCCTTGCGCGGGTTGGGCTCCCTGGGATGGGTCCAGGCCTTGGACTTGGGCAGGCAGCCGCCCAGGCTCAAGGCCAGCAGGAAAAGGGCGCACAGGGCAAGACAAAAACGGACGGCACGCTGGCGTGCGGGGCGGGACATCAGGGGCATACTTCCTCCGGTCAGGGGCATACTTCCTCCGGGTTGATGGCGGCGACGACAGGCGTCAGGGCAGGGCAAGCTCCGCAGCCGGGGCCACCTGGGCGAAGACCGCGCCCAGGGCGGCCAGATAAGCGGTCTGGACATCGGCGGCGGCCACGGTGCGGCCCGCAAAGGACAGGTCGCGGGTGGCGCAGGCGTCTGCCGCCAGGCGCACGGAAAACCCCAGGTCAAAGGCCGCGCGCACGGTGGTGTCCACGCACATGTGGGTCATCATGCCGCACACGGTGAGCCGCTGGGCCGAGAGCCCGCGCAGAAGCTCCAGCAGGTTCGTCTCGCGGAAGGAGCTGGGGAAATGCTTGAGCACCACGGACTCGCCCGGCAGCGGGGACACGCAGGGGTGGATGGCCGCGCCGCTGGTTCCGGGCAAAAAGAAGGTCGCGCCGGGCCGCAGGTTCTCGTGGCGCACGTGGATGACCGGCAGCCCGGCCGCACGCTGCCGCGACAGAAGGCCCTGGGCCACCTGCCCGGCCTCGTGCGCGCCCGCAAGCTCCATGGTCCCGCCGGGGAAGTAGTCGTTCTGGATGTCGATGATGACGAGCACGTCAGAAATACCGGGTGTGTTGGGCATGGCCTTGCTCCGCAAGCTGGCGTCGCGGCCTGTTGCGGCCCGCGCGGACGGACCCTAGCAGAAATTCGCGGAGCCGCCAACAGCCGCATGGCCCGGGGGCGGCGACCGGTCCTCCATTGCGCCCCCGCCCCTGGCAAGGTATACGTTGTGGGTCGAGACGAATCAGGACGCGGTGGTCAGGCCAGGATGCGCCGGTACACGGAGCGCTCGTAGGCCACGCACAGGCGGCGGGCGGCGGCCTCGGTCAGTCCGGCCTGTTGCAGCCGACAGTACAGGTGCAGGGGGTTGAGCAGGTGTTGCAGCTGGTGGCGCAGGTTTTTCATGGAGTCCCCCTCCTTGCCGGGGAGCCTCTTCTGTCATAGGAGTAGCAAGAGCCATGCCCGCAGTGAAAAACCCAGCAAATCCCACGGGGCCAGTTTCCAGGCCGGTTTCCAGGCCAGTTTCCAGGCCAGTCCCCGGTGCAGAAACGGGCCGACTGAGCCCCGCCGAGGCGGACGTTGAACCCCTGATCCTGGATGTCCGCCAGGCCCCGGATGCCCGCCAGGCTCTGGATGCCCGCCAGGCCTTTGACAGCGCGGCCCCGCCGCCCTGGAGCCTGGCCGCGCCCTCCTGCGTGCTCCCGGCGGGCGTGGCCCAAAATTGCGCAGCCCTGGCCCGCCACTTCCCGGAGCTGGGACTGTGCTTTTTCGAGACCGAGGCCTGCCTGGCCTACACCGAGGCCGACCTGCCCCCGGACTTAAGCGCCCTGCCCGTGCGCTGGCACGTGCACCTGCCGCTCGACCTGCCCTGGGACCAGGGGCCCCTTGCCGTGGCCGGGGTCATCCTGGCCCTGGCGGAAAAGGTTGCCGGTCTGGCGCCCTGGGCGTATGTCTTGCATCCCCCGCAGGAGGCCGAAGCGCTACGCGAGGTGGCCCTGGCCCTGGCCGAGGGCGGCCTGGCGCCTGAGTCGCTGCTGGTGGAGAACATCCAGGGCCGCGACCTGGAGGCCATGTGGCCGGTGGTGCGCGAGCTCGGCCTGGGCGTGTGCCTGGACCTGGGGCACATGCTGGAGCGCGGCCAGCAAAGCTTTCTGGACCTGCCGGAGCTGTGGGCGCACACGCGCATGCTGCACTTGAACGCCCCGGACCCGGCCAAATCGGGCCGCCACGCCGCGCTGGATCAGCTGGACGCCGCCGGACAGGCGCTGCTGGGGCGGATGCTCAAGGCCTTCGCCCCAGGCGGCAGCGTGGTGCTGGAGCTGTTCAGCCCGGGCGAACTGTTCGACTCGCTGCGCTTTGTCTCCGGCTTCTGGGCCGGACTCTGCGCGCGCACAAAGGAGACTGCGTGATCACCTTCGTCATCGGCGGCAACAAGTCCGGCAAGTCCGACTTCGCCATGAACATGCTGGAGCGGGTGGATGGGCCCAAACTGTTTTTGGCCACAGGCCAGGCCAAGGACATGAGCTTCCGCAAACAGATCGCCCGGCACCGCGACCGCCGCGACCCGGCCCTGCCCGTGGTGGAGGTCGGCTGGGACTTGCCACGCGCCCTGCTGGAGGCTAAGAAGGGGCATGCTGCGGTGCTTGTGGACAGCCTGGATTTCTGGCTGTACCTGTGCATGCAGGAGCAGCGCGAGGCCGACCTGACCCAGGCATTGCTCGATATCCTGGCGTCCTGGTCGGGCCCGGAGCTCATCCTGGTGTCCTGCGAGATCGGCTTTTCCCCCCTGCCGGGGTCGAGCGAGGCCAGAACGTTTTTGAAGAAGCTCGGCCGGTTGAACCAGGCCGTGGCGGCCCTGGCCCACGAGGCGCACCTTGTGGTGGCGGGCCTGCCCCTGGCGCTGAAAA
The DNA here is from genome assembly GCA_903843965.1 of uncultured delta proteobacterium. Classification (GTDB taxonomy): domain Bacteria; phylum Desulfobacterota; class Desulfovibrionia; order Desulfovibrionales; family Desulfovibrionaceae; genus Humidesulfovibrio. The sequence goes on from CAIMRY010000005.1 coordinate 87,858, forward strand.
AGGCGGAACATGGCGATCCCGAAACTGATTGACGAGAAGGTCCAGACCCTGCTCTCGCTCCTGAACAAGGACCAGCGCTGGCTCATCGTCATCAACGCCGACCCGGACTCCATGGGCTCGGCCCTGGCGCTCAAGGCCATCCTCTCGCGCAAGGTCCTGGACATCGGCATCGGCCACGTCAACGAGATCAACCGCCCGGACAACCTGGCCATGATCCGCTATCTGCGCGTGCCCACCCGGCGGCTCATCCCGAACTTGATCGCCCAGTACGACCGCTTCGCCCTGGTGGACTCCCAGCCGCACCACCACCCGGAACTGGAAAAGCTCACCTACTCCATCGTCATCGACCACCACCCGCTCTTGCCGGACAAGCCCGTGCATGCGCCCCTGACCGACATCCGGCCCAAGTACGGCTCCACCTGCACCATGCTCACCGAATACCTGCAACGCTTGCAGATCCGCCCGGCCAAGCTCTTGGCCACGGCCCTGGTCTACGGCATCAAGTCCGACACCCAGAGTTTCCAGCGCAAGTTCATCGACGCGGACATCAACGCCTTCAAGCACCTTTCCAAATACGCCGACCACGCGCTCATCACGCGCATTGTGCGTAGCGAATACCACCTGGAGTGGATGCGCTACTTCTCGCGCGCGTTCTACAACCTGCGGCGCATCGGCTCCGGGCTCACCGCGCACCTGGGCAAGGTGCAGAGCCCGGACATCCTGGTGGTCGTGGCCGACTTCTTCATGCGCGTGCACTCCATCTCCTGGGACGCGGTCAGCGGCGTGTTCGGCGACAAGCTCGTGGTCATCTTCCGGGGCGACGGCATGCGCAAGGACATGGGCAAGTTCGCGGCCTCGCACTTCGGCGACATCGGCTCTGCGGGCGGGCACAAGGGCGTGGCCCGGGCCGAGGTGCCCATGGAGGCCCTGGACGGCAAGGACCCGGAGATGTTCGTGCTCAAAAAGCTCACGCGCGGGAAAACCGCCAACATCCAGCGGATCTGACGCCCATGTCGCTCAAGCACCGCCTGAACCTCGACGACCGCGACCCGCTCTTCCTCGTCGACGGCACCAGCTTTCTCTACCGGGGCTTTTACGCCTTCCCGGACCTGAAGCGCTCCGACGGCATGCCCACGGGCGCCATCTACATCGTGCTGCGCATCCTGCTGCGCATCTTGAAGGACGAACGGCCCAGGCACCTGGGCTTCTTCATGGACGGACGGGGCCCGACCTTCCGCAACGCCCTGTACGAGCCGTACAAGGCCCAGCGCCCCAGGATGCCCGAGGACCTGGCCGCCCAGATCGAGCCCCTGCGCGAGGCCATCCGCCTGCTGGGCCTCTCGCTCACGGTCAGCGACGGGGTCGAGGCCGACGACTGCATCGCCTCCCTCGCCGCCGCGCACCACGAGACGCGGCCGGTGATCATCGTGGCCTCGGACAAGGACCTGAAACAGTGCCTGACCGACAACGTCTACATGTGGGACCCGGCGGGCAAGAACGAGAAGGTCGGCGGCATCAAGGAATTCGTGGCCGAGAACGGCATCGCGCCCAGCCAGTGGCCGGACCTGCAGGCGCTGATGGGCGACAGCTCGGACAACATCCCCGGCCTGCCCGGCGTGGGACCGAAAACGGCCATCAAGATCATCCAGGAGTTCCCCACCCTGGAGGCCGTGCGCGACGCCTATCTCGCAGGAGGGGACAAGCTGCCTGAGTCCTTCCGCAAGAAGCTCGACGGCCATGTGGACGACATCTTTCTGTACCGCGAGCTGACCCGGCTCAAGGTGGACTGCTGCCCGGACCTGGACCTGGAGACCCTGGCCGTGCGCCCGCCGGACATGGAGCGCCTGGCCGAGTTCCTGCGGACCTTTGAATTCAAGAGCCTGCTGCGCGAGATTCCCCAGCCGCCCCGGCCAAAAACTCAGGCCGAGGCCGCCGCTGCCGCGTATTCCGGCCCGGCCCCCTGGGAGAACGGGGCCTTCCATGTGGGGCCGGATGCGCCCAGGCCAGCGCCCGCAGCCGCCGCGCCTGCTTCTGCCGCCACCAACGCCGCGAAACGCCCGGCTTCCGCTACGTCCGCCCAATTCTCCCTGTTCGGCCCGGCCACCGGCAGCGGCCCGGACGCCGCGCCCCAGCTCTTGCCCCGGCCCGCCAGCGACCTGCCCCTGCGCACCGTTGCCGCTGCCTCGGCCCTGCCCCAGGTGGCCGGAAGGGCCGTCGGCCTTGTGCCGCCGGAAACAGCAGGCCAGCCTTTCCGGTTGGCGCTTGATCCGGTGGACGATCCGGTGGACGATCCGATGGGCAGCGGCGAAGCCGTCGAGATCGCCTACACCGGACCGGAGGAAGCGCTGGCTGCGCACCTGGCCGGGGCCGCGAAGATCGCCGCGCCGAGCCTGCAGGAGCTGCTGCGCCGCAGCCCGGCCTGGGGCCTGCCCGCGCTGGCCCTGTGGTTCGACCTGGGCCTGGCCGCCTACCTGCTCCGGCCCGAGGACCGCAACTACTCCTTCGAGCGCCTGCGCCTGTCCTTGTATGCGCCCCAGGGCCTGGACGCCGACGGCCTGGACGCCGATGGCATGGGGGATGGCGGCCTGCCCGATTCCGACGCGCCCGCGCCCGCGCCCATGCCGGAAAACACACACAGCAGCCCCGCGCCGCACCCGGACGCCCGCGCCCTGGCCGCCCTGGCGCTGATGCGCTCCCTGGACAAGCGCCTGAAGAACGCCGGGCTGGCCGAGCTCATGCGCGACCTGGAGCTGCCGCTCATCCCGGTGTTGGCGGACATGGAGCGCCGGGGCGTGAAGATCGATTTCGCGGCCTTCAAGAGCTTCCTGGCCGAGGTCAGCCAGCAGATCGAGCACCACGGCGCGCGCGTGCAGGAGCTGGCGGGCGGTCCGGTCAACGTGCGCTCCAGCCAGCAGCTGGCCGAGGTGCTGTTCAAGAAACTGGGCCTCAAGCCCGCAGGCAAAACGCCCGGCGGGGCCCTGTCCACCGGCAGCGACGCCCTGGAGCGCCTGGCCGGACAGCACCCGATCATCGAGGAGATATTGGCCTTCCGCGTGGCCGAAAAGCTGCGCAGCACGTACCTGGAGCCCATGCCGCGCCTGGCCGACGCCGAAGGCCGCCTGCACACGCGCTTCAACCAGCTGGCCACGGCCACGGGCAGGCTCTCCAGCTCCGGCCCGAACCTCCAGAACATCCCCATCCGGGGGCCCCAGGGCGCGCGCATGCGGGCCTGCTTCATCGCCGCGCCGGGCAAGCTGCTTGTGGGCGCGGACTACTCCCAGGTGGAGCTGCGCGTGCTGGCGCATTTTTCCCAGGACCCGGCGCTCATCGACGCCTTCCAAAAGGACCAGGACATCCACGGCCGCACCGCAGCCCTGCTCTTTGACAAGGACGCGGGCGAGATCAGCCCGGACGAGCGGCGCGGGGCCAAGACCATCAACTTCGGGCTGATCTACGGCATGGGCCCGCAGAAGCTGGCGCGCGAGCTTTCCATCAGCGTGAACCAGGCCAAGGAGTTCATCGCCCGCTACTTTGAAAAGCTCGGGGCCTTGAAGGCCTTCTACGAAGAACTGGTGGAGGACGCCATGCTGCGCGGCTTTGTGACCACCCTGGCCGGTCGGCGCAGACTTTTGCCGGAGCTGCACTCGCGCAACCAGCAGGCCCAGGCCCAGGCCCGCAGGCAGGCCGTGAACACGGTGATCCAGGGCAGCGCGGCAGACATCATCAAGCTGGCAATGCTGCGCGTGCACGCCGACCAGCGCCTGGCGGACCTCGACGCCCGGCTCATCCTCCAGGTGCACGACGAACTGCTGCTGGAGGCCCCGGAGGCCGCAGCACAGGAGGCCGCGCAGATCCTGGGCAAGCTCATGCAGGAGGTGACCACCCTGCTGGTGCCGCTCAAGGTGGACCTGGGCACGGGCCGGACTTGGGCAGAGGCGCACTGAGGTGCGCGGCCAGACCCGCACCGGGGTGCGCTGCCAGACTCGCACCGGGGCGAACCGCTTGACGCGCACAGCCAGACCTGCACCACCGGCCCGCCACAAAGCCCTTTCGGCCCGGGCGCATCTGCGCTAGGGAGAGGGTCCATGCAGTCCCCCCACACCACCATCCCGAACACGGCCGCCCCGCACACCGCCATCCTGCTTGCAGCCTTCGGCTCGCGCCTGCCCGACGCCTCCCAGGCCCTGGAGCGCATGCGCGAGCGCACCAGCGCCCTGTACCCGGACTTTCGCGTGGAGACGGCCCTGACCTCGGGCACGGTGCGCCGCCACAAGGGCGCGCAAAGCCGCCACAGCCGCTCGCCGGAGGACATCCTGAAGGCCCTGCGCCGGGAGGGCGTCACGCGCCTGGCCGTGCAGTCCCTGCACGTCATCCCCGGCGACGAGTACCGGGGCCTGGAGCGCCTGGTGGAGAGCCTGCGCGGTGGGCCTGGGCGTCCCGGCGGGTTTGAGCGCATCGAGCTGGGCCGCCCGCTTTTGGGCAACCGCGAGGACATCCGCCGCGTGGCCCAGACCATCCTGACCGTGCTGCCGCCGGAGCGGGCCCCGGACGAGGCCGTGCTGCTCATGGGCCACGGCACGCGCGGCAAGGCCAACGGGGTGTATCTTGATCTGGCCGACGAGCTGCGCGCCCTGGACCCCCTTGTGCTCATCGGCGCGCTGGAGGCCGAGCCCGGCCTGGCGGCCAAGGTCGACGAACTGCGCGGGCTGGGCGCCCGGCGGGTGCATCTGATGCCGCTGCTGTTCGCGCGCGGGGTCCACGCCGTGTGCGACATGGCGGGCGGCCTGGCGGATGAAATGACGGGCGACATGGCCGGGAAGGCCAGGAACTCCTGGCAGGCCGGGCTGACCCGGGCGGGCTTCTCCTGCGCCGCCCACGTCAAGGGCGCGGGCGAGCACCAGGCCCTGGCCGGAATCTGGCTGGACCACCTGCGCGAGGCCGTGGAGCGGCTGAACGGGGCCGCGCCCCAACCAGTCGCCTGAACCCACGGAATTCCAGCCCGATACGCCAGTCTGCGACGCCGACCTGAAACGCCGACCTGAAACGCCGGCCTGAAACGCCGGCCCAAAACGTCAGGTCAAAACGTCGGGCCGAAACAGGCCCAGCCCCCTCGACGAACGTCCAATGATCTGGCATGCTGGCGCGAGCAAGATTCTTTGACCGCAACCCCAAGCAAGGAGCGGACATGGGCGAAGAAATCAAGGTGCTCGTGGTCGACGACGAAGAGCGCTTCCGCAACACCCTGGGCAAACTTCTGACCTCCCACGGCATGACCGTGACCATCGCCGAAAGCGGGGCCGCGGCCCTGGACATCCTGCGTCGCGAGCCCCACGACATCGTGCTCCTGGACGTGAAGATGCCGGGCCTAAGCGGCCAGCAGACCCTGCCGGAAATCAAGAAGATCGACCCGGACATCGAGGTCATCATCCTCACCGGCCACGCCTCGGTGGACATCGCCGCCGAGATGATGACCCACGGCGGCTCGGACTACCTGCTCAAGCCCTATCCCATGGACGAACTGCTCGGCATCATCCACATCGCCTTTGACCGCCGCAAGACGGCAAAAGGGCAGTAAGGCCGCGCATGCGCATCATCCGCGTCCGCCACAAGGGCCAGGCCTTCTACGCCTCCATCGTCAGCCCGGACAGCGTGCGCCCGCTGAACCGCGAGAACGGCCAGGACGAGGAGATACCCCTGGCCGAGTTGGAGCTCTTGTCGCTCATCCGGCCGACCAAGATCGTCTGCGTGGGCCTGAACTACCTGGACCACGCCCGCGAGCTGGGCTTGGCCGCCCCGCCGGAGCCCATCCTCTTCCTCAAGCCGCCCTCCTCGCTCATCGGCGCGGGCGAAACCATCGTGCTGCCCGGCTGCTCCATGCAGGTGGACTATGAGGCCGAGCTGGCCCTGGTCATGGGCCGCACCGCGCGCTTTGTCAGCGAGGCCGACGCCCCCCGCCACATCTTCGGCTACACCTGCGCCAACGACGTGACCGCCCGGGACCTGCAGAGAAAGGACGGGCAGTGGACCCGCTCCAAGAGCTTCGACACCTTCTGCCCGGTGGGCCCGTGGATCGAGACCGATCCCGGCGACCTGAACAGCCTGACCCTGCGCACCATGGTCAACGGCGAGCTGCGCCAGGAGGGCAGCACGGCGAACATGATCTTCCCGCCGCACCTGCTGGTGAGCTACATCTCGCGCATCATGACCCTGCTCCCCGGCGACCTGGTCCTGACCGGCACTCCGGCGGGCATCGGCCCCATCAAGGCCGGGGACGAGGTCAGCGTGGAGATCGAGCGCGTGGGCTATCTGCTCAACCCGGTCGTCGACGAAGGCCTGGGCGAATCCACGGCCATGCAGTAGCTTCCCGCCGCCGACCGCAGCCCCAGTCGCCTGGATATTTTCCGCTTGCCAAGCGCGCGTGCCTGGCGTAAAAGCACACGTTTCACAAATCACACGCCCTGGCCACATACTGGGTGCCCCGGATGTTCCGGGGAATGGCCAAGCGCCAGGGCGGAGGAAAAACCCAGGAGGATCCATGGCTTACGTTACCATGAAGCAGATGCTGGAGACCGGCGTCCACTTCGGCCACCAGACCCGTCGTTGGAATCCCAAGATGCGCACCTTTATTTTCGGCGCGCGCAACGGAATCCACATCATCGACCTGCAGCAGACCGTGAAGCTGTTCCAGAAGGCCCACGACTTCATCGTCGAGACCGTGGCCACCGGCGGCAAGGTGCTCTTCATCGGCACCAAGCGCCAGGCCCAGGAGGCCATCAAGGCCGAGGTGGAGCGTTGCGGCATGCACGCCGTGACCCAGCGCTGGATGGGCGGCACGCTGACCAACTTCCAGACCATCAAGAAGAGCATTGAGCGCCTGAAGAGCCTGGAAACCATGTTCGCCGACGGCACCATCAACAAGTTCCCCAAGAAGGAAATCGTGCAGATGGGCCGCGAGGTGGTCAAGCTGAACGACGCCCTGGGCGGCATCAAAGACCTGAACGAGTCCCCGCGCGCGGCCTTCATCATCGACCCCAACCGCGAGCACATCGCGGTCAAGGAATGCCGCAAGCTCGGCATCCCGGTCGTGGCCGTGGTCGACACCAACTGCGACCCGGACCTCATCGACTACGTCATTCCCGGCAATGATGACGCCATCCGCGCCATCAAGCTGTTCGCCACGCACATCGCCGACGCCTGCATCGAGGGCGCGGCCGTGCTGAAGGAAAACGCCCCCGGCGGCGCCAAGAACGCCCCCGGCAAGGACGAAGCACCCGAAGCCGCCGAAAAGGCCGCCGAAGGCGGAGAGGAGTAAGCCATGGCTGAGATCAGCGCCAATGCGGTGAAGGTCCTGCGCGAAAAAACCGGCGTGGGCATGATGGATTGCAAGAAGGCCCTTGTGGAGTGCGCGGGCAACGAAGAAAAGGCCATCGCCTACCTGCGCGAGAAGGGCCTGGCCAAGGCCGCCAAGAAGGCCGGCCGCGCCACCAGCCAGGGCCTCATCGGCTCTTACATCCACAACAACGGCAAGATCGGCGTCATGGTCGAGCTCAAGTGCGAGACCGACTTTGTGGCCAAGAGCGACAAGTTCAAGGAGTTCGCCAAGGACCTGGCCATGCAGATCGCTGCGGCCAGCCCGGTGTGCGTCAGCCCCGAGCAGGTTCCGGCCGACCTGTTGGCCAAGGAGCGCGAGATCTTCAAGCACCAGGCCATGCAGGAAGGCAAGCCCGAAGCCATCGCCGAAAAGATCGTCGACGGCCGCGTCAAGAAATTCTACTCCGAGGTCTGCCTGCTGGAGCAGCCGTTCATCAAGGACGACAAGAAGACCATCAAGGAGCTCTTGAACGAGCTCATCGGCGTGCTCGGGGAAAACATGCAAATAGGGCGCTTTACGCGCATGGTCCTGGGCGAGGACGCCGAGGCGGATGCAACAGAGGAATAGGAAATCTGGAACGGGCCGCAAGGCCCGTTTCTTTTAACACCGCCCAGGGTCGCATCAACACCGGAAAAGGCCAGGAGTGAACATGGAAAAGCTGCGCTACTCACGGGTGCTGCTCAAGCTCAGCGGCGAGGCCCTGGCAGGGGAGCAGAAATTCGGCATCGAGCCCAAGGCCAGCGGCATCTTCTGCGGCGAGATAGCCGCCGTGGCCAGCATGGGCGTGCAGGTGGCGCTGGTCATCGGCGGGGGCAACATCTTCCGGGGCATGGCCGCCAGCGAGCAGGGCATGGACCGCGCCCAGGCCGACTACATGGGCATGCTGGCCACGGTCATGAACGCGCTGGCCGTGCAGGACGCCCTTGAGAAGCTCGGCTGCGACACACGGGTCATGACCGCCATCGCCATGACCGAGGTGGCCGAGCCCTATATCCGCCGCCGGGCCGAGAGGCACCTGGAGCGCGGCCGCGTGGTCATCTGCGCCGCAGGCACGGGCAACCCCTATTTCACCACCGACACGGCAGCCGCCCTGCGCGCCTCGGAACTCAAGTGCGAGGCCATCCTCAAGGCCACCAAGGTCGACGGCGTGTACGACAAGGACCCCCGCAAGCATGCGGACGCGGTGCGCTACAAGACCGTGACCTACATGGAGACCCTGGAGAAGCGCCTGGGCGTGATGGACGCCACGGCCATCTCGCTGGCGCGTGACAACCGCCTGCCGATCATAGTATTCAACCTGTTCGAGCAGGGGAACATCCGCCGCGTTATCCGGGGCGAAACCGTCGGAACCATCGTCGAGGGAGGAAACTGATATGCATGCTGTGATCGAAGATGGAAAAAAACGCATGGACGGCGCTCTGGCGAGCCTGGTCAAGGAATTTTCGCGCCTGCGCACGGGCCGGGCCTCGGTGTCCTTGATCGAGCCCATCATGGCCGACTACTACGGCACGCCCACGCCCATCAGCCAGATCGCCTCGCTCTCCGTGCCCGACGCGCGCACCATCACCATCCAGCCCTGGGACAAGCAGGCCTTCGGCGCGGTGGAAAAGGCCATCCTGAAGTCCGACCTGGGCTTGAACCCCGTCAACGACGGCAAGATGATCCGCATCAGCATGCCGCCCTTGACCGAGGACCGCCGCAAGGACCTGGTCAAGGTGGCCAAGAAGTTCACCGAGGAGGCCAAGGTGGCCGTGCGCAACGTGCGCCGCGACCTGAACGAGCTGCTGAAGAAGCTCCACAAGGACAAGGACATCAACGAGGACGAGCAGCACCGGCTCACTGACGACGTGCAGAAGCTCACCGACGAGACCATCAAGAAGTGCGACGAGATCTTCACGGGCAAGGAAAAGGAAATCCTGGAGCTGTGAGCTGATGCCAGGATCATCGTTGCTTGAGCCTTCCGGCGCGCCCGCGCACGTCGCCATCATCATGGACGGCAACGGCCGCTGGGCCACGGCCCGTGGACTGCCCCGCAGCGAGGGCCACCGCGCAGGCACCCGCGCGGCCAAGGCCGTCGTCACCCGCTGCCGCGAGCTCGGGGTGCGCCACCTGACCTTGTACACCTTCTCGCGCGAGAACTGGTCGCGCCCAAAGGACGAGGTCGGCCTGCTCTTCGACCTGCTGGTGGACTACCTGAGGGGCGAGCTGGCGAACCTGCTGGAGCAGGACATCCGGCTGAAGGTCCTGGGCGAGATGGACGGCCTGCCGTTCATCGCCCGCCAGGCGCTCGGCCACGTTATGGCAAAAACCACCGCCTGCGCAACCATGACCCTGAACCTGGCGCTGAACTATTCCGGGCGCGAGGAGATCCTGCGCGCGGCCCGCGCCCTCTCGGCCAAGGGCGTGGCGGGCGAGGACTTAAGCGAGGAGGCCTTTGCCGCAGAGCTGTACACCGCAGGCCAGCCCGACCCGGACCTGATCATCCGCACCAGCGGGGAGCTCCGGCTGTCCAACTACCTGCTGTTCCAGGCCGCCTACAGCGAATTCTACTTCACCGACACCCTCTGGCCGGACTTCGGGCCGGAGGAGCTGGAGCAGGCCCTGGCCGACTACCAGGGCCGCCAGCGGCGCTTCGGCAAGACCGGCCAGCAGCTGGAGCCCGCCACCTAGCCCAGGCGCTGCAAGGGTGTCGCCCGGTGGACGTTCATGCGGCTGCGGACGTTGACGTACAGTCCGCAGATGCGCTGGACGCAGACCCAGGACGGCGGAGGACATTGGCGCGATGGACATTGGCGCGATGGACATTGGCGCGATGGACGTTGAGCGGGTGGACGTTGAGCGGAGAAAGTTGACGCGGAGGCCCCCATGCAGAGCCTGCTGACGCCGGGCCGCACGCCGCCCGGCCCGGCCCGTTGCCTGGCCCTGGGCCTGCTCTGCGCACTCGTGCTGCTCCTGCACGCGACACAGGCCATGGCTGGCGGCCACGCCGAGGCGCCCATGATCCACCAGACCGACATCCCCATGCCCATGCGCGACGGCGTGCTCCTGCGCGCGGACATCTGGCGTCCTGCCGGGCCTGGCCCGTTCCCGGCGCTCATCTGCCGCACACCCTACGGCAAGGACACGGACCGCGACGAGCTGCGCTTTGCCCGCAGCGCGGTTGCGCGCGGCTATGCCGTGGTCATCCAGGACGTGCGCGGCCGCTTCGCCTCCGGCGGCGAGTTCGAGCCGCACAGAAACGAGGGCCGCGACGGGTACGACAGCATCGAATGGCTGGCGGCCCAGCCCTGGTGCGATGGCCGCGTGGGCGCCTTCGGCCTGTCCTATCCCGGTTCGGCCCAGTGGCTGGCCGCCCTGGAGCAGCCGCCGCACCTTTTGGCCATGGCCCCGGCCATGACCTACGCAAGCCTGCGCCAGTCCATCTACCCCGGCGGGGTCATGGACATGGACTGGACGCGCTGGGCCCTGGTCTCCATGGCCCCGGACCTGCGCGTGCGCAAGCACCTGCCCGGCCCCAAGACCGGCCACGAGGCCTGGCTCGACTGGAAGCGGCGCGGGCCGGAATACTTCGAGGGCCACCTGCCCCTGCATACCCAGCCGGACCTGACCAGCTCCCCGGGCGCGCCGGGCTTCTACGCCACCTGGCTGCGCCACCCCTACGCCGACCACTGGTGGGACTACGCCGACCTGGCCGGGCGCTACGACCGCGTGCACGCGGCGGTGCTCAATCTTTCGGGCTGGCACGACGACGCCTTCAGCACCCACGGCGCGGTGGACAACTTCGTGGGCCTGATGCAGGCGCGCACGGGCCAGCACAGCGGCAGCGAACCGCGCAACATGCTCGTGCTCGGCCCCTGGACCCACGGCATCAAGGCCATCACCGGCGAACGGGACTACGGCACGCGCGAGTTCGACACCGCGGCGCACCTGGACTACGACGCGCTGGTGCTGGACTTCATGGACCTGCACGTGCGCGGCCTGCGCAACCGCCTGGCCGGATCCAAGCCCGTGCGCTACTTCATCATGGGCGACAACCAGTGGCGCGAGGAGGATTCCTGGCCGCCAGCCGGAACCAGGGCCTACGCCGTCAACCTGGGGCCGCGGCGCCAACCGTCTGAACTGCGCCGCGCCCCCAACCGCCTGAGCCACGCCGCGCCGCTGCCCGGCCCCTCGTCCAGCAGCTTCGTGGCCGACCCGCAAAAGCCCGTGCGCGCCATCCCCGGCTCCGACGTGGGGCCCATCGACCAGCGCGAACTGACCCCCCACGGCGACCTGCTGCTTTTTGAAACCCGCCCCCTCAAGCGCGACACCACCGTGGCCGGGCACATCCGCGCGGAGATCTACGTCTCCACCGACGCCCCGGACCTGGACCTGTACGTCAAGCTGCTGGACGTGGCGGCGGACGGCACCACCTACAGCCTCATGAGCACCGGGTCCGAGGTGCTGCGCGCCAGCCTGCGCGGGCCGGGCCGCGCCAAGCGCCTGCTGGAGCCGGACCAGGTGTACCGCCTGGACGTGAACACCCTGCTCACGGCCAACACCTTCCACACGGGCGACCGCATCCGCGTGGTCCTGTGCGCCAGCTGGTACCCGGGCATGGCGCGCAACCTCCAGACCGGCGAAAGCGAACTCGTGTCCGCAGTCACCCGCCCGGCGCGGATCACCGTGCACCACGACGCCGAGCACCCCAGCAGGCTCATCCTGCCCGTGCTGCCCAGGCCGGAGCAAGCAGGCCAGAAGGCTGCGGACGCCGTGACGCCCCTCCCCGCTCCAGGCGCAAGCCCGCCCTGAGCGCGCGCGCCTTCCCGCCCCCCGGATTCATTCCCCATTCGGAAAATTCGTGTTGCAATTATAGTTCGATTGCTATATCCTGGCTTCACACGTACGCCACTGGGTGCGCCGTGCGGATAGCCCGCCATTCCGGCGCGAACCACACCCCCTGGAGGAGGAAGCCATGACCCGCTGGATGCCGCTCTTGCTGGCTCTGCTCATGCTGCCCGGTTGCGCCGCAACGCAGGTCGCCATTGAGAAGAAGGACCTCAAGGTCGATACGCTCATGTCGCAGAGCGTCTTCCTGAATATCGAAGCCCCGGTGGCGCGCAGCATCTTCATGGATGTCAAGAACACGTCCGACAAGGAGCTCGACCTGGCGGCGAAGCTTTCGGACAAGCTGCGCGGCAAGGGCTACACCATGGCGACCTCGACCAAGGACGCCGGGTACATCCTCCAGGTCAACGTCCTGCAGGTGGGCGAGGCCAACCCCTCGGCCCTCAGGGAATCGGTCTATGGCGGCTTCGGCAGCACCGCCGGGGTCGCTGTCGGGGGCGCGGTCGCGGGCGGGGTCGCGGGCGGCGGCAAGAGCCGGTCGACCAACATGCTCATGGGCGGTCTGCTGGGCGCAACCATCGACATGGTCTCCGGCTCCATGGTCAAGGATGTCACCTTTTCGATCCTGACGGATGTCCAGATCACCGAGAAGCTGCCGCAGGGGCCGGAAGAACAGCCGCAGGCCGCCCCAGGCTACGACAACGACAAGGGCAAGGGCAACGACAAGGGCAAGGCCAGGGCCAGGGTGGCCGCAGCCGCGCAGCCCGCGCCCAGGGAGCCCATCCGCAAGCTGCACCAGACGCGCATCGCCTCCTACGCCAACCAAGTCAACCTGAAGTTCGACGAGGCCGCCTTGTCCGTGCAGGAGGGCATCACCAAGTCCATCTCCAACATCTTCTAGCCGGGGGGAATCAGCCCTGGCTTTGCCCGGCTCGCCCTGGATCGGGACTGTTCGGGACGGTTCGAGCTGGTTCGGCCCGCTTCGGCCAGGAAGGACAGTCGGCGCCACACACAAACCAAAGGCCTGCCATTGCGACACGTGGCAGGCCTTTTCCTTGCCCGCTCGCAGCGCAAAAGGCCCAGCGCCCGGCGCGCATCCCCTGCGCGTCACCACCACGCCACGCACCACCACACAACGCCACGCGACGCCACGCAACGCAAAGCCGCGCGGGCCGACAACGCGGCCCGGCCAGGCCGCAGCCGCCGTGCGGGCCCATGGCCTCGCACACGCCGGACAGCCGGGGCAGGCCGAGACCCGGTCCTGAAACACTGCTGCGCAGCGTGGTCGGCGCCCGGCGGACAGCCGTTGCATCCGGGGCTTGCGCCGCGCCGCCAGGATTCTCTTTCGTGAAGCGTCTTGGCCTTGCCTTCCGGGCGAATCCGTGTTTGCGTGCGGAAAATACCGGAGGTCCCATGCGCCGCATCCTCATCACCCTAATTTTGTGCCTGTGCCTGGCCGCACCGGCCCTGGCCGCCACCCCGACAACGCCCAAGGACGCGCCCCGCGAGCAGGACGTGCTGACCTACATCGACCTGTTCGGCTACCGCGAGATGATGGAGATCTCCGTGGACCACCAGCTGGCGGCCATTGTGGAGTTCATCCGCACCCAGCGCGAGGATGTGCCGCAGAACTCCCTTGAGGTCATCCAGCAGGAGCTGCACAAGGAGCTTGGGGACGCCACCGAACGCTCGCTGCACGAAATGGCGGCGGTGTTCCAGCGCCACCTGACCCAGGCCGACGTGGACTACCTCATCAGCGTGGGGCGCGACCCGCGCATGCAGAAGGTGGTCAAGCTGCAGCCGACCCTGGCCGTGGAGCTGGAGAAGGTGGGCGAGACCCTGGCCGACGACGTATACCGCCGGGCCGCGCCGCGCATCGAGCAGCGCCTGAAGATGCTGGAGAGCGGGGAGAAGATCTAAGCGACAGCGTTTGCCCCAGACGCGCCGGACACCAAATCATGCAGGTGAACTCATGCTGAAGCGACTCGCCCTTGCGGCCATTCTTTGCGGCCTGCTCTGCCAGCCAGCCCTGGCCGATGACCTCACCCCGGCCAAGCGCGCCGACATCAATCGTCTCATGGAGACGACTGGCAGCGCGAGCCTGGGAATGCAGCTAGCCGAGGCCTTTTCCACGAACGCCATCAAAATGATCAAGGCCAACCAGCCGCTTGTCTCGGACAGCACGCTGAACGTGCTGCACAAGGAAATCATGGGTTTCATGGCCGAGAAGATATCTGCGCCTGGCGGGATCATGGGCATGATAGTGACCATCTACGCCAAGCACCTGACCCATCAGGACATCCGTGACATCCTCACTTTCTACGAAACGCCTGTGGGCAAGAAAACCATCCGGATAATGCCACAGATCATGCAAGAGACCATGCAAGCGAGCGAAAAGCTGGGGGAGTCCTTCGGCCCGGAACTCGATCAACGCATTCGCGCAGCCCTGAAGCGCGAGGGAGTGCAGCTCAAGGGCGGCCAATAGGGACACGAAAGCTACAAGAACCCGGCGTCCTGAAAGCTGAAGTGCGCGCCCTCGGTGACCACCAGGTGGTCCAGCACGCGCAGGCCGAGTTCCTGCGCCGAGCGGTTGATGCGCCGGGTCAGGTCCAGGTCGGCCTGTGAGGGCTTGGGGTCGCCACCGGGATGGTTGTGCGCCAGGATGAGCCCGGAGGCCGAGTGCTTGAGCGCCAGGGCCAGCACCTCGCGCGGGTACACCGTGGTCTGGTCCACCGTGCCCCGGCCCACGCGCTCCCAGGCCATGAGCCGGTTCTTGTTGTCCACCAGGGCCACCCAGAATTCCTCCACCTTGAGATGCCCGATGCGCGCGCGCGCGGCCTCGGCCACCACCTCCGGCCCGGAAAAGACCTGCCTCTCCCGCACCGGCGCTTCACTGATCCGGGCAAAGACCTCGCGCAAGAGCGCCCAGTGCCCGCACAGAGCCTCGCCAAATCCGCTCACGGATTGCAGCTCCTCGGGCGCGGCCTGGATGACCCCGCGCAGGGAGCCGAAGCGCGTGACCAGCTCCTTGGCCAGGGGCTTGGTGTCGCGCCGGGGCAGCACCTGCCCCAACAACAGCTCCAGCAGTTCGTAGTCGGCCAGGGCCTTGGGCTCGGCCAGCAGCTTCTCGCGCAGGCGCTGGCGGTGCCCCAGGTAGTGCGGCGGCGGGCTTTCGGCGGCCTTGGCCGCAGCGCCGGGCGCGGGCTTGCCGGACTTGCCGGACTTGTTGGCCGGGCTCATGCGGGCCTGCCCAGGCTGGTGCGCGGTGCGGCGTTGTGTGCGGAATTGGGCGCGGGAGTGCGCGTCGAATTCGGTGTGGAGCTGTCCGCCCTGCCCTGCCCACCCTTGCCCATGAGCTCGGCCAGGTCGGCCACGTAGCTCTCCAGGGCGTCGTCGGGCCGCCTGGCGCCGCCGATGACCGCCAGGTTGGCGTCCAGCGTCAACTCGATGATCCGCGCGATGCCCGCCAGGCCCAGGCGCTGGGCCAGCTTCTGCATGGCGGGCTTGTCGCTGGGGCGCATGCGCACTTTGGCCGCCTCGCCCTGGCCCAGCATCCACAGCTGGCGCGCCTGCCAGGCCACGTAGCCCAGGAGCTGGAACAGAATCTTGTCGCCCGAGGGTCGCAAATGGTCGTCCAGCACACGCGCCCAGACCTCGCGCGCGGCCTGGGGGTTCCTGGCCGATTCCGAGAGCGCCTTCATGAAGTCGAAGAACTCCATGTCGCCGTGGGGGGCGATGAGCGCGGCCAGGTCCGGGGTGATCACGAGCCCGCCGCTGCCGACCTTCCCATCTGCTTCGGCCCCAGCTGCATCGGTCCCAGCTGCAACGGCGGCGGCCCCGGCTGCCAGCTCGATCTTGTCCAGCTCCAGGCCCGCAGCCAGGCCGTCGTGCGGCAGGGCGGCAGCCAGGGCCTGGCGGGCCGCCGGGTCCAGGGTCAGGCCGCGCTCGGCTGCCCAGGCGTCGAGGAATTTCGGCAGGGAGGCCTCGGTCAGCCCCGGGGACTGCCAGACCCACTTGTTCTGCTCCGCCGCCTGCCAAAAGGCGCGCCGGGGCAAAAAATTCGGCACCGCGGGCTTGCCCTCCTTCCACGCGCCCTCCAGGCAGAACACAGGCAGCACGGTGCTGGCCGTGTTCTTCAGGCCCTCGCCCAGGCGGTCCCAGACCTCGGCCTTGAGGGCCTCGGCCCGGCGCAGCAGCAGCACCGTGGGCGTGGAGAAGAGGTTCTGGGTGGTCAGCTCGCTCCAGTAGGCCGGGGGAAAGGGCTCCTCGTCGCCCCAGAAGACCTTGCGGGCGACCCCGACGGTCGGGCCCAGGCCCCCGGCCAAGACCGCCGCCTGCCGCCGGAGCAGCTCGGCATCCGGGCAGACGAGGAAGCGATAGCCGCGACGGGCCGATATCGGGTGTGCCGGGGGTCGGGCCGATGATTGGAGCATGGGACGCGCCCCTAGTAGTTCTCGGTCAGGCGGTCGGCCATGCGGCGCACGGCCAG
Organism: uncultured delta proteobacterium; assembly: GCA_903843965.1. GTDB lineage: Bacteria > Desulfobacterota > Desulfovibrionia > Desulfovibrionales > Desulfovibrionaceae > Humidesulfovibrio. Next base: position 104,546 of record CAIMRY010000005.1, read on the forward strand.
GTCCGTAATGCGCAGGTCTGCGCCCTCGGAGTCGCCAGGAAAGAACGATTCGCTCTGGTTCTGCTCGCCGGAATCCCACAGGATTGCGCCGTCGCTGGCGCGGTGCACCCGGAAGACCAGGGTCAGCCCGGTGGAGAGCTTCAGGGACTGGTCCTGCTGGCCGGCCACGGCGGTGGAGCGCGTGAATTTCTTGATGATCACCGTGAGCAGGGACGTGGCCTTGTCCTTGTCCGCCCAGGTGACGAACCTGCGGCGGGTGAACTCGTCGCGGATCAGCGAACGCAGGCGGGGTTCAAGCCAGGGCTCGATGGTGGGGTTTTCCACGCGCGCTATGGCCATGGTGCGGAAGGCCGGGTCCAAGCGCGAGATCGCGCCCGGATCAGGGCCCAGGACCGTGCCCTGGCCGGTGAAGGAATACCCGCAGGCGCACAGGGACCAGGCGCTCGCCAAAAGCAGAGTCAGGCCAAGAAGCCGCTTCAACCCGCGCATGTCACCCCTCCCTGTCGAATTCTAGCCAGCCACCACATTAACCAGCTTGCCTGGCACCACGATGAGCTTCTTGATGGACTTGCCCTCCAGGTGGCGGACAACGTTCTCGTGCGTCATGGCGAACTGGCGCACGGCCTCCTGGTCCGCATCCGCAGCCACCATGAGCCGCCCGCGCACCTTGCCGTTGACCTGCACCACCAGCTCGATCTCGTCCTGGACCAGGGCGGACTCGTCGTACCCCGGCCAGGCCAGGGTGGCCAGGTGCTCCCGGTGGCCCATGCAGCCCCAGAGCTCCTCGCACAAGTGCGGGGCCACGGGGGAAAGCAGGGTCAAAACCGTGGACAGGGCCGAGGACAGCGCCACCCCGCCCTGCGACGTGACCTTGAGGCCGTCCTTCAGGGCGTACATCTCGTTGACCAGCTCCATGAGCGCGGCGATGGCCGTGTTGAACTGGAACTTGTTCTCCATGGCCCGGGTGACCTTGCGCACGGTGTCGTGCTCCTTGCGCCGCAGGTCTTTGGCCAGGCCCGTGGGCTGGCCCTGCTCCGCGCAGACCTCGGCCAGGACGGCGCACGGCCCGACGGGTCTAAGCGCGCCCGCCTCGGCCAATTCCTCGGCCAAGCGCCAGACGCGGTTCAGGAAGCGGTACGCGCCCTCGATGCCCGCATCGCTCCACTCCAGGTCCTTTTCCGGCGGGGAGGCGAAGAGGATGAACAGGCGCGTGGCGTCGGCCCCGTAGCGGCCGATCATGGAATTGGGGTCCACCACGTTGCCCTTGCTCTTGCTCATCTTGGCCCCGTCCTTCAGCACCATGCCCTGGGTCAGCAGGTTCTGGAAGGGCTCGGCCAGGTCGGTGTAGCCGCAGTCGCGCAGGGCCTTGACGTAGAAGCGCGAGTACAAAAGGTGCAGGATGGCGTGCTCGATGCCGCCGATGTACTGGTCCACGGGCATCCAGTACTTCAGCGCCTCGGCGTCAAAGGGGGCGTCCTCCTTGCGCGCGGAGGTGTAGCGCATGAAGTACCAGCTGGACTCCATGAAGGTGTCCATGGTGTCGCACTCGCGCCTGGCCGGGCCGCCGCAGGTGGGGCAGGTGGTGTTGACGAAGCTGTCCAGCAGGGGCAGGGGCGAGCGTCCGTCCTCGCGCGCGCTGGCGTCCTCGGGCAGGCGCACGGGCAGCTGGTCGTCGGGCACGGGAACGATGCCGCACTTTTCGCAGTGGACCACCGGGATGGGCGCGCCCCAGAAGCGCTGGCGCGAAACGCCCCAGTCGCGCAGGCGGTAGTGCACCGTGGCCTTGGCCAGGTTGTTCTGCGCCAGATGGTCCACAATGGCCTGCTTGGCCGCGTTGTTGTCCTGGCCGTCGAACTGGCCGGAGTTCACCAGCTGGCCTGGGTCGGCGTAGGCGGCGGTCATACAATTCGTTACACCGCCATCCGAGAGGAAGCTGCCAACCTCGCCAAGCAGCCTTGGCGACATTTCCTTGTATCCAGGAAAGACCGCATCCCATTTCTCTTGAGAAGGCGCGATCACCAGCTGCATGGGCAGGTCGTACTTGCGGGCGAACTCGAAGTCGCGCTGGTCGTGGGCGGGCACGGCCATGACCGCGCCGGTGCCATAGCCCATGAGCACGAAATTGGCCACGTGGATGGGCATGTCCTTGCCGGTGAGCGGGTTCACGCAGTAAGCGCCGGTGAACACGCCCTCCTTCTCCAGGTCCTCGGCCCCGCGCTTGATGCGGTCCATGTTGGCCACGTCGCGGCAGAAGGCGCGGACCTTTTCGGCATTGGGCCCGCCCTGGATGAGCTTTTCCACCAGCGGGTGCTCTGCGGCCAGGCTCATGAAGGTGGCCCCGCAGAGCGTGTCGGGCCGGGTGGTGAAGACCTCGATGGCGGTGTCGGAGCCTTTGACCTGGAACGTGAGCTGCGCGCCCACGCTCTTGCCGATCCAGTTCTGCTGCATGGTGATGACGCGATCGGGCCAGCTGCCGTCGAGCAGCTTCAGGTCGTCGATGAGCTCCTCGGCATAGGCTGTGATCTTGAGGAACCACTGCTCCAGCTGCTTCTGCTCCACCTCGCCGTCGCAGCGCCAGCAGCGGCCCTCCTCCACCTGCTCGTTGGCCAGCACGGTGTTGCAGCCCTCGCACCAGTTCACGGGCGAGTTCTTGCGGTAGACCAGGCCCTTTTCCAGCAGGCGCAGGAAAAACTGCTGCTCCCACTTGTAGTACTCGGGCCGACAGGTGGCGATCTCGCGCCGCCAGTCGTAGGAATAGCCCAGGCGCTTGAGCTGGGCGCGCATCTCGGCGATGTTGGCGTAGGTCCAGGCCGCCGGGTGGGACTTGTTCTTGATGGCCGCGTTCTCCGCAGGCAGGCCGAAGGCGTCCCAGCCCATGGGGTGCAGCACGTTGAAGCCGCGCATGCGCTTGTAGCGCGCCACCACGTCGCCGATGGAGTAGTTGCGCACATGCCCCATGTGGATCTTCCCCGAGGGATAGGGGAACATCTCCAGCACGTAGTACTTGGGACGCGCAGGGTCCACCTCGACCTCAAAGCAGCGGGACTCGGTCCAGCGTTCTTGCCACTTGTCCTCTACCTGCTGCGGATCGTATTTGCCGAAACCCATCTGCCCCCCCTGGGAAAAGGCGGCTCTTTCGCCGCCGTGGTCTTCATGTCAGTGGACTGGTCCTATTTTTCGCCCGTGGTCTGGGCGTCCGCCTTGCCGGTCTTCGTGCCGGTCTTCATGTCGGGCTTCATGCCGGTCTTGGCGTCGATTTTCTTGTCGATCTTCTTGTCGATCTTTTTCTCGATGCCGAAGCGGCCCTCGTCCACGGCCCTAGCCACGGCGTCCAGGATGCCGTTGACAAAGGAGCGCGAGTTCTCGTCGCCAAAGCTCTTGGCCAGCTCGATGGCCTCGTTGATGGCCACCTTGAGCGGGATGTCGGAGCGGTGCAGGATCTCGAAGAGCGAGAGCCGGAGGATGGCCAGCTCGACCTTGCCGATGCGCCCGATCTTCCAGTGGTCCGAATGCTTGCCGATGACCTTGTCGATCTCGGCCAGGTTGTCCGTCACGCCCTGCACCAGCTGCGAGGCGAAGGTCTTGGCGTCCTCCAGCTCGCACTCCTCCACTGCGGGGTTGCGCCGGAAGGCGAGACGGACCTCCGCCTCCCCCTCCTGGGGAACAAAACCCAAACCAAAGAGGACCTGGAAGGCCAGGGTGCGGCCCTGCCTGCGCGAGCCCTTGCGCTTGTCCGGAGCTGCTGTCACCAATGACTCCGGCACCTAGAGCTGGGCCAAAACGCGGGCGGTCTCAAGCATGGCCATGGCGGCGTCCACGCCCTTGTTGCCGGCCTTGCTGCCCGCGCGCTCGATGGCCTGCTCCAGGTTGTCCGTGGTCAAAACGCCGAAGCCCAGCGGAATGCCGTGCTCCATGCTGACCTGGGCCAGACCCTTGGCGCACTCATTGGCCACAAAGTCGAAATGCGGGGTGGCCCCACGGATCACTGCGCCCACGCAGACGATGCCGTCGAACTTTTTCGAGGCGGCCAGCTTCTGGGCCACCAGCGGCATCTCAAAAGCGCCGGGAATGCGCACCAGGGTCAGGTCCTCGCGGCTGGCGCCGTGCCGGGTCAGCGCATCGACCGCGCCGCCCACCAGCCTGTCCACGATGAAGTCGTTGAAGCGGCTGGCCACGATGGCCACCTTCAGTCCCTTGGCGTCCAGCTGTCCTTCGATGGTCTTGATATGGGCCATGTGCGTCCTCCGGTCGGGTAGCGTCGTTTTGTGCCTACGGGGCTTGCCGCTATTTCTGGGGCTCGCCCAGGTGCAGCAGGTGGCCCATCTTGTCCTTCTTGGTCTGCAAATAGCGCTCGTTCAAAGCGCAGGCGGCCATCTCGATGGGCACGCGCTCCACGACCTTGAGCCCGTAGCCCTCCAGCCCCACGATCTTCTTGGGGTTGTTGGTCATCAGGCGCATCTGGCACACCCCGAGCGAGACCAGGATCTGCGCGCCGGTGCCGTACTCGCGCAGGTCCGGCTTGAAGCCCAGCTTGGCGTTGGCCTCCACCGTGTCGTAGCCCTCGTCCTGCAGGTGGTAGGCCTTGATCTTGTTGCCCAGGCCGATGCCCCGGCCCTCCTGGCGCATGTACAGGAGCACGCCCGCGCCCTCCTGCTCGATCATGCACATGGCGGCGGCCAGCTGGTCGCCGCAGTCGCAGCGCACGGAGCCGAACACGTCGCCGGTCAGGCACTCGCTGTGCACGCGCACGAGCACGGGCTTGTCCGGCGTGATGTCGCCTTTGAACAGGGCGATGTGGGTGCGGTGGTCGGCCTCGGAGGTGAAGGCCGCCGTCTTGAACTGGCCCCAGCGGGTGGGCAGCTCGGCCTCGGCGATCTTGGTCACGGCCTTGCCGCCGAACTTCATGCGGTGCTTGATCAGGTCGGCCACGGAGCAGATCTTGAGCCCGTGCTCGGCCGCGAAGATCCGCAGGTCCGGCAGGCGGGCCATCTGGCCGTCCTCGCGCATGATCTCGCAGATGACGCCCGCAGGCTTGCAGCCGGCCAGCCGGGCGATGTCCACGCTGCCCTCGGTCTGCCCGGCGCGCACCAGCACGCCGCCGCTACGCGCCCGCAGCGGGAAAATATGCCCGGGGGTGACGATGTCGGTCGGCTTCACGCCGTCGGCCACGGCGGTCAGGATGGTGTGGCTGCGGTCAAAGGCCGAGATGCCGGTGGTCACGCCTTCCCGCGCCTCAATGGACACGGTGAAGTTGGTGCCGAACTTGCTCTGGTTGCTCTGGGCCATGAGCGGCAGCTCCAGCCGGTCGATCATGGCCGGCTCCATGGCCAGGCAGATCAGCCCGCGGCCGAACCTGGCCATGAAGTTGATGGCCTCGGGCGTGGTCTTTTCAGCGGCGATGACGAGGTCGCCCTCGTTCTCGCGGTCCTCGTCGTCCACCATGATGACCATCCGGCCCTGCCGGATGTCCTCAATGGCTTCCTCAATGCTGCACAGGGGCATGGGTGAACCTCACTCGTAAAGCCGTGGGGGCAAGCTCCCGCCAGGCCGGATTTTCAAACATCAGAACCAATCCGTTTATCCCAAAACCATGCGGCGGGGAAAGCTGTTTTTTTATCCCTTAAAAATCGATTGGTTATGCCTTGACAGGCGAGAGGAAGGATTGCGGCTTCAGGCGGGGTTGTTCTCGCGGTCGTTTTCCCCGTCCACCTCGACGCAGTTGCGGCCGCTGTTCTTGGCCCGGTACAGGGCCTGGTCCGCGCGCTCCACCAGCGACTTCACGCTGTCGCCCCGGGTGAACTCCGCCACGCCGAAGCTGGAGGTGACCCGCCCGACCAGGGGGAAGTCCGTGGTGGTGAATTCCGTGCGCAGCCGTTCGGCCAGGGCCGCCACCACCGTCAGCTCCGTTTCCGGGCAGACCAGCAGGAATTCCTCGCCGCCGTAGCGACCGGCCACGTCGGTCTCGCGCGCGGTGCGCGTCAGGAGCCCGGCGATGGCGATGAGCACGCTGTCGCCCACCTGGTGCCCGAACTTGTCGTTGACGTCCTTGAAGTGGTCGATGTCGAGCAGGATGACGGAGAAAGGCTTGCCGTAGCGCCGGGCGCGCAGCACCTCGGTCTGCAGCGCCTCCTCCAGCCTGCGGCGGTTGGCCAGGCCGGTCAGGCGGTCGGTGCGGGTCAGAACCTCCAGGGCCTGGTTCTTCTCGTCCAGCTCGCGCACGGCCTGCTCCAGCTTGTCGTTGGTGGCGGCCAGCTCCTCGGTGCGCTGGGCGACCTTGGACTCCAGGTTGGCCACCAGGTCCTGCATGCGCGCCACCATGTCCCTGAAGGTGGCGGCCAGAACGCCGATCTCGTCGCCGGCGGTGGTCTGGGGCCGGACCTCCAGGGCGTCTGCGCGCAGCTGTGCGGCGGCCTGGGTCAGGGCCACGATCTTGCGGGTCACCGTGGCGTGGATCAAAAGCGCCACCACCAGGGCAAAGCCCAGGCCCGTCAGGGCGGTGGCCACGATGGTCACGCTGGCCACGCGGCTGACCCCGGTGATGCGGCCCCTGGCCCGGTCCACCTCGATGGCGGCCAGGGCCTTGAGGTCGCGGGAGATGGGGTCCACGGCCAGGGCCTGCAAGGCGAAATCGTTGAACAGGCCGCGAATCTTCACGTCCACGTCCGGGATGCGCCTGGCCACGGCCAAATACTCGCCCAGCAGCCTGCGGGCGTCCTCCCGGCGCGCGGGGGTCAGCCCCGGGGCGGTTCCCAGGGCCTGGTCCAGGTTGAAGCCCACGTTCAGGGCCGTCTGCATGTGCGGCCGCTGCCGGGTGATGAGGTATTCGTGGGCGTGCCGACCCATCTCCAGAAAGAGCAGGGAGACCCCGGTGGACCCGCGCAGCCTGTCGCCCAGGCGGTCATCCAGGCGCTCCAACTGGGCCAGCAGGCCGCTTTCCGGCGCGGCCATGACGGTCACCTGGGTCACGATCTCCTCAAAGATGTCCCCGAAGCGCTGGGCCGAGGACAGGTACAGGGCGATGTCCTTGTTGCGCTCGCGCAGGGTCACGCTGACGTTGGAGGCCTCCACGATCTGGCCCAGGTCCTCGCTCAAGGCCACCACCCGGGCGATGACCGCCTTGGCGGGCAGGAAGTACTGCTCGTGCGCCTTGGCAAAGCCGATCTCGGGATACCTGAGGAAGAAGTCGCGGTGCAGGCGGCGGGCCTTTTCCAGCTCGCCGTCCATCTCAAAGACCCGCTGGCGTATCTCCACGCTGGCCAGGATCGCGGACTCGGCCTGCAGGACCACCCGCAGGGCGCCGTAGCCCACCAGCGCCTCCAGCGCCAGCAGGCCGAACAGCAGCGAAAAGGCGCAGCCGAACTTGACGCTGATGCTCAGGTTGCGCCAACGGCGCGAAATAGCGTCCAGACCCTTCATTGTCCCGGCGCGTAGGTGAAGACCACATTGCCCTTGAGCCCCTCGACCCCGCTGGCGGGATCGGTCAGCTTGAGGACATTGAAGCTCTGGGCCGCGCAATCGCCGAACTCGTTGCAGGTGAGCTGGCCGGACAGCCCGGCATGGCCGGAGGTGGCGTACAGGGCGTCGCGCAGGGCCTGGCGACCGATGTGCAGGCGGCCGTCCCGGCCCTGCACCGCCGCCTTTTCGATGGCCGCAAGCAGGATGTTCGCGGCGTCAAAGGCGCTGATGTAGTAGATGGTCGGTGCGGGCATATTGTAGCGGGCCCTGTACTCGGCGGCCAGCTTTTCCAGTCCGGGCGTCATCTTCGGCGGGGTGGGCCCCACGAAGTACATGCCTATGGCCGCCTTCTGCACGGCCTGGATGAAGCTGTCCTCGATGAGCGAGCCGTCGCTCATGAGCACGGTCTTGGCCAGGGGAGACATCTTCCTGGCCTGGAGCAGCACGTGGTTGCCCTCGGGCTGGAAAAGCGGGAAGAACACCAACTGGGCCCTGGCGTTGACCACGCTGGTCAGCACCGGCTCCATGTCCGTGTCGTTCTTGTTCACCGTGGCGTCGAGCACGATCTGGCCGCCGAGCTTCTCGAACTCCTGGCGGAAGCCGTCGGTGAGGCCCCGGGTGTAGATATCGCCGTCGTTGATGGTGGCGGCCTTGCGGATGCCCAGCTTCTCGAAGGCGAAGCGCGCTGCGGCCGGGCCGGAGGACTCCTCGTTGGGCGCGGTGCGCAGGTACCCGGCAGCCCACTTGGGCGCACGCTTGCCGCCGATGGAGGTGAGGAACGGGGCGGAGTTGTTGCCGGAGATCATGGACAGCCCGGCCTTGCTCATGACCTCGGCCGCAGTGGCGGCGTCGCCGGAGCAGGTGGTGCCGAAGATGGCCAGCACCTTGGGGTCGGCCACGAGCCGCAGGGCCGCATTGGCGCCGCCCTCGGGGTTGCAGCCGGTGTCTTCGCTCAAGAGCTGCACCGCATGGCCCAGGACCTTGTTGCCGCGTCTGGCCAGGGCCAGCTCCAGGCCGCGCACCTGCTCCCGGCCCAGGGCGGCCACCTTGCCGGTGAGGGCCTGGACAACGCCAAGCTTCAGGGGCTCATCCGGCCCGATGTCCACGCAGCCGAGCTTGTCGGTGCAGGGCTCCGGCGCGGGCGCGCAGGTGCACAGCAAAAACAGCGCGGCGAACATCACGGACAACTGGGCGGAAAAAACGGCTCGCCTCATTGGACACCTCCACTGCTCATTGGCCCCAATGTATTACACTTGGGGTCCCATCACGTAAACCCCTCCGCCAAGATTTCCGACAAAAAGTGCAACAAACAGCGTCCGCCAGCAATCGGATGCCGCCTGCACGCGGCAAAATGACCGCAACCTTTGTGGATTGCAACCCCGTTCTTGCGCTGCCAAGGGGAAAGAGTCGAACCGCCGCCGCCCTGCACAGGCCGAAACGCTTGCCACGACAATATCCAGCCCGTACAATACACAATCACGAATACGCGCAAGGCGTCAAGACTGGCCTTCAAGGCGACCCTTCAGGACGCCGCCACCAACCGCACACTGTTCGCTGCAATCCCGGCAGGACCGGCCAAAGCCAGGCCCCAGAGCCAGGCTGCCCAGATCCAGGATGTTCAGATCCGGGCTGCCCAGACTCAGGATGCCAGCATGGACCATGTGCAAATCCACGCACAATTTGAAGCCTGCGCTTTACATGAATTGCGTGCTTGGTGTATAACTTAGTGAAATTAAATATCACCGACGTGTTGCCGTGGCGCATTAAGATTATCACTCAGAAAACAGCATGTTGGGCCGACGGGCAGCCAGTCAGGCCAACGGAGCGCACGGCTTCCCGGCGCCATGGCTCCGCCGCAGGAAGACCTAGCCCTGGGGAAAACACAGCATGAGCAAGCAAAAGGAACCGAAGCCCTCCCCCGGCAAGCCAACGGAAGCGGGCGCCCCAAAGCCCCATGCCCCGCTGCCCTTCCCTGTGGTCGCCCTTGGGGCCTCGGCCGGGGGCATCGAGTCCCTGCGCACCCTGCTGCACCATCTCAAGCAGACGCCGCAGGCCGCGATCGTGGTCATCACCCACCTGCCCCAGGACAAGAAGAGCCGCATGGCCGAAGTCCTCTCCAGCTTCACCACCCTCGCTGTGCGCGAGGTGGAGGAGATCACCCTGCTGGAGTCCGGCGTGGTGTACACCGCGCCCGCAGGCCATGACCTGCTCATCGAGGGCGGGGTGCTGCGGCTGGTGGCGCCCGGGCACGACCTGTCCTACAGGATCATCGACCGCTTCCTGGACAGCCTGGCCTGGGACCAGGGCCCCAACGCCGTGTGCGTCATCCTCTCCGGCTCCGGCTCGGACGGGGCCAACGGCGCCGTGCATGTGGCCAAGGCCGGAGGCCTGGTGCTGGTGCAGGACCCGGACACCGCCGTGCAGCCCGGCATGCCCAACAGCGTCCTGGAGTCCGGCGTGGCCGACGCCGTGCTCTCGCTGGAGGAACTGGGCGAAAAGCTGCCACAACTGGAGGCGGCCCACGGCCAGATCAAGCCCGGAAAGGCGCACCTGATCCAGAAGGTGCTGGAGCTGCTGCACCAGCAGACCGGCCAGGACCTCACGGGCTACCGGCCCAGCACCATCGCCCGGCGCATCAACAAGCGCAAGTTTCTGACCGGACACACGCGGCTGGACACCTACCTCAAGGAGTTGGAGGGCAACACCGAGGAGCAGCTGCTGCTCTTCAAGTCCCTGTTCATCGGGGTCACCTCGTTTTTCCGCGATGCGGACGCCTTTGCCCTGCTGCAGGACAAGGTCCTGCCCGACATCATGCGCGACCACGCCGCTGACGAGCCTGTCCGGGTCTGGGTTGCGGGCTGCTCCACGGGCGAGGAAGCCTACTCCATCGTCATGCTGTTGGACGAATACATGGACCGGGCGGGCCTGGCTTGCGGGGTCAAAATCTTCGCCACGGACATCGACCAGGAGGCGGTGGAGGCCGCGCGCAAGGGCGCCTACCCGCCGCGCACGCTGCAATACATCTCCCCGGAGCGCCTGGAACGGCATTTCCGCTGCACCAGCCGCGAATGCACCATCCTGCCGCGCCTGCGCGAACGCATCGTCTTCGTGCACCACAACCTGCTGCAAGACCCGCCGTTCCTGCACATGGACCTGGTGATCTGCCGCAACCTCTTGATCTACCTCACGCCGCCCTTGCAGGAAAAGGCGCTGGCGCTGCTCACCGCAGCCTTGAACCCCGGCGGGCACCTGTTTCTGGGCTCGGCCGAGAGCCTGAACCTGGCCGCCCTACAACTGGAGGCCATCGACAAGAAGTGGCGCATCTTCCGCAGCCCCGCAAACGCCGACAGGCCCGGGCTGCGCCGCCCCATGGCCCTGCGCAGGGCCCTGACCCTGCCCGAGCTGCCCGAGATGCCGAACCACCTGCAGGCCATCAAACCCACGGCCATGGCCGCCGAGGCCCTGCTGCGCCACTTCAGCCCTGCGGCCGTGCTGGTGAGCCCGGGATTCGAGGTCCTGCACCTGAGCGGCGACACCAGCCCGTATCTGTCCCTCAGCTCCGGCGAGCCCAGCCTGCAACTGCTCAAGCTGGTGCGCAAGGATCTGCGCCTGCACCTGCGCACCGCGCTGAAAAACGTGGACGCCTCGCGCCAGCCGAGCCTGACCCCCGGTGTGCGCCTGACCGGAGCGCCGCAGCGTCTTGTGGACCTCTGCGTGGACCCCGTGCAGGACGATGGCGGCCACCTCCTCGCCTTTCTGGTGGTGTTCAAGGACAGCACGCAGGCCCACGCCGAGACCTGCGGCGACGGGCCCGAGCATATGCCGGAAAGCAGCCTGGTGCTGCGCTACGAGGACGAACTGCAGCTGGCGCAAGGACAACTGCAGAAGGCCATTGAGGAATACGAGCACCTGAACGAGGAGCTGCGGGCCTCCAACGAGGAGCTCACCAGCATGAACGAGGAGCTGCAGTCCTCCAACGAGGAGATGGACGCCTCGCGCGAGGAGCTGCAATCGCTCAACGAAGAGCTGACGGTGAAGGTGGCGGAGCTGGCCCAGGCCCACAGCTTTGTGGAGAACCTGCTGCGCAGCACCAACGTGCCCACCGTCTTTCTGGACAACAAGCTGCGCGTCATGCGCTCCACACCGCAGTCCACGGATATCTTCCACCTGGCCGTGTCGGACCAGGGGCGGCCCATCGTTGAGGTGAAGGCCCGGGTCCACGACGACTTTCTCCTGGCCGATGCGGAGCTGGCCCTGCGCGAACGCCGCGACAGCGAACGCGAGGTGGAGGACAGCGAGGGCCGCAGCTTCAGCAAACGCGTGTTCCCGTACCGCGGCATCCGCGGCGAGGTGGAGGGCGTGGTGCTGACCTACACCGAGATCACCAAGCTCAAGGCTGCGGAAGAGGTGCTGCGCCTGAACAACGAGGAGCTGGAGACCCTGGTGGCCGAGCGCACCATGCAGCTCGACCTGGCCCGCAAGGACTCCGAGCGCCGCGCCAGCGAGATGGAAGCCATCCTGGGGCAGACGCCCGCAGCGGTGTGGATCACCCGCGACACCGAGGCCCGCACCATCATCGGCAACCCTGCCAGCTACCGGCTGTTGCGCATGGATCCCGGCACCAATATCAGCAAGATCAATGAGGACGTGCCCTACACCCCCATGCACGACGGGCGCGAGCTGGCCCTGGACGAGCTGCCCATGCAGCGCGCGGCCCGGGGCGAACTCGTTGTGGGCCAGGAGGTCGACCTTGTCTTCGCCGATGGCCAGACCCGGACCATGGTGGGCAACGCCGCGCCCCTGCGCAACTTCCTGGGCGAGGTCTCCGGCGCGGTGGGCGCCTTCCTGGACATCACGGATTCCAAGCGCGCCAGCGAGCAGGCTCGGCACTGGCAGCACGTGTTCGAGCGGGCGGATTTCGGCCTGGCCATTTCCCGCGTGGCGGACAACACCCTCTTGTCCGTCAACCCCTCCTTTGCCCGGCAGCGTGGGTACGAGCCGGAGGAGCTCATCGGGCTGCCCGTGGCCACGGTCTACCCTGAACAGGCCCGGGCCGAGCTTGCCCGAACCGTCAAGGCCCTGGACGCCTCGGGGCACGGGGTGTTCGAGTCGGTACACAGGCGCAAGGACGGCAGCACCTTCCCGGTGCTGGTCGAGATCACCGTGCTCAAGGACGATGCCGGGCAGGCCCTGTCGCGCGTGGCCTACTGCCTGGACATCACGGAATCGAACCGCACACGCGAGCAGACCTCGCGCTGGCAGCGCGTGTTCGAGCAGGCGGATTTCGGCATGGCCATCTCCCGCGTGGCGGACAACACCCTCATCTCCGTCAACCCCGCCTTTGCCCGGCAGCGCGGGTACAAGCCGGAGGACCTGTTGGGCCTGCCTGTGGCCGAGCTCTTCCCGCCGGAGGAGCGCGCCAACCTGTTCTCGCGGCTGACCGTTCTGGAGGAGGCCGGGCACGGCACGTTTGAATCCGTGCACCAGCGCAAGAACGGCAGCACCTTCCCGGTGCTGCTGGACCTGACCGTGCTCAAGGACAACGAGGGTCGGCCTGTTTCGCGCGTGGCCTACGCCCTGGACATCAGCGTCCGCAAACGGGCCGAGGCCGACCTGCGCGAAAGCGAGAACAAGTTCCGCACCGTGGCCGACTACACCTTTGACTGGGAATACTGGCGCACGCCCGACGGCCAGATGGTCTGGGTCTCGCCCTCGTGCCTGCGGGTGACGGGCTACAGCGCCGAGGAGTTCCAGGCGGACGCAGGGCTCATCCTGCGACTCATCCACGCCGAGGACCTGGAAATGTACACGCAGCACCTGCAGGAGACCCGGAAAGGCCTCAACAGCACGGCCAGCCTGGACTTCCGCATCGTCCGCCGCGACGGCCAGGTGATTTGGATCAGCCACCACTGCGTGGACCTGCGGGGACCGGACGGCATCTCCCTGGGACGGCGCATCAGCAACCGCGACATCACCGACCGCAAGCAGGCCGAACTGGAGGCCCAGAGCTGGGCCAAGTTCCCGGAGGAGAACCCCTCGCTTGTCATGCGCGTCGGGCCGGACATGGTCATCACCCACGTCAACAGGTCCAGCCAAGACTTCCAGGAAATGTTCGACGCGCACGTCGGCCAGGGCTTCCCCGCGTCCCTGGCGGGCTGCGTCGAGGCGGCCAGGCGCTCGGACGAGCCCATTCATTTCGAGGTCGGCCTGGGCGAACGGGTTCTGGACATGGCCTTCACCCCGGTGGCCGGGCAGAACTACGTCAATGTTTACGGTGAGGACATCACCGAGCGCAAGCAGGCCGAACTGGCCATCATCATGGCCAAGGACGCCGCCGAATCCGCCAACAAGGCCAAGAGCGAATTCTTGGCCAACATGAGCCATGAGATCCGCACCCCACTCAACGGGGTGCTGGGCATGCTCCACCTGCTCAAGGAAGGGGCCACGCCCGAAGAGCAGGCGACGTACTCCAACATGGCCTACGACGCCGCAGGCAGGCTTTTGTCCCTGCTCAACGACATCCTGGACTTTTCGCGCATGGAGGCGGACCGCATCGCGCTTTCGAACAAGCCATTCACGCTGCAAGACATTTTCGACTCCGTGGTCAATGTTTTCAAGCTGGCCTGCCTGTCGAAGAACCTGGAACTGACGTGCAGCTTTGCGCCGGGCATGCCGCCAAGGCTCCTGGGCGACGAGGCCCGCGTGCGCCAAATCCTGTTCAACCTTGTGGGCAACTCCATCAAGTTCACGCGTGCCGGGTCCGTGCGCGTGGAGGCCTGGTCGCGGCCCTGCGGCACAGACACGGCCAAGGTGCACCTTTACATCTGCGTCAGCGACACCGGCATCGGCATTCCAGACGACAAGCTGGACCACGTGTTCCAGCGCTTCACCCAGACCGACGCCTCCTACACCCGCCAGTACGAAGGGGCCGGGCTTGGGCTGGCCATCGTCAAGCGCCTGATGCAGATCATGGGCGGAGACATCACCGTGGACAGCGTTCTTGGCCAGGGCACAGCGATCTACCTGCACTTGATTCTGGAACAAGCGCCGGGCGACAGCACCAGCGAGCGCCGGAACGCGCCCGCAGCCAGGGAGCAGAACCAGCGCCTCAGCATCCTGGTTGCGGAGGATGAACACATCAGCCAGATGGCCATCCGGGTCATGCTCCAGCGCATGGGGCATGAGGTGCTCTGCGTGAGCAACGGCCAGGAGGCCTTGGACCTTGTGCGCCAGCGTTCCTTCGACTGCATCCTCATGGACATCCAGATGCCGGTGATGAACGGGGTGGAGGCGACCAAGCAGGTGCGGGCCCTTGCCGACCCCGGCCGGTCGGCGGTCTGGATCATTGCCCTCACGGCCTATGCCCTGGCCGGTGACAAGGAAAAGTTCCTGACGGCCGGGGTGGACGACTACGTGAGCAAGCCGGTTCAGGAAGAGCAGCTGAACGAGGCGCTGAAGCGGGTTGTGCTGCGCAGGCCCGGCCAAGGGCCCATGGACAGGCCGTAAGGGACGAGGGGAGGGGGCAGGAGCAGCGGCGGCAGGCCGCAGCGGCTGCGATTGGCGCAGAGGCGTCGGCGCAGCACAGGCGTCGGCGTGGATTCACCCGGATGCGGGTGTTCCAGGGTTTTGGGCGGGACGCGGGCGGCAACAAAAAAGGGCCCCGCTGCTAAAGCGGAGCCCCGTTCTTTTTGGTGCCGAAGGGGAGACTCGAACTCCCATGGCCTTGCGACCACTAGACCCTGAACCTAGCGTGTCTACCAATTCCACCACTTCGGCATGCAGCGGTCAGCTAATGCTGTTCCGTTGTTGCGAGTGAAGCATTTAGCCGCATCGAGCAGCCTTGGCAAGGACTTTTTTCCCGTGGAGGGCAAATTTCCTGCCGGGCGCGGCGCGCCGGAACGCCTCTTTGCTTCTATCTCTCGTCAATGGGCACGTAGTCGCGCCGGTCAAGCCCGACGTAGACCTGCCTGGGCCGATGGATCTTGGTCGTCTCCAGGTGCTCCTCGTACCAGTGGGCTATCCAACCGGGCATGCGCCCGATGGCGAACATCACCGGGAACATCTGCACCGGAATGTTCAGCGCGCGCAAGATGATGCCTGAGTAGAAGTCCACGTTGGGGTACAGCTTGCGCTGCACAAAGTACTCGTCGGCCAGGGCCAGCTGCTCCAGCTCCATGGCCAGGTCCATGATCTCGTCCAGCTTGCCCAGCTTCAGGAGCAGTTCGTGGGTCGCCTGCTTGAGGATCTTGGCGCGCGGGTCGAAATTCTTGTAGATGCGGTGGCCGAAGCCCATGAGCCGGAACTTCTTCTGCTTGACCATCTCCAGCACCTGGCGCGGGGAGTTCTGCCCGTCGCGGATCTGCTCCAGCATCTCCACCGCGCCCGCGTTGGCGCCGCCGTGCAGCCGCCCCCACAGCGCGCAGATGCCCGCAGAGACCGAGGCGAAGAGATTGGCCTGGGTGGAGCCCACCATGCGCACAGTAGAACAGGAGCAATTCTGCTCGTGGTCCGCGTGCAGCACCAAAAACAGGCTCAGGGCGCGCACGGCCTCGGGCGAGGGGTCACAGTGCTTGTGCGGGATGGAGAACATCATGTGCAAAAAGTTGCGGCAATAGGACAGGTCCGGGTTGGGGTACATGAACGGCAGGCCGCGGCTCTTGCGGTAGCTGAAGGCGGCGATGGTGCGCACCTTGCTGATGATTTTCGAGGCCGCGAGGTAGAACTCGCCCCGGCTCTCGATCTCCAGCAGATCCGGGTGGTAGCAGCCGAGCGAGTTGATGATGGCCGAGAGCATGGCCATGGGGTGGCCGTTGGGCGGAAAGCCCTCGAAATGGTGGCGCATGTCCTCGTGCAGCAGTTCCTCCGCGCAGAGCCCGGCGGAAAAGCGCGAAAGCTGCTCGCGGGTGGGCAGCTCGCCGAAGATGAGCAGCCAGGCGGTCTCGGTGAAGGAGCCGCGCTCGGCGATCTGTTCAATGGGATAGCCGCGGTAACGCAGGATGCCCTTTTCGCCGTCCACAAAGGTGATGGAGCTCTTGCACGGGCCGGTGTTCACGTAGCCGGGATCATAGGTGATGAACCCGGTGTCGGCCCGCAGCCGCGTGACGTCCAGGGCCTTTTCGCCCAGGGTGCCCTCGACGATGGGCAGCTCATAGGTCTTGCCGTCGATGATCAATTGCGCAGTCTTGGTCATTGTCTGTACACTCTCTTCAGTAGGCTGGGGCAGGGCGCCGACGATTCTTCGCCCCCCCTCTCCGGAGCAAACCCGGAAACTCAATGGCCCTCGTACCCGGATTCGTTGCCCTTGTCCAGCGCGCCCCCTTGAACCCGTTGACAATTATGTCACATTCTGCCAGACACACTTCCGCAGCCCCACCATCCCCCGGATGTTGCGCTTTTCAAAAATCGTCTTATAGTTTGGGAGCGTAACAGCGCACCACCAATTGGGAGCACCTGTGAAGAAACATACGCCCTGCACCCCCAACCTCTCGCGCCGACGTTTTCTGGCCAGCCTCGGCCTTGGCGGGCTGGGACTCGTTTTGCCGAGCGCGTCCCACGCGGCCAAGTCGCTCGCGGACGAGGAGCTGGTGACCCTGCATGACCTCACCAAATGCGTGGGCTGCGGGGCCTGCGTGGACGCCTGCCGCGAGGCCAACGCCCACAAGTTCCCGGAGCCCGTCCGGCCCTTTCCGCCCATGTTCCCGGCCAGCGTCAAGGTCGAGGACTGGTCCACCAAGCGCCAGATAATCGACCGCCTGACGCCCTACAACTGGCTCTACATCCAGTCCGCCCACGGGCAGTTCCAGGGCCAGCGCTTCGACATCCACATCCCCCGGCGCTGCATGCACTGCCAGAACCCGCCCTGCGCCAACCTCTGCCCCTGGGGCGCGGCTGCGCGCGAGAAGAACGGCGTGGTGCGCATCGACCCCGAGATATGCCTGGGCGGGGCCAAGTGCAAGACCGTGTGCCCCTGGGCCATCCCCATGCGCCAAACCGGCGTGGGCCTGTACCTGAAGCTCATGCCCCGCTATGGCGGCAACGGCGTGATGTACAAGTGCGACCGCTGCTATGACCGCCTGGCCAAGGGCCAGAAACCGGCCTGCGTGGAGGCCTGCCCTTACGGCGTGCAGGAAATCGGCCCGCGTTCCGACATCGTGGCCAAGGCCCACGCCCTGGCCCGCAACATCGACGGCTACATTTACGGCGAGACCGAGAACGGCGGCACCAACTCGCTCTACGTCTCGCCCGTGCCCTTCGACATCCTCGACGCCGCCGTGACCGCCGGGCCGGGCAAGCCGGACCTGGCCAAGGCCCCGGACAAGATGGCCGACGAGACCCGCATGGCTTACGCCGCGCTGTTCGCGCCCGTGGCCGGCATCATCGCCGGGGCCCTGCGCCTGGGCTCGCGCCTGTCCGGCGGCGACGACGCCGACGAGACGGACGACACGCCCAAACGCCCGCCGGACGCGGGCACGCCAGACGACGAACACAAGGGGACCTGGTCATGAGCCTGCCTGTTTCGCGCCGCATGTCCTGGGCCTACGTGCTGGTTTTGTCCCTGCTGGCCGTCACCGGCGCCATGCAGATGCCCATCGCCAGCCGCTACCGCATCGTGGCCGTGCCCGGCCTGGCCTGGCTGGGCGACTTCTGGCTCACGCACAGGCTGCACTACCTCGGGGCCATCGCTCTTTTGGCCCTGTGCAGCTACCTGACCACCCGCTGGCTGCTCGAATGGCGGCGCAGCTATGCCCTAACCGCCTTCGGCCTGGTCCGGGCCGGGCTGCTGGCCGGGATCATCGCCACCGGGGCAGTGCGCGTGCTCAAAAACCTGCCGAACGTGTCCTTCGCCCCCGCGCCGACCATGCTCGTGGACTGGACGCACCTGGGCCTTGCCGTGCTGCTGGGCCTGCTGGCCCTGGTCAGACTGGTCCTGGCCAGGCTGGCGGTCAAGGCCAGCAGCTTCCGCCCGCGCTGAGGCCGGTCGAAAACGCCAAAGGGGCCATGCCGAACATCTGCGGCATGGCCCCTTTTTTCGGGCGCTGATTCAGGCGTGGGGCTAGGGCCTGTTTCCAAAAGATGGATTTTGTCCCCTGGTGAGGAGAGAGACGATTTAGGGCCAGGGATAGTGCTCAGGCGGTACAGCCCTGGACCAAAACCGGCTCACGCCTGTAGACAGGCAAAGGCCCAGGGGGGAAAAGACACTTTGAGAGACAGGCCCTAGACCACGCAGTCCTGCACGATGCCCGCCTCTTCGGCGGCGGCCATGACGTCGCGCAGGACCTGGAGGGTCTCGCGCGCCTCCTCGGGGTGCAGCTTGCGGATGGCGAAGCCCGCGTGGATGATGAGGAAGTCGCCCAGGGCCACCTCTTCGTCCAGGATCATGAGCGAGGCGTGGACCGTGGTGTCGCCCTCGCCCACGCGGCAGGTGGCCACGTCGTCGGAAATTTCGATGATCTCAGCCGGGACTGCTAGGCACATGGTTCTCTCTCCTGTGTGATCGGGCTGGGATTGGCCTTGAGGCTGCACGAGCCCCCGGCCTTGACGACCTCTTCCAGCACAAAGCCCATAAGGGCCTCCTGGCGCCCCTTGGCGACCTCGGAGATGCCCACGTTCAGGGTGTGGTAGTCAAAGGGCTCCATGCCGATGATCACGGCATCGGGCCTGGTGCCCACAATCTCGCACATGATGAGCGTGTCCACAAGGTCTGTCTGGTGCATGGAGTCCTTGAAGGCCAGGCTCTTGCGCAGGTCCTCCCCGGTGAGCCGGTAGATGCTGCCGGGCTCGCCGTCGCCCAGGACCGCATCGACCACGATGAGCAGGTCGCAGCCCATGATCGGGTCCATGAGCCGGGTGCCCAGGGTGCCGCCGTCCATGACCGTGACGTTGTCGGACAGGTCGTACAGCCGCGCTATCTCGTCCGCCGCGCAGACGCCGATGCCCTCGTCGGTGAAGAGGATGTTGCCCACGCCAAGGACCAGGATGCGTTTGGGAGAATCGGTCATGCGGCCTCTTTGCTAAAAAAAGTGAAAAGGGACGGGAACCCGGTTGCCCGGATTCCCGTCCTTACATGATGCGTCTACAGTTTACAACACCTTGAAGCTGGCGGTCTGGCCGGTCTTGGCGTCGAGCACGTGCACGCCGCAGGCGATGCAGGGGTCGAAGCTGTGGACCGTGCGCAGGATCTCAACCGGGCGGGCGGGATCGAAGATCGGGGTGCCCATGAGGGCTTCCTCGACCGGACCCAGCTTGCCATTGGCGCAGCGGGGGCCAAGGCTCCAGGTGGAGGGCACCACGAGCTGGAAGTTCTCGATCTTGCCCTTCTTGATCTTGATCCAGTGGGACAGAGCGCCGCGCGGGGCCTGCACAAAGCCGACGCCTTCGGCCTCGTTGGGCATCTTCCACGGGGTGTACAGCTCGGTGTCGCCACTCTTGACGTTGCCGACCAGGGCGTCGAGCCAGGTCTGCATCTGGTTGGCGATGACCAGGCACTCGATGCCGCGGGCAGCGGTGCGGCCCAGGGTCGAGAACAGGGCCTCGGGGCCCACGCCCAGGTACTTCAGGACCAGGGTGACAGCGTCGACCGTGGGCTTGTGGCCCTTGGCGAAGGCGACCAGAACGGTGGCCAGGGGGCCGGTTTCGCAGGCTTCGCCGTTGTAGCGGGGAGCCTTCATCCAGGAGTAGCGGTCCTTGTCCTCAAGCTTGGTGTACTTGGGCTCGGTGACGCCGTTGTACGGATGATGGGCCTTGTCGCCAACGTACCAGCTGTGCTTGACGTGCTCTTCGATCTTCTTCTGGTCCATGGCCTGGGGCTTGGCGATGTCGCGCTTCATGATCACGCCGGGGGCGAAGAAGCGGGAGTCATGGTTGTACTCGTCGGTGGGGAACTCGCCGAAGCTGATGAAGTTGCTGGTGCCGCCAATGCCGGCCCAGTCTTTGTAGAAGCTGGCCACGGCGAGCAGGTCCGGGATGTAGAAGTCGCGGATGAAGGCGATGACTTCGTCGGTCAGGGCCTTGTACTCGGCGATGCGGTCGGGCTTCAGGGCATCGTAGTTAGTCACGCCGCCGACGACGGTGAACTGGGTGTGCGGGTTCTTGGCGCCGAAGATCGCCATGGCGCGGGCGGCCTTGACCTGCATGTGCAGGGCGTCAAGGTAGTGCTTCACGGCCATGAGATCGGCCTCGGCGGGCAGGTAGTAGGCTTCGTTCTTCTTCTCGCCCAGGAAGTAGGCGTTGGTGAAGATGCCGAGCTTGCCGGAGTCGATCAGGGCCTTGACCTTGGTCTGCACGGCCTTGAACTGGTCCGCGGTCTCTTTGCGGTTGGCGTTCAGGCTGTTGGACAGCGCGGCGGTCTTGGCGGGGTCGGCCTGCAGGGCGTTGGCCACGTTGACCCAGTCAAGGGCGTGCAGGTGATAGAAGTGCACGATGTGGTCGTGCAGGTACTGCGAACCCATGACCAGGTTGCGCATGATGGTGGCGTTCTTCGGGATCTTCACCTTGACGGCGTTGTCGACCGCACGGGTGGAGCACAGGGCGTGCACGTAGGTGCAGACGCCGCAGGCGCGCTGGGTGAAGTGCTGGGCATCGCGGGGGTCGCGGCCCTTCAGGATGATTTCCAGGCCGCGGAACAGCTGGGAGCTGCTGCGGACATCGACGATTTTGCCGTTCTCGACGGTGGCGTCGATGCGCAGGTGGCCTTCAATACGAGTGACCGGGTCGACGACGACCGGGCCGGAGAAGTTGCTCTGGGGCGTTTTGGGCGCCATATCTAGATCCTCCTTAAATGATTAGGTGCAGCGAGAGGCTGACAATTCCAAGAAATAACGAGTGAGCCTATTTTTCCATCTCGTAGAACGGGCTCATCTTATCCCAGAAATTGGGCTCGCTGCAGCCGATGCAGGGGTGACCAGCCTGAACAGGCCAGTTCACGCCGACGCCCTTGTCCAGGGGGTTGAACTTCTTGGTCGGGCAGTTGTTGTAGGTGGAGGGACCCTTGCAGCCGAGCTTGTACAGGCACCAGCCCTTCTTGGCCTCGGCGGAGTCAAACGACATGGCGAACTCTTCCTTCTCGAAATGGGGCTGACGCTCGCACTGGTCGTGCACGGTCTGGCCGAAGAACACGGTGGGGCGCAGGTCGGCGTCCAGCGCGGGCAGCGGGGCCTTCTTGGTCACGGTCATGATGGCCGCGACAACGGTGCCGACCAGGTTGTACGGGTTGGGCGGGCAGCCGGGAACGTTGATGACCAGGCTCTTGGGGAACACGGCCTTGACGCCCTTGGCGTCGGTCGGGTTCGGCTTGGCCGCCTGCACGCCGCCGTAAGCGGCGCAGGTGCCGTAGGCGATGGTGGCGAGGCAGTTGGCGTTGGTGATGGCCTTTTTGACCATCTCAACCATGGTGACGCCGCCGACCTTGCCGTAGATGCCATGGTCCTTCATGGGGATGCCGCCCTCGACCACGAGCAGGTAGGGCTTCTTCATGGCGTCGTGCAGGGCCTTCTCGGCCATTTCGCCTGCGGCGGCCATGATGGTCTCCTGGTACTCGAGCGAGATGACATCAAGGATCAGGGTGTCAATGTAGGCGGTTTTGCCGTCGATGGAAGCCATGCGCAGAATGGACTCAGAACAACCGGTGCACTCTGCGTTGTGCAGCCAGATGACCGACGGACGATTGTCGGCCGTCAGCGCAGCCGCGACCTCGGTGGCATAAGCCGGCCCCATGCCCATGGTCGCCGCGATGATGCCGCAGAATTTCATGAAGTCGCGACGAGAAACGCCACTCTCTTCAAGGCGTTTTTCGGCGTCGGCCAAGCCATGTCCTACGGAAATCTTCATACAACACCTCCAGATTATAATGATACGTGACAGGAACGCCTTGCAAACTCTTGACTTTATGACCGCGTGACACAAAAAGCTGAACCGTGCCACACTTGCCATACGAATCTTGTAAAAATCAGCAAGCGAAACAGTGGGTTAGCTGTGGTAGCGAATACACGGGTCCACGGACAATGGCAAGGGGGGAGAGCAAAAAAACCGCAACGCTATGTCCTTACAACGTTTTGGAACAATTCGTAACACACTGGAATTAAGGCGTATCCACATTTCAAACCACCATGTTGACCAGACGCCCAGGCTGCGGCAATAGTCGCTTGAGAGGCCCCATGCGCATGCACGTGGCCTGCCCCGGGGCGGGTTCGCCCTCGGCCTGCAACGGCATGACCTCTCCCTGCCGGCCGAGCGCAGAGCAGCGGCCTGCATGCCTTCGCGAACCGTTCGCCCGGCCCAGGCCGTGAGGTCCCGAAGGGGTCGCCCTGGAGGGCGGCGTAGCATGGGCCGAGAGTTTTCGCTGGCCAACAGTCCAAAACAAGGAGCGCCCATGAGCGTCATTGTGGAACTCACCGTCTTCCCGCTGGACAAGGGCCAAAGCGTCGGGGCTTACGTGGCCCGGGCCGTGGGCCTCATCCGCGCCAGCGGGCTGGCCTGCCAGCTCACGCCCATGGGCACCTGCATCGAGGGAGAGTGGGACAGGGTCATGGCCGTGGTGGACCAGTGCTTCCAGGCCCTGGCCAAGGACAGCGACCGCGTGTACCTGACCCTCAAGGCCGACTGGCGGCGCGGGCGGGAGAACGGCCTGCAGGCCAAGACCGCGAGCGTGGAGCGCGCCCTGGCCGCAACCCCCGGCCCTGAGATCAAGGAGAAGCCGTGAAAAACGTCGTTTGCCTGCTGGGCAGCCCCCGGCCCAAGGGCAACAGCGCGATGATGGCCCAGGCCCTGTGCCAGTCCGCCGCTGTTGCCGGGGCCCAGGTGACGACCTTTGCCCTGAACAGCCTGACCTACCGGGGCTGCCAGGGCTGCCTGGCCTGCAAGAAGGAGGCGGAGGCCTGCGTGCTGAACGACGGCCTGACGCCCATGCTTGAGGCCGTGCGCGCCTGCGACGTGCTGGTGCTGGCCACGCCGGTGTACTTCGGGGAGGTCACGTCCCAGCTCAAGGGCTTCATCGACCGCACCTTCGCCTACCTGAAGCCGAACTACCCCCGCCTGCCGCGCGGCGAGCGCTCGCGCCTGGCCCCCGGCAAGACCCTGGTCTTCATCATCGCCCAGGGCCACCCCAGGGAGGACCTGTTCACGGACATCTTCCCGCGCTACCAGTATCTGCTCAACTGGCAGGGTTTCACCAAGAGCCACCTCCTGCGCGCCTGCGCCATCTATGACCAGGGCGCTGTGGCGGCCCGGCCCGAGCTCCTGGCCGCGGCCCAGGCCTTGGGCCGCGAACTGGCCCAGCCCACAGCCCCGGACTGAAGGCCGTCCGGCTCCGCGCCAATGCGCCGAGGGCCGCGCAGAGAACACCCGGCCCCACCTGAGCCTCTCGGCCCTGTACGGCTGTGCTGCGGGTTGGAGCAGAGGCGCGGCAACGGCAGCGCGCCGGGCAGAAGCAAGGTGCCGCTCCTGCACAACCTGTGCGCGTCCGAAACAACGAGCGCCGCCGCACCGGCCGGGCAGCCGCCCTGCCCCGCGCCCCTTTCTTGCGCCCGTTTCCAGCGCCGAGGCGTGCGGCCAGAAAGGCATCACCGCAGGCATGACCAGAGGCGGACTCCGCAGGCCGTGCGTGCGCGTCATTCCATCGCAACAGTATATTGAAGGAAATGGCCGGAGGCTGTCGGCCTGTCAGGGCCTGGCAGGGGTAGGGGTCAGGCTCTCCTGGCGCTCCTGCGCCGGGCCGGGCGGGCAGTTCAGCCCCTCCAGGCAGAAGAAGCGCACCAACTCGCGCGAGTAGATGGCCCGCAGGTACTTGGGGTCGGCCAGGAACAGCCGGGTGCCGTTTGTGCATTGGGTCACGTGGGCGGCCTCCAGCGCGCGCACCTTGCGCGGGTAGCCCTCGACCACGAAGCGCGCCAAGAAGTAGTCGCTTTTCACGTCGCGGGTGGCGGCGGCCATGCTGGCCTCGCTCACGGTGCGGCAGTTGGCGGCCACGTCAAGGTCGCAGCAGGCCTCCACCACGACCCTGCCGTCCTTGTCCTCGTGGCTGCTCCAGCGCACCTGCGTGAAATAGGGGTACTTCTCCAGGGCCTCGGCCACGGTCATGGACAGGTCCGGGGCGATGCGCGCCTGGCGCACGCTCTCCACCGGGTCGCCGCAGGCGGTCAGGAAAGCCAGGCATGGCAGCAAAAGGACGAGCGCGAGCGGGCGGATGCGGTGCATGTAAGAACATCGCACAACCCGTGGGCAAAATCAATGGCCCATAGACAGAGCGGATGGACGTGCGCACAGACCACCGGCCCGCGAGTGGGGGCTTGCATTCGGGCGTGAGAATCAATAAGACTGCGGCGTTGCCGCAATCCCGCCACGGTTTGGCCGCCCGCATGCACATCCCCCGAGGGGGCTGGAGGATCAACATGGATTTTCTTTCGGTATTCCTGGCTTTCTTCCCTGTCATCGCCATCTTCTTCCTGCTCCTGGTGTACCGGGTGGCGGCGGACACGGCGGGCATCGTCGGCTGGATTCTGGCGGCGCTGGTGGCCTGGCTGTATTTCCAAACCCCCGTTGAGGTGGTCCTGACCGCCTCGGCTGCTGGCGTCGTGGCCTCCATGCCCATCGCGCTGGTCATGGCCGCCAGCATCCTCCAGATCACCCTGATGCAGGAGACCGGGGCCGTGGCCCGCGTGGTGGCGCTGATGAAGACCATCGCCCCGGGCCAGCAGACCGTGCAGATCATGATCATCAACGTGGGCTTCGGCATCCTCCTGACCAGCCTGGGCGCGGTCACGGTGTCCATCCTGCCGCCGATCATGATCGCGCTGGGCTACTCCACCATGACCGCGATACTCCTTCCGGCCATCGGCTACGACGCCCTGTGCACCTATGCCCTGCTGGGCATTCCGGCTGTGGTCTACGCCCAGTTCGTGGGCCACCCGGTGAACGAGGTCGGCGGCAATTTCGCCATGTACATGCCGGTCATCAGCACCTGCATCGCTCTCGGCATGCTCCAGGTCACCGGCGGCACGGCCATGGTCAAGAAGGGCTTTGTCCCGGCGGTCATCGCGGGCGTCACCGCAGGCTGCATCGCCATCCTCATGGCCAAGGTGGGCCTGGTGACCATCACCGGCATCGCCGCCGGGCTGGGCGTCATCGCCGTGCTGGTGGTCTACGTGAAGCTCAAGGGCATGCCCTTGCAGGACCGCAGCCTGCTCAACGACAAGGACCTGGCCGCCGAGCAGCGCCTGAGCCTCTTGCGCGCCACCTCGCCGTGGATCCTTTTGACCGTGTTCTCGCTGGTGCTGAACGCGCCGGGCCTGCCCTTCTTCAAGATGACCTTTGTGGACTGGGCCATGCCGGTCATGATCATCCCCGGCAACCCGGAAAAGATCCGCCTGTTCTGGCAGGCCTATTTCTGGGTGGTGGTCTGCACCTTCCTGGCCCTGCCCATCATGCGCGCCTCGCGCGAGCAGGTTGTGCGCGGGCTTTCAACCTCGTGCAAGCGCGCCTTCCGGCCCATTCTCTCGGCCTCGGTGTTCTTCGCCATCGCCTACATCATGAACCACTCCGGCAAGGGCCTGGACTGGAAGCTGGCCGTGCCGACCCACAACATGATCTACGTCATGGCCGACGCCTCGGCTGCGGCCTTCGGCAAGTTCTACGCCGGGTTCGCGCCCTTCCTGGGCCTTTTGGGCGGCTTCATCAGCGGCTCGGAGACCTCGGCCATCGCCATGCTGACCAAGCTGCACCTGTCCACGGCGGAGCGCATCGGGATGAGCGTGTCCGGCGGCATGATCATCGCGGCGGCCAGCGGCATCGGCGGCGGCCTGGCCAGCGTCATCTCCCCGGCCAAGCTCCAGACCGCGGCCTCCAGCATCGACAAGATCCGCGAGGCCCAGGTGGCCATCCGCCCGGCCTTTGTCATCTCCATGCTCATCACATCCGTGGTCTCGGTCATGACCATGTACTTCGTCTTCTAGCCCGGCCAAGCACCAGCGCCCACAGGGGGCCGGAGGCGCAAGCCTTCGGCCCCCTTGTTGTTTTCAGAAAATCTGATACACAGGAAGCACTTGGAGGATACCTGATGCGCCGCTTGCCGCCCCTGCCCCTTCTACCACTCCAGCTGGCCCTGCTGCTCCCGCTCTTGCTGCTCCTGTTCGCTGCACCCGCCCAGGCCGAGCGCAAGGTCGCCCTGGTCATCGGCAACGGAGCCTACCAGCACGTCGCGCCCCTGCCCAACCCGGCCAACGACGCCCGGCTCATGGCCGAGTCTCTGCGCTCCATAGGCTTTGAGCTGGTGGGCGGCCAGGCCCTTACCGACGTGGCGACCAAGGCCGAGCTGGACAAGGCCGTGCGCACCTTCGGCGAGATGATCCGAGGCGGCGGGGTGGGCGTGTTCTTCTACGCCGGGCACGGGGTGCAGGTGGACGGCAAGAACTACCTCATCCCCGTTGGCGCGGACGTGACCAGCAGGGCCCAGATCAAATACGAGCTGGTGGACGCGGACTTTGTGCTGGACGAGATGAACGAGTCGAGCACCAAGGTCAATCTGGTGATCCTGGACGCCTGCCGCAACAACCCCTTCGCCGGGCGGGGCCTGCGCGCCGTGACGCCGGGCCTGGCCACCGTGCTGGCCCCCAAGGGCACGCTCATCGCCTACTCCACCGCGCCGGGCAAGACGGCCTCCGACGGCAACGGCAAGAACAGCCCCTTCACCACGGCCCTGGCCCGGCAGTTGCGCACCCCGGGCCAGCGCATCGAGGACGTGTTCATCAACGTCGGCGTGGAGGTGGAGCAGGCCACGGGCGGCGCGCAGTCGCCCTGGCAGTCCAACAGCCTGCGCGGCGTGTTCTGCCTGAATGGCGCGTGCGGCCAGCAGACGGCCAGCCTTGCGCCCGCCGCGCCCGTGGCCGCCCCTGCGCCCGCCCCGGCACCCGCCCTGGCCCCGTCCGTCAACCCGAAAACCGCCCCCGCGCTAACGCCGGACGAGACGAAGATGCTGGAGGCCATGCGTGGGCAACATAACGGATTTGGGACGGTCAGGGAACTGGCCGGGCCCCTGGCCGCCAAGGGCAGCATCTATGGGAAATATGGCCTGGCCATCCTGGACAGTGATACCCAGAAACAGCGCCAGGGGGTGCTGCTGGCCGCCAACCAGGGCATTCCCCTGGCCATGGTGGACCAGGCCAAGTTCCTGGCCAAAACGCAGGTCTCCGCCGAAGACCGGGCGGAAGCGCGCGCCTGGCTGGACAAGGCCGTGAAGCTGGGCGAACCCGCAGCAAAGTACGCTCTTGGCAAATTCACCATTGAGGGCACGCTCGGCCCCAGCGATGTTGCCGCCGGGGAACGGCATCTTGCCGAGATTGCGCGCGAATATCCCTACTATTACCTTGAGATAGGGTGCTACTATCTGGAGGACAAAGGCGAGCACATGCCTATTGAGCAGTCCAAGGCCAAGGGCCTGGCCTTCCTTCGCCGTAGCGCAGCGCTGGGCAACACCAGTGCGATGCTCATACTCGGTTCGTCCTATGCACGGGGACAAGATGTGCCCAAAGACTTCAACGAGGCGGTCAGCTGGTATACAGAGGCGGCGCACAATGGCGAAATCAAGGGCATGAAGGATCTGGCCAGTCTCTACTTTTTTGACCTGTGGGGTGACGGAGCGCATAAGGACATACGCAAAGCCGCCCTATGGTTCGAGGAGGCCATCAAGCACGGCGACGCCTACTCCATGAGCGTTATGGGGCAGTTGTTGCGGGAGGGCACGGAGCTGCCGCAGGATTTGCCGCGCGCCGCGTCCCTGTACCGCAGGGCCTCGGAGTTGGGCTTCAGCAGCCTCAGCACTATCGCACTGGCCGAGATGACCATGCTGGGCGAAGGGGTTCCCAAGGACATGCAACGCGGGCTGTCGTTGCTCAAAGGCTTGGCGGAGAAGGGCGACACCTTTACCCAGAACAAACTGGGCATAATGTACGAGTATGGCGAAATTGTTCCGGTGGACCTGGGCCAGGCCTATTTCTGGTATTTGGTGTCAGCGGACGAGTATGGGGAAAAGAGCGAGCGGGAGGAACTGGGCAAGAAGCTCCCTGCCGGGCAGCGGACCAAGATCGAAGCCCAGGCCGCCAAGTGGAAGGCGAAGCACCGCAAGAGCGAATAGCGGGCCATGCTCCCTGGCGCGGGCCAGCGGCAGCCAGCCCACACAGGGGGCCGGAGGCGCAAGCCTTCGGCCCCCTTGTTGTTTTCAGAAAATCTGATACGCAGGAAGCACTTGGAGGATACCTGATGCGCCGCTTGCCGCCCTTGAAGCTTTCCCTGCCCCTCATCGCGCTCCTGCTGGCCCTGCTTCTCTGCGCCGCCCCGGCTAGCGCCGACCCACAACAAGAGCGCCGGGTGGCGCTGGTCATCGGCAACGGGGCCTACCCCACGGCCCCGCTGAAAAACCCCGTCAACGACGCCTCGGACATGGCCGCCGCCCTTAAAAGGCTGGGCTTTGAGGTGACGCTTCTGCGCGACGCCACCATGCAGCAGATGGAGGGCGCGGTGCGCGAGTTCGGGCTTGCGCTGCGGCGCGGCGGCCTGGGCCTGTTCTATTTCGCCGGGCACGGGGTGCAGGTGGCCGGGGAAAACTACCTGGTGCCGGTGAACGCGGTGATCCAGTCCGAGGGCGACGTGAAGTACGGCTGCCTCAACGCCGGGCTGGTGCTGGCCAAGATGGAGGACGCGGGCAACGGCCCCAACGTGGTCATCCTGGACGCCTGCCGCAACAACCCATTCGCCCGCAGCTTCCGCAGCGCGGAGGCCGGGCTGGCGCGCATGGACGCGCCCACGGGCTCGCTCATCGCCTACGCCACGGCGCCGGGCAAGGTGGCCTCGGACGGCGATGGCCGCAACGGCCTGTACACCCAGCACCTGTTGCGCAACATCGGCACCCCCGGCCTTTCGATCTCGGACCTGTTCATGAACGTGCGCGAGGCCGTGGTGCGCGACTCGGCCAAGAAGCAGGTGCCCTGGGAAAACACCTCGCTCATTGGCCGCTTCTCCCTGGCCGGGCAGCCCGCCCTGTCCGTCCCTGCGCCCGCACCCACGGCGCAGCAGGCCGCAGCTCCCGCGCCGCAGCAGACCGCAGCGGCAAAGCCCGTTCCCACGGGGCAGCCAGCCCAACCAGCGCCGACCAAGAAAGCTGGAATGGTTTTGCAGAGCCCGGCGGAAGAGGAACTGCTGCGCGTGCTTGAGCAGTCCGAGGACAATCCCGCGCGCGTCCGCGTCTTGGCCGAGCCCCTGGCGGCCAAGGGCAGCGCCTTTGGCCAGATGGTCCTCGGCATGGCCAGCAAGGACCCGGCGGAGAAGCTCCGGCTCATCACCCTTTCGGCGAACCAGGGTTTCCCCAGGGCCATGACGCTGCTTGGCATGTTCAATCTGTACGGCGAAAACGGCAAGTCGAACCCCAAGGCGGCGCGCGAGTGGCTGCGCAAGGGTGCGGAGGGCGGCGATGCCGGGGCCAAGACGCAGTTGGGCGAGATGCTTTTCGAGGGCAAGGGCGGCCCAAAGGACCCCAAGGCCGGGGAGCGGCTGCTTCTGGATGCGGCCCAGGAGGACCCGGCGCACTACAGGACCCTCGTGAATTATTACTGGAACGGCGTCTTCGTGCCCAAGGACGAGGCCAAGGGCTTCGGCCTCTACGCCAAGGCCGCCGAGGCTGGTCTTGCAGACGCTGTTAGCAATATGGGCGGGTTCTATGAACGTGGCGATCATGTGGCCCCGAACAATGCCGAAGCCGTGAAATGGTACCGCAGGGCGGCGGAGCAGGGGGATTCCAACGCCGCGTTCCGGCTTGGCCTGATGTATGAGAAAGGGCGGGGCGTGGGGCAAAACGATTCCGAGGCCGCGAAGATGTTCCGCCAGGCTGAGGATTCCAACTCCGAGGCCGCGCTTTGGCTGGGTATTCTCTACGAGAATGGTCGTGGTGTGGCGCAGGACTATGCCGCCGCCGCCGCCCGCTATCGGAAGTCCGTGGAGCTGCAGGATGCCAGCGACGGCAAGCACAACCTGGCGCGCCTCTACGAATTGGGCCTGGGTGTGGAAAAGAACTATGCCGAGGCCTTCCGGCTCTACAAAGCCGCTGCGGACCAGGGCCTTGTCTCCTCCATGCAGGCTGTGGGCGGATTCTATTACGACGGCAAGGGCGTGCCGCAGAATTATGACGAGGCCCTCAAGTGGTACCGCAAGGCTGCGGAGCGGGGATTTGCGCAGTCTCAGTACAACCTTGGCGTTATGTACTACACAGGCACGGCTTTGACCCAGAGCAATGCCCAGGCCTATCTCTGGTTCGCCCTGGCTGCGGCGGCTGGCGATGCACTGGCCCCTGCCGCGCGGGACGAGGTCGCCAAGAAGCTCAGTGCGGCGGAGTTGTCCAAGATGCAGGCCCAGGCCATCCGCTGGAAGACCATTACGCCATAGGGTGGGCAAAGCGAAGTTGCCTGGCACACGTTCCGCACACGAGGGGGGAACTCCCCCGCACATGACTGGAGGGTCTGCTCTACCCGGAGGAGCAGACTGGAATCAGGCCCGAGCCGCCAAGTGGAAGGCGAAGAAGGCCGCGCACTGAGCAGGGCGCGGAGTCCATCCGGTCCATAGCCGCGATACCGGGCCGACACCGAGCCGCCCCCGGCCCGGACATTGACCTCCCGGTCCGGACATTGACCCCTGCACCGCTTTTACGTAGAGGCCAAGCATGCACATCACCATCAGATGCTACGCCACCCTGGCCCGCTTCACCCCGCCGGACGCCGCAGCCTTCGCCAGCACCCCCGGCGAAACCGCCGGACAGCTGGCCCAGCGCCTGGGCATCCCCCCGGCGGACCTCAAGCTCATCTTCATCAACGGCCAACACGTGGAGCCCGGCGCACAGCTGGCCGACGGCGACCGCGTGGGCCTGTTCCCGGCAGTAGGAGGAGGCTGACATGGCCCTTGTCATGGACCTGGACGAGCGCATCCGCGCCCTGACCCGCGTGGACGCCCTGGCCGACGGAACTAAGCGCCAGGTGCTGCCCTACTACGCCGTGCTGGACCTGGCCCGCAGCCTGGGCCGCGCACGCCCCCGCAGCAAGGGCCAGCCGCGCAGCCGGGCCTTGGCCAGCGTGGAGCTGGCCGCCCTTGAACTGGGCATCGTGCCGGAGCGCTATCTGCGCAACATCGACGCCTACAGCCTGGCCGAACAGGCGCGGCTGCTCGGCGCGCGCGCGGCCATGGTCGGCCTGGGGGGACTGGGCGGGCACGTGCTGGAGATTCTGGCGCGCACCGGGGTGGGGCACATCTGCGCCGCCGACGGCGACGAGTTCCAGCCCTCGAACCTGAACCGCCAGCTGCTCTGCACCCGGCGCAGCATCAACGGCTACAAGGCCGCAGCCGCAGCCGCGCGCGTGGGAATCTTGAACCCGGCCGTGGACTTCGAGCCCGTGGCGGCCTTCCTCGACGAGAGCCTCATGGGGCGCTTTCTGGTGGGTGCGGACCTGGCCGTGGACGCCCTCGGCGGCCTGCGCGACCGGCCCGCGCTGCTGCGCCAGGCGGCCAGGACGGGCATCCCGCTGGTGACGGCGGCGGTGGCCGGTCAGGCGGGCTTTGTGGCCACGGTGCTGCCCGGCGCCACAGGCCCGGCGGACATTTTCGGCACTGCGGACAGCGCGGCGGCGGAAACCAGCCTGGGCACCCCGGCCCCGGCGGTTGTCACTGCGGCGGCGCTCATGAGCGCCGAGGCCCTGAACATCCTCTGCGGGCGCGGGCCACGGCTGGCCGGGGCCATGCTGGTCTTCGACCTGGAGGCCATGAGCTTCGAGCGGGTGGGGTTGTAGCCCCGGCTAGCCCTGGTACTTGTGCCGGATGGCGCGGATCACGTCCTGGATCTCCACAAAGGCGTCGACCACGTCGGGGTCGAACTGCGTGCCCCGGCCCTTCATGATCTCCTCCAGCACGGCCTCCTCGGGCCAGGCGTCCTTGTACACGCGGCTGGAGATGAGCGCGTCGTACACGTCGGCCAAAGACGTGATGCGCGCGCACAGGGGGATGTCCTCGCCGCTGATGGGCTCGACGCACAGCTCGCGGGCCTCGGCCAGGTTCTCCGGGAGCCTGCCGGGATAGCCCTTGCCGTCCCAGCGCTCGTGGTGGCCCAGGGCGATCTGGGCGCAGAGCTGGTCCAGCTCCGAGGTCGTGTTGGCGAAAAGCGCGGCCCCGTACACCGAGTGCCATTTCATGATGGCCGCCTCGTGGGGCTCAAAGCGCCCAGGCTTCTTCAGGATGGTGTCGCTGATGCCGACCTTGCCCACGTCGTGGAGCATGGCCGCCAGGCGCAAAACGTCCTTGTTGCGGCGGATGCTGAACTCGTCCAGCCCCTTCTTGCGCGACATGTGCTGGTAAATCTCCGCCACGTAGGCGCCCACGCGCTGGACGTGGGGGCCGGTCTCCTTGGGGTCGCGCATCTCGGCCATCTTCATCATCCGCAGCATGATCTCGCGGGTCATGATGCCGCGCTCCACCGTCACCGAGGCCGAGTTGGCGAAAAGCGGGGCGTAGTGGATGTCGTCTTTGCCGAAGGGCCGGTACTCATTGTTGCAGTCCCGCGCGTTGATGAGCTGCATGACGCCCACGATCTTGTCCTGGAAGGTCTTGAGCGGAATGGTGAGCATGGAGCGCGTGCGGTAGCCGGTCTCCTCGTCGTATTTCTTGTTGAAGGAATACGGCTCCTTGCCGGAGAGCGCGTAGGCGTCGTCGATGACCAGGGACTCCCCGGTCATGGCCGCGTAGCCCACGATGGACTTTTCGTTGATGGGCACGGAGAAGTTGGTGTAGAGGTGCTTGCTGGCGT
This sequence comes from uncultured delta proteobacterium, assembly GCA_903843965.1. Lineage (GTDB taxonomy): Bacteria > Desulfobacterota > Desulfovibrionia > Desulfovibrionales > Desulfovibrionaceae > Humidesulfovibrio. The sequence goes on from CAIMRY010000005.1 coordinate 137,823, forward strand.
CCGCCCCGTGGAACAGGGTGTCGTTGTGCACGTAGCTGAAGCGCAGCTGGTCGCCCTCCACCAGGAAGATGGAGCCTGCGTCGGCATTGGTCATGGCCCTGGCCTCGCCCAGCACGCGGTCCAGGATGGCGTCAACATCCTTTAAGGTGTTGAGTTCCTCGATGACCGTGAGTATGTCGCGGATGATGTCGTAGGGCTGGCGATCAGTGCATTCCACAGGCGCTCCAGGGGGGGGTTGCGGTTCCATTTAGGTTGAGACTTACCCCGAGCTGCGACAAAAATCCAGAGGTCCACTTGTCAAATACGCACTACATAATTCAGGCGGCCGGGGTGAAAAGCCTGGACGAGGCGCAGATGCTCGCGGCCTGCGGCGTGACCCACGTGGGCCTGCCTCTGCGCCTGCCGGTGCACGCCCCGGACGTCAGCGAGGACCAGGCCCGGGACATCGTGCGCGGCCTGGGCCACGCGGCCAAAACAGTGCTCATAACCTATCTGATGGACGCGGCGGAAACGCTTGAGCTGTGCCGGTTCCTGGGCGTGGACGGCGTGCAGCTGCACGGGGCCATGCCCCTGGCCGAGGTGCGGCGCCTGCGCCAGGCTGCGCCGGAGCTGTTCCTCATCAAGAGCCTGGTGATCGGGCTGGGGCACGGCGGCGGCGAGGCGGACCTGACAGCCGAGGCCCAGGCCCACGCTCCTTTCGTCGACGCCTTTTTGACCGACACCTTCGACCCCGGCAGCGGGGCCAGCGGGGCCACGGGCAAGACCCACGACTGGGCAGTCAGCCGCAGGCTGGCGCAGGTGCTGGAAAAGCCGCTCATCCTGGCCGGGGGCCTGAACCCCGGCAACGTGGCCCGGGCCATCGCCCAGGTCCGCCCGGCCGGGGTGGACGCGCACACGGGCCTGGAAAACGCCGCAGGCGACAAGGACGAGGGGCTTGTGCGGCGCTTCGTGGCCGAGGCGCACGCGGCGCTGGCGCTGACGGCGGCGGCAGCGGCGGACCTTGGGCCGGGGCTTGCCAAAGCTTGCGATTCGGCGTAAATAGCGGCACCTTACATGATCCCAGAGCGCAGAAAGACAACTATGTCGAGGCGTTCTGGGACAATCTGCGGAGAATGCATGTCCAAAGAAGAAGCAATTGAAGTCGAGGGCGTGATCCAGGAAGCCCTGCCCAATGCAATGTTCCGCGTGGAACTGCAAAACGGCCACAGCATTCTGGGCCACATCTCCGGCAAGATGCGCAAGCACTACATCCGCATCCTGCCCGGCGACAAGGTCAAGGTCGAGCTTTCGCCCTATGACCTGACTCGCGGGCGCATCACCTTCCGCCTGCGCTAAGCCCCCCCTGCACCTGTCCGCACAAGCCCGCCCCACCTGCCGTGCCGGGGCGGGCTTTTTGCGTTCCGTGCGGCCCCGGCCACCGTTCCGGCATTACACACCGCAATCATCGCCCCTGGGCATTGCGTCCGGGCCTGGGCCTGGGCTATGCTGCCCCAGACCGGACAGCCGCAGGCCAGGAGGACAACCATGCAGAGACACCAGGGTGTAGTCAGCTATTTCAACGAACGCAAGGGCTTCGGCTTCCTGCGCGACGCCGAGGGCCGCGACGTGTTCGTGCACTTTGCGGAGATCCAGCGCGAGGGCTTTCAGACCCTGGCCCCCGGCGAGGACGTGCTTTTCGACTACGCCGAGGAGGGCCAGGGCCTGCGCGCGGTGAACGTGGAGGTGCCGCAGGCCAGGCCGACGCTCAGGCGGCCCTGATCACCGCAGGCGCTGGCGGGCGTTTACCCGCACACTCTGCAACAGAGCAAGTCTGTTGTGGACATCCGTTGATGAAAACGTATACATAATAACAAATCGTCCCCCAAGGACCGCCCGTTTGGGCGAAACATGCCAAAACCTGACGCCACATCCTTGCCCTTTGCCTGGGCCCTCCCGGACCGTCTACTCGGCCCGGCCTTTGCGCTGGCCTACTTCGCCTGCGCCTGGGGCGGCAAGGCCCTGTCCTTCGAACCCGCCAGCTTCGTGACCTTCTGGCCGCCCAGCGGCCTGTTCGCCGCCGCCCTGCTCTGCACCGACAAGCGCCGCTGGCCCGGTCTGATCCTGGCCGCCTGCGCCGGGAACCTGGGCTTCGACCTGCTCAGCGGCAAGCCGCCCCCGGTGGCCCTCGGCTTTGCCCTGGCCAACAGCCTGGAGGCCTTCTGCGGGGCCTGGCTGGCGCGCCGCATCGCGCCGCAGCCCACCCCCGGTCTTCTCGGCATGCGCGAGCTTCTGGCCATATTAGTCTGCTCCGCGATCATCGGCCCGGCCCTGGGCGCCCTGGCGGGAACCACGGTGGTGCTTCTGTCCACGGGCGCGGCCAGCCCGCCAACCGTCTGGCTGCTGTGGTGGAGCGCCGACAGCCTGAGCGTCCTGGTGCTGGGCCTGGGGCTGGTGGCCATGCACCGCTTCGGGCGCGTTCTTCTGCGCAGCCACACGCCAGCCCGCTGGGCCGAGTTCCTGGCCGTGCTGGCCCTGACGCTTTTGCTGGGGGCCTGGGTGCTGCCCGGCCACGACATCCTGGAATACAAGTTTCTGCTGCTGCCGCCGCTGATGTGGCTGGCCTTCCGCTTCCGGGTGCTGGGCGTGTGCGTGGCCGGGCTGGGCGTCACCGCGCTGTTCATCCCGCTCTTTTTGCACACCCACGAGTCTCTGGGGCTCGGCGCGGAAGAAACCCTGCACCGCCTGCTGAACGTGATGCTCTTCCTCGGCACGGTCATCTGCGCCATGCAGGTGCTGGCCGTGGGCCTGGAGGAGCGGCGCAGGGCCGGGGGGGCGCTTCACCGCAAAGACGCCCTGCTCCAGGCCATGCTGCGCAACCTGCCCTTTGACTTCTGGGCGCGCGACACCAGCCTGCGCATCATCATGCAAAGCGACGAGTCCATCCGCCTCTGGGGCGACCTGGGGGGAATCCCGTTCGAGGCCGCGAACGTCGCCCCGGAGTTCATGGATGCCTGGCTGTCCACCAATCTCCGGGTGCTGGCCGGAGAGGTCGTTTCCGGCGAAAAGGTCTACACTCACGCAGATGGACCGCCGCGCACTTACCAGGCCATCATCGCCCCCATCCGGGAGGGCGAAAAAACCCTGGGAATCCTCGGAATCAACATCGACATCACCGAGCGCAAGCGGGCTGAGGAGGCCGTGCGGGAGAGCGAGGAGAAATTCCGCACCGTGTCCAACTTTGGATACGACTGGGAATACTGGGTGGACCAGAATGGCGTTCTGCTCTGGATGGCCCCCTCCTGCGAGCGCATCACCGGCTATGCGGTTGAAGAATTCATGGCCGACAACGATCTTCTGCTCCGCATCATGCATCCGGACGATGTCAAAGGCTTTGCGGATCATCTCAAAACAATCAGGACAGACAACACGCCCTTGTTCGATTCCGTCTACAGAATCATCCGCCGGACCGGGGAAACCCTCTGGATGCACCACCATTGCGTGGCGGTGCAGGGGGCCGACGGCGTCTCCCTCGGCAGGAGGGTGAGCGACCACGACATCACTGAGATCAAGCAGACCCAAAAGGAGCTGCTCACGGCCAAGGAGGCCGCAGAGACCGCCAACCGCGCCAAGAGCGAATTTTTGGCCAACATGAGCCACGAGATACGCACCCCGCTCAACGGCATCCTCGGCATGATCCAGCTTTTGCAGGGCCACGTGACCGCGCAGGAGCACACGCTCTATGCGGGCATGGCCCACGAGGCCGGGAACAGGCTTTTGACCCTGCTGAACAACATCCTGGACTTCTCCCGGCTGGAGCCCGGGCGGAACTCGCTCTCGCTCAAGCCCTTCGCCATACGCGGCCTGTTCAAGTACGCGGTCAGCACCTATCTGGTGGCCAGCCGGGAAAAGGGGCTCAAGCTCACGGCCACGGTGCACCCCAGCGTGCCCGCGCAGCTTTTGGGCGACGAGGCGCGCCTGCAGCAGATCCTGCTCAACCTCGTGGGCAACGCCGTCAAGTTCACGCACACGGGCTCCGTGCACGTCGAGGCCTGGTCGCAGCCCGCGCAGAGCTGGCCGGGCAGGGCCTGGCTGTACCTCATTGTCAGCGACACGGGCATCGGCATCGCCGAGGACAAGATCAACCACATCTTCCAGCGCTTCACCCAGGCCGACGCCTCCTTTGCCCGCAAGTACGAGGGCGCGGGCCTGGGCCTGGCCCTGGTCAAGCGCATCGTGGACCTCATGGACGGCGAGATCCTGGTGGAGAGCCAAATCGGGGCCGGCACGACCATGCACCTGGCCCTGCTGCTGGACCTGCCGGAAACGGGCAGGCCCGCCGCAAGCGGCAGGAGGCACGCGGACGGCCCGCCCCTGGCCCTGAACATCCTGCTGGCCGAGGACGAGCCCGTGAGCCGACTGGCCATGACCCAGACCCTGCACCGGCTGGGGCACACGGTGCAGTGCGTGGGCAACGGGCTGGAGGCGCTGGAGTGTTTGAGCATGCAGCCCTTCGACTGCATCCTCATGGACGTGCAGATGCCCGAGATGGACGGGGTGGAGGCCACGCGCCTCATCCGCAGCCTGGGCGACCTGGGCGACAAGACATGCATCCCCATCATCGCGCTGACGGCCTACGCCATGCCCGGCGACCGGGAGATCTTCCTGGCCGCAGGCATGGACGACCACGTGACCAAGCCCGTGCAGCAGGCCGAGCTGGAGAACGCCCTGAACCAGGTCACCTCCAGGCTGCGCCGCAGGACCCAGCGCGTCCGCTAAAGGCCCGCCGCCCGCTCCCGGAAGTCCGCATAGGCCAGGGCCAGGCCCTGGCGCAGGGGCGTGGCCGCCACCCAGCCCGCATTGGTCAGCCGGGACACATCGCACAGCTTGCGCGGGGTGCCGTCGGGCCTGCTGGCGTCGAAGACGATCCGCCCGGAAAAGCCCACCACCTCGCCCACCAGCTCGGCCAGCGCGCGGATGCTGATCTCCCGCCCGGCGCCGATGTTCACCAGCGGCGGCTCGAAGCGCCCGCTCACGCACTCGTCGCTGCCCAGAAGCGGCAGGAAGCGCTCCTCGGGCAGGCGGAGCAGGTGCACGCAGGCCTGGGCCATGTCGTCGCTGTAGAGGAACTCGCGCGTGGGCTCGCCCGTGCCCCAGACCGTGACCGAGGCCGCGCCGCTTTCCTTGGCCGCGTGGAACTTGCGCAGAAGCGCCGGGATGACGTGGGAGTTCTCCAGGTGGTAGTTGTCGCCGGGGCCGTAGAGGTTGGTCGGCATGACCGCGAGAAAGCGCGCGCCGTACTGCCGGTTGTAGCTCCAGCACATCTCGATGCCCGCGATCTTGGCCAGGGCGTAGGGCCTGTTGGTGGGCTCCAGGGGTCCGGTAAGCAGGTGCTCCTCGCGCATGGGCTGGGGCGCGCGGCGCGGGTAGATGCACGACGAGCCCAGGAACAGCAGGCGCTTGACCCCGCAGAGCCAGGCATTGTGGATGACGTTGACCTGGATGGCCAGGTTCTGGTGGATGAACTCCGCCGGGTAGGTGCTGTTGGCGATGATGCCGCCGACCCTGGCCGCAGCCAGGACGACGTACTCCGGCTTTTCCGCGGCAAAAAAGGCCGCCACGGCCGCGCCGTCGGTCAGGTCCAGCTCCGCGTGGGTGCGCCGCAGGATGTCGCCGTAGCCCTGGGCCGAAAGCTGGCGCACCAGGGCCGAACCCACCAGGCCCCGGTGCCCGGCCACGAAGATGCGCGCGTCCTTTTCCATGCCGGGGTCCATGGCCCTCTCCTATTCGTGGAAGTCGTAGGCCGTGAAGCCGCAACGCTTGACCATGTCGTCGCGCTCGGCCGCGCACAGGTCCTCGCGCACCATCTCGGCCACCATGTCCTCGAAGGTGATCTTGGGGGTCCAGCCGAGCTTCTCCCTGGCCAGGGTGGGGTCGCCCAAAAGCGAGTCCACCTCGGTGGGGCGGAAGTAGCGCGGGTCCACCCGCACGATGACCCGGCCCTGCTCATCCGCGCCGGTCTCGTCCAGGCCCGCGCCGCTCCAGGCGATGCGCAGGTCCAGGGCGTGGGCTGCGGCGTTGACGAAATCGCGCACGCTCTTCTGCATGCCCGTGGCGATGACGTAGTCCACTGGCTCCGGCTGCTGGAGCATGAGCCACTGCATCTCCACGTAGTCGCGCGCGTGCCCCCAGTCGCGCAGGGCGCAGAGGTTGCCCAGGTACAGGCAGTCCTGCAGGCCCAGCTTGATGCGCGCCAGCGCCCGGGTGATCTTGCGGGTGACGAAGGTCTCGCCGCGCTGGGGCGACTCGTGGTTGAAGAGGATGCCGTTGCAGGCGAACATGCCGTAGGCCTCGCGGTAGTTCACCGTGATCCAGTAGCTGAACAGCTTGCTCACGGCGTAGGGGCTGCGGGGGTAAAACGGCGTGGTCTCGCGCTGGGGCACCTCGCGCACCTTGCCAAAAAGCTCGCTGGTGGAGGCCTGATAGAAGCGGGACTTCTTCTCCAGGCCCAGGGTGCGCATGGCGTCCAGGATGCGCAGGGCGCCCAGCGCGTTCACGTTGGCCGTGTACTCGGGCATCTCGAAGCTCACGGCCACGTGGCTCATGGCGGCCAGGTTGTAGATCTCGTCGGGCTGGCACTTCTCGATGATGCGGAAGAGGTTGGCCGTGTCGGTCAGGTCGCCGTAGTGCAGCACGAAGTTGCGGCCGGACTCGTGCGGGTCCTGGTAGATGTGGTCCACGCGGTTGGTGTTGAACGAGGAGGAGCGGCGCTTGATGCCGTGGACCTCGTAGCCCTTGGCCAGCAAAAGCTCGGCCAGATAGGCTCCGTCCTGGCCGGTGACGCCGGTGATGAGCGCGACTTTCTTCAACATGGAATGCCCCTTGCAGTGTACTCTGGTGGCGGCAGGAACTGCCTGCGGCCGAAACGCAGCCCCGGCGCCATGCTCCCTAGCCCATTTCCCCCGGAAATGCGAGGACTGCGGCTGGCGGCCCGGAGGGACCGGCTTGCCCCGGCGCGGCATAAGGTTTATATCGGTCTAGACGATAAGACAATAGGACGGGGTGATCGCCTCGGACGCGGACCTCAAGGAGCACCCATGCGCGCGCACATCCTGGCCACGGCCCTGCTACTCTGCCTGTGCCTCGCGGGCTCGGCCCTGGCCGAGCAGAAGACCTCGTACACCATCGGGCCGGAGGATGTCCTGGCCATCGCCGTGTGGAAGGACGAAGCCCTGACCCGCGAGGTCGTGGTGCGCCCGGACGGCCGGATCTCCTTCCCGCTCATCGGCGACATCAACGTCCAGGGCCGCACCGTGGAGGACGTCCGCACCGAGATACAGAACCGCATCGGCGAGTTCGTGCCCGGCTCTCCGGTCAGCGTCATGGCCATCCAGATCAGGAGCCCCAAGATCTACATCGTGGGCAAGGTGGGCCGCCCGGGCATGTACATCATGTTCGAGCGCATGACCGTGATGCAGGCCCTGGCCCTGGCCGGCGGCTTCACGCCCTTCTCCTCCACGGGCGACATCCTGATCCTGCGCATGGCCGACGGCAAGCAGCAGACCATGACCTTCGACTACGACGCCGTGGCCAAGGGCAAGCGCCTGGAGCAGAACATCCTGCTGCAGAAGGGCGACACCATCGTGGTGCCCTAGCGCCGCGCCCGCATTGTTCAGCGCCATGAATGCCGACCGGAAGCGCAAACCCTAGGCGGTTTTTGCCCGCCGAAAAGCATATCGCTTTCTCAAGAACGCGACACGAGCCCCAGGAGAAGGACACGCACAACATGCCGAAACGCACACAGAACGCCGCACGCAACCGCCCGGACAGGGGCCTGGCCCGGAAGTCCGGCCTGGCCGCCTGCGCCCTGGCTGTCGGCATCCTTTGCGCGCACGCCCCGGCGTGGGCCTGGGAGGTGGTCAAGGTCATGCCCACCCTGACCGTGCGCGAAACGTACGACAGCAACGTCAACCTCATGGGCAAAGGCGACCTGGAGCACAGCGTGACGCCCGGCGTGCGCGTGGACCTGAAGCAGGAGCGCGTGAACGGCTTTGTCGAGGCCAAGGCCACAGCCGTGAAGTACACCCGCCTGAACTCCTTTGACCGCATCGATCAGAACTACCAGGCCGGGCTTGAGGTCAACGCCACGGAAAAGATCACCGCCAACATCAAGGGCGGCGTCGTGGCCGACCACGCCTTTGCCTCCGCCCTGAGCGACACCGGCGAGCAGGCCCCGCGCAGGGCCTCGCGCCAGGTCTACAGCGTGCAGCCCAGCGTGACCGTGCAGGTGGGCGAGACCAACAGCCTGACCCTGTTCCACGCCTTTGCCAAGACCGTGTACGACACCAAGGACTACACCGACAGCGTGAGCAACACCCTGGGCGGGCTTTGGGGCCACCGCTTGAACGAGCGCACCCAGCTCTTGCTCCAGCTTTCCGGCGCGCTGGTGACCACGCCCAGCGCCACCCAGAACAGCGTCTCCGCCATGGGCGGCTTCGAGTACGCCCTGGCCGAGACCCTGAAGGCCCGCGTGCTGGGCGGGGCCAGCTCCCTGCACTCCAAGGCCGACGGGGCCGAGGCGCGCACGGCCAGCAACTACGCAGCCGACACCTCCCTGGAGTGGCAGTTGGAGCGGCTGAACACCAAATTCGGCTACAGCCGGGACATGACGCTGGGCATCACCGGCGCGGACCTGGTGCGCGACAGGATCTCCCTGAACCTTGGCCTGAGCGCCACCGAGCGCCTGCGGCTGCTGCTGGGCGGCAACCTGATCCTGTCCGAGAACACGTCCTCGGCCCAGAGCCTGCAAAAGAACCGCTGGTTCGAAATCTCGCCCGGGGCCAGCTACAGAGTGGGGGAGAACTCCTCCCTGACCCTGGGCTATGCCTACGGCGTGTCCGAGGACAGGCTCACCGACGTGGTCAAGACGCGCAACCGGGTCTCCCTGGACTTCAACATCGCCTTCCCCTAGGCGGGCCGATTCACGCCGGAAACAGGACCGGGGGCAGCCCCAAGGACACGAGCATGCAGGCCAAGGCCGACATCAGAACTTACATCCAGATAGCCCGGCGCAGGCGCTACCAGATCCTTGCGCCCGCGCTGGCCATCTTCGCCCTCAGCGTGGCGCTGGCGCTGGTGCTGCCGCCGGTCTACCGCTCCACGGCCACCGTGCTCATCGAGACCCAGAACGTGTCCAAGGACTTCCTGCAGACCACGGTGTCCGGCTACGTGGAGCAGCGCCTGCAGTCCATCTCCCAGGTGGTGCTGGGCCGGGTCAACCTGATGAACCTGATCCAGAAGATGGGCCTCTACCCGGACCTGAAGGACATGTTCACGGGCGAGGAGATCGTGGCCAAGATGCAGAAGGACATCAACCTCGAACCCGTGCAGACCGAGGTCAACAATCCTTCCGGCGCGCGCGCGGGCCCGGCCACCATCGCCTTCAACATCTCCTACGAGGGCCGCAACCCGAACAAGGTGGCCGAGGTGGCCAGCGAGCTGGCCTCCCTGTTCCTGCAGGAGAACCTCAAGTCGCGCGAGCAGACGGCCAAGGCCACCGTGGACTTTCTGGAAAAGCAGCAGGAGGACATCCGCCAGGAGATGCTGAGCCTGGAGGGCAAGATCTCCGTGTTCAAGGAAGACCACCTGACCGAGCTGCCGGAGCTGATGCAGCTCAACGTGCAGACCATGGAGAAACTGGAGAAGGACAAGGCCGCGCTCCAGGAGAACATCCGCTCGCTGCAGACGCGCAACGTCTACCTCGAAGGCCAGCTGGCCACCATCGACCCGCACCTGAGCGGCGGCGGCGGCGACGGCCAGCGCCTGGGCTCCCCGCGCGAGGAGCAGGAGCGGCTGCGGCGGCGCTACATGTCCCTCAAGGCCACCTTAAGCGACCAGCACCCCGATGTCATCAAGGCCCAGCGCGAGCTTGCGGCCGCAGGCAAGGAGGTCGGCGGCGGCAGGGACGACCGCTACCTGGCCGAGGCCATCAAGGACAAGCAGGCGCGCCTGGCCAGGCTCTCCGAGACCCTCTCCGACAAGCACCCGGACGTGCTGGCCCTGAAGCGCGAGATAGCCGAGCTGGAAAAGGCCCGCCAGACCGCCGCCAGCGCGCCCCAGGCCCCGGCGGACGACGCCTCCAACCCGGCCTACATCAATCTGAAGACCCAGATCGTCTCCACCACCATGGACATCCGCCGGGCCCAGGCCGACCTCTCGCGCATCACCGGCCTGCAGGCCGAGTACCAGCGCCGCCTGGAGGGCACGCCCAGGGTCGAGCAGGAATACCAGTCGCTCAACCGCGACTACGAGAGCGCCAAGTCCAAGTACAACGAGTTGGCCAACCGCGTCATGGCCGCCCGGGAGTCCAAGGGGCTGGAGGAGAGCCAGATCGGCGACAAGTTCACGCTCATCGCCCCGCCCCTGGTGCCGGAAAAGCCGGTCAAGCCCCAGCGCCTGCTGATCATCCTGGCCGGGCTGGTCCTTGGCCTGGGCTCCGGCGCGGGCCTGGCCCTGCTGCTGGAGGCCCTGGACCAGAGCGTGAGCACCCCGGAGGACCTGGCCGCCCTCACCGGAAGGCCGCCCCTGGCCGCCATCCCCTACCTGCCGACCCCGGCGGAGCTGAAGGCCAAGTCCAGGCGCAGGCGGATCATCCTCGGGGTCTGCGCGGGCTGCGTGCTGGCCCTCTTGGTGCTGGCGCACTTGTTCTTCATGCCCCTGGACCTGCTGTTATTGGGGCTCTCGCGCCGCTTGAGCGCCATATTCTGATGCCCATGTCGACGAAGCCCGCCGACATGCGTCGGCTCTGGAACACCATATGAGCAAGATCACCAAGGCCCTGGACAGGGCGAAGGAACAACGCGGCGAGGCCGGGGGCAGGCCCGCCGAAACAAGGCCCGCCGGAGCCCCGGCGGCGCAGCCCGCCCCGCCGCCGCCCAAGCCCGACCAGGTGAGCTACACCCAGACCCAGGTGGTGGAGCAGCCGCTGACGCCCATGAGCGCGGGCCGCATGCTCTCCCACGTGGACGACCCGGCCCTGGCCGACTACTACAGCATGCTGCGCACCCACGTGCTGCACCAGACCCGCGACAAGGGCCACAACATCCTCATGGTCACCAGCGTGGGCAAGGGCGAGGGCAAGACGCTGACGGCCATCAACCTGGCCATCAGCATGGCCAAGGAGTCGTCGCAGACCGCGCTTCTGGTCGACACCAACCTGCGCGACCCCAAGGTGGCCGAGTACATGGGCCTGAGCCCGGACAAGGGCCTGTCCGACCACCTGCTCGACGATGTGCCCATGCACACCCTGCTCATCAATCCGGGCATGAAAAAGCTCGTTGTGCTGCCCGCCGGGCGGCCCATCAGCGGGGCCACGGAAATCTTGGGCTCGCCCAAGATGCGCAACCTGGTCCAGGAGATGAAGGCCAAGTACCCGGAGCGCTATGTCATCTTCGACTGCCCGCATCTGCTGGACATGCCCGACGCTTTGGTGTTCTCCTCCTATGTCGACCAGGTGATCCTGGTTGTGGAGGCGGGCAAGACCACCCGCCGCGACATCCGCCGCACCATGGAGCTTCTGCAGGGCCGGTCCCTGCTCGGCATCGTCATGAACAAGGTGCCCAAGGAATAGCCCGGGGCGCACTTTTCCCGGCATTCAAGAGGAGCACGCGGCCAGACCATGTACAACGAGTTTTTCGGCTTCCACAGCACGCCCTTCGACATCGTCCCCAACCCGGACTTCCTGTTCCTGAGCGCGCGGCACAAGACCGCTCTGGACCATCTGGAATACGGGCTGACCAGCGGTGCGAGCTTCATCCTGCTCACCGGGGAGATCGGCACGGGCAAGACCACCCTGGTGCGGGAGGTGCTGCGCCGCTTTGTGCCCCGGGAAACCGAGGTCGCCCTGGTCTTCCAGACCAACGTCAGCGCCGAGCAGCTGCTGAACATGCTCTTGACCGAGTTCGAGCTGCCCACCCACCCCGGCGACAAGCCCGGCGCGCTGGACCAGATGAACCAGTTCCTGGTCGAGAACTACAGCAAGAACCGCAAGGTGCTCATCGTGGTGGACGAGGCCCAGAACCTCTCGGCCGAGGCCCTGGAGGAGCTGCGCATGCTCTCCAACCTGCAGAGCGACGACCGCATGCTCCTGCAGGTGCTGCTGGTGGGCCAGCCGCAGCTCAAGCGCAAGCTGCTCGACCCCGGCCTGGCCCAGTTCGCCCAGCGCATCGGCGTGAACTACCACCTCACGGGCTTAACCCCGGAGGAGACCGTGGAGTACATCCGCTACCGGTTAGAGAAATCCGGCGGCCAGCCCGACCTGTTCAGCCCCGAGGCCATGGCCCTGGTGCAGCAGGCCAGCTTTGGGGTGCCGCGCTCCATCAACCTGATCTGCGGCAGCGCCCTGCTCTACGCCTTTGCCGACCAGGTGCGCAGCGTCGGCCCGGAGCACGTGTCCCAGGTGGTGGAGGACAGAAGCGGCCTGGGCGGCGCCGGGCAGAAGCAGCCCTGGGAGCGCCTGGAGCCCGGCCTGAACACCGGCCTGAACTCCGGCCAGGAAACCGGACTGAACGCCGGACTGAACGCCGGGCTAAACACAGGCGCTCAGCCCCAGCCGACCCAGGCGGCCCAGTCCCAGGCTGCGGAGACCAACCAGCGCCTGGGCGTCATGGAGGGCGACCTGCGCACCCTGCTCAGCTCCTTCGGCTCCTACCAGGACGAGCTGGCCCGGCGCATCGAGGGCATCCACGAACAGGAGCGCAAGACCAGCCAGGAGCTGGCCGCGCGCTGCGCCCGACTGGAGAACGTGGTCCGCCGCGTGGCTGCGCCGCTGGTCGAGCAGGCCAAGAAGGCCAAAGACGGCCAATAGCAGGTGCGAACGCCTGTGCCCCCGCCGCATTCCCCCTCACTTTCCTGATTTCCGCAACACTCCGCCCAAACTCGTATTTCAAGGCGAGCAAGTCACCAGCCTGCACAAATATGCCTCGCCAGGCATAAATATTCTTGACCACGCGCAGCCCGATATGAGAAAGAACGATATCCATTGATTGCGGAGGACTGGCATGCGCGGACTGAAGAAGGGCTTTGCGGCGGGTCTGGTTGTGGCGCTGCTGGTTGTGGGCGGAGCTGGGAGCGCACTTGCGGCGTACTACAAGCCGTCTTATGCCACCCCAATGTGGGAGGCCCTGCCCACAAGCTTCAATCTGGCTGGAGACAACTCTCCGTACTATATTACGCCGCTTGGCTTTAATTCCGCCGCGACCCTCAGGATGATCGACCAGACCACCCCCTACCCCTTCGAGACACTGTTCACCAACCAGAATCTCGCTGCGGAGTTCGGCCAGACCAAGCTTGTCAATAGACTCGGGAACGTCTTGGTGCTCACGCCAGACAACGGCTGCTACGGCTTTGTCTACGGCAATAGCGACTTTATTCGGGGGAGACTCCTTCAGTCCTTGACCCTCAACAACTCCCTGACCCTGCCTGCGGGGGCCATCATCATCGGGCTGGGGCTGAACGCCTACCAAACTGGAGACCGCACCTTCGACGATTTCGTCTTTGCCATTTCCAAGACCGCCCCTTTGGGCAGCACGCCCACGCCCATCCCCGGCGCGCTGTGGCTGCTGGGCAGCGGGCTCGTCGGACTGGCGGGGTTCAAGCGCGCGCGCAAGGGGGCGTAGGCAGCAGGACGCAACTGCCCCCCGTTTCCGGGCCGCCAGTACTCCCGACGAAGATTTCACTCCCCCAGGCCTATCGATAGGCCACACCTATTCATCAATAGAAACGTCCTGCACAAATCTATCCCCTGCTGCTGCCAGCGCGGGCATCGTCCAGGCGATACGCGACAGGCAGCACACATCAGCACCCGCCAAGAGACTCCCCTGCGCGCCCCCCGCAGCAGCGGGCTGAATTTTCATGCGCAGCAAGGCCTGCTGGCGCATCACACCTAAAGAACGGCATCAGGCCTGCCGATGAGTTCCGGTGCCAGGGAATACTCCCGCGCGCGCGCACGGAAGCTTCGTCCGTGCCTTTTGGACTGATTTGTTATACATTTGCACGGTCGAGCACAGCCAAAATTGCGTATATTTCTGGGAAATTGCATACGTATTTAAGCATATCATGCTGAAATTATAACAGAATGATCATATTCAAAATTATTGTGGCGAATTCGCCCTGAGCAATACTGAATCGTATTGACATGCGTCGCAGCTGCTTGTTATACTATCTATACCAAAGCGCAACAACAGAGTATGCGGGAGTGGATGATGAAAGGACTCGTGAAAGGCCTCGTGACAACGGCACTGAGCATGAGCCTTGGCGTCCTCCTTGCCGGAGGCGCCCTGGCCGGGTACTACCCCAACAACATCGACACCCTGACGACCTTCATGACCGGGGCCTCCTACGAAATTTACACCGGCTCGCCCCTTTCCGGCGCGTACAACCTGACGCCCCTGGGCTTCGAGGCGGGGGACACCATCCAGTTCAAGACCGCAGCCGCTGGCGAGGTTCTGTTCACCAACCAGAACCTGGCCGCCGAGTTCAACAAGGGCTGGAAAACTGCGGACCTGACCAGCGCGATCTTCAAGGACCAGACGACCACCCTGGAGGCAGGCGTCAACGAGGCGAGCCGGGTCGCGGTGCTGAAATTGACCCAGGACTGGACAGTGAGTTCTGGCCTGACCCTGAAGGCCGGCACCCTGATCCTGGGCCTCAACGATGACGGCTCCACGGACGGCGATTTCGACGACTTCATCCTGGCCGCCAAGGTCAAGGCCGCGCCCACGCCCATCCCGGGCGCGGTGTGGCTGCTGGGAAGCGGCTTGTTGGGCGTCATGGGCTTCAAGCGCGCGCACAAGAACGCGTAGGTTCCGACAACCTCCCCCCAGGCCGGTTCATGCTGCTTCGCCGGGGGGATCAATGCACATCACGCCTGGAGGTTCTGTCGTGAGGAAAATCTTGTTCGCCTGCGTTCTTTGCGTCTCCGTCGCCCTGTCCGGCGTCGGTGTCGGCAATGCGACGCCCATCGACTTTTCCGCCAGCTACACCGCTGACAACTACGTCGACTCCTTCACCATCTCCTCCGGCGGGACGACCATCGCGAGCTTCGGCTCCAAAACCACGTCCTGGCAGAGTTCGGCCACGGTCAGTTCTGTGCTCGATTTCAAGCCCGGCACCGAGTACACGGCCACCTGGACGCTGCGCAATGTGGACTATACGTCCGGGTTCAGCGGCTCCGCATACCCGGCCTCCAGCATGGGCTCAGGCAACCCCATGGCCTTTGTCGGACAGCTCACCGTCGGCGGCGCCACGTACACCTCCTCGGCCAACGGCCTCTGGAAGGTCGACGGCGCCAATCCCTTCCAGTACGGAACCAACGGCCAGCAGCAGCTGATCTGGACGACGAACAACGGCAACAACGGCGTCGGGGGCATTCCCGTCAGCGCCTACTGGATCGGCAGCAGCAAGGACGGCTCCGACGCCAACGGCCTGTTCACAGTGACCGCCAGCTTCAAGACCGGTTCGCCCACGCCGGTCCCCGGCGCGGTGTGGCTGCTGGGCAGCGGCCTCTTGGGCGTCATGGGCTTCAAGCGCACGCGCAAGGCTGAACAGGCCTAGTCCTTTGAACACGGACGACAACGGGAGAGGACCATGCTGAAAAAACTGACGACCACTGCGGCGCTGGCCCTGGCCTTTGCACTGGCGGGCGCGGGCAGCGCGCATGCCACCAACTGGTATCCTTATAACATCAACACCCTCACCACATACCTGGACAAGGCGGGCGCCTCGTATGAGGCCTACGTCGGCAAGGCCCTGTCCGGGCTGTACGAGATCACGCCCCTGGCCTATGAGGCGGCGGACAAAATCCAGCTGCGGGACTCGTTTGAGGCCGGTGACGTTCTGTTCACCAACACCAAGGTGGAGAGCCAGCGCGGAAAATGGAAGACCGTGGACGTGACTGAAGCCGTCTTCTACGACACCAGCCTCAAGTCGAAAAACGACCGTTTCATCGACCTGCTGGACCCCAAAAGGGTCGAGGTGATGGAGCTGACCAAGGACTGGGTCGTGAACAAGAAGCTGACCCTGAGCGCCGGCACGCTGATCCTCGGCCTGAATGACCGAGGTTCCTGCGACAAGGACTTCGACGACTTCATCCTGGCCGCCAGGGGCAAGAGCGCGCCCACGCCCGTGCCCGGCGCGGTGTGGCTGCTGGGCATCGGCCTGTTGGGCCTCCTGGGCTTCAAGCACGCGCGCAGGAACCCGGCCTGAACCCAATTTCCCTGCGCGCTGCCCATGGGACCGCTGTTTGCGGGGGCAACGACAGCCGCATGACCGTCACGCACACGCACGGCCCGAGCAAACGGGCTGGAGCGTTCGGGGAACGCCAGCCAAGATGAGGATGCACACATGAAGATGAACAAAGACGTCACCATCTGCTTTCGCACCAACGCCAAGCTCCAGGCCGACCTGAAGGCCGCAGCGGAGCAGCAGCAGGTCAACGTGTCCGCCCTCATCAATTCTCTCCTGGCCGACTACCTGAGCGCCAGAAACGGCAGCGACAAGCGCCGCCACACCCGCAAGGACGCCAGCATCCCAGTCATCATCAACGGCGAGAGCGCCTCCGGAACGGTGCTGCTCACCGGCACCATCCAGGACGTGTCCCTCGGAGGCGTGCGCATCGCCATCCCCAGCCAGGAGCAGGCCACCCTGATCATCAACGCCCAGGTCAAGGACTTCGAGATCGTCTTCCGCCTGCCCGACGGCAGCACCCGCCCGGTCAGCATGACCTGCAAGCCCTCCCGCGTGAGCAAGATCGGCGAGGACCTGCACATCGGCGCCGTTTTCCAGAACGGAGACCTGCAAAGCTACTTCGAAATCCAAAGCTTCCTGATGTAACGCGGCCCTGAGCTCCGCCGAAGGACCGCCGCCAAAGGACCGCCGCCGGAGCACACAGCGCAGGCGCACGATGCCCTTGCCGCGCCGACCGCTTTGGGCTAATGTTGCGGCTATTGCGTTGCGCAGGCCCCTCCCGGCGCGGCCAGACTCCACAACCATGAATCCCACTGGGGGAGCTGCCCGCGCATGTCACCGCTGTTGCTCCTCGTCCTGGCCCTGATCCTCAGCGCATCGGTCTCCGCGCTGCTGGTTCGGACCAGCGCCCACGCGGCCCAGGGCTTCATGGACCAGCCGGGCGGACGCAAGGTCCACGACCACCCCATCCCGCGCACGGGCGGCATCGCCGTCTTCGTGGGCGCGCTGGCGCCCATGCTGGGCCAGCTGGGCCAGGACAGGCTGCTCTCGGGCTTTGCCGCCGGGGCGCTGGTCCTGGTCGTCTTCGGCCTCATCGACGACTACCGGGGCCTGGACTACCGGCTCAAGTTCCTGGGCCAGGTGCTGGCCTGCGCGGCCCTGATCCTGGTCTCCGGGCTGGGCATCCACACCCTGGGCGAGCTGTGGCCGGGGACGACGGCGGACCTGGGCGTCTTCTGGCCCGTGGGCACGCTGTTCTTCCTGCTCACGGCCATCAACGCCGTGAACTTCAGCGACGGGCTCGACGGCCTGGCCGGCGGCATCAGCCTGCTCATCCTGGCCTGCGTGGCCCTGCTGGCCTTTTTCGCGGAGCAGTCCACGGTGCTGGTCCTTAGCCTGTGCGCCGTGGGCGGGCTGGTGGGCTTCCTGCGCCTCAACGTGCACCCGGCCGTGATCTTCATGGGCGACACGGGCAGCCAGTTTTTGGGCTACACTCTGGGCGTGTGCCTCATCGCCCTGACCCAGCAGCAGAGCATCTACAGCCCGCTTTTGCCGCTGTTTCTGCTGGGCACGCCCCTGCTCGACCTGATCATGGTGGTGTACCAGCGCCTGGCCAAGGGCCAAAGCCCCTTCAAGCCGGACCAGAACCACCTGCACCACAAGCTGTTGCTCAACGGGTTGGACCACTCCCAGTCGGTGACGCTGATCCACGCGGGCAACCTGCTCATGCTGGCCCTGGGGTTCTCCCTGCGCTTCTCGCGCGACTACCTCCTGGCCGCCATCTACGTGGGGCTGGTGGCCGCGCTGCTGGGCTGCATCATCGGCATCCGCGCACGCTACGGCCTGCGGGTGCGCATCCAGCAGCTGCTGCGCTCTGGCTTTGGCGCGCTGGTGGCCGGAGCCACCCCGCTGTACAGCCTGCCGGCGCTGGAGCGCGCGGCCTGGCTCATCTTCGTCGGCGTCTTCACGGCCACCTTCCTCTTTCTCCCGGCCATGGCCACGGGGGTCGACAGAACCCTGGGCGCGGGTTTTTTGGGCATTGGCGCGGCCGGGGCCGTGCTCTACCGGGCCAGCCAGCGCTGGTTCGACCAGTACCTGCGCCTGGCGGCCTATGCGACCCTGCTCGTGGCGGTCATCACCCACGCCAACGCCGATGCGCCCGGCGCCCTGGTCAGCCAGGTCAACCGCTGCCTGTTCCTGGCCCTGGGCGTGGCCTATTCCGCGTACGTGGTCATCAGCCGGGAGCGGCTGCAACTCGACAGCATGGACATCCTGCTCATCGCCCTGGCCGTGTTCGCCCTGTTCACCCCGATCACGGAGAGCTTCCCCTCGGCCCAGATGGTGCTGGCCAAGACCCTGCTCGGCGGCCTGTGCATCAACCTCGTGATGAACAAGCCCGCCGCGTTGCGCAAACCCTTCGTTCTGCTTTGCCTGGCGGCCTGCCTTGCCATCTTCGCGCGTTCAGGGCTATAAATCAGACGGATAGACCATCACAAAAGCTCCAAGGAGTCCCCCTTGAAACCTACCCTACGCTTCCTGGCCCTGGCGGCGCTGATTTTTGCCCTGGCGGCCTGCGGCTCCTCCCAGGACCGCCGCGACTCGTTCTTCTCCAAGGCCAAACAGCTTGAAGCCGAGGGCAAGCACCAGGACGCCCAGGTGGAGCTGAAGAACGCCATCAAGATCGATCCCAAGTTCGCCCAAGGGTACTCCCTGCTGGGCAACGTGCAGTTGCAGGAACGCAACTGGCCGGGCGCCTTCGCCAGCTTCCAGCGGGCCACGGAGCTCGACCCCGAGGACCTGGACGCCCAGCTGGGCCTGTGCAAGCTCTACCTGCTGAGCCGCAACCTGGACAAGGCCGAGGCCAAGGCCGACCTGATCCTGGCCAAACAGCCGGGGCACGTGGAGGCGGGCGTCATCAAGTCCATCGCCCTGACCAGACAGAACCGCGGGCCCGAGGCCCTGACCCTGCTGGACAAGCTGCAGCAGGCCAATCCGGACAGCCCGGACGTGTTCATCGCGCAGAGCGAGGCCCACACAGCCCTGAAGGACGAGGCCGCAGCCGAAAAGGTGCTGTTGCTGGGTCTGGGCAAAAACCCGCGCCACCTGCTCCTGAACCTGCAGCTGGCCAACCTTTTCGCCAGGCAGGGCCGCAACCAGGAGGCCGAGAAGCGCTTCAACGACATCGTGGCCCTGGACCCGAACAATGCCGCAGCCAACATGCTGCTGGTAAACTTCTATTTCCAGTCCGGCCAGCAGGACAAGGCCACCCAGGCGCTTTCGGCGCTGTCGCAGCGCTACCCCAAGGAGGCCTCCTACCGCGTGGCCCAGGCCCAGTCGGCCATGGCCGCAGGCAGGCCCGCCGAGGCCGAGGCCATCCTGACGCGCGGGCTCAAGGACATTCCCGAGGCCAACGAGCTGCGCCTGGCCCTGGCCGAGCAGCACCTGCGCACCGGCCAGTTCGCCAAGGTCGAGCCCGTGCTCCAGCCCATGATCGACAAAGACCCCGACCACCCGCAGTCCGTGGCCGCGCGGCGGCTTTTGGCCAACGCCTACATGGCCGCGCAGCAGCCGGACAAGGCCAGGGCCCAGCTTGACGCGCTGTTCAAGCGCAACCCCAGGGACACCGAGGGCCGCCTCATCGCGGGCGCGCTGGACATGCAGACCGGCAAGACCCGCGAGGCCATCGTGGCCCTGCGCGAGGTGGTCGACGCCGACCCCAAAAACCTGCGCGCGGCGGAGCTTCTGGCCCGGGCCCACATCAAAAACAGCGAGCCCGCCCTGGCCGAGACCGTGCTGAACAAGTTCGTGGCCGACAACCCGGACAGCGTTCCGGCGCGCATGATGCTGGTGGAGACCCTGCTGGGCCTGGGCAAGAACGACCGCGCCCTGGGCGAGCTGGGCGCCATGGCCGGGCCGGAGCAGAAGAACCCGGCCGTGTTTCTGACCCTGGGCGACATGCAGGCCCGCAAACAGAACCTCGGCGCAGCCAAAAACGCCTACAGACGCGCCACAGAGGTCGCACCCAAGGACCCCGCCGGGCACCTCCGGCTGGGCCGCCTGCTCTGGGCCGGGCGCGACGCACGCGGGGCCCTGGCCGCCTTTGACCAGGCCCTGGCCCTGGCCCCGGACTCCCGCGAGGCGGCCGAGGCCAAGGTCGGGCTGCTGATGCAGGACAAGCGCGCGGCAGAGGCTTTGGCCTTCGCCAAACAGTTTCTGGCCGCCAGGCCGGACGACGCCTTTGCGCACACCCTGGTGGGCCGCATCATGATGGACACCGGCGACGCAGCCGGGGCCGAAGCCCAGCTGACCAAGGCCGTGCAGCTGGCCCCGGACGTGCCCGCCGCCTACCAGTTCCTGGGCATGCTCTACATCCGCCAGGGCAAGCTCGAAGCCGGGCTGGGCAAATACCGCGAGGCCTTTGCCGCCAACCCGGACAACATCGGGGCGGGCCTGGCCCTGGCCACGCTGCTGCAATCGAGCAACAACCGGGCCGAGGCCATCAAGGTCTACGAGAAGATTCTGGTCAAGAACCCGGACTATCCCCCGGCGGTGAACAACCTGGCCTACCTCTACGCCGAGGGCCAGCCCGGCCCGGACGAGCTGGCCAAGGCCCAGGCCCTGGCCGAGAAGCTCAAGGCCGTGGACGCCCCGGCCAGCTACGACACCATCGGCTGGGTGCAGTACAGGCTGGGCAACAAGGAGGAGGCCCTGAAGTACCTCCTGCGCGCCTGGGACAAGGCCAATGGCCTGCCCACGGTGGCCTACCATCTGGGCGTGGTCTACCAGGCCAAGGGCGACGGCCCCACTGCGGCCCGGTGGCTGGACAAGGCCCTGGCGGGCAAGACCCAGTTCCCCGAGCGCGCGGCGGCCAGCGCCGAGCTGGCCAAACTGCGCGGCAAGAAGTAGCCGCCCGTGACGCGCGGGCGCGGCCCGGACGCGCGGGCCGGACACGAGGCCCGGCATGCGGACCAGAGACACGGCAATGGCGCAGGCTGATGGCGGCCTGGCCCGCAGGAGCGCCAAAGAGCCCATGAAGCGCATCATCTTCGTCAACCGCTTCTTCCACCCGGACCAGGCCCCCACGGCCCAGCTCTTGGCGGACGTGGTGCAGGCGCTTGCGGGCGCGGACCTGGAGGTCCACGTGGTGGCCAGCAGGCAGGCCTACACCGACCCCAGGGCCGGGCTGCCGCGCGCGGGCCGCTTCCACGGCGCGCTGGTGCACCGCGTGTGGTCCACACGCTTTGGGCGCTTTGGCCGTTTTGGCCGCTCGGGCCTGGCCGGGCGCGCACTGGACTCCCTGACCTTCATGCTCTCCGCCGGATGGCGGCTGCTGCGCCTGGCCCGCCCCGGCGACATCATCGTGGCCAAGACCGACCCGCCGCTCATCTCGGTCCTGGCCGCCCTGGTCTGCCGCCTGCGCCGGGCCCGGCTGGTCAACTGGGTCCAGGACCTGTTCCCGGACGTGGCCGTGGCCCTGGGCCTCCTGCGGCCCGTTGGCCCGGCCGCGCGCCTGCTCTGCGCCCTGCGCGACGCCGCCCTGCGCCAGGCCGCAGCCAACGTGGCCCTGGGCCAGGGCATGGCCGCGCGCATCGCCGGGTGCGGCGTCGAGCGCCAGCGCATCCACGTGCGCCACAACTGGGTCGACAGCGCGCTCATCACCCCCCTTGACCGGCTGGGCAGTCCCTTGCGCGCGGCCTGGGGCCTGGCCGACAGCTTCGTGGTGGGCTACAGCGGGAACTTCGGCCGCGTGCACGAATTCGAGACCATCCTGGAGGCGGCCCAGCTGCTGCGCGCCGAGGACGGCGTCCGCTTCCTGCTCGTGGGCCGGGGCGCGCGCCACGTACGCGTGCGGGAGCGGGCAACGGAGCTGGGCCTGGGCAACATCGTGTTCCAGGACTACCAGCCGCAAGAGCGCCTGCGCGAGTCCCTGGCCGCTGCCGACGCGCACCTAGTGTCGCTTCTGCCCGGCATGGAGGGCCTGGTGGTGCCGAGCAAGTTCTACGGCATCGCTGCGGCGGGCAGGCCCACGCTGTTCATCGGCGACCCGGACGGCGAGATCGCCCGGCTGCTGGCCCGGCACGACTGCGGGCTGTCCTGCCCACCCGGCGACGCCGAGGCCCTGGCCGCACACATCCGCCTGCTGGCCGCAAACCCGGACCTGGCCCGCCGCCTGGGCCAAAACGCCCGCACAGCCACGGACGCGCACTTCGCCAAACACCTGGCCCTGGCCGACTGGACCGCGCTGCTCCTGCGCGTGGCGAGCGAGGGCGGCGAGGCAGGCGAGGTCGGCGAGGCAGACGAGGCAGGCGAGGCAGGCGAGGCAGGCGAGGCAGGCGAGGCAGGCGAGGCAGGCGAGGCAGGCGAGGCAGGCGAGGCAGGCGAGGCAGGCGAGGTCGGCATTGCCGAAACAGCCGCGCCGCACAAGGCCCGGCAATGAGCGCCGCAGCCGCGCCCGAAGCGCAGTCCCTGACCCGGCAGGTGGCCAGCGGCATGCTCTGGGTGGCCGGCAGCGCCGTGGTGGGCCGCGTGGCCAGCTTCGGCTCGCAGCTGGTGCTGGGCTGGCTGCTCTCGCCCGAGGACTTCGCCCTGTACGCCATCGCCGTGTCGGTCACGGCCCTGCTCTGGGGCATCAAGAACGGCGGCCTGCGCGAGGTGCTGACCCAGCGCGGGAGCGAGTACGACGCCCTGGCCCCGGCGGCCTGGCGCATCGCCCTTGGCTGCAACCTGTTTTTGGCCCTGGCCCTGGCCGCGCTGTCCCCGCTTTTGGCGCGGATCTACGCGGCGCCGGGCCTGCCGCCCCTGATCTGGATCATCGCCCTGTTCCTGGTGGCCAACACCCCGGCCACCATCCTTCTGGCCAAGATGTCCATCGACATGCGCTTCGCCAGCCTGGGCAAGATCAGCTCCCTGTCCATGAGCCTGCGCCACCTCTGCGCCATCGGCTTCGCCCTTTTGGGCTGCGGCGCGGCCAGCTTCCTGTTGCCGCTGTTCGTGGTGGCGGCCTTTGACGGCGGGGCCTACTTCTGGGCCCTGCGCTCCTGGCCGCGCAACGGGCTGCCCGTGCGGGAGGTCCTGCGCCGGACCCTGCCCGCAGCGCGCTGGGTCATGTTCGGCACCCTGGCCGCAACCCTGCTGGAGCAGGGCGACTACCTGACCCTGGGCCTGCTGCAGGACAAGCGCACCCTGGGGCTGTACTTCTTCGGCTTCCAGCTCAGCGTGGCCCTGGAGTCGCTCTTTGTCACCGGTCTGCGCTCGGTGATGCTCCCGGCCTTCACCCGGCTGGCGGACCAGCCGCAGCGCCAGGCCACGGCCTTTGTGCGCGCCTGCGGGCTGCTCAGCTTCCTCTCGGCCCCGGCCTGCCTGGGCATGGCCGTGGTCGCCGGGCCGCTCATACATCTGCTCTGGGGCGGCAAGTGGGACGCGGCCACGCCGGTGTTCCAGCTCATGCTCGTGAGCCAGTTCGCGCGGCTCTTGGCCCCTTTGAGCCTGGCCCTGGCCGAGTCGCGCGGGAACTGGCGGCTGCGCTCGCTGCTCATGGCCGCAGACGGCCTGGGGCTGGTGGCCTCGGCTGCCCTGGGCGCGGCCTGCGGCGGGCTCTTCGCCGTGGCCCTGTGGGTCTCCGGCTACCGCATCCTTTCCGGCCTGGCCCAGTGCTTGTACATCAGCCGCCATGCGGGGGCTCCCGTGGGCCGGACCCTGGGCGTGGCCCTGCCGCCCGCCCTGGCCGCCCTGGCCTGCGCCGCCGGGGGGTTGGCCGCTGGCCGGGCGTTCCTGCCCGTCTCTGGTCTGTCCGTCTCTGGTCTGCTGGCCCAGGCCGGACTGGCCCTGGCGGTCTTTGCCGCGCTGTACGCCCTGGCCGGGCTGACCCTGCTGCGCCCGCGCCTGCGCGAGGCCTTGGACCTGGGCCGGACGCTGCTGAACAGGCCCAAGGCGGACGCCGCGACGGCAACCGGGGCAGGGGGCTAGGCCATGCTGCAAATGCTGCTGTTCGCGCTGCTCGTGTTCGGCCTGGGCGTGGCCGTGATCCTGCGGCCCCCCGTGGCCCTAGCCGGAATCTTCTGCCTCTACGGGCTCAAGCAGTGGGCCCAGGGCACCATGGTTTTTTTCGTCCAGCATGGGGCCGTTCCCAACCTGTGCATGGGCCTGCTGCTGCTTCTGGGGCTCACGGTGAAGCTGTTGCGCGGGGAGCGGGTCTTCTCGCCCTATCCGGGCGTGGGCTGGCGCACCCTGCTGCTCTTTGCCTACGCGGCCCTGACCCTGCTCTGGACCCTGGACCAGGGCAAGAGCGCGGACCTGTTGCTCCAGGCCCTGCCATACATCATCACAGTGATCATGCTGGCCCCGCTGCTCATCAGCAGCCGGGAGGACCTGCGGCCCGTGGCCCTGGCCCTGCTGGTCTTCGGCGGGCTGCTGGCCCTGCTCATCCTGCTGCAGGTCAACTGGTTCAACCGCAGGATCGTCATGGCCGGCGCAAGCTTTGAGGGCGAGGCCGGCAACCCCCTGGCCGTGGCCCAGCTGGGCGGCTACCTAGTGCTGGCGGCCATGCTCCTGCACCTGCGCAACCTGCGCCTGCTGGGCTGGCTGCTGCGCCTGGGCCTGACCGTCCTGGGCCTGCTGCTCATCGTCAAGTCCGGCTCGCGCGGGCAGTTCCTCGCCCTCCTGGCCGTGCTGATCCTGTTCGTGCCCCTGCGTCAGCGCATCGACGACCCGGTGAAGTTCATGGGCTTCCTCTTCTCCTTCCTGATCATCGCCGGGCTGGCCTTCTGGCTGCAAAGCGGCTTCACCACCGAGGTCGACACGGCCCACCGCTGGTCCTCGGGCAAAATGGCCACGGACATGGCCGGGCGCTTCCAGAACCTGGGCACGCTGTTCGGCATCTGGAGCCTCAACTCCCTGGGCAAGCTGGTCTTCGGCCTGGGCAACTCCTCCTCCTACGCCATCCGCCAACTGGGCATCTACCCGCACTTCGTGCCCGGAGAGGTGCTGGCCGAGGAGGGCCTGCCCGGCATCCTGCTCTACCTGTCGCTGCTGGCGGGCAGCCTGGGCAACATCCGCCGGGCCTATGCGCTCATCCGCGACCGGGCCGAGGCGCGGGCCGACCTGGCCCTGTTCGGGGGCATCCTGACCTACGAGTTCCTTTTGTCGCTCAAGCAGGGCAGCCTGCTCAGCAACACGTTCTTCTTCGGCATGGTCATCCTGCTTGGCCGCATCCGCCGCATCTACGAGACAGACGCCGATCTGGACGACACCAATCTGGACGACACCGGACTGGCCGACTCAGATCGGACCAACGCCGGGCAGGCAGGCGCGGACAGCCCCGGCGCGCGTCAGAACCAGCCCGTTCCCTGGCCCACGGCGAACCCGCAAGGAGCAGGCACGCAGCCATGAACACCCGACGACATCCTCCCAGCCCCGCCGCAGGCGCGGCTCCGGGGGCCCTGCGCGTGGCCATCTGCCAGACCGTGCTGCCGCAGTACCGCGTGCCGGTCTACAACCTGCTCGGGGCCCAGCCGGGAGTGGAGCTGACCGTGTTCGCCGACGCGCGCATGGGCAGCCTGGAGTCCGGCACGGGCCGCACGCACTTCGCCCACGAACTGGCCCCGGTGCGGCACTTCCGCCTTCTGGGCCAGGAGCTGCGCACCCAGGCGGCGCTTTTCCGGGCCGTCGACCCCCGGCGCTTCGACCTGGCCATCCTGCCCTGGGACGCCCGCTACGCCAACCTGCTGCCTGCGGTGCTCAAAGCGCGGCTGGGCGGACCGCCGGTGGTCCTCTGGGGACACGGCTACTCGCGCTGGCCCAGCCCCCTGCGCGACAGCCTGCGCAATTTTTGCGGCCATCGGGCCGATGCCGTCCTGCTGTACACCCAGACCATCGCCGAGCGCCTGGTCCGCCAGAACGGGTTCGACCCGCAGCGCGTCTTCGTGGCCCAGAACGCCCTGGACCAGGAGCCCATCCGGGCCGCGCGGGAGCACTGGCTGGCCAGGCCGAAGGAGCTTGCCGCCTTTGCCGCAGAGCGCGGCCTGGACCCGCAGCGCACCCTGATCTTCGTCTCACGCCTGGAGGCCGAGAACCGCATCGGGCTTTTGCTTCAGGCCACGGCCAGAATCTGTGCCCGCGAGCCCCGCGCCCGACTGGTCATCGTGGGCGACGGGCCCGAGCGCCAGGCCCTGGAGGCCCGCGCCGCAGACCTCGGCCTGGGCGGGCGGGTCGTCTTCGCCGGAAAGATGTACGACGACATGGCCCTGGCCCCCTGGATGCTGAGCGCCAGCCTGCTCTGCTACCCCGTGAACATCGGGCTCTCCCTGCTGCACGCCATGGGCTACGGCCTGCCGGTGGTCACAGGCGACGACATCGCCGCCCAGAACCCGGAGATCGAGGCGCTCACGCACGGGGTCAACGGCCTGCTCTACCGCAATGGGGATATTGACCATCTGGCCGAACAATGTTTGAACATCCTAACCGACGCGGCGCTGCGCCAACGGCTGCGCCAGGGCGCACTGCACACTGTGGCCGAGGAATACACGCTGGAGCGCATGGTCCAGGGCTTCCTGGACCTGGGCCGACTGGCGGACGGACACGACCGCCTGGTGCGCTCCCTGGCCCAGCCCCACAACGAACCTGCGGAGACACAACCATGAAGACCTCGCCCCAGACCTCCCCCCGTCTGCGCCTCAGCCGCAGCGCGCTGCTGCCGGCCGCCTGCCTGCTCTGCCTGGCGCTTGCCGCTGCGGCCCAGGCGGCCCAGCCCGGCGGCAACTCCCTGCGCATGGTGGTGGTCAAGCCCGTGGCGGCCCAGGCGGCTCCGGTCGTCAACAAGGACTTCGTGGTCTTCGACTCCACCCTGTTCAAGCGCAAGCCGGACCTGCGGCCCCTGGGCTTCGTGCCCCTGAACATGGTCTACGAGGCCGAGCTGTGGCGGCCGGGCAGCAACCACGACGAGCCCGACCTGGAGGCCGCGCGCAAGGCCGCCAGCAAGTACAAGACCCTGGGCGACGTCCTCTGCGTGGACATCGAGCGCTGGCGCGTCTTCGGCGTCGAGCCCCAGCTCATCCAGACCAACATCCGCCGCCTGGGCGCCGTGGCCGACGCCATGCACGCGGCCCAGCCCAAGCTCAAGCTCGGCTACTACCTGCTGCTCCCGGTGCGCGACTACTGGACCGGGGTGGAGAACAAGCCGGAAAAGATGCGCGCCTGGGCCGAAGCCAACGACAGCCTGAAGGGCCTGGCCAGCCACGTGGACGTGATCTACCCCTCCCTGTACACCTTCTACGACGATCCCGAGGGCTGGAAGAAGTACGCCAAGGCCAACATCATGGAGGCCAAGCGCTACGGCAAGCCTGTGTACCCGGTCCTGTGGTACCAGTACCACGACAGCAACAAGCTGCTCGGCGGCAAGCCCGTCCCGGCGGACGTGTGGCGCATGCAGCTGGAGACCTGCCTCGAATACGCCGACGGCGTGGTCATCTGGGGCGGGTACAAGGAGCTGTGGAGCGAGGAGGCCGGGTGGTGGAAGGAAACCAAGGCCTTTCTGGCCCGGATCGAAGCTGGCAAGCGCTAGAACCGCCGTGCCCAGCGGCCCGGAGCACAGCATGAGCCAGGAAGCCCTGCTTTCCGTCATCGTCCTCACCCGGGACGAGGAGGCCAACCTCGGCCCGTGCCTGGAAAGCCTGGCCAGGCTCGGGGCCCAGGTCTTCGTGGTCGACTCCGGCAGCACGGACCGCACCAGAGACATCGCGCTGCTGGCGGGCTGCGTGGTGCTGGAGCACCCCTTCGAGAACTACGCCCGGCAGCTCAACTGGGCCCTGGACACCCTGCCCCTGCGCACGCCCTTTGTCATGCGCCTGGACGCCGACGAACGCCTGACCCCGGAGCTGGCCCGGGAGCTGGCCGCCACGCTGCCCACCCTGCCGGGGCGCATCGGCGGGCTGCTGCTCAAGCGCCGGGTGTATTTCTGGGGGCGCTTCATCCGCCACGGCGGCTACTACCCCACCTGGCTGCTGCGCGTGTGGCGCAGGGGGCAGGCCCGCTGCGAGGAGCGCTGGATGGACGAGCACATGGTGCTGGACCAGGGCGAGACGGACCGGCTGCGCCACGACCTCATCGACGAAAACCACAAGGGCCTGGCCTTCTGGACGGACAAGCACAACCGCTACGCCGACCGCGAGGTGCTGGACCTGCTGGCCCTGGAACGCGGGGAGCAAGGGGAACAAGGGGAGCGCGGCAAGGGCGCGGCAGCCCCAGCCGGGCAGGCCGGGCGGCGGCGCTGGGCCAAGGTCAGCCTGTACGCCAAAAGCCCGCTGTTTTTGCGCGCGTTTTTGTACTTCCTGTACCGCTACGTGGTGCGCCTGGGCTTTTTGGACGGTGTGCCGGGCCTGGTGTTCCATTTCCTGCAGGGCTTCTGGTACCGCTTCCTGGTGGACGCCAAGCTCTGCGAGGCGCGGCGCAAGGGAGGCGGCCATGCGGCTTGACCGCTTTGACAACGCGGATTTCCGGCGCGGACGCCCGGCCCTGGTCGAAGCCCTGTGGCTCCTGGTCCAGGGCCTGTTCGTGGCCACCTGGCTGCCGGGCTCGGCCCTGCGGGTGCTTTTGCTGCGCCTGTTCGGGGCGCGGATCGGCGCGGGCGTGCGCCTCAAGCCCGGCCTGCGGGTGAAGTTTCCGTGGCGGCTCTGCGTGGGCGACCACGCCTGGCTGGGCGAAAACGTCTGGCTCGACAACCTGGCCGAGATACGCATCGGCGACCACTGCTGCGTGTCCCAGGGCGCGCATCTGTGCACCGGCAGCCACGACTGGACGCGCGAGGGCTTTGACCTCGTCACCCGGCCCATCCGCCTGGAGGACCAGAGCTGGATCTGCGCGCGGGCCGTGGTCGGCCCCGGCGTGCGCGTGGGCCAGGGCGCGGTGCTGGCCCTGGGCAGCGTGGCCACGCATGACCTTGCGCCCTGGCAGGTGCACCAGGGCGTTCCGGCCCGGCCCGTGCGCCCGCGCGGGCAATGTGATCGGGCGGACGGCCAGGCGGACGGCCAGGCGGACGGCCCTCCGGGCGGGCAGCCCGCCGGACAGTAACCCGGCGCAGTTCAAAGCGCCAAGGAACCCCGCATGTTCAACATCCACCGGCCACAGGGCCTGACCCTCTGGGGACTGCTCCAGGCTGCGGCGCTGCTGGGCCTGCTGGCGCTGGTCTACGCCTCCCCGTACGTGGTCCTGGCCAACTGGTGGAACAACGACGACTACAGCTACTGCTACCTGCTGCCCCTGGTCATCGGCTGGATCCTCTGGGGCAAGCGCCACAGCCTGCGGGCCCTGGCCGACGGCGGCGGCTGGGCCGGGCTGGCGTTTTTGGGGCTGGGCGCGCTGCTGTACGCCCTGGGCGAGTTCGGCAGCGAGTACTATTCCCTGTTCCTCTCGTCCTGGTTCGCGGCGCTGGGCCTGTGCTGGCTGTTCTTCGGCTGGCCCGCGCTGCGCAGCCTGGGCTTCGTGTTCCTTTTGTTCTTCGCCATGCTGCCCCTGCCGCAGTTCCTGAGCAACAAGCTGACCGTGCAGTTGCAGCTTCTGTCCACGCGGCTGGGCGAGCTTTTGATCCGGCTCATGGGCATGAGCGTGTACCGCGAGGGCAACATCATCGACCTGGGGTTCATGCAGCTGCAGGTGGTGGAGGCGTGCAGCGGCCTGCGCTATCTGTTCCCGCTTCTGGTGCTGGGGCTGGTGCTGGCGTACTTCACCTGGCTGCGGCTGTGGAAGCAGTGCCTGCTGGTGGCTGCGGCGGTGCCCATATCCCTGGTGCTCAACGCCCTGCGCATCGCCGTCACCGCCCTGGCCAGCAAATTTTTCGGCCCCCAGGCGGCAGAGGGCTTTTCCCACGACTTTGCGGGCTGGGCCGTGTTCCTGCTGTCCTTTGGCCTGCTCTACGGCCTGAGCCTGCTCCTGGCGCACCTGCCGGGCGAACCCAGGACTGCGGAAGGGGCGGACTCAGCAGTGGCGGCAGGCCCGGTTGAATCGACAGGCCCGGCGAATTCGATGGAAACGGTGGAACCGGCTGACTCCGCAAAATCAACAGACCCGGAGAAAATGCCAGGGCAGCAGCCCCTGCCGGACGGCCAAGGGCCTGCCACGGGCGCGCTGCCCCTGGGCTGTCGGCCCGGCCTGCGCTTCTGGGTCGCCGCCTCCGTGCTTGCGGCCATGTTTTTCGGGCTGGCCGGACGCGGCGGGCAGGAGACGCCGCCGCAGAGCCGTCCCTTTGCCGAGTTCCCCATGCACATCGGCCCCTGGACCGGCGCGCCCCAGGCCCTGGACACGGAGACCCTGAACACACTCAAACTCTCGCAATACATCCTGGCCGACTACCAGGGGCCGGGCAACGCCGAGGTGAACCTGTACGTGGCCTACTACCGCAGCCAGCGCAAGGGCCAGGCCATCCACTCGCCGGAATCCTGCCTGCCGGGCACGGGCTGGACCGTGGAGGAGGACGGGGTTGTGGACGTCGCAGTGGCGGACGTCGGCATGGCGGACACGGCCCGGACCGGGGGCGCGGCCCGGCGCGTGAACCGCTCCCTGGCCAGCAAGGGCCCCAGCCGCATCCTGACCTGGTTCTGGTTCGCCCAGCAGGGGCGCATGCTGACCAGCCTGCCGGAGCTCAAGCTGTCCACCTTCTATGGGGCCATCACCCGCCGCCGCACGGACGGCGCGCTGGTGCGCCTGTCCACGGCCCTGGGCCCGTATGAACAGACCGCAAAGGGCGACGAGCGCCTG
This sequence comes from uncultured delta proteobacterium, assembly GCA_903843965.1. Taxonomy (GTDB): domain Bacteria; phylum Desulfobacterota; class Desulfovibrionia; order Desulfovibrionales; family Desulfovibrionaceae; genus Humidesulfovibrio. The sequence goes on from CAIMRY010000005.1 coordinate 168,789, forward strand.
CGCCGGTTTTTGGCCGACGTGGAGCCCAGCCTGCGCGAATTCGTGCCGGATTAATTGTCCTCCGGCCCTGGCAGATGCACGCCGGAAGGCCTGGGTTGCGCACGGCACAGGCCAGGCCTTTTGATGTGTGGCGAATGCCGCTTGGGCAATCACCGCCTGTTTTTTCCTGCTCGCAAGGTGGTCCGGCGCGCCCGGCAGTCCACCCGCCGCAAGCAGGCCTTTGTTCCGCGCTGGCCGACCGGGCAGCCCGGCCAGGCAAAGGTCGACGGGCGCAGCAGCGGCCCGCGTCGCCTCGGCCCTGCCCGGCCCTACCCGGCCCCGTTGCCCATGCCCTTGTTGCGGTGGTCCAAGTGCACGATGTCCTTCTCGAAAATGCGCAGCACGAAGTCCGCGTGGATCTTGAGCCGGGAGGAGAAGGCCCGGCCCCGCGTGTCCGCCGCGCCGCCGCCCACGAACTCCACGGCGGCGATGTGCTTGCCGCGCTCCTTCAGGTGGCGGATGGACGGGATGGCGTCCGCGTCGCCGGAGACCACGATGGCCACGTCGTAGTTGTCCTGCAGCGCCACCATGTCCACGGCCAGGGCGGTGTCCAGGCCCTTTTCCTCCACCCACTTGTGCAGGAAGTTGACCTTCCAGTGCCCGGCCTCGCGGATGTCGATGAGGTCGGACGAGGCGCGCACCCCGGCGTAGAACCGGCGCATGCCGTCGATAGCGCGGATTTTGGCGTGGTACCAGTCGCGGAAGTCGGCAAAGCAGGCCTGCCAGGCCTCCTCCTCCAGCTCCGCCTCGGCCATGTTCGGGTTGGCTATGGTCACCCGCGTGAGCCACAGGGCGCGTATCTCCGCATCGCGCACAAAGGCCTGGCGCAGGGCCGAGCGCGACTGCTGGTTCTGCAGATCCCAGTCGTCTATGCCGCCCACGGCGTACCAGTACACGCGCCGCAGCTGGGCCGGGGCGCGGGTGTCCTGCAGGGTCACCTCGTGCCAGGTGTTCAGCGCCTCGCGGTAGATGTGCGCGTAGAGCTGCGAATAGTTGTTGATTTCCAGGTTCATGGTGCGCAGCGAACCGTAGAGGTTCGAGCCGTCGACGAAAAAGGCGAAACGTTGCATGGATTCTCCAATTTATAAGGATGATAATCAGAACAGTTTCTTGACGCCCTCAAGCAGGCCGCCGGTGCGTTTGCCGTCCTTGCCCTTCTTGCCGGTGATGGCGTTGCCCACGCCCTCCACCACGCCGCCCACGGCCTTGAGGGCGCCCTTGCCCAGGGCGCGCATGTAGGCCGTGCCGTACGAGGGATTGTCGTAGGGCCCGCTGACGCGGATGGGCACCACCAGCCCCAGCAGCCCGGAGCTGCCGCCCTGGCCCTCGGCGCTGGGCACCAGGCGCGCCTGGATGGTGTAGTCCACATCCTTGCTGACCAGGTTCACCGTGCCCTCGCCCTCGGCGCGCAGGAACGGGGCCTTCACGTCCAGGTCGTTGATGGCCGCCACGCCGCCGGTGATGACCGCCGTGCCGGTGATGCTGCCGAAGCGCGTGGACTTCTCCGGCCCGGGCTCCACCCCGGTGGTGAGCTGCTTGGCCTTTTGCGCCACCAACGTCACCGCGCCGAGCAGATTGACGCCGGGGAACACGCCGTCGGCCATGGAGAAGGGAACCCGGCCCAGCAGCGCGCCCTTGAGCGCCAGGGCCGTGTTGCCGTGGCAGACCAGCGGCGAGGACGTGTTCAGGGACAGCAGGCCCGACAGCCCGCTCGGCTTTCCGTACAGGTCCGAGAGCAGCGGCCCGGCCTGGACTCCGGCCACGTCCAGGTGCAGCGTGACAACGGGCTCCGCGCCCTGCACGTCCACGCGCAGGGTGGCCTTCAGGACGCCGTCGTACAGCCGCGCGTCCGCCTGGCCCAGCTCCAGCACGCCGTTCTGCGCGGTCACGGGCAGCGTGAGCGTGGCGAAATGCAGGCCCTTGAGCTTGCAGCGCTCGGCGCTGATCTGGCCGTCCAGGCTCAGGGAGCGCAGGGCCGCCACCGGGAACAGCTCGTCCTTTTTGGGCTGGCCCGTGGCCGGATCGATGGCGGCTGCGGCGGCGGCTGCGGCGGCGGCTTTCTGGGCGGCGGCCTTGTCCACATTTTTGTCTGCATTTTTGTCCGCATTTTTGTCCGGCGCGGCGGCGACGCCCTCCCCAGCAGCAGGCAGAAAGCGGTCGGCGTCCAGGCCCTCCACGCGCACATAGAAGCTGACCGTCTTCTTCTCAATGCCCGTGACCCGCAGGTGGCCCTCCATCCGGGCCTCGTCCAGGCTGGCCGAGAACACCGGAATCTCGGTGTAGCCCCGACCGACCCTGAACTCCAAAGCCGCGCGGATGTGCTGGTAGGCGGCCAGGTCCGCCGTGTCCGGGGCCAAGCCCGTGAGCGCGGCGGAAAGCTCCCGGCCATTGAAGTCCGCGATCTCGATGCGGCCCATGGCGTCCGGCTCGGTGCCCAGGTTCGCCACCTGGAACTGGCCCGCGGCCTTGGCCCCGTATGCGCCGATGGTCAGCCCGCCGCCCTCTGCGGTCTGCCTGGCCATGTCGATCTTGAGCTCGGCCAGGCCGAGGGTGAATGCGCCCTTGCCGCCGGGCACGCCCGCGCCCATGGCCGATATCTTGGCCAGGAAGTTCGTCAGCAGGTGCCGCTGGTCCGCCTGGTTCAGGACGCCCGTGCCGGAGAGCTCCACGGCTGCCGTGAGCTCCGGGGACGAGGACTCCAGGCTGCACCGGCCCGCGAAGTCAAAAGGCTTGCCCGGCTGGATGGCCTTGACGTCCAGGTTCAGGTTGCCCAGCACGTAGCTCTTGCCCGCCTGGCGGTCCTCCCAGAAGATGCGCGCGTCCTTGAGGACCAGGCCGTCCAGGGTCAGGTCGGTCAGGCTTGAGGGGCCGGGCGCGGCGTTCTTTTTGGCCTCGGCCTGTTTGCGCGGGTCGTCGGGGCCGGTGAAGTCGGCCCAGCTGGCGCGTCCCTGCTCGTCGCGCAGCAGCTGTAGCTCCAGGCCCTCCACGGTCACCCTGCCCACCTCCACGCGCCGGGCCAGCAGCGGCAGGATGTTGATGCTGACGCTGGCGGACTGGATGCGCGTGAAGGGCTTGTCGCCGAAGCCGGGGGGATTGCTCAGGCGCACGCCGCCCACCCGCACGCCCAGCGGGAAGAAAGACAGCTTCACTTCGCCCTCGAAAACCAGCTCGCGGCCTGTTTTCTCCTTCACCAGCCGGGTGATTTCGCCCTTGTACTTGTTGGGGTCGACCATGACGGCCAGGAGCACGGCGGCGATGACAAAGAGACTGACGACGATGCCGCCGATGATCACCAGATAGCGCATGAAATTCTCCGGTTCGGGTGCTGTGCCTGGGCCTTCAGCCGCCCAGGATGTCGCGGATGGCCAAAAGTTCGCCGTGTATCTCGCGCAGGGCGGCGCGCAGGGGGTCTGCCTGGGATGCTTGGGCGCTGGCGGCATCCTGGTCGCCGGTTCCCTGGAGCTGGGCCAGGCGCTTTTTCGCGCCCTCAATGGTCAGGCCCTCATCGTAGAGCAGGCGCTTGATCTGGCGCACGGTTTCGATGTTCCCCTGGGAGTACGCGCGCTGGCCGGCTGGCGTGCGCACGGGCACCAGCGCCTCGGCGAACTCGCCCTCCCAGAAGCGCAGGACAAAGGGCTTCACATCCAGCAGTCTGGCGGCCTGCCCGATTTTATATGTCTTCCCTCTCGCAATTGTGTCCATGGTGCTGGCTATAGCAGAGGAAGGGGGCGGGGGGAAGGGGCGGCGGACGCGTCGATTCCGGGCGGCTGGCCCTGGCGTCCGACCCTCACGTCAGCCCTCGCGTTTCCCGCTGATGTCTGGCCTTTCGGGTCTGGCACCTGGCGTCTGGCCCCTGGCGGATGGCCCCGGCATCTGGTCCGGTCTCAGTCCTTTTCGTGCGGGCGCACGTCGTCAAAACGCTTGCGCACCTCGTTCAGCCCGGTGCGGTAGGCCTCCGCGTCCCCATAGGGGAAGAACTGCCGGTAGCGGCTGTGCGTGGGCTTCACGGGCCGGGCATGGCGGATGGGGCACCAGTACTGCTCGGTGCGCGCCGCGACCTCGCGCACATAGCCCATGATGCCGTTGAAGTAGGCGCAGTAGGTGCAGTTCACCTTTTCGATGACGTTGAGATAGGGCAGGGAATGGCGGTCAAAGACGATGTACTCCCGGCGCTTCACAAAGGGGATGCCGTACACCGGGAAGCAGATGAGCTGGAACAGGCCGATGGCCGCGTCCAGGATCAGCATGGGGATGAGCGCCGACCAGATGAGCGGGATGGTCAGCACGATCATGAACCCGGAGTCGTAGACGTAGTTGAACCAGCGTTTGACCAGGAGCTTCTGGCGCTTCTTGACCTCGGCGTTGAAGCGGACCTTCTTGTCGTGGATGGTGTAGCGCAGCCGGGGCTCGATGGTGCGCAGCTCGTCGCGCAGCTCCTTTTCCAACGCATCGATCCTGTTCAGGATGTCGTCGACTCTGCTCATGTGCGCCTCGGGGGGTTGGTGGCCGTGGTGAGGCGGGTGCCGTGGCCCGAAGGATACCAGGGGGCGGGGGGAAGGGGGACAATGGCGAAGATCGTGTCACAGTACCGCGCATGCGCGAATCATTGTCAACCCTCCGCTTCCCATTCGGAATTTCCGACAGACATGGTTCCATACAGACCACGGCATTGACATGCCGCCGCTTTATGATACTTTCATTTCTTACTAATTGGCTAATATCCATATCTAAAACAGTCTAACGCTGGAGAAACGATTGTGAAGCTGAAAGTCAGTGTCCTTATGCTGCTGTTGTCCCTGTTCTGCATCGGCTCTGCCTTCGCCGAAGAAATCGTCGCCTATTGCAAAGACGGTGAGATCATGGTTGTCCGTTCGAAATCCGATGGCCCTGCAGCCTGCCAGGGTCATGGCGGAGTGGACGGCTACGGAACCATGAAATAACATCTCCCTTTCCTTTTGGCGCTGGGGCGGCTTGACTGCTCCAGCGCCAACCATGGGAGGTGACCTTCATGCCTCTCTCTGCTTGATACAGGGGAGCCTGACCGCACTTCTCTTGTTCTTGCAGCCGGATGTCGTTGCACAAGGGACATTCGCTGCGGACCGCCGCTTCCACAGAGCCACATGACCGGTGGCCTCCGCCAGGAAAATGCGCGGCTCGATGGTGCGCAGCTCGTCGCGCAGCTCTTTTTCCAGGGCTTCGATCCTGTTCAGGATGTCGTCGACTCTGCTCATCTGCGCCTCGGGGGGTTGGTGGCCGTGGTGAGGCGGGTGCCGTGGCCCGAAGGATACCAGGGGGCGGGGGCGGGGGGAAGGGGGGACTGCGCCTCACTTCTTTGGTCAGCACTCAACAATGCAGATTCATTCTTGTAATATCCCTGAAAATCAATATTTTCTCCGGGGAAGTGGCATTTTGGTAGACCTTACTAAATACATCTATCATACTAGTGTTTTTTAAAGTTCAGGACCAGTTCATCATCTGCCCAAGTGGAGTTCGAGTACACCGAATTTAGCAACTTCCGTGTTTCGGTCGAAATCTGTGCAGAGTAAAGACTGGCTGCCTTTTGCACGATTGACGAAAATGAGTGTCTATGCCCGAAGAACAACATTATCTTGATATTTATGTCGCAGATACAGAATGTTAGCATGGTCCGACCCCAGACGGCATCACTTATGTGGAATGTAGAATTGACCCTTCGAGGGAGTGGTCATACTCTCCGAAATTGTATTGACGCGATCCAAACATTGGGGGTAATTTTATCTACATTCATAAACAAATTTCTGCCCTTCAAAACCACTAAATCGAGGAGGCATGTAGCTATGAAATCGACCAAATTTTTGGCTCTGTTCAAAATTTGTGTTGAAGCCTACCCCGCAAGCCCCATCCCCGCACAGCCCCGTAGCCAATTCGCCGAGTTCTGCGCCACGCCCTTGCTGTCGAGCGTCTGGAACCACGCCAGATAGTTGCCGAGATATTTCG
>CAIMRY010000006.1 GCA_903843965.1 uncultured delta proteobacterium
CGTCAAATGGGGGGAGGGGAGATGCCTCCGGCGGCCGGGGGGAATGATTCCCCCCGGACCCCCCCGGAGGGTCTTGGACCAGAACCGTCCAGTACAAGCCGAAGGGGCTGTTTCAGGCTCCTGCCTGAAACAGCCCCTTCGGCGCAATGGGGAGTCCAGAGGGCCTCAGGCCCTTTGGCGGGGGCCGCGTCAGCCGTTACGATGAGCGGTCTTCCGCGAATCTTACGGCTGTCGACAGCATCGATAGGGGCAGCGCCACTGGCTCTTCTTTTACATCGGGTAATCGAGAGCTTCCGGGATCATGACCCCGGCCAGGGCTTCCCCGGCGCGATCACGGGCGAGGCGCGCGCCCACCAGTGCGGTGTCCAGCTGCAGGCGCAGCAGCTCAAACATGTCCGCCGCCTGGGAGTTGGACGTGCGGGTGTAGCCGTAGACCAGCTCGCCGGTGATGCGCGCCACCTCGCCCGCCGTGCGGGCGGAATGGATGCGCGTCAGGTCGGCGTAGAAGGACAGCAGTCCTTCCAGTCCCTCGGCCACCACGGGATTTTCCGGGCCCTTCTGCTTCAGCTCAACCACATCGGCGATGAAGCAGCGCGCGGCCACCAGCCAGGCCAGGGCGTCGGCCATGGGGAAGGTCACGCCGTGGCGGTTGCTGTTGAACAGCTTCTTGCCGTCGTCGTCCTTGTTGGCCTGCAGGTGCTCCAGGGTCCACAGCCACAGGCGCATGGCCTGGGCCAAGGCGCGGGAGCCGCAGGCGGGCCAGGCGGCGGCCAGCTTGTCCAGGTCGTCGATCCAGTAGGCCATGAGCTCCAGGAACAGCGGGTTGGTCATGGTGGCCACCAGGTGGCGGCGTTGCACAACCTCCGGGCCCTCGTAGGTGGCTTCGAGCTGGCAGTCGGTCCACTTCTGGAACAAAAAGCCCGGGCAGTCCTCGGTGACGCCGTAGCCGCCGACGAGCGCCACGGCCTCGCGCATCATGGTGGCGCCGTGGCCGGTGTTCCACAGCTTGCAGGCCGGGATGAGCACGTTGCCCTCGGCGTCCTGCACGGCATACTGCACCAGGGTGTCGTTCAAAAGCCCCTGGTAGCGGTCCTCCTCGAACAGGGCCTCGCGCTCGGCAGGGGTCATGAAGGACAGGCGCAGGAATTCCTTGGCCTGGGGCTCGATCTTTTTCAGCGCGCTCATCTGGGCGCGCGGGCCAGTCAGCCCCTGCTCGTGGAACAGGGCCTCCTTGGCGCGTTCGATGGGGTCGAAGTTGTCGGCCTTGCGCGCGGCGTCAAAGCCGAGCGACGCCCCGGCCTCGCCTGCGGCCCAGATGTCGGCCAGGCGCTGGACCGCGTCCTCCTTCATCTGCAGGCCCTGGTCGAAACGGGGGGTGCCGGGCACGGCCTCGCCGCCGCGGAAGCGGCCGCGGTGGTAGCGGATCACCGGCTCCACGGCGGACAAAAGCTTGGCCGAGCTCATGATGCCCACCGGGATGCGCGTGCGGTGGAACACCGCGCCGATGATCTCGGCGTGGCTGTACTTGGGCACGATGACGCCGTCGACGATGGAGTACCCGCCGATGATGCGGCTGGCGGGCACCTTGAGGCTCAACACCGGGTCGCGCGTGCTGGAGAGCTGGTGCACCATCTTGAGCGTGGGCGCGCCGCGGTCGAACACGCCGGGGTCGTCCTCCTCCAGGATGATCATGCACGAGCCTTTTATGCGCGGGTCGTCGGACACGACCGCCGCCGTCACAAAATTCGCGAAGTCCATGTTGGTGATGAAGCGGCCGCGCTTGTCGACCTGGAGGACCGGCTCCTCGCCGTCCTTCCACTCGGCCACGCGCACCTTGCTGCCCAGCATGCCGGTGTCGACGCCGACAAAGGGCAGGGGCTCGGTCAGGGCGAAGGCCCCGCGCCAGGTGGGGTGGTCCGGGCTGGGGCACGACAGGCTCATGTAGCGCTGGCGCTGCTCGGGTGTGCCTTTTTCGTGGATGGGGGCCAGCGCGAGGTTGTTGGCCAAGCCGCAGGTGGCGGCCCCGGCGTCGACCCAGGACAGCTCGAAGGTGGTCAGCGAGAGGGCGAAATTCTTGGGGCCGTCGATGTAGCCGCCCTGGCTGGTGTCCATGTACAGGGCGGTCAGGCCGGAGGCGTCGAAGACGTCCAGCAGGGACTGCTTGCGCTCGGTCCACTCGTGGCTGTTGCGCACGCCGTCGGCCACCATGCGGGCCACGTGCCCACGGGCCACGCCGCGCGCGGACTGGACCACCATCTGCAGCTCATAGCGGTCGGCGTAGCGCCACATGATCTGGCGGACATCATCTCCGGGCAGGGTCGCGAGCTTTGTCATGCGTGAACCTCAACTTGCTGTTTTTGTTGACTCCGGGCCAAGGCAGGACGCCGGATTTTGTGGCTCGTTTACGGCATTCGGGCGCGGGCGTCAAAGGCTAAAGCGGGCGGGGGCTCGCAGGGGGGGCTGGGCCTGAACAGAACCGGGGCTCCCGGCGAGCGGCCGAAAGCCCCGGCAGGGGTTATTTGGGCTCTGCGGGTTTGGCGCGGCGGGCCTTCCACCAGTCCAGGCCGAGCTTGATGGCTGCGGCCCAGCACAAAATGGCAACAAAAGAGAGCACCACAAAGCTTGAGCGTAGCCCTCTGCCCCCTGAAAATGCCATCGCCACGAGTACGCCAAATCCAGCGATATGGACACACAACCAGTACGTTGGGATTTGCCCGGTCCTGTTCCAGAGCTGACGCAAGATCGTGAGTGACACAATCAGAAGTGCTGGCAACGTGATCCAAAATATTGTGCCATTCCATAAGAGATAGAAGGAGTCCTCCACCTAGCGTTTTCTCCTGTAGACCTGCTCGCACACATCGTCGATACGTTGGCCCAGGTCTTTGGTGCTGCGTTCTTGGCCACCGTTCCACACATCGTCAACAGTTCGCGCCATGCCAACGACCTTATTGATTGGAATGGTTATGGCTGGATTGCCGACCACGCTGGCCACGCGGTCTAATCCAAAGTATTCCGCACCCTTGGTCGCCGCCGTATCCCATCCATTGTACCCAATATCCTTGAGCACTGTTTTCCCCACATCTTTCGTGACTTCCCAGGCCGCCTTGCCGCCAAACTCCACACCCTTCTTCAGGTCCTCGTTGTTCCGCGCGTCCCAGGTCTTGCCGAGCGCCTCGCCTGTGGCGTCCCAGCCCTTGCTCACGGCCTCGCCGATGCCCGCGCCGATGGTCGAGGCTGCCTCGCCGAAGGCGTTCTTCCGGTCGACGTAGTCCAGGTGCTCCTGCGTGGCCGAGAAGAGCGTCCAGGGCTCGGCGGGCGGCGTAATGAGCCCGGTCTCGCTGTCCGCGCCCGCCAGCTTGCCCGGCCCGAAGCCGCCGGTCACCCCGCTGCCGCCAAAGTCGCCGCCACCGCCAGCATACCCGACGTCAGTGTCGGCCTTGCCGCCCGAAAAGCCGGAAGGCCGCCAGTCCGGCGGTTTGGCCACCACCCACCAGTCCGGCTCGCCGGGCTCGCGCGTGCGGCCGTTGTATCCTTCGCCGGGCTGCAGTACTTCATGCGCGCCGGTCTCGTCGGCGATCCACAACAGGTTGCCGTCCTTGTCGTAGGGCATAGCGTTCCTCCAGTATAATTTCAACGATTTGGTGCAGCCCCCGCCGGGGGGGGGGGCGGGGGGAATCATTCCCCCCGGCCTGCGGAGCATATCGCCTTGGTCTTCTCTTCTCCCCTCTACCTGCCCATCTTGGCCGCCAGCCAGGTGGTGGGCGCGGGCGCGGCAATGGGGCTGGACTCGCGGGCGTCGACCCCGCGCGCCTCGCGCAGCTTTTCGGCGTAGATGGACCAGAAGGCCTGGCCCAGGCTCGTGGAGGCCGTGAGCGGGTAGGCCAGCGTGGCCGAGAGCCGCGCGGACAGCGCCTCGCACAAGAGCGGGTCGAACAGGCGCGGGTCGTCCAGGCGGCGGATGTAGGCGATGGACAGCGGCCCGGTCTCGTCGCACAGCACCAGCCCGGCCTGCACCTCCCAAGCGGCGAGCGAGTTGCCGCCCGTGGCCACGCCCAGCACGCGCAGGCAGTCTGTGGGCAGGGGGTAGGCGTTGGACCATTTCCAGGCCGGGGCCGTGGCGCTTGCGGCCAGCTCCACCAGCGCGCTGGCGCAGTTCCAGGGGTGGGCGCGCAGCACGGCGTCGCGCACGCTTGCCCAGCGCTGGTTGCACAGTCGGGCGGCCTTGGTGTTGTCGGCAAGGGAGGCGATGGCCTCCTCGCCCAGGTCGGTCAGGGCGCTGTTGCAAATCTCGATGACGCTGGTGGCCATTGTGGACCTCCGGGGGGTTTTCGCGCCATGCGGGTGATTCCGGGCGCGCGGGTTCGCGGCCATCATACCCCCGGTTTCCGGGCCGGACAAAAATGCCCTGTTTTTGGCCGGTAAAAGGACGATAATTCCGGGTTGACAGGATTTCTGAAATTCCTCTGTGCACAACTCGCCGCTTAAGGTATTCATTTGAAAGCAACTGGAGGATACCCGCCATGACACGAAACAAGACTTCTCAGATGGTTTTGCCTGCACAGTCGCTGATGATCAAACGGTCCGTTCTCGCCTCCGCCTGGCTTCTCTGCGCGTGGCTCCTGCTCTGCGCAGGAGCCACGCCCGCCGCCGCCGCCCAGCCCGCACGCCAGGACATGGCCGACATGGCGGGCATGGACGAACCCACAGTGCAGCCGAGCCACCCACCGGGGGAAACAGGACGACCCAGAGTTAACGTACAAGCCATCAGATTTTTTCATTAAAACACAGAGGGTCGCCCAAATCACCCTGGAGAACAACCCTCCCCGTCTCGCATCCACAATCTGGATCATAAAGACCTGAGCATGAAACTCCACTTCTGGGTCGCCTGATCATGCGCGGACTCGAAGTGCAGACAACTGCACATGAACTCATGGGAACGTGCAAGCACATTCCCATTATCAGACTAGATTGGGAGGATTCGATTAACAACATGCTGAAAATACGTTAAATTACTGTTGGCACATGGTCTGCATAGGCGGCTGTGACCGAGGGACAACGCCCCTCTGGGCCTTCCATCCTCAACCTGTGCAAGGTGACCGACATGAACAGATGCTCCACCCCCCTCGTTGCCGCCGCGCCAGCCTTGGTCTTTCCACCTCCCTGGCGCTTGCTGTGGACATCACACCCAAAGTTCCGGCCAAGACCGGCACCTCCGCTGCCGCCACCATGCCCATGGATATTGGTCTAGGCATGATGACTCCGGCGGCATGATGGGCCAGGACATTGCGAACGGCAAGATGGTTGAGGCCTTTCTCTCCGGCCTTGGGCGGGGCAACACGGACTAACACAATCGGCGACACCACTACGGGCTGAGGCCAGGTCATTTGTTCGAAACTGAGCCACCGGAACAGCATTTTTCGTGACTCCGACACCTCAGTGTAGTATCTGTCATCACTAACCTGGAGGACCAGATCATGACCAGACACATCAAGTCATCCGCACTGACGGATTCATCAACGCCAAGGCTCCCGAGACGCAAGACCCTGCTGCTGGCCATAGGACTGCTGGTGTCGCTGCTTATTCTCAGTGCCGGTGCCGCGTTCGCCGCCACAGCCCAAGACACGCACAAGGAACCGTCCATGGAGGGCATGGCGGGCATGGAGGCGCCAACGGCGAAACAAACCAAGGCGGCCCCAGCGCCCAAGGCTGCGCACCAGGAACCGGCTGAGGTGCATGTCGCCGCAGAGGCGAAGCATGCCCCGGAAGGCGCCGTCGCCAAAGACGCGCACGATGAACCGGCCATGGAAGGCATGGACATGGGCGGGGCCGAGGCCTCGGAGCAGCATGGAGCCAACGCAGGCCATGGCCACGGCGTTCCGGGCATCGGCTACATCGGGCTGGCCAAGGGGACTGGGGCCATCGACCCGGCGCTGCTGAAGGATTTCAAGGAGCGGGTGTCCACGGAGGCCATGAGCAAGGGCAAGCTGGATCAGGTCCGTTTCGCCTTCTTCGCGCTCTCCTTCCTCATGGTCTGTTTGGCCTACGCCAGGATAGCCAAGCTGGAGCCGCTCACCAGGAAGCTGCGCGCAGCCGTTGACTGGCACTCCCTGGGCACGGTGACGGGCATCATCCTGTGCGGACTTGTGATTCCGTCGGGCATCATCATCACCTTCTTCTTCATGCCCACCTCCACCGGCGTCTATGCCAGCGTGGAGGCCATGACGGCCAGTCCGGCCCTGGCCTTCTTCAGGAACCTGCACAACTGGTCCAGCGAGGTCTTCATCTGGCTGATGCTGCTGCATGCGGCCCGGACCATCTCCACGCACACCTTCCTGGGCAAGCGCAAGTTCATCTGGCTGGCTGGCGCGGTGGCCAGCGCCGTGGCCTGGGTCGCCTTCATCTCCGGCAGCTTCATGCGCGGCGACCAGGAGGCCATCGAAGGCTTCGAGCACATGATGTACTCCTTTGGGCTGGTCCCTGGGGGCAGCGTCGTCTCGCAGTTCTTCTCCGGCGACCTGACCCTGATCCGCCTGACCACGCTCCACGTCATCGCCACCATCTTCATCATGGCCGTGTTCGTGGCCATGCACGTGCTGATGCGCAAGGTGCACGTGCTGGTGGAGTCCCGCTGGAAGACGGCGACCATCTACTCCCTGGTTCTGACCGCCCTCATGGTGGTGCAGAGCATCTACATGGAAGCCCCCTTTGTCCGCGGGCTGGCGAACATCCCGACGCTCTCCGGCATCGAGTACACCAAGCCGCCCTGGCCCATCTACTTCCTGATCCAGGGCGAGAACTGGTTCGGCGCAAACGCCATGGTCCTGATCCTGACCGTCACTTTCGTCCCGTTGATCATATTGCCCTATGTGGTCGAGCTGCTGCCCATGACGGACCAGCGCAAGCGGCAGGTGGGCGAGGGCGCTTTCTATGCAGGCGTCTTTGCGCTGTTGCTTGTGTCCTTCATCGCCGCCGGGGGCAAGATCATCGCGCACATATTCTAGTACTGACCGCAACATCGCAACATTCAACCCGAAGGAGTTCCGTATGAAGAAGATGACGACCCTCAAAAAGTCACTGCTGACTGCGGTTGTTTTTGCCGCCATGGCCTTTCCGACCCTTTCCGCAGCTGCCGAGCAGACTCCTGGCAGCATGATGGGCAGCGGCCAGACCATGGCGCGCAGCGGCCAGGGCATGATGATGGACGCCAAGGGAACTGCCGCGATGATGCGGGGCGGCAACATGCTGATGCAAGGCGGGAACACGATGATGGACGCCAAGCGCATGTCCCTTGGCGAGAAGATGATGTTGGACGGCCAGACCATGATGGGCAAGGACGACGCCATGGGCAGCGGCCAGACCATGATGCTGGATGGCCAGAAGATGATGATGGACGGCAAGAAGATGATGATGGACGGCTACGCGAAGATGAAGGACGGCAAGAAGCAGCTGGACACGGACCTGAAGAAGGCCGCGAAGTAGCGTTTCCTTCCTTAACTCTAGGCACCTATGCGGGGGTGGCGTTGGCTGCCCCCGCAGGTTGGCTGCCCCCACAGGTTGACTGCCCCCGCCCCTGTCGCATAAGGAGATGCAAGCCGTCGTGCCAGGGTCGCGGGAAAGTTCCCGCGCCCAGTCTGATTATTTGCGGCAAAGCAAGCCAAGCCGCCCCCTTGCGGGCCTGCGGCTTTGACACCGGGGGACACGCATGACCGACACCAGCGCCCAACAACTGCCCGCCGAAAGCCTGCTCACAGGCGTCCTGGTGGATGACGCCGCAGCCGACAAAGCCCCGGCCGACAACTCACCCGACCACAACGCCCCTGGCGACGACGCCCTGCCCGAAGGCGCCCTTCCTGATGGCGTGGAGCGCCAGCGCATGGACGTGGACATCGCCTGCGTGGGCTTTGGCCCGGCCATGGGCGGCTTTCTGCACACCCTGTCCAGGGGGCTCTTGAACGAGGACGGCGCCCCGGCGGTCGAGAGCAAGGCCATGCCCGGCATGCCGCCCCAGGTCATCTGCTACGAGCGGGCCGACGACATCGGCTTCGGCGTGTCCGGCGTGGTCACCAAGGGCCGCGGCATCAGGGCCAGCTTCCCGGACCTGGACCTCTCGCAGATACCGCTGGCCACCAGGGTGACGGACGAGAAGGTCGTGTTCCTGCTCGACCCGCACGGGGCCAGCAGGCGGCCTGGGCTCATGCGCGTGAAGGAGGCCTTTCTGCGCGCCGTGGGCCTGGCCAAAAACCATGCCTATGAACTCCCGTACATCCCGAATTTCCTGCGCAAGGAGCCCGGCTTTTTGCTCTCCATGGGCCAGTTCAACCAGTGGGCCGGCGGGCAGATCATGGGCCAGGGCGTGGCGCAGATCTGGCCGGGCACGCCCGTGGCCGAACCTTTGATGTTCGACCAGGTGGTGGTGGGCGTGCGCCTGCAGGACCAGGGCGTGGACAAGCAGGGCAGACCCGAGGCCGGGTTCATGCCCGGCATGGACATACGCAGCCAGCTCACGGTCGTGGCCGACGGACCCGTGGGCGCGGTGGGCCGCAAGCTGGACGAGAAGCTGGGCCTGCCCACGGGCAACCACGCCCGGGAATGGGCCGTGGGCATGAAGATGGTGGTGGACCTGCCCGAGGGCTGCGAGCTCAAGGAAGGCCTGGTGCTGCACACGCTCGGCTACCCCGAGCCGGAGATCTTCGGCTTCCTCTACGTCTACCCCGGCAACATCGCCAGCCTGGGCATCTTCGTGCCCTCCTGGTATGATTCCCCGGTGCGCACCGGCTACCGCTACCTGCAGCACTGGATGCAGCACCCATACCTCTGGAAGCACCTCAAGGGCGGGCGCATGCGCTCCTGGGGGGCCAAGAGCCTGCAGGAATCCGGCCGCAAGGGCGAGCCGCACCTGGTGGGCGACGGGTTCGCGCGCATCGGCGAGGGCAGCGGCACCACCAACGTGCTCACCGGTTCCGGCTTTGACGAGGCCTGGACCAGCGGCGTGCTGCTGGGCGTCAGCGTCCTTGAGCTCTTGAAGGCGGGC
The DNA here is from genome assembly GCA_903843965.1 of uncultured delta proteobacterium. Taxonomy (GTDB): domain Bacteria; phylum Desulfobacterota; class Desulfovibrionia; order Desulfovibrionales; family Desulfovibrionaceae; genus Humidesulfovibrio. Next base: position 9,032 of record CAIMRY010000006.1, read on the forward strand.
AAGCCCTTCACCAAGGACAACCTGACGCGCTCCTACGTGCGCCGCCGCCGCGACTCCTGGCTGGACCGCGAGGCCAAGATGGCCGAAAAGGCGCGCGACGGCTTCCAGGTGGGCGTCATCCAGGGGCTCATCGGCATGGCCCTGGCCGGACTGACCGACGGCAAGGCCTTTTGGCCCGGCGCGACCAAAAAGCCGCACGAGCGCATCCCCAGCCTGGAGGACTTTTTCCGGGGCCGCATCCCGGCGGACGAGATCGCCCGGATCCGCAGCGAGTGCACGCAAAAGGGCCTGCCGCTCCACGGCGCGCTCATGGACCGCGTGGGCTGGCCCAGCATCCAGTTCGACGGGCAGCTGCTCGTCTCGCACCAGGACGCGCTGCTCCTGGGCGGCAAGGTCCAGGCGCCTGCGGGCTACCGCGACCACGTGACCTTCAAGAGCAGGCACGTCTGCCAGGCCTGCGACGAAAAGGTCTGCATCGAGGCCTGCTCGGGCCAGGCCATCACCACCAACCCGGACGGCGGCGTTCCCCTGTTCGACCGGGAAAAGTGCGTGCACTGCGGGGCCTGCATCTGGAACTGCAGCAAGCCCGCGCCAAAGGGCGGGGAGGGCGCCAACGTGGACTTCCAGGCTGGCGCGGGCGGCCTGCACTCGGCGGAGAACTAACCACGCCACACCCAGGAGGGACCAGATGCAGATACTGCTCGTGCTTTCCAGCGCCGACCCGGAGATCAAGTGGAACGCCGTGCGTCTGGGCAATGTGCTGCTGGAGCAGGGCGAGGAGGTCTCGCTGTTCCTGAACGGGCCCGGCGTCGACCTGCTGGCCGGGGACTCGGAGCGCTTCCCCATCGGGCGCGAGGCCAAGGTCTTTGTGCTGAGCGACGGCGCGCTGGCGGCCTGAGGCAAGTGCATGGACCTCCACGGCGTGGAGGACGGGGAATACGCACCCAGGGCCAACATGAAGAAGCTCACCGCGCTCATCAAGGACGCGGACAGGATACTGAACTACTGACGCCCGGCGGAGAATAAGCGAGTGATTTCGGGGAACTGGGGCAGAAAAATTCTAGGACCACGGGAGGTGGATTATGTCTGAGGATTCCTCTACAGCCCTTCTTCACCGTGTTACCCGTAGGATTTTCGTTTCGTTGTTGCTCTTTTTTGCTCCTGCGCTTCTCATCGCGGGATTGATGCCAGAATCGAAAAGCGTGGTGCCCGCCCTTGTCATAGCAACCGGTTGTGTCGGCGGGTTTGTCGGCCTCCAGCGCAGATTGAAGGAGCTGTCTCCGTCAGAACTCGAACTCATCGCCTCATCGATTTACTATACGGCGCTTTCGCCCCTGGTAGGCGGCATATTGGCCCTGCTGCTCTACATAATATTTCTGTCAGGCCTTGTTTCCGGTCAACTTTTTCCGAATTTTGTCGCCGATCACATCGCAAGCGCCATGGCCAATGCAACGTCAGCAGCCGGTCAAGCAAGGACTGACGAAACGTTTGTGTTGATATTCGGGCAGCATGGCGTGGGGTATCAGGACTATGCGAAGTTGATTTTTTGGAGTTTCGTTGCTGGCTTTTCCGAGCGTTTTGTCACGGATGTGATCAGCCGCCTGGAAGGCTCCGCAGTGAATAATGCCATCAAGGATTTTACGAAATAGGGGATTGAGCCACGTCAGCACACGTGGTTGCAAAACAGGAGGCCGTGCCAGCATCTGGTGATTGCTAAAGCACGGTTGCCCACATTCAAGGAGTTTCCATGAAAGGATTGCAGATCGTGGTTTTGGGCTCCATCGTGCCCGACCCGCTCCAGACCCTGGAGCCCATTGTCGGCCCCACCGGCCCGGCGCTGAAGAACGAGATGATGCTGCCAGCCGTGCTCGACCCCTGGGCGGGCCACGCCCTGTTCGAGGCCGCCAGCCTGGCCAAGAGGGTCGAGGGCAAGGTCTACCTAGTGGCCCTGGGCCCCAAGGCCAAGCTCCAGCAGGTGATGATGAGCGTGGCCCAAAAGGTGCCCTTTGAGATCGTGGTGCTCGACGGCCCGGCCAGCGGCTTTGCCGACGCGGCGGAGACGGCGCGCGCGCTGGCTGGCGCGGTGGAGAAGATCCCCGGCCTGGACAAGGGCAAGCTGCTGCTTTTCGGCGGCTGGCAGTCGGCCTCGCGCGGGACGGGTGCTGTGCTTTCGATGGTGGGCGAGCTTCTCGGCATCACCGACCAGTTCCAGGGCGTGGACGAGATCAACGTGGCCGAGGACGGCAGCTTCACCGTGCTGGAGCGCATCGAGGGCGGCAGCTACCAGCAGTCGTCCTGCCAGGGCCTGCCCGCCGCGCTGGGCTGGGCCACGGGCAACCTGCCCGAGCCGCCGAACAATCCCCAGGTGGGCATGGCCAACATGCGCCTGATCATGCCCGCGCTGCAAAAGGCCGTCCCTGCGCCGCTGAAAGGCGAAGGCCTGCGCTACCAGGGCGTGGAGGTGCCGAGCCAGCGCCGCGAGACGCGCATCGTCAAGAACGCCTCGGTCGACGAGATCGCCCGCGAGATCGCGGACTGGATCCGGGCCTAGGCCCGGCTTGAAGGAGCAGGACAGATGAACGTGCTTTTCCTTGCGCATACGGATGAAGGCGGCAGCCTCGGCGCTGCTGCCATGGAGGCCCTGGGCGCGGCCAAGGGACTCGGCGGAAGCCTGCCCATCGAATTGACCGTCGGCCTGTACGGGGCCGAGGTCCAGGCCGCTGCGGACCAGATCGCGGGCTGCGGTGCGGTGAAATTTCTCGGCGTGGCCGGGGCGGAGTTCGCCAGCGCGCGCTACGGATCGGACGCCTCGGCCTGCGAGGCCCTGGCCAAGGCCGCCGGAGCGGAGCTGATCGTCATGCCCGCAACCTCCCGCGCCAGCCGCGTGGCTGCTGGCGTGGCCATGCGCCTGGGCGCGGCTGTGGACACGCGGCTGACCGGCCTCGTGGTGGAGGGCGGCAAGATCGTGGCCACCCGCTGGTTCTACCGCCAGCGTATGGTCGGCAAGATCGAGCGCGACGCGCGGCCCTGGCTGGTCACCGTGGACACGGGCTGCTTCGCCCCGGTCGCCGCCGCCCCTGGCACGGCCAGCGTGGAGCTGCTCCGCGTGGCCCCGGTCACGCGCACGGTGGTCACGGGCATCAATTCCCCGGCGGCCGACGCCCAGACCATCCGGCCCGAGGCCAAGATGCTGCTCGTGGCGGGCGCTGGCTGGGGCAAGTCCCAGGCCGACGGCCAGAAGCACCTGGACGAGGCCTCAAGCCTCATCCTGGGCCTCTTGCACGCCACCCAGTGCTCGCTCGGCAGCTCCAAGTCTTTGGTCGACCAGAGCGGCGAGGGCGCGGCCCTGCCGTTTTTGACGCACATGCACCAGGTGGGCCAGACCGGCTCCACCCCGCGCCACCAGAAGGGCCTGTCCACCTGCTGCCACGGCGAGGAGCCCCACGTGGTGGGCTGGCGCTTCATCAACGAACGCCGGGCCATCAACCTCGACGCCAGCTGCGGCTGGGCCCAGGGCAAGGCCGACGTGCTCTACGTGGCCGACGCCTTTGCCGTGGTGGACAAGGTTGTGGAGTTGTTGCGGTAGGTTGTAGATACCTGACAAAGCACAACCGCCGGGGCGGGGTCTTTTGTGGCCCTGTCCCGGTTTTTTGCGCCCGTTTTCCACCGCCATTTTTTCCTGTCGTTGACAGCCACTGCGCGGGCGGCTAGGCCAAGTCTATCGACACACCTGATTTCACAAAGAGGAGCCGTCTATGTCCGAAGACCTCATCCTGGATTGCCGTGGCCTGGCTTGCCCCGGCCCGGTCATGCGCTGCCTGGAGCTCATCGAGAAGCAGGCGCCCGCTGGCTTCGTGGTGCTGGTCGACGACCCCGCCGCGCGGGAGAACGTCACCCGGCTGCTGGGCGGCAAGGGGTACGCCGTGGCCGTGGCCGAGGTCCTGTCCGAGGGATCGGGCCACAGCCGCCTTTCCGCCACGCGCCAGGACACGGTCGACAAGGCCCACGCGCCCGGTTCGGCCTCCACGCCCTGTTGCGCCCCGGCCGCGAGCCCGGCCGCCAGCCCGGTCGCCAGTCCGGTCGCCAGTCCGGTCAACGACAAGGTGACGGTGCTCATCGCGTCCGAGTCCATCGGCGCGGGCAGCGACGAGCTGGGCGGCAAGCTGATGCTGAACTTCCTGGCCACCCTGCCGGAGCTGGGGCCAAGCCTGTGGCGCATCATCCTGGTCAACGGCGGCGTGCGCCTGGCCACCCAGGGCCACCCCTGCCTGGACAAGCTCTCGGCCCTGGCCGCTGGCGGGGTCCAGGTGCTGGTCTGCGGCACCTGCCTGACCTACTTCGACCTCATGACGGCCAAGGCCGTGGGCGAGACCACGAACATGCTCGACGTGGTCACCAGCCTGCACCTGGCGGGCAAGGTCATCCGGGCGTAGCCAGCTGGCGCGAAGCCGGGTCCTGTCCTGCGCAATATGCGCTTGCCGGGTTGCAGACGTATCAGCAGACAACGTTGCAAACGGCGTTGCAAACACGGGCTGAAGCAGGACGCGGCGGCGCTGGCCGGGCGGTCCGCACCTGACGGACGGACACGCTCGTGGCCCTTGGTCAAAGCCGTGGGCGTGACCGCGAACATGCTCGACGTGGCCGCCAGCCCGAAGTCCGAAACGTGCGGGCACGATCCACCGCGTCCAGTCGTTTGATTGCGCCAGGCCCGGTCCAGGCCGACGGCGGTTGCGCCCGGTCCTTCCGTTCCGGCGTTTCGTCCCGGCGCTCCGGGCCGGCCTGGCCTCCGGCTGATTTGATCAGGCCTTGCAGAGGGCCGTTGCGGATCTCCAATGCAGACCGTTGCGGTTGTCCTTGCCAACCCGGCCCTGACGCGGCAGAATCGGGCAACCCACCCCCCCAGCCAGCAAGGAGCACGACCATGAAGCAGTCCCTCGGCGCCAAGACCCTGGCCCAGCCCACGCCCGTCTGGGTCATCGGCTCGTACGACGCCACGGGCCAGGCCAATGTCATGACCGCCGCCTGGGGCGGCATCTGCTGCTCCAGCCCGCCCTGCCTGGCCGTATCCATCCGCAAGGAGCGCCACAGCTACCCGGCGGTGTTGACGCGCTGCGCCTTCACCGTGAGCGTGCCCTCAGCGCGCCACGCGGCCGAGGCCGACTTCATCGGCATGGTCAGCGGCAGCGTGGTGGACAAGTTCGCCGCCACCGGGCTCACCCCGGCCCGGAGCGAGCTGGTGGACGCGCCCTATGTTGAGGAATTTCCGCTGGTCATCGAGTGCAAACTCATCCAGACCCTGGACCTGGGCGCGCACACCCAGTTTATCGGCGAGATCATGGACGTGAAGGCCGACGCCGAGATCCTCGGCCCCGAGGGCCACATCGACCTGGCGAAGCTTGCGCCGCTGATCTTTGCGCCGGGCGCAAGCCTGTACTACGGCGTGGGCGCGGTGGTGGCCCAGGCCTTCAGCGTGGGCAAAAAGTTCATCGGATAGCGGAACAGGGCGCGGGACGGGACAGGGCGCGCAGGCGACGCAGGTCACCGTGATGGGCGCGGGCCTGCGCCCCTGTGCGCGGGCAGCCTGGGGAAGGCCCAGATGCCCATAAAATTCTAAGACATTTTATAACATCCCGAGACGGCTTGTCTTTCTCTTTTCGCTACGTAGTCACCCCGAAGCACCCCACCGGACCTTCGGCCAGCTCAAGCCTTATCATGCAATCGATATCGCACCAGTGTTCTGAAATGGTCTGGATTCCGGCGGACCTATTCTGCGCTTCTTTTCGCCCGGCCCGGCCCGGCCCGGCCCGGCCCCCTCGCGCCGCCAGCCCGCCGACCATCCTGGCCACCCGGCCAGAGCGCCGACCAGATCGGACAGCGCGGCCCGGCGGCACAGCCCACTCGGCGGCGCGCTCAGTCCTTCTCGTGCTCGAAGCGCTGCTCCGCCCTGGACAGGTGGTGGATGAGCACGTGGGACACGAGGTTGATCCCGGTTCCGGCGAACAGCGCCGGAAGCAGGTACAGGGCGATGCGCAGCTCCCCGTTGAAGAGCCGGTCGTCTGCTGCGGAAACGGTCAGCCTGGCCATCTCGCCCAAAACCGAGAGCAGGTACAGGTCGACCCCGGCCAGCAGGACCAGGCTCACGGCGAACAGCAGCACGGCCGGACGCGAGATGGTCGTTTTCCAGAACAGGGTGGCGTAGATTCCCGCTGGCAGCACCAGGGAGAAGAGGATCAGGAGGAGGAACTCCAGCTCAAGAAACACGCTTTCCATCATGCCGCAACTCCTGGCCTTGCCGCTTTGAACCGTTGCAGACCCCACGTTGCGGCATGCTCCTGAGTGTTCTCCGCTCCCGTTCTTCGCTCCGGCAACGGCGTGCGCAGGCCCAGCCTAGGGCTGCCGGGCCCGACCGCGCCACAGGCCAGCCCGAGCCTATGCCCGGCTCAGACCATCAGGCCGTCGGCCATCCTGACCACCCGGTCGGACAGGCCCGCGTACTGCTCGTTGTGCGTGACCATGACCACGCTCATGCCGTCCTTGTGGATCTGGCCCAACAGCTCCATCACCGTCGCGCCCGTGGCCGAGTCCAGGCTGCCTGTGGGCTCGTCGGCAAAGAGAATGCGCGCGTCCTTGACCAGGGCCCGGGCAATGGCCACGCGCTGCTGCTCCCCGCCGGAGAGCTGGCCCGGCAGCCGGTGGCCCTTGTCCGCCAGGCCCACGCGCTCCAGGCACTCCAGACCGCGCCGCCGCTGCGCCCCTGAAACGGGCCGAAGGCCCCGCATGAAGGGCAGAAGGGTGTTCTCCAGCGCCGTCAGGTAGGGCAAAAGGTAGTGGAACTGGAAGATCACCGCGAAGTCGCCGTGGCGCAGGCCGTCGATGTCGGCCTCGCTGGCGCGGGCCAGGTCCAGGCCGTTGTAGGTCAGCTCGCCGCTGTCGGGTTTGAGCAGGGTCGACAGCACGGACAGAAAGGTGCTCTTGCCCGAGCCGGAGCGGCCCACGATGGACACGAACTCCCCGGGCGCAACCGCCAGGGACACGCCCTTGAGCGCCTGGGTCGGTGTGCCGTCCTGGGTGAAGGACTTGGTGACGTTCACGGCTTCGAGAATCGGCGCTTCAAGGCTCGGGGCGTCGAGGCTCGGGGCGTCGACAATCGGGGTCTGTCCGGCGGCGGCGTCGGGCCGGGTGGATGCGTCGTGGTTCATGGCTGCGGCTCCTGCATGGCCTACAAGGTGACGAGGGCTTCGCTGGGCTCGATGGCCGCAGCCTTCCAGGCCGGGACCAGGGAGGCCAGGGAGGTCAACAGCGCCAGCACCAGGGCCGTGGCGGCCAGGTGCAGGGGCTCGAAGGACAGGGTCGCGCCCTCGGCCATGTCCAGCACGGCCAGGATGCGGAAACTGACCCCGTAGCCCGCCACATAGCCGATAAGCCCGGCCAAAAGGCCGATGCTGGCCGCCTCCGCGCAGAAGATGGCGAACACGCTTTTGCGCGAAAACCCGAGCGAACGCAGGATGCCGATCTCCTTCTTGCGCTCGTTCACGGCGGAGAGCATGGAGATGCCGACCATGGAGCAGCCCGTGAGCAGGATCACCAGGCTGACGGACAGGATGAGCTTCTTCACGAACTGCACCGAGTACATGCGCTGCTCCACGATGTTGCGCAGGGTTCTTATCTCCACGTTCACCAGCGCTGCGCCGATCTGGGTCACGATGTCGTCGATGGGGCAGCCGGAGCACAGGGCCGCCACCTCCACAAAATTCGCCTTGCCCGGGTGGCCCACGGCCTGCTGCACAAAGGTCAGGTCGGCCAGGAGCACGTTGTCGTCCTCGCTGCCGGTGGGGGCAAGGATGCCCGTGACGACCATGTGCGCCTTGCCCAGGGGCAGCGTGTCGCCCAGCTTCAGGTTCAGCTTGGCCGCAGCGGAGCTGCCCACCAGCACGCCGTTGCCCCTGTACGTGTCCAGCGGCTGGCCCAGGGGGGCCATGGGGGCCTGGGCCAGGCCCGTGGGGCTGGCTGCGGCCGGAATCGGGGCCGGGATTGATGTCGGGTTCTGGGCCGTATTCTGGGCCGGAACCGGGGCAGCAGCCGGAGCGTCGTGCATGCCGTCCGTCATTTTGCGCGCGGCGGGCTCCTCGCCGGGGATGGCGCCCTGGGCCACGTCCCAGTAGCCCTTGAGCTGCTTTTCCTGGGCGAAGCGCACGCCGACGATGGCCACGGCCATGCCCTGCACGCGGTCCATGACCACCAGCTTGGGCGCGATGACCGAAATGTTCTTGCGCAGCTCGATGCGGTCGATGCGCTCCAGGGTGTCGGCCTCGTCCAGATAGGTCACGTCAAAGAGCATGTCGCCCAGGGCGAAGCCGCCGTAGCTCACGGTCAGCTTCTCGGTCTTGGGCGAGACCAGGATGTTGGCCCCGAAGCTGACGAGCTTCTTCTCCAGCCCCTCGCCCACCACGCGGGACACGAAATTGAGCGACACGATGCTCACCACGCCCAGCGTGAACACGAGCAGCAGCAGAAGCGTGCGCACCCATTTCTTGCGGGCGTTGCGCAGGGCGATGGTCAGGATGTTCATGACGGGCCTTTTGGGTTGAGATGACAAGGGGCGCTGCCCCTTGACCCCGCCGGGGGAAGGGGAAAGAGGCCTCCGGCGGCCAAAGGGCCTGAGGCCCTCTGGACTCCCCACTTGGCTGCGGGCTCCGGGACGGTTCCCGTCACGGAGCCCGCAGCGAACAAATGAGGGGGTTCGGGGGGAATCATTCCCCCCGGCGGGGTGCAGGGGCGGAGCCACTGCGGACGTTAGAAGTAGGCCACGCCGGCCTTGAGGTCGGCCTCGCGGATGAGCACGTTTTTGGCGTCGAAGGTGCGGGCCAGGGGCGAGGGGTTGCAGCCGCCCTTGACCTCCATGACCTTGGTGGAGTGGAAGCGCATGCCGCAGTTGCCGCAGACCATGACGTCGCCGTCCTGGGTGTAGCCCTTCTTCTCGCGGAAGCAGACGTCGCAGGCGTTCAGCGCGGTGCGCACCACGCCGTCCCTGCTTTTGATGACGAAGAACTGCACGTCCTTGCCGCCGGTCTTGAAGGTGTAGAAGTGGGCCTTGCCGTCGCTGACCTCGGCCAGGGGCAGGGAGACGGCCCCGGCCTTGGCCGTGACGGTTTTGGGCCCGCCGAAGAGGCTGAAGGCATGGGCGCGCGGGGCCAGCGAGGTCAGCGACGCCAGCAGCAGCGCCAGGGCCACCAGGGCCGCCAGAAGCACGAGGTGGCCGGGCCCGGTTTGCGGGGCCGGTACGGCTATGGCGATGGGCCGGGATTCGGGGCGCGATTCGGGGCGGCGTTGGTGCATGGGGTCGGCTCCTTTGTGGGTGTATGGCGGAGGGCAAGGCCAGGAACGGAGGTGGAAGAGCGGAACCTCCGTCCCCGGCAGTGCAAACCCTCTCTGCACGGTCTGGTTAAGGCAATCTTTGTGCCAGAATGAAAAGTGGTGCACGGGCAAGTGGTTGACCGCTTTGTCACAGTTCGGCGCAGGCATGCGTGCGCAATGCCTTGCACATCAGGCAACAAGAAATTGCACAAGCGCGGCCTGGTCGGGCCCTGCGCAAGGCCCAAGAGCCGTCGGTTTTCTCGGCAAAACGGCTTGACGTTTCTAGGGGAGTCTGGAATAGAAGCCGTGGGGCATTGTTCGCATTTTCACAATAACTGCGCGGGCGTCCGGTCGGGAGACTCCTAGAGGAGTGGGCCTTGACGGGCGTCCTCTTTTCAAGTCGATCATTGGTTGGCTTAACATGGGGTGGCTGAATGGGGCTTGAGCAAAGGATCGCGGAGCGCTCGGAAGAGCTGGCCGGGAAATGGGCGCTGCTCATCCTGGGCACGTACCCGCCCGAGACGCAGGCCGTCTGGAAAGCCAATCTGGAGCCCTTCTCCAACCCCGTGGGCCACGCCATCCGCACTGCCGCGGCCGAGCTCATCCCCCTGCTGCTGGCCTGGAACGACGCCGACGCCGTGGCCCAGGCCCTGGGCCGCATCGTCAAGATCCGCGCCGTGCAGGACTTTGCCCCCAGCCAGGCCCTGTCCTTCGTTTTTCTTTTCAAAAAGCTTCTGCGCCAGGAATTCCAGAAGGAGCTGTCCGCCCAGGGCGCCCTTGCGGAACTTTTGGCCTTTGAGACCCGGGTGGACAACCTGGCGGTCATCGCCTTTGACCTCTACGTAGCGGCGCGCGACCAGGTGCAGCGCATGCGCGTGGAGGAGGTCAAGCGCGCGCACGTGAACATCGTGCGCCGGGCCAACCTGATGCGTTCGGACGTTGCGGCCCCAAAGGCCGAATGATTTCTCATGGCGGGTGCGGAACCGGCGCGCATGCGCGACCGGGTCGGCCAAACTACAAGCGAGGTGACGGCAGATGAAAGCGATCTATTCACTCATTCTGGTCCTGGCCCTGGTGGTGATCGCCACGCTGGGCGCGGGCGCGGCAAAGATGCAGACCATCTTCGCGTACTGCGTTCCCGGCACGGCGTTCGTCATCTTCGTGGTCGGGTTCGTGTGCAAGATTATCAGCTGGGCCAAACGCCCGGTGCCCTTCCGCATCCCCACCACCGGCGGCCAGCAGCAGTCGCTGGACTGGATCACGCAGAACAAGTGGGACAACCCCTCCACCGGCCCGCAGACGGCCATGCGCATGCTCCTTGAGGTGCTCACCTTCCGCTCGCTGTTCCGCAACACCAAGGTGGTGCTGAAGCACGACGGCGGCAAGAACCCGGTGGTGGCGTATGTCTCCAACAAGTGGCTGTGGCTCTTCGCCATCCTGTTCCACTACTCTTTCTTGATCATCGTGCTGCGCCACATGCGCCTGTTTTTGCAGCCCGTGCCCCAGGTCATCCTGGGCATCGAGTTCGTGGACGGCATCCTGCAGATCTACGCGCCGGTGCTCTACCAGTCCGACCTGCTCATCCTGGCCGGAGCGGGCTTTCTTTTGGCGCGCCGCCTGTTCGACGCCCGCCTGCGCTACATCTCGCTGGTGAACGACTACTTCCCGCTGATCCTGATCCTGGCCATCGCCCTGTCCGGCATGTACATGCGCTACATCGCCAAGGTCGACGTCATGGCCATCAAGGACGTGGTGATGGTGCTCTCCACCGGGTTCTTCACCCGCACGTACATCGTCCCCACAGGCATCGACGTCAGCTTCTTCGTGCACGTGTTCCTGGTCAGCACGCTTTTGGTGTACTTCCCCTTCAGCAAGCTGATGCACCTGGGCGGCATTTTCCTCTCGCCCACGCGCAACCTGCCCAACGACACCCGCATGCACCACCACGAGAACCCCTGGAACAACCCCGCCATCAAGCCCCACAGCTACGAGGCGTATGAGGATGAGTTCCGCGCCCCCATGTTCGAGGCCGGACTGCCCCTGGAGAAGAACCCGGAGGAAGCCGCCTGAGCACAGGCGCTGGCACCACGGGACAACACGCACGAAACTTTTTCCGTGAGGAGAAGACATGGCGAAGATAATCAAACCCGATGAAATGCTCAGGAGCATCAACTACACCCCGCCGGCCACCGGCTGGATGGAGACGCCCAACGACCTCTCCCCTGGCCGCTTCGCCTATCCGGCCAAGCTGGACAAGATGGAGTACCTGATCCACGAGATTCCAGGCCAGTTCGGCAACCCGCGCACCTGGAACCCCACCGACGCCGACTGGCAGCTGCCGTCCAACTGGAAGGAGATCGTGGTCAACGGTTTCCGCGAGCGCCTGGACAAGTACCGTTCGCTCAAGATCTTCATGGACATCTGCGTGCGCTGCGGCGCCTGCGCCGACAAGTGCCACTTCTTCATCGGCGGCGGCGACCCCAAGAACATGCCTGTTTTGCGCGCGGAGCTCATGCGCTCCATCTACCGGGGCGAGTTCACCCTGGCCGGCAAGATCCTGGGCAAGCTCACCGGCGCGCGGGTCATGGAGGAGGACGTCCTCAAGGAATGGTTCCTCTACTTCTACCAGTGCACGGAGTGCCGCCGCTGCTCGCTCTTCTGCCCCTACGGCATCGACACCGCCGAGGTGACGATGATGGCGCGCGAGCTCATGCACCTGGTCGGCATCAACATCAACTGGATCATGGAGCCGGTGGCCAACTGCACCCGCACCGGCAACCACCTGGGCATCCAGCCGCACGCCTTCAAGGACATCGTCGAGTTCATGGTCGACGACATCGAGACCATCACCGGCAAGCGCATGAATGTGCCGTTGAACGAGAAGGGCCATGAGGTCATCTTCATCACCCCCTCGGGCGATGTCTTCGCCGATCCGGGCATCTACACCTTCATGGGCTACCTGATGCTCTTCGACGCCATCGGGCTGGACTACACGCTGTCCACCTACGCCAGCGAGGGCGGCAACTTCGGCCTGTTCACCAGCGCCGACACCATGAAGGCCCTGAACGGCAAGATGTACGCCGAGGCCAACCGCCTGGGGGCCAAGTGGATTCTGGGCGGCGAGTGCGGCCACATGTGGCGCGTCATCAACCAGTACATGGACACCATGAACGGCTCCATGCAGGGCCCGCAGATGCAGACCCCGGTCAGCCCCATCACCGGCACGGTGTTCAACAACGCCAAGCAGACCAAGATGGTGCACATAGCCGAGTTCACGGCCGACCTGATCAAACACGGCAAGCTGAACCTCGACAAGAGCCGCAACTCCGACATCATCGCCACCTTCCACGACTCCTGCAACCCGGCGCGCGGCATGGGCATGTTTGAGGAGCCCCGCTATGTGCTGAAAAACGTGGTCGACCAGTTCCACGAGATGCCGCTGGGCACCATCCGCGAGCAGACCTTCTGCTGCGCGGGCGGCAGCGGCCTGAACACCGACGAGATCATGGAGATCCGCATGCGCGGCGGCCTGCCCCGGGGCAACGCGCTGTCCTACGTGCAGGAAAAGCACGGGGTGAACACCATGGCCTGCGTCTGCGCCATCGACCGCGCCACCCTGATCCCCCTGGCCGACTACTGGGCTCCGGGCGTCAAGATCACCGGCCTGCACGAGCTGGTGGCCAACGCGCTGGTCCTGGACGGCGAGATCGAGCGCACCGTGAACCTTCGCCAGGAACCCCTGCCGGGCTTTGAGGAGGAATAGGATGAAACTCTACAACGGCGGCAAAATCATCACCGGACTGGTGATCTTCCTGGGCATCTTCCTTACCCCGCTGGCCTACAATGCGGGCAAGGCAGCCTACTCCCAGCCGAAGCTCAAGATGCCGGAGAACGAGAAGGAATGCGTCGAGAGCAAGGAGTTCATGCGCACCAAGCACATGCAGCTCTTGAACGAGTGGCGCGACTTCGCCCTGCGCGACGGCAAACGCGTGTACGTGAACAGCAAGGGCAAGGAGTTTGAAATCAGTCTGCAGAAGACCTGCATGAAGTGCCATACCAACAAGGCGGAGTTCTGCGACAAGTGTCACAATGACGCATCCGTGACGCCCTACTGTTGGGATTGCCACATCCAGCCGGAGGGGTTGAAGAAATGAACCACACCAGAAGAAACTTCCTGAAGTTTGCGGGACTGACCGCCGCCGGGCTGTGCGTGGCCTCCGCCGGGAGCGTCATCGCCGCTGGCGTCGGCTCGACAGAAAAGGTGAGCGAGAAGGCCCTGAAAGCCAAGCGCTGGGCCATGGTCATCGACACCAAGAAGGTCGGCGCCAAGGAAACCATCGAGCCCCTGGTCAAGGCCTGCCACGCCGCGCACAACGTGCCCGACATCCCCGGTCGCCAGAACGTGAAGTGGATCTGGGGCGCAGGCTTTGACGAGGCCTTTGACCAGCCCAACAACTTCATGGACGAGGGCCTGGAGAAGCGCGAGTTCGTGCTTTTGTGCAACCACTGCACCAACCCCTCGTGCGTGCGCGTGTGCCCCACCCAGGCCACCTACCAGCGCCCGGACGGCATTGTGGCCATGGACTACCACCGCTGCATCGGCTGCCGCTACTGCATGGCCGCCTGCCCGTACGGCTCGCGCAGCTTCAACTTCATGGAGCCGCGCCTGCACCTGGACTTGAGCAAGCTGAACAAGGAATTCCCCACGCGCATGCGCGGCGTGGTCGAAAAGTGCAACTTCTGCGTGGAGCGCCTGGCCCAGGGCAAGCAGCCCGCCTGCGTCGAGGTCTCGGAAGGGGCGCTCGTGTTCGGTGACCTGTCCGATCCGGCCAGCGAAGTGCGCAAGGTCCTGCGCGAGCACTACACCATCCGGCGCAAGCCGGCGCTCGGCACCGAACCGGGCGTCTACTACATCATCTAGGGGGCGGTCATGCTCGAAAAAGCACTTAAAGGAAGTCCCAAGTACTATGTCTGGGTCGGGTTCCTGCTCCTGATCATCCTGGGCGCATCCGGCATCTACATGATGCAGTTGATGCAAGGCCTCACCATCACCGGCATGAGCCGCGACGTGTCCTGGGGCTTCTACATCGCCCAGTTCACCTACCTGGTCGGCGTGGCCGCCAGCGGCGTCATGATCGTTTTGCCCTACTACTTCCACAACTACAAGAAGTTCAAGGACCTCGTGATCTTCGGCGAGTTCATGGCCATCGGCGCCGTGGTCATGTGCCTGGGCTTCATCGTGGTCGACATCGGCCAACCCCAGCGCATGCTCAACGTGCTCCTGTACCCCACGCCCAACTCCATCCTGTTCTGGGACATGGTCGTCTTGAACGGCTACCTGATCCTGAACGTGCTGGTGGGCTGGACCTGCCTGGAGTGCGACCGCCAGCACCTGCCCCACCCCAAGTGGACCAAGGTGCTCGCCTACACCTCCATCATCTGGGCCTTCTCCATCCACACGGTGACGGCCTTCCTGTACCAGGGCCTGCCCGGCCGCCACTACTGGCTCACGGCCATTTTGGCCGCCCGCTTCCTGGCCAGCGCCTTCTGCTCCGGCCCGGCCATCCTGCTCTTGGTCATCATGCTGACCGAGAAGGTGACCACCTTCAAGGCCAACGTCGAGGGCATCGGCACCCTGGCCAAGATCATCACCTACGCCATGTGCGTGAACGTGTTCTTCTTCCTGCTGGAAGTGTTCACGTCCTTCTACTCCAACATCCCCGGCCACATGCTGCCCCTGGTCTATCTGTTCAAGGGCGTGCACGGCCACCACGAGCTGGTGCCCTTCATGTGGACGGCCGTGGCGCTGGGCCTGGGCAGCCTGGTGCTTTTGATCCCGCCCAAGCTGCGCGACAACATCAAGCTGCTGCCCTGGTCGCTGGCCATCCTGGTCATCGCCACCTGGATCGACAAGGGCCTGGGCCTTCTGATCGGCGGCTTCAACCCCAACCCGTTTGAGCAGATCGCCCCGTACTGGCCCACCGGCAAGGAGCTCATCGTCTCGGCCATGATCTACGCGCTGGGCGCCCTGGTGGTGACCATCCTGTTCAAGATCGCCACGGACGTGAAGCAGGAGACCGGCGCGAGCCAGAAGCCCGTGGTCTCCAGCGAAGCCTAGACCCGCATCCGCCTCATGCACGACGAAGCGCCCCCGCAAGGGGGCGCTTTTTTTTGCGGCTGTGCAGAACGTTGCTTGGCGCTTTGGGTCGCTCGCCGAAACCCTGTCAGCCCGCTCTATTTGTCCATTTACCGGCCAAAACCATGCCATTTTTGTCCCGGCCAAAAACCAGTGGTATGCTTCCCCAATTTGCTCTCGGCGTTGTGCCGGGCGCTTCAACCCAATTGGAGGAAGCCTATCATGCCAGCATCACACAACAACCCGTCCCAGTTCCTCTCCCTCAAGCGCGACCCGCAGGGCCGAATCATTGAACGCGGCATCCATCTGGGTGGCCGCCTGAATGGCCGCCTGGGCGACAGCCCCGAAACCCGGCGCTACACCTATGATTCCGCCGGGCGGCTGTCCCGCGTCACGGACGGCTCCGGCGCGCTCTGCGAGTCCTACCAGTACGACCACCAGGGCCGCCGCTTGGCCGAGATCAACCCCCTGCGCTTTCGCGGCGAGCGGCGCTACACCTACCTGGCGAACAACCGCCTGGGCCAGGCCGGGAGCGCCCAGTACGGCCACGACACGGCTGGCTTCCGCAACCTGAAGGTCGTGGGCGACGCCGAAACCCACTACCACTATGAGCCCTCGGGCCTGCTGCTTGCCGTTGATTTGCCTGACAATGTGAATGGCGGCAGGCGCATCGACTACGCCTACGACGAAAACGGCCTGCGCACCGCAAAGCGCGTGGACGGGCGCGTGGTCGAGGCCTTTCGCTGGCTCGACCCCCTGCGCCTGGACGAGTTCCACGACGGCCACGAGTGGTGGCTGCTGGCGTATCTGCCCGAAGCGGGACAGAACCGCACGCCCGTGGGCCTGACCAACGGCCGGGACTCCTACTTTCTGCTCTGCGACCAGCTCGGCACGCCGCTGGCCCTTGCCACCACGGATGGCCATGTTGTACAGGCCATGCAATACGACAGCTTCGGCAATCTGCTCTCGGTCCGGGGCAACGTGGTGCGGCTGCCGCTCGGGTTCGCCGGGGGCCTGTACGATGCGGACACCGGCCTGACGCGCTTCCCCTGGCGCGACTATGACGCCGACACCGGGCGGTTCACCGCGCTGGACCCGCTGGGCAAGAAGGGCGGGGATAGCGACTGGTACGGCTATTGCGTTGACGACCCGGTTAACCGGGTGGATGCGTGGGGGTTGTTTTGGGACGAAACTCCGGGCAAAAGGATTGTCAAAAGCGGAGCAATTGGCGGCATCACTGGCGCTTATAGAGGCTTTCGCATGGGCGCAACTGTTGGCGAACCAGTGCCTGGCGCTATTGCCGGTGGCCTTGTTGGTTCCGGGAACGGCATGGTGACGCAGGCTATGCTTGAATACCCACCCGTCAAAGAAACAATGGAGCAGTGGGACACGAATGCAAAGCAGTGGGTAGAAGATTCATGGAACGCTGCTGTCGAAAACGAAGGTGCCTCTGCGGAGCCCTGGCCTTCGCTTTACGGCACCACACCAGACTAGCTGAGCATCCCGGCCCCCGAAAGGGGGCCGGGTATTGAAGGAGATCAAAATGAAGAATTCTTGTTCCCTCTGTGGCGCGCAAGCGCCAAGGCCAAGACGGAGAATTTTCGCACTAATAGTGCTTATCCTGCTTGCTGCTTTGGGATATTCTGTATTTGAGGGAGGCTTTGGAGCACCCACAGAGACCTACGTATGGCTACTTTCAATACCGACAATTATTCTCTGTTTCCGAGACGCCCTGAGGAAGGACGATCCGCCACTGTGCAAGAAATGCCAAGCGAGTACACATGAAAATCCACAGTAAACATATTTTGTATTGAATGCTGTACGGCAGTTTCACAAAGAGCACCCCGCTTCCCCTGGCGCGACTACGACTCAGGCACCGGGCGGTTCACCGCGCTGGACCCGCTGGGCAAGAAGGGCGGGGATAGCGACTGGTACGGCTATTGCGTGGATGACCCGGTCAACCGGGTGGACGTGTGGGGGCTTAAGACCTTCAATGTTGGCGTGAGCGGCAGCGCCACAGGCTTCGGCGTTGGTGGAACGGTGAGTGGCTCCATCGGTCGAGACGGGGAAGGAAACTGGGCTGTTCAAGGGACTGTAGGCGCTGGGCCCGCAGCTGGATACGGTGTTTCTGGCACTGGTTTTGGCCAGTACACCAACGCCACACGCATGGATGACCTTGCTGGCCAGGGAACGCAGGTTGGCTGGAGCGTTGGAGACATACCGGTCGGGGCGTTCAAACTCGGCCCGGTATTTGGAGGCGACAAAGTTATCGGTGACGGCTACGAAGGGATGTCCGGGCATATTGGCGTGGGGGTAGGCACACCGGATTTGCACACGAACAAGACCTACACTTGGTCAAAGGATGTGTTCCCCACCGTGCCCACAGATGTAACGCCTTCAGATGACATTGATCTGTACAACAAGGACTGAACCTGTTTGTCTGGTTGGCGCGCAAGCAACAGCGCGCCAACCAGCACGGAGAAACAATGGAGATCATCGTCAAAGATAATGATGCTATTCGCAGTCAATACTCTAGTGCGAAGTTTATACGATATCTTTATATTATCCCAGTAATTCTATTTTTTGCAGCACTATTAACTTATGATGCCATCTGGATTATTCTGTTTTCAATTCCGCTGTACATTTTCGGTTTCCTTTTTTTACGCCCCCTGCGCATCGCATCATTCTCTGATGATGCATTCACAGCTGCATGGCCACGAGAGGAAGTCCGCAGCTATAATGAAATTCGCCGCGTCATTAGCATGAGCCCCTATTGCAATATACTTAGCTCTATCGTTATCGTCTACACGAAGGGCCTCCTGTTCGAAAAGATCAACATTGCCTGGATACCCGTTGACCAGTGCATCATCGAGCACCTGAAGGCCCACGGCGTGAAGATCTGGAACCTTTGGTTCTGGCAGGAGAAGTAAACCGACACCGGGCGCTCCATGGCTCTCCCTCTGTCAGTCGATCCGCTAGGCAAGAAAGGCGGCGACAAGGACTGGTACGGCTACTGCGTCGATGACCCGGTCAACCGGGTGGATGTGTGGGGGTTAGAAGGCTTCTTGGACGGCGTTCAGAACATAGCTGATGGCTTTAGCCAGCTCTGGGACAAGGCTCCCGACGGGATCGCCCAGGCGGTGTCCGAAGGAGCCCAGGGCGCGGGAGAGGCCTTGGGCAAAACTGCGGAGGCGTATGCCACAAACGAGGATTTGCAGAAGTACACCGCCGTTGCACTCGGCGCGGGAGCTGTTCCCATTGCCGCCGCAGCAGGTGTGGAGGCGTTGCCCGCCCTTGCCGCCGTTGCGGCGCGCAATCCGGACAAGATTGAGAAGGCCTATGATTTCCTGTCTGGCTATTTTGATCCTGGCCCCCCGAACATGACTTGGGCCGGGGTGTCGGGGAGTGGCACAAAGGGTGCCCTCGACTTTATGAAGGAACAAATGAGGCAGAAGTGATGAAGAAGGTGAAGGCAGAGGAAATTGCATTGGGCATAATTTTTGCCTTTCTCGGATGGACTGGCGTCCATAGCGGTGAGATGTACCGCTGGGGAGTTCCTATCATGTATCCAAGGGTATTTGGATGGGTGCTCATTGTGCTCGGTGTCGGAATTCCTGTTGCTGCGTACATCATGCGGTCTCGACAGAACAAGGACAAGTAAAGAGCTCTGCCTGTATGCTTGACACAGGGGGCGGAACCATATGGCTCCGCCCCCTGCCTCTACGCCGCCGCCCCCTTCGGGGTTTCAGACCGGGCGCTGCACCGCGCCCTGATGGCCAAGCCTACCCGCTGCGCGAGAAGGGCGGCAAAATGAGCGGCTGAGCGACATGGGTTGTCCGTGCCCGGCCCACACGGGCCAGCCGTTGCCCTGCGCCCACAAACTCCAGACCCTGGCCTGGCCAGGAGGGACCATGCGCCTGCGCCTCTCATGGCGCGACATCCCGCCCGCCGCCCTTTTGCTGGCGGTGCTGGCCATCTGTTACGAGCTGACCCTGGCGCTCATCTGCGTGGCCGCGCTGGTCCTGGGCTTCTCCGCCACGCGACAGAACAACGGGCTGTAGTCGCAGCCCTCTATTTTGCCGCCTTGCGCCGCGTGGTCACGCTCTCCCCGCCGATGCCCCAGTTGTCTGTGTCCACCTCGTCGATGACGACCACGGTGGTGGCCGGGTTCTTGCCCAGAGTGGTGCGCAAGAGTTCGGTCACGCCCCGGATGAGCGCGGCCTTCTGCTCCGCCGTGACCCCCTCGCGGGTGATCCTGATGTTCACGTACGGCATGGTTCCTCCAGTGGTTTCGCGCCCCTGCGCTGTTTTGACAATGCGCTTGCCGGAAGGTATATTCCCCGCCTTTCACAACCTCAACCACCAAAAACGGAATCCATGAGCGCCATCCAAAAAATCAAGGGCTTTGCCGACCTGTTCCCCGAGGACGCTGGATGCTTCACGCACATGGAGGCCCAGGCCCGGGCCACCTTCTCCCGCTATGGCTTCGGCGAACTGCGCACGCCTGTGCTGGAGCGCACCGAGCTGTTCGCCAAGGGCATCGGCGAGGACACCGACGTGGTGGGCAAGGAGATGTATACCTTCACCGACCGCGGCGACCGCTCCCTGACCCTGCGGCCCGAGGCCACAGCCGGGGTGCTGCGCGCCGCCATCGAGGCCGGAGGCATCGAGCCGGGCCGCGCCGCGCGCTACTACACCTTTGGCCCCATGTTCCGCTACGAGCGACCGCAGAAGGGCCGCATGCGCCAGTTCCACCAGATCAACGCCGAGCTTTTGGGCTCGCCCGAGCCGCAATCAGACGTTGAGGTCATCCTCATGCTGGAGGACTTTTTGTCCTCGCTCGGCATCGCGGACCTCTGCTTCGAGCTGAACTCGCTCGGTTGCCGCGAGTGCCGCCCGGCCTACCGCAGCGCGCTCACCGCGTATTTCGAGGCGCTCGACCACGAGAAGCTGTGCGAGGACTGCCGCCGCCGCATGCACACCAACCCCCTGCGCGTGCTGGACTGCAAGGTGCCGGGCTGCAAGGCCCTGGTGGCCGATGCCCCGGAGATCGGCCAGCACACCTGCGCAGGCTGCCGCGACCACTTCGCCGCCGTGCTCTCTTTGGTCGACCGCGCCGGGCTCAAATACACGCTGAATCCGCGCCTGGTGCGCGGGCTGGACTACTACCAGCGCACCACCTTCGAGGTCACCAGCGGGGCCATCGGCTCCCAGACCGCCGTGGCCGGCGGGGGCCGCTACGACGGCCTGGTGCAGCTGCTGGGCGGGCCGGACGCACCGGGCGTGGGCTTCGCCTGCGGCATGGAACGCCTGGCCATGCTCATGGCCAGGCCCGAGGCCCCGCGCCCGGACTTCTTCCTGGCCGTGACCGATACTCGTGAGGGCTCCGGCGCGGTGGACGCGGCCATCCTGCTGGCGCACACGCTCAGGCGGCGCGGGCTTTCCGGCGAGTGCGACTACGCCCCGGGCAGCATGAAAAGCCGCCTGCGCCACGCCGGGCGCATCCACGCCAGGAAGTGCTACCTCATCGGGGCCGACGAGCTGGACGCGGGCCAGGTGACGGTGAAGGACATGGAGGACGGCGGGCAGCTCAAGCTCGACCGCGACATTTTCGACTAGGGCCCTGCCCGGAATAAGTCGACGGGAGCCATTGACGTGAGGCGTTCACGCGGGAGTTGACGAAATCCGGTTTCTGATTCACCGCAGCCGGAACAAGCCCGGGGTGCGAAAGAGCAGGGCCGGGAAGTTTGCCGCCGGTTTCCCGGTGCGCGGGGCGTTGCGGCGCAATGCATGCATCCAAAGTGCCTCGCGGGTGGTTTTAGCAGCGGACCCTGGCACCTTCGGCGAGACGCTTTTGGCGCGGCGCTTTTGACAAAACACTCTTGATACGTTGCCATTGACGAAACACAGAAACATTTACGCCACTCCGGCGCATCCGTATTTTTAAAAGGAACGACAATGACCGACCAGACCACCACCACCGCCGCTGCGGGAGAAGAGCGCGACTACGACGAATACCGGGTCATCCAGGACCTGGGCGGCTGGCGGCGCAGCCACCACTGCGCGGAGCTGACGAGCGCCAACCTGGGCCAGGAAGTGACCCTCATGGGCTGGGTGCAGTTCCGGCGCGACCACGGCGGGCTCATCTTCCTCGACCTGCGCGACCGCGAGGGCCTGACCCAGACCGTCATCAGCCCGGAGGTGGCCCCGCAGGCCCACGAGCGCGCCCACGCCATCCGCATCGAGTACGTGGTGGCCCTGCGCGGCATTGTGCGCGCCAGACCCCAGGGCATGGCCAACCCGGGCATGGCCACCGGAGGCATCGAGGTCTACGTCACCGACTGGAAGCTGCTGAACACCAGCGAGACCCCGCCCTTTCCCATCGAGGACCGGGTGGACGCCGCCGAGATGCTGCGCCTGAAGTACCGCTACCTGGACCTGCGCCGTCCCCGCCTGGCCAAAAACCTCATCCTGCGCAACAAGGCCGCCCAGAGCGTGCGCCGCTACCTCGACTCCCTGGGCTTCCTGGAGATCGAGACCCCGGTGCTCACGAAATCGACCCCTGAAGGGGCGCGCGACTTCCTGGTGCCCAGCCGCATGAGCCAGGGCCAGTTCTACGCCCTGCCCCAGAGCCCGCAGATCTTCAAGCAGCTCCTCATGGTGGCCGGGCTGGACCGCTATTTCCAGATCGTCAAATGCTTCCGCGACGAGGACCTGCGCGCCGACAGACAACCGGAGTTCACCCAGATCGACATCGAGATGAGCTTCCCGGACGAGGAGCAGGTCATGGGCATGGCCGAGGGCCTGGTGCGCACGCTCTTTGCCGAGACCATCGGCGCGGCCCTGCCCGCGAGCTTCCCGCGCATGACCTACAAACAGGCCATGGACGACTATGGCGTGGACAAGCCGGACGTGCGTTTCGGGCTGCGCCTGGCCGACGTGAAGGACATCTTCGCGGGCGGCGGGTTCAAGGTCTTTGCCGCTGCCCCGGCGCTCAAGGCCATGCGCGTGCCCGGCGGGCTGGAGCTCTCGCGCAAGGAGATTGACGATTATACCGAGTTCGTGAAGATCTACGGCGCGCAGGGCCTGGCCTGGATCAAGGTCAAGGAGGACAACGAGTGGCAGTCGCCCATCGTCAAGTTCTTCTCTGACGAGGAAAAGGCCAAGCTGGCCCAGCGCCTGGGCATGGTCCAAGGCGACATCGTGTTCTTCCAGGCCGCGCCCCTGGACGTGGCCAACGCCGCCCTGGGCAACCTGCGCCTCAAGGTGGGCGAACGCTTCGGGCTTATCGACGAGGGGGCGTTCGCGCCCCTGTGGGTGACGGATTTCCCGCTTTTGGAGTACGACGCCGAGGACAAGCGCTGGGTGGCCAAGCACCACCCCTTCACCTCGCCCCAGCCGGGACAGATGGACACCATCGCCTCTGATCCGGGCGGGGCGCTGGCCCGGGCCTACGACCTGGTCTTGAACGGAAGCGAGATCGGCGGCGGGTCCATCCGCATCCACACGCCCGCAGCGCAGAAGGCCATGTTCAGCGCGCTGGGCATTGCCGACGACGAGGCCGAGGAGAAGTTCGGCTTTCTGATCGAGGCGCTGAAATTCGGCGCGCCCCCGCATGGAGGCATTGCCTTTGGCCTGGACCGCATTATCATGATCCTGACCGGGGCCAAGAGCATCCGCGACGTCATCGCCTTCCCCAAGACCCAGAAGGCCACCTGCCTGATGACCGACGCGCCCAACGTGGTGGCCAAAAAGCAGCTGCGCGAGCTGGGCATCGCATTGCGGGAGAAGGCCCAGGACGCACCGGCAGCCGAAAAGCCAGAAGAAAAGAAAGACGAGGCCTAGAAGCGTATGACCAAGCTTTCCATCCGCACCTACCCGGACCCGGTGCTGGCCAAGAAGGCCGAGCCCGTGGCCGAGATCACGCCGGAGATCAGCCAGCTCATGGCCGACATGGTGCAGACCATGTACGAGAGCGACGGCGTGGGCCTGGCCGCGCCCCAGGTGGGCCACGGCATCCGGCTCATCACCATCGATGAGACCGGGCCAAAAGAGCGCAAGAACCCCCTGGTCATCCTGAACCCGGTGTTGTCCGACCACGCCGGGGCCAAGGAGAGCGAGGAGTCCTGCCTCAGCCTGCCCACCTTCACCTGCAATGTCACGCGCAGCGAGTGCTGCATCGTGCGCGGGCTGAATGAAAAGGGCGAGGACATCGAGATCAAGGCCGAGGGCCTCTTGGCCATCATCCTGCAACACGAATGCGACCACCTGGAGGGCAAGACCCTGGTCAACCACGCCAGCCGCCTCAAGCGCACCATGTACGACACCAAGGTCAAGAAATGGAAGAAGGACTAGACCTGGACGAGACCAGCCTGCACGGCCCGCAGGATTTCGGCCTGCCCGACCCGCCGCTGCGCGTGGTCTTCATGGGCACGCCGGACTTTGCGGCGGTGATTTTGCGCGATCTTCTGGCCTGGGCCGGGTGCACGGTGGTCTGCGTGTACACCCAGCCGGACCGCCCCAGCGGACGCGGGCAGGAGTGCAAGCCCGGCCCGGTGAAGCTGGCCGCCCTTGAAGCGGGGGTGGCCCAGCCGATCGCAAACCGCCAGCCGATCGAAATCCGCCAGCCGCTGAACTTCAAGGACCAAGCCGACGTGGCCGCGCTCACCGCCCTTGACTTCGACGTGCTCGTGGTCGCGGCGTACGGGCTCATCCTGCCCCAGGCCGTGCTCGACGCGCCGAAGCTCTTGCCCGTCAACGTGCACGCCTCGCTCTTGCCGCGCTGGCGCGGGGCCGCGCCCATCCAGCGGGCCCTGGAGGCCGGGGACCAGGTGACCGGCATCACCATCATGCGCATGGTCCTGGGGCTCGACGCCGGGCCCATGCTCTTGCAGCGGGCCCTGCGCATCGCCGATGCCGACAACGCCGGCAGCCTGCACGACGAGCTCGCCCAGATGGGCGCAGAGACGCTTTTGGAGGCCCTGGCTCGTCTACCCCAGGGAAAGATCCTGAACCTGCCCCAGGACGATTCTCGCGCGATATACGCGCCCAAGCTGACCAAGGACCAGGGCCGCATCGACTGGACCCGCAAGGCCGGGGCTGTGCACAACCACATCCGGGCCATGCACCCCTGGCCAGGGGCCTATTTCGACTGGACCATGCCCGGCGGCCAGGGCGAGGGCAAGACGCTGACCCTGGCCATCGAGCCGGGCCGCGTGGGCGCGGACCTGCCCGCCGGAACCCGTCCAGGGGCCATCCTCGGCGTTGTGGACTGCCCTGGCGGCCCAGGCGGCCACGACGGCCAAGACGGCCAAGACGGACAAGACGGACAGGTCGGCAAATGCCTGGCCATCGCCTGCGCGGACAAGGCCTACCTGACCCCGCGCGTGACGCCCCAGGGCAAAAAGCCCCAGACCGCCCAGGCCTTCGCCTGCGGCTACCTCAAGAACTCCAGCCAGGGCTAGCCCATGCCCGAAGCCGCACAGGGAACCTCGCGCAAGCGCCTGTTCATCGGCCTCATCGCCGGAACCTGCGTGCTTGTCTGCACGCTGTTGGCCCTTTTATGGATCGTGCCCTACGTGGGTCTGCGCAATATCCATCCGGCCGCGCCGTGGGTGCTGGGCCTGCTCTTGGGCGCGCTGCTGCTCCTGGTGCTCTGGGCCAGTCTGGGGCTTTTGTTCAGCGTGATTCTGCCCTGGCACCTGCCCCTGGCCAAGCGGGTGCGCGGGGTCACGGTCAAGCTCCTGGTGCCCATGATGAGCCTGCTGGGCCGGGCGCTGGGCTTTTCCAAGGAGGACATCCACACCTCCTTCATCAAGGTCAACAACGAGCTGGTGCTGCGCGAGCTGGGGCGCTTTTCGGCCTCGCGCATCCTTTTGCTCATGCCGCACTGCCTGCAGAACAGCCGCTGCGAGATGCGCCTGACCCACGACGTGGACAACTGCAAGCGCTGCGGCAAGTGCCCCATCACCGGCCTGCTGGAGCTGCGCGACCGCTATGGCGTGCACCTGGCCGTGGCCACGGGCGGCACCATCGCCCGGCGCATCGTGGTCGACAAGCGGCCCAAGGTCATCATCGCCGTGGCCTGCTACCGCGACCTCTCCAGCGGCATCCAGGACGCGTACCCCCTGCCGGTCTACGGCGTGCTGAACGACCGCCCCTTCGGCCCCTGCCTGGACACCACCGTGGCCCTGGACAGGCTGGAGGCCGCGCTGCAGCGCTTTCTGCTGGCGTAGCGATTATTCCCGCCTTTCCTGTTTTCGCCCCCACTTTCCCCTCACCCTTCGCCCAGGCCAACGGTCACAGGTGCGGCCAAATTTTTGGACAGAACCGTTGACATTTTATGGGACATGAATAATTTAGACTTAGTCAAAGAGTTAAGTACTTCATGATGTTGACAGGGACAAAACAAGGGACATGTTTATGGACATCTTTCTGGACAAAACCGCAGACAATGCTTTGGTTGCCAAAGTCCTGACCTTCAAGTCCGGCAAGGTCGCCTTGAGCCGGAAATACCGGCGCAGTGCCGTGGGCGAGGACCTCGTGCGTTTCGAGAGCCTGTTTATCGCCTTGTGCGCCCTGCCGATCCTGCCCGGTTTGGCCGCGCAGCTCGATACCGATCTGATCCGCCGCTCCATCTTCGGCACCGCAGCCATTGAGGGCAACCCGCTTTCCGAGGAGCGCGTCGGCGAAATCCTGGCCGAGCCACCGGGCGGCCTGCGAGAACGCGCGGAACAGGAAATCATTAACCTGGGGAAGGCCTACGAACAATTTGCCACGCCTCCGGCGGACAAAACCAAGCAGCCCTTTCTTGTGTCGGAACAGTTCATCAGGGAACTCAATCGGGTGATCACGGCGGACATTGCCCACGAGAACCATTCGCCCGGACAATACCGCAACACCAAGGTTGCTGTGGGCAATGCGGACCATGGCGGGACGTACGTTCCTCCAAAGATTCTGGCGGACATCCAGCCGCTCATGACCGCCTTCGTAGATTGGGTTAACTCCGAGGAGGTGCTGCGCGAGGGGGTGCTGGTGCGCGCGGCCCTGGCCCACTACCACCTGGGGCTCATCCACCCCTTCGGCGACGGCAATGGCCGCACGGCGAGACTGTTGGAGGCCGTGATTCTGAACCAGGAGGGGTATAGATATGTCCCTGTCATCATGTCCAATTACTATTACAAAAGCATCGACGAGTACTTCTTCGCCTTCAGAGAGGCGGAAAAGAGCGTGGAATATGATATCACAGCATTTCTGGCTTTCTTCGCGCGCATTCTCATGTCTTCATTGCTGGACGTTCAAGAACGCATCCACTTCTACATCCGGCTGTTCGCCCTGCGGGATTTCTACCGGCACAGCCTGGAAGTTCGCGATGTGACGAGACGGCAGTATGACCTTTTGCAAATCCTTCTGCCGAACCTCGGGAAAGAGTTCACCCTGAAGGATTTGCACCTCGACCCGCAGTTTGCGCCCCTGTATCGCCAAGTCTCGGTGAAGACCGCCCGCCGTGATCTGGAACGCATGGTGAACAGAACGCTCTTGATCCGGGGCGAGAAGGGCTACCGCCTCAACCCCTTTGCGCTCGGGTAGCCCGACGCCTCCGAACCGGGTTGGTTGCAATTACAGATGAGTAATCGCAAAGAAGAAAAGCCCCACAAAACGAAAAGGGCCGAACCCGTGCGCGTTCGGCCCGTGTTGCGTGCTGGCCGTGTCAGTCCTTGGTCGGCGCGTCCGTGTCCGTGTAGGGCTGGCCGGATTTGTACAGCTCCAGCCGGGCCTGGGCCTGCTTCAGGCGCTCTGGCGGCTTTTTCTCCTTGCCCATGCGCGCCATGACCTCGGCCTGGGCGGCGGCGGCCTCGTCGAAGTTCCCGGCGCGCGCGTAGGCTGCGGCCAGGCAATCCAGCATGGCGGTCAGATGCTTGCAGGTCCAGGCCTGCCGGGCCAGGCGCACGGCCTCTGCTCCGTCGAGAAAGGCGGTGTCCGGGCAGGTGGCATAAACCCAGGCGAGGTTGACCAGGGTGTAGGGTTCGCCGGGTTCCAGGCTCAGGGAGGTCTTGTAGTCTGCTATGGCCTCTCGCCACTGGCCAAGCTTCTGGTGCACGGCCCCGCGATTGGTATAGTACCGCAGACCCTTGCCGCCCAGGCGGATGGCCTCGTCCATGTCGGCCAGGGCTTTGCGGTTTTCGCCCAGTTGAGTAAACACCAGGCCTCGCTCGGTCCAGACCTGGGCTTCTGCGGGGTTCAGCTCCAGAGCCTTGTCATAATCCACAAGGCTCTTTTCCAACCGGTCTGAATGCGCGTAGGCCCAGGCGCGGAGGCAATAGCCGTCGGCCTCGTTCGGCCTCTGGCGCACCAATTCGTCCAGGTCGGGCAGGCTCCGTTCGCATTGGTTCAGGGAGCACCAGTAGCTGCCGCTGAGGGAGCGCAGGCCGACATCCTTGCCGTCCAGACGGATGGCGGTCTTAAGCTCGCGCAGGGCCTTATCGTACTCCTTCTGCCTGGCATACAGAAGGCTCCGCTGGGCATAGCCGCGCGCCTGGTCCGGAGCCAAGGCCACGCAGCGGTCGAAGGCGTCTCCGGCCAATGCTCCATATTTCAGACCCATGAGAACTTCGCCGCGTTTGCACTGGACGGCGGCCTGGTCCTTGTCCGCAAGAGTTCCAGTGGCGAGGCAGAGGTCCAAGAGCTTCAGTTGGGCGATGGGTTCGGTACGGTGCGTGGCGTTCATGGCGTCTTCGCAGATTTGCGGGCGTCTCGGCGCCGGTTCGGCGGCAATGGCTTGCGTGGCGCTGGCGAGCAGGGCCATGGCCAGGATGCAGGTCAACAGGGGGTGGCGGAGCGCTGGCATGGAACCTCCTGACAAGGCTGTTGTTCCAGCAGGATACATCAATTGCGCCAAGAAACCAATAACCAAATATGCCCTGTGCCGAAATCGGCTTCGCGCAACGAAAAAGGGCCGAACCCTTGCGAGTTCGACCCTTGTTGCGTGCTGGCGGAGTGGACGGGACTTGAACCCGCGGCCTCCGACGTGACAGGCCGGCGTTATAACCAGCTTAACTACCACTCCGCACTGATTGAGACCGTGGTAGGCGGAACAGGGCTCGAACCTGTGACCTCCGGCTTGTAAGGCCGATGCTCTGCCAGCTGAGCTATCCGCCCGGAGGGATAAGAGCGCCCTTTCCAGCCGCGCATCGGGTTCTGGCCCGTTGCGTTGCCGGTGGGTGCCAACCACGGAGAAATCCTTTGCCACGCCCGGCCCCGCCTGTCAAAGGGTTTTTTTCCGGAAAATTGTTCGGCCGCCTTGCCCTGGCCGCTGGAGCTGGCGAACGTCCCGTCTCACCTGTCCCCGCACCCGCCCGCGCTCCTGTCCCCATCACCTTTTCCCCCCTCACCAGTCGGCGGGCCTGTCCGCTGGTCTGTCCCGTGACCCGTCCGGTGGTGCGTGTCGGTGACCCAGCCCCCCAGGTTGCCTGCGCGGGACAGCAGGGTTTGGCCTGGCGCTCACAAGCCAGTGCGGCGCAGGCGTGCAGGCCGGGCAGCAGCAGTCGGCGCACTTGTCCCGGTTGAACTCTCGCCCACCCGGGCCGAGGCCGAAGGCCTTCGCATTCCAACACAGAGCATGCGCAGGGCTGGCGCAGTCAGCGAAAACAGGGGGGTGAGGGGGGGCTAACCCTCGCCGCGCAGGGCCGCGATGGGGTCCAGCCCGGCGGCCTGGCGCGCGGGCTTGAGCCCAAAGACCACGCCGATGCCCACGGCGCTGGCCAGGGACAGGAAGAAGACCTTCCACGAGAACAGGATCTGGAGCATGCCCAGGCGCGTCAAGAGCTGGCCCAAGCCCAGCCCCAGCCCCAGGCCCACCAGCCCGCCCACGGCGGTCAAGAGCGCGGCCTCCAGCAGGAACTGCAGCATCACGTCCTGGCTGGTTGCGCCCACGGCCTTCTTGAGGCCGATTTCGCGGCTTCTCTCGCTCACGCTGATGGAGAAGAGGTTGGCCAGCACAAACCCGCCCACGGTCATGGCGCTGGCTGCGGTGACGCCCAGAAACGCCACCAGCCCGCCCTTGAAGACCGAGAGGAACTTCAGCACCTCGTCGGCGGTGATGATGCTGAAGTCGTCGTCTTGGCTCGGGGCCAGGTGGTGGGACATGCGCAGGAACGAGCGCAGGTTCTCGGTGTGGGCGGCCATGCGCTCCGGCTCCAGAAACTTGATGCGCAGGGCCATGAGAAAGCGCCGGTCCATGTTGAAGCGCGCGGTGAGCGTGGTGATGGGCAGGATCACGCGGTCGTCGATGTCGCCGCCGCCGCCCGTGGCCCCGCGGTACTTCAACCGGCCGATGACCTGGACCTGGAACTTGTCGACCATGAAGGTGCGGCCCAGCGGCGAGGCCTCGCCAAAGAGCTCGCGCGCGGGCTTGTCGCCCAGAATGGCCACGCGCGAGCCCAGGCGCACGTCCTCCTCGGATAAATCGCGCCCCTCCACCAGGGGCCAGTTCCAGGCCTTGGCGTAGTCCTCGGTGGCGCCCACGACCAGGGTGCCCTGGCTGGCGGCGCTCTGGAACTTCAGCGGCACGTCCTGCCTGGCGCGCATGGGCACCACCAGGTACGCGCCCGGCAGCGACTGCCGGATGCCCCGCAGATCGTCCATGGTCAGGGTGACGGTGCGCGCGCCCACGGCCTGCTTCTTGAAATTGCCGCCAAAGACCAGGGCCGCATCCGGCCCGAACCACTCCACGATCTCCACGGCCTTGCGCTCGGCCCCGTCCACGGCGGTGACGATGAGCGTGAGCGAGGCCACGCCGAAGCCCACGCCCAGGATGACGAAGAAGGAGCGCGTCTTGTAGGCCCAGACTGCAGACAGGGCCATGCCCCACAGGCGGGCAACGCGCAGGGCCGTCGCCCTCAGCGCACGCAGGCCTGCCGGTGCGGGTGCGCCTGCCAATGCGTCCTGTCCTGTCGATTCGTCCTGACCCGACGTCGCGCTCATTTCACCGTCCTTCAGTCCTGGCAGCCGTGCTGCATCTCGGCCTCGGCCCGGCCGCCCGCGCTGCGGCAGGTCTCCATGCAGCGCGCCAGGCGGCGGATGCCCTCCTCGATGGTGGCCTCGTCGGCGTTGGAATAGTTCAGGCGCAGGGTTTTGTCGCCGCTGCCGTCCACGTGGAAGGCAGCGCCCGGCACAAAGGCCACCTTTTGCTCCACGGCCAGCTTCAGCAACTTGAGCGACGAGAGCCCGTCGGGCAGGGTGGCCCAGAGGAACATGCCGCCCTCGGGCGCGGTCACGTGCACGTCTTTGGGGAAGTGCCGCGCAATGGACGCCTGCATGGCCCGGCACTGGCCGCCGTACAAGGTGCGGATGCGTTCCACGTGGGCCTCGAAGTCGTTGTCCCGCAGGAAGCGCTCCACCAGCATCTGGTCCAGCGACCCGGTGTGCAGGTCCGCCGCCTGCTTGGCGATGACCAGGCGCTCCATGATCTCGCCCTGGGCCACGATCCAGCCCAGGCGGAAGCCCGGCGCGGCGATCTTGGAGAAGGTGCCCAGCAAAAGCGAGTTCTCCGGCCGCTGGGCGTATACCGGCGGCAGGTCCCGGCCCGCAAAGCGCAGCTCGCCGTAGGGGTCGTCCTCCAGGAAGAAGCAGTCGTGGCGGCGCAGCAGCGCGGCCACGGCGGCGCGCTTGTCCTCGGAATAGGACAGGCCGGACGGGTTCTGGAAGCTCGTGACCGCGTAGAAGAGCTGGGCCCCGGCAAGGGCCGCGTCCAGGGCGTCCAGGTCCGGGCCGTCGTCCAGCAGGGGCACGCTGCGCCAGGCCGGGCGGAACAGGGAAAAGGCCTGGATGGCCCCCAGGTAGCCGGGCTTCTCGATGACCACGGGGTCGCCCGCGTTGATGAGCACCTTGGCCGCCAGGTCCAGCGCCTGCTGCGAGCCGGTGGTGATGAGGATGTCGCCGGGGTCCACGTCCATGCCCTTCTTGGTCTTGTAGCGCGCGGCTATCCACTGGCGCAGGGGCAGATAGCCCTCGGTGGTGGAGTATTGCAGGGCCGCCGCGCCGGACTCGGCCAGGACGGCCTGGGCGGCGGCGGCGATGGCGGCCACGGGGAAGGACTCCGGGTTGGGCAGGCCCCCGGCGAAGGAGATGACCGACGGGTCGGCGGTGACTTTAAGGATCTCGCGGATGAACGAGCGCTGCGCGCCCTGCATGCGCTCTGCAAACTTGGGCATGGTGTGTCCTCCAGGTGCTGCTTCGATGTGAACCGGCAGTCTAGGCCCGGCCTTGTCCGAGATCAAGCCCCGGCCGGGCGGCAAAGGCGCAAGGTCTTGACAATCCGGTCCACGGGGGCGAGTCTGATATGATTCGTCCGAATCCAAGGAGATCCTCGACCATGACCGACGCCACACAGGTGTTCCACGACATCGCCGCCATCCGCGAGAAGAACCCGCTGGTGCTCTCCATCACCAACTACGTCGTCACCAACACCACGGCCAACGCCCTGCTGGCCCTCGGGGCCTCGCCCATCATGAGCCACGCGGCGGAGGAAATGGCTGAACTGGTGGCCATCAGCGGCGCGCTGGTCATCAACCTGGGCACCGTGGCCCCGGAATATCTGGCGGCCATGGACCCTGCCTGGGCCGCGGCGGACGAGGCGGGCGTGCCCGTGATCCTCGACCCCGTGGGCGCGGGCGCGAGCATGCTGCGCACGGTGACCCCCCTGGCGCTTTTGGCCAACCACAAGGCCGCCATCGTCCGGGGCAACGCCTCGGAGATCATGACCCTGGCGGGCGCCAGCTGCGCCAGCGCCGGGGCCTCCAAGGGCGTGGACAGCACGGCCAGATCGCTCGACGCCGCCGGCTGCGCCCAGGACCTGGCCCGGCGGCTGGACTGCGTGGTGGTGGTCAGCGGCGAGGTGGACCTTGTCTGCTCGGCCCAGGGCTGCGCCCGCGTGTTCGGCGGCAGCGCCCTGATGCCCCGGGTGACCGGCCTTGGGTGCACGGCCACGGCCCTGTGCGGGGCCTTTGCCGCAGTGAACCCGGACCCGTTCGCGGCCGCGCTTTCGGCCTGCGTGACCATGAAGGTGGCCGGGGAGCTGGCCGCGGAAAAATCCGCCGGGCCCGGCACCCTGCAACTGCATTTCTACGACGCGCTCTATGCCCTGAATGAAGCGGACCTGGCCACGCGCCTGCGGCTGGAGCGCTAGCCATGCACCGGCAGTTCGTCACGCCCGTCGGTTCCTTTGACAGCGTCAGCCTGCGCCCGGTCTTTGACCCGGCGCTGTACCTGGTCACGGACCAGCGCCTGTGCGGGGAGAAGTCCGTGCTCGACGTGGTGGGCCTGGCCGTGCGCGGCGGGGCGACCATGGTCCAATTGCGCGAGAAGCGCCTGGACATGCGCTCCCTGGTGGACCTGGCGCGCGCGCTCAAGGGCCTGCTGGCGCCCTTCGGGGTGCCGCTTGTGATCAACGACCGGGTCGACGTGGCCCTGGCCGTGGAGGCGTGCGGGGTGCACCTGGGCCAGCACGACATGCCTGCGGAGCTGGCCCGCCACCTGCTGGGCCAGGGCGCGCTCATCGGGCTTTCCGTGGAGCGGCCCGAGCACATCCGCGAGGCCGAGCGGGTGGATGTGGACTACTACGGGGTCAGCCCGATCTTTCCCACGACCACCAAGGGCGAGCTGAAGAGCTTCTGGGGCCTGGACGGGCTGGCTGTGGCGCGCCAGGCCACCTCGCGGCCCCTTGTGGCCATCGGAGGCATAACCATTGAGAACGTGGCCGAGGTGGTGCGCGCCGGGGCCGACGGCGTGGCCGTGGTCTCGGCCATCTGCGCCGCAGCCGACCCGCTGCGCGCGGCGGAGACCCTGGTCCAGGCCGTGCGCCAGGGCCAGGGCGGCAGACAGTAGCCCCCCCACCCCGGCCCAGGAACGGCACCCGCGATGACACCCTTCCGGACCCTTGATCTGCGCCGCGCCCGGACCCGGCTTGCGCTGGGCCTCGTGCTGGGCCTGGTTCTGGCGCTGGCTTGGTGCGGGGCTGGCCTGGCCGCCACCTCCGAGGCCTGTCTGCGGCGCTGCGTGAACACCTGCGAGGCCCGGACCGCAACCGGCGCGGACGGCGCAAACGCCACGGGCGACGCCAGCGCGGCCTGCCTGCGCCCCTGCCTGCGGGACTGCCCGGTGCACTGCGCCACAGTGGACACAGACTGCGCCCTGGGCTGCCTGGACCACGCGCCCAAAGGCCCGCACGCCCCGGACCAGGAGTCCGGCAGCCAGCCCTGGGAGGCGGGCAACGTGCGCGGTCGGGTGGCCACCCTGGTCGGCGCCTGCGCCGCAACCTGCGAGGTCCGGCCCGACTGCCGCCCCTCGGCCTACGACCAAGGCCCGTCTGAGCTTGCGCCCCCGGAGGTCCATCGCGGCGGCGCGGGCCCGCGCCCAGGTACGGGCAACTAGGCACAAGCACAGCAACTGTCCGCAACGCAGCGCACTTTGCACTCACATCAGATTAGGGCATCATTTCAGTGGGCTAGGTCTACTACAACCGTCAGCAACGAGCACCGGATTTTACAACCGCAATGGTTCTCCACAACCGCAACAGGGCCCCTTGCACGCCTGGATGTGCCCGCACACCGCCCGCAGACTGACCTCCACAGGCTGCGCGCGGGAAAGGAGAGACGCATGGCAGACGCAGCAACCGGATATGTCATCCGCCGCATGGAGCAAGAAGAGCTGGCCTTCGCTCTGGACCTGGCCAGGGCCGAGGGCTGGAACCCCGGCCTGCACGACGCCCAGGCCTTCTGGCAGGCCGACCCCCAGGGCCATTTCCTGGGCCTGCTCAACGGTCGGCCCGCAGCCACCATCACCGCCGTGACCTACCCGCGTGACCTGCCCGTCGACGACCGCGATGCAGGACCGGATCAGTCCTCCGGCTTCGGGTTCCTGGGCCTGTACATCGTTGCGCCGGAGCTGCGCGGGCGCGGGCTGGGCTACCGCCTCTGGGACGCGGCCCTGAGCACCCTTTCGGCCCCGACCGTGGGCCTGGACGCAGTGCTGGCCCAGCAGGACACCTACCGCAGGAGCGGTTTTGCGCTGGCCCAGCGCAACTGCCGCTACCAGGGCCAGTTTTTGGCGCGCGGCGGGGCCGTTCCGGGCGGCGCTCTGCCCGCAGGCCTGCTGCCCCTGGACGGCTTTCCCTTTGACGAGGTGCTGGCCTATGACCGGCAATGCTTCCCGGCCCGGCGCGAGGGCTTTTTGCGGGCCTGGCTGGCCACGCCGGGGAGCATCGCCCTGGGGCTGCGGCGCGGCGGCAGGCTGGCCGGATACGGCGTGGTTCGGCCCTGCGGCCTGGGCAGCAAGATCGGGCCGCTTTTCGCCGACGACGACGCAGCCGCCCACGCCCTGTTCCACGGCCTGTGCCACGGCCTGCGCCACGGCCTTCGCCACGGCCTTCGGAAGACCGTGTCCCCGCTGGCCAAGGCCGGGCCCGTGTTCCTGGACGTGTCCCTGGCCCATGCCGGGGCCGTGCGCCTGGCCGAGGCCCACGACATGAAGCCGGTGTTCGAGACCGGGCGCATGTACCGCGGCCCGGCCCCGGAAATGGACCTGGGCCGCGTGTTCGGCATCACCAGCTTCGAGCTGGGCTGAGGCGCGAGGCCAGGGAAGAGGGCGGCAGCAGGGCCACAGCATTTCCGCCGCCCGGCAAAGAATTCCACCAGGCCCCCCCGGCAGCACCCGTTTTGAATTGGGCTGAAGCCGGACAACGACATGGCCGTAGCCCCCTCCGCCGCCAGCCCCGGGAACAAACCTGAAACGCCGCCGACAGCGCCTGCCTTGAATTGGTCCAGCGCCGGTCAAGGCAATCCAACCCCACGAAAGCAAAAGGCCGGAGCCCCGACACATGCGGAGCCCGGCCTTTCGCCGGGCCAGCGGGCCGTGGCATCGGGCCTTGGCGTCAGGCCGTGGCATCGGGCCGTGGCATCGGGCCGTGGCGTCAGGTCTTGGCGTCGGGCCGTGCTGACGGAAATAGTCCGCTGCGCCTACCGGCCCCCGGAGCAGGGGCAGCCGGGCGCGGCCAGGCTCATGGCCTTTTCCGGGCACATCTCCTGGCAGCAGAAGCAGCCGATGCACAGCTCCGGGTCCACCACGGCCAGAGGCCCGGCGGGGGTGTCCACCAGGGCCAGGGCCGAAGCCGGGCACTGGGCCACGCAGGTGCCGCAGCCGGTGCAGCGCGCCGGGTCGGCCTTGGGCCGCCTGGCGATGCTGCCCTCCAGCATCTCTTGCAGCGCCAGGGAGTGCTGGATGGCCCCGCCGTCCAGCGGCGGCAGCTTGAAGTCCGGGATGGGAGAAAGCTGGCCCAGCACCCGCAGCGTCTGGTCCGCGAACTCGCCCAGGCCCAGGCTCTGGGCGTAGGTCAGCATGCGCAGAAGCGCCGGGTCCAGGCCCATCATGCGCGAAATGACCCCGTCCAGGGCCACGGCGTTGTCCGCCGCCAGCACCTTGCCGATCCAGCGCAGCTCGGTGCCGGCCGGGCCGTTGCCCTGCATGCCGACTACGGCGTCGACCACGAAGAAGTCCGGCGGGCGGATGCGGAACACGTCGACGATGACCTCCTGGAAGCGCTGCGGACTGCCTGCGAGCTTGTGCAGGTGCGCCTTCTGCGCGCCGGGCAGGATGCCGTAGCTGTTTTTGAGCGCGCCG
This sequence comes from uncultured delta proteobacterium, assembly GCA_903843965.1. Lineage (GTDB taxonomy): Bacteria > Desulfobacterota > Desulfovibrionia > Desulfovibrionales > Desulfovibrionaceae > Humidesulfovibrio. The sequence goes on from CAIMRY010000006.1 coordinate 45,195, forward strand.
GTGAGCACTGTCAGGCCGTGGGTCTTGAACTTGGGCAGGCTGATGAAGACATCGGCCTCCAGCACCGCGCGCGACACGCTGACCTTGGGCAGCAGGTTTGGGTCGCCCAGGGTGCTGAAGGGCAGCTCCACGGCGTCCAGGCCGATGTTCCGGTAGTGGCCGAGCGCGGCCTCGGTGAGGCCGCAGGTGGCGAAGCAGGCCTCGTTGGCGCCGTAGCCCATGAGGCCGGGGTTGTCGCCCACGGTGATGTCCGAAGCGCCCTGGTCCAGCAGGCACTCCACCACGGCGCGCAGCACCGCCGGGTGGGTGGTGATGGCCTCCTCGGGCACGCCCGCGCGCAGCACGTTGGGCTTGACGAGGACCTTGCGGCCGCGCACCGGACGCGGAAAGGCTTCAAAGGCCGCTTCCACGGCCTGGCGGCAATCCTGGTAGGTGGCGGGCTGGATGAGCACCTGGTGCATGGGGGGCCTCCTGGGGCTGAGGGGGGGGTGGACGGATGGAGCGATTTTGCTCCTGCGGGCGGGCGGCGTCAACCGGCTGGGATGTGCGGGCAAGGGTGACGGACGGATGAAAGGACCTGTGGATTCGGCTTGCGGTCCCGCGCGGATGTTGTCCCGACAGATTGGGCGGACGGGCTGTCCGGACGTGTTGAACTGTGGGCGGGCGAGAAGATGGTCGCGCGGCAAACAGACCGGAGCCCCGCCCACACGACGCTGGGCAAGAAAGCGGGCTCTGGCCGTGCAGATGCGGCCACGACCCGGTGCAGCCCTGTTGACGGCGGCCCCGAGAAAGGCTGGCCAGTGCGCCAACAACGTGCCCGGCTCCAGGGTTCAGGGCCGGAGGCCGCAGCCTGGTCAGTTTCCCTGGCCTGCGGCAACGGGCAACGCGTTCAGCTGCCACGCCCCAGCCAAAATTTTCGGGGTTGCCCTGGTGCGTACAAAAAAACCGGAGCCCCCCGCGAGGGAGCCCCGGCCTGAATGTGCACGCTGTTGCACCCGGCGCGCCAAAATGTCGCAGCCGCCTGCGTCTGCTAGTAGTTGTCGCGGCCCTCGCGGTGCATGCGCCGGTCCTGGTCCCTGGGCCCGTCGTGGTCACGGCCATGCCACTGCTCAAAGCGCGCATCGTCGTCGTGGTGGTGGCCCCGGTGATAGTCGCGCTCACCGTAGCTGCCGGTGGCCACGCCAACGACAAAGGGATCCACGCGCAGCTCGTGGGCTATCTGCCCCCAGCTCATGCCGTGGCCGCGCATGGCCTCCACGCGCCGCTCCGGCACGTGGGCGGCCCAGCTCATGGCGTGCACGCGCTCCTGCTCCAGCTCGGCCTGCTTGTGCGCCAGCCGCTCGCGGGCGCTCTCCATCTCGCGGGGCCGCTCCTGCATGATGCGCTGGAGCTGCTCCACATCGTCCAGCACCCGCTCGATGCGGTCCAGGGCCTCGTCCATGCCCGACTCGGCCCGGACCGGCGCGGCCAGCAGCAGCCCGGTCAGGCCCGCGCCAGCAAGCAGCGTGGCCACAAATTTTGCGCTTTTCATCCGTGTGCTCCTGTTGTGTTCCAGTTATGCGCCCCTGGTGCGCAAAACCTTGCGCAGAGTCCAACAGGGAACGCCGTGTGCCGTCATGGGAGCATAAACAGTGCCACGCGCGGCGCGGCGACGGGAATCCTGTTGGGGCCCTGGCCTGTTCCTGGTCCGGCGTCTGGACCTACTCCTGGCCCGGCTTCTCGAACTGCTTCTGGCCCGGCCTGGCCCGGCCAGGCTTCTTCTTCAGTCAGAATCCGTGGCGGGAGTATTCCCTGTCGCGGCACACAATTCTTCGTCATCTTCCATCGATTGCCAGTGCCCACACAACTCGCAAGCCCCACCTTGCCAAGGAACTGTCTGTGCACCGCATTCATCACATTCGACGGCACTCACACCCTGCGCCCGAAATGATGCTTCAAGTCGAGCGCCATGTGCGCTGTTAAATTCGTTAAGCTCGTTAAGGAGCACAGACCAAGTGTCATCCGTTTTAAGTACTGATGAAAGATCGATGTCGAGCTCTGACTTTGCAAAAGAAAAAGTGAAGGATAGGGCGTTTGCAACGATTAATCTCGCGTCCTTTTCCGTCGTCTCCCATTCATAGTGCTCAATCGCATTTCGTGCGCGGCGCAGTGATTCAATCATCACAACGTCTTTGTCAGAAAAAATTACACCCCCTACGGTCGTTAGCCTTGATATTGCGGTATTAGTATTAACCGTCTCTGCATCAAGACTTGGAAATTTATCAACATTTTTCCAAACGAATGCAGGGTTGATGCGCCGCAAGCGCTCCTTTAATAGCAACTCTACGCTATGGGCCGCATGCGAGATGGCATGTTTTAGCCTCGTATGGTCGGTACCAATATCTTTCCACGCAAGCAATTGAACAGCCTGCATGAGTGAGGTTGCGGCATTATCAAGCAGAGTGAACTTAACCTTCCGAGACAGTCGCGTGGGGTGCATCATTATCGTCTCCCCGGCCCGGCCTGGCCCGGCCAGGCTTCTTCTTCAGTCAGAATCCGTGGCGGGAGTATTCCCTGTCGCGGCGGTTGATGAACTGGGCATAGCGGTAGCCCTCCTTGACCTGGGCCTCTTCGTAGATGCTGTAGCCCAGGCTGCGGCAGGCGTCGCAGGCGTGCAGCGGAATCTCAATCCCTAAGCAGGCCGGGTTTTTGGTGGTGCGGCTGACGATCTTCAACAAACCACGACAAGAACCGCAAAGGTACAGCTCCTCGGTCTGGGCCTCGGTGATGTCGTCGGTGTCGTAGTAGATGTTCTTGTGGCGCACGAACCAGTCGCCGCTGTCCTGATGGACCACGAAGCCGTCCGTGGATTCGGCGGGCGGGTGGAAGTAGACGTTGGGGATGGTGTCGCACAAACGTTCGATGTACTCGGCCAGGTCCGGCCGCTGGCGGTGGCGTACGGCGTCGAAGGCGGGCTCGCGCACGCCGGAGTAGTCCAGCCCGGCCAGCGACAGGGCGATGCCGAGGTTCACGTACGGCAGCGCGCCCTGGATGGCGTACCCGCCCTCCAGCACGGCCAGGTCGGGCTTCAAGAGCTCGGTCATGCGCGCGTAGCCCTGGGCCGTCAGGTTCATGTTGGTGATGGGGTCGGTGAAGTGGTTGTCCTGCCCGGCGGAGTTGACCACGATCTCCGGCGCGAAGTCGCGCAAGATGGGCAGCACGATGCGCTCCATGACCATGAGGTAGCCCTCGTCGCCGGTGCCCGGCGGCAGGGGGATGTTGATGGTGCGCCCCAGCGCCCCTGGCCCGCCGCAGTCGGCGGGGAAGCCGGTGCCGGGGTACAGGGTGCGGCCGTCCTGGTGCAGCGAGATGAAGAGCACGTCCGGGTCGTGCCAGTAGATGTCCTGGGTGCCGTCGCCGTGGTGGCAGTCGGTGTCGACCACGGCGATTTTCTTCACGCCGTACTTCTCGCGCAGGTGCTCAATCATCACTGCTTCGATGTTGATGTTGCAGAACCCGCGCGAGCCCTGCACCACCTTCATGGCGTGGTGGCCGGGCGGGCGCACCAGGGCGAAGGCGCGCTTGTGGCGGCCGGTCATGACCAGGTCGGCTGCGGTGATGGTGCCGCCCGCGGCCACCATGTGCGAGCGCGTGGCCACGGCCTCCACCTCGGGGAAGCAGAAGTGCGCGCGCTCCACGTCCTCGCGGGTGGCCACGCCGGGCTTGTGCTCGTCCACGCCCTCGATGTCGAACAGACCCTCTTCCTTGAGCTGGTCCTGGGTGTACAGCAGGCGCTCCTCGCGCTCCGGGTGCGTGGGCGAGATGCTCCAGTCAAAAGCCGGAAACAGGATGATCCCCAGGCTGTCTTTCGCTCCCTGCATGGCCTAGCTCCTCCCGCCCGTATTGCCCGCCGCCTTGTCCGCCAGCTTGTCCGCAGACATGTCCGACGCCTTGTCCGCCGACCGGCCCACAGGGGCGCTGACGGCCCGGCTCAGGGACTGTCCCGGCGTCCGCCTGCCCGGCGGGGCCGTGGGCGCGCCGGTGAGCGTGAAGGCCACGCCGGGCTTGATCTGGCATTTGACGCGGATGTTCTTGCCCGTGGTGCGGCCCTCGCTGACCATGTTGAAACTGGAGGCGTGGGTGATCTGGGCGTTGTCCCGGTCGGCGAAGACGCCCATCTCGGACAGGTGGGCAAGCATGTGGTTCATGGCGTCGCGTTCGGCGTCGGCCAGGGCGTAGGTGCGCGGCACGTTTTCGCGGTGGCGCAGGGCCGGGATGAACATCACGCCCTTTTCCGTGTCGGCGAAGAGCTCCAGGCTGGCCGTGTTGCGCGTCAAGGCCGCGCCGATGGCGTTGGCCACGCCGGAATGCTGCGGCACCACGGTGAACAGCTCGAAGCGCTGGCGCACGGCCTCCTTCATGGCCTCGGCCGGCCCGCCCATGACGTACACGCGGCCAGGGGCCACGCGGCGGCCCTCCAGCAGCTCGTGGATGGTGTACACGGGCTTGTCGTTGATCTCGGCCAAGAGCTCCTGGGTCGACGCGTAGATGGCCTCCGCCGCAGCAGCCACGGCCTGCGAGGCCAACATCTCCGGCTGGATGGAGTGCAGGGCCGCGAACTCGGCCAGGCCCCGGCGCGAAGCGTCGACATTGCCGTGGGCGCAGGCCCCGGTGCAGTTCAGCGCGTCGATGAGGGTGGGCCGCGCATTCACCGGCAGGCCCGCGCCAGCCGGTATGGAGTCGGCCAGGGACGGGCCCAGGCGGTTGGGGCCCACGCGCACGGCCTCGCCCAGCACGTTGATGGCCGAGTCCCCGCCGATGCCGATGGAGCGGACCTTGAGCGCGCGCACGAGCGTGGGATGGCTGCCGATGTGGATGCCGTCGTTCTCCACCAGGGGCTGGCCGTCCACGAACACGGCGATGTCTGTGGTGGTGCCGCCGATGTCCAGGATGATCGAGTCGCGCGTGATGTCGCACAGGGCGATGATGCCCATGACGCTGGCCGCCGGGCCGGAGAAGATGCTCTGCACGGGCATGCGCCGCGCCTGGGCGAGCGGAAAGGTGCCGCCGTCGGCCTTGAGGGTGTTCACGCGCACGTGGCCCAGGCTCAGCTCGGCCAGGCTCTTCTCCACGGCCGTGGCAAAAGCGTTGAACACGCGCCAGACCGCGCAGTTGAAATAGGCCGTGGCCAGCCGCCGGGGAAAGTTCAGCCGCCCGCCCAGTTCGTGGCCCAGGGTCACGTAGTCCGGGCCCTGGCCGCCTGCGGCCCCCAGCAGCTGGCGCAGGGTGTTTTCGTGCAGGGGGTTCCTGGTGCTGAACTTGCCCACGCAGCCGAACACGCGCACTCCGCCCGCGCGGCAGCTCTCGATGGCGGCCTTGATCTGGGCTTCGTCCAGGCGGTCGGTCTCGCTGCCGCGGTGGTCGATGGCGCCGTCGAGCACGTGGTAGTCGCGGCAGAGCATGAACTCGTGCGCGCTGATGCCCGGGCCGGGGATGACCAGCATGCCCACGTCCTCGGTGGTGCCCTGGACGATGGCGTTGGTGGAGAGCGTGGTGGAGAGGTTCAGCTGGCGCACGCCGCCGGGCTTCACGGTCTTCAAAATCTCGCGCAGGGCCTGGTTCACCGAGGCGAGCAGGTCCGCCGGATCGGTCCGGACCTTGACCTGCGCGGCCACGCCCGCCTCGCTGAGCGCCACGGCGTCCGTGTGCGTGCCGCCAACATCAATGCCGAGATACATGGGCAGCGCCCCCTTGGTTGTGGTCCCCGGTCAAACAGGCCCAGGCGAAACAGACAAGCCGTAGCACCGCCCGGCAAGGGTCGTAAAGGGCCCCGCAACCAGCACTTCGGCGGGCGGTCGGTGGGGGTCGGTGGATGGTCGAAGCGGGGGGCTAACGTGGTGGCAAGTCTTTTAATTCTACCCTCAAGGCCTCGATACTGGCTAGTTCAGCATTCTTTGAGTTGCCCACTTGGTGTGAGACAAAATCCTGCATCGGAATTGGCTTTGTGCATATACGACGGCTTGGGACTAGAATATATACTATACCATCGTTAAGAGAGCTTTCAAGTTCACATGTGAATTTGCTGAATTCATCAGTAATGACGACGATTCCAGACTTTTTACCGTATACATACAAGACCAGCGCAACGTCATCCCTGAAGCGCTGCAACATGATTGTATGTCCACCAGGCCAAGCCATCAAGCGGTCAAAATTATCATTTATATCCCAGTATCCGACACCGCGGAGAGGGATATCATGGCGCTCATCCGTTGACTTCGCCCAAAGAGCATCCCTTAGATGTTTTGCGTAAGGCGATATAACGAAATCATCACCGAACAGAGAGCTACCTAAGCCGAGTGCAAGCTTCACAAGAAACCTATCAGCAAAACCAATGTCTACTGAAAATGCACAGCCGTGGCTAGTATTGTTCGACTCAGCTACGCTTCTGTACTGTTTGACCTTCTCAATGAACTCATTGCCGGCCAAGTCTGGCACAATGAACAAATTGTTGCTGCTCGAATCTTGAGATAATTGGAAATTGCCAGAGTAGCGTCTATCGTTATAAAAGAAGTCACTAAAAGAGAGCAGCCCAACCTTCAACCAATACGCCTCTGTTGTGGTCCCAAATATAATAACATCGCGACCGACCTTCTTCGTGGTAATCGGATTTCCCCCAGCGTAACCGAAAAATTTGTCATCGCGAGGACTTCGACTGTAAACATTCTCACCGCTTGGCCCAACCCAGAACTCATACAAATATTCAGCGTCAGAAAGCGCTGGGATATTTCCAATGTACGTATAGGGAACAAGCCCACCGCTAATTGGGTCAAGATATGTAAAGGCGGAAGCAGCCGCCCCGTTTGTGGTAAACCATGACTTTATGAAAGCACCGTCTACATGTAACCCTGTGGTATTATTACACCTGCTGCACACCGTACGCGTCTTGAACAGGTCGCCGCAAGCTTTTCCTCCAAGGGCAGAAGGGAAAATGTGTTCGAGGGAAAATTCGTTGATCGGGAACGTTCTGTTACAATAAATGCACGTCGTTTCAGGGGAAGAAGGTGCTACTACCATATGAATTACCTCAGAATTCTACTCGTGGAAAGTGTAAACTAGCCAAACTTGAAGGGTGCAGCCCCACGAAGCCTCTCCCCAATGTTATCAGAATATATACCAACCAACATTTAAAATGTAAACGAATACCCTATGGTTCTGCGGATAGTGCATAGTGCACTCTCCCGGCACAAGTTAACTTTAGACTCCGCCCGATAGCTTGCCCGCCTGCCCGACTTGCCTCCCAGGCCCTACTTGGAATTGTTGACGGTGCGTTGCCCCCATTCAAAGCCGAAAGGGCTGTCCCAGGCACCTCCTGAAAACAGCCCTTTCGGTTTTGGTGAGCAGCGCTGGGCAAAGAGAAGGAACAACACAGCGGGCAGCCTTCTGCCCGCGCGGCCCAGCCCGATGCCCGGATTTCGCCCTTGTTGTGCTTCGTTGCGGTCGTTGCGGAATGGACTAGGAAGCACCGGCTGGGCTTCCTTGCCGGGTTGTGCTTCGGCTGGCATGCTCCCGGCTTAGCAGCCCCGGCCGATAGCCTGCCGGGGCTGCCTGCGGAACGATCGGCCCTAGTTCTTCAGGTCCGCCTCGGGCGCGGGGGCGGGGGCCGGGGGCGGAGCCGGGAGCTCCTGGCGGACGATCTCCTCTGGCAAGGGCCCCTTCGGGGAGGCGCTGGGCATTGCGGCCGGGGCCGGGGCAGCGGCGGGCGCTGCGGCCGGAGCCACGGCGGTGGACGGCGGCGCGCCCGGACGGCGGGCCTTGAACGCGGCCACGGTCTTTTCCTTGTCGGCCACGCGGTTCTTCAGGTCGCGCACGAACACGTCGGTCTGGTCCAGCTTGCCCTTGAGCTGGATGCGCTCGGCCTCGTTCTTGGTGCGGTCCTCGCGCAGGTCGGCCTGGAGCTTGAGGTTGTCCTCCTTCACGCCCAGGCCTGCGGCGTCCACGGCGTCGATGCGCGCGGTGTCCAGGGCCAGCTCCGCAGCCGTGGCGTTGGCCTTGGCCACCTTGGTGGCAGTGGCGGCGTAGTCGTCCTGGCGGTCGGCCAGTTCCTCCCTGAGCTTGGCCAGAGCCACTTCCTCGCCAGCCACGGCGTTCTCGAACTCGGCCTTGTCGATGTCGCCGCGCTTGTCGCGGGGCACCTGGGCTACCAGTTGCTTGTCCACGCGCGAGCCGAACAGGCTGCCCAGGCTGAAGGCCTGGCCCGGCGCGGGCGCAAGAAAGAGGCCGAGGGCGAGTCCGAGGGAAATGAGGGCGGCGAGGGCGAACGTTGCGGTGGGATTGCTTTTCGGGTGCATGGCGCCTCCGGGGGGATGCTTGGTTGATGGTGCATGCAAACTAGCCCAAAGCGCGCTTTCTGGCAACGGGGCAAGGCGGGTGCAGCGGGCCCGCCGGGCGTGACCGCGAATATATCCAGTGTCCTCTTGCCCTGCGCCGGATTTCCGATTACGTAGGCGTGTGAAACAGTTGCGCAGCCGCGCCAGGCCTGAACCGGAAACCGCAAGGAGACATGCCCATGATCTGCCCGTACTGCAAGGAAGAGATCCAGGACGGCGCCGTGCGCTGCAAGCATTGCCAGGCCACGTTGTCCGCGCCGCAAAACATGGGCGGGTCGATCATCGCGGATGTGGGCAAGAGCTACGACAAGGGCAAGCCCTTTCTGGACGTGCAGAACCTGAAGCACACGCTGCTCTCCTACGAGGGCCGCCTGAACCGGGCCAAGTACTGGGCCGCCTTCGGCGTCATGCTCGCGGCCTGGGCGCTATCGGCCATGATCTCGGAAAACCTGTTCCTCTTGGTCTACCTGATCTCGCTGTACTCCAGCATCATTATCGGCATCAAGCGCCTGCATGACCTGGACAAATCCGGGCACTGGATGTGGTTCACCCTGGTGCCGCTGTTCAATCTCTACGTGGCCGTGCTGATCATGTTCGTGCCCGGCACCAGCGGCGCAAACAAGTACGGCGAGGACCTGCTGTCCTAGCGCGGCGGTTGCGGGGCCGCCCGCGTCGCGGGGAGCCTTTTCCTATGAACCTGTAGTATTGGGGGGGAGTGATGGCCACAGTCGTCATGTTGAAGCAGCCGCAGTCCGGGCTGGTGCAGAAAGGCTTCTTCGGATTCAGCTGGACCACGCTGTTTTTCGGCGGTTGGCCCGCCATTTTCAGGGGCGACATCCTGGTCGGCGTTTTGCTGATCATTTTGCAGCTCTGCACCTTTGGCCTGGCGTCCCTCGTGTGGGCCTTTTTGTACAACAAGTCGTACACGCGCAAGCTGCTGGAGCGCGGCTACCAGTTCGCCGACAGCGACGGCGTCGTGCTTCGGGCCAAGGCCAAGCTGGGCATGGCCTAAGCCTGCGTTCCGGCTCGTCCGGGCCAGACGGCGCACGGATTGCCTGCGAGGGCCGCCTGCGGCCCGGACGGGGAATCACGCGGGGTGGAGCGGAAGTAAGGGGGGCGATTACGCTCCCCCTGTTCATTTGGCGGCGCGCCCTTATGTAGGAAACTCAAAACAACGAATAATCAGGCCGTTACGCGCCAGCGCCCGTCTGTGCGCCACGACCAGCCTCCCGGCTCCCGCATACCCTGTCAAGAGGGAAATTTTGTCCTTTTAGCGGCCAAAAACGGGTATTTTTGTCCAGCGCATAAAAGCCGTGCTATATTCCGTTGAAAGACCTTGGGAGGTCATATATGGAAACAAGAAGCACGGACAATCGGATTTGGACCAGGGTGAGCGACGACGGCAAGCACGCCGCCGCCGGGATGAGCCTGGGGCCTATGGGCACGAAACCCGGTGGGGGCGGCGAGGAGCAACCCTACGACGAGCACGGGCGGTATCTCGGAACCGCAGGTTCGGGCGGCATCTCGGGCGGCAGCGAAGTGCGCGGGAAGGTGACGCCGCCGCCGAAGGACAAGTATCCGCCTCCGCCACCAGCGCCCAAGGAATCGCACCTGGTCTACAGCATCGAGAACCACACCTTGCGCAACCCTGCAGGCGGAGTCCTGACGGACGAAGCATACAGCGGCAGGGGTCAGCACAGGAACAAGGCCGCGAGCCAAGACTTTGAGGACTTCGGCCCCATCCCGGAAGGCAATTGGCGGGTGGAGGAAGTGACGGACCAGGATTATTGCATGAAGCACCATCTGACGCCCCCTGTCTTCCGTTTGGTTCCTGACGAGCAGACCGAAAAACGGGTGGGAGATGAGGGCATGGGGCGCAAGCCGAGCACGTTCCTCATCCACGGCAACAACAAAGAGAATGATGCCTCCCGAGGCTGCATCATCCTGAACAAATCTGCCAGGGAGAAGCTCAGGAACTACGAAGGGGGATGGATCCGTGTCACGAAGTAATATCTCCGCCGCGCTGGCCCTGTGCCTCTGCCTCGTCCTTCCCGCCCCGGTTGAGGCGAAGCGCGGCAGCTCTCTCGTGCTCGTGGGTGAAAACGAGCCGGGCTTTCTGGAGCCACGGCTTGAAAAGCCGCCCTATTCGCCCGTGCTCGACGACGCCCACTATGCCCTTGACGGTCTGGGCGAGCGCCAGGACCAGCGTTTCCATCTGCACAAGACGGCCAAGGACATACTGGCGCTGTTCGGACCTGCTCCGCGCACGGTCTTCAATGAGCGTAATGCAATGTACTGCTACGTCTCCTCTCGTCCGGGGGACAGAGCCGCCGTGATATTCTCACTCGCCCCGGGCGCCCTTTGGAGCGTGTCGGTCCATGCGGACAAATCCGCCATCATCCAGGCCTGGACACGCTGCCGCGAGACGCCCATGGTGAGTTCCGCCGTGCGCACTCCGGGAGGTCTGCGCCTGGGCATGACCCGCGAGGAGGTGGTTGCCATGTTCGGCGCGCCGCACCGGGTCATTGGCCGCCGCACCATCGGCTACGCCTCGTACCGCCCCGTGCGGCCTGGAGAGTATCCGCCAGGCTTCGTCGTCAGCCGGGTCCAGCGCTGGATTGAGATATACCTTGGCGAGGACGACTGCGTTGACGGCTTTTTCATTCTGGCCAACGATATTGACTGAGGTCGGAAGAGGACGAGGCTGACGTCGGGCGGCAACCTTGCGGTCATCCCAGTGCAACCAGTTGAATCAAAACAATTTTGAGTTTCCTACATAAGGGCGGGCGGCGGCCAAAAGCGCCTTCTTGATGCCCTCGGCCTGGGCCGGGTCGCTGAGCTTCTGGCCGTCCTCGCTGCGCACGTAGAAGGAATCGTGGATGCGCCCGGCGGAGGTCGCGATGCGCGCCAGGTGCACCTCCAGCCGCAGGGACGCCAGGGCCCGCGCCAAGTCGTGCAACAGGCCCAGGCGGTCGGGCGCGGCTATTTCGACCACGGTGTAGAAGTCGCTGGCGTCAAAGTCCACGCGGACCTTGCTGCGGGCCTTGGGCGCGCGCGAGGGCACGGACAGGGGCGACACGCGCTTCTGCTCCAGGCGGTACTCCAGGGAAAGCTTGCCCAAAAGCGTGTAGCTCACCGCGCGGCGCACCCGGGCCCAGAGGTCGTCCAGGTACAAGCCCTCGGCCGGCTCCTGCACCACGAACATGTCCAGGGCCATGTTGCCTGCGCCGTTGCCGCCGCCGTGCGTGCTGGCGGGAGGCAGGCCGGTCCAGGTGAGCACCTCGGCCGAGAGGATGTTCAGGTCGTGCAGGGCCAGCACCCCGGCCATGACAGCAAAGAGCCCCGGCTGGTCCAGGGCGGCCATGCTGACCTGGAAGGCCCTGGCCCCGGGCAGCGCCACGGCCTCGATCTCCACCACGCCGATGCCCGCCTTGCCCGAGGGCTTGCGCACCAGGTCCTCGTCCAGGCTTGCGCGGAAGCGCCGGGCCAGGTCCATGTGCCGCACCAGGGTGGGCGCGTCGAGCACCAAGGTGGCGCGGGCGGGCATGCGCTCCAGGCACTTCTCGGCATAGTCCAGGCCCAGGGGCGGCGCGGCGGCGGACGGCGGGCTGGATGGGCTGGCCGTACCGGATGGGCTGGCCGGGCCGGATAAGCTGATCGGCACCGGCTGCTCGGCCAGGGCCAGGGCGGCCTGGCGCACCTGGCGGCTGTGCTCCACGGCGCGGGGCGCGGCCAGCGGGCCGTTGGTCAAAAGGTGCCGGGCCTTCAGGGTCAGCTCGCTGAACAGCGAGGCGGTCCAGGGGTTCCAGGCGCGCGGGCCGGTGGAGCTGGAATCGGCCACGGCCAGCAGGTGCAGCATGTCCAGCCGGTCGACGCTGCCGCAGACCTCGGCCAGCCGCGCGGATACGGACTCGTCGGCCAGGTCGCGCCGGGTGGCGGTTTTGGGGATGAGCAGATGCTCGCGCACCAAAAAGGCCACGTCGGAGATGGTTTCCTGGTCCGCGCCCAGACGGCGCAGCAGGTCCTCGGTCAGGCTCGCGCCCGCGCCGGAATGGTCGCAGTTGGGCTTGGCCAGGTCGTGGGCGAACCCGGCCAGCAGCAGCCGCTCGTAATGCGGCAGGGACCGGGCGCGCTCAACCAGCAGGGGGTCTGCCGGGGCCTGGCTGGCCTGTTCCGGCTCGCGCAGGGCGGCCAGGGTGCGCACCACCTCCAGGGTGTGCTTGCCCACGGGGTGGATGTGGAAGTCGTCGAACTGGACCAGGTGCTCCACCGGCGCGAATTCCGGCACCAGGGCGGCCAGCAGCCCGGTGTCGAGCATGGACTGCAGGGCCGTGGACAGGCTGGGGGTGCTGGGCGGCGGCAGCTCCTGGTCCAGGCCAGGGGCCCTGGACGGCGCGAAGAAGCCCTTGAGGGCGCGCACCAGGCCGCTGCCCGACTTTGGCCTGCACGGCTCCGAGATCAGGGACAGGGGTGAGCTTTCGGCGTCGCGCCCGCTGGCGCGGAAAATGGCGATGAGGGCGGCCAGCACGCCGGGCAGGCTGGCGCAGGCCGCGCGCATATTCACCCCAGGCTGGGGGTCGGCCAGGGCCAGGCGCGTGGCGCGCAGGGCGGACCAGGCCACGGGCCGGGCGGCCTGGGCTGCGGCCACGTACAGGGCCAGCAGAAGCTCCGGGCCCGGGGGCGGATCCGCAACGGCAAAGGCCACGCCCGTGGGGGTGTCGACGATGCCCTGCGGCGCACCGGGCGGCAGGGCCGGGGCGGGCGTGGACGGAGGGAAGACGCACAGCCAGCAGGCCTGGCGCATGGAGCGGATGCGCGTCATGCTCTGGTGCAGGCGCGAGAGGAAGGCCTCCACCGCCAGTCCCGTGGCCAGGCCGTCATCTTGTCCACTGGCCTGGTCCTTGGCCTGTCCATTGGCCTGGTCATTGGCCTGGACATTGCCCTGGCCGGGGTTTTGCCCATGTTCCGGCCCGGCCTCGGGCTCGGCCCCGGCAAAGCCCAGGGCGCGCGCCACCTGGGGCTGGTAGTCAAAGGACAGGCGGTCGGTCTTGCGCCGCGCCGCCAGGTGCAGGGCCGTGCGCGCGGACAGCACAAAGGCGTAGTCCTGGGCCAGCATGGCGTGGTCGCCGGGGGTGAAGGGCTGGTCGCCGGGGGTGAAGGGCTGGCCGACTGCTTGGCCGACGGACTGGCCGACGGATTGGCCGGAGTTCTGGCCCATCCCGCTCTTCAGGCCCAGCAGCCAGTGGATTTGGTGCACGTCGCGCAATGCGCCCAGGCCGTTCTTTAGGTCCGGCTCCAAGAGGCCGGAGGAGTCGCCGTACTCTGCGCGGCGCTGGACATTGTGCGCCAGCACCCATTGGCCAAAGGGCTCCGCTGCGCAGGCCAGGACCTTTTGCGAAAATTCGCGCCGGAAGCTCTCCAGCACCTGCGCATCCCCCGCGATGAGCCTGATGTCGAGCAGCGAGGTCAGAACCTGGGTGTCCTCCCGGGCCAGGGCCAGGCCGTCCTTCAGGGCGCGCACGCCGTGCCCCAGGTCCAGCCCGAGGTCCCAGAGCGGGTGGAACAGCCCGCGCGAGAGCTCCTCCGCGCTTCCGGGCACCGCGCCCTCGTAGAGCACCAGCACGTCCACGTCCGAAGCCGGGCACAGCTCGCTGCGGCCATAGCCGCCCACGGCCACCAGGGCGAAGGGCGGGCTGGACCCGGCAACGGCAGCGGCCTTGCCCCGGCCAGCATTTGATACAGCGCCCGACAAGGCCTCTGGCCCTGCGGCGGACCCGGCGGTGTGGGTCAGGACCGGGCCGGAAAGGCCAGAAGAGCCAGCACGGGCGCTGCCGCCTTCGGTACCGGGGACAGGGCTGGCCACGGGTGTTGAAGCGCCAGGGGAGGGAACTCCCGGCGTTATGGCTCCGAACGTTGAAGCGCCTGGGGATGTGCCCAGGGGGGCCAGTTCGGCCAGGCGCTCCCGGAAATAGGTGTCCATGAGCTGCGCGGCGGCGGCCGGGTAGCCGGTGAGGTCGCCCTTGCGGGCCGCCTCGGCCAGGTTGGACCGGTCCTGCCGCAGCGCGAGCGCTGAAGGCGGCAGGACCGGTCCGCTGTGTTCGCTTTCCGTGGTCATGGACTACGTTCGGCGGCGGCGGGGGCGCCTAGACGGCTGCGTCCCCGGTCTCGCCGGTGCGGATGCGCACCACCTCGTCCACGGGCAGGACGAAGATCTTGCCGTCGCCCACCTGGCCGGTGCGGGCGGCCTTGGTGGCGGCGTTGATCACGTCGGTGACGCGGGCGTCCTCGACCACGACCTCGATCTTGACCTTGACCACGAAGTCCACCTGGTACTCCGCGCCGCGGTAGACTTCCTTGTGGCCGCCCTGGCGGCCAAAGCCCTTGACTTCGCTCACGGTCATGCCCTTGACGCCGATCTCGCCCAGGGCGGCCTTGATGTCGTCGAGCTTGAAGGTGCGGGTGATGATTTCAACTTTCTTCATGTTCGGGCTCCTTCTCTCCTCGGGTCTATTCTGTCGTGGGTGGGGGCTACGCCTGGTAGCCGGTCTCGTTGTGCTGCGTGAGATCCAGTCCGCGCTCTTCCTCTTCCTGGCTGGCGCGCAGGCCGATGGTGGCGTCCACGAGCTTGAAGAGGATCAGGCTGGCCACGAAGCAGAAGGCCCAGGTGGCAGCCACTGAGGCCAACTGTATCCAAAGCTGCGACGGATTGCCATAGAAAAGCCCGGTGGCCTTGTTGATGCTGGCGAACAGCCCGGTGGCGATGGCGCCCCAGGTGCCGCCCACGCCGTGCACGCCCACCACGTCCAGGGCGTCGTCGTAGCCGAACTTGTTCTTCAAAAGCACGCCAAGGAAGCAGAACACGCCGCCGCCCAGGCCGATGAGCAGGGCCGGCATGACCGTGACAAAGCCCGCCGCCGGGGTGATGGCCACCAGCCCGGCAACCGCGCCCGAGGCGGCGCCGAGCGTCGTGGCCTTGCCCGAGTGCCGCCACTCCATGAAGATCCAGGCCAGGGCCGCAGCTGCGGCGGCCATGTGCGTGGTCACGAAGGCGTTGGCCGCGAAGCCGTCTGCCGCGAGCGCGGAGCCCGCGTTGAAGCCGAACCAGCCGAACCACAGGATGCCCGCGCCGAGCACGGTCATGGGCAGGTTGTGGGGAATGAACGGGGTGTGGCCGTGGCCCTTGCGCTTGCCCAGCACGATGACCGCAGCCAGGGCCGCTGCGGCGGAACTCATGTGCACCACCGCGCCGCCCGCGAAGTCCAGCGCGCCCATGCTGGCCATCCAGCCCTTGCCCCAGACCCAGTGGGCCATGGGACAGTACACCAGCAGCAGCCACAGGGCGCTGAAGACCAGAAAGCCGCCGAAGCGCATGCGCTCGGCAAAGGCGCCGGTGATGAGCGCGGGCGTGATCACCGCGAACATGCACTGGAAGATCATGAAGGCCAGGTGCGGGATGGTGTCCGCCGGGGGACCGGGCACCATGCCCACGCCGTTCATGAACAGATAGTCCAGGCCGCCGATGAAGCCGCCGACATCCGTTCCGAAGGCCAGGGTGTAGCCGCACACGGCCCAGAGCACAGAGACCAAACCAAGCAGGATGAAACTCTGCATGATGGTGCCGAGCACGTTTTTGCTGCGCACCATGCCGCCATAAAACAGGGCCAGGCCCGGGGTCATGAACATGACCAGGGCCGAGCAGATGAGCACAAATGCAGTATCCGCCGCATTCATTGAGGGATCCTCCTTCCTCTCAGGTCCAGGGAAACGCCCTGCCGATGGAACGCCTCGGCCGGGCTACGCCATTACGATTTTGTCAAATACGCTTTTGTATGCACTGTTCCACCCAGCCAGCCTTGCTTCCTGCGCAGACTAACACCCTTGTCGGATTGCCCAGGCGGGCCGCACAGACGCCCTATCAGCCTCTGCTACACATTTGTCAGGATGCCTGCGTTTTCGTTCGCTGTGGCAACTACAAAAGCAAGAGCTGGGCCAAATCGTGCCAATCACTGACAACCATTTTATTTCATTGAAAATCTATGAATTGTGTCAGCAAAAGTGTCGTTGCCAGATGTGTCAGGAACGCTAAATCTGTCGGCATCATTTTCATAATTGTCATATTTGCACAGAGTGTGTGCGCTCGGCAGGGGGTTTGGGTGTCTTCCAGGCGTTTTGGCTGGGCGCAATGAAGTTTCGGGATGGATGCGGGCGGAAGTGATCGGGAAACGAAGAGGGAGTGGGTGAGCGGGGCTTGCACGCACACAGTCAGGACAGGAATGGGGTTTCCGGTCCGGGCTGCTCAGCGGGATTCGCATCGCGGTCTGCCCTGCAAAGCAAAAGGCCCCTCCCAACGCCTGTGCGCTGGAAGGAGCCTTTCGCGTCTGGTGAGGCCGGAGCGGAGCCCTGGCCGCCGGAGGCTCTGCTTTTATTCCAGCACAGCGCCCTGGGCTGCGCTGCTCACCCGCGCGGCATAGCGTTTGAGGAACGGCGAGTTGATCTTCTTGCGCTTGGGCTTGAACACGGCCTTGCGCCGGGCCAGCTCGGCCTCGTCCACCAGCAGGTTCAGCCTGCGGCCGGGGATGTCGATCTCGATCAGGTCGCCATCCTGCACCAGGCCGATCATGCCGCCGCTGGCCGCCTCGGGCGAGACGTGGCCGATGGCCGCCCCGCGCGAGCCGCCGGAAAAGCGTCCGTCGGTGATCAGCGCCACGCTCTCGCCCAGGCCCATGCCCATGATGGTGCTGGTGGGGGTGAGCATTTCGCGCATGCCCGGGCCGCCCTTGGGCCCCTCGTAGCGGATGACCACCGCGTCGCCGGGCTTGATGTCTCCGGCCAGGATGGCCGCACAGGCCTCCTCCTCGGAGTCGTAGGGCCGGGCCTTGGCCGTGGTGCGCATCATGGCCGGGACAACGGCCGACTGCTTGACCACCGCGCCCTGGGGCGCGAGGTTGCCCATGAGCACCGCGATGCCGCCCTCATGGGCGTAGGGCTCGTTCACAGGCCGAATGACCTCGTAGTCGCGCACGCGGGACTTGTTCTCGGCCAGGTTCTCGCCCACGGTCTTGCCCGTGCAGGTCATGGCCCCGGTCTCGATGCGCCCGGCGCTCGCCAGCTCGGCCATGACGGCCTGAATGCCGCCAGCGGCGTGCAGGTCCTGGATGTAGTGCGCACCAGCAGGAGACAGGCGGCACAGGTTCGGCGTGTTGCGGCTCACCTCGTCGAAGATGGTCAGGTCGAGGTCCAGCCCGGCCTCGCGGAAGATGGCCGGCAGGTGCAGCACGGTGTTGGTGGAGCAGCCGAGCGCCATGTCGAGCGTCACGGCGTTTTTCACGCTTTTTTCGGTCACGATGTCGCGCGGGCGGATGTCGCGCTTCAAAAGCTCCATGATCTGCATGCCGGCCTCTTTGGCCAGGCGGATGCGCGCGGCGTGCACCGCCGGAATGGTGCCGTTGCCCGGCAGGGCCAGGCCGATGGTCTCGGACAGGCAGTTCATGGAGTTGGCCGTGAACATGCCCGCGCAGGAGCCGCAGCCCGGACAGGCGTTGTCCTCCAGCTCGGAGAGCTCGGCCTCGTCCATTTTCCCCAGCTTGACCCGGCCCACGGCCTCGAAAACGTTGATCAGGTCCACGCGCTTGCCGCGCACCTCTCCCGCCAGCATCGGCCCGCCGGACACGACTATCGTGGGGATGTTCAGCCGCAGCGCGGCCATGAGCATGCCCGGCACCACCTTGTCGCAGTTGGGCACGAGCACCAGGGCGTCAAAGGGGTGGGCCGTGGCCATGATCTCGACCGAGTCAGCGATGAGCTCGCGGCTGGGCAAGGACATGCGCATGCCCTCGTGGTTCATGGCCAGGCCGTCGCACACGCCGATGACCGGGAACTCCATGGGCGTGCCCCCGGCCATGCGCACCCCGTCCTTCACGGCCTGGGCGATGCGGTCCAGGTGCATGTGGCCGGGGATGATCTCGTTGGCCGAGTTGGCGATGCCGATGAGCGGGCGGCGCATCTCCTCATGCGTCAGCCCCAGGGCCGAGAGCAGCGAGCGGTGCGGGGCCTTTTCCAGGCCGCCGGTCATCTTGGAGCTGCGGGCGGTCATCTTCCTGCTGGTCTTGCTGGCGGGCATGGCTTCCTCCTGATTGGTTCTGCGCCGGGGGGGGACGGCGAAATGTATGCGCTGGCGGTTCCAGTCCGGCGGCGCGGAAGTGACTTTTTGCGGCGAGGGCGCCTGTGCAGCCTACTTCCGCGCCCTATTTCCTGGCGGCAATGAGGCTGGCCAGCCCGGCCACGCAGGTGGTGCAGAGCACCAGCGCCACGCACTGCGTCAGGGGCAGGAACTCGACCTTGAGGAACAGCGGAGGCACGTCGAGCACGCTGCGCAGCCAGGACTGCAAAAACTTGAGGCAGAACAGCGACAGCACGCTGCCCAGCAGCCCCTGCACCACGCCGTTGGCGAAAAGCGGGGCGCGGATGAACCAGGCGCGCGCGCCAACAAGCGAGAGGATCTCAACCTCGTCCTTGCGGGCCAGCATCATCAGCTTCAGCGTATTGCCCACCACCAGCCCCACCACCAGCGCGAAAAAGCCCAGCGCAGGCAGGGCCGCCTTTTGCACCAGGGCTATCCAGCCCGTGGCCAGGGTCAGCTGGGTCGGGTTGTAGGTCACCTGCTCCACGCCGTCGAGGGCCTTGAGCCGGGCGTACATGCGGCCCATCCAGGGCTCCGGCTCCTCGGCCGGGGGAATGTTGAAGCTCACCAGCGCCGTGGCGGGCAGGGGGTTGTCGCCCTCCAGCCAGGAAAAGTCTTCGCCGGCGCCCGGAGACCCGGCAGCCGCAGAGGCATTGCCCGAGGCGTTCGCCGCCACATTGCTTTGCGCCAGCCCACCGCCCGAGGTCTTGGGCGCCAGCCCGCGCATCAGCTCGGACAGGGCCGCGCGCGGGGTGAAGGTGCTCACCTCGGCCACGCCGGGCGCGCGCTTCAGGTCCGTCCACTGGGCCTCCACCGCGGTCATGTCCGCGCCCACCTTCCAGTAGATCTGGAAGCGCGCCTGGCCCTGGGTGCGCAGCACCTCGGTCTGCACGTTGTGCAGGATCAACAGGCCCGTGCCCGCAAGCAGGGCCACCATGCACACCGTAATCAGGGTGCACAGCTGCGGCAGGGGGAAGCGGCGCATGTCGGCCACGCCGCGCAGAAAGAGCTTGGTGGTGCTCACAGGCGGCCCCCGATGATGGGTTTGGTGTCCAGCACGGAGCCGGGCGCGCCGGGCTCCGGCGGCACGATCTGCCCGCGCACAAGATGCACCTGCCGGGCCTCCGGCGCCCAGGACAGCACCTCGCGGTTGTGCGTGGCCATGATGATGGTGGTGCCGTACGTGTTGAACTGCTTGAACAGCTCGATCAGGTGGCGCGAGAGGTCGGAATCGAGGTTGCCTGTGGGTTCGTCGGCCAGGATCAGCTCCGGGTTGACGACCATGCTGCGGGCGATGGCCACGCGCTGCTGCTCGCCGCCGGAGAGCTGGCGGCAGGGCGCGTAGGAGCGCTCCTCCAGGTCAAGGGCGCGGATCACGGCGCGCACGCGCTTGTCGATGGACACCGACGACACCCCGCGCACTTCCAGCGCGATGGCGATGTTCTCGAACACGCTGCGCTCGGGCAGGACCTTGAAGTCCTGGAAGACCACGGCCACCTTGCGCCGCAGCTCCGGCAACTGGGAGCCGCGCAGGCGCATGAGGTCCACCCCGGCCACGTCCGCCGCGCCGGTTTTGGGCTTCAGGTCGCCGTAGAGCACGCGCAAAAGGGTGGTCTTGCCCGCGCCAGAAGGGCCGGTCAAGAACACGAACTCGCCGCGCTCCACATGCAGCGTGACGTCCTTCAGGGCCTGGGCTACGCCCAGTGTGCAATTCACATGTTCCAGGTGCACCATACGTTCGGCTTGCTTACGCCAATTGATTGCGCTTTGGAAGGGGGCGGCACCTGGGCTCGATTTGGCCCTTTGCAGGGCGGGTGGTATTTGGTAGTGGATATGGGAAGGTTGGGGAAAGGGGGGAACGTGATGGGGTGTTGCAAGTGTGAGGAAGAATTTTTCGAGTGGAAAGACCCACAGCCGCCAATATATATCGACCACAAAGAGGGGAAGCAATATTGCGTATTTCACGCACCAAAAGACAAGAAGGGCCTATCTCTTGATTCATTTAACAGACGAGTATTCCAACTCATACTTAAGGTAAAGGCAAAGACAAATAGTTCCAGCACAGGGGATATTTGCAATCTTCGAGGCACAATATTCCCTGGCGACATCTATTTTTTCCAGTACAACAAAGACAATCCACTACCTACAATAAACTTTTCTGCAACTACATTCAACGGCAATGCCTCATTTACTCATACAGTATTTGGCGGGGAGGCCAAGTTTTCTGATGCAAAATTTTTCGGTGACGCATCTTTTGTATTTTCTACATTCGAATATTCGGTTAACTTCTACGATTCTACATTTTTCCGTGATGCCATATTTATTGGATCTTTGTTTCGTAACCGAGCAATTTTTACTAAGGTTAAATTTTCTGGGGTTGCAAACTTTAGTGGATGCAAAACATCCGATCAAATGGTGCATATGCATGAGCTCACAAAAGAGTCTCTTGCGAATCTCCGTTTTACGCGAATTGAAATACCATAATTATCTTTCAATAATTGCCGCTGGCCTTTACGTTTGAACTTAGAGATGTCTGATGGCAACAGCGAGAAGACAGCCTTGGCCTGTGAGGAACTCTACCGCGCTATGAAGCAACGTGCCGCAGAGGAGCACGACCAACTGCAAGTCTCCCGCTGGCACTTCCGCGAGAAGTTGATGCAGCTGAAGGCGATGCTGAACAACGAGCGCAGCAACGATCTGCTGGAAGTCGTTGAGGACCGGGAAGCCAAGTGGCACGCCCGCGCCTGGGCCTGGCTCAAGCTCCTGGCGCTGCCACCGTATCTGCCCAAGCTCACCCTCACCGGCATCTACTGGGCCACCTCCGGCTTCGGCGAACGCGCCGTCCGCGCCGGGGTCTGGCTCTTGGCCCTGTTCGGCCTGTCCTTCCTCGCCAACGCCACCCCGCAGCCCTGGGCCTGGAGCGAATTGCCGGGCAGCGCAGCCGCCAACGCCACCATGGCCAGCATCCCCTTTGCCAAGGACATCCCCGGCGACGGCTGGGTTAAGGTGGCGCGCGGGGCGTGGCAGTTCCTCATCGCCGTGCAGTTCACCCTGTTCGCCCTGGCCGTGCGCAACCGCTTCCGGCGCTAGCAGCCCCGCCCGGCCCCACCCCCGCTGAGGGGGTCCGGGGGTAATAATTTCCCCCGGCCGCCGGAGGCATCTCCCCTCCCCCCATTTGACGCCCCCCCGCCCGCAGGCGTACCCCTGGACCTGTGCTGACCCTATCCCGCCGAGTATGCCACCCGTAAGTTTGGGTTCTGGCTGGTCTGGTTTTCCTCCATCATGGCTCTTCCGTATTCCTCTGGGGCCAAGCCGCCAAGCGATGTGTGGGGTAGGGCCGGATGGTCTGGCCGTTCGCAGCGGGGGACTTGATGCCCGTGACGACCGTGCGCGTGGCCGGGGCCACGCTGAGCAGCTCCACGCTGGCCGAGCCAGGGGCACCCTTCATGTCGGCGGGGGCCTCAAAGCAGCCCGTGTCCACGGTGACCAGCCAGGGCCGCGCGTCGCGCTCGACCTTGCCGACCATGCGCTGGCGGTGGAACCAGCGGGTGGCCACGACCTTGTCGCCGCTGAGCTCCAGGCCGGTCAGGCGCGTGTCCACCGCCGCTCCCAGGCGCATGGCCACGCCGGCGGCCACGCGGCTGGCGCGGCAGTTCTCTTGGCTCGACGACATGGAGCACTTCCAAACTACACGTATCAATCCGCTGATTCGGCGGGTCCTCGGAGCGTTCGGTCGCCATCTGGGCCTGGAAGCCCCCTATGACCTGTTCTTCCTCACCAAACAGGAAATCGGACGCCTTGATTCCCCGACTCTGCCCGAGGAGTTGGCGGCACTCATTGCGGAGAGAAAACGCGAGCATCTCGCCGCATTTGAGACCGAGCCAAGCTGGGACCTCAACGAAACAGCCACGCATGACAGGGATGAGTCGGGCGTCCTCAAAGGCGTTCCCGGCAGCCCTGGAGTGGCGGAGGGGGAGGCCTATTTGGTCCGCAGGGTGGAGGATTTCCCGAAGATGCGCCAGGGGGCCATCCTGATTGCGAAGACCACCAACCCTTCTTGGACACCCTTGTTCTACATATGCTCGGCCTTGATCACCGAATCTGGCGGCCCATTGTCACATGGCGCGGTCACGGCACGGGAGCTTGGCATTCCCGCAGTGATGTTCATTAAAGGGGCACTCACGCGCTTCCGCAATGGAGAGAGGCTCAAGGTTGACGGACTCAGGGGCGTCGTCACTCCGATTGAGTTGTCGTGATTCTCCAGTGGCCGAGAGGTCTTGCCCCGCCCCTGATCTCCGCCCGGCGAACACATGGGGTGCAGTGTAGAGATCAGGAAATCACTTCTTGACAAGACGCGACGACGAGATTAGCCATGTCGTCATGAGGACAAACTACCGTCAGGCCATTCCCGCCCAGTGGGCCCACATGTCCAAGGTGTTCACCGCCCTGGGCGACGAGCACCGCCAACGCATCCTTTTGCTTTTTGAGCGCGGAGAGCGGCTCAATGTGGGCCATATCGCAGAAGTCTCCACCCTGACGCGGTCCACCGTGTCGCACCACCTCAAGGTGCTGCGCGAAGCCGGGGTGCTGGAGTCGGAGAAGATTGGCAAGGAAGTATGGTTTTGGGTCAACAAGGCCTTTTTGGAAGACACCTTCAGGAATGTACTGGACTATGTGCGCAATCAGGCGTGAGTTTTTTGGCCAAACATATCGAAGCAACTAGTTGCATGGTTGCGACTGAGCGGGTTGGATGATTTAAGACACAGGGAGAGGGGGGGTAGACCATGCAGATAGCCACTCGCAAGATGCTCCGCAGGATGTTGCGCGGGGTCGCGCGCCTGCTGTTCCGTATCAGGGTGTCGGGCAATGGCGCTCCGGCAGGCGCGCAGCGGCTGCTCGTCATCGCCAACCACGAGTCCTTCCTGGACGGCCTGCTCCTGGGCCTGTTCCTTCCACGGGACCCTGTGTTCATTGTGCATACTGGCGTGGCCCGCTCCTGGTATTTTCGGATGATCTTGTCCCTGGTGGACTATCTGGCCGTGGACCCCACCAACCCCATGGCCATGAGGCAGGCCATCAAGCTCATCGAGTCCGGGAGGCCGGTAGTGATCTTTCCCGAGGGGCGCATCACCGTCACGGGCAGCTTGATGAAGGTCTATGACGGCCCGGCCTTTGCGGCCACCAAGACCGGCGCCACAATCCTGCCAGTCCGCTTGGACGGCACAGCCCGCAGCTACTTCTCCCGAGTCTCGGGCCGCTATCCGCGCCGCCTGCTGCCGCAGATCTCGATCACCTTCCTGCCCGTCACCACCCTGCCCATGCCCGAGGCCCCCACCGCCCGCCTGCGCCGCCGCAAGGCCGGGGACGCCATGCGGCGGCTGATGCAGGAGATGGTCTTCGCCTCGCGGCCGCAACAGACGCTCTATTCAGCGCTGATGGACGCCGCCGAAATATTTGGCC
The DNA here is from genome assembly GCA_903843965.1 of uncultured delta proteobacterium. Classification (GTDB taxonomy): domain Bacteria; phylum Desulfobacterota; class Desulfovibrionia; order Desulfovibrionales; family Desulfovibrionaceae; genus Humidesulfovibrio. The sequence goes on from CAIMRY010000006.1 coordinate 69,201, forward strand.
GCTCCCGTCGATTGCTCGAAGACATGAAGCAGATCGAGTACACGTACAACGACCTGCTCAAGATGACCCTGGCCCTGGGCCGCCTGGCAGAGCGCCACACCGCCGAAGGCGAGATCGTGGGCCTGCTCATGCCCAACGTCGCGCCGACCCTGGGCCTCATCTTCGGTCTCGGCGCGCGCGGGCGCGTTCCGGCCATGCTCAACTACACCTCCGGCACCGAGGGCATGCAGGCCGCCTGCGTGGCCGCAGGCATCCACACCGTCATCGCCTCGCGCGCCTTCCTGGAGCAGGCCCGGCTCACGGAAAAGGTCGCCGCCCTGAAGGACATGCGGGTCATCATCCTGGAGGACCTGCGGCAGGAGTTCGGCCTGGTCGACAAGCTTTGGCTGCTGTGCTTCGGGCTGCGTTTTCCGCGCGCCTTCGAGTTGAACTGCGACCCGGAGTCGCCTGCCGTGGTGCTGTTCACCTCCGGCACCGAGGGCAAGCCCAAGGGCGTTGTCCTCTCGCACCGCGCGCTTCTGGCCAACGTGGCCCAGGTGCGCGCGGTCATCGACATCTCAGTGGACGACAAGCTGCTCAACGCCATGCCCATCTTCCACTCCTTCGGCCTCACCGCTGGCGCGCTCCTGCCCGTGCTCACCGGCGCCAATTTGTTTCTGTATCCCTCGCCGCTGCATTACCGCGTCATCCCGGAGCTGGCCTACGACCGCAACTGCACCATCCTCTTCGGCACCAACACCTTCCTGGCGCAGTACGCCAAGCACGCGCACCCCTATGATTTCTTCCGTCTGCGCTACATCATCGCCGGGGCCGAGAAGCTCTCCGAGCCGGTGCGCAGCCTGTGGTTCGAGAAGTTCGGCCTGCGCATCCTGGAGGGCTATGGCGCAACAGAGACCGCGCCGGTGCTGGCCGTGAACACCCCCATGGCCTACCGCACAGGCACTGTGGGCCAACTGCTGCCCGGCATGGAGGCCAGGCTCGCGCCGGTGCCGGGCATCGAGGGAGGCGGCCTGCTGCACGTGCGCGGCCCCAACGTCATGTCCGGATACCTGCGAGTTGAAAATCCAGGCCGCATCGAACCGCCCGCCTCGGAGTTCGGCCTTGGGTGGTACGCCACCGGCGACATCGTGAACATCGACGAGGACGGCTTCCTGCGCATCGTGGGCCGGGTCAAGCGCTTCGCCAAGATCGCGGGCGAGATGGTGAGCCTGGAGACCGTGGAGAAGCTGGCCGCGAGCGCCTCGCCCCAATTCCTGCACGCGGCCTCCAGCCAGCCCGACGCCCAGCGCGGTGAGGCTTTGGTCCTGTTCAGCACCGATGCCGACCTCATGCGGGAACGCCTCCAGGCCGCAGCAAGGGAGGGCGGCTGGCCGGAGTTGGCTGTGCCGCGCAAAATCAAGCATGTGGACGCCTTGCCGCTGCTCGGCACGGGCAAGATCGACTATGTTACCCTGAAAACCTGGGCCGAGGCGTCATGAGCGCCCGGCCGGCCGATCTGAGCCGCCGCCGCTTCCTGGCCGGGGTGGGCTCCCTGGCCCTGTTCGCCACCGGCTGGAGCACCCTGGCCTGGGCCAGGCCCCGCCTCTGGAACCCCTGCCGCTCCACGCTGCCCGAGTCCCTGGCCAGGCATCCTGTGGTGCTCCAGGCCTGGGAGGGCATCGAGCCGGAGCGCCTGTGGGACTGCCACGTGCACATCGCGGGCACCGGCGATTCCGGCAGCGGCATCACCACTGCCAAGGAGATGAACAGCCTGCTGCACCCGGTGCAGTTCGCCCAGCGGCTGTTTTATCTCAACGCCGGCTGCGCCCACAACGCCCAGGGCAGCCAGAACAGCGTCGACCAGGCCTATGTGGACCGCCTGCTGAACCTCCAGAGCGGCTTGCGCGGCGCGAAGCTCCTGCTCTTCGCCTTTGACCGCTGTCATGACGAAGCCGGGCGGCCGTTGCCTGCGCGCACCGCCTTCCATGTGCCCGACGCCTATGCGCGGGAATTGGCCTTGCGGCATCCCGGCCAATTCGAGTGGGCCTGCTCCATCCACCCGTACAGGGAGGACGCCCTGACCGCACTTGAAGCCGCCGCCGCTGGCGGGGCCAGGGCCGTAAAATGGCTGCCTGCGGCCATGGGCATGGACCCGGCCGCGCCCCGCTGCGACGCCTTTTATGACGCCCTGGTTCGCCTGAACCTGCCGCTCATCAGCCATGCAGGCGAGGAGAAGGCCGTGCATGGCGCGGGCCGGGCCGAGTGCAACAATCCGCTGCGGCTGCGCCGGGCCCTGGACCGTGGCGTGCGCGTGGTGGTGGCGCACTGCGCCAGCCTGGGCAATGACGTGGATCTGGACGTAGACGTGGATCTGGACCGGGGCGCAAAGGGCCCACACACGCCGAGCTTCGACTTGTTCGCCCGCATGATGGCCGAGCCCGCCTACGAGGGCCTGCTCTTTGCGGACATTTCGGCCATTGCCCAGCGCAACCGTTCGATCTCCACGCTCAAGGCCATCATCGAGCGGGAAGAATGGCATGGCCGCCTGCTCAACGGGTCGGACTACCCGCTGCCCGGCATCATTCCCTTGTTCACGCCGCGCAGACTGGAGGCCGCCGGACTTCTTTCCCCTGGCAGCGCCGACGTCCTGACCAGGCTCCAGGAGCACAACCCACTGCTCTTCGACTTCGCGCTGAAGCGTCTTTTGCAGAGCAACGGACGCCGACTGCCCGCAAGCGTCTTCCACACCCGGGACTTCTTCCTGCGGAGGGCCTCATGAGCTCCCAGTCCGACCTGATGCGGCAACGGCGCTTCCTGCCCCTGTTCGTCACGCAGTTCCTCGGCGCGCTCAACGACAACGTGCTCAAGAACGCGCTGGTGGTGCTGCTGGCCTTTGACGCCACCACGTGGACCAGCCTCAAGCCCGAGGTGCTGACCAACCTCGCGGCGGGCGTCTTCATCCTGCCGTTCTTCCTGTTCTCGGCCACGGCGGGCCAGTTGGCCGACACGTTCGACAAGGCGCGGCTGGCGCGGCTGGTCAAGGTGCTGGAAATGGGCATCATGCTGGTGGCGGGCGCGGGCTTCGCTCTGCACAGCCTGGCCGTGCTGCTGTGCTCCCTGTTCCTGCTTGGCCTGCACTCCACGCTGTTCGGCCCCATCAAGTACGCCATCCTGCCCCAGCACCTGAAGGACGAAGAGCTGGTGGGCGGCAACGCGCTCATCGAGGCGGGCACCTTCGTGGCCATCCTCGTGGGCACGCTGCTGGGCGGGCTGCTGGCAGGCAGTGGCGCTTCCGGTCCGACATGGATCACTGCCACGGGGCTGTGCATCGCGGCCATTGGCTACGTCGCCAGCCGAAGCATTCCCGCCGCGCCCGCCCCGGAGCCGGGCCTGCGCATCACCCCCAACCTCTTCGCCGAGACCTGGCGCAATGTCGCCTCGGCCCGTGGGAACCGCACCGTGTTTCTCTCCATCCTCGGCATCTCATGGTTCTGGCTCTATGGCGCGTTGTTGCTGGCCCAGTTTCCGGCCTATGCCAAGAACGTGCTCGGCGGCGGCGAAACCGGAGTGACCCTGCTTCTGGCCACCTTCACCATCGGCATTGGCCTGGGCTCCCTGGCCTGCGAACGCCTCTCCGCCGGGCGGGTGGAGATTGGCCTGGTGCCGCTGGGGGCCTTCGGTCTGACCCTGTTCGGGCTCGATCTCGCCCTGGCTTCGCCTGCCACAGCCCCTGCTGGTGCGCCTCTGGGCGCTCTGGCCCTTCTCGCCGCGCCGGGCATGGTCCGGGTGCTCGCTGATCTCATCCTCCTGGGCGTGTTCGGCGGTTTCTTCATCGTGCCCCTGTACGCCCTGGTGCAACAAAGAGCGGACGAGGCCCAGCGCGCCCGGGTCATCGCCGCCAACAACATCATGAACGCCCTGTTCATGGTCGTGGGCGCGCTTGCAGCAGCGGGCCTGCTTAGCGCGGGGCTTTCAATTCCAGCGCTGTTCGCTGTGGCGGCCCTGTGCAACGCCGCCGTGGCCTTGTATATCTTCCGGCTGGTGCCGGAGTTCCTGCTGCGCTTCCTGGTCTGGCTCTTGGTGCGCTCCGTGTACCGGCTGGAGACGCACGGCCAGAAGCACATCCCGGACCATGGCCCTGCGCTTCTTGTCTGCAACCACGTAAGCCTCGTGGACGTGCTCATCGTCATGGCCGCTTGCCGCCGCCCCATCCGTTTTGTGCTGGACCAGCGCAGCTTCAGCCAGCCCCTGTTGCGCTTTCTGTTCGGCGCCAGCCGGGCCGTGCCCATCGCCCCGGCAGGCGCGGACGAAGCCCTGCGGGAACAGGCGCTGGATGAGGCCGCAGCAGCCCTGCGCGCAGGTGAACTGGTGGGCATCTTCCCGGAAGGGGGCATCACCGAGGACGGCGCGTTGCGCGAGTTCCGCACCGGCTACGCGAGCATCCTGGAACGCGTAGGCGCTGCGGCGCCGGTGGTGCCGGTCGCCCTGTGCGGCCTGTGGGGCAGCTTCTTCTCGCGCAAGGGGGGCACACCCATGACCCGGCCTTTCCGGCGCGGGCTGTTCTCCAAAATCGGCCTCACTGTGGGCGGGCCGCTGTCCGCTGCCGAGGCCACTCCGGAGCGCCTGCGGACGATCCTCGGGGACATGCGCGGCGACCGGATGTGAGGTGGGACATGCCACGCTTCAATTTCACCAAATGATACGCCGACGCAGCCTGGCCAAGCGGCGGGGAGATTCTCTACCGCGCCAGGCCGGGACAGTCGTTCGTCGGACTCGGAGCACGTATCGTGCCGGGACGACGCGCCATCAGGCCTGTATTCTGCCGGACCGCAGCTCCTGTGCAAACACCGGACGGGGTGACGTTCCCCGCCGCATCCGGCGTTCCGGGGCGCTGCTGGTCCGGCACCGGGTGTGCCCCGCTGGTGCTGTTCGAGGACGAAACCACGCGCGTCGAATGGGAGGAGGTGGTCGGCTGCGGGTCAGTCACAGGCGCAGGACTGCCGCCCCAGGCTCGTGGCTATGCCGAGCGCCTGCACATGGTCGGCTGGCCGTGGCGGCTAGGCCTGTCGCGCCCGCTCTGGGGGCGGTTCTGCGGCAGCCGTCACAGCCTCGTCTGGATCGTCTGGGAAGGTCGGCTCAACAAGAGTTGGTGTTTTCTGGACGGGAAATTGCTGCGAGGCATGAACGTCGCCCTGCCGGGTTTGATTCAAGCGGAAGGGGTGCGCCTGGACATGCAACTCCAGAGTGGCTTGGTTGATGAGCCTATCCGGGGTGCGCTGGGCGGTCTGCGTCTCCCTGGGCCAGCAGGTCGCTTTCTGGCCGGACGTGAGCGAAAATGCACGGCCCCAGCCAGATTATCGGGTGAATTCAAAGATCACGGGCAGGTCATCCACGAGGTGGTGGAATGGGCATAAGAGATGCGCTTCTCAGGATCGGCTATGGCGCCCTGTTCGTCCTGGCGTGGCCGGCATTGCTGCTCGTCCTCGCCACTCGACTGGACGCGCTGCTCCCGCTATGGACCATCCCGCTGCCGCAGGAGGTTGGTCCGGGCATGGCGCTTGTCGGTGGGTGGCTCATGCTCCACGGCATGTGGCTGCTCGCGGCGCGGGGCGGGGGACTGCCCATGAACGCCTTCCCACCGCCGCGCTGCGTCCGCAATTCACTCTTCGCTCTTGTCCCGCATCCAATCTATGTGGGATTCAGCCTGTGCGTGGCCGGGGTGTCTGTCTGGGCCAACAGTCCCGCCGGGTTCTGGATTGTGGCGCCGCTGACCGGACTGTGCGCCCTGGCCCTGGTCCTGGGCCACGAGGGGCCGAGCCTGCACAAGCGATTCGGTGTGCCTCCGCAGCCGATCCTTGGTCTGCGCTGTTCTCCTTGGTTCGTTCAGCGCTGTGCTACGAGTCGCGCATGAAGCTTCGGGACGCGCCGCTTGTGGCTTTGATGATGGCGCTTGCGGCCCAGTATCCCCGGTACGGCTATCGCAGGATAGCCGTGTTCATGGAACGCGGGGCTCCCGGCGCGAAGGCCGAAAGCCCCGGCAGGGGTCACTCGGGTTGCGCGGTCTTGGCGTGGCGGGCCTTCCACCAGTCCAGGCCGAGCTTGATGGCCGCAGCCCAACAATAGACGGCGATGATGACCAGCAGGACAAGGCTTGTCGGCCTCACTCGGATGCGAGAGAAGGCCAGGGTCGCAACAATGCACATGCTGACCAGATGGACGCAGCCCCAATAGGCGGGAATCCGCCCCTCCTTGCTCCAGTCTTCCTTCAGAATGGCGAAGGAGACGACCAACATCGCCGGCGCTGCAAACAGAAAGACAACGATGGACCAGAACCTGTATGCAGAATCATCCACAGGGCACTTCCTCCAGCAGATGTGTTTGCCCTCGTCCTCGGCGCGTCACGATGCTGTCCCTTGCTCGTCAGTTTTGGGCCACAACACACGCCGCAGCCTCTTGACCGCAAGAGCGCCCGCAGCTCCCATCGCAAGGTACAGCAAACCGAATACATAGAAATACTCATATACGGAAAAGTAGGCCATGCAAGCGTGCGCCACACCCCAAATACAGGCCTGAAACGTTCTGTTGTCCTCAAAGTACGGGAAGGCCTTGAGCTGGATATTGAAACGCGCGTATCGTCCGCTCAACTCCATGAAGGCGTCCGCAGACATCAACAGCACGTACAGCCCGGCAATGGCGATCCGAATATTTTCCAGCATGCCTGCTCCTTGGAGTGCGCCTCGTCGTTGACCTTGTAGAGCTTTGCGCCCCGGCTTGCTAGCGCACCACGCACAACCGGGGCTCCCGGCGAGAGGCCGAAAGCCCCGGCGGGGATTATTTGGGCTCTGCGGGTTTGGCGCGGCAACGCTTGAGCCACAGCAACTGATGCAGGACGTATACCGGGATGAAGTACAGAGCCTCAAAGGGGTCGCCGATGATGGCCGCCCAAATCGGCCAGGAGAACAGCAGCCCGAAGACGGCATCTGAGGCTTTCGGCCACCGCTCCAGATACGGCAGTGGGCCAAGGAGCAGTCCGTGGCGGCGGTACTGCCCGCTGATGGTGAGCAGCACCTGCACAATGGGGACAAGGTACAGGAACGCGGCGAGCAATAGCCCAGGAATGCCGAAGTGAGCTGTCATTGTTCACCCTTTGGTAGGTGACTGCGGATTTTTTGATCCAGATCATACGCGCGACGGGCAGAACCCTCGAACAGATCATAGGAGTCATTTCCAAGTCGCCAACCCCGGTTGCGCAAGATGGACGTCACCGGATCACCTCCAAAGAGTGGGGCAACTTTTGTTGCAAGGCCATACCCAACCAGCGCTCTGGCCGCATCGGTTCCGGCTTCCTCGAACACATCCTTGCTGACTTCCCACGCCGCCTTGCCGCCGAACTCGACGCCCTTGTGCAGGTCCTCGTTCGTGGTCAGCCCGTCCCAGGTTTTGCCGAGCGCCTCGCCTGCGCCGACAATCGGAAGAAAACCGGGGCTCCCGGCGGTATCGCCGGGAGCCCCGGTCGTGGTCACTCGGGCGTATCTGTCTTAGGGCTAGGCGACACGGACTTGGCAACTCGCCACAGCCTCTTCATCGCAAGGATAGTGAACCAAACCAGGAAGACAGCAGGCGTGTACGCCCAGTCAAGAAACGTATCGTCGAGAATCCAAAGGACAATGACCAAGTGTAGCACACCCCACAGGCTGGCGTTGGCAATCCTGTTTGTTTCGCAATACGGGAACGAGGGCGTATGCACATTTGCACGCACATACCGCCCGCTGATTTCCATGTAGGCATCCGCTAGCATGAGCAACCCATACGTAATGGCACCGGTAATCCGCACACCTCCTGTCATGTTCACTCCTTTGAATACACGTCTTGCTTAATCTTGTTGAGCCGCGTGCCAAGGCTACGGCCCCACTCCGGGGCCTGATCGTACAACTTGACGCCTTTCGCGTAGAGATCGCCAACTTTGCCGAGGGGATCTGTGTATTTCGGATCAGCACTCTTGTTTCCCAGCAAATATCCGAGGTAGGCGTCGCCAGCGTCCTCAACAACCCGTTTCCCCACATCCTTGCTGACCTCCCAGGCCGCCTTGGCCCCGAACTCCACGCCCTTGTGCAAGTCCGTGTTCGTGGTCAGCGCGTCCCAGGTCTTGCCGAGGGCCTCGCCAGCGCCCTGTGCGCCCATGCTCACGGCCTCGCCGATGCCTGAGCCGATGGTCGAGACGGCGTCACCGAAGCCGTTCTTCCGGTCGATGTGGTCCAGGTGCTCCTGACCAGCCGAGAAGGGCGTCCAGGGCTCTGCCGGGGCCTTGGGCTGGCCCGCCCCATTGTCCGCCCCGTTGTCCGCCCCGGCCAGCTTGCCAATGCCGAAGCCGCTGGTCGCCCCGCTGCTGCTGAAATCGCCGCCGCCGCCAGCAAAACCGCCGTCAGTAAACCCGTTGTCAGCGTTGGCCTTGCCGCCCGTAGAGCCGGAAGGCCGCCAGTCCGGCGGTTTGGCCACCACCCACCAGTCCGGTTCGCCGGGCTCACGCGTGCGGCCATTGTAGCCCTCGCCGGGCTGCAACAGCTCGTGCGCGCCGGTCTCGTCGGCGATCCACAACAGGTTGCCGTTCGTGTCGTAAGGCATAGCGTTCCTCCAGTATAATTTCAACGATTTGGTGGCGCACCCGGCAGCCAAAGTGGCTCATGATTCCTTGGAACCCCCGCCGGGGGGGACCGGGGGGAATCATTCCCCCCGGCCTGCGGAGCATATTCTCTTACTTCTGCGCCTGCCCTGCCTGTCTGGCCTGGCGGATCTGCTGCACGGCCTCCACGGGGCGCAGGTAGTCCGGCGGCAGGCCGAACAGGCTGGCGGCGTGGCGGGCTATGGCGTCGGGCTCGAAGTTGTCCAGCAGGTGGAAGGGGTCGCCCTGGCTGAGGAGCGGCGCGAGGTAGCGCACGGCCTGGTCCAGGTTCTGGGCCTCGGCCTGGCGCTGGGCCCGGGCGATGGGCGAGGAGTAGTCCACGTTCAGCGAGCCCTGGGGCAGGTTGGCGGGCCAGGGCGGCAGGTCGCCTTCGCGCAGCAGGATGTTGAACACGCGCTCAATGAGCGGGGCCAGGAACTCGGTCTGCATGCGTCCCAGGGTGGGGCCCAGCACGCGCATCTTCTCGCTCTGGCGGATGAGCGCTTCGGTGGCGGTGGTGCGGGCCGGGTCCGGGGTCAACTGGTCGGCCAGGAAGATGCTGCGGATGCTCTGCCTGCGGGCCTCGGTCATGGCCTCGATGGCCTGCAGGTCCACGTGCACGGGCAGGGACTCGATGCGGTCGCCGGAGCCCGCGCGGTAGTATGAGAGGCCGCCCGGCCCCGAGTGTATGGGGCCGAGGAAGCCGTCGTCGGGCACCATGAGCGGCGGGTCGCTCATCTTTTCGGCGGCCATGAGCGCGGTGCGGCTCATGGCGTTCAGCACGCGTACGTCGGACAGGGCGGTCAGGCCCGGCCCGCGCCCGTAAGCCTCGCCCGAGGCCTTGGACCAGCGCGGGCACATGTACGGCATCTCCAGGTAGCCGGACTGCTCCAGCAGGTGCCGCGCGGCGGTCTCCACATACAGGCTGGCCAGGGGAAAATGCAGGCTGGCCGGGCTGCGCGGGTCGCGGTCGGTTCTGGGATACACGGCGTGGATGATCTCCACCGGGGCCTCGGGATCGTCCTCGGCCAGGCGCCGCACCTCGGCGGAGCAGTCCGCGCCCCACTGCTGGAAGGCCTGCCGGGCGGTGAGGCTGTAGCGGCGGATGACGGTGTCGACCACGCCGCGCGCGTCCTCGGCCAGGTAGACCTCGCCCAGGGGCCGGGCGTTGAAGCGCACCACGCAGTCCGGGTCGGCCTCCACGTGCATGACCGCGGTGCCGAACAGGCACAGGTCCAGGTACAGCTCGTGCACGCAGGTCTGGAAGCCCGTTGCCTCGGTGTTGAAGACCTGGAGCAGGCGCTCCCGGGCCTCGGTCAAAAAGCGGCGCACGGCCTCGTCGTCCGGGGCGCAGCGGCCCAGCTTCAGGTCGAACCAGGGCAGGGCCGGGTTGGTCAACAGCCCGCCCAGGGCCGAGGCCAAGAGCTCCAGGCTGTGGGCCGGGGTGGAGTCGAACACGGCGGAGTCGTCGTTGCGGCCGGGCTGACCGATGGAGTGGCCGCCGGAACTGGCGCCACCGGGGTTCAAGGCCGGGGACTTGCGCGGCATGATCTGCGCGGCCAGTTCCTGCCAGAGGGGCAGCCAGCCCGCGCGTGCGGTCTCCATGCCGCTCAGGCGGGCCAGAACGGCGTCGACCTGGTCCGCTGCGAAGCGAGGGTCGGCCTGGGGCGCGGGGTGCGCGGTGTCGGTGGGTTTGGGGGCGCGCTTCTTCATTGGCCGAGCTTCTCCTTGAGTTGCGAGGTTTCCACGGCTGGTGCGCCCAGGGTCTGGGCCAGGGCGTTCTGGCTGGCCAGGCTTGCGCGCTGCTGGCTCTTGTTCTGGGCCAGGATCTCGGCCTGCCTGCGCTGGCGGTCGGCGCGAAGGTTGTCCTCGGCCTGCTGTGCGGCCTGGTCGGCTGCGGCGCGCGCCTCGGCCTGGGCCTCGGCCTGGGCCTGGGCCTGGCCCCCTCCGCCGGAGTCGCTGGACTGGCCAAAGCCGCTGAACGAGCCCATGGCCGTGGCCACAAGGCCACCGGCCTCCGGGCCGTAGATCATGGTGGTGATGATGGGAATGGGATTGAAGCCTCCGCCTCCGCCCATGGTGGACCTCCTGGTGCAGTTTGTGGCCGGGCGATGGCCCGGACCCTGGCGGGAGTATACCCCATGTTTTGGGGCCGGACGTTTTTGGACGCTTTTTGGCCGGTAAAAGGACAAAAATACCCCCTTGACAGGGTTAAGGCAGGGGTCGTTTCAGGGGGCGCGGAAAAGGAAAAAGGGCCGGTTGCAGCGGCCCTTTTTCGGGGGAGGGAGGAAGGTGATCAAGCCTGCGCAGCGCCTTGGGTCTGGCTTGGGGCGGGGGAGGAGGAGGAGGGGTGTTCGTCTCCTTGGCCCTTGGCGCGCGCTGAACTTGATTTGCTTAAAGCATCTCCCGTGCCAACGAAGGAAAGACCTGCAGCTCTGGTATGTTACTGGATTTCCCCCACAGAGGCGAGCCAGGCTGGGCCGGGGAATGTGCAAACGGCTGCACGGATGTGCAAGGCATGTGCAAGTGCCGAAACGCACAGCTCGATGGCGGTGGGTGAAAAGCACGGGCCGGGGTGAATATGAGCGTGCAGCGGGGGTGCGCAACGGGAAGCAGGCGTGGCTGTTTCGACGTCTGCGCAAGGCAAAGGCAGCCGTGACCACGGCGACGCGCAGGGCCCTTTTCAGGCGGTCTTGCCTGCTTTCAGCGGGTTGGCGAGGACAGGCGCGCGTCGCCTCCGGCTCGCCGGTCTGCCCGTTCTGGCCTTCAGCGCGCTGTCATCCGGCCCGGTCCTATGCCTGAGCCTGGGCCGTGGTGGGCAAAAGCTCCAGGACGAACTCCGTGCGCGCGGCGGCGAGAAAGGCCATGACCTCGGCGCGCATGTCCGGGGCGAAGCGCAGCAGCAGGGTCTCGCGGCCCTGGGCGTCGGCCCCCAGCGAGGTGAACAAGGCCGCGCCCTCCCAGGCCTCCAGCAAAAAGCGGAACAGGGCCACGTCGCTTCTCGCCAGGCGCAGGTAGAGCACGCCGGAGCGTGTGGGCGCGGCGGTCATCAAACCCCGCCCGCCGGGTCGCCCGCCTGGTCGTCCGGCTGGCCGCCGGACTGGCCGAGCATCTGCCGGATCTCGCGCAATATCTTCTCGCGGTGCAGCCGCACCTGCTCGGGGATGCGCATGATCATGTCCAGCTGGCGGGTGTGGATGATCAGGTAGCCCAGCACCTTGAGCCGGTCCATGAGCTCCGCCGTGGGCAGATTCTCCACCCGGGCCATGAGGGCGTCCTCGCGCGCCTCCAGCGAGAAGCCGAACTCGGCGAGGATGCCGGACACGAAGCGGATGCGCCGGGTGCGCCGGGTCACCTCGGCCGCGCCGCCCCGGAACTGGAAGCTGACGAAGTTCTCCCGCGCGCGTTCGCCCACCAGCGCCTCGATGGTCACAAAATGGTAGCCGAAGCGCGAGGACAGGGACACGTACGAGCGCGAAAGCAGGATGTGGTTCTGCACGCCGAAGTCGAATCCGCCGATGACGCCGATCTCCGGATTGGTGGTGCTCTCGTACATGATGGACAGAAAGCCGCGCGCGTCCACCGGGGGCGGCCCGGCCCAGGCAAAGGCGCTGATGCCCGCCCACACGGCCTGGAATGGCGGGCTGGCGATGTGCTCCAGGCGGATGAACTTGCCCTCGGGCGGGGCGGAAAAGGCGTCCTCCAGGTTGATGATCCACCACTGCATGGCCGCGCCCCCGGCCCAGAGCTGGCGGGCCTGGCGCTCGGAAAAGTTCTGCTGGCTGCGGCCGAAGTCGACCATGGCGTCCACGGCGCGCTGGTGGGCCAGGCGGGCCACGTCGCGCACGGTCTTGCAGTTGGCCGCGCGGAAGTCCGGGTCCTCGGGCGCGGGCAGGGTCAGGGTCGACAGGTGCCCCAGCAACTCCACCAGCCGCTGGTGCACCGGGGTGCCCTGCATGAGCGAGTGCGGACCCTTCGGCCCCTTCGGGGCGTTTACGGGGGTGTGCGTGTCATCCGCCGGACCATGCAGGTCATCTGCCGGACCCTTTGGGGTCTCCGCCGGATCTCGCGGGCCGGGCGTGGGGGGCTGCGCGTCCGGCGCAACGGATTCCTGCGGGCCGGGCACCAGCTCTTCCTCGTCCGGCGGGGGCAGCGGGCCGCAGCGCAAAATCTGGAATTGGCCGTCTGCCATGTCCGCCATGTCCGCCGGGGCCTTCACCCACTCGAACAGGGCCGGCGCGCCCAGGCCCTGCTCCAACCGACGCGAGAGCTCGGCCAGGCGCTGGGCGTCCTGCGGCCCCAGGCCCTCGCTCTTGGCCGAGGCCCCAGGATCGCAGGTGCGGCAGGCCCCGCGCAGGCGCTCGCCGTCCGCGCCCAGGAATTCCCCACCCTCGTCGCTCAGGCAGGGCACGGCCAGCACGCCCACGCACACGGCCACGTCGATGTCCGGGATGCCGCGCATGAGCCTGCGGCGCATGGCCTGGACCGAATACTTCCCGGCGCAGGCGCGGCGGTAGGCGCTTGCCACCTGGTCGCAGGGCACGCCGAACTGGGCCGGATAGACCCCGGTGAAGCCCTGGCTCTCGCCCAGGCTGCTGGGCAGGATGCAGAGGTGGGTGCAGCCGCAGGCCCGGGTCAGCTCGCCGCAGGCGTCCGTGATGGCCGCAAGCAGCGCCGGAGGCAGGGGCGCGGCCAGGATCAGGGCCGTGATCTCGCGGCTTATGGCCGCCAGGGTGGCCGCGTCCGGTCCGAAGACGGCGGAGGGCGCCCCCGCGCCGGTCTCGCCGTCCTGGCCGCCGTCTTGGCCGTTGTCCTGATTTTGGGCGGTGTCGTACATCAGCTGGGTGCGCCGGGCGATCTCCTCGCGCAGGCCAGGCTGCCCGGCAAAGGCCTCGTACCCGCAGGCGCCGATGACAAAGCCCTCGGGCACGGGCAGGCCCAGGCGGTTCTTCACCTCGCCCAGCTCGGCCAGGCGCGCGCCCACCAGGTCGGCCGCCGCCGCGTCCAAGCTGGCCAGATTGGCCACCAGCCCGCCGCAGGCAGTGGGCTTGCGCCGCCCCAGCACCTCCTCGACCCCGGCCAGAATCAGCGTGAAGCGGGCGGAAAGGCGCGCAGCCGCGCCAGGGTCCAGGGTCTTCAGGTGCGAGAGCATGCGGAAGGCGTTGACTGCGGCGCTGGTGGCCCCGGCGCGCAGAAAGGCCATGCCGAAGACCCGGCCGTCGGTTGTGGCGCGCTCCATGTCGGCCAGGATGGACAAGAGGCGCTTGCCGGAGGTCAAAAGCAGGCGGAAGTTGGTGTGCTTGCGCCGGAACTCCGCGCCGAGGCCCTCGGCGGCCTCGGCCGCCTGGGCGGCGGTCAGCTCCGGCCGGGGCTGTTCGCCCAGAAAGAACCCACGCAGTATTGCAATGAATCCAGCCAAGCGCACCTCCGTCTTGACCCCTTACCGGGGGGGGGCTGAAAATGCAAATGCCCCGCGCGGATTCCACCGGAGCGTGCTAGTTGTCAGGGAGAGAGTACTCTTCGAGCTCTTTCTGGATGTGCGCGATGGCCGCCCCTTCGACCACGGGGGCCGCAGGCAGCACCTCGGAGACGCGCAGGACTCCGATCTCCAGTTCCCTGAGGGAGTCGCGCAGTTTTCTGCGCTGGAGGATGGCGAGGTCGAACAGGCGCTCCTTGCTGTTCTGGAACGCGCCCTGCGTGGCCAGCGGCTGCCGGGCCTGGGAGCGGGCCGCGGCGTTCACGCGCTCGTACTCCTCGTTCAGCTCGATGAGCTGGCGCTCCGCCCAGAGGGCGTTCTCACAGAGTTTGAGGTAGCCGATGAGCGTGTCGTCCTCAAGGCGGACGCTGCCGTCCTCGTGGATGTGCAACGTGGCGCAGACCTGGTCGATGTACAGGGTGGCCTCGTCCAGGCTGCGCGCGGCCTGGCGCATGGTCGCGATATTGTGGTCGAACTGTTTGAAGTTGAGGGACGTTCTCGCTGCGCAGATCTCCACCTGCCTGCCCACCTTGCGCAGGTGGCTCGCATGGGCAAGGTGGGCGTACACCGCGTATGCGGCCCCGCACACAATGCCGCAGACCAGGAGCATGCCCGCTCGCCGCTTCAGTCGATCCCAGCTCGTGCTCACCATGCGTTCGTTCTGCTCGGCCATGTGGAGGAATCCTTGTTTGTGGGGGTGTGTCCCGCCTGTGCGGGGGAGGGGAGAGATGCTCCGGGGCCGGAAAAAAAGGCGTCCCCGAAAATGGACTTCGGGGACGCCGCATGGATGGCCGGGGGGCCTACACTTCCTGCTTGACCTTGGGCTTGCTCATGCCCATGCCGATGCCGCCGAACATGTCGAAGATGGCGTAGCCGTACCACATGGTGTACACGACGTAGAAGATGAGCAGGCCGGACAGGGGCAGGACGTTGTCCAGCACCTTTTCGCCCTTGATGCCGTAGAAGTTGTAGCCGGGTTCGATGCCGCGCTTGTTCACGGAGCTGACGATGTTGGCCTCGTTGATCATCTTCTGCTTCTGCAGCTCCTTGATGGACGGATCAAGCACGACCCACCAGGCGTTGACCACGATCTTTTCGGCGTCCTTGACGTTCAGGGCGTAGCGCTCGACAACGGCCGGGCCGCGCTCGTTGAACAGGTCGTCGGCGTCCACCAGGGCGGCGGCGAGGATCTTGCCCAGGTCGCCGGTGTAGGTGATGGCTCCGCCCTTGTACTCGGCCTCGGCTCCGGCCTTCTTGAGGTTGACCAGGGCCTGGGCGGCCAGGGTGGCCTCGTCGATCTTGAGCGCCTTGGCGGCGTCATTGGCCTTGATCTTGACGGTGAGGGTGATCTGCTTGCCGTCGACCTTGACCAGCTTCTTCTGCACCTCGGGGATGAAGTAGCTCGAACCCTTGCTCAGGCGGTTGAACATGTCGTCCGCCGCGTCCAGGCCGTTGCCCTTGCCGCCCCAGATGGGCATGAAGATGGACGTGAACACGCACAGGAAGGAGACGAAGAGCAGGAAGCCCTTCATGAACAGGGATTTGTTTCTGATAAGCATCTTAGGCCTCCTGACGCAGCTTGCCGATGTTGCCGAAGAACTTGCTGAAGATCCAGAAGCCGAAAGCGGCCACCACGATCCAGAACACGATGTTGCCCACGAACTCGATCTGGTTCACCAGGACCTTGTCCATGGTGATCATTTCCAGCTCCACGAACTTCTTGGGCAGGGTGGCCACACGGTTGATGAAGCCGGCGATGATGCTGACCGCGTAAAAGCCGCGGATGTGGATGCCCTTGACCACCTTGGTGGTCAGCGCGCCCACCTGGATGCCCAACAGCGAGCCGATGAGCATGCCCATGGCCAGGGTGTAGAACACGTAGCCGTAGATGGCGTACTGGCCGATGGCGGCCAGGCCGGCGGTGAAGATGATCTGCAGGATGTCGGTGCCGACCGTGGTCATGCTGGACACGCCGAAGATGTACACGAACATGGGGAAGGTGACGAAGCCGCCGCCCACGCCCATGATGGCCGCCAGGATGCCAACGACCACGCCGCCCGCAGCCACGATCCAGCCGGAGATCTGCTTGCCGCCGGGCACGAAGTCCTCGTCAAAGGTGATCATGGGGGCGAGCTTCACGTTCTGCAGGGTGGTGGCTAGGCCCGTGGTGCCGCCGGAGCCGCCGTGGGCGTCGCCGGAATCAGCGCCGCTCTTGCGCGAGGCGATGATGAAGTCGAACAGGGCGTAAAAGCCGAGGAAGCCCAACAGCACCGCGTAGATGGAGCTGATGAACATTTCCGAGAGCAGGGGGTCCTTGTTGTACAGGCCGGTGTTGATGGCGCCGCCGATGAACGTGCCGCCGGCCGAGCCCACCAAAAAGGCGATGGCCAGCTTGCCCGACACGTTGCCCAGCTTCTTGTGCACCGCAGTGCCCATGATGGCCTTGGCGAAGATGTGGAACAGGTCGGTGCCGACGGCCAGGATGCCCTTCACGCCAGCGGCCATGAGCGCCGGGGTGATGATGAAGCCGCCGCCCGCGCCGATGCAGCCGGTGATCAGCCCGGCGGCCAGGCCCACGAATATGGACACCACAAAGATCTGCGTGGTGTAGAAGGCCGGGGCGTAGGCCGTCTTGCTGCCGATGATGTCGGCGGCGAAGGCGAAGTTGATGAGCAGGATGGGCAGAATCATGAGGCCCAAAATGGCCAGCTTTTTCCTGCTTTTGACAATGGACAGTGAAACCTCAAGGTCCCATTTGGCGTGCGCTATGCTCGCCTGCTTGAGGAATTCGAAGACGTCTCTTCCGAAGCCCATCTGTTTCTCCTTCGTTTAAAAGTGGTTACGCCTCTCCGGAACCGGCCGGAACCGGGTCCCGGTTCGTTGCCTCGCCAAACATGGGCGCGCCCCGCTCTAGGGGCCGGGCTTGCCCTTGAGCGCCTTGTGCTCGCACGCATCCTGGAGCTTGAACACCAGCTCCTCAATGTCCACGGGCTTCATCAAATAGTCGAAAGCTCCCAGCTCCAGGCCTTTCATGGCCGTCTCCACATGGGCGTGGCCCGAGAGCATGAGCACCGCCACGCCCGGATGGGTTGCGGCGATGTGCTTCAAGGCCTCGATGCCGTCCATGCCGGGCATCTTCACGTCCAGCACCACGGCGTCCACGCCGGGGTTGGCCTTGAGCCAGGCCAGGGCCTCCACGGCGCCGGGGGCCGTGGAGGCCTCGATGCCGCGCCGAGTCAGCCGTTTGGCCAGGGTCTCGCGGAAGTCCACCTCGTCGTCCACCAGAAGAACCTTCATGCCCCCTCTCCCTTTCTGTCCGCCGACCGTGCGCCCCAGGCGGCCAGCGCGGCCCACACAGCGTGGTTGAGCTCGCGCGTGTCGGCCTGCTTCTCCACCACCAGCGCTCCTGTTGCGCCAAAGCCACCGGCCGGGATGCCGGCCTCGGGGAACACATGCAGCACCAGGGGCACGCGCGCTGCCAGCCCGGCCAGCCGCAGGGCCAGCTGTCCGCCCAGGCGGCCGGTCAGGTCTCCGGCCAGGTCCCCGGCCAGGTCCCCAGTCAAACCAAAGGCCTCGGGGTCCAGCACCACCACCTCCGGCGGCAGGGCCGAGTCCAGGCTGGCGGCCAGCTCCGCTGCGTCGCGCAGGGCGGTGGGGGCAAAACCGTGGCCCTCAAACTCCCGGCACAGAAACTCCCGCACGTGGGAGTTGCGGTCCAGAATCGCCATGCGCGGTCGTGCGTCGTGTGCCATGCCCCTGCCTCCCCGTTGCCCTGCACTAGGCAAGACCCGTGCCAGCCGGGGGTGACGGGCAACTAAGTGAATTCGTGGCGGAATTTTCGCAGGGCCGGGCGTCTGTCCTGCCCCGGTCCGGGCCTGGGTGTCAGGGTTCTTTACAGTCCGTCAAGGCGCAAGAAGGGGCGCGTGCGGGTGTTGACATTTCAAGACGACCGGTCTATTCGACCTCCATGCGCGACACCACGAAAAAGGACAACACACGGCTGCGGCTGCTCGCGGCCGGGGCCGACCTCATGCATCGGCAGGGCTACGGCGGCACGGGCATCCAAGACGTTCTCTCGGCCTGCGGCGTACCCAAGGGCTCGTTTTACCACTTCTTCAAGAGCAAGGAGGAGTTCGCCCTGGCCGTGCTGGACTTCCAGGCCGAGCGTCTGGGGGCAAGCGTGCTTCCGCTGCTGACCGACCCCGTGCGCACGCCGCTTGAGCGCTTGACGGCGTTCTTCGACTATTTCCTTGGTCTGTACAGCGATGCCGCCAGCCTGCGCGGCGCGTGCGGCTGCCCCATCGGCAACCTGGTGCAGGAGCTGGCCGCCTCGAACCCGTCCTTCCGCCAGCGGCTGAACGCCATCCTGTCCGGCGCGGAGGGGCTCATGGCCCAGGCCCTCAGCGAGGCCCGCGAGCGCGGCGAGATCCCGGCCCGGCTGGACCCGCAGGAGACGGCCCTGTTTATCGCCGCCAGCTGGCAGGGGGCCATCCTGCGCATGAAGGCCGTGGGCAACGCCTCGCCGCTGGAGCGCTGCCGCGATTTCGTCCTGAACGAGCTGCTGCGCAAATCGGATTAGCCTCCGGCGGCCAAAGGGCCTGAGGCCCCCAGGACTCCCCATTTGGCCGCGACAGCTGCGGCGGGGAACCCAGAAGAATTGGCGGCGAACAAGCGAGGGGGCGGGGGAGATCATGCCCCCCAGGAACAGATATTACTGTGTTGTCTTATACTGAGTAGACTGGTCTAGTAGTAGCTTGGCCCCATGTCGCAACCCGCAACCGCAAGGAGTCGCCCATGTTCCGCATCGCCACCACGCCCGAGGACCTGCTCACCGGCAAGGCCAAGGAACTATTCGCCCAGTTCCCGCCGCAGCTTGGCGCGCCCCAGCCCCTCAAGCTTATGACCGCCAGCCCTGGCTTGCTGGAGGTTCACGCCGGAGTCATCGGCTACTTCCGTGGACACAAGGCCCTGAGCTTCCCGGTGCTGGCCGCCATCCGCTACCTGGCCGCGCGCCAGTTCCAGGCCGAGGCCTGCATTGACTTCAACGGCAGGCTGCTGCGCCTGGCGGGCTTAAGCGAGGCCGAGATGGACGCCCTGGTCAAGGACCCCGCTTCCGCTCCCTTTGAACCGCGCGAGCAGGCTCTGTTGGCCTTCGTGGTGGAGGCCTTGAGCGTCCCGCCGTCCGACGCAGCGCTCGACGCCATGCGCGGCCATGGCTGGACCGATGCGGACATCCTGGACGCCATGGCCCAAGCGGCCAACATGCAGGTGCCCGCCCTGCTCATGCGGACGTTCAAGCGTTAGTCCCGGCGACGGGCGGGTCCTGGACCGGGAGGTGGGCGTTGCGCTGGGTGAGGATCCAGCGCTTGAGGTCTTCCGGCAGGGCCCGCCAGGACCCGGCCCCGCCGCGCCGCCAGGCCGGCAGGCCCAGCTCAGTCACCAGGAAGTTGATTTGCTTGGGGTTTTCGCCCACAGCCTCGCAGATGGCGCGCGCGCCCTTGATGCAGATGTCCATGCCCGTCTCCGTGGTGTTTGGTGTGTTCAGTCGCAGGGGGCGAAGCCCAGGTCCGGCAGCTCCTCCCGCCGGGCCAGCCGCAGCGCCGGGCTGGGGCTTTGGCCGCAGTGCCCGCAACCGAAGGAGTAGTCGGCCAATGGCAGCGGGCGGCCCTTGGCGTCGAGCTTTTTGGCGTGCAGCACGCCCGTGCCCCGGCAGTGCTCGCAGGGCAGGGGCGTGCGCTCCTGCAGGCGCAGGGGTGGCAGGTGCTGCAGCAGCGCGCGCGGCAGGTTGCGGGGAAACTCCCGCTCCTCCACCTCCAGCCCGCGCACGGCCATGTCCAGGTAGGCCCCGCCTGGGTGGGCCTCCAGCACCGCGAACCAGGCCTCCAACTGCCCTGGCGGCGGCTCCGGGTGGTTGAAGTAGACGCAGAGGCGCCGCACCGCGCCCGCGAACTCCTGGCGGGTCATGGCTCGCGGTCCTTGGCGGCGTCGGGCCTGGCCTGCTTGAGCCACTGGTCAACGCCGGTGTCTGCGGGCCGGGCGTCGCTCCAGCGCTGATCGATCAGCCAGTTGGCCGCGCTGGGGATGTAGCGCCCGGCCTCCCTGGTCCAGGCCGGGGTGCGGGCCTGGCTGGCCACGGCGGCCAGGAGCTCGTCCAAGGGCGGCAGCCCGCCTGGGCATGAGTCCGGCAGCCCTTCTGGGACATCGCCCGGCGGACCCGGCTCCGACCCGGCCGCCAGCCGCGCCCAGGCCGCCCGCGCCGCAGCCAGGGCCGTGCGCCGGGGATAGGCCGCCAGGAAGCGTTCACAGTCCCCCCTGCGCAGCACGTCCTGATCCGCGCCCGCCGCCGCAGGCGTCTCTGGCGTGTGTGTCCTGCTTGTCGTGCTTCCCTTCTTTCCTCCATTAGGAAAGGGCGTGCCCAAAGCCTGCCCAGAGCCTGCCGGGGGTTTGGACGCTGGCGCGCCCAGTGTCTTGCCCTGGGTCTGCCCCAGTGTCCTGCCCTGGGGCTGGCCGAGTGTCCTGCCCTGGGGCTGGCCGAGTGTCTTGCCCTGGGGCTGGCCGAGTGTCTTGCCCGTGGTCTTGCCAGTTGACAGGGCCGGACAGGGGTCGTGCTCCGCGCCCGGCTTCTGGTAGTCTTGCCAGTTGACAATTCTAATGCGCGTGCCCTGGGCGGTGCCGCGCACCTCCAGGCAGCCGGTCTTTTTGGCCAGGGCCAGGCAGCTGCGCACCTCCTTCTGCGACAGTCCCGTGCCAGCGGACATCTCCGCCAGGGTCGCCGCCAGGTCGCCCGGCTGCAGCAGAATGGGGCTGCGGCCCAGCAGCACGGTGCGCTGCTTCCAGGAGGCCCGCAAGAGGCACCACGACCACAGCCGCCACAGTTTGGCGTCGGCCCAGACCGAGGAGTCAAGGGACTTGCGCCAGAGAAGAATATAGCCGTTGCTCATGCGAATATTTTGTCAAAGGCACATTTATTTGTCAATACGATACGAGCAAAATATTGTGGACATGGGCAAAATGTGTGCTACAATTATGCCATACGACCAACAGCGCGCTGCCCCAGGCGCGTCATACCAAGGGGGGATGCCGTGGACTTCGCCAGCAATTTGAGAGAGATGCTCTGGTCGCAGATAGGCGAGAAAAAACCCTACGCCAACCGCAAGCGCATGGCCGACGCCCTGGGCATCGACCCCTCGCAGCTGAACCGCTTCATGGATGGCGAGCGCGGCCTGGCCGTCGACTCGCTGGGCCGCATCCTGGACGGGCTCTCGGCGCGCATCGTGCTGCCGGACGCCATGGAGGCCGAGGGCGCGCGCGAGGTCTGCTTTGTCAGCCCGCGAATCACCGGGGCCGGGCGCGACGCCATCCCGCCCGCGTCCGAGGACTACTTCGCCGTGCCCCTGGCCAGCGAGCCCGTGGCCGCCGGGCCGGGCCGCGTGCCCGAGGACCAGATCAGGGGCTGGGTGCTGGTCTGGCGGCACCACGAATCCGTGCGCTTCCGCAGCGATCTCGTGGCCGTGGAGATCGGCAAGAATCAGGTCTCCATGACGCCGACCATGCACCCCGGCGACATCGTGCTGGTGGACCGGGCCGAGCGCTCGCCCGACCCGGCGGGCAAGATCATGCTCGTGTGCGAGCCCGGACCGGAGGGCGGCTGCGCGGTGAAGCGCGTCAGCACCAGGCATGTTGACGGGGACCTGGAGTTGGTGTTCTACTCCGACAACTCGCGCGAGTATCCGCCTTCGGTGTACCGCCTGAACCGCGACTATGGCGGCGAACTCACCCATGCCATAGCGGGCCGAGTGGTTTGGGCCTGGAGCGACATGACGCGAAAATAGCCCCGCGTTACAACTGCTCGAAGGGTCCAAATAACGCTAGATTTTTCTAAAAGGTGCGTATAATGTTCCACAGGCGCTGACAGACATGCGCCCAGTGAGGCATGCAATGAAGTGGTTTTTCAAGTTTTTCTCAGAGTCCACGGACAATACCTCCGGGGAGCTGAATGCATTCCTTGGAACCGGCACGCGTTTCACCGGGCACCTCCAGTTTGAAGGCTCGGTCCGTATCGACGGCAATTTTCAGGGCAACATCTCCTCACCCGGCACCTTGATTCTTGGGCGCGACGCCGTGGTCAAGGGCGAGATCGACGTGTCCAGCCTGAACGTGAACGGCACGGTCATCGGCATCGTGCGCGCCACCAGGCACGTGCACCTGCACGAGAACGCCGTCATCGACGGCCTTTTGGTCACGCCGGCCATGGGCATGGATGAGGGTGCCATCATCAACGGCACCATCGAGATGAAGCGCGCGCCCGTGGTCAGCGAGACGGAGGCCCTGGCAGGACATGACCAGGCCAGCCTGGGACACGGCAGCACATGCACCGCGCTCTCCACCTCGTCCGGAACCTGCAGCGACCCCACGCCTGATCCGGCCCTGGCCCAGAACGAGGATGGCGGCTAGAAGGCGCGACCCCCGGCGGCCAGGACGCACACCCCGTTGCGGGCCTGCCGTGCCCTTACGCATTTTCCCGAAAGGGCTGACACAGGGCGAACCTGGGGGCAAGCCTGGGGGCGAACCTGGTTCGGCCCTTTTTTTGTTCCGGCGCAGGGAAATGTGACGGGATTCCCGCTGGATCATTCCACTCGAAGGCCTTGGCTCCACACGACGGCACTGGCTTTGCGCGACAGCTTTGGCTCCGCCGGGCGGCGCACTGACGCGCAGCGGGCGGGAGCGTGTTCTGGCCAGCCCTATGAACCTGTCCGATCAGGCCAACCCCTTCAGGCCAGCCCTTCACCCCAGCCCTTCAGCCCAGCTCGACTCGTCGGGCAGCCCGCATGCACTCCACCGGATTTGGCCGAGTGGGCCAGCCGCATGCCGGGCGCGGGAATCCGGCCCTAGCCCCGGTTCCTGGCGCCCTTCTTGGGTGCCGCGCGGGGCGCAGGCTTTTCAGCCGCCACGGGCCGGGCCTGGCGCTTGAAAAAGTCCCAGATGAGCGCCGTGGCGTCCGGGTCCGGGGTGGGCAGGTCGCAGTAGCGGTAGCGCTCGGCCGGGCCGCCGGGCCAGGCGTGGCCCCCGCCCTTGACGATGAGGAAGTCCACCAAGGCGCGGCCGCCGACTCGTCCGGCGAGCTTGTCCGGCCCGTAGCGCTCCAGGCGCACGCGGGTGCCCTGCCCGTCCTTGACCTGCAGGGGTTTGGGCCGCAGGCGCATGCCGCGCACCCAGAAATCCGCCTCGGCCTTGGCCGGAAAGTCCTCGCAGAATGTGCCGGTGCGCGGCTGGCCCGGAACCGGGCCGAAGCGCGCCACGCGGTCGTGGTTGCCGTGGATGAGCAGCACGGGCAGGGGCTCTGCGGGCGGCTCCTGGTCGCAGGGCAGGTACCCGGCCACAGAGGCCAGGCTCGCCAGCACCCCTGGCCGCTCCAGGGCAAAGCGGCTGGCCAGCATGGCCCCGTTGGAGAACCCGGCCAGGTGGATGCGCCGGGGGTCCACGGGAAACTCGGCCTCCAGCCGGGCGATGAGCGCGGACAGGAAGCCCACGTCGTCGATCTTCTGGTCCCGGGCGTAGCCGCAGCACATCCAGGCGTTCCAGGTCTGGATGCCTGCGTACTCCTGCCTGCTCTGCCCCGCGTTGCCGGGCGGGGCGGCCAGGCCTTCGGGAAATGCGGCGATGAAGCCCGCACGCTCCGCCAGTTCGGCCAGGCCGGTCTGGCGCATGGCCTGCCGGGCCGAACCGCCCGCGCCGTGCAGAAAGATGACCAGGGGCAGCCGCTGGGCCGTGGGCTTGCCCTTGCCAGAGGCCTTGTCCTGGGCCTTGTCCAGAACTTTTGGCAGGCGCACCAGGGCCAGGCGCTCCAGCCCGTCGTGCACCACCCGCAGGGTGATGTCCCGCTGCGGGCTCTGGGCCTGCTGCGGCCTTTGGCGCTGGCTGGGCCGGTCTGGCGCGCCGGAGGCGCTCGTGGCCCCGGGCCCTGCGGAGAAGGCCGAGCCGGGCAGGGGCTGCTGGGACGGCGGAGAGCCCAGCGACGAACCGGGCAACGAGCCCGCGGACGCGCCGGGCAAGGTCTTGACCACCGGGGCCTTGGGCGGGGTGGGGGCGCTGGGGCCGGTCTGCCTGGGCTGCGGCTGCGATGTGCCGGAAAAGCCCGTGGCGGTTTGCCGCTGCTCCTGCGGCGGGGCGTGGCTCAGGGAGTCGATGATCTCGCCCATGGTCTGCCTGGCCCCGCCGGTTTCGGCGGCCAGGGCCGGGGCAATCGCCAGGGCAATCGCCAGGGCCGGGGCCAGGATTGAAAGACGCCTGAAGGCCGGGCCAAAGTCCGGAAGATAGGCCGGGCGCGGGGCAAGGCGCATGACCGGGCCTACGACTTGCCGTCCATGATCTTGCCGGTCATGGGGATGAAGTAGACGCCGACATCCTTGTGCGAGTGGACCTTGCCCTCTTTGTCCTTGGTGAACACGTAGAGCACCTGCCCGCGCTTGAAGGCCTGGCCGATGGGCACGATGAGCCGGCCCTCGGGCTTGAGCTGCCGCAGCAGCTCCGGGGAGACATAGCGGGCCACGCAGGTGACCATGATGATGTCGAAGCCGCCCTCCACCTCGGGCCAGCCGAAATAGCCGTCGCCCACGCGGGTGTGCACGTTGGTCAGGCCCAGCGGCTTGTAGATCCTGGCCACCTCCGTGCCCAGCGGCTTGATGATCTCCACCGAGTAGACCTCCTTCACGATGCGCGACAGAAGCGAGCTCTGGTAGCCGGACCCGGTGCCGATCTCCAGCACGGTGTCGCCCGGCCTGGGCCTGCACAGCTGGGTCATGTAGGCCTGGCCCAGGTAGTCCGACAGGGCCGAGCCGAAGCCGATGGCCCATGGTTTGGGCGAGGCCTCGTAGCTGTTGCTGGCGAAGGATTGCTTCCGCTCGTAGTCGTAGTGGAAGTATTCGCGCGGGAGTTCGCGGAAGGCGCGCAGCACGCCCGGATCGGCCTGGCCGAAGCGCCTGCCGAGGTAGCGCTCGATGGCCTGGGCGGCGGCGGCCTTGCGGCTTTCCAGCGCGTTGAAGTCCTGTTCCGGCAGATTGGACGCGCGGCCGGACTGGCGCATGGCCTCGTGGTACGTCTTGAAATTCCAGGGCGCGCCGGGCGACCAGGCCGAGGTGGCGTCTGCGGCCGGCACCGGGGAGGCCTGGGCTACGCCCGGAGCCAGGGTCGGGGCCAGGGCCAGGGCCGGGGATCTCTGGGCTGTCGCGGCGGCGGCGGGCTGGGTCTGGGCAGGGGCGGCGGGGCCTGCCGGATCAGGGGCCGTGGCCGGGGAGGCTGTATCAGCCGTGGCGTTGGCCGTGGCATTGGCCGTGGCATTGGCATTGACTGGAACGGGAGCCGTGGCAACGACCGGGGCCGGAATTGCCGCAGGCGCGGGGAACAGGCCCGGCAACAGGGTCTGCAACGGACCGGGCGCCAGGGCCGGGTTCAGGACCAGGGCCAGGCCCAAGGCCGAAGCCAGCAGCAGGGCCGCGGCCAAGCCGCCGAGAATCTTCATGCTCTTGGTGCTCTGCATGGGCTGTGGGCTCCTCGTGTCTGGGGTTGGCATGGGCAATAGCACGCCTCCCCACGGCAGGGAAGCCCCTGACGGGCGCGGGGAGGTCTGGGCAGCGGAACCGGAACAGCGCCTCCCCTGCGCGGTTCGCAGGCCCCGGTTGGCCCGGCCCGGCCCGTTCTGGTCTGGCCCGGCGCAACGGGTCAGCGTCATCATCAAGCCCTCCAGCAGCGCTGCGAAGGCAATTCGAAGGCGACGCCCGGCGACGCCCGGCACCCGGCCCGGCCCAGCCCACCGCGCCGCGCCGGGGGGGCGATTTCGCCGCGCTGGGCGTTGTGGGCCTCCAGCCCGGTCCAGTACGCTCTGCTCTAACCGCTTCAGCCAGGCCGCAGGGGGGGGCGGTTCCAAGCCGATGCTGCCGGGCAACGGCGGTCCGCCGCGTCTTCCTCCGCCCCCGCCCCCGCGCCGCGCAGCAAAAGGACATGGCCCAGCCCCCTGCGCCCGGCCTGCCGCGCCTGACGTGGAGCACGCCCAGCCGGGCTCGCCGTGCAGACCCTCGCCCCCCCCTTGCCCGCCGCAGTGCCAAACCTTGGGCAGTGGCGCGCAGCTCGACAATATAGGCTGTGTTTAGCATAAGAAGTATGTCGCGGCTGACATAGCAACAGCATGGGCTGATTCCATTGCACAAGGGTTGAGGGGGGAATACTTCCGTGAGACAGGACCAATCTTCAGTGCCACAGGTCGATGCACGCCACGTGGGCCACGATGCCTACGAACAGATTTTGGAGCGGGTGCGCGGCTTCCACGGTTATGCCGCGCCCGGCGTGGTGCTCGGCTTCTTCATGGTCGAGGCCGCCAAGGACGCCATGCCCGAGGGCGTGCTCTACGACGCCCTGGTGGAGACCGGCTGGTGTCTGCCCGACGCCGTGCAGATGCTGACCCCCTGCACCATCGGCAACGGCTGGCTCAAGGTGCGCAACTTCGGCATCTACGCCGTGAGCCTGTACGACAAGCGCACCGGCCAGGGCGTGCGCGTGCGCCTGGACCCGGCCCGCCTGGACCCGTACCCGAACATCCGCACCTGGCTGCTGAAGCTTGCGCCCAAACGCGAGCAGAACACCCCGGCGCTGATGGAGGAGATCCGCCTGGCCGGGGCTTCGGTCTGCTCCTTCGCGCCCGTCCAGGTGCTGCCGGAGCAGTTGCAGAAGCGCAGCAAGGGATCAATCGCCCTGTGCCCGCTCTGCGGCGACGCCTACCCCGCGTCCCACGGCAGGCTTTGCCGCCCCTGCCGGGGCGAGTCGCCCTTTGATTCGGGCTATGCCGAGCCCAGTTCTGGCAGCGCCAGTTCCGGCAGCGCCGTGGCCAGCGGTCCGCGCCTGCGCCTGGTGCCGGTGGAGCAGGCCGTGGGCGCGCGCCTGGTGCACGACATGACGCGCATCGAGCCCGGCGTGTCCAAGGACGCGGCCTTTGTGCGCGGGCAGATACTGGAGCCCGGCGACGTGTGCCGCCTACAGCGCATGGGCCGCCACAACCTCTACGTGGAAGGCGAGGATGGCGACGCGCTGTCCGGCTGGGTCCACGAGGATGAGGCCGCCTGCGCCTTTGCCCAGGCCCTGGCCGGTCCGGGCACGCGGCCCGTGCTCCCGGCGCGGGAGGGCAAGGTCAACCTGGAGGCCGCGACCGACGGCCTGCTCGTGGTCGACAGGGGCCGTCTGGAGGCCTTCAACCTCGTGCCGGACGTGATGGCCGCCACAAGGCGCGACGGCTCGCTTGTCAAAAAGGGCATGCGCGTGGCCGGAACCCGGGCCATTCCCCTGCACCTGCGGCGCGATCTGTTCGGCAAGGCCATGCGCCTGCTCGACGCCGAGGCCATGGGCGGGCCCCTGGTGCGCGTGACCCGCTGTATCCAGCAAAGATCGGCATCCTGGTCACCGGCACCGAGGTTTTCCAGGGCTTTATCGAGGACAAGTTCGAGCCCGTGATAACCAAAAAGGCCCTGGCGCTAGGGGCCAGCATCAGCCGCACCATCTTCGTCCCGGACGACGCCGCGCAGATACGCGACGGCGTGCGCGCGCTCATGGCCGCAGGCAGCGACATCGTCATAACCACCGCAGGCATGAGCGTGGACCCTGACGATGTGACCCGGCGCGGCCTGGCCGAGGCCGGGGCCACCAACCTGCTCTACGGCGCGCCGTTTCTGCCCGGCACCATGCTGCTGCTCGGGCGCATCGCCCGGGAAGGCGGCGGCGGAGGACTGGACCCTGGACTTGGAGATATCCGGCTCATCGGCGTGCCGGCCTGCGCCCTGTTCTTCCAGACCACCAGCCTGGACCTGGTGCTGCCCCGTGTGCTGGCCGGGCTGGAGACCACCCGGACCGACCTGGCCCGCATGGGCCACGGCGGCATGTGCATGGAGTGCAAGAGCTGCACCTTCCCCAAGTGTCCCTTTGGTCACTAGGCCGGGAGGAGGGCGGACAATCATGGACGAGACAAGCGAGCAGCAGCGGACCATGGTCCGCCTGCACCTCTGGATGGAGCGCGGCGGCGACACTGTCTTTGGCATGGGCCGCCTGCAGCTGCTGGAGCGCATCGAGACTTGCGGCTCGCTCAAGGCAGCGGCCGAGGAGCTGGGCATGAGCTACCGCGCGGCCTGGGGCAAACTCAAGGCCTCGGAGGAGGCCCTGGGCCTGGCCCTGGTGGAGAAGCTGAGCGGCAACAAGTCCGGCTGCCGGCTGACGGCCGAGGGTGCGGCCCTGGCCAAGGCCTTCCGCATCTGGTTCGCCGAGGTGGAGCGATACGCCGTGAGCCGCGCCGGAGCCCTGTTCCCCTTTGTCTGCTGCCCCTTCCAGGAGCGCACGCGCCGGGGCAAGGCCAAGGCCAAAATCGCTGCCCCGGATTTATGTGCTACACAAAACATAGCAAAATAATTGAGAAAAGTTTGACGAAAAGACAGACCTATGCCATATCTGGCATACTCAGGCCCGGAGACGGGGCCGGGGCCCCGCTTTTTCTGCCGGGGCCTGATCGGTTGAACCAAGGAGGACCAATGAGCGTATCACGGCGAGGGTTCATCAAACTGCTCGGGGCGGGCACAGCCTGCCTGGGGCTGTCGCAACTGGGGCTTGACCTGAAGCCCGCGCAGGCCTATGCCGCGCGGCTGAAGACCGAGGGCTGCAAGGAGATCATCTCCATCTGCCCGTTCTGCTCGTGCTGTTGCAACACGCTGGTCAGCGTCAGGGACGGCAAGATCATCAACATCGAGGGCGACCCGGACTACCCGATCAGCGGCGGCGGCCTCTGCGCCAAGGGCGCGGCCCTGCGCTCCCTGCACGTCAGCGAGAAGCGGCTCACCAAGCCCCTGTACCGCGCCCCCGGCAGCTCCAAGTGGGTGGAGAAGGACTGGGATTGGATGCTCGAGAAGATCGCGCGCAAGGTCAAGGACCAGCGCGACCGCGACTTCATGCTGAAGAACGAGGCCGGCCTTGAGGTCAACCGCCTTGAGTCCGTGTTCTCCCTGGGCACCTCCCAGATGAGCAACGAAGAGTGCGCAGTGACGCACCAGGCCATCCGCAGCCTGGGCATCGTCCACATCGACCACCAGGCCCGAATCTGACACAGCCCCACTGTACCGGCTCTGGCAGAGTCGGTTGGTCGCGGCGCAATGACTCAGTCTTACACGGACATCGCCAATGCCGATGCCGTCCTGATCATGGGCAGCAACTGTGCTGAACACCATCCCATCGCCTTTCGTTGGGTGCTCAAGGCCAAGGAAGCAGGCGGCGTGGTCATCCACGTTGACCCCAAGTTCTCGCGCACCTCGGCCCGCAGCGACTTCCACGTACCCTTGAGAAGCGGCACAGACATCGCCTTCCTGGGCGGCATGTGCAAGTACATCCTGGACAAGAAGCTGTTCTTCGCCGACTACGTGCTGAACTACACCAACGCGAGCTTTTTGGTGGGCGAGAAGTACTCCTTCAAGGACGGCCTGTTCTCCGGCTTCGACGCCTCCAAGAAGAAGTACGACCAGAGCCAGTGGGCCTTTGAAAAGGACGAGAAGGGCATGGTCAAGCGCGACAAGACGCTGGCCAACCCCAGGTGCGTCATCAATGTGCTGAAGAACCACTACGAGCGCTACACCCTGGACCTCGTGTCCCAGGTCACCGGCGTGTCCAAAGATAACCTGCTGAAGGTGTACGACGCCTTCGCCGCCACCGGCAAGCCGGACAAGGCCGGAACCATGCTCTACGCCCTCGGCTGGACCCAGCACACCGTCGGCGTGCAGAACATCCGCCTGGCCGGCATCATCCAGCTGCTCCTGGGCAACTTCGGCGTGGCCGGCGGCGGCATCAACGCCCTGCGCGGCGAGCCCAACGTCCAGGGCTCCACCGACCACGCCCTGCTCTACGGCTACATCCCCGGCTACCACAACACGTCCATCGCCACCTGGAAGACCCTGGAAGACTACCAGAAGGCCAACACGCCGAAGACCGTGGACCCCTTGAGCGTCAACTGGTGGCAGAACCGGCCCAAGTACATCGTCAGCCTGCTCAAGGGCTGGTTCGGCGACTATGCCACCAAGGACAACGACTTCGGCTACAACCTGCTGCCCAAGCTCGATCCCGGCCAGGACTGCTCGCACCTGTTCATCTTCGACCGCATGTACCAGGGCAAGATCAAGGGCGGGTTCCTCTTTGGCCACAACCCCTGCCAGAGCTTCCCCAACACGAACAAGGTGCGCAAGGCCTGGGACAAGCTGGACTGGCTGGTGGTGGGCGAGGTGTTCCACAATGAGAGCACGGACAACTTCAAGCGCCCCGGGGCCGACCCCAAGAAGTGCAAGACCGAGATCTTCCTGCTGCCATCCGCCTACCGCGCCGAGAAGGAAGGCACCATCTCCAACTCCGGCCGCTGGCACATGTGGCACTACAAGGCCATCGATCCCATCGGCCAGTGCCGCAGCATGGGCGACATGGTCGTGCAGATCATGGGCCGCGTGCGCGCGCTCTACGCCAAGGAAGGCGGCGC
Organism: uncultured delta proteobacterium; assembly: GCA_903843965.1. Taxonomy (GTDB): domain Bacteria; phylum Desulfobacterota; class Desulfovibrionia; order Desulfovibrionales; family Desulfovibrionaceae; genus Humidesulfovibrio. The sequence goes on from CAIMRY010000006.1 coordinate 99,855, forward strand.
ATTGCCCGACCAGGTGCTCAAGCACGAGCTGCCCGCGACCTTCAACGCGGATGAAATGTGCAAGAAGATCAATGGCATGTTCACGCGGGACACCAAGATCGGCGACAAGGAGTACAAGAAGGGCCAGCTGGTTCCGGCCTTCCCGCTCCTTCAGACCGACGGCTCCACCACGAGCCTGAACTGGGTTTACTGCGGCGGCTACACCGAGGCCGAGGGCAACCTGGCCAAGCGCCGCGACCTGGCCCAGACCCCCATGCAGGCCAAGATCCATCTGTACCCGAAGTTCGCCTGGGCCTGGCCCGTGAACCGGCGGATTCTGTACAACCGCGCCGGCGTCGACCTGGTCGGCAACCCGTACAACCCGGACAAGGCGGTCATCGCCTGGCAGGACGGCAAGTGGGTGGGCGACGTGCCCGACGGCCCGGCCAAGCCCATGGCCCAGGGCGGCCCCTACCCCTTCATCATGCAGACCGAGGGCCACGGCCAGCTCTACGGCCCTGGCCGCGTCGACGGGCCCCTGCCCGAGCACTACGAGCCTGCGGAAACCCCGCTCACCGTGAACCCCTTCTCCGCGCAGATGAGCAATCCGTGCATGAAGCAGGTCCACGCCAGCGAGTACGACGTGCTGTGCAAGAACGGCGACCCGCGCTTCCCCATCGTGCTGACGACCTACTGCATGACCGAGCACTGGTGCTCCGGCTCCGAAACGCGCAACGGCCCGGCCCTGCTGGAGGCCGAACCGCAGCAGTACGTGGAGATGAGCCCCCAGCTGGCCGAGGAGAAGGGAGTCAAGAACGGCGACGTGGTCGTGGTGGAGAGCCTGCGCGGCAGGGTCGAGGCCGTGGCCATGGTCACGGTGCGCATCAAGCCCTTTACCGTCATGGGCAAGACCGTGCACCTGGTTGGCATGCCCTTCGCCTTCGGCTGGACCAAGCCCAAGTGCGGCGACGCAGTGAACCGGCTGACCACCTCGGTGGGTGATCCGAACACCACCATCCCCGAGTACAAGGCCTGCCTGGTGAACCTGAAGAAGGCCACCAAGGTTACTGAGCTGTAACCACGGCCCGCAGACGAAAGGAGCGAAACCATGCCCAAGGCGATACTCATAGACACCACGCGCTGCACCGCTTGCCGGGGCTGCCAGGTGGGCTGCAAGGAGTGGAAGAACTTCCCCCCCGTGGCCACCAAGCAGCGCGGCACGCATCAGAACCCCCCGGACCTCGGTCCGTACAACGTCAAGCTTGTGCGCTTCAGCGAGCACATGGAGGCCGACGGCACCGTGAAGTGGTACTTCTTCCCGGACGCCTGCCGCCACTGCCTGGACGCACCCTGCAAATCGGGCGCGAGCCTGCCGGACTCCATCATCCAGGACAAGGAGACCGGGGCGGTGATCTACACCGAGAAGACGGCCAAGGAGGACTTCGCCACCATCAAGTCCTCCTGCCCGTACGACATCCCCAGGCTGGACCCCAAGACCAAGCGCATCGTCAAATGCGACATGTGCATCGACCGCGTGCGCGCCAACCTCCTGCCCATGTGCGTGAAGTCTTGCGCCATGGGGGCCATGAGCTTCGGCGAGCGCGCCGACATGCTCAAGCTCGCGGCGCAGCGCCTGGTGGCCGTCCAGAAGGACAACCCCAAGGCCCAGCTGTGCGACATGGAGAGCGTGAGCGTGATCTACCTGGTGGCCGACGCGCCGAACATGTACCACAAGTTCGCCGTGGCCGAGGCCGCGAACACGCCCGGCATGACCCGCAAGGAGATGCTGGCCGGGGCCTTCTCCCCGTTGCGCAAGATAGCCCAGAGCTTGCAGGGGTAGCGGAAAGCAAGGCCGGGACTCCATAAGCAACAGGGCCGTCCGGTTTCTCCAGAGCCGGGCGGCCCTGCCATGCTTCCAACACAATTCCACCGATTCCAGACAAGGAGCAGACACGAGATGCAGACCCAAGACCTTGAGACCCCGGCGGATCTGCGCTGCATCGAAACGGCGCTTTCCCGCGCCCAGGCGGAGCTGCCGGCCCTGGGCCCGCTGCTCACCGCCTTTGGCCCGCTGTTGGCCGAGCGCGCGCGCCTGCGCCAGGCCGCGCCCGGCTGGACCGGGCCAAAGCTGGTCATCGACCCCGAGCGCTACAGCCAGGGGGCCTTTGTGCTGGCCCAGACCGAGTTCGGCGGCGGGTTTGAGGACATGAGCGCGCACCTGCAAAAGGCCGCGAAAACGCTTTTGCCGGTCATGGCCCGGTCCTTTCCGGCCATCGCCGCAGAGCTTGCCGCCCTGGGCGCGGCCATAGCGGACGGCACGCTGGCCCCCCAGGCCCTGGCCGCGGCAGGCTTTGGCGAGGGCCTGGCCTCATCCGATGACATGCCCGTGCCCGGCGTTTCGGAGCAGACCCTGAATTTCGCCGCCAGTGAGCTGGTGCGGCCCTTTGTGGAGCGCCAGGCCCAGGACCTGGCCGCTCTGGTCGAGGCCCTGCCCTGGCGCCAGGCCCATTGCCCGGTGTGCGGAGGCGCGCCGAACATGAGCGTGCTGCGGCGCACGGCAGTCGACAACGAGTTCATCCAGGCCAACGGCGGGCGGCGCTTCCTGCGCTGTTCCTGCTGCGCCACGCAGTGGACGTACAAGCGCGTGTCGTGCCCGGCCTGCGGCTGCGAGGAGCCCGACGAGCTGATCAACCTGCGCGACCCGGCCCGCGTGCACGAACGCGCCGACGCCTGCCAGCGCTGCAAGGCCTTTGTGCTGTGCCTGAACAGCGTGGAGCTGGCCGAGGTTCCGGACCTGGACGTGGCCGCCCTGACCATGCTGCCCCTGGAGATCCAGGCCAAGAAGCAGGGCTACGCGCCCCTGGCCGAGCATCCCTGGAGCAGCCTCTAGGCCGGGGAACAGGAAGGCTGCCCGCATGGGCAATTCGTCTGAACTGGCCGTTCGGGCGATCCGGCCGCGCCCGCACCCCGCTGAAACGTGGCCAGCCCCGCCACGAACTCACGCGGCCAGCGGCCCGGCTCAAGGCCGTGCGCGCAAGCGGTTGCCGGGCGGCGCAGGGTGGACAGCCGCTGGCATTTTAGATCGACTGTAGGCCCGGCTCGGCTGTGGCCCAGGGCAACCATGCGCGGGCCAGGTCTGGCAGGAGCGGCGCGGGCCTGCGGGCGGTTTCAGGTGGCGGTTTCAAGTGGTTGACGCACCTGGCGTTGTATGTCATTTCTGACACAACAAACGCACTGACCAAACGAGGCCACCCATGAAACACGATCCTTGCGCCGCCTGCGGACAAAAAACGCGCCCCGCCAACGCCCAGATCAACCGCTGCCTGCCCTTTTGCGGCCTGGGCGCACAGGAATCCCTTGCGGGCAAGGCCGCGCGCTGCGGCCTGCTCCAGCCGGAGCCGCGCCCGGCCCGCAGCGGGGAGCTTGCAGGCACGCTGATAGGCTCCTGACCGGGCCCCTGGCCGGACCCCTGGCTGGATTATTGACCGGGCATTGGCGCTGATCCTGGCGCGTTGATTCCGGCGCGCCCATCTTGGCGCAGCCACCCTGGCGCGGCCCTGTCGGCGAACCCTGTCGGCGAAACTGGTGTCGGCGCGCTTATGCACAGGCCTCCCGGCAGGCCCGGCCCCGCCGGGCGGGAATCCGTTCAGAGCCCAGCCAGCCACTCAGCCAGCCAGCCGCCCGGCCATTTGTCCGAACAGACGCCTGGCCAGCCGCCCGAGCATCCGCCCAACCATCCGACCAACGTCCGCCGTGCCCGCCGCAAAGGAGAGATGCGTGCCCAAGCCCCCAGCCCTGGCCGACCTGTTCCCCGAAGCCGCCGCAATCCCGCCCGACTACGCCGCGACCCTGCCCTGCGACAGCAAAAAATTCCTCATCGGCGGCGAGCTGCGCACCTGGGACGGACCCATGCAGGAGGTCCACTCGCCCATCATGGTGCGCCACGGGGTGCGCCACGGGGCAGAGCTTAAGCCCCTGCGCATCGGCTCCTGCCCGGTGCTGGACGGAGACACGGGCATGGCCGCCCTGGACGCGGCCTGTAAGGCCTTTGACAACGGGCGCGGCGTCTGGCCCACCATGAGCGTGGCCGGCCGCATCAAGGCCGTGGAGGACTTCGCCCTGCGCATGGCCGCCCGGCGCGAGCTGGTGGTGCGGCTCATGTCCTGGGAGATATGCAAGTCCCTGGCCGACTGCGGCAAGGAGTTCGACCGCACCGTGGACTACATCCGCGACACCGTGGCCGCCCTGAAGGAGCTGGACCGCGCCTCGTCCGGCTTTGTCATGGAGCAGGACATCCTGGGCCAGGTGCGGCGCTCGCCCCTGGGCGTGGTGCTGTGCATGGGCCCGTTCAACTATCCCCTGAACGAGACCTTCGCCACGCTGATCCCGGCCCTGATCATGGGCAACACCGTGGTGATGAAGACGCCCAAGCTGGGCCGCCTGCTCATCTTTCCCCTGCTGGACTGCTTTTGCGAGGCCTTTCCGCCCGGCGTCGTCAACGTCATCTCCGGCGGGCGGGCCATGCTCACGTCCATCATGGCCTCGGGCCGGGTCAACGTGCTGGCCTTCATCGGCACCAGCCAGGCAGCCGACGCCATGCGCGCCCTGCACCCCAAGCCCCACCGGCTGCGCTGCGTGCTCGGGCTGGAGGCCAAGAACGCGGCCATCATCCTGGCCGACGCCGACATGAACCAGGCCGTGGCCGAGTGCCTGCGAGGGTCGCTGGCCTTCAACGGGCAGCGCTGCACGGCCATCAAGATGATCCACGTGGCGCAAGAGCGGGCCGACGAGTTCCTGGAGCGTTTTTGCGCGGGCGTGGCCCGGCTCAAGGTGGGCATGCCCTGGGAGCCCGGCGTGGACATCACCCCCCTGCCCGAGCCCGGCAAGACGGCCTACCTGCGCGAACTGGTGGACGACGCCCTGGCCCTGGGCGCGCGGCTGGCCAATCCCGGTGGCGGGGAGGCGCGGGAGACCCTCTTTGCCCCGGCGGTGCTGTATGGCGTGGACGAGCGGATGCGCCTGCACCACGAGGAGCAGTTCGGCCCGGTGGTGCCCGTGGCCGCGTTCACCAAGATCCAGGAGCCCCTGCGCTACGTGTCCGAGTCGAGCTACGGCCAGCAGGTCAGCCTGTTCGGCTCCGACCCGGACCGCATGGCCGCGCTCATCGACCCGCTGGTCAACCAGGTCAGCCGCGTGAACCTGAACAGCCAGTGCCAGCGCGGACCGGACAGTTTTCCCTTCACCGGGCGCAAGGACTCGGCAGAGGGCACCCTGTCCGTGCACGACGCCTTGCGCGCCTTCTCCATCCGCTCGCTGGTGGCCGCGCGCAACGTGGACGCCAACAAGGCCATGCTCACGGCCATCCTCAATGGCCGCAAGTCCGCGTTCCTGTCCACGGACTACATCTTCTAGCCCGGTTCCGGCGCCTGCCCTGCGGGGGAAGCGGCCACTGTTTGACATTGTATGCCAAAATTGACATACAAAAAATAGATAAGAATCCAGACTGGCTTAGGACTCCTCCTCTCTCCGGGAACACGCCGCCACCCTCATCTGGCGGCACGAGGACGTGCGCATGAGCTGGACTTCGCAGCAGCGAGAGATACCCGTTACCGAAGCCGTGGGCACCATCCTGTGCCACGACATCACCCGCATCGTGCCTGGCCCCGGTCCCTGCCGGTCCAAGGGTCCCCTGTTCCGCAAGGGCCACGTCATCACCAAGGCCGACATCCCCAAGCTGCTGCGCCTGGGCAAGGAGCACATCTTCGCCTTTGACCTGCCAGAGGGCGGCCTGCACGAGAACGACGCCGCCCTGCGCCTGGCCCGCGCCGCCAGCGGCCAAAACATCCGCCTGGCCGAGCCCGTGGAGGGCCGCATCAACCTCGTGGCGGGCATCAGCGGCCTGCTCAAGGTCGACGCGGCGCGGCTGTTGCGCGTGAACTCCCTGGACCAGATCGCCCTGGCCACCCTGCACACCAACCAGATGGTGGCCGAGGGCCAGAACGTGGGCGGCGCGCGCGTGGTGCCCCTGGTCATCGAGGAAGAGCGCGTGGCCCGGGCCGAGGACATCTGCGCCGAGGCCCCGCTGGTCCAGGTGAAGCCCCTGCGGCCCCACCGGGTGGGCGTGGTCACCACCGGCAGCGAGGTCTACTCCGGCCGCATCAAGGACGGATTTGGCCCGGTCTTGCGCGAGAAGTTCGCCCGCCTGGGCAGCGAGGTCTTCCGCCAGGTCCTGGTGTCCGACCATGTGGACATGACTGTGGCGGGCATCCGCCTTGTGCTCGACCAGAACGCGGACATGGTGGTCTTGACCGGCGGCATGTCCGTGGACCCGGACGACCGCACCCCGCTGGCCATCCGCCAGGCCGGGGCCGAAATTTCCGTGTACGGCACGCCGGTGTTCCCCGGGGCCATGTTCCTCATCGGCCGCATAGCCAACGCCCAGGGCGTGATGGTGCCGGTGCTGGGGCTGCCCGGCTGCGTGATGTACAACCGGGCCAGCATCTTCGACCTTGTCGTGCCCCGGATCCTGGCCGGGGAGGAAGTGGCCCGCGAGGACATCGCGGCCCTGGGCCACGGCGGCTTTTGTGTCGGCTGCGCAGAGTGCCGCTATCCTGTCTGTCCGTTCGGCAAGGGCGGCTAGGCCCAGGGGGGCCGGTCGTCTGTTGCCTGCTGCGTGTCGGATCTGTGGATGTTCGATTTTGGATGAAGGTGGATACAACTGGAAGGAGGCCGTCATGCTCAAGTTGAACCTGAAGGTGAATGGGGTTGCGCGGGCGCTGGTCGTCAACCCCGAGGACAGCCTGGCCGAGGTCCTGCGCGGCCAGCTCATGCTCACCGGCGTCAAGGTCGGCTGCAGCCAGGGCCAGTGCGGGGCGTGCAGCGTCATCTTGAACGGCAAGGTCGTGCGCTCCTGCGCCACCAAGATGAAGCGCGTGGACGACGGGGCGTGCGTCACCACCATCGAGGGCATCGGCACGCCGGAGAAGCTGCACCCGCTGCAGCTGGCCTGGATGGTCCACGGCGGCGCCCAGTGCGGCTTCTGCTCGCCGGGGTTCATCGTCTCGGCCAAGGGGCTTTTGGACGAGAACCAGAGGCCCAGCCGCGAGGACGTGCGCGACTGGTTCCAGGTCCACCGCAACGCCTGCCGCTGCACCGGCTACCAGCAGCTCACCGACGCCGTGATGGACGCGGCCGCGGTGCTGCGCGGCGAGATGCAGGCCACGGACCTGCAGTTCAAGATCCCGGCCGACGGACGCATCTGGGGCACCAGGTACCCCCGGCCCAGCGCCCTGGCCAAGGTCACGGGCACGCTGGACTACGGCGCGGACCTGGGGCTCAAGATGCCGCCGGACACCCTGCACCTGGCCCTTGTCCAGGCCGAGGTCTCCCACGCCAACATCAAGGGCGTGGACTTTAGCGAGGCGCTGACCATGCCCGGCGTGCACAGCGTGCTGACCCACAAGGACGTCAAGGGCAAGAACCGCATCACCGGGCTGATCACCTTCCCCACCAACAAGGGCGACGGCTGGGACCGGCCCATTTTGTGCGATGAGAAGGTCTTCCAATACGGCGACGCCATCGCCATCGTCTGCGCGGACAGCGAGAAGCATGCCCGCGAGGCCGCAGCCAAGGTCAAGCTGAGCCTGGAGGAGCTGCCCGCCTACATGAGCGCGCCTGCGGCCATGGCCGAGGACGCCATCGAGATCCACCCCGGCACGCCAAACATCTACTACACCGTGAACCTGGAAAAGGGCCCGGACACCAAGGACATCTTCAAGCAGGCCGCCGTGGTGGTGGAGGACGACTTCTACGTGGGCCGCCAGCCGCACATGCCCATCGAGCCGGACGTGGGCTTCGCCTACACCGACGAGGAAGGCAGGCTCGTCATCCACTCCAAGTCCATCGGCCTGCACCTGCACCTGTACATGATCGCCCCTGGCCTGGGCGTGGAGCCGGACAAGCTGGTGCTGGTGCAGAACCCGGCGGGCGGCACCTTCGGCTACAAGTTCAGCCCGACCATGGAGGCGCTGGTGGGCGTGGCCGCCCTGGCCACGGGCCGGCCCGTGCACCTGCGCTACAACTACCACCAGCAGCAGACCTACACCGGCAAGCGCTCGCCCTTCTTCGTCAACCTGAAGCTGGCTGCGGACAAGAGCGGCAAGCTTTTGGCCATGGAGAGTGACTGGAGCGTGGACCACGGCCCGTACTCCGAGTTCGGCGACCTGTTGACCCTGCGCGGGGTGCAGTTCATCGGCGCGGGCTACGACATCCCGGCCATCCGGGGCGAGGGCCGCACCGTGTGCACCAACCACGCCTGGGGCTCGGCCTTCCGGGCCTATGGCTCGCCGCAGAGCCTGTTCGCCTCCGAGGTGCTCATGGACGAGCTGGCCGAAAAGCTCGGCCTGGACCCCCTGGAGCTGCGTTATGTGAACTGCTACCGCAAGGGCGCGACCACGCCCACGGGCCAGGACCCCGAGGTCTACAGCCTGCCGGAGATGATCAACCTGTTGCGGCCCAAGTACACAGCCGCGCTGGACAAGGCCAAGAAGGCCAGCACCCCGGCGGTCAAGCGCGGGGTGGGCATCTCCCTTGGCGTGTATGGCGCGGGGCTCGACGGGCCGGACAGCTCCGAGGTGCACCTGGAGCTGAACCCCGACGGCGGCGCCACCGTGTACGCCTGCTGGGAGGACCACGGCCAGGGCGCGGACGCGGGCGCGCTGGGCACCGCCCACGAGGGCCTGCGGCCTCTCGGCATCCCCCCGGACAAGATCCGCCTGGTGCTGAACGACACGAGCAAGGCCCCGAACACCGGCCCGGCCGGCGGCAGCCGCTCCCAGGTCATGGCGGGCAACGCCATCAAGGCCGGGTGCGAGCTGCTGGTGGCCTCCATGCGCAAGGCCGACGGAAGCTTCCGCACCTATGACGAGATGACGGCGGAGAAGATTCCGACCCGGATCAGCGGCAAGTGGACGGCCCCGGCCGTGGCCTGCGACCTGAAGGGCCTGGGCAAGCCGTTCTGCTGCTACATGTACGGCCTGTTCCTGGCCGAGGTGGCGGTGACCACGGCCACCGGCGAGGTGCAGGTGGAGAAGATGACCCTCGTGGCCGACATCGGCACGGTCAACAACCGCCTGGTGACAGATGGCCAGCTCTATGGCGGCCTGGCCCAGGGCATCGGCCTGGCGCTGACAGAGGACTTCGAGGACCTGAAGAAGCACAGCACCCTTGCCGGGGCGGGCTTCCCGTACATCAAGCAGATTCCGGACAACATGGAGCTCTTGTACGTGGAGACCCCGCGCCCGGACGGACCCTTCGGGGCCTCGGGCATTGGCGAGCTGCCGCTGACCTGCCCGCATGCGGCCATCATCAACGCCATCCACAACGCCTGCGGCGTGCGCATCACCCGGCTCCCGGCCCTGCCGGAGAAGGTGCTGGCGGGACTGCAGGCCAAGGGCTAGCAGGCGCGTCACAGCGCCGGATCGCGGACTGAAACGCTGAAAGGGGCGGGCGTGGGACTCTGCCTGCGCCCGCCCTGAGCGTTTTGGCCCAGTCCGCAGCGCCCTTGCAGGGCCGAGGAGGAGCCATGGACCAGCAGACCCTGCGCGACTGGGAGCAGCGCTGCATCCAGGAGGAGCAGCCCTTTTGCCAGGCCGCCTGCCCGCTGCACGTGGACGCCCGCGCCATGCTGGACAAGCTGGCCAGGGGCGAGGCCGACGCCGCCCGGCGCATCCTGGAGCGCAGCCTGCCCCTGCCGGGCGTGCTGGGGCGCATCTGCGAGGCCCCGTGCCAGGCCAGGTGCAAACGGACCGAAGCAGGCGAGCCCCTGGCCATCGGCCAGTTGGAGCGCTTTCTGGTGGCCCACGCCAAACCGGGCCCCAGGCCCCTGCGCCTGCCGGGCCGGGGCTTGCATGCCGAGATATTTGGCCGGGGCCTGGCCGCCCTGACCTGCGCCTGGGACCTGCTGAAAAAGGGCCATGACGTGACCCTGCGCACTCTCGGCAAGCCTTTGGGCCAGCCCCTGGGCGGGGCGCTTCTGGATCGCGCGGACCCGGCCCTGATGGCGGCCCTGGCGCGGGAGCTGGACACCCTCGCGGCCCTGGGTCTGGTTGTGGACAACACGGCGTACGACGTTGACAGCTCTGGCGCTGTTCCCAAGGATAGCGCACTCCCCGCCGCCAACTATTCTGCTGCAGGCATTCCTCTCGACGGCGCATTGCTGCGGCTGCTGGCCGCTGCCCTGGCCGGAAATCAAGCCGGAGATCAGGCCGAAAATATGGCCGAAAATCAGCCCGTGGCCCGGGCCGTGTTCCTGGAATGGGGCTGGTCCACCGGGACCGACGCCGTGTACCCGCCGCGCGCGGCTGTGGACCCCGTGACCCTGGCGGGCGCTGTGCCTGGGCTGTTCCTCGGCATGTTCCTGGGCGGCTGGCCCGACGCGGACGGGCGTTTCTCCGCCATCCAGGCTGCGGCGGACGGCCGCCGGGCCGCCTCGTCCATGGACCGCCAGCTCACCGGGGCCTCGCTCACGGCCTCGCGGGAGCGCGAAGGGGCCGTGGACACGCGGCTGTTCACCAGCCTGGAGGGAGTGCAGCCGCTGCCGCGCGTGCAGCCCGCCGGAGCGCAATACGACTCCGGCGAGGCCAGCCGCGAAGCGGACCGCTGCCTGCGCTGCCAGTGCCTGGAATGCGTGAAGGTCTGCACATACCTGGAGCATTTCAAGGGTTATCCCAAGCTGTACGCCCGGCAGATCTACAACAACGCGGCCATTGTCAAGGGCCAGCATTTGTCCAACCCGCTGGTGAACGCCTGCAGCCTGTGCGGGCTGTGCGGCCGGGTCTGCCCCGAGGGCTTCGAGATGGCCGAGCTGTGCCTCACGGCCCGGCGCGAGATGGTGGCCGCCGGGACCATGCCGCCCTCGGCCCACGAGTTCGCCCTGGAGGACATGGCGGCGGCCAGCGGGCCGGAGTGCGCGCTGCTGCGGCCCGACCCGGCAATGCCCGCAGGCGGGAGCGCCGCGCACCTGTTCTTCCCAGGTTGCCAGCTGGCGGCCTCGCACCCGCAGCACGTGCGCTCGGTTTACAACCTGCTGCGGGCGCAGCTCACCGGCGGCGTGGGGCTGATGCTGCGCTGCTGCGGCATCCCGGCCAACTGGGCCGGGCGCGAGGACCTCTTCGCCAGCGCCCTGACTGCGTTGCGCGCGGACTGGGAGGCCCTGGGCCAACCCCGGATCATCGCCGCCTGCGCCGGGTGCCTGTCCGTGCTGCGGGACTTCGCGCCGGACATCCCGGCCGAGTCCCTGTGGGAGACACTGGCCCGGCTTGCGCTGCCGCCCCGGCCCGCAGGGCCCCTTCCCGGCCCCCTGGCCCTGCACGACCCCTGCACCGCCCGCAGCAACGCGCCCTTCCGCCTGGCCAGCCGGGCCCTGGCCGCGCGCCTGGGGCTGGACCTGCGGGAGCTGGCCCTGTCCGGCGAACTCACGGAATGCTGCGGCTTCGGCGGGCTCATGAGCGCGGCCAAAGCACCCCTGGGCCGCGAGGTGGCGGCGCGCCGGGCCGGACGTTCGCCGCTCGACTACGTGGCCACCTGCGCCATGTGTCGCGACCGGCTGGCCGCCGAGGGCAAGCGCGCCTGGCATTTGCTTGATTTCGTGTTCCCCGGCCAGACGCCGGAGTCCGCCCTGCAACCCGGCCCCGGCCCCTCGGCCCGGCGGGAGGCCCGCGCCCGGCTGAAGCGCGAGCTGCTCAGCGAGCTTTGGGGCGAATTCTGGGGCGAGTCGCCAGAAGATGTGACGGAGGGCGCGGAGACGCACGCGGTGGAGGGGCAGGGCGCGTCAGCAATTTTGGAAAGGGGCATTCCGGCGCTGACCAGTCCGACATGGGCCAATCCGGCGCTGGCCATTCCGGCGGACATCCTGGCGCGGCTGGAGGAGCGGCGCATCCTGGCCTCGGACCTGCGTCAGGCCGTGCGCGAAGCCGAGGCCTCGGGCCGCTGGTTCGCGGACGCCGCCACCGGGCGCAGGCTGGCGGCCTTCCGGCCCCGGCGCGTCACCTTCTGGGCGCAGTACCGGCCCCAGGGCGCAGGCTTTGTGCTGGAAAACGGCTGGAGCCACCGCATGGTGGTGCCCGGCCTGCCCGGCCCAGCGGGCGACGGCGCGCAGAGCGGATCGGAAACCCTGCGTCACTCGGCCACGGTGCAGCGCGCGGACCAGACCTATCTGCCCGAGGACGGGGCCTGGGCCTGCGCCTGTTCCGGTCCGGCGTCCACAGGGCCGTCCGGCCCGGCTTTACCAGCGGCGTCAGAACCGGTTTCGCCTGGGACGTCGGCATCGGGTTCTTCCTTGGAGCCCTCCTCGCCACCCTCGTCAGCACCATCATCCCCGCCGACCCTGGCCGCGCGCGCGGTGGACGTGACCTACCTGGGCAGCGTGTTCACCATTTCGCTTCTGACCTGCCCGGCCTGCGGCCTGCCGCTGGTGCCGGAGGCGCTGGCCCTGGGCCGCATGGCCGAGGTGGAGCAGCTGCTGGAGGACAAGTGAGCGCGGCTTTCGTCGAAACTGGCGTCCAAACGGTCGTCCAAACTGGCGTCGAAACTGCGACGCAAGCTGGCGTTGAAACCGTGGTTGAAACTGGCGTTGAAACTGCGCTTGATGCGTCGCATGATGCGTCGCTTGAAGCCTCGCTTGAAGCCTCGCTTGAAGCCTCGGTTGAAGCTGGGGTTGAAACGGATGTTGAAATTGGCGCTGCCCAGGCCGCAGGCCCGTCACAGCCGCTGTACGCGCGGGCGGACTTCCGCCGCGTGGCCGGGGAGGCCCTGCGCCCCGGCGGGCTGGCGCTGACATGTCGGGCGCTGGGACTGGCCGCGCTGCCGCAGAACGCCCTGGTGGCGGACCTTGGCTGCGGTCCAGGGGCCACGGCGCGGCTGCTGGCCCGGGCTGGGCACCGGGTGCTGGCCCTGGACCTTTCCGATGCAAGCCTGGCCGTTGCCCAGGGGCCGGGCGTCACGGCAATTTGCGCCAGCGGGCACCGGTTGCCCCTGGCCTCCGGCTGCCTGGACGCGGTGTTCTGCGAGTGCGTGCTCTCGGCGGCTGACGCGGCGGACAGCGGTGCAGCAGAAAGCGGCTCGGCGGACAAGATCCTGGCCGAGACCGCGCGCGTGCTCTCGCCCGGCGGGGTGCTGGTGGTGAGCGATCTGTACCTGCGCGGCTTGGCGGGCGCGCCCGGACTGTCCGCCGCAGGCGCGGCTGGCGGTTGCCTGGCCGGGGCCAGGGGCCGGGAGGAACTGGAGGCCGGGCTGGCGGCCTGTGGTCTTGCGCTCTTCGTGTTCGAGGATCACAGCCGTCTGCTGGCGGAATTGGCCGGTCGCCTCATCTTTGCCGGGATGTCTCCGGCTGGGCTGAGTGACGGGTGCCGGTCCGGCGCGCGGCCCGGCTATTTCCTGTGCCTGGCCCGCAAGACCGCGCCCGGCGCACCCTGAAAGGAGACGCCCTGAAAGGAGACACGATGGACGAGCACACGCTCCAGGAGATTCTGCCCCTGGCCAAAAAGGGCTACTGCTGCAGCCAGATACTGGGCCTTTTGGCCCTGCGCGCGCAGGGCCGCGAGAACCCGGAGCTGATCCGGGCCATGGGCGCGTTGTGCCGGGGCTTCGGGGCCTGCGGGGTGCCGGGCTGCGGCGCCTGCGGCATCATCCCGGGCGGGGCCTGCGTGCTGGGGCTGTACTTCCGCAAGGGCCAGGACAGCGAGACCCAGCTGGACCGCGCAGACCTGGCCGAGGCCGAGTACGTGGAGTGGTTCGTGGACCGCGCCACCAGCCTGTGCGGCGGCAGCACCTGCGAGGAGATTTTGGGCGAGCCCGGCGGCAGGCCCAATGCGGACATCTGCGGCCCGCTGCTGGCTCTGGCCTGGGCCAAGCTGGTGGAGATCGTGGCGGCCTGCGGCCTGGACATCACCGTTGGCCGCGATGGCTGAGCCGGAAGCGCCCGCCCGCACCGAGGCCCTGTGCCCGGTCTGCCTGCGGCGGCTGCCCGCCCTGCGCGTGCGCCGTGGCGACGAGGTTTGCCACGAGGTTTGGCTCACGCGGGTCTGCCCGGAGCACGGCGAGGCCAGCGCGGTCATCTGGCGCGGACAGCCGGATTTCGACTCCTGGCGGCGGCCCAAGACCCCCTCGGTCCCGCCCGTGGTCCAGACGCGGGCTGGCCAGGGCTGTCCCTTTGACTGCGGCCTGTGCCCGGAGCACGGCCAGCACACCTGCACGGCGGTGGTCGAGGTCACGGACCGCTGCGACCTGGGCTGCCCGGTGTGCTTCGCCGGTTCCGGACCCGCTTCCGGCTGCGGGACGAACGCACAGGGCTGGGCCCGGTCCGCCTCCCCGCCGGAGCGATCCCCACGGTCCTGCAACCCGTTTGCCGAGCCTTCGTTTGCCGGGCCCCTGTTGGCCAGTGTTATTTTCATCGAGCCGTCGCCTGCCCGCAACTTTGCCGACCCAGCACCGGCCTGTTCTCCAGCGATTGTTCCGGCCCTGTCCGACCCTCCGCTGGCCGACCCCACCCTGGACATGCTGGCGCAGCGCCTGGCCGGGCTGCGGCGCGTGGCGGGCGCGTGCAACCTGCAGCTCTCCGGCGGGGAGCCCACCATGCGCGCGGACCTGCCGGAGATCATCGCCGCAGCGGCGGGCCTGGGCTTCGGCCTGGTGCAGCTGAACACCAACGGCCTGCGTCTGGGCAGCGAGCCGGGCTATGCGCAGCGGCTGGCCCAGGCCGGGCTGCAGTCCGTGTTCCTGCAATTCGACGGCCCGGACGAGGCCTGCCGGGTGCTGCGGGGCCGCCCGCTGCTGGCGCACAAGCTGCGCGCCCTGGACGCTTGCGCCGGGGCCGGGCTGGGAGTGGTGCTGGTGCCCACGCTGCTGCGCGGGGTCAACGAGCGGTTTCTGGGCGCGATCGTGCGGCTGGCCGTGGCGCGCATGCCCGTGGTGCGCGGTGTGCATTTCCAGCCTGCGGCCAGCTTCGGGCGCTTTCCCGGCCGGATGCGCGAGGCCGACCGCCTGACCCTGCCTGAGGTGCTGACCCTGCTGGTGGAGCAGAGCGGCGGCCAGCTGCGCGCCCAGGACTTCCACCCGCCGGGCTGCGAGCACGAGCGCTGCTCCTTCAGCGGCCGCTTCGCCATGCTGGACGGGCGGCTGACCCCCCTGGCCGGGGGCGGCTGCTGCGAGCCGGGGCCGCTGACGCCCGGCCAAGCATTCGGCCAGCCGTTGGCCCAGGAGTTGGTCCCGTCATTCGGCCAGGCATCCGGCCAGGCATCCGGCCAGGCATTTGGCCAGGCATCCGGCCAGGCATTTGGCCAGGCATCCGGCCAGACATCGGACCAGACATCGGACCAGGCACCCGGCCAAGCATCCGGCCAGATATCCGGCCAGCCTTTCCGACAGACACACGGCCAGACATTCGGCCAGTCGGCAACCCAGCCGCCGGACAAATCATCGGACCAGCCGCCGGATCAGCCGTCGGACCAGCCGTCCGGCGAGCCGATTCCCCCGTCCGCAGCCGAAGGGGCGCGCCGGGCCAAAAGCTCCGTGGCCGTGCAGTGGGCCCCTGCGCCAGCCCAGCCCGCACCGGGCATCCCTGACGCCGCCGGGCGCGACGACTTCGAGCGCTTTCTGGCCGGGCGCGGGGCGGACAAGCGCCTCAGCATCTCGTGCATGGCCTTCCAGGACGCGCTCACCCTGGACCTGGAGCGGGTGCGCGGCTGCTGCATCCACACCCAGGCCCCGGACGGGCGGCTGGTGCCCTTTTGCCTGTACAACCTGACCGCTGCGGACGGCACGGCCCTGTACCGAAGGAGGCGCGGATGAGGCTGACCCCCCTGGACCCCTGGCTGGTGGAGCGCATGGGTCTGTCCGAGCTGCGGCCCGAGGACGTGTCGGCCTGGCAGCTGCGCGAGCTGCGCGCAACCTTGGCCTGGGCCAAGGCGGCCAGCCCCTTCCACGCCCGGCGGCTGGCGAACGTCGACCCGGCGGACCTGCGCGGGCCGGACGACCTGGCCCGGCTGCCGCGCATGACCGCCGCCGACCTGGCCACGCCCGGGCTGCTCGCCGTGTCCCAGGACGGGGTGGCGCGGGTGGTCAGCCTGCGCACCTCCGGGTCCAGCGGCCCGCCCAAGCGCCTGCTGTTCACCGAGGCCGACCTGGCGCGCACCCTGGAGTTCTTTGTGGTCGGCATGGCCACTCTGGCCCGCCAGGGCGACACCGCGCTGGTGCTGCTGCCCAGCCGCCGGGATCTGGGCGTGGCCGACCTGCTCTCCCGCGCGCTGCCGCACCTCGGGGCCAGGGCCGTGCACCCGGCCGAGGGCTGGACCCCGGCGGACCTGCCTGCGCTGATCAGTGACCAGGGCGTGAGCGTGCTGGTGGCCGCGCCCGCGCAGCTGCGCACCCTGCTGGACCAGGCCGGGACCAGCTCCGTCTGCCGGGCCTGCCTGCGCACGGTGCTCTCCAGCGGGGAGCCGCTGTCCTTGGGGCTGCGCGTCCAGGTGGAAAGCGCCTGGGGCTGCGAGGTCTTCGACCACTGGGGCATGACCGAAAGCGGCTATGGCGGGGGGGTGGAATGTTTTGCCCACAGCGGGTACCATCTGCGCGAGGCCGACCTGCTGGTGGAGGTGGCCGACCCGGCCACGGGACGACCCCTGCCGCCGGGCCAGACCGGGGAGATTTTGCTGACCACCCTGGGCCCGCGCGCCCTGCCCCTGGTGCGCCACCAGACCGGGGACGCGGCCCGCTGGCTGCTGGGCCCCTGCCCCTGCGGCAGCGCCCTGCGGCGGCTGGGCCCGGTGCAGGGGCGGCTGGGACCAGGCGGGGCGGGCGTCACGCAACCCGCAAAGGGACAAGGCAGGCCATGAGCGACATTCTGCATACGCTGCTGGAGCGGCTGGAGCGCGGCGAAACCGTGGTCCAGGCCACCATCCTGACCCATGAGGGAAGCACCCCGCGCTCGGCCGGCAGCCGCATGCTGCTGGGGGCCGGCCTGCGCGACGGCCTGCGCATACTTGCGGGCACCGTGGGCGGCGGCCTGGTGGAGGCCCGGGTCATGGAGGCCGCTGCCGGGGTTCTGGCGGGCGGCCAGCGCCGCGTGGAGCAGTTCGACCTCACGGGCGAGCTGGCCGCCGGGGCGGACATGATCTGCGGCGGGCGGCTGCGCGTGTTTCTGGAGCGGCTGGGCCCGGATGACCTGCCCCTGTTCCGCCGCCTGGACCAGGCCCTGGCCCTGGGGCTGCGCTGCCTGCGGCTCACGCCGCTCGGGCCCGGCCCGGCGAGCCTGCTTGTGTCCGGCGAAGGCAAAGGTGCTGCGGACGCCAACAAGGCTGTGGACGAGGCCGTGGGCGACGCCGTGGACGAGGAGCTGGGCCTTGCCGCCTGGCGCGCCGGGGCGGACATCGCCGCGCCCATGGTCATCGAGGCCGGGGGCCGGTCCTTTGCCCTGGAGCCCTGGGCTGCGGCCAACCCGCTCCTGATCTTCGGCGCGGGGCACGTGTCGCGGCCCACGGCCCAGGTGGCGGCCATGGTCGGCTTCCGGGTCACGGTGCTGGACGACCGCCCGGAATTCGCCAACGCCGAGCGCTTTCCCCAGGCCCAGACGCGCGTGCTCGCCTCCTATGCGGACTGCTTTGCCGGGCTGCCCGCCGGGCCGGAGACCTTTGTGGTCATCCTCACGCGCGGGCACGTGCACGACGCCGAGGTGCTGGCCCAGGCCCTGCGCACCCGCGCCGGATACATCGGCATGATCGGCAGTCGCCGCAAGCGCGACGCGGTGTACGCGCGGCTGCTCGGCCAGGGCTTTGGCCAGGCCGACCTGGACCGGGTGCGCTGCCCGGTGGGCCTGGCCATCGGGGCCGAAACGCCCGAGGAGATCGCAGTGAGCATCAACGCCGAACTCATCGCCTGCCGGGCCGGGGCCGCCTGTGGCCAGAAGGCAGAGCCCACAAGCGGGACGCGGCAATGACGCGCCTGGGCGCAGTGATCCTGGCCGCTGGCCAGTCCACGCGCCTGGGCGAGCACAAGCCCCTGGCCCGGGTGGGCGGGCGCACGCTGCTGGAGCACGCGGCGGAACTGTTCCGCACCGTCGGGGCGCACACGATCCTGGCCGTGGCCGGGCACCGCGCCCCGGAGACCCTGGGCGAGGCCCGGCGGCTGGGCATTCGCGCCGTGGTCAACGAGGACTACGCCGGGGGCATGTTCACCTCGGCGGCCGCAGGCCTGCGCGAGCTGGACACCCGGCGCGAGGGCCTGGACGCCGTGTTCGTGCTGCCTGTGGACATTCCGCTGGTGCGGCCCCAGACCCTGCGGCTGCTGCTCACGCGTTTCGCCTTGGCCCCGGCTGCGGTGCTGCACCCGGTGTTTCACAAGCGGCTGGAGTCCGGGCAGGTGCGGCTGGCCTCCGGGCGCGGGCACCCGCCGCTCATCAAAGCCCGGCACTGCGCGGAGGTTGCGGCCTGGACCGGGCCCGGCGGCCTGTCCGGGGCCCTGCAGGACCTGGAGGCGCGCCACGGTGCGGCGGATGTGCCCTGCGCCGACCGGAACATCCATTTCGACGTGGACACCCAGGCCGACCTGGCCGAGGCCCGGCAACGCTTTGAGCGCCGGGGCATCCCCACGCCGGAGGAGGCCGAGGCGCTGCTGGACCTGCACCAGGCCGGGCCGCGCGGCCTGGCCCATGGCCGGGGCGTGGCCCGCGCCGCGCTGTGCCTGGCCGCCGCCCTCAACGCGCGCGGGGCCGGACTGGACCTGGAGTTGGTGGAGTCCGCCGCGCTGTTGCACGACATCGCCAAGGGCAGCCCCAGACACGAGGCGACGGGCGCGGCCCTGCTGGACAGCCAGGGCTATGGCCCGGTGGCGCGCATCGTGGCGGCGCATCGCGACATTCCGCCCGAGGCCGTGGACGGGCTCACCGAGCGCGAGCTTGTCTACTTCGCGGACAAGCTGGTGCGCGGCAGCGACCTGGTGGACGTGCCCGCGCGCTTTCAGGACAAGCTGGACCTCTTCCAGGGCGACGCCGAGGCCACGAGCGCCATCCGCAGCAGGCTGAAAAACGCCCTGGCCATGCAGCGGCGCATCGAGACCGAGGCGGGCGGGATGGGCCTGGCGCGGCTGTTGGACAAAATTGCGGCCGAATGAGGGGTTGCGAATGAGGGCCGGGACATGAGGGACGCGACATGAAAGATGGGGTGACCGTCCTGCTGCTGCGCCACGGTGAGATCGTGCAGACCGCGCCGCGCTGTTTTGTGGGCCAGCGCGACCTGCCCCTGACCGCCACGGGCAGGCGCCAGGCCGAGGCCTGGGCCCCGGTGCTGGCCGGGCTGAAGCTCGGCAAGGCCTGGTGTTCGGATTTATCGCGCGCGCGCGACACGGCGGCCCTGGCCCTGGCCGGAAGCGGCATCACGGCCACGGCCCTGCCGCAGCTGCGGGAGATCAGCCTGGGCGGCTGGGAGGGCCTCAGCGCCGACGAGGTGCGCCAGCGCTTTCCCGGCGAGTACGAGCGGCGCGGGACCGACCTGGCCGGGGTTGCGCCCGCTGGCGGGGAGAGCTTCGCCCAGGCCCAGGACAGGGCCTGGACCGCCCTTTGCGGCATTGTGGCGGGCCGCAACGGCTGGCTGCTGGTTGTGGCCCACGCCGGGATCAACCGGGCGCTCATCTGCCGGGTGCTGGGCCTGCCCCTGGCCGAGTTGTTTTTGCTGGGCCAGGAGTACTGCGCCCTGAACATCCTGGAGTTCCCGCGCCAGGGCCGGGCGCGGCTGGCGGCGCTGAACCTGCCGCCCGGCGGCGCTGCGCAGCGGCTGGGTTTGCCGGGCAGATGAGTGGCAGGTAAATGCGGGGCAGGAAGATGCGGGGGCCCGCCGGGGCCGGGCGTTCAGGCCGGGCGTTGAGGCCGTGCGTTGAAGCCGTGCGTTGAAGCCGGGCGTTCAGGCCTGGAGGTGAAGTCTGCTGCGTTGATACGTAGATGTGTGGCTGCGTACGCATTTTCCCGGAGCGGGTTCAGCGCCCAGGCCGGCACTATATTTTGCGCGTATCCGCCCATTTCCACACTGCCGCACACGCGCCGAGACACGCCAATACGTACGAACCTGCGTAGCGCCGCCGCCTTTGACTCAGCCAAAACCCTCCAGCCCGGCGTTGCCGCCAGGGGAACCTCCGGCGTGGTCTAGGTTTCGGCTGCCTGGGCCTCTGCCCCGCATTCCCGGCGCGTGGGGGCCAACAGCCCGGCCAGGGCGTAGAGCACGAGCGAGGCGTAGAAGACCCAGGAGTAGCCGCAGCTCACGGCCAAGAGGTTGGCCAGGGGCGTGGCCACCACGGACAGCGCGCCGTTGACGCTCCAGGCCCAGGGGATGAACGGGCAGCGTGCGCCCCGGTAGGTGGACAGGGCCAGGGGAAAGGGCATGCCCATGCAGAAGCCGAGCGGCGCGGCGATGCCCACGGCCAGCGCGATCTTGGCCGGGTCGGGCCAGGCCAGGGCCAGGTCCAGCAGGCGCGGCAAAAGCAGGCCGGAGCAGGCGGCCAGGGCGGCGGCCAGGGCGCAGGCCAGGCGGATGCCCTGGCGCGGCCTGGGCACAAAGCGGCTGGAAAAGGCGCTGCCCAGCCCGGAGGCGATGAGCATGGCCGAGAGCACCAGGGCAAAGGCCAGGGTCGGGTCGTTGAGAAAGAAGGTGAAGCGCTCGATGAGCACGATCTCCACGAACAAGAACCCCAGGCCCAGGCACATGAAAAAGCCGAACCCGCCCAGCACCTCGCCCCCGGCCATGCCGCCCAGCCCGCGCCGCCGCAGCAGCGGCAGCAGAAAGACCACCAGGGCGAACACGGCGGCCTGGGCCAGCACGGCCACGTTGACCAGATAGCCGATCTCCTGGCGCGGCAAAATCTCGATGCGCCGCAGCGCCGCCGGAATCTGCCCCAGGCGGATGATCTCGTGGAAAAAGGGCCGGTCCTGGGTGCTGGGCGCCAGGTTGAAGAAGCGGAAGCTGGAGGAGCTGGCCGTGCCGTCGCGCAGAAAGGCCACCAGGTCGTCCATGAGCGCGTCGCGCGCGGGCGGGCCGTTGTCGGCCAGGCCGGGTAGGCCGGACTGCTCACCCAGGCCCGCGTCCTGGCCTGCCGCAAGGGTTCCGTTGGCGGCGGCTGTAACGCCAGTCGCAGCAGAAGCATTGGCCGCCACAATCCCGCCCGCCACTGTCCCTGCTCCTGCAACAGACTCGTTGCCCGTCGGTCCGCTGGCCGCAGGTCCGCTGGCCGCGCCCGCGCGCACCGGCCCGGCGGCCTCGCTGGTCACGTTCTCAAAGGACACCGGCGGCAGGTCGTTGTACACCTCCACCGTGGCCGGGTCGATGCCGGGGAAATAGGGCGTGTCGAAGCTGCGCTCCGCCGCAAAGGCGCGTGCGGCGGCGATGTCGCGCGCATCAAAGGCCAGGCGCGAGACGAGAATCCGCGCGGTGAAGGAGCTGCGCACCACGATCAGGTGGGCCGCCGGGTCGTGCACGCCCGCCAGGGCCAGCCCCAGGCGCACCGTGGCCACGGCCTTGAGCGCGTAGACTGGCAGCTCGCCGATGCCCATGGGCAGGGACAACAGCCCGTCCGCCGCAAGCGCGCGGTAGAGCCGGGCGATGCCCTCGACGGTGAGCAGGTACTTGTTGGCCTGGCCCTGGTCCAGGAACTCCGGGGACACGTCGATGAGGCTGTACGGGACCTCGGCCTGGCCGGCCAGGACCAGGGGCGAGCCCAGGCGCGGGGGCGTGGCCTGGCCCGTGGGCGCGTCGGTCCCGGCGGCAAAGGCCGCTGCCGGGGCCAGCAGCCTGCGAGGCGGCGGCGGGTATTTCCTGGGCCGGGCCGGGCCGCCTGTCTGGATATCCGCCTGGATATCCGCCGGGCCATTCGCCTGGGCTGCATCGGCCCCGACCGTGGCGTTGGCTTCGGAAATGTTTTCGGGCCTGGTCACGGGCAGACGCAGCGCGTAGCTCACCGGCGCGCTGGAGGGCGCGTGCCCGGCCAGGATGGCCAAAAGCACCGGGTCGCTCTCCACGGTGTCCACGTGGCGCGCGCCCAGCTCCAGCGCCTCGCGCGGGCGGAAGCCGCCGCGCCCCCCGGCCAGCAGCACGCGCTTTTGCGGGCGCAGAACGTACGGCAGGGAGTCCAGGGCCGCGCCCAGGTAGCCCAGGTCCACGGCCCCCGGGCGCGGCAGGGACACCAGCCGCTCGCCGTCGCGGTACAGGCCCAGGGCCTGTGGCGGGCCGCCAGCGCCCAGCAGCGCGTAGTTGTTCGAAAGATCCGGGTCGTGGCGCTCCAGGTAGCTGGACAGAAGCTGGTAGTAGCCCCGGGCGGAGCGCACCTCCAGGAGCACGCGGTTGTTCTCCACGTTCATGGCCATGGACACGGGCTTGTACTGGCTGAAGGCGGCGTTGTTGCGCTCCAGCACCAGGGCGCCCGCCCCGGCCAGGACCAG
The DNA here is from genome assembly GCA_903843965.1 of uncultured delta proteobacterium. Classification (GTDB taxonomy): domain Bacteria; phylum Desulfobacterota; class Desulfovibrionia; order Desulfovibrionales; family Desulfovibrionaceae; genus Humidesulfovibrio. The sequence goes on from CAIMRY010000006.1 coordinate 122,302, forward strand.
AAGCGCCAGCCCGGCCAGGGCGGCGCGCACCGGGCCAGTGGCCCTGGGCAGGCTGGTCAGGGCGGCCAGGGCCAGGGGCGGCAGCAAAAACAGCGGCAGGTGGAAGGGGTGCACCAGGGACATGCACAGCAGAAGCGCCGCCGCGCCCAGGCCCGCGCCCACCAGGTCGGCCATGTAGACCTTGGGGATGTTCTCCTGGCCCGCCAGAAACGAGAGCCCCACGTACAGCCCGGAGGCGAAGAAGAAGGGGAACAGGGCCAGGTAGTACTTGCCGATGTTCAAGAGCTGCCCGGCGAAGAGCACCTCGTTCTGCAGCTCCAGCGGGTTGAAGGGGATGAGCCCCAGCGCGGCGTACCCGCCGGAGACCAAAAGCAGCATGGCCACGGGCAGGGCGTAGAACAGGGCCTCGGCCCGGCGCAGAAAGGCCGGTCCGAACAGGCAGAGCACCACGCCGCTGACGGAATATCCGGCCATGGCCATGGAGATGACCCAGTAGCCGTATTCCGACCAGTTGGTGATGGCGAAGTGGCGTACGAGGAAGATCTCAAACGCTATGGAGGCGAGGCAGACCAGGAAGATGCCGACGTAGCGCATGGACCCCCAGGCCGCGCAGGGTCAGGTGGGCCTGGGCGCGGCAAAACAGGAAATATGGGGGTTTCTATCCCATCCGGTCCGTGGCCGCAAGCTTTGGCGGGCAAAGCCGGGGTTCAGGCCGCGCCGCCTGGAGCGCTCGCTCTTCTGGGGTCGTCCGCCTGATTGGGTACGCTTGCCGTGCCCGGCGCGTCAACGCCTTTCTACAGGTCAAAGCTGCCCGGCTCGCCCACGCTCTTCGGCGTCAACGCCGTCCAGTCCATCAACGCCGTTCAGGCCGCACGGCGCGCAGCGGCGGTTCAGGGGGGCTCAAGCGTGGGGAGAGTCTCGGGGGCAAAGCCGGGGTTCAGGCCGCTCCGCCTGGCTTGCCCGTGGTTTTGGGCCTGCCCGGCGCGCCCGGCTCGTCGATGTCGTCGTCGATGTCGTCCGGCTCGTCGATGTCGTCCGGCCCGTCGCAGGCGCAGGGCTCGACGAGGTCGCCCGGCACGTCCAGGATCTCCGAGTCAGGGCTGTTGTCCAGGGGGGTGTGGAAGCTGAGGCACAGGGAGAAGGTGCTGCCCACTCCGGGGGTGCTCTCCACCGTGACGTTGCCGCCCATCTTCGCCGCCAGCTCGCGCACGATGGCCAGGCCCAGGCCCGTGCCCTGGTAGTGCTTGGTCAGCGGCTCCTCGGCCTGGACAAAGGGCTCGAACAGGCTCTGCGTGTGTTCCGTGGCGATGCCGATGCCCGTGTCCGCCACCCGGATGCGCAAGGTGCAGACGCCCTCGGCCTTGCTGACCAGGGCCGCGTCCAGGGTCACGCCGCCCTGGTGGGTGAATTTCAGCGCGTTGTCCAGCAGGTGGTGCAGGGCCTGGCCCAGGCGCAGGGGGTCGCCCAAAAGAATTTGCTCCAGGGCGCCCGCCTGCCCGTTCAAGGAGAGGGTCAGGCCTTTGGCCTCGGCCAGGTTCTGCATCTCCATCTCCAGGGAGGCCAGCACCTCGGCCAGGGTGAAGGGCCGGTGCTCCAGGATCAGCTGGCCCGCGCCCAGGGCCGCGAAGTCCAGGATGTCGTTGATCAGGTCCGTGATCCTTTGGGTGGTCTCCAGGGCGTAGCCCAGGTACTCGCGCTGCTCCGGCGGCAGCACGTCGGCCATGGCCAGGAGTTCGAGCATGCCGGACAAGCCGTTCAAGGGCGTGCGCAGCTCGTGGCTCATGTTGGTCACGAGGTCGTCTTTGGCGCGGCTGGCGGCCTCGGCGGCCTCCTTGGCGGCCAGCAGGGCCTGCTCGGAGAGCCTGCGCTCGGTGATGTCGCGGGAGAAGCTGGCGATCTGGCAAACCGAGCCGTCCTCGCCGAAGATAGGGTACAGGCGGATGGCGTAGGTGCGGCCTTCGCGCTCCTCCTCGAAGCGCAGGGCCGAGCGCAGGCGCACCACCTCCTCGAAGCGTTCGCGGCGGCCGTTGCGCACGTAGTCGGGGATGAGGTCGAGGATGTTCTTGCCCACCAGCTGCGGGGCGGTGGAGTTGCGGCGGCGGGCCGCGCTCTCGTTCATGGACAGCACGCGGCCGTCGGGCACGAGGAGCAGCAGCCCGTCGGCCGAGGCGTTGAACACGGCGCGTAGGCGCTCCTCGCTCTCGAACAGGGCCTTGCGGCTGGCCTGCTGCTCGGCCTGGGCCCGCTCCAGGCCCTCGGCCATGTTGTCGAAGGTGCGGGCCAGTTCGCCCAGTTCGCTGGCGTTGCCAGGGTCCTTGGGCCCCATGTGCGAGCGCGCGGCGAAGTTGCCCGAGCCCAGCCCGCGCACGGCGGTCATCAGCCGCGCCACGGGCGCCAGGATGTAGCGCCGGCCCCACAGCCTGGTCAGGACAAGCGCCAGCAGGGTGTTCACCAGCAGGGCCGTGAGCTGGCGCATGAGCTTGGCGCTGCTCTCCGCGTACACGGCGGACTTGGGGATGCCCACGCGGACGTAGCAGATCTCCTCCTTGCAGATGTCCAGCCGACGCATGACGTAAAAGCGCTCCACCCCGTCCATGCCGGTGGACCAGCCCGAGGACTCGGCCACATTATTCCGGATCAGCGCGGCGTGGTCTTCGGGCAGGGCGGCTCCCAGGGTGTGCGGAAGGTCCGGCACGCGGAACAGGATGCGCCCGTTCAGGCCCGCCAGGACAACGGTGGTGCCCAGGGGCATGCCCGCGTTCAGGATGTTTTTGGAGGCGTGGGTCAGGGCCATCTGCGCGGCCAGCACCAGCACCGTGCCGCCCTTTTCGTCGCGCACGGGCGCGGCGTAGGTGACAACGGTCTCGCCCGCGCCCACGGGCCGACTGGTTGCGTCGGCCTCGGCCCGGCCCACGCCCACGGAAAAGCCCTGGCCCTGCAGGGCGTCCATGACGGCCTGGTCGTCCACGAGGCTTGTGCCGGCCTTCACGGGCCGGGCCGAGGCCAGGACGCCGCCGTCCGGCCGCACCAGCATCAGGTTCTGGTATTCCGGGGCCAGCTTGGCGAAGCTGGCCAGGGACCCGGCGCAGTCGACCCTGGCCGCCCCGGCGTTGCACTTCTGCACCAGGGGGTTGGCGGCCATGAGCTCCAGGAACAGGCGGGTGGTGCGCGTCTGCTGGGCCAGGTCGTCGGCGATCATGACCGCTGCGTGGGCCGTTTGCTCCAGGGCCAGGCGCTGCTCCATGTCGCGCTCGTCCAGGTGGCTCCACAGGGTCAGCCCCAACAGCGGCACCAGGGCCACGGCCACCAGGGCCAGCAGCACCATGTGCAGGCTGCGCATGGTGCGCGTCTGCGGGGGTAGGCCGGGGACGCTCCCGGCGTGCTCTGACGTGGGGGGGGTGCTCAAGTCAGGCCTCTGTCAGTTGCCGGTCTTGGGGCAGCAAATGCCGAGCATCTCCAGGGCGCGGTCCTGGGCCAGGGGCTTGGAGAACAGGAAGCCCTGCCCGCACTCGCAGCTTAAGTCAGCCAAAAAGGCGCGCTGGCGCTCGGTTTCTATGCCCTCGGCCACCACATCCAGGCCCAGGTTGTGGGCCAGGCTGACGATGGTGCGCACGATGACCAGGTTCTCGAAGGCGTCCATGTCCGAAACGAAGCTGCGGTCGACCTTGAGCGTGTTGATGGGGAAGCGCTGCAGATAGGCGAGCGACGAGTAGCCGGTGCCGAAGTCGTCGATGCTGACCTTGGCGCCGATCTCGCGCAGGCCGCGCAGCTTATGCACCACGCTTTCCGGGTTCTGCATCACCAACGTCTCGGTGATCTCGACCTTGAGGCGGCTGGGATCAAGACGCGACTCGTCCAGGGCGCGCGCCAGGTAGCGCATCAGGTCCGGCTGGGCGAACTGCTTGGCCGAGAGGTTCACGGCGATGGTGAAGTTCTTGGGCAGGTTGAAGTCGCGCTCCCAGCGCGCCGCCTCGCGGCAGGCCTCCATCAGGGCCCAGGCGCCGATGGGCACGATGAGCCCGGTCTGCTCGGCGTAGGGGACGAAGTCGTTCGGGGGCACCAGGATGCTGCCCACCTGCCAGCGGATCAGCGCCTCGAATCCGGCCAGGGTGTTGTCCACCAGGTTGAAGATGGGCTGGTAGTGCAGGCGGAACTCGCTCCGCTCCAGGGCGTTGTGCAGGCTTTGGTGCACGGTGAGCGCGTACTGGGCGCGTTTGCGCATGGCCCATTTGAAGACCTTGATCTTGCCGCCGCCCAGGGCGCGGGCGTGCTCCATGGCCAGGGCGGCGTCCTGCAGGAGCTCCTCCGGCTGGGCGTATTCCGACGGGCCCAGCACCACGCCCATGCTGGCCGTGAAGTGCAACTGGTGGCCGTCCATGTCGAGCACCCGGGACAGCTCCAGGCCGATGCGCCGGGCCACGCGCAGGGCCTCGCCCGGGGTTTTCAGCTCCTCCAGGATCAGGCCAAACTCGTCCGGCCCGCAGCGCGACACGGTGTCCAGCCCGCGAGCGACGCCCTGGATGCGCTCGGCCACGGTGCGCAGCACCAGGTCGCCCGAGGCGTAGCCCAGGCTGCTGTTGATGGGCTTGAAGTTGTCCAGGTCGAGGAAGATCACCGCGTACAGGTAGTTGAGCCTGCGGCGCGAGCGCTCCATGGCCTGGTCCAGGCGGTTCAGGAACAGGGCGCGGTTGGCCAGGCCGGTCAGCGGGTCCTGGAAGGTGCGCTCGTGCAGGGTCTCCTCGGCCTTGCGCCGGGGGGTGATGTCCTCGGCCACCAAGACCACCAGGTTCGGACCCGGAACATAGGCCGAGACGCGCAGCCAGCGCTTCAGCTCGCCCAGGTAGCCTTCGAATTGGGCCGGCTGGCCCGTGCGCGCCACCTGGGTCACGAAGTCGTTCCAGTATTCCTCCAGGTTGGGCAGCACGGCCCCGACGTGCTTGTCCAGCAGGGCCTCGCGCGGGCGCTCAATAATCTGCTCCATGGCCGGGTTGACCTCCACGATGCGCGAAAGCCCCAGGCCGGAGAGCGCGCCGTCCTCAAAGGAGAGCAGGGCGAAGCCGTTGAACATGGAGGTGAACAGGCTTTGGAAGCGGGCGCGGCTGTCGGAAAGGGCCAGGGCCGAGGATCTGAGCTCGGCCACGGTGCGCTCCAGGGCGGCGCCCGCCTGTTTGAGCGCCATGCGCTGGCGGTGCATCTCCACGAAGACCTGGACCTTGCTCTTCAGGATGCCGTGCTCAAACGGCTTGATGAGGTAGTCCACGGCGCCGGTCTCGTAGCCCTTGAAGACGTGGCGCTGCTCTTTGCTGATGGCGGTGACGAAGATGATGGGGATGTGCCGGGTGGTCTCGTCCGCGCGCACGCGCTCGGCCGTGGTGAAGCCGTCCATGCCGGGCATCATCACGTCCATGAGGATGAGCGCGAAGTCGTGCTTGGGCATCAGCTTCAGGGCTTCAAACCCGCTGCGGGCGGTGATGATGTTCACGCCCTGGCGGCGGAGCAAACCAGACAAGAGCAGGAGGTTGACCTGCTCATCGTCCACCGCGAGGACATCCACTGTCTCCACCGCAACCTCGGCTTTGCTCACCAACATGCTCCTCTCGTCCTGCGCTAAAAAGTCCAAGCAAGGAGGCTTACTTAAAATGGTTACTCCATGATTGGAGCGTTGTACAGCCCCATTCCAGGGGTTGGTGCGCAGCCGTCCAGTTTCCCGTTGTCTGGTGCGAATTCTTCATGTATACGTATTTGTGCGGGTATATGCTCAGTCGCGTGCCCCGGAGGTCGAAACACCATGCCCACGTCCTTTGCTTCGCCAGTGCCGGCTCCAACAGGCGCAGACATCGAAAGGTTGTTGGCTGAGGAGAATATCGCCATCTTTTTTCAGCCGGTGGTCAGCGTGCGCGGCAAGTCCATTCTGGGGTTTGAGGCCTTCTCGCGCAGCATCGGCGGGGAGGGCGCGCGCATGGACGCCCTGGACCTGTTCTCCCAGCCCTGGGACGCGAGCGTGCGCCTGCGCCTGTGCCGCCTGTGCCGCCGCAAGGCCCTGGAGGCCTTTCGGCCCATAGCCGAGCGCCACCCGAAGATGATGCTTTTTTTGAACGTGGACGCCGTGGGCGTGACCGCAGCCGACAAGCCCGGACACCTGGCCACCATCTGCGAGGGCATGGGCCTGTCCGGCCGACGGGTGATCATCGAGCTGGAGCGCACCGGCCTCAACACCCCGGAGGTGGCGCGCTTCATCAAGTTCTACCGCGAGCGCGGGTTCAAGCTCTCCCTTGACGCCATGGACGGAATTTCGATCCCCACTGAGGAGATCCTCACCTTCCAGCCCGACTACATCAAGCTCGACCGCCCGGCCTTCACCGACGTTGCGGGCAAGGAGTTCAAGCGCGACCTGGTGGCCGGGCTGTGCCGATTGGCCGACCGCACCGGCTCCGTGGTGGTGGCCAAGAACGTGGAGAGCGAGGACGAGGCCACGCGCCTGCTGGAATGGGGCGTGAACATCCAGCAGGGCTACTGCTACACCAAGGACAAGGAGTGCCAGGAGAAGGACCCCATCCGCGCCTTCCTCATCAAGGTCGAGGAGATCAACCGCCGCTACCGCGAGCACGCCGAGTTGGAGGTGGCCGACAAGCGCAAGCGCTTTGAGGACTTTCACAAGGTGCTGCGCAAGGTGGCGGGCAAGATGGGCGAGAGCTATCTCCAGGACCTTCCGGCCGTGGCCGAGCGCTTCGCCCAGACCGAGGAGACCCTTTTGTGCGTCTACCTGCTGGACCAGAACGGGGTGCAGCTTATCCCGCGCGCCTTCAAGCACAGCCTGGTGACCGAGACGCCGCTGCTCGGGCCGGAACACGGTCGCGGCGAGGACATGAGCCTGCGCGAGGACGTGGTGCACCTCAAGAGCGGTTTTGACAAGTACGTGTCCCAGCCGTTCATTTCGGTCCACGCCCGCGTGCCCGCCTGCACCATCTCCGCGCGCTTCTACAACCGCGAGAACAGGCCGCTGATCCTCTGCCTGGAGTTTCTGACCCCTTAGCGCACGGCCCGGCGCGGAGAACGCGGAGAACGGGATATCGCGGCCAACGCGGCCAGCAAAAAACCGGCCCGGCCTCGCCCTGTGCGGGTGGCCGGGCCGAGCCGTGTGAAGAGCCGTCGTGCCGGGGCGAAAGCGGCCGCGCCGGGCTTTTGCTAGTTGTCCGGGTTCGGGTCCTTGCTCAGGTCCTTCAGCACGCGCTTGAGCACGCCCATGCCCAGGCCCACCGCCGTGTCGACCACGCTGTCCGTGTCGCGCACGTTCAGCTCGCCGGGCTTGTAGAGCCGGACGGTGACGATATCCGGGCTCAGCGCCGTGCCGCCCCCGGACGCGGGCCGCACCGGGATGTCCTTCTGGGCGTAGTCGTCCTTGACGATGGTCAGCAGGTGGCTCTGGTCCGTGGTCATCTCCACGCTGCACGGGGTGGCGTCGCAGACCTGCGCCCCGTCGAGAAAGACCAGCGCGCCGCCCGGATCGGTGCTCACAGGCACCTTCTGGGTGGTCACGCAGCCGCAGCAGGCCAGGGCCGCGCACAGCGCGCCGAGGCCGAACAACCGGCGATACAGTGTGGACATCCCCCCTCCTTGGGCCCGCGCCTGGCGGACCTTTGCGCGCATCCTAGCGCGCCGGGACGGCGGTGGCAAGGCCCGGGCTGGCAGGGTCCGGGCTGGCAAAGTCCGCGCGGGCATGGCTGGGCGCGCGGGGCCTTTAGCCCTCGCTCGGCGCTGGCTTGGCCGCCGTTTTGGCTGGCGGCTTGCCCGACACGTTGCCCGACACGTTGCCCGGCGGCTGCTCCAGGCCCAGGGCCGCCCGCACGCTCTCAATGCCGCGCGCCTCCACAAAGCGCGCCGTGCGCTGGCAGGGCTTGGCGTTGGCGCGGTAGTGCTCCAGCGCTTTGCCCACCAGGTGCAGCGCCTGGTCCGCGTCGAGCCCGCCGGCCAGTTCGTCGCCCACGCGGGGCCGCCCGCCCGCGTTGCCGCCAAAGACCACGGTCCAGCCGCTCTTGCGGCCCACCAGCCCGATGTCGCGCACGTAGGACTCCCCGCAGCACATGGGGCAGCCGGACACGCCCACCTTGACCTTGGCCGGGAGGTCCAGGCCGGAGAACAGCGCCTCCAGCCGCGCGCCCAGGCTCAGGGAGTCCTGCTGGCCATAGCCGCAGGCCGCCGTGCCCGGGCAGGCCTGCACATAGTGCATGCCGTGCTTCACCGCGCGGCCCTCGCCCATGCTCAGGCAGCTCTGCACGCCGGGCACGTCCTCGCCCTTGATGCCCAAAAGCGCCACCCGCTGGCCCGAGGTCAGCTTGGCGATTGGGATGTCGTATTTGCGGATGGCCTGGGCCAGGGACTCCAGCTGGTCCGCGCTGATGATGCCCGAGGGCAGGCGCGTGACGATGGCGTAGGAGTCCGCCCCGCGCTGGGCGATGGCTCCCTTGGGCGCTGGCTGGGCGTTGTCTTTCCTGATGATGCTCATGGGGTGTCCTCCGTGCTGTCGCCGCGTGGATTTTATGGTGCGCGGCCAGGAAGAGCACTAGCACAGGCCGAGACAGAGTGTCTTGACTTGCGTCAGGTTTGGGCGGCCAGGGCGCGGCACAACAGGGCCGGCAAAACAGGGTGCGGCCTCTGGCTGCCAGGGGTTCCGCCCCTGGACAGGCTGTAATGCCAGAGGCTCCGCCACTGGCCCACACCGCACAAGCCGAAAGGGCTGTTTCAGGTCTTTCCTGAAACAGCCCTTTCGGCGCGCTGGGGGGTCCGGGGGCCTGAGGCCCCCGGCGGGGTGCAGGGGCTGCGCCCCTGCCGTAGTCAAATGACAGTGCCCCTTGCAGAGGGGTCGGCTACTCCAGGATGACCTCGCCCTCCAGCCGCGTGTTGTCGGCCACCTTGAGCTGCTTGCGCGCGCGGTTGATGACGCGCACGTTGCCAACGCACTTGACCCCGCGGCCGAAACGCACGTCGCCGTGGACCTCCAGGCGGTCGCAGGCGATGAGCGAGGGCGCGCCCTTGGGGAAGCGCTCCTGGAACATGTCGATCTTTTTGTAGTATTTCTGGTCCAGGGCAATGGTCGGCAGGGGCGTTGCGCGCTCAGGGTTCTGCTCGATGGTTTCGAGCTTGGTGCGGACAAAACAGTCGCTCAGGACCAGGAGCAGGTCCTGGGTGGTCTTGACCGGGGCGAACCGGGCGCGCGGCACCAGCACGGCCCGGGCGTTTTCAAAGGCGCTGATGGCCGAGCCCATGGCCGTCTCCACCTGGAGCACGGCCGGGGATTCCGGGTCGCGCGGGTCCAGCGTTTTGGGGTTGATGATCAGGTCCAGCGGCATCATGAGGTTGTCCACGAACACGCGCTCCAGCACCTCCAGGTCCAGCCACAGGGAATTGGTGTTGAAGTAGCGGTGCTTTTCGATGTCGGCGAAGCTGTCCATCTCGCAGTCCGGGCACTGGGCCTGCTCGCGCAGCATCAGCCGGTCCGACTCCTTGATCCGCGCCAGGTGCCCGCCCTTGCGGTCCTGGGGGGTGCGCCGGGCCACCTCCATCAGGAAGGGCAGCTGCTCCTTGGCCACGTAGCCCAAGAGGCGCGAGTCCATGACCGCGCCCAGATTGTCGGAGTTGGAGATGAAGGCGTAGCGGTAGCCGTGGCGCAGGAGTTTGGACAGCAGCCCGGAAGTGACCAGCGCGGTGTACACGTCGCCGTGGCCGGGCGGGTTCCATTCCAGCTCCGGGTTCTGGGGCCAGTCGGCCGGGGCCAGGTCGGCCTCCAGGATCTTCGGATACATGTGCTGCACAAAGGCCAGGGGAATGCCCGTGTCGGCGTTGTCCAGGCCCTCCACCTTGAGCATGGTGTCGCGGTGGGTCTTGAAGCTGTTCATGAACACCAGCGGCAGGGGCGACTTGTACTTTTTGCGCAGCACCTTGGCCTGGCGCACGATGATGTCCAGGAAGGTGTAGCCGTCCTTGACCGGGATGAGGCTCTTGGCGCGCTCCAGGCCCATGCTGGTGCCCAGGCCGCCGTTGAGCTTGATGACCACCGTGTGCTTGAGCGCGGCGCGCCCGGCCTCGATGTAGGGCTCCAGATCCTCGTAGGGCGGCACCTCGCCCTCGGCCACGGGCACGATCTCGACCTCGCTGGTTTTGCCCTGCGCGCCCTGGCAGATCTGGGTGTAGTAGCATTTGAACACGTTGATGACGATGGACGGGATGCGCCGCTCCTCCATCTTCAGGGCAAAGGGTCGGAACAGGGTGTGCACCGAGGCGTCCTGGGCGGTAAGGCAGGTGATCTTCATGGGTGCTCCGGGTGGGGCGCAGGAGGCCCGGCCTGGGTTTTGTCCAGCATCTTCAGTATACGCGTGAAGTTGGAGGAATGGCAAGTGGTTGCGCCCGCGCGGCAATGAAATAGCCGGATATTTCCAGGCTGCGCGGCGCGAAAAGGCCCGACGCAGGGTGGACCTGGCCGGGCCGGGGAATGTTTGGCTGGGGCGGGCGGCGTGTCGGAGCGGGGCCGCCTGGCCGTGCGCGCGGTGGGTTACGCCAGCAGGGTCACGCTGGCCTGGCCGGCGCTGACCCCGGCCACCAGGGCCGAAAGGGCCTGGCTGCCGCCAAAGCTGGTCACGGCCAGGATCAGGTCGCCGGTGCTCAGGTTGTACTCGTCCACGGCGGAATTGAAGTAGCCCGCATCGTCGACCGTGCCGATGGCGTCTGCGGTGCGGTAGAGGAACAGCTGCTGGCCGGGCACGCCGCCCATGAGCCGCATGGTGGAAGCGTCATAGCTCACGATGATTCTCCTTTGTGTGCGGTTGGTTGCGCGGCTAGACCAGGGCCGCGTCGTCGTTGCAGTCGATCTCCACCACGCCGTCCTCGTCGATGAGCACGGCCCCGGCGGAGAGCAGGTGGTCCACCAGGTGGGCGGCCTTTTCCGGCACCCAGTCGGTGAAGACCTGGACATCCTGGCCCTCGGCCAGGCCCACTGCGCTGCGGTGGTACAAAAAGCACTTGCGCGTGCCCGCGACCAGCGGCAGGCCGGTGTGGAACATCCAGGTGATGCCGAGCCAGGTGCGGCTTTCGGTGCCCTTGAGCCAGGGGTACTTGTCGCCCGCGAAGTCCGCGCTCTTGAACTCGCTGATGTCGAGCAGCTCGTTCCACTGGTGCGCGCCCACCACGGCGAAGCGGTTGGCGTCGTCGGGCACGTCGCGGCTGTTCAGCTGGGCAAAGGCCTCCAGGATCTTGGCCTTGGTCAGGCCCTTGCCGTCCTCGACCACCACGTTGGCGGTCTGGTCGAGCTTGTTCATGATCAGCTCGTCGATCTTGCGGCCCAGGGCATAGGCCCCGGCATTGGCCACCACCAGGCGCTCGTCGGTGTTGGCCTTGAGCTCGTCGAGCTTGTCCACGTAGTCCGCGCCGTACCAGTCCTCCAGGGTGGCGGTGACGGACGTGTGGTCCACGTTCATGAGCGGCACGTTGCCATGGCGGGTCTTCTTGCCCGCCGCGCCCTTGCCGTTCTTCTGGAACACGGCCGTGGCGCCCTGGACCTTGGTCTTCAGGCGAACGGTGTTGCGCAGCTTGCTGCCGCGCTGCTGGTAGGCCTCGTGCACATCGGCCACGTACTGGGCGATGAAGGCGTTGGTGATGCTGAGGGACATGCAATCCTCCGGTGCTGTAAGTGAGGGGATTGCCGGGTGTCCTGTGCGCTTCGCCGCGCGCCATGTGAGGTGGCCTTGACCGTTAGGAGGTGTGTATGCTGTGGCGCTCCGGCGCGCGGCGAAGCAGGGGCCGGGCGCGGACCCCCAATGGGCCCGCTGGCGCAAGTATACCCCAGCTTTTGCGTGCGGACAAAATTACCCCATTTTTGGCCGGTAAAAGGACAAAAATTCCCTCTTGACAGGGTTGCAGCAGGTTGGCAGGCAGGCGAACGGGCGGGGCAAAAGCGCTCTGATTAACGGGCTTGCAGCTCAGGGTGCGGCGGGCTGGCGAAGGGCTGGCGAGGGGCAGCGCGCGGTGGGTAGCCTCTCGGCTTTCAGCGGACCGGCAAACAGGCGCGGCTGGTGGGCACAGGCTGGCGCGCGGTTGGCCCCACCCTTCGGGTGGCCGCAAGGGTGTTGTTCCCAGGTCAAACCTGCGGGCATGGCCTCTTGCGCCCCCCTCATGACTTGACCATGACCCACAATTCCACAACGATAGCCCGGCACCCACCAAAGCCGAAGGGGCTGTTTCAGGAAAGACCTGAAACAGCCCCTTCGGCGTGCTGGGGGGGTCTGGGGGGCCTCAGGCCCCACAGCCGCCGGAGGCTCTCTTCTCCTCAAAAAAGGGGGGGGGTGGACGGCTACAGCCGTTTCAGCAGGCCCCGCGTCCACAAGGCCACGGCCACGCCGATGAGCGGGATGGTGGCGAGCGCGTAGCGCATGGCCTCGTACTGGGCGTCTCCCGCAGGGTAGCGGCGCAGGACGAACAGGCCAAAGCCCACGGCCCAGAGGGCCGCAGCGCCCAGCCCGGCCAGAAGCAGGCGCGGGGTGGAGCAGCGCACCGGTTCGGCTTCGGCGCTTTCGGCGGTGATATCGGCGGTGATATCAGCATTGATAACGGCGGCTTCGTCGGCAACCAGACCGGCGGCCAAATCGGATGCCACGCCGGATGCCGCGTCAGGCTGCGGCGGCTGAAGCGGCTGACCCTGGCCCGTGCGCTGACCCGAACTCTGACCCTGGAGCTGGCGGGAGAACGCCCCGCAGAACAGCAGCAGCCCCAGGCCGGACAAGACGTGCAGCTGCCAGATGAGCGGCGCGCGGAAGGTCAGCTCCGCCGTGAACGGCCCGGAACGGTCCACCAGCACGGCCTGGAAGGCGTGGTCCGCGCGCACCAGGGGAGCTGGCTGGCCGTTGACCGTCGCGGTCCAGCGCGGGTCGTAGTTGTTGGCCACCAGGAGCAGCGCCGGGCCAGCGGACATGCCGGAGAACGCCAGCCGGTCCGGCGACCAGGAGTCCAGGCGCAGGGCGGCCTTGGCGTTGGCAGTCGGGCTGGAAGGAGCGCTGGCTGTGCGGTGGGCGGGGTCCGAGGCTCCGGGCGCATGGGCGACCGGACTGGCTGCCGGAGAGTCCGCCGGGAAAGCCGTTGGGAAATCTGCGGGAAGGTCCGCGCGCAGCAGGAACACCGTGTGCAGCAGCCCCTCGGCGCTGGCCGCGCCCATGCGCCGCAGCAGGTCTGCGGAGTCCTCGGCCACCACGGCCTGCCCGGCCAGAAAGCCCAGGCCCGGCGCGTCGTTCAGGGCGTAGTCGTAGAGCGGCAGGCTGTACACGTCGGCCAGCAGGCCCAGGCCGAAGACACCATTGGAACGGCCCGGATGCACCACCGGGGCCGGGGCAAAGCTCTCCATGCCCGCCACGGGCGTGGCCGAAATCAGGTGCGTCACGCCCAGGAGCCTCAGCAGGCCCAGGTTGAAGTCTGCGGCGCTGCGCGGACTGTCGGGCTTGAGCGCCAGGGGCCGCTGGTCCTGGTCGGCCCGGTTGCGGGTCAGGTAGGTCTGCCGCCACACGCCCTCAAAGGCGGCCTCCAGGGCCGGGGTGCGCAGCTGGGGCCGCACGGCCTCCTTGACCACCTGCTTGTAGCGCTTGTTGAACAGCGGGCCCTTGCCGCCCACGGTGTCCAGGCCATAGGCCTGGAGCAGGGCCGGGTGCACGTCCACGGCGGCCACGCGGAAGGGGTGGCGGGTCGACTCCCGCCCCAGCTGCGCAAGGCCGGGATGCGCTTCAAAGCCGCGCGCATAGGGCACAAAGGCCCCGGCGGCCATGAACTCCTGGCGGGTGAACATGCCCAGCCCGGCCAGGCCCACGGCCAGCAGCGCCGGGGCCAGGCGCAAGGGGACCAGAACCCGCCCGGTCCGGCCCCGGCGCACCAGCGCCAGCAGGCCCGCGCAGCCCGCCAGCAAAAAAAGGTTGCGCAGCACCACGTGGGATGACCCGAACAGGGTCAGGGCCAGGGCGCAGGCCGCAAAGGTCTTCCACGACAGCTCGGCCTCGGAGCGGCGAAAGTGCTCCAGGGTCAGCGCGGCGAGGAGCACATCAAGCACGCCCAGGGTGGAGGCCAAAAAGAAGATGTCCATCTTGGCCAGAAAGGTGTCGGCGAAGATGCCTTTCATGTCGCTGGAGAACAGCCCGGAAATCAGCAGGATGCCCGCGAACAGCGCCAGCATGGCCTGGACGCGGCGGTGGCGGATGAGCGTGAGGCTGAGCAGCAGCAGGGGCAAGAGGTGCTGGTCTGTGATGCGCCCGTAGAGGAAGCGCGCCAGGTCCTTCAGGGCCGGGGCCAGGCCGGGGTAATGGAAGGCCCAGTCGCGCTGGGCAAAGGGGATGTACAGAAACAGGCTGACGATGGACGGGATGAAGAGCAGCACGTAGCCGGTCCAGACCAGGAACACGAAGGCCACCTGCCGCCAAAAGCGGGGCAGCCCGCGCCCCAGGAAGAGCACCAACGCCAGGTGCAGCGCCGGGAAGTGCGGCAGGGCCAGCACGGGAAAGGAGATGAGCGCCACAAAGAGCAGGCCCAGACCGGCCAGCAGGCGCGTGCGGCGCGGCAGCTCGGGCCGGGCCAGGTCCACGGTCCAGGCGAAAAAGGCCGGGAAGGCGTAGGCCAGGGTGATGTGCACGTTGCCGCTGATCCAGGTGAGCGCGAAGAGCGCGGCGCAGAACAGGCGCACGCTCCGGGCCGGGTTTCCCAGCAGGCGCAGCAGGCGCAGCATGCCGTACCCGGCCAGGAACATCTGGCCCATGTTCCACAAAAGCGAGAGCACCCACAGCGGCAGCACCCCGGCCAAAAACACCGCCGGGTGGTAGGGCGGGTGCTGGCCCACAAAGGCGGGCACGCCCCCGGCGTTGAAGGGATACCAGCTGTAGGCCCCGAACTCGCGCCAGAGGGTGAACATGTTCTGGAAATGGGCGAAGTGGACCTCCAGCGAGTCGTAGAAGTCCACAAAGGCGTAGGGTCCGAGCAGGATCTTGTCCAGGTAGCACAGCGCGGCCAGGGTCAAAAGCAGCAGCACGTCGCGGTTGTGCTCGCGGCGGTCGGCGTCGGAATTGTAGAGGCCGGGGGCTGCGTCTTGGGGCTGGTGCATGCGGACCTCGCGGATGGTTTGGGTGCGCCCGGCGCGGAAGGGCGAAAGGATAGTCCGCATCCACATGGACCGCAAGCTTGGCCTGGCCGCAAGCTTCTGGCCTGGCCGCACGCCTGCGCAGGCCGCGGTGACTGCGACGCCCTGGCCGGTCCTTGCGGTTTCACTGCGAAGGCTGTAGAAAACCGCGCATGCAGCCGCAGGTCACCATCGTCATTCCCACGCACCAGCGCCCAAAATACCTGGCACGGGCCCTTTCCTACTATGCACAGACGGACTTCCCCGTGCTCGTGGCCGACTCCTCGCCCGAGGCCTGCGCAGGCTCGCGTTCGCTGGCCGGGCTGGGGAACGTGGTCTACCGCCACATGCCGGGCGTTGCGTTCCTGGAGAAGGTGCGCTCCATCATGCCCCTGGTGGCCACGCCGTGCATGGCCTTCTGCGCCGACGATGACTTCACCGTGCCCCGCGCGGCCAAGGCCTGCGCCGAATTCCTCATGGCCAACCCGGACCACGCCTCGTGCCAGGGGCAGTATGTCATGGCCCTGCCCAGCGCCGCCGGCGTGGAGCTGGAGGCGGGCTACCCGGCCAATTTCCAGGTGCGCGTGGACGCGGACGACCCGGCCCAGCGCCTGCGCCAGCTCTTCTCGCCCTATGTGCAGAACTTCTACGCCGTGCACCGCACCAGCACCTGGCGGGCCTTCTACGCCCTGGAGACGGAGAAGATCCCCCACTACTGCGTGCTGGAGCTGCTCGGGGCCATGCTCGCGGCCATTTTGGGCAAGCACAGGGTGCTGCCCCTGTTCTACTCCGTGCGCGACCGCTTTCTCGACGAGGACCGCAAGAACCCCCTGCGCCGCGAGAACATCGACATTGTCCAGGCCGACCCGGCCCACGCCCTGGAGTACGAGACCTTTCTGGCCAGCCTGGCCGGGCGCCTGAGCGCCCAGACGGGCTGCACCGAGCAGACGGCCCGGCGCGAGGTCGAGACCGCGCTTGACCTGTTCATCCAGGGCACCCTGCGCGCAAACCCGCGCAAGCCCTTCCACAAGAAGCTCCCCAAGTACGCCGGACGCCTGCTCGACCTTGTGTCCGGGGGCCGCCGCAAGGCCGCCGCGCAGCGCGAAGCGGCCCGGCAGCGCGCAGAAGACTTCCAACGCTTTTTCTCCGGGTTCGACGCCGCCGCCGGAGCCGAGCTTGCATCCATCGTGCAGCGCATTACCGCCTTTGCCGCACCAACGCCTTTGCAGGCAAGCACAAGGGAACAGCCATGAACCAGCGCCTCATTTACCTCTGCGACCTGACGCACACGGCCCACGGGGTGGTGAGCGAGTTCGTGCCGTACGGCATCGGCTGCATCAAGTCCTTTTTCCACGCCCACTCGCGCTTCGGCAAGGATGTGGAGGTCAAACTCTTCAAGTTCCCGGCGGACCTGGCCGAGGCCTTTCCGCAGGATCTGCCCGCCGTGGTCGGCCTGTCCAACTACATCTGGAACTCGGAGCTGGCCTACGCCTTTGCCCGGCGCATCAAGGAGCTCTCGCCCGAGACGCTGGTGGTCATGGGCGGGCCGAACTACCCGCTGGAGGCCGACCAGCAGCGCGCCTGGCTGGCCGCGCGCCCGGCCGTGGACCTCTACGCCACGGGTGAGGGCGAAGAGACCTTCACCCGCGTCATGGACCTCTGGCTGGCCGAGGGCGCTGCCCTGGCCGCGTCCGGCGCGCCGGTCAAGAACCTCGTGAAGGAATTGATCAAGGCCCTGGCCGATGCCGGGGTGGACGGCTGCCACGCCGTGGTCGCCGTAACCGGGCCGACGGACGGGGAGCTGCTCAAGTCCGGCGAGGGCATCCCGCGCCTGGAGAACCTGGACAACTTCCCCTCGCCCTACCTGGAGGGCTACCTCGACGCCTTTCTGGTGGGCACCGCAAACATCCCGCTCATCGAGACCACGCGCGGCTGCCCCTTCACCTGCGCGTACTGCGAGCGCGGCTCGCGCAATTGGGCCAAGCTGACGCGCAAGTCCCCGGCGGTGTTCGAGGCCGAGATGGAGGTCATCGCCAAGGCCACCAAGGCAACCGTGCTGCTTTTGGCCGACTCCAACTTCGGCATGTACTCCCAGGACGTGGACATCTCGCGCATGCTCAAATCCTGCCAGGACCGCCACGGCTACCCGCTGTACGTGTCCGTGAGCACCGGCAAAAACGCCGAGGAAAACATCCTGGCCTGCGTGGACATCTTGGGCGACAGTCTGCCGCTCACCGCCAGCGTGCAGTCGCTGGACCCCGAGGTGCTCAAAAACGTCAAGCGCCAGAACGTCTCGTCCGACAAGCTCATCAGCATGGCCAAGAGCGCCCGCTCGCGCGACTCCATCACCCGGAGCGAGGTCATCCTGGCCCTGCCCGGGGACAGCCGCGAAAAGCACTTCAGCACCATCATGCAGCTGCTCGACGCGGGCATGGACTTCATCCTGCCGTACACCCTGATGCTGCTGGACGGCAGCGAGCTGAACACCACGGGCTACCGCCAGCGCTACCGCATGGAGACGCGCTTCCGCCTGAGCCACCGCTGCCACGGCAGCTACGCCTTCGCGGGCCAGGACGTGCACGCGGCGGAGATCGAGGAGGTGGTGGTGGGCTTAGACACCATGAGCTTCGCCGACTACCTGGAGTGCCGGGCCTTCGCCCTCACGGCCAGCATCTTCTACTCCGACGACATCCTGTTCGAGCTGTTCCGCTTCCTGGCCGCCCACGGCATCAAGGCCTCCACCTTCACCGGGGCCATCCACAGCCGCCGGGCCGAGCTCATGGACGCGGCCCTGGCCGGGCTGTACCACTCGTTTGAGGCCGACACGGAAAACGAGCTTTGGGCCGACAGGGCCGAGCTGGTGGCCGTGCTGGAGCGCGGCGACGAGGTCGAGATCAGGCAGCGCGTGGTCGGCTACAACATCCTGTTCAAGCACCGGGCCGTGGCCTTTTTCGAGCACGTGGGCGGCATCACCCGCACGGCCTTCCAGGTGGCGCGGGAGCTCTTGCCCCCGGACGCCCTGGCCGCCGGGGCGGACTACCTGGACGAGCTGGAGCGCTACAACATCCTGAAGAAGGAGAAGCCCTTCGACGCCACCCTGCGCTTCGAGGGGCAGTTCCACTACGACTTCCCGGCCCTGGAGGCCGCGCGCTTCAAGGGCGAGCCAAAGCGCCTGGCCGCGCCCGTGACCTTGGCCTTTGCCCATTCGGACAAGCAGGCCGCGCTGCTGGCCGGGTTCGAGCAGAGCATCGAGGGGGCCATGCGGGCCATTCCCCGGCTCTCGGTGCCGAAGGTCTACAGGCAGGTGCGCCAGGCATGACCGCCGCCCTGCCCAGCGCCGGGCCCGGCCAGCAGGTGCTCGTCACCGGGGCCACGGGCTTTGTGGGCCGCCACGTGGTGGCCGCGCTGCTGGCGCGGAATTGCGCCGTCAGCGTGCTGGCGCGCGACCCGGCCAAGGTCCGCGCCCTGCCCTGGGGCAAGTCCGGTTGTGACCAGGTCGAGGTCATTCAGGGCGACATCGCCACGGCCACGCCCGGGCTTCTGGACCGTCTGGCGGCCTTCGACCGCATTCTGCACCTGGCCTGGGAAGGCCTGCCCGATTACAAGGCCGAGAACCAGGTCACGGAGGTGCTGCCCCGGCACCTGGAATTTCTCTCGCAGTTGGTCCGGCGCGGGGCGCGCCGCCTGCTCGTGACCGGCACCTGCCTGGAGTACGGGCTGGCGGAAGGCGCTCTGGCCGAAGACCTCTTGCCCGCGCCGGTCACGGCCTATGGCCGGGCCAAGGACGCCCTGCGGCGCGCGCTTGAGCCGGTCTGCGCGGCGCACGGGGCGCAGCTCGTCTGGGCGCGGCTGTTCTACATGCACGGCCCCGGCCAATCCGAAAAATCCTTGCTCTCGCAACTTGACCGGGCTATCCTTTCCGGCGCAAAGACGTTCAACATGTCCGGCGGGGAGCAGCTGCGCGACTACCTTCCGGTGACCGCCGCAGCGGATCTTCTGGTCCGACTGGTCGGGCTGGTCGGGCTGGTCGGGCTGGCCCAGGCCGACGCGGCCCAAGGCGTCATCAACTGCGCCAGCGGCCAGCCCATCAGCGTGCGCGCCCTGGTGGAGGAACAGCTGCGGCGGCGCGGGGCGGACCTGGCGCTCAACCTGGGCCACTACCCCTACCCGGACTACGAGCCCATGCGCTTCTGGGCCGACACCACCAAACTCGCCGCAGCCCTGGCTGCGAGCCCGGACCACGCACCATGAGCCAGAAAACCCTTGCTGATCCCGTCCTTCAGTTCCGCCAGGAGCGCACAGAGCGCATCCAGGCCATGGGCCGCGACCAGGCCCTGAAGGACACGGCCCAGGCCTTTACCGTGGCCTCCACCCGCGCCGGGTACTCCTACAATTTCAGCTGGATGGGCCGACCGGTCATCCAGTACCCCCAGGACATGATGGCCCTGCAGGAGATCATCTGGGACATGCGCCCGGATGTGGTCATGGAGACCGGCATCGCCCACGGCGGCAGCCTGATCTTCTCGGCCTCCATGCTGGAGCTGCTGGGCGATGCCGGGGGCGATGACGGCGGCAAGACGCGCTTCGTGCTCGGCGTGGACATCGACATCCGCGCCCACAACCGCGCGGCCATCGAGGCCCACCCCATGAGCAAACGCATCCGCATGATCCAGGGCTCCAGCATCGACGAGGGCATTGCCGCCCAGGTGCGCGCGGAGCTGGCCGGGTGCACAAACCCGCTGGTGGTGCTGGACTCCAACCACACCCACGCGCATGTGCTGCGCGAGCTTCAGCTCTACTCGCCCCTTGTGAGAAAAGGCGGCTGGCTCATTGTTTTCGATACGGTTGTGGAGAACATGCCCGCAGACTTCTACCCGGACCGGCCCTGGGGCCTGGGCGACAACCCCATGACCGCCGTGGACGCCTTTTTGCGGGACAACGACCGCTTCGTCATCGACGCGGACATGGACGCCAAGCTCAGCGTGAGCATGGCCCCGCGCGGCTACCTGCGCTGCGTGAAGGACTGACGGAAGGCACGGGCAGGAGGCTGGCGGCCACGGCTGACGAGAGGACTGGCGGCCACGGCTGACGTCACGATTGACGGCCACGATTGGCAACCGGCTCTGCGGGCCGTTTGGCAGGCCTTTGGCCCCAGCTCGCCACGCCTGGCGCCGCCAACGCGAACCGGCGGCCAGAATGATCGCACGGGCCAGTACCGGCGGCACGGCACGAAGCGGACAGACGCGGACGAACGCGAACCGGCGCAAGGCGCACAGGCCGACCTGAATCGGCGAACCGGGCGAACCGAAGGAACAAGCACATGGAAGTCGTCATCCTCTGCGGGGGCCTGGGCACCCGCCTGCGCGAAGAAACCGAATTCCGGCCCAAGCCCATGGTCGGCATCGGCTCGCGGCCCATCCTCTGGCACATCATGAAGATCTTCGCCTCCCAGGGGCACACGGACTTCACCCTGGCGCTGGGCTACAAGGGCGAGATGATCAAGGACTATTTCCTCAACTACGAGGCCATGAACAACGACATCACCATCGAGCTGGGCAAGCCCGCCTCGGCGCTTCTCCACTCCTGCCACGAGGAGTGCGGCTGGAAGGTGACCCTGGCCAGCACCGGCGAAAAGGCCCTCAAGGGCGCGCGGCTGAAAAAGGTCGCCCGGTACATCACGGGCGAGACCTTCCTCATGACCTACGGCGACGGCGTGGCCAATGTCGACCTTGCCGCGCTCATCGCCTTCCACCAGGCCCACGGCAAGATGGTCACGGTGAGCGGCGTGACGCCGGGCTCGCTCTTCGGCGAGCTGAAGATCGAGGGCGACCGCGTGGCCCGCTTCCACGAAAAGCCCAAAGGCCCTGACCACGCACGGTCCGACAAGCTCATCAACGGCGGCTACATGTGCCTGAACCGCGCCATCTTCGACCGCCTGACCGAGGACGACGCCTGCGACCTGGAGTTCGGCCCCTTTGAGCGCCTGGCCGAGGAGGGCGAGCTCATGGTCCACCGCCACCCCGGCTTCTGGGCCTGCATGGACACCCTGCGCGACACCGAGCACCTGAACAAGCTCTGGGACAGCGGCCAGGCCGGGTGGAAAACCTGGTAGCCGGGCCGCAAGCCAGATCGCAAGCCAGATCGCAAGCCAGACCGCAAGCCAGGCCACAAGCCGGAGAGGACAACGCCATGCACGACGGCTTCTTTGCGGGCCGCAGGGTCCTGATCACCGGGCACACGGGCTTCAAGGGCGCGTGGCTGTGCCATTTGCTGGCCCACCTGGGGGCCGTGGTGCACGGCTATTCGCTCGACCCGCCGAGCCAGCCGAGCCTCTTCGGCCTCACCGGGCTGGACTCCAGTATGAAGGGCGACCCGCCCCAGACAAAGACCGGCGGCCAGGTGAACCAGCACGCGGACATCCTGGACCTGCCCCGGCTGATCAAGGCCGTGGACGGGTTCGCGCCCGAGATCGTTCTGCACATGGCCGCGCAGTCCCTGGTGCGCCCCAGCTACGCCGACCCGGCAGGCACCTTCGCCGTCAATGTGCAGGGCACGGTGAACGTGCTGGAGGCCTGCCGCCTGGCCCCGGTCCCGGAAGGCCAGAGCCGCGCCATCGTGGTCGTGACCAGCGACAAGTGCTACGAGAACCGCGAGTGGGTGCACGGCTACCGCGAGACCGATCCCATGGGCGGGCACGACCCGTACTCCGCAAGCAAGGGCTGCGCCGAGCTGGCCGCTGCGGCCTATGCGCGCTCGTTTTTTCCGGCCCGCAGCCACGCACAGCACCGCACGGCCCTGGCCACGGCCCGCGCGGGCAATGTCATCGGCGGGGGCGACTTCGCGCTCGACCGCCTGGTGCCGGACATGGCCCGGGCCTTTGCCCAGGGCGAGGCCGTGCGCATCCGCCGGCCCGAGGCCGTGCGCCCCTGGCAGCACGTGCTGGAGCCCTTGTCCGGCTACCTGCTGCTGGCGCGCAGGCTCCTTGAGAGCGGCCCGGACGGCGACTCAACATTCGGCGGCGGCTGGAACTTCGGCCCCGGACCGGACGACGTGCGCAGCGTGGGCCAGGTGGCCCGGCGCTTTGCCCAGCTCTGGGGCGACGACGCGCGCCTGGACCTCGACCCCAATCAGGACACCGGCGAGCACCCGCACGAGGCCGGGCTGCTGGTGCTCGACTGCGCCAAGGCCAGAACCCTGCTGGGCTGGCGTCCGCGCCTGGGCCTGGACCAGGCCCTTTTGTGGACCTGCGGCTGGTACCGCGCCTGGGCCGGGGGCGACCACGACCTGCGCGAGCTGGTGCGCGCCCAGGTGCGCGAATTTTTGGCCCATCAGCAGGCCGCGTAGGCGCGCGTGGGCAGCCTCAGCCTCATCCCCCAGCCCCTGGCGGGCCTGACCGTGGTCCAAACCGCGGCCTTCGAGGACCACCGGGGGGCATTCGCCCGGCTGTTCTGCGCCCATGAGCTGGCAGAGCTTGGCATGCAGCCCATCGTCCAGATCAACCACTCCCTGACCCGCGTGGCCGGGGCCGTGCGCGGCCTGCACTTCCAGCGCCCGCCAAAGGCCGAGGCCAAGCTGGTGCGCTGCCTGCGCGGCCGCGTGCTCGACGTGGCCGTGGACCTGCGCGCGGGCTCGCCCACGTATCTGTCCTGGCGCGCGGTGGAGCTTTCCGCCTTGAACCGGCTGGCGCTGTTTGTGCCGCGCGGCTTTGCCCACGGCTTCCAGACGCTGACGCCGGACTGCGAGCTGTTGTACCTGCACGACGAATTCTACAGCCCGGAGCATGAGGGCGGCCTGCGCCATGACGACCCGGCGCTGTTGATCCCCTGGCCCCTGCCCGTGGCCGACCTCTCGGCCCGGGACGCCGCGCACCCGCTGTTGTCCCCCGGCTTCGCCCCCCTGTTGATCGACATAATTGACGCAATCGACACGATCGACACGAAGGAACATTCATGAACTGCCGTTTCTGCGCCACGCCCCTGTCCCAGGTCTTCCTCGACCTGGGCGCGGCCCCGCCGTCCAATTCCTTTCTGACCGCAGACGAGCTGAGCGGCCCGGAGGTCTACTATCCGCTGAAGCTCTTCGTCTGCCCAGACTGCTTTCTGGTGCAGGTGGACGAGTACAAGCGCTCCAGCGAGATCTTCTCCCAGGGCTACGTGTACTTCTCGTCGTTCTCCAGCACCTGGCTGGCCCACGCCAAGGCCTACGTGGAGGCCACCCTGCCGCGCCTGGGCCTGGGGCCGCAGTCCCTGGTCATGGAGATAGCCTCAAACGACGGCTATTTGCTGCAATACGTGCGCGAGCGCGGGGTTCCGGCGCTGGGCGTCGAGCCCTCGGGCTCCACGGCCAGGGCCGCCCGGGAGCGCGGCATCGAGACCATCGAGGACTTCTTCGGGGTGCGCCTGGCCACGGAGCTGGCCGGGCAGGGCAGGCAGGCCGATCTGATCATCGGCAACAACGTGCTGGCCCACGTGCCGGACGTAAACGACTTCGTGGAGGGCCTGCGCCTGGCGCTCAAGCCCGTCAATCCAGCCAATCCGGTCGGGGGCCTCATCAACCTGGAGTTTCCGCACCTGTACCGCCTGGTGGAGTCGGCCCAGTTCGACACCGTGTACCACGAGCACTTCTCCTATCTCTCGCTGACCACGGTGCGCGGCATCTTCGCGGCCCACGGGCTGGCCGTGTTCGACGCGGAGGAGCTGCCCACCCACGGCGGCTCCCTGCGCATCCACGCCCGGCACTTGGCCGATCCACTGGCCCAGGAGACCTCTCGCCTGCACGCCCTGCTCGGCCTGGAGACAGCCAGCGGCATGCGCACCAGCGCCTACTACCAGGGCTTCCAGACCAGGGCGGAGCGCATCAAGGCCGAGCTGCTGGGCTTTCTGGCCGAGCAGAAGCTGGCCGGGCGCACGGTTGCGGCCTATGGCGCGGCGGCCAAGGGCAACACCCTGCTCAACTACTGCGGGGTCAAGCCGGACCAGGTGGCCTTTGTCTGCGACGCCAGCCCGCACAAGCAGGGCCTGTTCCTGCCGGGCAGCCGCATCCCGGTGCTGCCGCCCAGCGCCCTGGCCGAGCGCAGGCCAGACTACGTGCTCATCCTGCCCTGGAACATCAAGGACGAGATCATGGTCCAGCTCGCATACGTGCGCAGCTGGGGCGGGCGCTTCGTGGTGCCCATCCCCAGCCCGGAAGTGCTGTAGCGGCGCTGGTCCGGACCGAATCCTGGTCGAGTCGGCCCGGCCCTTGCGGGAAAAGCTCCGGCGCACCCGGCATAGCGCTCGCAACAGACTGACCCGCAACGGACTGACGCGCAGCAGGCTGACCCGCGTCGGGCCAAGCCGCAAACCGCAATCCCGAGGAATAGTTACACGGCCCGCCTGGCCGCAGGATCGGGAGCAGGACGCCGCGCCGCAGCGGCCCGAAAATCCGCAGGACGGCTGCGCGGGGCTGGGAGAAAGCCCGCCGGGCCCTGCCCCTGCCCCGCCTTGCCAGGACCCCATCCGACCGGGTATACGGTGCCACCCCCGCCGTTTCTGGCCGGGCCAAGCCCACGGGAGCGTGCCTTTGAGCGAGCGAACGACCAGCGGATTCCAGCATTCCCTGCTGCTGATGAAGCGCAGCCTGGGCTACTTCATGCCCTACAAGAAACGCATCTTCTGGGGCGTGGTGGGCATGCTCATCGTGGCGCCCTGCGCTGCGGCCACGGCCTGGCTGGTCAAGCTCGCCGTGGACGACGTGCTCATCAATAAGGACATGCAGGCCTTACAGCTGGTTACTCTCGGCGTCATCGGCCTCATGACCCTGAAGGGCGTGTTCCGCTTCATCCAGGTCTACTACATGAACACAGCCGGGCTCTACGCCATCAACGACGTGCGCAAGGAGCTGTACCACCGCATCATGTACCTGCCCATGAGCTTCTTCAACGACACCCAGGTCGGCATGCTCATGAGCCGCATATTAAACGACGTGGGCCTGGTGCGCACCAGCCTGCCCTCGCTGATCATGCTCATCCGCGAGATCTTCACCGTCATCGGGCTGACCTTCTACGTGTTCTACCTGGATTGGAAGCTGGCCTTCTGGGGCGTGCTGGTCATGCCGCTGGCCCTGTACCCGTTCATCACCTTCAGCAAACGTCTGCGCAAGCTGGCGCGCAAGGCCCAGGTCAGCGTGTCCGATGTCTCGGTGCTGCTGCAAGAGGGCCTGTCCGGCATCAAGGTCATCAAGGGTTTCGCCACCGAGGCCAAGGAGAGCCAGCGCTTCGACACCGAGGCCTTGAACTACGTGGATGTGAGCTGCAAACAGATCCGCGCCACGGAGCAGTCCTCGCGCATCATGGAGATCATCGGCTCCTTCGCCGCCGGGCTGGTGCTCTGGTACGGCGGCAGCCGGGTCATCCACGGCGATTTGACCAGCGGCGCGCTTTTAAGCTTCCTGACCTCCCTGGCGCTGTTGTACGAGCCCATCAAGCGCATCAACGCCTCGAACATGGACCTGCAGATGGCGCTCACCGGGGCCGAGCGCGTGTTCGAGATCATGGACATGGCCAAGCTGGTGAGCGAAAAGGGCGGCCAGCTCCTGTTCGACGAGCCCTTCCGCGAGCTGGCCATCGAAGACGTGACCTTCAGCTACGACAACACGCCGCGCCCGGCCATAGAGAGCCTGAGCCTGCTGGTGCGCGCCGGGGAGCGCGTGGCCATCGTCGGCCCCAGCGGCTCGGGCAAGTCCACCCTGGCCAACCTCCTGCCGCGCTTCTTCGACCCGCAGAAGGGCCGCATCACGGTCAACGGCCGACCCCTGCGCGACTACGACCTGAAGAGCCTGCGCCGCAAGATGGGCATGGTGGCCCAGGACACCTTCCTGTTCAACGCCACCGTGGCCGAGAACATCGCCTACGGCGCGGTGCGCGACTACAGCCAGGAGGAGATCGAGGACGCGGCCAAGGCCGCCTATGCCCACGAGTTCATCCTGGAGCTGCCCCAGGGCTACCAGACCCTGGTGGGCGAGCGCGGGGTCAAGCTCTCCGGCGGGCAGAAGCAGCGGCTGACCATCGCCCGGGCCATTTTGAAGAATCCGCCGCTCTTGATCCTGGACGAGGCCACCAGCGCCCTGGACACCGAGAGCGAGCGCATCGTGCAGCTGGCGCTGGAAAACCTCATGCAGTCGCGCACCAGCGTGGTCATCGCCCACCGTTTGTCCACTATCCTCACGGCGGACGTGATCGTGGTCATGGAAAACGGCCGCATCGTCGACCAGGGGCCCCACGCCGCGCTGCTGGCCCGCTGCGAGATCTACCAGCGCCTGTACGAAATGCAGTACGGCTGCGCCAGCTAGGCCCCCCATGCCGCGCCCAACGGACTACCGCATCGACGGCCTGGCCGGGCTGAGTCCCCGGCGCATCCTGCTCTGCCAGCAGCGGCAGATCGGCGACGTGATCCTGCTCACCCCGACCATCCACCTGCTCAAAACCCGCTTCCCCGAGGCCGAGATCGAGGTGCTGACCGAGAAGAAGTGCGCGCCCGTGCTGCTGCACAACCCCGAGGTGGCCCACGTGTGGGAGCTGGACCGGGGGCTCGGGTTTCTCGAAAGCCTGAAGTTTTACCGCCGCGTGGGCACGGGCGGAGGCCGGGGCCGCTATGACCTGATCATCGACTTCCAGCAGCTGCCGCGCATCCGCTGGGTGCTGGCCCTGTCCGACTGCCCGGTGAAGCTCTCCTACCCGCCGCCCTGGTACAACCGGCCCTTCTACACCCACTGGGCCCCGGTCAGCGGCCCCTACGCGGCCAAGTGCAAGGCCGGGGTGGTGCTGCACGCATTCGGCCTCACCTGGACCAACGAGCCCGCCCGGGTCACCCTGACCGAGGCCGAGCGCAACAGCGCAGGCGAGCTGCTGGCCTCCTGGGGCGTCACCCCGCAGGACACGCTGGTCACCGTGGACGCCACCCACCGCCGGGCCACGCGCATCTGGCCGCTTGCGCACTACGCGCAGCTGCTTTTCGCCGCCTGGCAGGCCCGGCCGGACCTCAAGTTCCTGCTGCTCTACGGCCCCGGCGAAATGGAGGAAGCCAGGCCGCTTTTGACCCAGGCCGTGCAGACCGGCCTGCCTGCGGAGCGCATCCTGCTGGCCCCCCGGCAGACCGAGCTGCGCGAGGTGCCCGCCATTTTGACCCACGTGGGGCTGCACCTGGGCAACGACTCCTCGCCCCGGCACTTCGCCCTGGCCGTGGGCACGCCCAGCCTGGTTGTGCGCGGCGGCGGCAGCAACGCCTGGACCTACCCCGGCCCCGGACACGAGGACGTGGCCCTGGGCCTTGCCTGCCAGCCCTGCGGCGACAACGACTGCCCAAAGGGGCACATGCGCTGCCTTACAGAGCTGATGCCGGACATGGTGCTGCCGCGCCTTTTGTCCATGCTGGAGCGCTACGCGTCCCCGAAGCCCTGAACAAAAGCCGTTGACCGGCAGGGGCTCCGGCCCCTGGACCCCGCCAAAGGGCCCCTTCGGGGTTCATAACCGCCCCCCGGACCCCCCAGCGCGCCGAACGGGCTGTTTCAGGAAAGACCTGAAACAGCCCGTTCGGCTTGTGAGGGTGAGGCGAGGGCGAGGCGAAGCAGGGATGCCGGGTCGGTTGGAGCGGAACCGGCAGAAGCGCGGCCAGTCCGGGCCGGGCAGGGCGGGCGGTTGACGCCGCGCCGTAACCTGTGCCATAGGCCCGCGCGTACGCAGCGCACAAGGCGGCCCGCCTGTTCACGCCGCGCCAACCCGCCAGCCGCAAGAGGACCCCATGCGCATCCGCCCGGAAACGCCCGCCGACCACGCCGCCATCCGCGAGATCAACGTCGCGGCCTTTGCCGTCCACCCCTTCAGCCGCCAGACCGAGCACCTCATTGTCGAGGCCCTGCGCGCGGACGGGGCCCTGACCCTGTCGCTGGTGGCCGAGGCCGAAGGTGGTGCTGAAGACGGCGCGGTTGTCGGGCACATCGCCTTTTCAACCTCGCTCATCGACGGGCGCGACCAGGGCTGGCACCTGCTGGGGCCGGTGGCCGTGCTGCCGCAGCTGCAGCGGCGCGGCATCGGCAAGGCGCTGGTCGCCGCCGGGCTCGCCGAGCTGCGGGCCTTGGGCTCCCGGGGCTGCGTGCTGGTGGGCGATCCCGGCTACTACACCCGCCTGGGCTTCCGCCAGGCCGCGAGCCTGGTGTATCCCGGCGTGCCGCCGGAGGTGGTGCTGTGCCTGCCGCTGGTCGGCGACGAGCCCGCCGGAACGGTGGGGCACCACCCGGCCTTTGACGTGGGGCTCTGAGGCCCGAAGCGCCGCGATGCTCTGGCCAATGTCGACGCCAATCCAACGGGCTGTCTCTGGAAATATCCGAGGCTGCCCGTTCGGCTTTGCCGGGGCAGGGGGGGCATGGCCAGCCCCGGCGCTGGCAGTAAAATGCCGGGCAGGCCGCCCTTGGCCCCAGCCCGCGCCGTTTCACTCTCCACCCAAGGCCGGGCGGGCTGTTTCAGGCGCACCCTGAAGCAGCCAGCTTGTTGTTTGCCGGGGCA
Source organism: uncultured delta proteobacterium (assembly GCA_903843965.1). Lineage (GTDB taxonomy): Bacteria > Desulfobacterota > Desulfovibrionia > Desulfovibrionales > Desulfovibrionaceae > Humidesulfovibrio. The sequence continues at coordinate 150,972 of CAIMRY010000006.1, forward strand.
AAGGGGGGGCTGCTGGCGGGCGGTGGCGGGCGGTGCGTGGGGCCAGGGGTGCGCCGGTCGGTGTCAGCCCGATTCAGCCCGGTGTCAGCCCAGCTCAGCCCGGTTCAGTATGGAGGGCTTGTGGCTCTGCCGGGGGCAAGGTAGAATTTGAACTCTCTACTGCGCAGGCGCTGATCTCCATGGGCCCGCTTAAATAATGGGGTATGCATGCGCATGTGCAGACAGTGAACCTTGCTCCTGGTTTTGGGTCAAGCAACATGGTCAGGCAACATGGTCAGGAGGTCGTTGTCATGTCCCGTCGCTCATCCTGTTGGCTGCCTGTGGCGCTGGTCTTGTGTCTGCTGTCGGCTGTTCCGGCCCAAGGGGCGGATGGCGGAAAGACGCGGGAGGTTTCCATTCCGGGCACGGGCCTGGCCTTTCGCGTGCCTCGGGGAGTCGCTGTCTGGCCAAAAAAATCGGCCAGATTGGACAACGCGACTCTTTTTGTAACGGTGGATGACCTGCGGACCTTCGAAGGGGATGGCGTCATCGGCAGGGAGGACGTCCTGGCCCAGCGGGCCGCCCTGGCCAAGGGCGAGGCCGAGGTGGCCGAAGGCTGGGAAGAGGACGGGCTGTCCGAGGTAGTGGCCCTGCCCACCGGCGGCTACGCCGTCACGTATCCCTGGTACAGCCCGTTTGAATACTGCGCGATACAGTTCACCATGAATGCCGCGTTTTTTGTGAACAACCGGCGGGTCATCATACGCTACAACGTCTCTCCCGCTGTCATCACCAGGGAGAATCCCGGCTATTTTCAGGGTGCGGGCGAGAACGACTGTGAGGCGGACACCATCTGGAAGCAACCCGGGGAGGAGGACGACCATGTTCTTGAGCGTTTTCACGAGGCGCTCAAGGCCGGTCGCCTGGGGCCGGTGGCCAATGCGTGGTACGCCGACTTCAGGGCCATGCTGGCCTCCCTGCACCGGAAAAACCCAAGGAAGTGAGCCGACTTCCCTGAACCTCCGGCAGCCGGATTGCAGCGGCTTTGTTGTACAAGCCGGGAAGGCCGCCTTGCGCGCCTGAAACAGGCGGATTGCTTCTGCTGTGGGGGTCTGGGGGACTTCAAGTCCCCCAGCCGCCGGAGGCAATTCTCTTACGCCCCGGCCCTGGCGCGCAAAACAGCCGGGCAGGACACACGTCCCACCCGGCTGTTTTGCATTTGGGGATACCAAAGGGCCTCAGGCCCTTTGGCCGGTATTATGGCGCAAATGCACAATGTAATTTCAATGGGTTAGCGCAAGGCTAAAACCGAAGCGAGAGTCAATCTCCTTGAAGGTGGGGAGAAGGCTGATACGCTCTTCATGGTTTCAGCCCGGTCTTCATCCTGATGATGCCAGAAGTGTTCATGAGGACCAGCAGGTCCGGTTCCGTGCGGAACCACATCATCGAGTTCAGCGCAATCTTGCTGAAACAGCTTCGGAAGGGCGGGGCGGAACGGTCATCGAACGCCGTGAGGAACGCGACGTTCGCCTCTGGCACGCTCGACGCGCGCACCAAGGACAGCAGGGCCTCCTTCCGCATCTCGGAAATCGGGCCATCACTGACAACAACCTCGCACATGTAGAACTTCACCGGGTCCGTCATGTCGGCAAGGATCAGGTCAGGCAGTTCGGCGTTCAGGTCGAACGTGAGTCCGACCGCCTTGAGGTCGCCGACGAACTGCGGGAAGGACTTCTTGTCACTCGAACTGATCCACAGGACGGCAGGAGCTTTCAGCCGTCGTGGCGCGAAGTCCTCGATGAGCGCCTTGACCACCTCGTTCGATGGTCCCGAGGAAAGCCGCAGACGAGAGCCGTCTGGCATCTCGATGAAAATGTCGCTGGCCTTCGCGCGCACGCCCTTCGCAAGCAACGCCATGCGTTGCAATGTCGCCGGGTCGAGGTTCGTGTCTCTCCACGCCTTCACGGCCGTCTCAAGCCGCTTGCCGGTCAGTTTGGCGGAGAACAGGTCCGCGAAGCTCTTTGAGAGGTAGTAGATTGGCCTGCTGGACGTGGTGGCGTGCCCGGGTAGGTCGCGCTTCTTCATGATGCCGATGCGCAGAAACTCGTTGCGCATGATGTCGTCGCGTATGGTCTCCCGGCTGTTGTCGGCATACCACCGCTTGCCATCCGGCCTGAAACCCGGACGGTTGGAGAGCGTCATCCATGCCTGGCGTTCTTCTGGCGAGGTATTCTGCGCCTGTTCTCCCGTGAAGAGGTAGACATGGGAAGGCCGCATGAACCGCTCTGCGCCTTCTACACATCCACCGTACAGGGACACGAAGATGACGCGGGCGGAAGTCAGGCCCACGAGCAGTTTGCGGTCGGGAAACTCATTGGGGAAGATGAGCGAAAGGCGCTCCTTGATTTCTTCCGGCGTCGGAAGAGGAGGCAACGGGAAGGCTTCGGATGCCGCAGGCGCTCGACGTTCATCCATTGGCCCGCCTCCGACGCTTTGAGTGGTTGCCAAGCCCGAGCGCGGATTCCACGATGCGGTCCACTTCGGCAAGCGACATGCCGGGGCGGCAGGCCGCGCCGATGGACAGCAAGACGTCATGAGGCGGCAAGGGCAGCTTGCGCAACTCCGCGGCATTCACCTGCGTGCTCCCCGCCACGGCGCGAAAATGGGCATCGACGACACGGCTGTTGAGGTACGCGCTTACCCCAAGAGCCTCGGCGGCGGTCATGCTCCCGCCCGGCCTGTAGATGTAGTTCAGGTGGTTTTCGAGCCCGAGAACCGCGCCGGGAAGGCCGCCGACATAGGCCGCGGCCGTGACGCGCCGCTGGTCCTCCTTCGGGCTGAACCGGCGCAGAACGACCAGCGGAGCGTTCTGCACGAGCATCCACGCCGTGCTGGCCGTCGCGGCGATGTGTTCCTGCTTCTTGTTCCGTGGCCATTGTACGCGCATGCGCTCAATGTGTTGCATCCAGAGCATAGGCACGGTGTTCTTCCCTTGAGCCGTACGCAGGCTGGACTTGGCCCGGAAGGCGACGACCGGACCCGTTGAAACCTTGAGTCCGTAGGTATCAAAGGTCGCTGAAAAGGCATCTAGCTGGTCGGTCTGGCTCCGCAAGGCAATCAGTTGCTCTTGCCCGCCGCCGATGACCTCGCGGACAGGCATGGACGTCAGAGCGGATTCGGTCAGATCCTGTGAGCCATGACTCGTACTCAACAGCACCTCACCATGTACCGACGCTCTGGCGGACGCCCACGTGATCATCGCTTCCTGCAAGATGTCGTCGTCCGAAAAGTGGTCGACGCGCGACTCGAACACGTGGATGGCGTCCAAGGACAGGTTGCAGAGGATCCTCCGGCGCATCGCCGCGAAATAGGCTCCGTTTGTCCAACTGCGGGGCGTAATGAAACACCAGCTTCCGCCGGGTTCGACGAGAAACGAGCATGCCGCCATAAACAGCCCGTAGATGTTCGGCTGACCATGCACGGCGTAGGCGTGCGCCAAGGCGCGCGGGTCATGGGCGCGGAGTTTGAAGTATGGCGGGTTCGCGATGATGACGTCGGCGACAGGCTGTTGCTGGACGGCTTCATGGGACAGCAGGAAATCCTCGCAACGGATTGAGACGCTCAACGAAACGCCGACGGACTCTGCCCGCCGGCGCATGCGATTCGCCAAGTTCTTGAGTGGCTGCTTCCATCGACTGTCCATCTCAAAGAGCGTGACCACAATACGGCTTGGCCGCTCTGTCTTGTTCAGAAGCGCCTCGACAACAGCGGCGGCAAGAACGCCCGCTCCAGCCGCAGGGTCCAGCACACGTACGGGGTCCGAAGAAATAGCGATGGCGCATCGTTGCGCCATGTATCTCGCGACGGAAGGAGGCGTCAGGAACTGCCCATTTCTTTTCCGGTCCGCGCGCGATATCGACGCGACGGCCGCACGACCGGAATTGTCAGCAAAATCTACAAGCTGATGCACCGCCCACCCCCGAAAATCCTATCATGGAAACCCATAGTATGCCCGATCTGAAACGTCAATTCCATGCGTCGAATTCCGAAATCATTCTGGCCCGAGAATCCTCACGATCTGATGCGTTTGACTGCATGTTTGTTGCGCTGTAACGCTGTTCCGAACATCTAGGTTCAGGAGGCGTGCATGCCGCATAAAATCACCAAGATCCCTCGGCTGAATGGCTATCGGGTGTTTCGAGATTTTGAGTGGCCCGCCAGCCTCCCCGAGTTCAAGCAGTTCAACCTCATCTATGGCTGGAACGGGAGCGGCAAGACGACTCTTTCCAGCCTCTTCACGGCGCTTCAAAACCAGACCCCTGTCCCGGAAGGCGATGTGCAGTTCGCCTGTGGCGGCTTGATCCACAAGGCGTCTGAATTCGGGCCGGAGAAGATGTTGCCGAATGTCCGGGTGTTCGACTCGGCGTTCATCCGGGACAGCGTCTTCGCGTCGAAACGAGTCGGCCCCATCTATTTTCTGGGCAAGGAGAGCGCGGAGAAGCAACAAGAAATCGAGCGCCTGAAGAAAGCCGCTCTGGCCACCGCCGCAGACAAACGCTTGGTGCAGGCGGACATCCAGAAAGCAGACAAGGCGCTTGAGGAATTCTGCGTCCAACAAGGCAGGATCGTCAAGGAGGCCCTGCGGTCGGCGGGGAACAATGCCTACAACAACTACAACAAGAGCGGCTTCCTCGACACGGCGAAACGCCTAGGCGCTTTGGACGCCGCGAAGCTTGCCGAGAAGCAACTCTCCGAAGAAAAACGTGACGAGTTCAGGACGAAGAAAGACTCCAAGATGAAGGATCCGTTGCCCGTCCTGTCGGCGGCCTTGCCGGAGTTGTCGCCAACTACGGCCTTGGCCAAGGAGCTTCTGGAGCGGACCGTCGTGTCCGCGACCATCTCCGAGTTGGCCTCCGACCCCGTCACGGCGCAGTGGGTCAAGCAAGGCCTTGCGCTCCACGTGCAGAACGAGAAGCATGCTCCTCGGTGCCGGTTCTGTGACCAACCCCTCTTGGATGAACGTGTCCGCATGCTGGAGGGGCATTTCAACGACCAGTACGAACGCTTGCAACAGGACGCAAACACGCTGGTTCTCTCACTTGAGTCCCTCGCCAAGGATTTTGACGTCTCGGGTCTCCCGGACAAGACGGCGTTGGCCGACCATCTGGCCTCGGCCTTTTCTTCCGCGACGGAGACATTCACGCAGGAGGCCCATAAGGCTCGACGGTATCTGGACGCGCTGGTGGAGGCGGTGAAAGCGAAAAAGGCCTCTCCGTTCAAGGCGGTTTCACTCACAGAATATATGGGCGAGGCGGAAGTGCCGGACATGGCCGCCGCGACGGTCGCCATCCTCAAGATTCGCGAGCTTGTGGAGACGCACAACACCGACTGCACCAACTTCGAGGAGATGGTACGGGGGGCGCGCAAAGCCTTGGAAGAGGCATTCGTCTGTGATGCGCTCGGGGATTTCAAGGAGAAACAGGCTGGCTTGGATGCCCTGCGCGCACGGGACGCCAAGTTGGCGCAGGAAGGTGCCGCGACTCAAGAGACCATCGGACAGCTTGAACGGGAAATCATCGAGCATCAGCGACCGGCCGAGGAGTTGAACAAGGAGCTCGCGAGCTACTTGGGGCGGAGCGAATTGCAGTTCAAGGTGGACGGGACGGCCTACGTGATCACCCGGGCGGGCCAGATCGCGGAGCACTTGAGTGAAGGCGAACGGACAGCTATCGCGTTTCTCTATTTTTTGAAGTCGCTTGAGGGCAAGGACTTCGACCTTGCAAGCGGCATCGTCGTCATCGACGATCCCATTTCAAGCCTAGACGCCAACGCCATCTTCTCGGCCTTTGGCTTCATGCGTGCACGCACGAAGACGGCTGGACAACTTTTCATCCTCACGCACAACTTCACGTTCTTCCGGCAAGTGAAGAACTGGTTCTGCAAGGGGGAGCGGAAGTGCCATTGTCTCTTCATGCTGGAAGCCTGCGTCGATGAGAAGGGGCGGTTCGCGCGCCTCGCGCCCCTGGATCCGTTGCTACGCGACTACGAGTCGGACTACCACTACCTCTTCAAGCTTGTCGCAGGAATGGTCGGGGCCAAGTCTGGTGGTTCCTTGGAGGGGCATTATGCGATGCCGAACATCGCCAGACGGCTTTTGGAGACCTTCCTATCCTTCCGGTATCCGGCGTCCGCCGCAGCCCCCACCGGAGGCTTGTCGGCGCTTCTGGACGGCGTCCAGAGCGTCGACGCCGCCGTGAAGATGAGAATCCTCCGCTTCCTGCATGTCTGTTCGCATTTCGACAGAGTCGGCGACCAAGAACACGATCCGTCCATCCTTGCCGAGACGCCCAAGATTATGGCCGATGTCATGGACCTTATCCGAGCGGAGGATCAACGACATTACGACCAAATGGTTGCTTTGGTCGGACAGGAGGCGCTGACAGGCAAGGCATGCCAAGCCTGATGAAACATTGCGCCGACGTATCACTCGCGGGACGCACGATTGGGATAATGCTTACCAAAATCTGAAGCCGCAAAAAGTATTCCGTCAGATCTTGCATGTAAGGCACGATGTGCGGTTCAATTTATGGAGAGGTGCTCCATGAAAAGAACTAATACGCTTATTTTGTTTGCAATATTGTTGTCGTCGCTCGCCTTGGCCGGGTCCTCCGAGACTATCCAAGCTTGGCTCGCCTTCAAGGCCAGTCTCTCTACCGGCTCGCAGGCGACCATGCAGGCCGTCGACATGGGTGACAGCACCTACGTCATCGTCAACCGGTCCGTAGGCAAGCTTTGCACGGGCAACTGTCTGGCCGCCGACGGATTTACGCCGCCTTCATCGTCAACCATCCTTGCCGGGGGCATGACCTTGCCGGGCAGTGATGCGTTTTGGCGCGCCGGTGAATATGGCGCGTGTTCCTCCACCTGCGGCGCAGGAGTGGCCGCGCGTAGTGTCATTTGCGTGGACGGAAGCGGCGAGCTTGCCAGCGGTTGCGACCAGAGTGGCAAGCCGGCGACATCCGAGGCATGCACTGACGTGAGTTCCTGCACCTACGCCTGGGCCACAGACTCTTTCAGCGCCTGCAACACCTCTTGCGGCACCGGCCAGTCCAGCCGCACGGTGTCCTGCCGCCGTAGCGACGGCACGTCCGTTGACGACTCCTATTGTTCGACCGCCGGCGCGAAGCCCGTCGCCACCCAAGCCTGTTCCGACATCAGCACCTGCGGCTACTCATGGAGCGTCAGCCAGTATGGTGCCTGCGCGGCCGGTTGCACGGACTCTTCTTCACAGACGCGCCTTGTGGCCTGCATGCGCGGCGACAATACCGCTGTGAACGACAGCTTCTGCGCCGGTCTCGGCGCCAAGCCCGCCATCAGCCAGTCCTGCCCGTCCTACTCCTCCTGCGTGGCCCCGGCCGCGACCATCAGCGGCAACGCCGTGACCTACACGCAGGCGACGAATTTCTATACCCCGAGCATCACCGGTAACGCGGCCGTGTGCTCTTGGGACTTCGGCAATGGACTGACCGGCACCGGATGCATCGCGCAGAGTGCGCGCTGGTCGACCGCCGGAAGCTATCTGGTGCGCCTCGACATGACCGGCGTGAACAGCCTGCAAAGCGGCTCGGCGCAAAAGGCCGTCACGGTCTTTTCGGCTGTCTCTGCGAACTTCGCGGCCCCGACGCCTCTTGTCGCGGGTGTTCCGGCCGCCTTCACATCGTCTTCAACCGGCGATGTGGCGGGATGTACTTGGGACTTCGGTGATGGCGTGACCGCCAGCACCTGCGCGCCCTCGCACTCCTTCGCGGTCGCCGTGGCGCGCGCCGTGAAGCTCACCGTGGCTGGCCTTGGAGGCGATACGGCCACCAAGAGCTTGTCCCTGACCCCGATCACCGCCTCGTGGGCCGCCGGAAGCTTCGCCGCCTGCACCCCGGCCTGTTCGGCCACGTCCAGCCAGACGCGCAACGTCGCGTGCACCGGCTCGGACGCCTCCTCTCTTGACGACGGCTACTGCGTGAACGCGGGCGTGAAGCCTGCCCTCTCGCAGGCTTGCGCGGACTACAGCACCTGTTCCTACTCTTGGAGCCAAGGCGGCTTCGGTTCCTGCACAACCACCTGCGGCACCGGCACGCAGGCACAAACCGTCACCTGTCAGCGCGGCGACGGCACCACCATGCCGGACGCCTCCTGTTCCGGCCAGAAGCCGGACGCGAGCCAGTCCTGCACGGTGTACTCGGGTTGCGCGGCCCCCACGGCGAGTATCGTTTGCACCCCGAATCCGTCGTACACCGGCGCCAGCGTCACCTGCACGCCGACCCTCGGCGGCAACTACGCGAGTTGCTCCTGGAACTTCGGCGATGGCTACACCGTCACGGGTTGCTCGCCCCAGGCACACAGCTTCGCGAGCAAGGCCACCTTCACCGTGGAGATGGACGTCACCGGCACGAATAGCCTCCAGACCGTGGCCGCAACCAAGGGCGTTCAGGTGTTTTCCGCCGTTGCCGCCAACTTCGCCGTATCGTCCCCGCTCGTCGCAGGCATTGCGGCGACCTTCACGAGCACGAGCACCGGCGACGTGGCCTCCTGCGCTTGGGACTTCGGCGACGGCACGACGGCAAGCACCTGCACCGCCTCACACAGTTTCGCCGACGCAACGCAACGCACGGTGAAGCTTACGGTGACAGGCAAGGGTGGAGATACCTCGATCAAGAGCCTGTCCGTAACGCCACTCATTGCGTCTTGGGTGTCTGGTGCTTATGGTTCCTGCACCGCGGCGTGCTCCGCCTCGTCCAGCCAGACGCGTAGCGTCACCTGCATCGGCTCCGACTCTTCGACACTGGCTGACGCCTACTGCGCTAGCGCTGGCGCCAAGCCAGCAACCAACCAGACTTGCGCGGACTACACGGCCTGTACGTATTCTTGGGTGCAGACAGGATATGGGACGTGCCAGTACCTTTGGCAGCCAGCGACAGTCAGTTGCCAGAGAAGCGACGGGACGACCGTTGCCGACTCGTACTGCAATGCTGGCACAAAGCCAGCCACGCAGAAGGGATGCAACGGAACCGCATCCATCGACATGTGGAATGGCTTCTCTTGGAACAGTGCCCATAATGGCAACACCACCGCCATCTCCTGGAACAGCGGCAATGGTGTTGGAGCACACAATACCGCCTGCTCAACCGGTTGTAACAGCTATTACGTCCAAACGGCGTGGTACGCTGGATGGAACATCCCGTCAGGCACTTACTACTATACCGTGAAGGGATTCCGGGACGCTCTCGGCGGCGCACTCACGCTCTACACCCAAGACTCTTCCGGCGTGCAGACCAGTGTATACGTCTCCAACTCCGGGGCCGCTCAACAGTGGAACACAATCACGTCTGGTTCCTTCCGTGTCAACGGGATAACCAAACTGCTCTTCCAAGTATCCGACGTGACAAGCAGTTGGACATACTTCCAGAACTTCTATCTGATTCGTACGGGCGATTAACCGCAACGGGCGCCTTCGGGCGCCCGTTTTGCGCTCAGTCCATACGGTAAGCCACGCGCGCTGATCAACGCCTCCGCATGGGCTCCCATGGTAAATCTTTCATGATACCTCCGCTCCATCCGTTCCCATACCCAAGAACGAAAGGAGCCGCCCATGCCAAATCTTGTCCTCGCCACCGTTTCCCAAGCTCTCGTTTTCCCCTGCGTGTCCCGCAAATCCGGCCGCCTCTGCCGGACCGTCCCGACGCGGCAACTCGTCCTCGACGAGTCCGCCCCGGGCATCACGCTCGTCGCCTGCATCGACCGGCGCGGAAACATCCATCGCACCGCCGTGCGCGACGTCATGTCCATGCACGCTGGCCTCATCGCCCATGCGCAGAGGTTGTGGCGCGACAGCCCCATCGTCACGCGCGTGGCCGAACTGCCGGAGCCGACATTCAGCCTCGACGGCACGGGCACGCCGTACGCCTACCTGTCGCTAAACCCCCGCGAGGCCGCCGAACTGGCAGGAGGCTGGCCGACGCCGTCCGGATTCGTCACGGCGCAACTCATCGCCGCGGCAGGCGTCCTCGCGCCGATAGATGCGCCTCCGGCCCTGCCGCTCCCGCTCGTGGGCGTGCTCTGGCCGCACGGCGACTTCGCGCGTCCAGCCGCCTCGCACATCACGGCCCTGCCACAGCGCTCCGGGTTCCTGCTCAAAGCGAAGTTCCCGCTTGACCTCGCCGCGCGCGTCATCACGCGCAACCGCATGGCGTGGGGCGAGGAGTGGGAGCCAACCCCGCTCTCCGAAGCGCAAGCTCGGACGTACCGCGCCTTGAACATGTCGCGAATCGGCGATGTGCGCGTTTCGCTCACCCCCGAACTCGTTCGCGAAGCGATGTCGCGCAAACCCGTCGCCGACCTCGGCACGTGGTGGCATGGCTGCGAGTGCCGCGCCCTGCGCCACGGCAAACGTTGGCGCTCCGACGAACAGCGCTCCGGCACGAAGGTCATGCCCGAGGACTGGTCCTTCGCGCATCTTTTCGAGCGCGGCTGAAAAATAGTTCGCGCGGCAACCCCGTCGCGATGGCTCCGAACACTCTAGGATCCAGGATCCTTCGAGCAATCGGCTGTGTTTGCGTAACCCATTGACACAAAGAACTTTTTCTGGCATAAGCAAAAGTTCGTCCAGACGTTTCGGCATCAACGCCCATCGGACCTCGCCCGTCGTTCCGGCCGGACGGCGGCGGGGTGGGACCGCAACAAGAGGAACAAACCATGAGCAAGAAAACACTCATCACCATCAACAAAGACATCGTCATCCCCGTGCTCTCCCGCCGCACCGGCGCCCCGTGCCGCGTGGTGGAAACGCACTCGCTCGTCGTCGACGCGAATGGCCCGGACGTGCGGCTCATCGCCTGCCGGGACGGTGGGGGCCAGGTGTTTCATACCGCCGTGCGCGATAACGTGCGGTTGCAGGAGCGCACCATCGTGAACGCCCGCGAGATTGAGCCGAAAGATATCGTCGAGGCCTTGCTCCTCGATATATCCGAACCGCGCTTCGACTTCGGCATGGGCACCACCGGCTTCGACTACCGCTCTGTGCGGCTGGCCGACGCCATGCACGGCATCAGCGCTTGGCCGTTCGGGAATGGCGACATCACCGTGCGCATGGGTACCTCGTGCGGCATGCTCGTCCCGGCCAGCGACCCGCTGATTCCGCCGTTCCGCAACATCGGTGTCCTGTGGGAGAACGGCGATTTCGCCCGGAACGCATCGAGTGGCATCATCTCGTTCGCGGGTTCGGCGGGCGTGGTCTTCGCCGCCGCGTACCCGGACGAGCTCGCAACGTGCTTCGTGTGGCGGAATAAAAGCATGTGGGCGGACTGGCTTCCCGAAGCCCCGGGCGAAAGCATGAAGCTGTCCGCCGCGCGCATGGCCGAGGCGTTTCCCAAGCGCGGCCATGTCCTGCTGACGCCTGCGCTCATCGCGAAGCACATGAACAAAAAGCCCGAGAGCGAGAGGCGGCCGTTTGAGATGGGCGCATCCCGCGCGCCCGTGCTCTGGAAGAACGGCCTTGACCGCTTCGGCAAGCCGTTCAACAGCAACGACCCTGCCCTCGCCACGCTCTTCGCGCCCATCGTCGAGTCGGAATTGGCTTCCGCCGACCACAGATAGCCCGCCTCAAGAGGTCCGCCTCTCGCGCGTTGATCCGCGCGAGAG
>CAIMRY010000007.1 GCA_903843965.1 uncultured delta proteobacterium
ACGACCGACACCACAGAACGCAAGACCTTGGAAAACCGGGTGCTCCAGTCCCAGAAGCTGGAGGCCATCGGCCAGCTCGCAGCGGGCATCGCCCACGAGATCAACACCCCCGCACAGTATGTGGGGAACAATGTCCAGTTCATCAAAGAGGCTTTTGAACACATGATGTCCATGTGCGGCGAGTTCCGCCACCTGCTGGAAGCGGCCAAGACAGGCCCTGTGCCCCAGGAGATGATCCAGGCCGTGGAGGCCGCCATCGTCAAGCATGACCTCGCCTATCTTGAGGAAGAGATGCCGAACGCCATCGCCCAAACCCTCGAAGGCGTGGAACGCATCAGCGTGATCGTGCGCTCGGTGAAGCAGTTCGCGCATCCTGGTTCCACAGGCATGGTGGCGGCGGATCTGAACGAGGCCATACGCAGCACGGCCGTAGTGAGCCGCAATGAATGGAAATACGTGTCCGACCTGAAGACCGACCTCGACCCCAGCCTGCCGTTGGTGGAATGCATGATCAGCGAGATCAACCAGGTGGTCCTGAACCTCATCATCAACGCCGTTCACGCCATCACCGACGCGATTGAAATCGACCCACAGGGCGAGTGGCTCATCACCTTGAGCACGCGGGAAAATGGTCCCTGGGCCGAGATTCGCGTCACCGACACCGGGACAGGCATCCCCCCAGACGTACAGCCTAAGATATTCGATCCGTTCTTCACCACCAAGGAGGTGGGCAAGGGCACCGGCCAGGGACTGGCCATCTCGCGCAGCATCATTGTGGAAAAGCACAAGGGGCAGATATTTTTCGAGACGGAACCCGGCAAGGGCACGACCTTTATCGTCCGCTTGCCCATCGAGCAAAAACGCGATGCGCAATGAGGTGACGCACGGTTCGTCGCTGACGAACGCGGCGAAGAAGGCGACGGGCGGGCTTTCGCCAGCAAGCTCCAACTTTGCTTCACCAGACTCACCAAATGGAACAAGAAAGGGCCGGTCTCCAGCCTGTGCACCATTGGGAGAGTGAGCTCCACATGTGAATGAGATATTCACAGCGGAACGTCTTTCATTCCAGTGGCATTTTGTACTACCACGTACAATCGTTGCCCTCCCATTCCTTCCTCTCGCATCAGGTATCCCGAGAACCTCTCCTCGGAGTGGCGTATTTTATGCTAGAGGTGCAGCCAGCAGCTGAAAGAGGCTCAACATACAACGTCAAGTCACGGGCAGCAGCTCCATGCATAGAGGCTGCGCAGCCCGGCAGTGCGAGGAATTCCGGATGACACGGCGATATGTTTTGCTTCTATTGTGCGGGGCGGCGCTTGCGCTTGCCCTTTTGTCGTGCGCAACATTGCAGCCAGGCGGTGCGCAGGATTTGCACTTCGCCAGCAGCAACTCCAGTGCTTTCGGCCCTTGGTCTGTGCAGGTCGTGGCCTCGCCCGGCAGGCTGGCACCCGGCGCTGATCTTGAAATCCACGCCCTGCTGCGCGTCCCGGAAAGCCTCGTCGCGGGCCTGATGGGCAACAACGCACGCCCGGACTCCATGCTCATGCTGGTTACGGCGGAGCGCTCCTTTGACGCCGACGGCGTGCTGAGACTTCCCAGCGACGAGCGCATGTCCACCCTTGTGACGCCAACCGGGCTGGCCATCGAAGGCGGCGCGCAGGGCGCTGTGACGCAGCGCTTCGGCGACGCTTTCCGCACCCCTGTGGACGAGCTGGTCACGGTCCCGCTGAGCGTGGCCTCGCTTCATAAAGAACAACACCTCGTGAGTTTCCACATCAAGACGAAGCTGCCCCAGAACCTTCCGCCGGGCATCTACCGCCTGCGCCTCGACTTCGGGGCGGCGCTCAAGAAACGGCTGGTGAGCCTGAACGGCACGGCCTTTGCCCGGCGCGGATTTGTAAAAGAACCCAACGCCTCGGAGTGCTACTCCCCGCCGCTGCCTGCCAGCGGCACCCGTCTGGACGGCCGCCCGGTGGATGCAACCGCCATCAAGCCGCGCGTGCCCTGGGTGCTGCTGGAGCAGTACAACTCCAACGGCTACCGCGGCGTGGTGGCCGAGGAGGACAAGCGGCGCTTCGCCCTGTCCGGCCGCAACCTCATCCAAGACGAGGTCGTGCTGCCGCTCTATTCCGAGAACAGCACGCCCGCCGTGCTGCCCTATAACCTGGAGCCGCGCTTCCCCACGGACACCATCACCGACACCCAGAACATCCCCTGGGACTTTGCCAAGGGCTCCCTGTCGCTCAAGGTCACCGGGCCGGACGGCCGGACAGAGGAGCTCGGCACTGCGCCCTTTATCGGTCGCGACGGGCGCTGGCCCACCACACGCAACCCGGCCTTCACGCGCTGGCGGCCCTGGATGTATGGCCGCTACACCGTGCGGGCCTCCGGCTGGACCCAGGACGTCTGGGGCAACCGCTATGAGGGCGGGGGCACATACGGTTTCTGGATCGCCAAGCGCATAACGCTGGCCACCGCCACATTCCAGGGCCAGGCCTATGCCGTTGGCAGCCGCTACGGCCGCGATATGGGGTTTTCCCCGGCGGTTCCGGCGGACGTGGAGGTCAAGGCCCAGCTCTTTGTCAACTCGGACCCCCGGAACGTGCGCACCGCCATCAGCTCCGGCAGGGCCACGACCGGGGGCGTGTTCGGGCCTTCCCAGGGCCTGAAGCCCCTGCCTCTGGATGCTCCGGGCGAATACCTGGCCACGGTGCTCGCGAAGTACACCGACCCCGACGGGCACTTGTGGGTCTCTACCATGCATCATGCCGGCGTGGTCTTTTCGCCGGATTCGCCCATCGTGGCACATGGCAAACGAATCAAGGTCGGCAAGACCTTCGAGGAGCGCGGGGAGAGCCACTTCGAGGGCTATTCCGAGGAGGGGGGCGACAACCGCCACCTCGACCACATCAACTTCCCCTACCGCGACGGCGACGCCCTGCTCATCGCCAGCGACGGCGACGGAGCCAACAAGATCGTCCCGGTCCTGACCTGGGAGCGCAAGGGGGAGCAGAAGCCGCTTGAGCCCAGGCTCCAGAACATCGGCCTGACCAACGTGGGGCTGCAGACCTCCAACGGCTATTCCCCGCACCTGTTTCCGGAGTACATCACGGATTGGGACTACTACTACGCGGGCGCGCCCAGGCCGGGCCTGATGGGGCGCTTCCTCGTGGCCGAAAACGGCGTGCGCGCGCCCTACTGGTCCACCAGCCGCCAGAACTTCGGGGGACAGATCGGCGGCGGCCACGGCGGAGACAATCCCGGCGACATTTACCGCCTACTGGGCGGCGTGGTGCTCCGCCAGAAGAATCAGCCGCCGCTCTATGCGGGCTACATGGCCAGCGCCTTCATCCTGCCTAAGGGCTCCAACAACAACCGCGTGGTGGCTCCGGGAGCCGAGGATATCCTGGGGCCTTTCCACCAGAAGGCGCGCTTTTTCCTAGCGACCAATGCCCGGCCCGGCATGGTCTACGAGGCCGGGACCGCCTTCATGCCTGCGGTGCAGATCGACCCCTTCGGCCCGGTGAACGTGACCTTTGCCCTGACCTGGCCGGACGGCACCCGCAGGGTGGCGCAGGGGTCTGGCGACGGGAACGGTTCCTTCGTAGGCCGGGAGCGGTGGACCCTCGACCAGCCTGGCGTCTACCGCTACACCCTGGAGGGGGACTGGCAGGGCCATGCGGCCGTGGTGCCGGGCCTGCCCAAAAGCGGTGGCGAGTTCTACGTCGTGGAGAATCAGCGCCCGGCGGCGCTCTCGCCCCTGCGGCTCAACCTGCCGCCCGTGTCGAAGATCGACCCGGCCAAGGGGCTGCGGATCACCGGCGCCACCACGGCCCGGAGCGTCCATTACGCCATGATCATGCCCGGCGCGGTGCTGGCCCAAGGCGAGCTGCCCGTGACCGGCGGGGTATTTGCCTTCAGCTTCGACCCCGCAGTGGTCGGCGCAGCCACGCAGACCTATTCCCCCCCTGGCCAAAACGGCCGGACAGAGCTTGGCCCTGTGGTGCACCTGACCTTCTTTTCCGAGGAGACAGCGCCCGTGTCTGGCCACAGCTTCGTGCGCCTGATCATCCGGGGGAACATGGCCTACTACACGAAATGAACCAACTTACATGTCTTCACATTGGCTGGCGTTGCGCCCCACTGCCGCAGCCTCCATACAAGATGCTGCGGTTCACGGATATGCCTCCCTAATCCATTCCAGAATTTGTTAGAGTTCTGACCAAGAAAGACGGGTAGGGGCAAGTCATCTTGCTCCAATTTTGCTCCACTGCGAGTGCAAACCAGTGAACATTCGTGCGTGCTCAGGTGTACGCACTCAGCAGAGATTATTCGCTGGCGCCTAACAGCATACTGTAATAGTTAACACAAAGTAGAGACTTAATGCCCCTCAACCTTCGGGTTATGTCGGTTCGATTCCGACCCTGGGCACCAAAGAAAGAAAATGCCCCGCTCGCGAATGCATGAATTCGCAAGCGGGGCATTTTCCGTTACAGATCGAACTTCATACAACCCCTGCGCAACTTCTGCATCCAACTACCCTCAACAATGGACCGGGCCGCGTTCATCTTGAGCACCTGCCGCTGGCACCTTCGCGCAAGCGGTTGCCTGCGCTACCCCAGCCACCGTAACGCCTCGGGCATCAGATCCACTGCCTGCGCAACATGAACGTCTTCACCCCCTGGGTCAGGAGCACGTAGCACAGAGACATGCCCGCCAAGAGCGGCCAGTAGAGCGGCGGCAGCGCCACCATGCCCAGGGGCCCGGCCAGGGGTGAAAAGGGCAGCCACATGCCAAGGGCCATGATGACCGTAGTGGTCAGGATCAGGGGCCAGCTGGCCCGGCTCTGCACAAAAGGCAGCCCGTTGGTGCGGATGACGTGGATGATCAGCGTCTGCGTCAGGATGGACTCCACGAACCAGCCGGTCTGGAACAGGGACGCCTTGCCCGGCGCCAGGCAGCCGAATACGTAGATCATGACGCCAAAGGTCGCGTAGTCGAAAAGCGAGCTACACGGCCCGATAAGCAGGATGAAGCGGGTGATGCGGTCCAGCGCCCAGGGCTTGGGTTTGGCCAGCAGATCGGCATCGACCTCGTCCGTTGGGATGGGCACCTGGGAGAAGTCATAGAGCAGGTTGTTCACCAGCACCTGGATGGGCAGCATGGGCACAAAAGGCAGAAAGATGCTGGCCCCGAGCACGCTGAACATGTTGCCGAAGTTCGAACTGGCGCCCATGCGCACGTATTTGAGAATGTTGGCAAAGACCTTGCGGCCTTCGAGCACGCCCTGCTCCAGCACCATAAGGCTCTTCTCCAGGAGCACCACGTCCGCAGCCTCCTTGGCGATGTCCACGGCCGTGTCCACGGACACGCCAACATCCGCCGCGCGCAGGGCCGGGGCGTCGTTGATGCCGTCGCCCATGAACCCGACCACGTGCCCCCGCGAACGCAGGGCCTGTATGATGCGTTGCTTGTGCGCCGGCGAGAGCCGGGCGAAGAGCGTCACCTCCTCCACCCTGACGGCCAGCCCGGCCTCGTCCAGGGCCTCGATCTCCGTGCCGATGAGCACGTGCTCCGTGGGCACGCCCACGTCGTGGCAGACCTTGCGGCTGACCATCTCGTTGTCGCCGGTGAGCACCTTGAGGGCCACGCCCAGAGCCTCCAGAGCCTTGATGGCCGGGGCAGTGGTCTCCTTGGGTGGGTCCAAGAAGGCCACGAAGCCACGCAGGGTCAGGCCGACCTCGTCCTCCTTGGTGTACACGCCCTTGCGCTCCAGGTCGTGGTAGGCCAGGGCCAACACCCGGAAGCCGTCGCCGGAGAGCTTCTCGTAGGCCGCGTGCACCGTGGCCAGCAGGACTGGGTCAAAGGGCAAGGTGGCCCCACCCAGTTCGCAGAAGGCGCAGCGCTGGAAGATCTCCTCGCAGGCTCCTTTGGCGATGAGCCGCACCACGTGCTCTGGGGTCTCCACCACCACGGACATGATCTTGCGCTGGAAGTCGAAGGGTATCTCGTCAAGCTTCTGGAAGTCCGGAATGCGCAGCTCCGCGTGCAGCTCGTGGTGGGACAAGACGGCCTTGTCCAGGACGTTCTTAAGCCCGGTCTGAAAATGGCTGTTGGTGTAGGCCAGCACCAGCACCCCGTCGTCGTCGTCCAGGCGCACGTCCAGGTGCAGCTTGAGCACCACTTTGTCCATGGTCAGGGTTCCGGTCTTGTCCGTGCACAGAATGTCCATGGCCCCAAGGTTCTGGATGGAATTTAAGCGCTTGACGATGACCCGCTTGCGCGACATGGCCAACGCCCCCTTGGACAGGCACACAGTCACGATCATGGGCAGCATTTCCGGGGTGAGGCCCACGGCCACAGCCATGGCGAAGAAAAAGGCCTGGCGCCAATCATGCTTGGTCAGCCCGTTGATGATGAATACCAGCGGCACCATGACCGCGATGAATCGGATCATGAGCCACGTGAACCGGGAGACGCCCTGATCGAAGCTGGTGGGCGGGCTGGCCACGCCCATGGCGCTGGCCATGCTCCCCAGATAAGTGGCCGCTCCGGTGGCCACCACCACGGCCGTGGCCGCGCCGCTGCCCACGCTGGTGCCCAGAAAGCAGACATTGCGCAACTCGAGGGCCGTGGTCCCTGTGCCGTCCTCGACATGGTCGAACTTCTCAGCGGGCAACGATTCGCCCGTGAGACTGGCCTGGATGACAAAGAGATCCTTACAGGTAATCAGCCTTACGTCGGCTGGGGTCATGTCGCCAGCTGCGAGCTGCACCACGTCGCCGGGCACAATTTGCGTCAAGGGAATCTGGCGGGGTTCACCATCGCGCATCACAGTGGCCGTCACCGAGATCATGGCCCGCAACTTGGCCGCTGCGGTATCTGCCCGAGCCTCCTGAACGAAACGCAGCCCTACGCCGAGAATCACCATGAGCCCCATGACCACGGCGGCCCTCAAATCGCCCGTGAACGCCGAGAGTCCGGCCAGGACCGTCAGCAGAATCACCAGGGGGTTGAGCAGGGCCGCACCCAGCATACGCAGGCGGGTGTGGCCCCGTTCGGCACCCACGGCATTGGCGCCGTGGAGCAGGAGCCGACGTGCGGCCTCGGCCTGGGTGAGCCCCTGCGGAGCTGTCTTCAACGTGACCAGGAGCGCCGGAATTTCTGCGGCCGAGGCCGTCACCAGTTCCGGGGACACCTGGATGGTCCCGGCGGCTTTACGCAAGTGAGCGATGTTTCTGGGGATGATGGAGGCATGGGTTCTCGGCATGTGCTCCCTCATGGTGGCTGCGTGGGAGGGAAAACCCCTACGCCATATTTGTACTGCATGTTTCTATTTCCGTCGACTTAAATAGCTTACGGCCTGCTCCCTAAAAACCGGACCGGTTCGGGGCGCAGGTCAGTCCAGATTGAGCCACCGCCAAAACCATCTGAGAACTGCCCGAGAATGAGGCCGATTACGCTAAATAGTTTGCTCCAATTTTGCTCCACTGCGAGTGCAAACTGGTGATCATTCGTGAATGCGCATGCGTACGCAACCACCAGAGATTATCCGCAGTGACCGCGCAACACGCTGTAATAATTAATACAAAATAGAGACTTAAAATCCCTCAACCTTCGGGTTATGCCGGTTCGATTCCGACCCTGGGCACCAAGGAAAGAGTAAGCCCCGCTGGCGAATGAGAGATTTCGCTGCGGGGCTTTTTGCGCCGCTTCCAGCGCTCTGGGTCAAGGCCGTCCTTACCGCGTGGCCTTCACCCCCAGCCCGCCCAGGTGCTCCTTCAGGGCGTCCAGGGCCTGGGTGCACACGGCCAGCACCTTGACCTTGCGGCCCAGCGACAGGTCAAGCGAACGCACATTGGTGTTCAGGCGCGAGAGCCGCACGATCTCCGCCGTGGCCGTCTGGAACCTCTCGTAGGCCACCAGCGCCGGGCCACCGGCAGCGCCAAGCCCGCCGAGATCCGCGCGGACCTCATTATCGGCAGCGGCCATGTGCTGTTCCAACTCGTCCATGCGCGCGTCGGTTTTCTCCGTGATGTGCGGGGCGTGCAGGGCCTGGATGCGCCAGGCCCCGGTAAGCGCCCGCGAGGCCGACAGGGCCGCCGCTGCGGCCTTGCCGCCCTTGGCGCCTGCATCAATGATGGGCCTGAGCGCCTGCTCCATCTTCACCAATGCCTCCGAGGCCGGGCCAAAGGACAGGGCAAAGGCCTTGAGGTTGGAGTTCTGCACGGCCAGGGCCAGCACCTCCTCGTCAACCTTGCAGTACTCGGCAAAGGCCTCCTCGAAACGGCGCAACAGGTCGGTCTCCTCGGTGTTGCCCGCAGGCATCGCCTTGAACTCCTTCAGCGCCGCAGCGACCTGGTCCGCAGCGGCCTGGGCGCGCTTGGCGTTGTCCTGCGACGCTTCGTCGGTCTCGGCCATGACGGCGCTCTTCTCGGCCTCGGCGGCGGCATAGAGGTCCGCGCGCATGCGCGACACCAGCTGGGCCTTCTGGCTGCCGCGCACAAAGGCGCTCTCCAGGTGTTCGCCGCGCCCCAGGTACCACAGCGCCAGCCCGGAAAGGGCGATCATGAAGGCGGCCAGGGCCAGGGTCAGGCCGGGGGAAAAGCGGATCTTCAGGTCCGGAAGGTTCATGGGATCTCCCTGTGTTGCGGCCTGAACCGTTCGCTCAAGCCGCGTTCATGTTTCAACTGTTCACGTCCTCAGGTCCGTCCGCCTCTTCCAGCCGGTAGCCGATGCCGGTCTCGGTGCGCAAAAAGCGCGGCCGGGCCGGGTCGGGCTCGATCTTGTGCCGCAGTTGGTGCACGTAGAGACGCGGGTAGTGGGCCTGGTCGTCGCGCACGCTGCCCCAGACCTCCTTCAAGAGCTGGCGGTGGGTGACCACCTTGCCCGCGTGGCGCACCAGGAAGGCCAAGAGCTTGAACTCGATGGGCGTCAGGTGCACCTCGGCCCCGGTCAGGCGCACCCGCCGGGCTGCCAGATCGACGCTGAGGGCTCCGACGCGGAACACGGGCTCGGGCCTGTCCTGCCCGCCGGAAGACGCATGGCGCAGGGCCACGCGCATGCGCGCCGCCAGTTCCCCCACGCTGAAGGGCTTGATGAGGTAGTCGTCGGCCCCGGCGTCCAGGGCCTCGATCTTGTCCTGCTCCTTGCCGCGCGCGGAGATGACCAGGATGGGCGTGGCCGTCCACTGCCGGATGCGCCGGATGACGTCGAGGCCGTCCATGCCCGGCAGCCCCAGGTCCAGCAGGATGACATCGGGCTGGTGCGAGGCGGCCATGCCAAGCCCCTCCTCGCCGGACTCCGCCTCCAGGAAACGGAAGCCCTGGCTCTCCAGGAAGGCGCGCAGAAAACAGCGGATGGGGGCCTCGTCTTCGATGACCAGCACCAGCGCCTTGTCTGTGGTCACAGGCCCTCCTCCTTGGTCTCGGCGTCGTGCCGGTCCGCGTCCGCCGTGGCCCGGATGGCCGCATTCCTGCGGGCGTCGGGCACGGGCAGGGTGACGTGGAACGCCGCCCCGCCGCCTGCGCGGCTCTCGGCCCAGATGCGCCCGCCGTGGACCTGGGCGATGGCCCGGCAGATGGCCAGGCCGATGCCGTAGCCCTTGCGCCCGCCTGTCCGGTCCGCCGCGGTTTGCCCCTGGTAGAACAGGTCGAAGACCTTTTCCTGATCTTCCGCCGAGAGCCCAGGGCCCCGGTCGGCCACGGAAAATTCCACCTCCCGTCCCGCGAGGTGGGCCTCGATACGTATGGGCGTGGCCTCCGGGGAGTACTTCACGGCGTTCTCCAGAAGGTTCAGGAACAGCTGCTCCATGAGCACGCCGTCCAGGTCGAGCATGGGCAGGTCGTCCGGCATGTCCATCTCCACGCTCCGGCCCGACAGGTGCTTTTCGAGCAGGTTCAGGGCCGCGCCAAGGGGCTCCTCCAGGGACTGCAGCTCCAGGTCGGGCTTGAGCGTGCCGGATTCGAGCTTGGTCATGCGCAAAAGGTTGCCGATGAGCCGGGACAGGCGCTCGGCCTCGTTAAAGATGTTGGCGGCCAGCGAGCGGCGCAGGCCCGCCTCCAGACGGTCGCCCACTTGCACCAGACTGTCGGCCGAGCCCATGATGGCCGCCAGCGGGGTCTGCAGGTCGTGCGTCACGGAGGACAGAAGCGAGGTTTTGAGACGCTCGGTCTCGGCCTCCATCTGGGCGTGCAGGCTCTCGCCCTCCAGCCGCTCCACCTCCAGGGCCAGGGCCACCTGCCGGGCCAGGGTCTCGATCATCCGGGTCTGCTCCGGCGAGAACAGCGCGCCCTGGGTCTCGGGCCGCAGGCCCAGCACGCCCACGGTGTCCTTGAGGCCCTTCAGCGGCACGTAGAGCGCCCCGCTGGTGGGCAGGGTGCTGGTGCCCAGCCCGGCGGCCTTGCCGTTGGCGAAGACCCACTGGGCCACGCCCTCGCCCTTGTGGCTGATGTTGAAGGCCTCCCGGTCGCCGACGAAGCCCTTGAGGCGCCCGTCGTCGTCGGGCAAAAGCGCCAGGGCCGTGCAGACAAAGAGCTCGGACACGTGCTCGATGGCGATGCGCAGGAGCTTCTCCGTGCCGCGCGTGCCCGCAAGCTCGCGGCTCAAGGCCAGCATCACCTGGGTGCGCGCCTCGCGCCTGCGCGCGGCCTCGGCCTGCTGGCGGATGTGCGCGGTGAGACGGCTGATGACCACGGCCACAACGAACATGATGGCGAAGGTCAGCAGGTACTGGGTGTCGCTGACAGCCAGGCTGAAGCGCGGCGGCACGAAGAGCACGTCGAAGCAGAGCACCCCCAGGGCCGATGACAGGATGGCCGGGCCCTGGCCGCAGCGGCTGGCGATGAACATGGTGCCCAGGAGATAGACCATGATCAGGTTGGCCAGCTCGAAGTAGTGGTACATGGCGAAGCACAACGCCGAGCAGGCGGCCACGGCGAGCACGCTCTGGCCATAGCCTTGCCAATCCACCGGCGCGGACCGGGCAGGAGCGGCCTGGGGCTTGCCCTCGCTCCCCTCGCTGCGGTCGTCGCCCCGGATGACCTGCACGTCGATCTCGCCGCTCTTGCGGATGAGCTCATCCACCGGGCTGCCGAGCAGCGTGTCCAGCAGCTTGGGCCGCACGGGCTTGCCGATGACGATGCTGGAGACGTTGCGGCTGCGCGCCAGGGTGATGATCTCCTCGCTCACGTTGCGGCCGGACAGGGTCACCACCTCCGCGCCCAGCTGCTCGGCCAGGCGCAGGTTCTGCACTACCTGGTTGTGCCTGGGGTCGCTCTGGGCCAGGGGCTGGGTCTCCACATAGGCGGCGATCCAGTGGGCGTGCTGGCTGGCGGCCATGCGCTTGACCGCGCGCACAAGCCGGGCCGAGGTCGGGCTCGGGCCCACGCACACCAAGAGCCGCCCGGTGGTGGGCCAGGTGACCTCAATGGCCTGGCCCTGGCGGTAGACCAGCACCTCGGTGTTCACCCGGTCGGCCACCACGCGCAGGGCCAGCTCGCGCAGGGCGAAGAGGTTGCCGGAGCGGAAGAAGTTCCGCGCGGCCCATTCGGCCTGCTGCGGCACGTAGACCTTGCCCTCGCGCAGGCGCTTGAGCAGGTCGTCCGGGGTCAGGTCCACCAGCACCAGCTCGTGGGCCTCCTCCAGCACGGAGTCGGGCACGGTCTCGCGCACGGCGATGCCGGTGATCTGCGCCACCACGTCGGACAGGCTCTCCACATGCTGCACGTTCAGGGTGGTGTAGACATCGATGTTCTGGTCGAGCAGCTCCAGCACGTCCTGCCAGCGTTTGTCGTGGCGCGAGCCCGGGGCGTTGGTGTGGGCCAGCTCGTCCATAAGGATGAGCGCTGGCCGCCGGGCCAGGGCCGCGTCCAGGTCGAATTCGTGCAGCTGGTGGCCCTTGTACTCCACCGTGGCCCTGGGCAGCACGTCCATTCCCGCCAGAAGCGCCTCGGTCTCGCCCCGGCCATGGGTTTCCACCACCCCGGCCAGCACGTCGCGGCCCTCGGCCTGCTGGGTATAGCCCTCGGTGAGCATGGAATACGTCTTGCCCACGCCTGGGGCGGCCCCGAGGAAGACGCGCAACCGTCCTCGGGCGCGCCGTCTGTCCTCCTTGCAGGCCAGGGTCAAGAGCGCGTCCGGGTCGGGCCTTTTTTCAGAGGGTCGCTTGTCATCACATGAAGCCATGGCGGTTCCTTTCGCTGGGCCTAAGGTCTGTCCCTAAAAGCGCCTTTTGCCCCCTGGACATTGTCCGGGCATTAGCACACGCCGATTTGGGGCCAGGGCTGTACCGCATGAGTACACTCCCTGGCCCCAAACGAGATGCTCTCCCGCCAGGGGGGAATACATCTTTCGGAAACAGGCCCTATGGCTTTCCCTTTGCACTATCTGCGTTTGCGGCCAGAGAATCAAGGGCCCTGTTGAGCATGAGCACATTGACCCGCGGCTCGCCCAGGAAGCCCAACTGGCGACCTTCCTTGTGGCGGGCCACCAGCGCACTCAACGCCGCCTCATCCAGGCCGCGCGCCTTGGCCACGCGGGAGACCTGGAACGCGGCCGCCTCCGGGCTGATGTGCGGGTCCAGGCCCGAGCCCGAGGCCGTCAGCAGGTCCGCTGGGATGGGCGCCGCATTTCCGGGATCAGCCGCGCGCAGGGCCTCCACACGTTCCTTGACGGCCTTGAGCTGGGCCTCGCCCGCCGGGGTCAGGTTGGAGCCGCCGCTGGCCTGGGCGTTGTATGGCTGCGGCGAGGTGGCCGAGGGCCGACCCCAGAAATGGCCGGGGGCGCTGGTCTGCTGGCCGATGAGCTCAGAGCCGACGACCGTGCCCTTGGACTCGATGAGGCTGCCATCAGCCTGGTGCGGGAACAGCGCCCTGGCCGCCAGGGTGATGGCCGAAGGATAGATAAGCCCGGTGAGGACCGACAAAACGATGAGCATGGAGATCGCCGGACGCAGCTGGCGCCCCAGGATAGTCAGCATGTCTTTGAGCATTGTGATGCCTCCCTTACGCCAGATGCAGGGCAACGAGGGCCATGTCGATGAGCTTGATGCCGACAAAGGGCACGAGGAGCCCGCCGCCGCCATAGATGACGAGGTTGTCGCGCAGGATTTTGGCCGCGCCTGCGGGCCGATAGGCCACGCCGCGCAAGGCCAGCGGGATGAGCCCCACGATGATCAGCGCGTTGAAGATGACCGCCGAGAGGATGGCGCTCTGGGGGGTGGCCAAGCCCATGACGTTCAGCACGCCAAGCGCCGGGTACATGCCCACAAAGGCCGCGGGCACGATGGCGAAGTACTTGGCGATGTCGTTGGAGATGCTGAAGGTGGTCAGCGAACCACGCGTCATGAGCAATTGTTTGCCGATGCAGACGATCTCCATGAGCTTGGTCGGACTGGAGTCCAGGTCCACCATGTTCCCGGCCTCCTTGGCGGCCTGGGTGCCGGTGTTCATGGCCACGCCCACGTCGGCCTGGGCCAGGGCCGGGGCGTCGTTGGTGCCGTCGCCGGTCATGGCCACCAGGCGGCCCTCGGCCTGGATCTGGCGGATGAGCGCCAGCTTCTGCTCGGGCTTGGCCTCGGCCAAAAAGTCGTCCACCCCGGCCTCGGCGGCGATGGCCGCAGCGGTGAGCGGATTGTCGCCCGTGACCATGATCGTCTTGATGCCCATGCGCCGGAGCTCGGCGAACTTCTCGCGGATGCCGCCCTTGACGATGTCCTTGAGCCAGATGGCCCCGAGCACCCGCGCGCCATCGGCGGTCTTCTCGGCAACCAGGAGCGGCGTGCCGCCCTCCCGGGCGATGTCCTGCACGTGGTTCGTCACTGCCTGGGGGAAGACGCTTCCCGATTCGGTGACCAGGCGTTCGATGGCGTCGGGCGCGCCCTTGAGGATGGTTTTTCCACCAGACCCTCCGGGGCCGCCGGGCAGGTTGACGCCGCTGATGCGCGTCTGGGCCGTGAAGGGGATGAAGGTGGCCCCGAGCTGGCTCACGTCGCGCTGACGGATGCCGAACTTCTCCTTGGCCAGGACCACGATGCTGCGGCCCTCCGGGGTCTCGTCCACGAGCGAGGAGAGCTGCGCGGCGTCGGCCAGCTCGGCCTCGGTAACGCCCGGCGCGGGCAGGAACAGCGTGGCCTGGCGGTTGCCCAGGGTGATGGTGCCGGTCTTGTCCAGCAAGAGCACGTCCACGTCGCCTGCGGCCTCCACAGCCCGGCCGCTCATGGCGATGACATTGGCCTGTATGAGCCGGTCCATGCCCGCGATGCCGATGGCCGACAAAAGCCCGCCGATGGTGGTGGGCGCAAGGCAGACGAAGAGGGCGGTGAGCACGGTGACGCTGATCACCGTCCCCTTGCCGGCCTGCTCCACGCCGAACATGGAGAAGGGCAGCAATGTGGCGCAGACGAGCAGGAAAATGATGGTCAGCGCGGCCAGCAGGATATTCAGCGCGATCTCGTTGGGCGTCTTGCGGCGCTTGGCGCCTTCGACCATGGAGATCATACGGTCCAGGAAGGTCTCGCCCGGGTCCGCGCTGATGCGGATCAGGATGGAGTCGGACAGGACGCGCGTGCCGCCGGTGACGGCGCTGCGGTCGCCGCCGGACTCGCGGATGACGGGCGCGCTCTCGCCGGTGATGGCGCTCTCGTCCACCGAGGCTACGCCGTCGATGACCTCGCCGTCGCAGGGGATGGACTCGCCGGCCACGACGATGACGAAGTCGCCCTTGCGCAGGGCCGTGGAGGACACCATCTCGCTGGCCGCGTCGCGCCGGGCCTCACTGAGCTTGCGGGCGGGCGTCTCGGCCCTGGCCTGGCGAAGCGTCGCCGCCTGGGCCTTGCCCCGGCCTTCGGCCATGGCCTCGGCAAAGTTGGCGAAGAGCACCGTGAACCACAGCCAGAGCGACACGGCCAGGATGAAGCCCGCCGGGGCCTCGCCGTGACCAAGCAGGGCCTGGACAAACAGCACCGTGGTGAGCATGCTGCCGATGTATACCGTGAACATGACAGGATTTTTTACCTGCACACGAGGGGAGAGCTTGCGGAAGGAATCGAGCGCCGCGCTCTTGACGATCTCGGGATCGAACAAGGGGCGGGACAGGGATTTACCGGACATGGGAGGTTCTCCTTGCCTGACGTTCGGGCTAGTGGCCGAGCATCATCAGATGTTCCACAATGGGGCCAAGGGCCAGGGCCGGGATGAAGGTCAACGCGCCGACCACCAGCACCACCGCGATGAGCAGGCCGCAGAACAGCGGCGTGTGCGTGGGCAGGGTTCCGGCGCTCACGGGCACGCTTTTCTTGGCCGCCAGGCTGCCGGCCAGGGCCAGCACCGGAATGGCCGTCCAGAAACGCCCGGTGAGCATGACGATGCCGCCCAGCAGGTTGTACAGCGGGGTGTTGGCCGAGAGTCCGGCAAAGGCGCTGCCGTTGTTGTTGGCCATGGAGGAGAAGGCGTAGAGGATTTCGCTGAAGCCGTGCGCGCCGGGGTTGGCGATGGCCGCTTTGCCCGAGGCGGTCATGACCGCCCAGGCCGTGCCGAGGAGCACGCCGAACAGCGGGACCATGATCACGATCGAGGCCATCTTGGTGTCGAAGGCCTCAATCTTCTTGCCCAGGTACTCCGGCGTGCGGCCGACCATGAGCCCGCCGATGAAGACCACGATGATGGCGAAGACCAGCATGCCGTAGAGCCCGCAGCCCACGCCGCCGTAGACCACTTCGCCCAACTGCATGAGCACCATGGGCACCAGGCCGCCGAGCGGCGTGAAGGAGTCGTGCATGGCGTTCACCGAGCCGTTTGACGCCGCCGTGGTGGCCGTGGCCCACAGGGCCGAGGCCGTCACGCCGAAGCGCAGCTCCTTGCCTTCCCAATTGCCGGGCAGGGGGTTGCCTGCGCCATGGCCGCCCGTGAGCGCTGCCATCTGCGGCACGCCCGTGTGCTCGGCCCAGAGGCAGACGGAGAGGAAGACCACGAAGATGACCGTCATGGCCGCCAGCAGCACCCAGCCCTGGCGGGCGTCGCCCACCATGTGGCCGAAGGTGTGGCAGAGCCCCGCCGAGATGACCAGGATTGCCAGTGTTTCCAGGAAGTTGGTCAGCGGCGTGGGGTTCTCGAAGGGGTGCGCGGAGTTGGCGTTGAAGAAGCCGCCGCCGTTGGTGCCGAGCATCTTGATGGCCTCCTGGGAGGCAACCGGCCCGCGCGTGATGGCCTGCTCCGTCGCGGTCGCGGGCTTGGGCTTGAGGCTCGGGTCGGCCTTCAGGTCGTCGGCCGAGGGTGTGATCTCGTAGGCCACGGGTTCGCTCAGGCTGGCCTTGGCCGCGCCGCCAAGGGTCTGTGGCACGCCCTGCCAGGCCAGCGCCAGGGCGAACATCACGGACAGCGGCAGCAGGATGTACAGCGTGCTGCGCGTCAGGTCCACCCAGAAGTTGCCCAGCAGGCGCGTCTCCCGCCGGACGAGCCCGCGGATGAGCGCGGCCAGAATGGCGATGCCCGTGGCCGCAGACACGAAGTTGTGCACGGTGAGCCCCAGCATCTGGGTCAGATAGCTCATGGTGCTCTCTCCGCTGTAGGCCTGCCAGTTGGTGTTGGTGACGAAGCTCATGGCCGTGTTGAAGGCCAGGCCCGGCTCCACCGCAGCCATGGCGTCGGGATTGAGCGGCAACTGGCCCTGCAGGCGCAGCAGCGCGTAAAGGACCACGAAGCCGAGCATGTTGAACAGGAACATGGCCAGGGCATAGCCCTTCCAGTCCATCTCCTCCTGCGGTTTCACGCCGCAGACCCGGTAGAGCAAACGCTCCACAGGCCCCAGCACACGGTCCAAACCGCAGGGCTTGCCCTCCAGCACCTTGGCCATGTATTGGCCGAGCGGCCAGGCCAAGCCGAGGAGCAGGACCATATACAGAACGATGGTGAGAATGTTTGCGAACTGCATTACTCGAACGCCTCCGGTTTGAGCAGGGCCACCACGAGGTAGACGAACAGGCCCAGCACCACGATGCCGGTCAGAACATACAGCAGGTTCATGAGCGCAACTCCTTCAAGCTTTCGGCCAGACGGACCAGCCCCAGGCTGGCCAACACGGCCAGCAGGCACAAGAGACCGATGAGGCCATCCGAGGGAGTCATGAGCATTTCCAACATGGTGTTTTCCTCCTCCCGGCATGGGTTCGCCGGGTTTCTTGAATGGAACTATAGCACCAGAGGAATAAAGAGGGTGTAGGGAAATTGAGGCGGCGTGTAAGGATTGTGTCAAGAAATGAGGGACGGACGGTTCAAAGCCATCCAAGTGTGCGCAGGGCAAAGACGCTGAGCGCCCTGCCAAACTCAGCTACAGGCTCTGAGGCATTCATCCTAGTGCAAAACATTGGGGCAAGCCAAGTGCAGACAATGGAAGCCTGGTGAGGTGTCCTGCCGTTCATGTTGCGGCCCTGATGGGTGCGTTCATTTTTGCAAGTCTGTGGTATCACTCCAGATCCTTTGGCCTTTCCGCCACAGATTCACACCACTTCTCCCGGCCCTTGATGCGGAAGTGCTCGTCCAGCAGCGTCCGGCGCAGGCGCTCCACAAAGCCGTTGCTCTGCGGCCTGCGGACCCTGGTCGTGCGGCGGTCGATGCACTCCAACTGCAGGAACAGCCCGTAGGGATGCCGGTCCGGCCTGGGCAGAACTCCCGGCCATTGTCCGCGAGGATGCTGCTGATGCTTACGTCAGCGGCCTCAAAATGCGGCAAGACATCCTGGTTCAGCACATGCACCACCGTCACCGGCAGCTTGCCGGTGCACAGCCGCCCCCGGGAGTCGCGGCTGTGGCGTTCAGGCACCGAGTGCAGGTACACGCGGCCCACGCTTTTGAGAACGCCCACGAAAGAGGTGTCTACGGCCACAAGATTGCCCCTGTGCCTGGTCTTGATGCGCCGTTCCCGGAACTCCGGGCTGATGCGGTCCAGCCTCCGCACCTGCTTGTCTGAAAGGTCCAGGCTCTGCTCGCGCGCCGAGCGCTTAAGGCGCAAAAGCCGCAAAGGGCGGAGAAGCAGGCCGTGCCAGCCCCAGACGCCGCGCACGCGGCACCGGCTGAGCCTGTAATTCACAGCTTTCAAAAGCCCGCACACTTGATTCGGACCAGGCAGGCTGACCACGCCGTGCTCCGGGGCCGCCCGGTCAGTCCGGCCCGCCACAGCGCAATCCCGTCCGTTGCAGTCCAGTAATTTCCAAAAGTATTTCAGCGTGCCGCCACTGCGCCCAGCATTGTGGCGCTCCCTCCAGGGCCTGCGCCGCTTGCCACAGGCACGGCGAAAAGGATACATCAAGGCTGGGACAACCCCTGCGGACGGGCGAACGACCTGCGAGGACCGCCGCACCATCTTTCGCCACCCCTGATGAGGAGCACCCCCCATGAACGCACGCATCCAGACCGGCACACTGTCCGTGGCCATGGCCCTGCATGATTTCATCGAGGACGAGGCCGCGCCCGGAACGGGCCTGGCCGCCGGGGCCTTCTGGTCCGCCCTGGAGTCCATCCTGGCCGAGTTCGGCCCGAAAAACGCGGCCCTGCTGGCCCGGCGAGACGAGCTCCAGGCCGCCATCGACGCCTGGTGGCTCAAACGCGCAGGCCAGCCGCAAGACCCCGCCGTTGCCCGCGAGTTCCTGGGCGGCATCGGCTATCTCGTGCCCGAGGGGCCGGACTTCGCCATCAGCACGGAGAATGTGGACCCGGAGATCGCGCTGGTGGCCGGGCCGCAGTTGGTGGTTCCCCTGACCAACGCCCGCTACGCCCTGAACGCGGCCAACGCCCGCTGGGGCAGCCTGTACGATGCGCTCTACGGCAGCGACGTGCTGCCCGAGACCGGCGGGGCCGCCCGCAGCCAGGGCTACAACCCGGTGCGCGGGGCCAAGGTGGTGGAGTACGCCGCGAAGTTCCTGGACCAGGCCGCGCCGCTGGCCGCCGGGAGCCACGCCCAGGCCCGGCGCTATTTCCTGAAGGACCGGTCCGGAGGCAGGGATGTGTCCGCCGACTTGGCCGCCGAATTGGCCGTGAAGTTGGCTGATGGCAGCGTCACCGGCCTGAAAACCCCTGCGCAGTTCGTGGGCTTCCAGGGCGGGGCCGAGCTGACCGCAGTGCTCCTGCGCAACCACGGCCTGCACCTGGAGATCACCATTGATCGCAACCACCCCATCGGCAGGGAGCACGCGGCCGGGGTCAAGGACCTGATCCTGGAGACGGCGCTGACCACCATCCAGGACTGCGAGGATTCCGTCGCCACCGTCGACGCCGAGGACAAGGCCCAGGCCTACCGCAACTGGCTGGGGCTGATGAAGGGCGACCTGACCGAGACCTTTGCCAAGGGCGGCAGGCAGCTCACCCGCCGTCTGGCCGGGGACCGCGCCTACACCGCCCCGGACGGCCGGGCCCTCGTCCTGCCGGGCCGCAGCCTGCTGTTCATCCGCAACGTGGGCCTGCTCATGACCACCGACGCCGTGCTCGACGCCGCAGGCCGGGAAATCCCGGAGGGCCTGCTCGACGCCCTGGCCACGGGCTTTATCGGGTTACACGACGTCGGGTTACATGGCGTGAAGGGCGCAGCCAGGGGCAGGAACAGTCGAGCGGGCAGCATCTACATCGTCAAGCCCAAGATGCACGGGCCCGAGGAGATCGCCCTGACCTGCGCGGTCTTCGGGCGCATCGAGGAGGCCTTTGGCCTGGCCAAAAACACCATCAAAATCGGCATCATGGACGAGGAGCGCCGGACCACGGTGAACCTCAAGGAATGCATCCGCGCGGCCAGCGAGCGCGTGGTGTTCATCAACACCGGCTTTCTGGACCGCACCGGCGACGAGATCCACACCAACATGGAGGCCGGACCCATGGTGCGCAAGAACGCCATGAAGGCCGCGCCCTGGATCGCGGCCTACGAGGACTGGAACGTGGAGGTGGGCCTGGCCTGCGGACTGTCCGGCAAGGCGCAGATCGGCAAGGGCATGTGGGCCAAGCCCGATTGCCTGGCCGAGATGGTGGACACCAAGGGCGGCCACCCCATGGCCGGGGCCAACTGCGCCTGGGTGCCCTCGCCCACGGCGGCCACGCTGCACGCCATGCACTACCACCAGGTGGACGTGTTCGCCCGGCAGCGGGAGCTTTCCGGCCCGCGCAAGGCCAGGCTGGAAGATCTGCTGACCGTGGGCCTGCTGAAGGCGCGGCCAAGCGACGCGGACATCCAGCAGGAGCTGGACAACAACATCCAGAGCATCCTGGGCTATGTGGTGCGCTGGGTGGACGCGGGCATCGGCTGCTCCAAGGTGCCGGACATCACCGACGTGGGCCTTATGGAGGACCGGGCCACCCTGCGCATCTCCAGCCAGCACATCGCCAACTGGCTGCACCATGGGCTGGTCGGCCCGGAGCAGGTGCTGGAGACGCTGCAGCGCATGGCCGCCGTGGTGGACCGCCAGAACGCGGGCGATGCGGGCTACCGGCCCATGGCCCCGGCCTTCGGGGAAAGCCTGGCCTTTGCCGCGGCCCGCGACCTCATCTTCCTGGGCCGGGAGCAGCCCAGCGGCTACACCGAGCCCATCCTGCACGCCTACCGGCGCAGGGCCAAGGCCAGGGGCTGAGCAACCCCGGCAGCGCGGCCCGCAGCAGGCGCGGGCAACGCATGTCCGGGTCGACGCACGCTCGGGTCGACGCACGCTCGGGTCGACGCACGCTCGGATCGACGCACGCTCGGATCGACCCATGTTCGGGTCGAGGCACGCATTCAGCCAACGCAAGCCTTCGGAGCTACACCTTCCCGGCCTCCAGATGGGGGCCGGGATTTTTTGCGCGGGCGCGGCCCAGCCCTGCAGCCAGACCGCTTCAGCCCACGCTTTCGGGCTGGCGTTTCTGCTCGCCCTTTCGGACTGAGTTTCGGCCTTCCACCCAACCCTTTCGGCCTGGCATTTCGGCCCGGCCCTGGCGGCGCTCCTCCCGACGAAAAGCGAGGACGCGGCAGCTAGACCGGCTTGCCGCCCACAGCGGCGTTCGCCCGCGCCAGCAGCGGCCCCACGAGGTCCATGGGCAGGGGGAACACCACCGTGGTGTTCTTGTCCGCGCCGATGACCGTGAGCGTCTCCAGATAGCGCAGCAGGATGGCCTGCGGCTCCTGGGCCAGCACCTTGGCCGCCTGGTACAGCTTCTCCGAGGCCTGCAGCTCGCCCTCGGCGTGGATGATCTTGGCCCGGCGCTCGCGCTCGGCCTCGGCCTGGCGGGCGATGGCCCGGATCATGGACTCCGTCAGGTCGACCTGCTTGATCTCGACATTGGCGACCTTGATGCCCCAGGAATCGGTCTGCTCATCCAGGGCATGCTGGATGTCATGGTTGAGCTTCTCGCGCTCGGCCAGCATGTCGTCCAGCTGGTGCTTGCCCAGCACGGAGCGCAGCATGGTCTGGGCCAGCTGGCTGGTGGCGTTGAGATAGTCCATGACCTGGATGATGGCCTTTTCCGGGTCGATGACCCGCAGGTAGACCACCGCGCTGACGCTCACGGAGACGTTGTCGCGCGAGATCACGTCCTGGGTCGGAACCTCCAGGACGATGGTCCGCAGGTCCACCCGCACCGCTTTCTGTATGCCGGGTATGAGGATCACGAGCCCAGGGCCTTTGACCTTTGAGAAGCGCCCCAGGGTGAAGACGACGCCCCGTTCGTATTCGCGGAAGATGCGGATGGCCGAGGAAGAAAAAAAGGCCGCCACTGCGAGAAGCACCAAAAAACCAACCCCTGAAATGTCCAAGAACATCATGCCGCTCCTTTTGACTGTCCGGTGTGCGGACCGCTTTGTGCGTTGGTTCGGTATCTGCGGGTATTTCCAGCCTTGTGATAGGCCTTTTGAAAATTGTTGTCCATTCGCGCAGGAAAGTTTTCGTATTGCGGGCCGACCAGGGCCAGTGCTCCGGGCCGGGAGCCCTTCGACAGACAAGGAAACCGGTCGGCGGACAGGGGGTCCGGAATTTTTGTGGAAACCTCTGCCCCAGCCCGGCCCGGCTGCGTGGGTGATTTGCCAGCGGCCAACGTGCGGGCGCACGCAACCAGCAGACAGCGGCCACCACCCCGGCTCTGGCGAAAACATAGCGCACGCGCTCGCCCTGCCACCTTTGGATATGCCGCAGCGCCTGCGCCCCGGTCCTGGGCATGAGCGGCTGGCCGCCCTGTGGCTCCACGCCCGCCTGGCCGACGCCAAAAGGCCCCTTCCGCGCCGCAGCAAGGAAGGGGCCTTTCAATCATATTGGTGTCGCGGGGGGTCGCCGCCTCAGCGCGGCCTGCGTCAAGCCCCACCGGCCGCCGCGTGTCCGTCGTTCCTGCTTCTAGCCCTCGCAGCGGCGCACGCTGACGAAATGCTCCTGCATGCACACGCCGCCGCCGGCCTTGTCCCAGTTGCCTATGCCGCCGGGCATGAGGTCGTTGTCCGAAACGCCCCGGCCCTTGGCCCGGCTCTCCACCGGCAGGGTGTGGCCAAAGCCGTGGACCATGAACACCGCCTCGGGGTGGATGAACTCCGTGACAAAGGCGCGCAGGCTGCCGCCCTGGCCCCGGCTGGAGGTGACCTCCACCAGGTCCATGTGCTCGATGCCGAGGGCCTTGGCCTTGGCCTTGTTCAGCCAGAGCACGTTTTCAGGCATGAGGGCGAACAGCAGCGGGTTGTTGACCGTGTGGCCCTGGGTGTGCAGACCGCAGCGGCCAAAGGTGATGCGGAACTGGTCCTTGGGCGGGCTGGCCGGAGAGACGTAGGGCGGCAGGGACGGCACTCCGGCCTTGTCGAGCTTCTCGGAGAACAGCTCGATCTTGCCCGAGGGGGTCTTGAAGGCCAACGGCTTGTACGTCGGCTTGGCCGCCAGCTCCACAAAGCCCTTGGCCGCGAAGTCCTCCACGCTGACCCCGGTGCCTTCCAGCTGTTTGGTCCACAGCTCCTCCGGCCTGTCCACAGCAAGGGGCTCCATGCCCAGGCGCTTGGCCAGGCCGGCGAAGATCTCCCAGTCGGCCCTGGTGTCGAAGCGCGGCTGCATGGCCCGCTGGCGCAGGAAGAACTGGGGCTTCAGGCCCCCC
Source organism: uncultured delta proteobacterium (assembly GCA_903843965.1). GTDB lineage: Bacteria > Desulfobacterota > Desulfovibrionia > Desulfovibrionales > Desulfovibrionaceae > Humidesulfovibrio. Next base: position 23,071 of record CAIMRY010000007.1, read on the forward strand.
TTGCTGGCCACGAGGCTTTCGCGCTCCAGGTAGGTGCTCATGGGCAGCACCACGTCGGCAAACCAGGCCGTGTCGGACCAGGTGAAGGTGATGGCCACCATGAGCTCCAGCTTGGCCCAGAGCTTCTTCACGGCCTCGGGATCGGGGAAGGCCATGAGCGGGTCGTGGCGGTGGGCGATGTACGCCCGGATGGGGTACGGCTTTTCCGAGGCGATGGCCTCGAAGGCCAGGTTCACCAGGCCCGGCCCGGCGTCGAAGTGCGTGCGGCCCTCGGCCCAGCCAGCGCCGTCCACGCGCTTGGCCTCCGGCTTGGGGAACAACTCCACCAGCTGCTTCAGTCCCTTGCGGCCCACGTCCCCGGCCTTGCAGGACAGCGGCAGGCCGCCCTTGGCCCCGATGGCGCCCATGAGCGCATTGATGATGTACGCCGTGCGGCAGACGTAGAAGCTGTCGCCGTAGCGCGAGACCATCCAACCCGGATGCCAGATGACCGAGGGCGCGGCCTTGGCGAACTGGCGCACAAAGGCGCGCAGGGCCTCGGCGCTGACCCCGGTCTCCTTTTCTGCGAATTCCGGGGTGTAGGACGCGATGAATTCCTTGAGCTGGTCGAAGTCCTTGACCCACTGCTTGACGAACTTGCGGTTGTAGAGCTTCTCCTTCACGATGACGTTGATCACCGCGAGGTTGAAGGCATAGTCCGTGCCCGGGCGGACGAGGAAGAAATTGTCGGCCTTGGCTCCGGGAATGTTGGCCCGGATGTCGATGACCGTGAGCTTGCATCCGGCGTCGCGCGCGTCGAGCAGGTCGTTGACCTCCTTGACGTTGATGCCTTCCAGGATGTTGCGGGTCTGGAGCACCACGTGCCGGGCGTTCTTCAGGTCGTAGACCAGCTCCTTGCGGCCGCAGCCGAAGATGGACAGGCAGGCGTGCTGCACGTTGCGGGCGCAGGCCGTGTCGTGGTTGCAGTAGTTGGGCGAGCCGAAGCCGCGCACAAAGGCCTTGGACAGGTCCATGTACGGGCCGCCCCGGTCGGAAAACAGCAGCGCCTCCGGGCCGTGTTTGGCCTTGATGGCCTTGAGCTTGTCGGCCACGTAGTCCAGGGCCTCGTCCCAGCTGGCCGCGCGCCACTTGCCCTCGCCGCGCTCGCCCACACGGATGAGCGGGGTCTGGGGACGCTCGTCGTCGTAGAGCAGGGCCGGTCCGGCAGCGCCGCGCGCGCACAGCGAGCCCTTGAGCCCGGCTGCGTGGGGGTTGCCGAAAACGCTGGTCACGTTTCCGTCTTCAACGTCGACGGCGACGGGGCACCGGACGCTGCACATGCCGCACACGCTGAAGACCTGTTTCCTGTCCATGGGGACCTCCCTTAAGCGAATCGTGATACGCTTCGTACTCGTATACCCCCTCTGCCACAAGTCACAAAAAAAGGCTAGTGGTCTGGCCGCAAACTCTGTGTTGGCGGGGAATTCACGAATCTTGCCCATCCCGAAGGCGCAACCCACCAGGGCCCCACCTTGGGAAAAAAAGAACTATTCCCCAGTGGGTATTGACAATGGGCCTGGCTTTGTGGATTGTCATATAAACATTTGGTACCACTCAGGGGTATGCTGCGGCCGGGCAAACCCGTGCCAGATGGAAAGCCAGGAGACGAGCATGAGCCTGTACCGCATTGTGCTGAACCCGAACCGCTGCATCGGCTGCAAGTCCTGCCTGGTGCATTGCAACGTCAAAAACAAACTGCCGCCGGGCATCTCCCTGAACCGCATCAAGGCGCTGGGGCCCTTCAGCGGGCCCGACGGAAGCCCGCGCATGGAGTTTGTCTACCAGAACTGCCTGCAGTGCGACGAGCCCTTCTGCGTCAAGGTGTGCCCCTCTGGCGCGCTGGCCAAGCGCCCCGAAGACGGCCTGATCACCCTGGACATGGAGACCTGCATCGGCTGCCACCGCTGCGAAAACGCCTGCCCGTGGGATGTGCCCGTCTTTCTGGAGAGCGTGGGCAAGACGACGAAATGCGACCTCTGCCTGGACCGCCTGGAACGGGGCCTGGACCCGGCCTGCGTCACCGGCTGCACGTCCAAGGCCCTGACTCTCGTGCGGCCCTCAAAGTAGAACAGCACCCGGCGTGGCCAACGCCGGGCACACAATATGTAACAAACTTACATCAGGAGGACCACAGCACATGAACAGACGTTCCCTCTTCGCTTGCGTCATCGCCACGTTGTCGCTCTGCCTGTGGCTCGGTGTCGCCGCGGCCCAGCAGGCTCCCGCCACCCCGGCGGCCGACGCGGCCAAAGCCACCGCCGCTGTGGTCGGCGACGCGGCCAAAACAGTCGACGCAGCTGCGGCTGACGCGGCCAAGGCCGTTGACGGCGCGCCCAAGAGCAAGCTGGCTGCGGCCATCGCCAAGGCTCCGCGCGGCACCGAAAAGGGCATGATCGACGAGTCCAAGCCCGTCGGCTTCCTGGGCATTCCCGGCGCGCCCACGGTCAACCCGATTCTGGCCTTCTGCTGGGCCGTGTGGGTGGGCTGGATTTTCTCCACCGTGGGCGCCTTCGGCGGCGTCATGGCTGGCGTGGGCCACATGAGCGTGTTCGGCTTCGGCTCATACGCAGGCTCACTCAAGAAGACCGCCCCGGACCTGGGCAAGGTCATCACCGACTCCATCAAGGCCTCCAACCAGTTCCTGGTGGGCACCTCGGCCGCCATCAGCTCCTTCAACTACCTCAAGATGGGCCGCCTGGTCCTGCCGCTGGCCATCAGCCTGGGCCTGGGCTCGCTCATCGGCGCCTGGGGCGCGCAGGAACTCTCCGCCGGCAAGCTCCATTTTGAGTCCTACCAGGGCTACTTCGGCCTCTTCGTTCTGGTCCTGGGCTGCTGGCTCTTGTACGAGACCACCCCTGGCGCGCAGAACAAAAAGAAGACCGCCAAGGAGGCCGCCAGGGCCTTTGAAGAAGTCGTGCGCAAGCAGAAGTGCGGCGAAAGCACGGAAGACTGCCACATCGGCCTGTCCATCCAGAAGTTCACCTTCGCCACCTGCGAGTTCAACTTCTACGGCGTGCCCTTCAAGTTCAACCCGCTCCTGCCCTTCCTGGGCGGCATCGTCATCTCCGCCGCAGCGGCCTTCCTGGGCGTTGGCGGCGGTTTCCTGCTGGTGCCCTTCCTGACCAGCGTGACCCAGCTGCCCATGTACCTGGCTGCGGGCACCAGCGCGCTGGCCGTGCTCGTGGGCATGGTCACCAGCATCATCACCCTGATGACCAAGGGCACCCCCATCGAGTGGACCCTCATCGGCACCGAGCTGGTGGGCATCACCGTAGGCTCCATCGTCGGCCCCATGACCTCCAAGTACCTCTCCGACAAGCTGATGAAGCGCATCTTCATCGTGCTTTCGTTCTACATCGGCGTCGGCTATCTGCTGGCCGGCTTCTACGGCATCAAGATCCCCGGCGTCTAGACGCCAGCACATCCTGGCCGGGCTCCCGCACGGGGGCCCGGCCTTCCCCACAACCAGGCGCACGCCCCTATGCTCGTATGACCCTCTTCCAAGCCGTCGACACCGTCCTGATCGCCCCCTTCCGGGTGCTGCCCAATCCCGAGGCCGCGTTCTACTTTGGCATCGTGATGCTGGCCCTTGGCAGCGCCGGTCTGGGCCAGGCCTGCAAGGCCCTGGTGGCCTTTGCGAACCGCACGCGCCGCAAGCAGGAGGACGGCGAGGCCCAGCGCCGCAGCGAACTCTCGTTCCAGGCCTTGCAGATGCAAAACAAGGAGGCCTACCTGGCCCAGAACCACTTGGCCCAGGAGCACTACGGCAATTCCCTGGCCCTTGCCGCCGGACGCGGGGCCGCCCTGCTCTGGCCGGGCATCATCGCCCTGGCCTGGCTGACCATCCGCTTCGAGGGCGTGCCCGCGCCCTTTCTCTGGGCCAGCGCCGGGCCGGTCACCGTTTTTTTCCCGCCGTACATCATCGCCCTGTGGGCCTTCTCGCGCATCAACCCCAGCCCAAGCAACCCCTACGCAGCCTGACGCCCCCCTTTTCATCCGCCCTGCCCTGCCGTAGTGCATGGGCATGGACCAACGCCCGGACATGCCCGTCGAGCGCTTCATCGCGCACATCGACATGGACGCCTTCTTCGCCTCGGTGGAGCAGCTGGACCACCCGGAGTGGCGCGGCAGGCCCCTGGCCGTGGGCGATGGCCCGCGCTCGGTGGTCAGCGCCGCCAGCTACAAGATCAGGACGTTCGGGGTGCGCTCGGCCATGCCCGTGGCCCAGGCCAAAAAGCTGTGCCCGCACGGGCTGTTCGTGCCGGTGCGCATGTGGCGCTACAAGGAGCTGTCCAGGCGGGTCATGGCCGTGCTGCAGCTCTTTTCGCCCCTTGTGGAGCAGGCGAGCGTGGACGAGGCCTATCTCGACGCCACGGGCCTGGAGCGGCTCTTCGGCCCACCGGAGGAGCTGGCCGCCGCCATCCGGGCCGAGGTGCTGCGGGACACGGGGCTGACCTGCTCCGTGGGCATTGCGCCGGTGCGCTTTCTGGCCAAGATCGCCTCGGACTTCCACAAGCCCGACGGCCAGACCATCATCCGAAGCCACGAGGTGCGCGCCTTTTTGGACCAGCTGCCGGTGCAGAAGATTCCCGGCGTGGGCGGGCGCACCCTGGAGATCTTAAGCGGTCTGGGCGTGCGCCTGGCCGGGGACATGCTGAAGCGCCCGGCCGAGTTCTGGCGGCAGAAGCTGGGCGAGCGCGGCCAATGGCTGTTTGAGCTGGCCCAGGGGCGCGACGACCGGCCCGTGACGCCCTTCACCCCGGCCAAGTCCTCCAGCGCGGAAAACACCTTTGCGCGCGACACCCGCGACCCGGCCCTGCTGCGGCGCTGGCTGCTGCTGCAAAGCGAACGCGTGGGCGCGGACCTGCGCGCCATGCGCGTGCGTGGCCGCACCGTGACCCTCAAGGCCACCTTCGCCGACTTCCGCAAGCTCACCCGCTCGCGCACGCTGGCCGAGCCGGTGAACGACACCCAAAGCATCTTCGAGACCGCGCTCATCCTGCTGGGGGAGCTGAACCCTTGCCAGAACCTGCGGCTCATCGGGGTGGGCGTGTCGCAGTTCGGGGAGCGGCCCAGGCAGCTCTCGCTGCTGGAGTCGGCAACGCCGAAAAGGCCCAAGGCCGCGCTGGACCAGGCGCTCGACGCCGTGCGCGGGCGCTTCGGCAAGGGGGCCATCGTGCGCGGGGATCTGCTGGACTTCGACGAGTAGGCTGGGGACTGTTCCCAAACCACGGCTCTTGCCCCACTGGCGGGAGGAAATCCTCGTGACCGCCGGGAGAGCGCCCCTGCGGCGCGGCCCTGGACCGGAGCCAGCCTGCGGCGGCGCACTGAGGGCAAAGGCCGCTGTGCGCGGCAGGCCGGTGAATCCGCCATGCAGCGGCAAGAATCAGCCGCCCGCCAGGCCAAGACGTCAAGGCACGCACCCGACCGCCCCCCACCCGTCCGCACCCGACAGCACTTGGCAGGCCCGTGTGCGGCCCGCGCTCACAACTTCATTTTGTACTGGGCCAGCTTGTGCCGCAGGGTGCGCGGGCTGATGCCGAGCAGGTCCGCCGTGCGCTGCTTGCTGCCGCCCGCAGCCTTGAAGGCGCGCTGGATGGCCCGGTTTTCGGCCTCGCGCACCACGGTGTCCAGGTTCAGGCCCTCCACGCTGTCGTCGCCCTGGGGGCCCACGGTGTCCATGCCGATGCCCAGGCGCATCTCCAGGGGCAGGTCGTCGGGCTTGACCAGGCCCTCGCCCTTGTGCAGCAGCACGGCGCGCTCGATGAGGTTCTTGAGCTCGCGCACGTTGCCCGGCCAGGAGTGGCGCAGGAGCAGGGCCATGGTCTCCGGCGCCAGGGACAGGCTGGGCCGGTGGTACTGCCCGCCGAAGAGCCACAGGAAGTACTCGGCCAGGGGCGCGATGTCCTCCGGCCGCTCGCGCAACGAGGGCAGGGAGATGGGGATGACGTTCAGCCGGTAGAACAGATCGGCGCGGAAGCGCGCGGCGCGGACCATTTCCGGCAGCAGGCGGTTGGTGGCGGCCACGATGCGCGCGCGGAAGCCCTGGTCCTTTTCCCCGCCCAGTCGCTTGAAGGTGCGCTCCTCCAGCACGCGCAGGAAATCCACCTGGTTGGACAGGGGGATGTCGCCCACCTCGTCCAGAAACAGGGTGCCGTCCTGGGCCAGCTCGAAACTGCCCTTCTGCAGCCGGAGCGCGCCGGTAAAGGCCCCTGGCTCGTGGCCGAAGAACTTGTCGGCAAAGAGCTCGCCGGTGAGCACGCCGCAGTTCACGGGCACAAAGGGCCGCCCGCTGCGGTTGCTCAGGGTGTGCAAAAGCCGGGCGAAGAGCTCCTTGCCCGTGCCGGACTCGCCTGTGAGCAGCACCGGGGCGTCGGACCCGGCCACCTGGATGGCCACGTGGTACAGCGCGCGCATGGCCTCGGAGCGGAAGAGCAGCCCGGCCTCGTGCATGGCCGAGCGCGCCTCGGGATCGCTCTCCACGCCCGGCGGCAAAAACTTGCCGCCATAGGTTCTGGGGTCCACACCCATCGCTTCTCCTCATACCTGCCAGTGGCGTTTTGGCCTTGGACAGGGACTGAGGACGGGGTTTTCCCCTTGTCCGCAGCACCGCCCCCAGCAGTAAAGGGCAATGTTTTGCCCGTCAAGGTCCTTGAGGTGATTTTGTGCCGCCACCGGCAAGTTGTTGCCGATTTAGCGGCAAGACCTTGCCGCATGACCCACGCGACGATTTTCACAAGCTGCATGATTACAGCAGATTACTCATCGGCACGGATATTGGATAAGAGGGGGCAACCCTGCGCCGGGCCGGTTCCGGGGCGTGCAAGGGCGCAGTGCAAATCCAACGACGATCAAGGGAGCGGGAATGACGATGAATCGGAAACATGTGCTGGCGGGCTCCGCCTGTATTGTCCTGATGGGTGTGCTGCTGTTCGCGGCCGTTGCCTGGGCCTCCAACGCGGGTACGGACGCCGTAGCCCACGTCGGCTCTGAAATGGTCAAGGCGGGCGCGGTGCTCGGCGCAGAAACCGGTGTGGCCTGGTGGGTGTGGCCCCTGGTGCTGTTGTTCTTCTGCTTTGTGCTCGGCATCATCGCCGTGCTGGCTGGCGTGGGCGGCGGCGTGCTCTACGTGCCCCTGGTCAGCGGCTTTTTCCCCTTCCACCTGGACTTTGTGCGCGGCGCGGGCCTCATGGTGGCGCTGGCGGGCGCGCTGGCGGCCGGTCCCGGCCTGCTCAAGCGCAACTTCGCCTCCCTGCGCCTGGCCCTGCCCGTGGCGCTCATCGCCTCCAGCTGCGCCATCCTGGGCGCGTTTCTGGGCATGGCCCTGCCCACCCGCATCGTGCAGCTTTTCCTCGGCATCACCATCATGGGCATCGCCATCCTGATCCTGTGCTCCAAGAACTCCGCCCGCCCGGTGGTGACCAAGCAGGACGCCCTGGGCCTGGCTCTCGGCATGAACGGCTCCTACGTCGAGCCCTCCACCGGCGAGCTGGTGGAATGGAAGACCCACCGCACCCTGCCGGGCCTTTTGATGTTCATCATCATCGGCATCATGGCCGGCATGTTCGGCCTGGGCGCGGGCTGGGCCAACGTGCCCGTGCTGAACCTGATGATGGGCGCACCGCTCAAGGTGGCCGTGGGCACCAGCAAGTTCCTCCTGTCCATCACCGACACCTCCGCCGCCTGGGTCTACCTGAACAAGGGCTGCGTCATCCCGCTCATGGCCATTCCGAGCATCATCGGGCTCATGCTGGGCTCCTTTGTCGGCGTGCGCCTGTTGGCCAAGGCCAAGCCCACGTTCATCCGCTACATGGTCATCGGCGTGCTGCTCTTCGCCGGCGGCAAGGCCCTGCTCAAGGGCCTGGGAGTCTAGCCCGAAGCGGCCAGTCACGAATCAAACGCGCACGCGCATATTCCTTAAGGAGAAACGCCATGAGCGATCAGATCAAGGCCACCGGAAAGGCCTCCCCCGAGCAGATCACGTACGCCAACATGCTGTTTTACGGTTCCTGGAGCGGTCTGGCCCTCATGGCCGTGACCTACCTTTTGTACGTCTTCGGCATCATCACCCCGCACATTCCCCTGGAAAAGGTGCCCCTCTTGTGGTCGCAGCCGGTGCACACCTACCTGGAGCTGGGTCAGGTGCCCACGGGCTGGGGCTGGGCCGTGCTCCTGGGCAAGGGCGACTTCCTCAATTTCCTGGGCATCGTGCTCCTGGCGGCCATGACCATTGTCTGCTACATTCCGCTCATCCCGGCGTTCCTGAAGCGCAAGGAGTTCACCTTCGCCGTCCTGGCCCTGGCCGAGATCCTTGTGCTCATGTTCGCCGCTTCCGGCATCGTGGGCGGGGGCGGGCACTAGCATCCCTCCACCAACGGGGCGGCCAGACGCAGGCCAACGGCCGCCCCAGGGAGAACGCGTGGTGGAACAAAGCACACTGGCAAACGTGAGCGGACTGGACAGGGCCGACCTGCCCCGCATCCTGAGCGAGCTGCCCTTCGGGGTGGCCGTTCTGGACGGGCAGCGCCGCACCCTGTTTCTGAACCGCGCCCTGGAAAGCCTCACCGGGTTTTCCACTGCGGACGTGGCGGGCGTTTTCTGCCGCCACGTGCTGCGCGGCAGCTTCTGCCTGCACGGCTGTCCCTGCCTGCCGCAGGGCGGGGCCTGCGCCCCCGGCGCCTGCACCGAGTCCCGCGAGGGCACCCTCATCAACCGCCACCGCCGCAAGATCCCCGTGCGCCTGACCAGCCTGCCCGTCCTGGACCGCGCGGGCGCGTTCCTGTGCACGCTGGACGTGCTGGAGGACCTCTCGGCCCTCAAGGACATGGAGACGCGTTTGTCCGTCTCGGCCAGCCCGGGGCAGATGGTGGGCCGCTGCGCGGTCATGGAGCACCTGCTGCGCATCCTGCCCGCCGTGGCCCAAAGCGACTCCCCGGTGCTGCTCACAGGCGAGTCCGGCACGGGCAAGGACCTGTTGGCCGAGGCCCTGCACCGCGCAAGCCCCAGGGCGCGGGAGAGCTTTGTCCGCGTGAACGCCACGCCCATGCCCGAGGCCCTGCTCGACGCCGAACTTTTCGGCCAGGCCGAGGGTCCGGACGGCGTGCCCAGGCCGGGCAAGTTCCAGCTGGCCCAGAACGGCACGCTCTACCTCTCCGAAATTGCCGACATGCCCCTGGCCCAGCAGGGCCGCCTGCTGCGCCTGCTGGACGAAAAGGCCGTGCTGCCCGCCGGGGGCGACCGGCCCATGCACCTGAACGTGCGCGTGGTGGCTGCCTCCGGCCGCGACCCCGAGGACTTGGTCAAAGCCGGGATCTTGCGCGAGGACCTCTTCCACCGCCTGAACGCCGTGCGCCTGCACCTGCCGCCCCTGCGCGAGCGCGGGGAGGACGTGGGCTTCCTTTTGGCGCACTACCTCAAGATCTTTGCGGCCAAGTTCCGCAAGCAGGTCCTCGGCTTCTCCGACGAGGCCCAGGCCCTGCTCTCGTCCTACGACTACCCCGGCAACGTGCGCGAGCTGCGCAACATGGTCGAGTACGCGGTCATGGTCTGCGCCGGAGAGGTGATCCTGCCAGAGCACCTGCCCCTGCCCCTGCGCTTCCCCCAGGCCCGCGCCGCCAGGGAAGCGGCCCCGGCCCCCGCAGACCAGGGCAGACCCGCCGGGGCGCACAAGCCCGCCCGGAAAAAGGCGTAGGGGGCGGCCATGGGCAAAAAGATCCTGGTCACGCTGTACCGCGACGAGGTGGCCCCGCGCTTCGACCTCTGCTCCGAGGTGCTGCTGGTCACGGTGGACGCCACGGCCCGGGAGGTGCGCAGGCAGGACCTGGTGCTGGCCCATTCCAGCGCCGACGACCTCTGCGACCTGATCCTGGACCGCGAGGTGGCCGCCGTCATCACCGGCGGCATCGAGGAGGAGCACTACCACTACCTGCGCTGGAAACGCGTCGAGGTCATCGACGGCGTGGCCGGCCTGGCCGAAGAAGCCCTGGCCCTGTACCTGCGCGGGGAGCTCGAACCCGGCGCCATCCTTTTTCCGAGGATTGCCACATGATGAAGCTCACCGAGATCATCAAGAAGCCGTTTCGCGGGCTGCAAAGCGACGTGGACGAAGCCGAGTCGCCGGTGCGCTACACCGTGCTGCGGCGCAAGATCTTCGCGCTCATGGCCGCAGCCACCCTGATTCCGCTCTTGGCCATGGCCGTGCTCAACTACTACGAGCACATGACCACCATGTCGCGCGAGATCCAAAACCCCCTGCGCGTGCTGGTGAACAAGACCAAGAACTCCTTTGAGCTGTTTTTGACCGAACGCTCGTCCACCGTGAGCCTCATCGCCTCGGCCTACACCTACCCGGAGCTGGCCGACGAGAACAAGCTTTCGCGCATCTTCAGCGTCATGAAGAAGGAGTTCAAGGGCTTTGTCGACCTGGGGCTCATTGACGAGCACGGCACCCAGGTGAACTACGTGGGCCCCTACGCCCTCAAAGGCAAGAACTACGCCGAGCAGCGCTGGTTCCAGGAAGTGCGGATCAAGGGCAAGTACGTCAGCGACGTGTTCATGGGCTTCCGCAAGTTCCCCCACGTCATCGTGGCCGTGCAGCACATGACCGAGGACGGGCGCACCTGGATCTTGCGCGCCACGCTGGACACCCACCAGTTCGAGCGCATCATCGCCTCCATGAGCCTGGAGCCCGACGCCGACGCCTTTCTGGTCAACACCCAGGGGATCATGCAGACCAGCTCCAACAACTACGGCAAGGTGCTGGAGAAGCTGTCCTTCGCCCTGCCGCCCCAGACCTACGAACCGGCGGTCTTAAGCATGGTCGACCCGCTGGGGCGCGACGTGTACCTGTCCTACGCCTACTTTCCCGAGGCCGACTTCGTGCTCATGGCCGTAAAGCCGCGCGGCTCGCTGCTCAAGAGCTGGTACACCGTGCGCGGCGACCTTTTGTTCATCTTCGCCCTGGGCGTGGTGGCCGTGTTCGTGGCCGCCTACCGCGTCACCGACGTGCTCATCGGCCGCATGAAGGAGTCCGAGGAGCGCCGCGAAATGGCCCTGCGCCAGGTGGAGCACTCCCAGAAGCTCTCCAGCATCGGGCGGCTGGCCGCGGGCGTGGCCCACGAGATCAACAACCCCCTGGCCATCATCAACGAGAAGGCCGGGCTCATGAAGGACATCATGGTCCGGGGGGGCGAGTTCACGGCCAAGGCCAAGCTCGACGTCCAGGTGGAGAGCATCCTGCGCGCCGTGGAGCGCTGCCGGGGCATCACCCACCGCATGCTCGGCTTCGCCCGGCGCATGGACGTGAGCATCGAGGACCTGGACGTGGGCGAGATCATCAAGGAGACCGCAGGCTTTCTCTCCAATGAGGCCATGCACCGCAAGGTCGACGTGCGCCTGGAGATCGATCCGGACCTGCCGCGCATCAACTCCGACCGCAGCCAGCTCCAGCAGGTGTTCCTGAACCTGTTCAACAACGCCCTGGCCGCTGTGGCCGACGGCGGACGCATCGTGGCCATGGCCCGCGAGGTCGGGGACAACGTGGATATCACCGTGCGCGACAACGGCTGCGGCATGTCCGACGAGACCCTGAAGCACATCTTCGAGCCCTTTTTCACCACCAAGAAGGGCAAGGGCACCGGGCTTGGCCTGTCCATCACCTACGGCATCATCAAGCGCCTCGGCGGCGACATCGCCGTCGAGAGCGAGCAAGGCGTGGGCACCACGCTCACCATCACCCTGCCCAAGGGGCAGCGGGAGGCAATGGCATGAACGCGAAAGACTGGAAGATCCTGCTCGTGGACGATGAGCGCGAGTTCATCACGACCCTGGCCGAGCGCCTGGACCTGCGGGGCATCCCCTCCCGCGTGGCCTTTGACGGCGAGAGCGCGCTGGAGGCCATCGCCGCCGAGGAGCCCTACGTGGTGGTGCTCGACGTGCTCATGCCCGGCATCAAGGGCCTGGAGGTGCTGGAACGCGTCAAGCGCACCAATCCGCTGGTGCAGGTGCTGCTTTTGACCGGCCACGGCAGCACCCGCGACGGCATCGAGGGCATGCGCCTGGGCGCGTACGACTACATGATGAAGCCGCTGAACATCGACACGCTCATCGAGAAGATGGAGTCGGCCACGGACTACGCCATGAAGGCCGCCGCCCAGTCCGGCAAGAACGAGGGGCAGTAGGAGGCCATGGCCATGCGCGACGCGTTGTTCATGGGCCGGATGACGGCCTCGGCCACCCATGAGTTGCAGAACATCCTGGCCACCATCCGCGAGTCCTCCGGGCTCATGGAGGACCTCTTGGCCATGAGCAGCGAGGGCTTCGCCCATGCCGAGCGCTTCAAGAAGGGCCTCACCGTGCTGGCCGAGCAGGTGGAGCGCGGCATGATCCTGACCGAGCAGCTGAACTACTGCGCGCATGCGCCGGAAGGCTGCTCCGCCGGGGCCGATGTCAACGAGTCCGTGCGCGCCCTGGTGGGCCTGTGGCGCCGGAACGCCGCCCGGCGCAAGACCACCCTGGTGCTGGCCCCCGGCCGCACCGGCCTGCGCACCGGCCTGCGCGCCGTGGAGGTCATGGACGCCGTGGCCGCAGCCCTGGAGGCGGCGATTGAGACGCTGCCCATGGGCACGCAGCTCATGGTCTCGGTTGAGGAGCAGGGCGGGCTCGGCGTGGTGCGCCTGGACTCCCCAGGTTATGAGGCGCTGCGTTGCGCCCCGGCCTGGGCCGAGCTGGCCGCCCTGGCCAAGACCCTGGGCATCGGCCTTTCCGGCGGCCCGGGCGGCCAGGGCGTGGTTCTGGCCCTGCCCAAACCCGTGGCCTAGGGTCAAGGGGATTGATTTTTAGGGAGAGATGTGTAGCATTCTGGGCAGCAGCTTGATTCACCATGTTATGCAGGCGGAGTGCACGCCCCTGCGGACACCAAGGAGGACACTATGCTCGGAATGCTCAAAACGCTTGAGGACACCTTCGCGGCTATGGCCTTTGCCGATGCCGGGGAGCGGCAGGAAGCCATGCAGATGGCTGGGGTGAAGGAGATGTCGGTGTCCGTTTCGGACGTGTTCGCCGCCGTGGCCTTTGCCGAAGCCGGCTGCGAGGCCGAGGCCCGCGAGCTCATGGGGATGCGCCCCGTGCGGCTCGTGCCCACGCCCAAGGTCTGCGGATTCCTTGAATCCGTCGGGCTTACGGGAGTGCGCGTGGCCTACGGACTGGCCGAAGCCTAACTGTAGAGCCAAACACCGGGGGCCGGGCACGTCGCCATGACGCCCGTCCCGGCCCCCGGAACCGCGCGTATGCGCGGAAACAAGGAGAGCGCCGTGAGCAAGAAGATCAAGCTGCTGCTGGTCGACGACGAGGAAAATTTCATCAACACCCTGGCCGAGCGCATGAAGATGCGCGACATGGGCCCCAACGTGGCCCACGACGGCGAAACCGCCCTGGAGATGGTCAAGGACGAGGTGCCCGACGTCATGGTGCTTGACCTGCGCATGCCCGGCATCGACGGCGTCGAGGTCCTGCGCAAGGTCAAGAAGGCCCACCCCAACGTCCAGGTCATCATCCTGACCGGTCACGGGAGCGAGCAGGACCAGGAGCTGTGCATGCAGCTCGGCGCGTTCGAGTACCACAAGAAGCCCGTGGACATCGACCGCCTGGTCAAGAGCATCAAGGGCGCCTACCGCCAGAAGATGGAAGACATGATGGTGGCCGCCACCTTTGCCCAGGCCGGCGACTTTGCAGACGCCGACCAGGTCATCCACGAGAGCGACGAAAAGTAGTCCGGGGGCAGCCATGAACGCTGTCCTGCTCGTCGACGACGAGCGTGACTTCGCTGATCTTCTGGCCGAGCGGCTCCAGGCGCGGGGTTTTGTGGTCCGAACCGCCTATGACGGCGAGGAGGCCCTGCGCTTGGCCGCCGGGTTTGACATCGACGTGGCCGTGCTGGACGTGAACCTGCCCGGCATGGACGGGCTGGCCCTGCTGCGCAAGCTCAAGCTCGTGCGGCCCCAGGCCGAGGCCCTCATGCTCACCGGGCAGAACGACCTGGCAACTGCGGTGGCGGGCATGAAGCTCGGCGCCACGGACTATCTGGTCAAGCCTGTGCCCATCCAGCGGCTGGTGGAGGCCATCACCCGCGCCCAGGACCGCCGCCAGGAACGCCAGGAAGGCCTGCGCATGGCCGAGACGGCCAAAATGGCCGCCCTGGGCCAAATGGCCGAGGGCGTGGCCCACGAGATCAACAACCCGGTCAACGTCATGGTCTCCCTGGCCGGATGGATGGACGACCTGGTGGCCGACCTGGCCGATGATCTGGCCAATGATCCGGGAGCCAAACGGGAAACGGGGGCAGACAAGGTCACCGGCACGTTGACCGAGCTTGCGCAGAGCACGGCCAAGCTGCACGAGCACGGCCTGCGCGTGAAGCAGCTCACGGCCAAACTGCTGTGCCTGTGCCACACGCCCGGCACAAAGGGCGGCGTGCAGCCAAGCGAAGGCATCGCCGCCGAAGCCGACCTGGGCGAGCTGCTCAAGGGCCTGCTGGCCGCGCTCCAGCCGCGCATGGCCCAGGCGCACGTCGCGTGCCAGCCGGACCTCGCACGCGACCTGCCCGGCCTGAACGTGCCCCAGGTGGCCCTGCCCGGCGCAAACCTGGCCACCGCCCTGGGCAACATCCTGGACAACGCCCTGGACGCCATGACCTTTGGCGGCAGGCTCAGCGTCTCCACCCGGGCCGAGGCGGGCGAGCTGGTCATCGAGATCGAGGACACCGGACGCGGCATCAGCCCGGCGCACCTGCCACGCATCTTCGAGCCCTTCTTCTCGACCAAGGACGTGGGCCAGGGCTCTGGCCTCGGCCTGTCCGTCAGCTACGGCATCATCAAGGGCCTGGGCGGCGACATCCTGGTGGACAGCGTGCTGGGCCAGGGCACCAGGGTCGTGGTGCGCCTGCCCGTGGCCCAGGCCGTGGGCATCGCCCCGCAGCCGCGCTGACCCCCCTTATCCCCGCGCGCCCTGAAATCACCGGAATCGCCCAGTCCGTCCAGTCCGTCCGTCCGTTCCGCCCGATCCGCACATTCCGTCCGCTCAGGTCGCCCGCCACGGCGACCCCGCGCCCGAGGCGTTGCCAAGGTTCTATGCGTCTTGGCCCTGGCCTGCGTCTTTGGCGGGCCCTGTTTCGCGGCCAAGAATGCGCGCGAGCATGCGCGTGAGGTCGCCAAAGGTGAAGGGCTTGGGCAGGTAGTCGTCCATGCCTGCGGCCAGGAAGCGCTCGCGGTCGCCGAACATGGCGAAGGCCGTGAGGGCGATGATGGGAATGTCCGCGCAGTGCCGGAACTCGGGCTGGGTGCGGATGGCCCGGGCAACCTCCACGCCGCTCATGCCGGGCATCTGGATGTCCAGGAGGATGCACTGATACAGCCCCGCGCGCAGCAGGGCCAGCGCGTCCTCCCCGCTGTCGGCGCAGGTCACCTGCAAGCCCTGCCGCTCCAGGCCGGTGCGCAGGGCCAGGAGGTTGATCTCCTCGTCCTCCACGAGCAGCACGCGCAGGCCCGCAAGGGAGGGCGTCCCGGCCTGGCCGCCCGGCTGAGCTTCTGACTGGCCGCCGTGCCGGGCCTCAGCCTGGCTGATGGCTTCAAGGGCTTGCCGTGTCGGCAAGCCAAAGGGCAGGACAAAGGAGAAGGTGGTGCCCACGCCCACCTCCGAGGACACATCGACGGCCGGGCCGCCAAGCAGCGCCACCAGATGCCGGACAATGGCCAGCCCAAGGCCCGCACCCTGGTGGCTGCGGTTGAGGGAACCCTCCACCTGGGTGAAGATCTCGAAGCTCTGGACCAGGAGCTCGGGCGGAATGCCCACGCCCGTGTCCGCTACAGTGAACAGCACCCGGCACTGCTCCGGTGACGGCGGGCCCAGGCGCTCCACCTCCACCAGGATGCTTCCGGCCTGCGTGAACTTCACGGCATTGCCCACGAGGTTGAAGAGCACCTGGCGCAGCCTGTGTTCATCACCCAAAAGCCAGCGCGGCAGGTCCGCATCCAGGCGCAGGGTCAATTCTATTCCCTTCTGCCTGGCCGGGAGCCGGTACAGGGTCTCCACCGCGTCCAGGATGTCGGCCAGGACAAAGGACTTGCGCTCCAGCACGAGCTTGCGGGCCTCGATGCGCGAGAGGTCCAGGATGTCGCCCAGCAGGCTGGTCAGCCGCTGGCTGGACTGGAAGGCGGCCTGGGCGTAGCGCTTCTGCTCCTGGTCCAGGGGCGAGTCGACCAAGAGCTGGATCATGCCCACGATGCCGTTTAAGGGCGTGCGTATCTCGTGGCTCATGTTGGCCAAAAACTCGCTCTTGGCCCGGTTGGCCGCGTCGGCCGCGTCCCTGGCCTGGGTCAGGGCCTCCTCGACCCGCTTGCGCTCGGAGATGTCGCGGAAGATGCCCTCCACGCCCAGGATGTTGCCAGCCTTGTCGCGGTAGAAGGTACTGGTGGTGGCGACAAGGATCTGGGAGCCGTCCTTGCGCAGGAGGGTCACCTCGTAGTCGTTCAACACGCCCTCGGCCCGCAATCTCTCCAGGTACAACTGGCGCTCCGCAGGGACAGCATAGAAGTCTTCGGTCGGACGCCCCAGGATCTCGTCCATGGAATCGTAGCCCAACAGCTTCAGCACCGAGGGGCTGAGCATGACCAACAGGCCCTCTGCATCGGTGCGGTAGTAGATGTCCAACATGTTCTGGATTACGGAGCGGTAGCGCTCCTCGCTCTCGCGCAGGGACTCTTCAGCCCGTTTCTTCTCGGTCACGTCGGTGAGCACCGCCAGGGAACGCGCAATGGCCCCGTCCGCATCGCGTTCGGCCTTCGCGGAGAGCAGGATGTCCAGGATCTGGCCGTCCTTGGTCACAAACCGGTACGGTATGTCCTCGACAAAGCCGGTGGCATAGAACCGCGGCCAGGACAATTCCAGCGCTGTGACAATGCTGTCCTTGGTGAGGAAATCCAGGATGCTGCGACCGAGCACTTCCTCCCTTGTGTAGCCCAGCTTCTCGCACCAGGTGTCACTGACATAGGCCACGCGTCCCTCACGGTTCATGGAATGCAGCATGGCCGGGGTGTTCTGGTACAAGACCCGGTAGCGCTCCTCGCTCTCGCGCAGGTCGCGCAGGAAGAGCAGGCTGTTCAGGGCGTCCTGGATGCGCCCGCCCAAGGCCATGAACAGGGCCTTGTCGCGCTCGGTCCAGTGGCGCACGCGCCCGCACTGGTGCGCACCCAGGACCCACGGCCTGTCAAACTTGGGGTGGATGGCCAAAAGAAGCTGGGATTTGACCGCAAACGGCCTGTTTGTCTCCTCCGGCATCGGCAAATCGCCGCCAGGGCCATAGCTCAATGGATTGGCCGTGCCAAGGAGCGGTCTGATTGCCTCCTGAACCTCGACGGTCATGGGCATGTCTGTGCCCTGGGCCAGCGCTCCGGGATAGCCCGGTCGCGTGCGCTCCATGGGGACGCGCCAGACCGGGGCGCTGAGGTCGAGTGGATACAGCAGCCAGGTCCGATCAAGGTCCAGAACGTCAAGAATGACGTCCAGGGCGTCCCGCATCATCTGATCCAGGTCAGAGGCCTTGCGGATGGCCTGATCGAGGCGGTCCAGGCAGTTCAGGAATGCGACATTCTCATTGAGCGTCTCCTCGGCGGTCTTGCGCTCGGTGATGTCCACGATGACGCCAATGAGCCCGCCGGAGGTTCCGTCCGCCAGGCGGAAACCGGTAACGGAGTAGATCGTCTGGTGCAGCACGCCATCGGCGAAGGGGATGGGCATCTCCTTGAACACGCGGCCCACGCTGGCGATGGTGGCCTCGTCCTCGGCCTGGTAGGCCAGACGGTCCTCGGCGGGGAGGTATTCCAGATCCAGCACGCGCTTGCCGATGAGGTCCTCGCGCCGGACGCCGAAGACTTCCTCATAGGCCTTATTGAAGCCGATAAAACGCGTGTCGGCTCCCTTGTAGAACACCGGGTAGGGGATCGTGTCCAGGAGCGCCTCCTGGAAGGTCAGCTGGTCGGCCAGGCGCAGTTCCAGGGACTTGCGCTCGGTGATGTCCGTATGGGTTCCGGCGAGCCTGGTGTGCGCGCCTGTGGCGTCGCGGTCCACCACGCGGCTGCGCGTGAGGATCCACTTCCACTCCCCGGACTTGGCGCGCATGCGGATTTCGAAGGCGTTGGTCTCCGAGTCGTGCAGGGAAGTCGTGACGGCTTGATTTATGACTGCGAGGTCGTCCGGGTGCAGCAGCCTGGAGAAGCTCTCGTAGTTGGCCGGGAACTCGCCGGGGGCATAGCCCAGCATGGTGTAGTAGCGCGGGCTGAAGTAGGCCTCGCCGGTGTCCAGCCGCCAGTCCCAGAGCCCGTCGTTGGCCGCGTCGAGCGCCAGTTGCAGCCGCTCCCGGCTGTCGTACAGGGCCTCCTCGGCCTTCTTGCGTTCGGTGATGTCGCGGGCCACCCAGAGCACCCTGTCTGCGGACAGGGGCGAGACATTGCCCGCGAACCAGTACTCCCTGTTCCCGATGACCAGATTGTAGTCCGTGGAGACCGTGATCCCGGCGGACAGGCACTGGCGGATGACCCCGAGGAAATACGCGGCCTTGTCCGGCGCAAAGATCTCGGTCACGGTCCGGCCCAGAAGTTCCGGCGGGGGCCGGTACAGGCGGTCCGTGTTCGTCGGGGCGACCTCCAGATAGCGCCCGTCGGCGTCCAAAATCAGGATGATGTCCGTCATGGAGGCGAACAGGGAGCGCAGGGTGTTCTCCGAGGTCTTCAGGGCCTCCTCGGCCTTTTTGCGGTCGCTGATGTCGCGGCAGGACACGAGGATCTGCTCCCGTCCGAGCACCAACGCCCTGCGGATGGACACCTCCAGCCAGAACAGGCTGCCGTCCCGGCGCTTGGCCCGCCACTCGACCATCTGGGGCGCGCCCTCATAGGCCTTGCGCATCAGGTCCATGGCGTGGGCCTGGTCAAAGGGTGCGCCGCCCGCGCTGGTGGCCTCCACCGGAAGCGTCTGCATCTCCTCCCGCGTGTAGCCGAACACGTCGCAGGTGCGCTGGTTCACGTCCACAATGCGCCCGTCCGGCCAGGAATGGATGAAGATGAGGTCGCTGACGGAGTTGAAGATGGTGCGGAAGCGCTCCTCGCTTGTCCGCAGCCTGCCCAGCGTGTCCTGCAGCTCCGCTGTCTTGAGGCGCACCCGGCGGCGCAGGATGATGTTGAAGACGCCCAGGGCCAGGACCAGAACAACTACTCCTCCGGCGCAGTACAGCGCTAGGCGCAGGTGCTGCCTGTTGGTGATGGGCGTGCCCAGCCACTTTTCATCAATGTCCTGGCGCACGCCGAGCGGAATGGAGGCAAAGCCCTGCTCGACGAGCCGCAGCAGTCCGGCGTCGCCTTTTTTCACTGCCCGGTGGAAGGCCCCGGAATAGAGCACAAAGGCCTGCCGGAACTCGGACTCAAGGTCATACTTGTACAGGTAGTACAGGGCGGGCGGGCCATCAATGGAGAACACGCGGATGTCGCCCGCGCGGGCCGCGTTGATGATGTCCTTGTAGCTCTCGTACTGCTTGAGGGAATGGATGCCGTAGCGCCCCAGCACATCGATGACCGCGTCCCCGGCCTTCACCCCCACGGTGAAGCCGCGCAGGGACTGGGCGTCGCTGATGCCGCCCAGGCTCTTGTGGAAGAACACCGGCACGTCGAGGCTGGCGTAGGGCTTGGTGAAGTCGTAGATCTTGGCCCGCGCATCGCTGTAGAAGATGGTGTCGATGACGTCGGCGCGGCCCGCCTGCATGTACTTTTGCGCGCTCTCCCAGTCCATGGCCACCAGGTTCACGCGGACGCCCGTGGCCTTTTCCCAGGCCTTCCACTGGTCCACCAGGATGCCCTGAATCCGGCCCTCGTCGCTGCGGAAGATGTACGGCGGGTAGTTGTCGTCCAGAACCACGGTGATGGACGCGGGCCGCGAAACGTTGCCGCCGGTCTGCCCGGCCTGAAGATTCGCCGGAAGCAGAAGCAACAACGCCCAAAGAACGCTTGCGAAGACCGCCAGCCAAGGGCGGCAACGCACAAGTTTCTTCACAGGGCGGCGGCGCACGCAGTCAGCCCGCCTGTATAGCACGGCTTTTCATGCGAGAAGAGTAGCTTATCAATCAGGTCAGGGGCAAGAAGAATCGTCGGAGGACGCCACGTAGCCCAGCCGGGCCTGCGCAAAAGCCCCCGGCACGGCAGCGGCGCCGGGGGCTTTGTCTGTTTGAACAAGGCTGTGGATTATGCCGGGTCATTCGCCCAGGTAGGCCTTGCGGATGTCCGGGTTGGCCAAAAGCGCGCCAGCCTCGTCCTCCATGATGACGTTGCCGGTCTCCAGCACGTAGCCCCGGGTCGAGGCCTGCAGCGCCAGGTTGGCGTTCTGCTCCACCAGGACCACGGTCACGCCGTCGGTCTCGTTGATCTCGCGGATGATGCGGAAGATCTGCTGCACGATGAGCGGGGCCAGGCCGAGGGAGGGCTCGTCGAGCAGGAGCAGGCGCGGGCGGCTCATGAGCGCGCGGCCCATGGCCAGCATCTGCTGCTCCCCGCCGGAAAGCGTCCCGCCCTGCTGCCTGCGGCGCTCCTGGAGGATGGGGAAGAGCTGGAACACGCGGTTCAGGTCGTGCAGGATGCCCGCCTTGTCCTTGCGGAAGAAGGCGCCCATGTCCAGGTTCTCCTCCACGGTCAGGCGCGGGAAGATGCGTCGGCCTTCCGGCACCTGGCACAGGCCCCGCGCGGGCAAAAGGTCCGCAGCCGTGCCGTCGATGCGCACGCCGTCGTAGCTGATCTCCCCGCCGGTGATGGGCAGAACCCCGCTGATGGCCATGAGCGTGGTGGACTTGCCCGCGCCGTTGGCCCCGATGATGCTGACCACCTCGCCGGGATACACCGTGAGCGAGATGCCCTTGATGGCCTTGATGCGGCCATAGGCGGCGGAGACGTTCTTGAGCTCCAGGATGGGTTCGAGGGTGGGTCCGCGCATGGCCTAGTCCCTCTCCTCGCTGCGCACGCCCATGCGCTTGGCGGGCCACAGGCCCTTGGGCCTAAAAAGCATCATCATGGCCATGACCCCGCCGAAGACGAACATGCGGTACAGCTCGAAGCCGCGGAAGATCTCGGGCAGGGCGATGAGCGCCAGCGCCCCCAGGATCACGCCGGGGATGGAGCCCATGCCGCCCAGCACCACCATGGCCAGCACCATGGCCGACTCGATGAAGGTGAAGGACTCCGGGCTGACGAAACGCATGCGCGCGGCGAAAAACGCCCCGGCCAGGCCGCCGAAGATGGCCCCCAGGGAATAGGCCAGGAGCTTGATGCCCAGCGTGTTCACGCCCATGAGCTCGGCCGCTGTCTGGTCCTCGCGCACGGCCTCGAACGCGCGGCCGATGCGCGAGTGGTTGAGCCGGTGCACGGCCACGATGGTGCACACCGCCAGGCCCAGGATGACGTAGTAGAACTGCTCCAGGCTGCCCAGCCAGATGTGCTCGATGTGGCCGTCCTGCCACCAGTAGGCCCCCGGGGGCTTGATGCCCAGGATGCCGTTGGGGCCGTGGGTCAGGCTCATCCAGTTGTTCAGCACGATGCGCACGATCTCGCCGAAGCCCAGGGTGACGATGGCCAGGTAGTCGCCGCGCATGCGCAGGGTGGGATAGCCGATGATGCACCCGGCGCAGGCCGAAAAGGCCCCGGCGATGGGCAGGCAGAGCCAGAAGGACAGGCCGAAGTGCACGGACAGAAGCGCGTAGGTGTAGGCCCCCACGCCGTAGAAGGCGATGTAGCCGAGGTCCAAGAGGCCGGCCATGCCCACGACCACGTTCAGCCCCAGGCCCAGGCAGATGTACACCAGCACGCTGATGGCCACGTCGTGGGCGTAGCGCTCGGTGACCAGCGGGAAGACCACGGCCCCGGCAAAGACCAGCACCAGCCAGATCCACGTGGCCACGCGGCCCGTGGCCTTGCCCAGGGCCTGGGACAGGGCCTGGGCCGGGCGCGATGCGAAATCGAAGACCCCGCGCCCCTTGAGCTGCCACAGGGCCAGGAGGATGGCCGAGACCACGGCCACCTTGGCCCAGATGGCGGTGCTGGCGGCGAACTCCAGCCCTTCGGGCTTGATGCCCAGAAGCGGCCACAGGAGCACATAGAGCCAGAGCATGGCCACAGCAAAGCCGAGCCAGAGCTTTCTAGACGCGGGTATCGTCAACGTTCTCTCCCATGATGCCGGTGGGCATGAAATACAGCACCCCGATGAGGATGATGAAGGCGAACACGTCCTTGTATTCGCTGGAGATGTAGCCTGCGGCAAAGACCTCGATCATGCCGATGATCAGCCCGCCGAGCATGGCCCCGGTGATGTTGCCGATGCCGCCGAGCACTGCGGCGGAAAAGGCCTTCACGCCGAGCACGAAGCCCATGTCGTAGCGCACGCTGCCGTAGTACATGCCGACCATGATGCCCGCCGCGCAGGCCAGGGCCGCGCCGATGGCGAAGGTCAGGCTGATGATCCGGCTGGCGTTGATGCCGACAAGCGCGCTCATGGTCTTGTCCTGGGCCGTGGCGCGCATGGCCTTGCCCACGCGGGTCTTGAAGACCAATGCGTTCAGCCCCACCAGCAGGGCCACGGTGATGCCCACGATGACCACCTGCATGTAGGAGACCACGGCCCCGCCGATTTCGAACCCGCCCTGGACCATCTCGCCGGGGTAGGCGCGGTCGTACACGCCCTGGGTCAGCATGAGGCCGTTTTGCAGAAATATGGACATGCCGAGCGCGGACAGCAGCACGGACAGTCGGGACGAGGAGCGCAGAGGCTTGTAGACCAGCTTCTCCACGGCCATGGCCAAAAGCGCGCAGTAGCCCATGGCCAGCACCAGGGCCACGCCCAGGCAGACAAAGGGCGGGTAGCCCTGGGCCACCATCCAGCTGATGAGGATGACCCCCATGTAGCCGCCGGCGGCGAAGATCTCGCCATGGGCGAAGTTGATGAGCTGGATGATGCCGTAGACCATGGTGTAGCCGAGGGCCACCAGGGCGTACACGCCGCCCAGGGTGATGCCGTTGACCAACTGCTGGAGAAAAACTTCCACGTGCTGCGCCTTATGAAAGGCGGGGGCCAAAGCTGGCCCCCGCCTGTGCTTTCATGCGTGCGGGACGGTTCTTACTTCTTGTAAAGCTGGCCGTTTTCGGGGTTCCAGAAGTTCTCGAACTTGCCGTCCTTGACCACCTGGATCACGTAGTTGGAGCCGGAATCGCCGTTCTCCTTGTACTTGATCTGCTTGGAGGCGCCGGCGAAGTCGAGCTTCATCAGCTCGGCCTTGACCTTGTCCGGGTCGGTGGAGCCAGCGGCCTTGACAGCCTTCAGGTAGGCCACGGCGGAGTCGTAGGCATAGGCGGAGTAGGCGCCGGGATCGCCGAACTTCTTGTAGGCCTCGGCAAACTTCTTGTAGGCCGGGGTCTCCTTGTCGGTGTAGCCGAAGGTCAAGTACACGCCCTCGGCGTCCTTCTTGGCCAGCTCCATCAGCTGCGGGTGGTACACGGCGTCCTGGGCCAGGATCTTGGACTTGATGCCCATGCGCGCCACCTGGATGAGCATGGGCGCGGCGGCGGCGGAGTTCTGCAGGCTGACTTAGAAGACGTCGGCCTTGGCGGCCTTGACCTTGGTCAGCACGGCGGAGAAGTCCTTGTCGCCCTGGTTCACGTGCTCGTGGCCCAGCACCTTGAGGCCGGCGCCAGCGCACAGCTTCTCGACGTTGTCGGCCAGGCCCTGGGAATAGGTGGTCTTGTCGTCCACGATGTAGATCGTCTTGGCCTTCAGGTAGTCCTGCATGAACTTCACGGCGGCCTTGCTCTGGTCGTCGTCACGCCCGCAGGTGCGGTACATGTACTTGTGCCCGCTCTCGGTGACCTTCTCGTTGGTGGAGGCCGGGGTGATCATGAATATCTTGGCGGCCATCAGCGGCTCTGCGGCGGGGATGGTGGCGCTGGAGCAGTACGCGCCGATGACGGCGGTGACCTTCTCGTTGATCAGCTTGTTGGCGGCGGCCACGGCCTGGCGCGGGTCGCAGGCGTCGTCCTCCGGCTGCAGGGTCACGGGGCCCAGCGCGCCCATCTCGGGGTTCATGACTTCGACGGCGGCGAGCACGCCGTTCTTGATGTCGTTGCCGTCAGCGGCGTACTGGCCGGTCAGGGGGCTCAGGCTGCCGATCTTGACGCCCGTGGCCTTGGGAGCCTCGGCCTTCTTCTCTTCTTTCTTCTCGCCGCCGCAGCCAACGGCCACGAACGAAACGAGAAGCAGCAAGGACAGGAAATACAACGCGCGTTTCATCTCATCTTCCCCCTGTTTGGTTATATCTCAGTGGCCCAGATACGCCTCGATCACCCGGGCGTCGCGCTGAATCTCCTCAGGCTTGCCCTCGGCGATCATAACACCGTGGTCTAATACAACGATATTGCGACAGATGCCCATGACGACCTTCATGTCGTGCTCGACCATGAGGATGCTGATGCCGCGCGAGCTGATGCGCCCGATGGTGTGCATCAGCTCCTGGCTCTCGGCCGGGTTCAGGCCCGCAGCGGGCTCGTCCAGCAGCAGGGTCTGGGGCTGGCTGGCCAGGGCCCGGGCGATCTCCAGCCTGCGTTGCAGGCCGTAGGCCAGGTTCGAGGCCACCTCCCCGGCGAAGTCGGAAAGACCCATGAACGCCAGGGCCTCCATGGCCTTCTCGCGGATGCGCTCCTCCTCCCGCTTTTGCGCCGGGGTGCGCAGCATGGCCGCCAGAACGCCCTCGCGGGTGCGGCTGTGCTGCGCCACCATGACATTTTCCAAAGCTGTCATATTCTGGAACAGCCGGATGTTCTGGAAGGTGCGGGCCACGCCGAGGGCCAGGATCTTGTGCGGCCGCAGGGCCGCAAGCGGCCTGCCGTCGTAGCTCACCTGCCCGGAGGAGGTCTGGTACACGCCGGTGATGACGTTGAACACTGTTGTCTTGCCAGCGCCGTTTGGACCGATGAGCCCCACGATGTCCCCTTCGCTGACGCGGAAGGAGACATCGGTGAGCGCCTGCAATCCGCCGAAGCGCACGCTGATGTCGGAAAGTTCCAAAATTGCCATAAGTGCCGCAGAGTATACAGACCCCCGGCGAATAAAATCAAGCTCGAAGTTGGCGCAAAAGCGTGGCGCATGGGCCTACGCTTTGCTGGACGTGACTTATCAGATGCGAAACGCTTCCTGACAGAATATTGTTCGGCGCTGGTGGACCCCGCCCGGAGCACGGGCGCAGACGCACTTGCCCGGCGGCATTTTTCCGGCTAAAGGATTTTTTTAACACCACACCAGAAAAGAGACTCCATGACCGACAGCCCCAGCAAATTCGACCGCAATGCCGATTCAAAGCCCAAGCCTTCGCCCCTGGAAGACCTCATCGACCTGGACGCCAAGCTTTTGTCCATGGTCGCCCGCCGCTGCCGCATGGTCCAGCGCGCGGCCAGGGGTCGCCAGGTGCTCGACCGCGATCTGGAGAAGCAGCTGCGCCTGGGCTTTGACCAGGCCGCCAAGAACCTGGACCTGGACCCGCGCCTGGCGCGCCAGCTCTTCCCCGTGCTCAACGCCTTCGGCCTGGAGCCGCAGGAGACGCGGCGCTCCGCCGACAAGCCCTTTGCCCTGATCCCGCGCTCCGAACCGGCGGACATCGACATCCTGGGCCCGCGCTCCCTTGCGCGCACGCGCATGCTGGCCGTGCTGGCCGCCGCCGTCGGCGCGCCCATGCGCCTGTCCGGCGTGGTCCTAAACGACCCCCTGATCGAACTGGTCAAGGCCCTGAACCAGGCCGGGGCGCACCTGTCCTGGACAGCCGACGAGCTCACCAGCTCCGAAACCCAGGCCAAGGCCGAAGACTCCCCCCTGCGCTTCGAGGACGTGCTCGTCTTCGCCGGGGAGGAGCCCTTCACCCTCTATGTGCTGCTGGCGCTGGCCCTGCGCGAGGCCGGGCGCTCCAAGTTCGCGGGCGGTCCGAACCTCAAGTTCCTGGACCTGCGCCACCTGGACGCGATCCTGCCGCTTTTGGGCGCGCGCCTGGCGCCCATGAACCCGCGCAGCCGCGGCCTGCCCGCCCGGCTGGAGTCCGGCGGACGCATGGCCTCGCGCCTGGAGCTTACGCCCGAGACGCCGCCGCAGTTCGCCCAGGCCCTGGCCCTGGCCGCCTGGAGCTACCCCGAGGGCCTGCGCCTGACCCTCTGCGCCGAGCCCATCGCCGCCGCAGGCCAGGCCCTGGCCCTGAACGAGGTCCTGGAGGTCCTGAACCTCTGCCAGGTGCCCGCCCGCCGCCAGGGCAACGAGTATCTCATCCCGCCCGCCCAGGCCAAGGTTCCGGCCGCCCCGGCCCTGCCGCTGGACCCGGCGCTTTCGGCCTACCTGCTGGCCCTGCCCGCGCTGGCTGGCGGCATGGCGCGCCTGTCGGGCTCGCTTGCGCTGCCGCAAGCCGTGCGCGAGGACTTCGCCGCCCTGGGCCTGCCGCTCAGCGTCGACGCCGGAATCGCGGAGTCGCGCAGCGGCAGCCTGAACCCTGGCGTGGACCTGTGCATGGGCAGGCAGGCCGAATACCTGCCCCTGGCCCTGGCCCTGGCCGTGAAGGCTGGCGGCGCGCGCGTGCTGCTGCCCCTGGACCCCGCAGCCAGCGCGCGCGGCGTGGACCTGCTGGAGCGCCTGGGCGTGGAGCATGTGCTCCAGGACGGCGCGTTGCTGGTGCCGCCCTGCGTGCTCAAGGGTTGGGAGGGCGTTTGGACCAGCCCGGACCCGCACACCACCCTAGCCCTGGCCCTGTTCTCGTTCCTGCGACCCGGCATCGCCATCGACAACCCCGGCGGACTGGCCTTCCTCTGGCCCAGGTTCTGGTCCGTCTACAACGCCCTGCCGGTGGTGCGGGAACACGCCCCCGCGCCGAAGGAACCCGAGAAACATGTCGCCACGTCCAGAAAACAGCGTGTCCGAGTCTGAGGCCATCGCCCTGTGCGAGGCCGAGATCGCCGAGTTCACCGCCCAGCGCGACGCCTGCGTGCGCCGGGTGCGTGAGCTCATGGCGGCTGAGGACCTGGCCCAGGGCGTTTTTCATTCCGGGGAGATCTTCCTGAACCAGCGCGACAAGCTGCGCCTGGAGGTGGAGATCCAGTTCCGCACGAACAAGATCAACCGCATCCGCAAGGGCTTTGCGGAGACCGACGGCCCGCCCGCAACCGGCGGCTTTCTGTTCTAGGCCCGGCGGATCAAAGAATACAAGGAAGCACAAGGAGCACCGTCACATGGCCAAGGCCCGCAACATCACCCAGAAGATCATCGCCCAGCACCTCGTGTCCGGCAAGATGACCCCAGGCGCAGAGATCGGCCTGAAGATCGACCAGACCCTGACCCAGGACGCCACGGGCACCATGGCCTGCCTGCAGTTCGAGGCCATCGGCATCCCGCGCGTCAAGACCGAGCTCTCGGTCAGCTACGTGGACCACAACACCCTGCAGACCGGCTTCCGCAACCCCGACGACCACCGCTATCTGCGCACCATCGCCGCCAAATACGGCATGGTCTTCTCGCCTGCTGGCACCGGCATCTGCCACCAGCTGCACCTGGAGAATTTCGCCAAGCCGGGCAAGACCCTCATCGGGTCGGACTCCCACACCCCCACGGCGGGCGGCGTGGGCAGCCTGGCCATCGGCGCGGGCGGCCTGTCCGTCGCGCTCGCCATGGCCGGAATGCCCTACACCCTGCCCATGCCCAAGGTGGTGCGCGTGCTCTTGACCGGCAAGCTGACCGGCTGGGCCAGCCCCAAGGACGTGATCCTGCACCTGCTGGGCCTCTTGACCGTCAAGGGCGGCGTGGGGAAAGTCATGGAGTTCGCCGGGCCGGGCGTGGCCACCTTGACCGTGCCGGAGCGCGCCACCATCACCAACATGGGCGCGGAGCTGGGCGCCACCACCAGCATCTTCCCCAGCGACGCGCAGACCAAGAAGTTTTTGTCGCGCATGGGCCGCCCCGAGGACTTCCTCGCCCTGGCGGCCGATCCCAAGGCCACCTATGACGACGAGGTGGTCATTGACCTCGGCTCCATCGAGCCCCTGGCCGCCGCCCCGCACATGCCCGACCGCATGGTGCGCATCAAGGACCTGGCGGGCCTGCGCGTGGACCAGGCGGCCATCGGCTCCTGCACCAATTCCTCGTACACCGACCTCAAGGCCACGGCCGAACTGCTCAAGGGCAGGCGCATCAATCCCGCGACCGACCTCTTGATCGCGCCGGGCTCCAAGCAGGTGCTGAAGCTGCTTATGGCCGAGGGCCTGCTCGACCCGCTGCTCGACGCCGGGGCGCGCATCCTGGAATGCGCCTGCGGCCCGTGCATCGGCATCGGCGGCTCGCCGGTGTCCAAAGGCGTGTGCGCGCGCACCTTCAACCGCAACTTCGAGGGCCGCAGCGGCACCCAGGACGCCCAGGTGTACCTGGTCAGCCCGCTCACCGCCGCCCAGGCCGCGCTGAACGGCCAGTTCACCGACCCGGCCACCTGGGGCACGCCGCCCAAGAAGGCCGAGCTGCCGAAAAAGGCCCCGAGCATCCGCCAGCTCTTCGTCACCCCGCCGGAAAGCGGCGAAGAGGTCGAGGTGCTGCGCGGGCCGAACATCAAGGCCCTGGAGCGCTTCACAGAGCTGCCGCAGACCATCGCGGGGCAGATCGCGCTCAAGGTCGGCGACGACATCACCACCGACCACATCATGCCCGCAGGCGCGGCCATCATGGCCCTGCGCTCGAACATCCCAGCCATCGCCGAGCACGTGTTCACCAAGGTCGACCCGGAGTTCGTGGGCCGCATCAAGGCGCTGGGCGGCGGGTTCATCCTGGGCGGAGAGAACTACGGCCAGGGCTCCAGCCGCGAGCACGCGGCGCTGGCCCCGCGCCACCTGGGGGTCAAGGCCGTCATCGTCAAGAGCCTGGCCCGCATCCACCGCGCCAACCTGGTCAACTTCGGCATCCTGCCGCTGCTTCTGGTGAACAAGGACGACTACGACACCCTGGCCCAGGGCGCGGAACTTTCCATCATCGCCGAAGACATCCAGCCGGGCAAGCCTGTTGCGGTTTCCGTGGGCGGCGCGGCCAAGATCATGGCGACAAATGATTTGACGGACCATGAGCTGAAGATTATCCAATCAGGCGGACTGCTGAACACCGTGCGCGCGCCCAAGGGCTAACAGCCCGGCATATCAAGAACAATCGGAGAGAGCATGCTCGAAACGTTACGCAGGAACGCCGGAGGCTGGGGCATCAAGATCGCCTTTGGCATCATCATCGTGGTCTTTGTCTTCGCCTTTGGCATGGGCAGCTTCACGGACAAGAAAGAGCCCGTGGTGGCCTATGTGGGCGGCGAGGCCATCAGCGCCCGCGAGTTCCAGAAGGCCTTTGAGGACGCCATCACGGCCATGCGCCGCCAGAATCCCGGAGTCTCCGCCGAGGAGCTGAACACGCCGCAGTTCAAGCAAGCCATCCTGGGCCAGTTGGTGAACACCAGGCTCCTGCTCTCTGCCGCCGCCAAGATGGGCATCACCGTGTCCCAGGCGGAGCTGCGCGCCATCATCAGCAGCATCCCGGCCTTCCACAACGCCCAGAACACCTTTGACCCGGCCATCTACAGGAACGCCCTGGCCCAGAACCACTCCACTCCGCTGGGTTTCGAGGCCGAGCTGAAGAACAACCAGATCATCCAGAAGCTCCAGGGCTTCACCACCATCTCCGCGCTCTTGTCCGAGCCGGAGGCCAAGGGCCTGTACCAGTGGGCGCGAGAGACCGTGCGCATGGACTACATCCTCTTCCCGGCCAAGGACTTCGAGGCGCAGGTGAAGCCCACGGACAAGCAGGTGGCCGACATGTACGAGGCGACCAAGGAAAAGTACAAGGAGCCCGCGCGCATCCGGCTGGAATACCTGCCCATCACCGTGTCGGACCTGTCCGCCACCGTGAAGGTCAGCGACGAGGACGCCAAGAAGAACTACGACGCCAACCTCGACAGCTTCAAGCACCCGGCCCAGCTGCAGGCCCAGCACATCCTGCTCCTGGTGCCCCCCTCCGCGCCCAAGGAGGTAGCTGACAAGGCCCTGGCCCAGATCAAGGACATTCAGGCCCAGCTGAAGAAGGGCGCCAGCTTCGAGTCCCTGGCCAAGAAGCACTCCCAGGACCCCGTGAGCGCGAGCAAGGGCGGCGAGCTGCCCTGGTTCTCCCAGGGCGCCATGGTCAAGCCCTTTGAGGAGGCGGCCATGGCCCTCAAGACCGGACAGGTCAGCGAGCCCGTGCGCACCCAGTTCGGCTGGCACCTGATCAAGCTCGTGGGCAACCGCCCGGCGGGCACCGTGCCCTTCGAGCAGGTCAAGGACGAGCTCAAGAAGCGCCTGGCCGAGGAGAAGGCCTCTGAGAAAAGCAACGAGATTCTGGACCAGAGCATGGACCAGATCGCGGCCGGGGTGAAGCTGGCCAAGATCGCCCAGGGCCTGGGGATCACCGTGCGCAAGAGCGAGCTCATGGATCAGGATGAAGTCCAGAAGCTTTTCGGCCTCAAGAAGGAGGCCGTGGACACCCTGTTCGCCCTGGCCCCTGGCAGCGGCGCCAAGACCCCCCTGTCCATGGAGCCCGCGCGCGGCTATCTGCTGGCCGAAAAGATCGAGGGCACGCCGGAATCCATCCTGCCCCTGGACAAGGTCCGCGACAAGGTCGTGGCCGAGGTGAAGAGCCAGGAGGCGCGCAGGCTGGCCATGAACAAGGCCCTGAAGGTGCTGGCCGACCTGCAGAACCCGGAGACCCAGGCCCAGACCCTGGCTTCAGTCAAGGCCGAGCTCAAGACCACCCCGCCCCTGGACCGCCAGGCTGCGGTGGCCCAGACCGGCGGCAACCCGCAGATGCTCATGGCCATCTTCGCCGCAGGCGACAAGAACTGGCTGAGGCAGCCCTATGAGATTCCGGCCGGCGTGGCCCTGGCCCGCCTGGCCGAGCGCATTTCCGCGCCCGAGGACGCCTGGGAGAAGGAGAAGCGCATGTGGATCAGCCAGGGCGCCCAGGCCTTCAGCCAGGAGCTGTTCAACGCGCTGCTGGCCAACCTGCGCGAGACCATGAAGGTCGAGATCGTGCGTCAGGATCTCCTGAACTAGTCCTGCTGAACGAACCCGCTCCACCAGACACGACGCAAGGGGGGAAGCCGCAAGGCCTCCCCCCTTTTTTGCGCTTCGCGGCCGCCAAGGCGTGAGCGTGTGCGCTGGGGCCGACGCGTAGAGCGCGTTCAGCCCTGGCCGACGGGACTGCGCTTCCGCGTCGACTGTGCCGACCGGCTTGCCGCCCACGCGAAAACAAGGGGAAAGGGAAGGTTCCCTCCTTGGCTGGTTGCGAGGATGGCGGCAAGAGCGCGCCAAAGGCCCTGGCCCCTGGCCTGATGTGCAGAGGCGAGTGGATGGAAACGGA
The DNA here is from genome assembly GCA_903843965.1 of uncultured delta proteobacterium. Classification (GTDB taxonomy): domain Bacteria; phylum Desulfobacterota; class Desulfovibrionia; order Desulfovibrionales; family Desulfovibrionaceae; genus Humidesulfovibrio. The sequence goes on from CAIMRY010000007.1 coordinate 54,616, forward strand.
GCCAGGGAGAGGCAGCTCGCAGCGAAAGGGTTGGAGGCTGAGGCAAAAGCTGTGGTCAAGGCAGGCCGGGCCTGCACGCCGTCCGGCCCCAGCCTCGGCAGGCAGCCCGCAGTCCGCAATGGCGCGGCAGACGAAAACCAGACAGCCACTCCGGGGCAGTTCGACGCCTGCGTTGCCCACGGCAGGCCACGGAGTCAGCGGGCCGAGGGTACAGCGGCCAGAAAATTCAGCGGCCCAAAATTTCAGCGGGGCGAGGATTCCATACGCCAACGCGTCAGCGGTCCGCCCAACCCACGCGGCTAAAAAAAGGAGGGCAGCCCGCAGGCAGCCCCCTCCTTGTGTGGATGCAAATGGGCGTCAGGACGCCTTGAGCTCCCCGATGATGCTGCGGAGCTGGGCGGCCATGTGCGCCACCTCGCTGATGGCGTTCACGGACTGGCCCATGCCCTCTGCGGTTTCCGCAGCCACGCGGTTGATCTCCTCAATGGCCGAGCTGATCTTCTCGGACACGCCGGACTGCTCGTCGGCCGCGTCCGCGATGACCTGGACCATGTCGGCGTTGGTCTTGGAGATGATGACGATCTCGTCCAGGGCCCTGGCCGACTCGTCGGAATGGCTGGTGGCCTCGCCAATGGCCACGGCGGCCTTGTCCATGCTCTCGATGTTCTTGCGGCTGGACTCCTGGATGGCGCGGATGTTCGCGCCCACTTCCTTGGTGGCGCCCATGGTCTTTTCCGCCAGCTTGCGCACCTCGTCGGCCACCACGGCGAAGCCGCGCCCGGCGTCGCCCGCGCGGGCGGCCTCAATGGCGGCGTTCAAGGCCAGCAGGTTGGTCTGGTCGGCGATGTCGTTGATGACGTTCATGACCTGACCGATGGCCTCGGCCTGCTTGCCCAGCTGCTGCATGTTCTCCTTGAGCAGCGTGGAGATGCTGTTCACGTTGCCGATGGCCACCTGGGAGCGGCGCACCACTTCCGCGCCGCCCATGGCCTTGGTCTTGGCCGTGTCCGAACTCCCGGCGACCTCTCCGGCCTTGCGGGCCACGGCGATGACCGAGGCGTTCATCTGCTCCATGGCGGTGGCGGTTTCGCCCACGCGGTCGCGCTGCAGGTCCATGCCGCGGCTCATGACCTCCACCTGGGAGGAGAGCTCCTCGGAGGAGGAGGTGATGCGCTCCACGATCTCCTCCAGCTTGTCCGCAGCGTCGAGCATGCCCTCGCGCTTGGCCGACTCGGCCTGGATCTTGGCCTCCAGGGCCTCCTTGGTGGCCTGTTCGGCCTCCTGGGCCTTCAGGTCGGCCTCGGAGCAGCTGGCCTCAGCCTCCTGGATCTTGGCCTTGAGGGTCTTGGCCATGGCGCGCAGGGCCTCGGCCAGGGTGTGCGTCTCATCGTTTGAGGTCACGTTCAACTCGTCGTCCAGGTTGCCCTGGGCCACGTGGTTGGCGAAATCGATGGTTTGCAGGATGGGCCGAACCAGCGCCTTGGAGAAGAGATACCCGGCAAGCAGCATGAGCAGGCCCACCACAATGGTGGACGCCAGGGTGGTCAGGTTGGTCTCGGAGAGCACGCGATCGATGAATTCGCGCCGCTGGCCGATGAAGAACATGCCCGCGACCTGGTTGTGCGCATCGACGATGGGCCAATAGGCGGTGTTGTAGGCCGCGCCCAGGATGACATTATGGCCGATGAAGCGCTGGCCCTTCTGGATCACATTCTCAAGCACCTTGGGGTTGTCCATCTTGGTGCCGATGGCGCGTTTGCCTTCCTTCATGATGGTGGTGGAGATGCGCGTGTCGCCCTGGAAGATGGTGCACTCCAGGCCCAGGTTCTTCTTGATCTGGTCCACAAAACGTTCGCTGGACAGGGTAAAGCCGGGCGTGATGCAGCCGACGACCACGTCGCCCTTTTTCACGGGGTAGCCCACGCGCAGGGAGAACTTGACCACCGTGCCCTGCTCCACGCCCACGGAAACCTCGCCCTTGAGGGCCTTCTGGACGTTGACCTGCCCCAAAACGCTGTCGCCGACCTTTTCCGAGTGGCCGCGCGCGACGCACTTACCCGAGCCGTCGGAGATGGTGATGGACTCGATCCCAGTCTCGGCCATGACCTTCTTGGCATAGGCCTGCAGCCAGGGGGTGTCCCCGTCGGCGATCTTGCTGGCCACCTGGGGATTACTGGCCATGAGGAAGGCGCTGGCCAGCAGCGACTTCTTCTGGTCCTCAAACTCCGCAGCCACCAGGTCGGCGCGGATGCCAATCTCCTTGGTGTTCTGTTCGTCCAGCGTGTTGTTCAGAAAATATCTGCTGGAGAGGTAGTTGCCAGCCCCGACAAGCATCACGGAGACGAACACAAGACCGGTGATTTTCTTGAGCAAGGTAAGCTTCATACATTCCTCCAGGCAAGGGCGCGGGCAGTGTCTGAATCAAAGCTTACACGATTGCGCCCGGTAGTGCAAAAATTCACATTCTCAAAAAAATAGTCCTGCGGACGTGGGCTGCTTAGACATTCCAGTTAGTATCGGATTACTTACACGAAAACGTTAGAGAATGGAACAAAAATTACTTCGCCGAGCTTGACAGCAAAGCCTCCGGCAATCCATTGCAGATCAGGAAATCGCACTTGGGAGACCGGAGAACGCCATGGAGACAGACCTCGTCCTGTTCATTCCCGCAGCCCAAACGGCCGCCCTGTATCCGCTTCTGGAGCAGGCCGCCCGGGGCCGCGCCCGGATCGTGCGGGACAAGCCACTGCCCTGCCTGGCCCTTGCGACCCTGCGCTGCCTGGACATCCGCATGCACGGCTCCGGCGAGCACGTGCGCTCGCCCCTGGTCTACCCCTTTGTGCGCACGGACAGGTTCAGCTTCGACCCGCCGGAGCGCGCCGCCCACGAGCTTTCCGGTCCGGACTGGCTGGTTCTGGGCGGCAACGGGGAGGACCTGGGCAACTTCGTGGTCCAGGCCCTGGACGCCAGGATCAAGGACGGGCAGCGGCCGGTGCTGCGCGTGGCGCCCTACGCCGACCTGCAGGGCCCCCTGCCCCAGGAGCCCAGGGTCGGAGACACGCCCTTTGTCTTCCGCAAAAGCTCCAAGAACTTCAACCAGCCCACCTGGACCAAGTGCGTGGACCAGTTGCTGACCCTGCCGGAGGAGCGCTGGGGCGAGGTGGGCATCGCCAACACCTCGGACCTGGTGCACATCTTCGACGAAGCCCTCACGCGCTTGGCCCCGCCCGCGCCCCGGCTGATCCTGGACCTGGGCTGCGGCCTGGGGCAGGTGGCCCGGACCCTGGCCCAGCGCTATCCCGGGGCCACGGTGGTCGGCGTGGACGCAAGCGCCGAGGCCGTGGCCGTGGCCAGCCGGGCCTTCCAACTGCCCAACCTGCGCTACGTGGCTGTGGATTTCGCCCGGCCCCTGGGCTTCGTCAAGGGCAGCGTGGACCTCATCGTCTCGACCAACGCCCTGCCCTACGCCCAGGACCAGCTGGCCGCAGCCCAGGAGCTCTTCGGCCTGCTCTCCCCGCAGGGCCTGCTGCTGAACCACTGCCGGGCCGAGGAATCCCACCTGTTCTGGGATTTCCCCATGAGCCTGGCGCTGCCCAGCAACACCCAGATCTTTTTGTCCGACTGGTTCGCCGCCGCGCGCAGGTCCGGCCGCAACACAGAGGTCTTGAGCGTGCCTGCGGACATGGCGGCCCTGTTCTTTATGCCCAACCAGGCCAAAGTCTTCGCCGACCCCCTGAACGCCTACGCCGACGCCCACCGCCAGGACGGGCCCGGACCCTACAGGCCCTGGCTGTCCCACGTGCTCCTGGCCCACAGCGCCCAGGCCCGCCCGGCAAACGAGGCCGCCCTGCCCCTGGCCCAGAACCACATGGCGCGCCTGGGCCCGGTGCTGAACGCCGTGGCCAGCGCCCCGCGCGAAATTCAGGAGGCGGCCATCATGGCCTGGATCTGCAACGCGAAGATGCTGGGCCTGGTGCCGGAGGCCCTGGACTACCTGAACGCAGTGCTGCCGGACAGCGCGCCGGTGCTCCAGCCCGTGCTCGGCGCCAGCCTCAAGGCGGCGGAATAGGCGGGGGGATTCGGACCGAAGGGCTCGGACAAGGCGGCCCGGACCGGCCAGCGGACAAAGCGGCCTGGGCCGACTGGCTGGGCTACTCGTCCTGGTCCTTGCCGGGTATCTGGATGTTGTACTTCTTGATCTTGTAGTGGATGGCCCGGCGGCTGATGCCGAGCAGGTCCGCTGCGGTCTTCTTGACCCAGGCCGTGCGCTCCAGGGCGCGGATGATGGCCTGGTGCTCGTTGTCCTCCAGCGAAAGCGAATCCGCGCCGGCGGCGGCCGGGGAGGCCTGGACAGCCAGGGAGGCCAGGGAGGCCAGGGAGGAAGGAGCAGCCTCGGCCTGACTGGGCGCGGGCGCGGGTGCTGCCCCATGCAGGGTCTGGGCCTGGTCCAGCTGGATGTCGACCGGCTCCAGCACCTGGCCCCGGCAGAAGACCACCCCGCTCTCCAGGGCATGCTTCAGCTCGCGCACGTTGCCCGGCCAGGAGTGGGCCATGAGCACGCGCAGGGTCTCGGCCGAGGCCGTGACCTTGGGCCGGTTCTGCGCCAGGCTGAAGGCCTCCAGGAAGCGCTCGGTCATGAGCGGGATGTCCTCCTTGCGCTCGCGCAGGGGCGGCACCTTGAGGGTCACCACCTTGAGGCGGAAATAGAGGTCCTCGCGGAACTCGCCCTTCTTGACCAGGGAGGGCAGGTCGGCGTTGGTGGCTGCGATTACCCGGCAGTTCACCGGGATGGCGCGGGTGTCGCCCACGCGGCGGATGGTGCGCTCCTGCAGAAAGCGCAGCAGGCGGGTCTGCATCTCCGGGCTGATGTTGCCGATCTCGTCGAGCACCAGGGTTCCGCCGTCGGCCTCCTCCATGAGCCCCTTCTTGTCGCGCACGGCGTGGGTGAAGGCGCCCTTGACGTGGCCGAAAAGCTCGCTCTCCAGCAGGGTCGGCTGGGTGGAGCCGCAGTCCACGATGACGAAGGGGCCCTTGGCGCGCGGGCCATGATCGTGCAAAATGCGCGCAATGAGCTCCTTGCCCGTGCCGGACTCGCCCAGGATGAGCACGGCCACGTCCGTGGGGGCCACGCGCTCCATGAGGGCGTAAAAGTCGCGCATGGCCGGGCTCTTGCCGCCCCAGAGCTGGTCGCTGATGCCCTTGCCCTTGGCGGGTCTGGGCGCGGGGGCGCTCTTGCGGCCCAGCAGGGCGGCGATCTTCTCCAGCAGTTGGTGCCCGTCAAAGGGCTTGGTCAGATAGTCCGCCGCGCCGGAGCGGATGGTGGAGACCGCGTCGGGGATGTTGCCATAGGCGGTGAGCAGGATCACCGGCACCTGGGGCCACTGGGCCAGCACCTCGCGCAGCAGGCCCACCCCGCCCATGCCGGGCATCTTCATGTCCGAGACCACCAGGTCCACGGGCTGGCGGGCCAGGACCTCGACGGCCTCCTCCGCGCTTCTGGCGGTGAGGGTCTTGTACTTGGCGAAGGCGAGCCGGGCCTCCAGCACCTGGAGGATGTTCTTGTCGTCGTCGACCACGAGGATGGTGGCGTTGTGGCCGTTGTGGCCGCTGGGGCCAGACTGGCCGGGCTGGGCAGGCTGCTTGGGGTGTTCCATGGTCACGGGCAGGCTACTCCAGCCCCTTCTTCTTGTGGTTGATGTCCTGGTACAGGCGCTCCAGGGCGTTGAGCTGGCTGCGCAGGGCCTCGGCCTCGGCCGTCTTGCGGCGCAGGAGGTCCTTGGTCTTGCCGCTTTCCTCCTGGCACCCGGCCAGGCGCTGCGAGCGCGACAGCTCCCGCCCGATCTCGGACGCGGAGAGCAGGGGCGGGCTGGACTGGCTGTTGGACGCGGCCAGGCGCGGCAAAAGCGGGGTGATGAGGCGCGGGTCCTCCGAGTTCATGCTCTCCGGGGTCATCTGCACCCAGGTGTTCCAGATGCTCAGGCCCGCGCGCAGCTCGTCCGGGGTCTTGGCCGTGGCCAGCCGGGCGCAGGCCAGGCCGAAATAGGCCTTGCGCGCCAGTTCCGGCTTGGCCACATCGCCGGAGAGGCGCTGGAAGATGCTGGCGGCCTTTTCATACTGCCCGGCCAGGTAGGAATCCACGGCCAGAAGGTAGTCCGCGTGGGCGTCCTGCGGGGGCTGGCCCTCGGGCCTGGGGCCAAAAAACGAGCAGCCGGCAAGGCCCAGAGCCAGAACCAAGGCGACGGCCAGCCCAGCGGGGCGCGGCAGTCGCCAGGACAGTGAGGGACGATGCGTCATGAACATCGTGCTATACCATCGCCTGCGGCTTGGGAAGTGAAAAGCAAAAGCTCGACCCGCAACCCGGTGCGCTGTTGAGCCACATGGCCCCTCCGTGGGCCTCGACAATGCCCTTGGCGATGGACAGGCCAAGCCCCAGGCCAGCCACGCTGCCGCGAACCGAGGGCTCGCGGTAGTACTTGAGGAAGATGCGCGCCTGCTCCTCGGTGGCGATGCCCGGCCCCTCGTCCACCACGCAGAAGATCACCGAATTGCCCGTGGGCTCCGGGGTCACGCTCAGGCGCACAACGGAGTCCGGGGGGGAAAACTTCACGGCATTGCCCAAGAGGTTGGCCAGCACCTGGGTCACGTGCTCCTGGTCGGCCTCCACAAACACGAACTGCTCCGGCAGCTCGGTCTTAAGCTGGATGTTCTTGGCCAGGGCTGTGGACTGCAGGCGGTCCACAGCGCCGCGCGCCAAGGCCGAGGCGTCGAGCGGAGCCGTGACCAGCCGCAGGCGCTGGGACTCCAGGCTGGAGACCTTCATCAGCCGCTCCAGAAGGCTCGTCAGGCGCAGGGCCTCCTGCCGGGAGATGTCCAGGAAATGGCGCTGTTTCTCGTTGACCTCGCCGAAGACCCCGTCGGCCACCAGGTCCACGGACTCGCGGATGCTGGTCAGCGGCGTGCGTATCTCGTGGGAGAGCATGGCGATGAAGTCCTGGCGCATGCGCTCCTCCTCCTGCAGCCGCCCGGTCATGTTGTTGAAGGCCTGGGCCAGGTCGCCCAGCTCGTCCTTGGAGGTCACGTGGACCGGCCTGGCGGGCTCGCCCCGGCCCAGCTCGCGGATGCCCCGGCGTATCTCGGAGAGCGAGAGGTTCAGCCGGTAGGCGATGAGCACGCTGCCCAGCACGCCGATGGTGATGCTGGCCACCAGGCCGATGAAGCCCAGACGCTCCGCCGCCTGGCTCCTGGCCGCCAGCTCGTTCAGGCGGGCCTCCATCTCCTCCTGGTTGCTCTGGCGCGTCTCGGACAAAATCGTCAGCCAACGGGTGATGGTCTTGTCCGGCAGGGCGCTGGTCTCGGGGTTGCCGCTGCGCGAGAGCACGATGGTGTACTCCTGCGTCAGCTCCTTCCAGGGCTCGCGGTACTCCGGGTGGCGGCCCAGCACGCTGGTCAGGGTCTTGCCGAAGTCCTGCATGTCCGTCAGGAAGCTCTCCATGTACACGTCCTTTTGCAGGATCTCGAAGCGCTTGCGGTTCTCCTCCATGGACAACAGCAGCTGGATCATGCGCTGCGCGGACTTGTCGATGTCGTAGTTGATGTTGACGATGGCGCTGGAGACCTCGACCAGGCTCTGGATGCGCAGGAAGAGCACGCTGGTGGTGGCGTAGAAGATGGCCACCAGGGCCAGGCACCAGATGAGCAGCTTGCCGGTGATGCCGAGGCGGCGGGAAACGGGTCTGTCCACAGGGGCTCCAGGTGCGAGGTTTCGCCGTTGGCCTGAATTCTATCCGAGAACGCGGCCAGGGTCCATGCCGGACCCCGCAAGCCGAGGCGACAGGGAAAAGGCTACGAAGCTTTTGCCGGGCCCGGCTCAAGGTCCAGCACCAGGATGTCCGGCGGGGCCAAGACGCGCATGGGCGGCCCCCAGAAGCCCGCGCCCGCGCTGACGCCAAGGACCAGGCCGCCCTCCTCGTACCAGCCGCCCATGAACTCGTTGAACAGCTTCACCACCAGATAGAACGGGAACATCTGGCCCCGGTGGGTGTGGCCCGAGAGCATGAGCTCGATGCCCAGGGGCTGCGCCGCCTCGCGCCAGGCCAGGGGCCGGTGGTTCATCAGGATGCGGAAGCTCGCGGCATCGGTGTCTGCGGCCACGGCGCGTATCTCCCGGGCGATCTCGGCCCCGACGTCCCCGGCCCGGCCCGGGTCGTCCACGCCGAGGAGCTGCAGCCCGGTCCCGGGCAGGTCCACGGCCCGGTTGCGCAAAAGCTCGGCCCCGGCCCAGCGGAAGACCTGGGCGCTCTTGGCGTCGCCCTCGTAGCGCTCGTGGTTGCCAAAAACCCCGTACATGCCCAGGCGCGGGCGCATGGTGCGCAGCATGGCGGCCTGGGGCCCCAGGGTCTCGGGGTGGTCATTGACGATGTCGCCCCCCAGGAGCACCAGGTCCGGCTTCTGGGCCTTGACCAGCCTGACCAGCGCCTCCACGCGGGAGTCCAGGGTCAGCGCGCCCAGGTGCAGGTCGCTGACCATGACCACCCGGACAGGCTGCAGCAGCTTGGGCGAGACCATGCGCCGCGAAAGCACGCGGAGATTGCCGCCCTCGAACACGCCCCAGGCCACGGTGGCCACGGCCATGGCGGCCATGGACAACATGGCCCGGCGCGAGCGCAGCGCCGGGGCCTGGCGCGGCAGCGCAACGCGCGCGCCCATCTCCGCGCAGAAGAGCATGACCTGGAACAAAAACAGGTAGGCCACCAGCCCAAAGGCGCCATAGCCCAGCCACCAGGCGGGCCGGGCCAGGTACATGGGCCAGCTCTCGGGCATGAGCCGGGTGCTGGCCAAAAACAGGCTCACGAAAAGCCCGCCCAGAAGGGTCAGGACATAGGCCCGCCGGGATTGCCGGGACTGGCGGTGGATCTGCACCAGCACGACGAGCAGCATGAACATGAAGATGAGCGTGAAGATGACATAGAAGCGCATGGGGAGAACTCCGGGGGGTTGGCGCCAAACGGCCTGCTGACGCGCAGCATCTGCGGCGCACACTAGAAGCGCCGGACCTCCCGCGTCAAGTGCCTGCGCGCAGGGCTTTACGCGCGGGTGGGTTCTGGGGCATGGTGGCCGCTGAAGCACACCGGAGGCCCCATGCGCATGCTCTATCTTGTCTACCGCGTCACCGCCGAGGGCGTACGCCACCCCGAAACCATCATGGCCATGGTCAAGGAGGACCTCCCGACCGCGGCCGAGGCCCTTGACCGCGTCATCCACGACGACAACCCCGAGGACTCCCTGCGCGAGGGCGAACGCTGGGAGTTCGTGCCCCAGGACCAGGCCCCCGTGGCCGACTGGGAGGAGATCGCCCCGCCGGGCTCGCGCTCCTTGCCGTACTAGCCCAGGCGAAGCGAATAGCCTCCGGCGGCCAAAGGGCCTGAGGCCCTCTGGACTCCCCATAGGACCTGGGCCGAAGGTGGCGGGGGCAAATGCCCTGGCTTGGCTTGGCCCTGGCAAGACCTGCGGCTGGCCTCTTCAAGAAGGCTGGTGAACACGCAGCATCACGAAAAATTCCCGCCCGTGATCTTCCAGGCCACGCAAAGCCGAGTGGCGCGCCTCCGCCTGGGCCAGCCCCGACCCATACAGCCGCAGCCCAAAGGCCGCCCTCAACCACAGCTGGAGCGTGGGCCGGGCCGGGGAGCACCGCCGCCCCATCCTGCCGGGGCATGTGCGCGAGGAGTTCCATCGCCTCCCCGGCTTTGAGCCCAGGGGGCAGGCCGAGGAATTCCATTTGACCCGGAAGGGGTGAGCCGTGCGGGCCGGTGGCGTCGCCGCGCCGTGGACCTGGCCAACGGAAAGCCAGGCCCCGGCAGGGCGGAAGGCAGGTGCGGCGCAGGCCGAAAGTCCCGCTACTTGCCGCCGAAGACCTTCTTCAGAATGTCCGTGGTGCGCGCCACTGGGTTTTCGCGGATGTTCTTCTCCTCCTTGGCGATGAGGGTGAACAGCCCGTCCTGGGCCTTGCCGTTGACGTAGCTGTTCAGGTCCAGGCCGTAGGACTGGGCCAGGCTCGCCGCCATCGGGTTGGCCGTGAGCCTGTTGTAGGCCTTGGCCACGCCCACGCTGTCCATGGCCTTGCTGATGATGGGCTGCATCATCTCGCCGATCTTGGCCCCGCTGGACTTGCGGAAATACTGCGTGGCCGGGTCCTCCGGGCCGGAAAGGACGGCCTTGGCGTCCTGCACGCTCATGTTCCGCACGGCGTCGCCCAGGATGTTCGCCGCCTGGGGCACGGCCTTTTCCGCAGAGCGGTTCATGGCCAGCACCAGGTCGTCGATGAGCTTGCCCTGCCCGGCCAGGCGCAGGGGCGTCTCCAGCTTTTGCAACTGCTGCGGCAGCAGGATCTTCACGGCCTCGTTGCCGAAATAGCCGTTGCTCTGGCCCAGCGCGGCCACGGCCTTCTGGGCGCCCTTGGCCAGGGCCTCCTTGAGCCCCTTGCTCGCGTCCAGTTCGGACACGCCGGAGGCGATGCCCCCGGGAGAGCCGGAGGAGGCAGCCGGGAGCTGGGACTGCACCTTGTCCAGCACATCGGCCCAGCCGGCCAGGGCCGGGGTCGAAAGAACACTCAGCGCCAGGGCCAAAACAATCGCTCGCTTCATGACAGGCTCCGCTGTGGTAGGGGGTTCGGGGATATTCCCACCCAACTACCGCTTCGGCCCTGTGGAGGCAAGGGAGCTTTTTGCCGGGCCTGCGCCCTGGCCCAAAATCTGCACACAAGCAGGCAGACCCACAGGAGGGAAAAAAATGCGCATCAATCCGAAGCTGGCCAACCTGCAGTACCTGTACGCCAACGGCGACACCACCTCGGCCCTGCCCGAGGGCACCTACTCCAACTTGGCCGCCGCCAAGTTCGTCAAGGACAACGACAAGAACAAGGACAAGTCGCTGTCCATCGACGAGGTCACCCTGTCCCAGGAGGCCTTTGACAAGCTGGACGCGGACAAGAACGGCAAGATCGACCTGGCGGAGATGAAGGCCGGCCTCAAGGGCCAGGACGCGGCCATCCAGGCCTACTACAACAGCAAGGCCTCCAAGACCGGCAGCCTGGACTTGGCCTCCACCCTCCTCGGCTCCTCCACGGACCAGACCAAGTATACATACACCACCCAGGCCGCCGCCAGCTTCATCGACAGCAAGGACAAGGACAAGGACGGCAGCCTTTCCCTCAGCGAATCCGGCCTGTCCTCCACGGTCTTCAACAAGCGGGACACAGACAAGGACGGCAAGCTCAGCCAAAGCGAGATCCAGACGGCCATCAAGGCCAAGGAGCAGGCCTACGGCACCTATTACAACAACAACGTCTCCACCAAGACCATCAACAGCTTGACTTCAGGACTGCTGAAGACCATCTAGGGACCATGCCCGAGAGTCCAGCCGACAACGCCCAGGCGGCCGTCCGCATCTACGGCAGGCAAGGCTGCCCGCACACCATGCGCGCGCGCGAGGCCCTGCCCGAGGCCGTGTTCCTCGACGTGCTTGCCGACCCGCTCCTGCTGGACGAGATGCTCCGGCACACAGGCGGGGTGCGGCGCATCCCGGTCATTGTGCGCGCTGGCGCGGTGGAGATCGGCTTCCAGCGCGGGGCCTGACACCTCTAGCACCGCAGGCCGTGCGCCCGCGCCCCCTTTAGAAGAACAGAAAGAAGCCGTTGGCGAAGTAGACCAGCCCCAGTGCGCCCACGGCCATGCCCCCGTACCAGAGCTCCTTGCGCTTCATCAGCGCGGACACCGAAGAGAGCAGGATGGCGATCTGCAGGAAGATGACGGCCATGCCAAAGGCCCCGGAATGCTCCTGGGCCTGGGCGATGGCGCTGTCGTATGCCTCGGCCTGCCTCTTGATCTCCTCCTTCTGCGCCTCGTACTTGGCGATTTTGTCGGCGTAGGCTGCGGCCTTCTTGTGCACGGCCTCGGCGCGCGGGCCCGCGCCCGCGTCCAGCACGGACAGCTCCAGAGCGTCCTTGCTGAGCTCGTGCAGGTAGCCCTTGATGTCCTTGGCCTGGTAGTAGGACCACTGGTTGGTGGCCTTGGCCTGGGAGAGCACCGCCCGCGTGGAGTGCTGCCCGCCCTTGAAGGTGGACAGGGTGGCGCACACGGCGAACAGTATGGTGGTGGTGGCCACAAGGCCCAGCCAGGTATCCTTTTTTTCTTCAGCCATGCTTGATGCTCCAGAGGTTGCGGTTCATTGCGGAACGCTCCGGGCCCGGCCCGGGCAAAAGCCAATAGACACGAAACGGACAAAACGAATAAGCCGGGAACCCGAAAGGTCAACGGTTTCCCGCAAGGCGGAAGCCAGGACGGCCACCCCGCATGTCCAGGCCTGGCCGCCTGTGCCCTTGGGGCCTGGCGTACCGGGCCTGGCGCTGGTCCTCGAAGAAAGCCCATACGCTTGGCTGGGTAGAAATCGCAGGGAGCCGACGTTCCCAGGCCGCATTTGTGGCCACGAAAACCGAGGACGCGACCCTAGACGATCTCCACGCCCACGGGGCAGTGGTCGCTGCCCTGTACAGCGGGCTCGATCCAGGCGCGTTTCACCCGGTCCTTCAATTCCTCGGACACGAAAAAGTAGTCGATGCGCCAGCCCACGTTCTTGGCCCGCGCATGGAAGCGGTAACTCCACCACGAATAATGCCCCGGACCGGGCTCGAACAGCCGGAAGGTGTCCACGTAGCCGTGGGCCACGAAGGTGTCGAGCCAGGCGCGCTCGATGGGCAGAAAGCCCGAGGTCTTCTCGTTGGCCTTGGCGTTCTTCAGGTCAATGGCCGTGTGCGCGGTGTTGAAGTCTCCGCCGACCACCACAGGCTTGACCTGCCGCAGCTCCTGCGCCTGGGCCAAAAAGGCGTCGTAGAAGCCGAGCTTGTAGGCCAGGCGCGCTTCGTCCTTCTGCCCGTTGGGGAAATAGATGTTGAACAGGTGGAAGTCCGGGTACTCCAGGTGGATGACCCGGCCCTCGCCCCGGTAGCGCGGGTCATTGAGGCCGAAGGAATGCGCCACGGGCTCGACCGTGTACAGGCAGGCCGTGCCGGAATAGCCCTTTTTGCCCTTGGACCAGTTCCACAGGCCCTGGTAGCCCGCCGGACTGCGCTCGGCCTCGGAGAGCTGCTCCGGCTCGGCCTTGGTCTCCTGGAGCAGGACCGCATCGGCCCCGCAGGCCGAAAGCCAGTCCGCAAACCCCTTCTGCAGCACGGCGCGGTAGCCGTTGACGTTCCACGAGATGATGCGCATTGGTCCTCCGGTATGCTCTGCGGCCCAGGCCTTGCCTGCGGCCCTGGTCTTTCGTATAGACAGGTCGCGCCGCACCCCGGTGTACAGGCTGGCGGGCCGGGAGCGCAAGGGCTCCGGCGGCGGGTTGCACCCGAATTCCTGGCCCCGGAGTCCAAACCGGCGGAGTCCAGACCCGAAGCCTGCACGCCCGAAGTCTTCAATCCCAGAGGTCACATGTCCAAACGCTCCGACCTGCTCGCAAGCCTCCTGCTCGTGCCCGCCAGCCTGCTCGTGCTGCTGCTGGCCGCCGAGCTGTGCTTCCGCTTTGTCGTCCCGGCCCCGGACATCCCGGAGCCCGCCTTCATCGACGGCGTGCTGCGCCACAGGCCGGGCCAGCGCGGGGTGTACTGGTCCGCGCCAATCGGCCAAGAGGACGTGCGCGCGCCCTTTTCCATCAATGCCCAGGGCTGGAACTCGGCCCGTGCGGACTACCCGCTGGAGCCCCGCGCAGGCCTGCGCATCGCCGTGGTCGGCGACTCCTACGTGGAGGCCCTGCAGGTGCCGCCGGACCAAAGCATCGCCGAGGACCTGGAGCGGGAGCTGAAACAGGACCCAGGCGCGGGCGCGGAGGTCTATCGCTACGGCGTCAGCGGCGCGCCGCTGTCGCAGTACCTGCACATGGCCCGCAAGGCCGCCCTGCCCGCCAGGCCGGACGTGCTCGTGGTGCTCGTGGTGCACAATGATTTCGACGAATCCTGGCGCGAGCTGCCGGGCATGTACACCAAAAGCTTTTTGCACGTGCGCCTGGGCCAAAACGGCGCAGTGGAGGAGATTCCGCCCGCGCCCTACCGCCAGGGCCTGACCTCGCGCATCCGCAACCTGAGCGCCACCTGGCGCATCCTGGCCTACGGCTGGCAGGTGCGCTTCGAGACCCTGCGCAGGCTCCTGCTGCCCCGGGCGCAGCCGCCGCAGTACCAGGCCAACATCGACATCCACGACCTGAACGCGCGCGATCCCCTGGACCGCCGCGCCACGGCCTACCTTTTCGGGCAGCTGGCTGCGGCCTCGGCCCAGGCCGGGGCCAGGCTGCTTCTGGTCATGGACGGGGTGCGCGCGCCCATCGAACTGGGCGAAGCAGGCGCGGCCGAGGCCCAGGACTACGGCCAGGGCGCGCTGCGCCTGAACCGCATGGCCGCAGATGAGGCCGCGCGGCTGGGCATCCCCTTCCTGGACCTGAACCCGGTCTTCGCAGCGGACTTCCGCGCGCTGCGCCAACCCTTTGCCTTCAAGACCGACGGCCACTGGAACGCCCACGCCCACGCCGTGGCCGCCCGCGCCGTGGCAGCAAAGCTGCGCCAACTGGGCTGGACGACGCCGAATTCTACACCGGGTTCGGTGTCAAGCTCGGCACCGGGTGCTGCGCCAACTTCCGCGCCAATCTCCACGCTGACTTCCCCGTTAGCTCCCGCGCAGCAATAAGCAACTCCGCCGAAACGGACAGGAAGAGCTGTCGCTGCGGTCTGCGCGGCGACGTTGTGCAGGGCCATGTGCGTGGCCCGTCTGCGTAGGCAAACGGCTAGAACGGTCTGTGGCGGTCGGACGAGTTGCGGTGCTGGGTTGGACGCTGCGCGTTCAGGCCCACACCTGTGGCCATCAAGGGCCGCGACGGCGCAGAACAGATTGATTTGAAGCAGGCTAGCGCAGAGCAGGCCAGCGCAGAGCAACTCATCGCATGCCAGGCAAGGCGACTGAAGCGGCCCCCTCGGCTGCGCCCCCGCCAAGATCGCCCCGCAAGCCCCCGCGCAGCAATAAAAAAGGCCCGCCGAAGCGGGCCGAAAAGATATGCGCCTCACCGCCCCAGGGGGACCGGCAAGGTGGTTTGAGCGATTCGCAGGCCTAGCGGTCCAGGGCCTAGTGCTGCGAGTTCGGGCTCGACTTCTTGATGACCAAAAGGGCCGCAATGACGCTGAACAAGCCGGCGAAGAAGAATAAAAAATCCATGATCCACCCCTCTTGAAGTTTTCGGAGCCGCGCTCCAGCCGCGTGCCTAGCACAGTCCGCGACGGATGGGAAGGGGGGGCGGACCTGCGCGCGGCTTGTGTTCGCGCCGCGCATCCCCTACAACCCGGCCATGCCGCAGACCAAAACCTACGCCGATTTCAAGCCCCAGGTGCTGATCCTGGGGGCCGGACCAGCCGGGCTGCTCTGCGCCCTCACCGCAGCCCAGAGGGGCCTCCGCGTGACCCTGGTGGACGCCTCGGAGATCACGGCCCGCAAGCTGCGCGCCTCGGGCGGGGGGCGCTCCAACTGCACCAACCTGGACGTCGGCCCGGAGCGCTACCTCTCGGCCAATCCGCGCTTCCCGGCCCAGGCGCTGAAGCGCTACCCCCCGCGTGAGTTCCTGACGCTGCTGGGCAGGCTGGGCCTCTCGGCCAGCGAGGAGGACCACGGCCGCATGTTCTGCGACCAGGGGGCGACACCCCTCACCGACGCCCTGGAAGGGGCCTGCCGCAAGGCCGGGTGCCGCTTTCTGCTGAACCGCCAGGTGGAGGCCGTGGCCGCTGACCCAGCGTGCGGATTTCGCGTCGAGACGGACAAGGGCCCCCTGGACGCCCCGCGCCTGGTGCTGGCCCTGGGCAGCCCGGCCTGGCCCGCCCTGGGCGGCACGGACTCAACCTCCCGGCTGGCCGGGGGCTTAAGCCTCGCGCACCTTCCGGCCCGGCCCGCGCTCACGCCCTTCGCCTGCACCGGGGCCATGCTCGCCCTGTGCCGGGAGCTCTCGGGCCTGGGCCTCGCCGCCCGCATCTCCTGCCTGGGCAAGACCAGCACCGACGGCCTGCTGTTCACGCACCAGGGCCTGTCCGGCCCGGCGGCGCTGCAAATCTCCTCGCACTGGCGCAAGGGCGAGGCCCTGGTCATCGACCTTGCGCCCCAGGCGGACCTGCGCCTGCTCCTGCGCGACCCGGCCCACGGCAGGCACCTGGCGCGCACCGTCCTGGCGGGCCTTGTGCCGCGCAGGCTGGGGGATGCCCTGCTGGCCGCCCTGCCGCCGGAGCTTGCCGCCGCCGCAGACCGCAGATGCGCCGAGCTGTCCAAGGCGCAGATGCAGGCCCTGGCGGATAGCATCCACGCCTGGCGCGTCACGCCCTCGGGCACGCTGGGCATGAGCCGGGCCGAGGCCGCCAGCGGCGGGCTGGACACGTCGCAGTTCTCGCCCAAAACCTTCGAGTGCCGCACGCTGCCCGGCCTGTTCGCCATCGGCGAGGCCCTCGACGTGGCGGGCGAGCTGGGCGGCTACAACCTGCACTGGGCCTGGGCCTCGGGCTTTTGCGCCGGGCAGGCGGTTTAGCTCCATGACCCGGAATTGGACCAGGAATTGGGCCGAGCACTGGAATGGCCCCGGCGGCATGCGCGAGGCCCTGGCCATCGGCGCGCCGCTCATGGTCAGCATGGGCAGCATGACGCTCATGCAGTTCACGGACCGCGTGTTCCTGGGCCGCCACAGCGTGGCCGAGATCGCCGCCTCCGTGCCTGCGGGCATCACCTCGTTCCTGTTCATCGGCTTCTTCATTGGCGTGGCCAGCTGCGTCAGCGTGCTGGTGGCCCAGTACGCCGGGGCCTGCCGCCCGGAGCGCGTGGGCCCGGCCCTGTGGCAGGGCGCGTGGTTCAGCCTGGCCTCGGCCGTCATCCTCGCGGGGCTGGCCTTCCTGGGCGGGCCGCTCTTCGCCTGGGCCGGGCACCCGGAGGCCGTGCGCAGCCTGGAGGTGGACTACTTCTTCATCCTGACCCTGGGCGGCGGCTTCGCGGTCCTGGCCACGGCGCTTTCGTCCTACTTCTCCGGCCTGGAGCAGACCGTGCCGGTGATGCTGGTGAACCTCCTCGGCGCCGCCGCGAACATCCCGCTGGACTACGCGCTCATCTTCGGCAAATGGGGCGCGCCGGAGCTGGGCATACGCGGCGCGGCCATGGCCACCGTGGCGGGCAGCGCCATCACCTGCCTGCTGTTCATCGCGCTCATCCTGCGCTCGCCCGAGGCCAGGCTGCGCCACAAGATCGCCGCCCTGCCCCGCCCGGACCCGGAGATGCTGCTGCGGCTCTTGCGCATCGGCCTGCCTGCGGGCGTGCAGTTCTTCCTCGACATCCTGGCCCTGACCGGGTTCTCGCTGCTGGTGGGGCGGCTGGGGCTGGTGGCGCTCTCGGCCACGAACATCGCTTTTTCCATCAATTCGCTGACCTACCTGCCGGTCATCGGCATGTCCATCGCGGCCAGCATCCTGGTGGGCCGCAGCCAGGGGCAACAGCGCCCGGACATCGCCCAGCGCGCCACAGGCAACATCCTGCGCCTGTCGCTGGGCTGGATGTGGGCCGTGGGCCTCATCTTCGTGCTGCTGCCCGGCCCGCTGCTGGATATCTTCGAGACCACGCCGGGCGTGGCCCCGCTGCCCGGCGCCCCGGCCTTCGCCGAGATCAAGGCCATGGGCGTGGTGCTGCTGCGCTACGTGGCGCTGTACAGCCTCATCGACGGGGTCTCCATCATCTACTTCGGCGCGCTCAAGGGCGCGGGCGACACGCGCTTCGTCATGCTGACCATGCTTGCGGCCAGCGTCGGCGTGCTCATCCTGCCCACCTGGTATCTGGTGGCCACCGGCACCGGCGGCATCCACGGCCCGTGGCTCTGCCTCACGGCCTACATCGCCGCGCTGGCGGGCTCATTCGCCCTGCGCTTCCGCAGCGGCCACTGGCGGCGCATCAAGGTCATCGAGGAGACGCCCAGGGCCGTGGGCAACGACTGTTCTTGACAGCGCGATGGGCCTTGGCGAAGGTGGAGCCGACGGCAGGGGCAGCCGCCAGGCGCGAAAGCAGGCACGCCAGCCAAGGAGCCGACCAACATGAATCTCTGCACGACATACCTGGACGTGAAGGTGCCGGAACTCACCGGGGGCTGGATCGGCTCGGACATGGTCGGCGCCCTGGCGATGCGCGACTTTGTCGACCGGTTCTCGGGCCTGCGGATCTACCTGCGGCAGATCCCCGAAGGGCTTTTGGCCTACCAGACGCCGAAGCACCACAGCACCGCGCGCGGCTTCACCACGCTGCACCTGAGCGGCCTGAACGAGCTGGGGGCCTTCCTTCTGCCGTTCATCCACCAACCTGACGGCAGCCCCGGCGGCAACGGCGACTTCGTGCCCATCAGCCAGGAGGCCTTTTTCCTGCCCGCCGCCAACATCCTGGGCTGCCAAGCCATGGACGCGGAGGACATGGACGTGCTCTTCGGCCCCAAGCCGGACTGGCCCGGCCACGAAGACGAGACGCCCCTGAGTCTGAATGACTAGCTGTGGAGTTGCAAGACGTTGTTCACTCTCTCGCCGATACGACTCATGGGCGTTTTCCTTTGTAACGACTTGTGATTCCTAAAATGATTGTATTCGTGGAGCCAGCGGGGCAACTCGCTGGCTCTCTCGCTTGAG
>CAIMRY010000008.1 GCA_903843965.1 uncultured delta proteobacterium
CAGAAGGTCATCGACTTCCTGCAGGACTACTACAAGAAGAACGGCATCGCCCCCATGGTGCGCATTCTGTCCAAGGTCACCGGCTACAAGCTCAAGGACATCTACGAGCTGGTCCCGTCCGGCCCCGGCCAGGGCGCCTGCAAAATGGCCGGCCTGCCCAAGCCCACCGGCTGCGTGTAGTTCCCCGCGCCACATCGAAAATGAGGGGGCGGAATCTTTCGATTCCGCCCCCTTCTTTGCGTCCTCTGCGCCGCCTAGTCGAAATCATTGGGGATACGTAGGGGGCGTTTGGGGGGCTTTGATCCCAGGATGCATAGAAGGCCGTTTCTGTATGTGTTCTGATCCGCAGGCCTCGGTGAATTGAATACAGTATTTCCGCCTTGTGGGGCGTTCTGGAACTCTGTGATGTCCTGCTTTGGCTCTACCTCTGTCAGTACTTCCAAACTGTCTTTCCTGTGATAGAGCAAACCAGCCTGAGGTGAAAGATGTTATTCCACCAGCGGCTGGAATGACGCCAGCACTAACTCAAACAGGCCCAGTACCAACTCCTTCCTGTCCATTGCCGCGTGACAGCTAAGAACATAGAAACCTGCGCTGGCGGGAAAGACCACGTAGCTTTCATGCACCGGGATCTTTTTCGGATCCACAGAATATGGCGGCAGGAACTCGAACGTCAGCAGTTCAAAACGCAGCGCCTTGCGGTCGCCAAACTGCTCTTCCCGCACCTCGCTGTATGTCTCCCCGCTGATAGCCATCACAGGATGCGCATGCAGACGCAGATACTTGTCCACAGCTTTGTATCTGTGATTATCCGGCGCAAAGTAGGATACAGTGATCTCTGTTCGCGGGCCCTCGCTGGATCTTGGCCCGAGCATCACCACCTGGAACAATCCGTGCTCCACATCGGAAAGCTCCATGGAAGAGCGATACCGGATCCAGTCCGCAGGCACGCTGACTTTAAAGTATCCAGCCTGGGTTACCGGGCGTAGCGCTGCTGCATCCGAAGGTTCAAATTGATGCGGAGGACCAGCTCTGGCCGGTACTGCTGTCCACAGAATGAGCCAGGCCAAGGCCATTGCCGGGAGACACCACCGGCGCACCATGTGCATTCTGGCGTAGATCATGTGCTGTGGCATGCGTCCTCTCTGCCTGCGCTTCTGCGTCAGTGTTGCCCCATGTTGCTGGTGGTAGAGACAATACAGCATCATGACATTGGATAATATCTCGGCGCCGTGTACTTTCAGCGAGACTGTGCGCATGGCTCCCGGATTGATCCGTGCAACGGCAAAGAGAGAGGCATCGCCTGCGCTGTTGAGGCCGATGGCGGCACAGCTTAGCCTTCAGCCTGCCAGCATTGCCTCATTTTTGTGTCTGTCGAAAGGTGCGGGCTATGCTTCCGGCTCGGCCATGCGGATGGCGCAGAACTTGCCGCACATGCCGCATTCCTTGCCGTGCTCCGTTCCCGCCGAGCGCGCGCGCACCAGGCAGGGGTCGAGCGCCGTGTCGGCCATGCGCTTCCAGTCGAGCTTCATGCGCGCGTCGGACATCTCCCGCTCCCGCTCCACGGCCCAGGGCCGTCCCAGGGCCGCCTCCCCGGCCTGGGCCGCGATGCGCGAGGCCAGCACGCCCTCGTGCACGTCCTTGGCGTCGGGCAGGCAGAGGTGCTCGGCCGGGGTCAGGTAGCACAAGAAGTCCGCACCGTATTGCGCGGCCAGGGCCCCGCCGATGGCCCCGGCGATGTGGTCGCGCCCGGCGGCGGTGTCCGTGACCAGGGGGCCGAGCACATACAGCGGCGCACCGAAGGTGGCGCGTTTGATGCCCTGGATCTGCGCCTGGACCAGATGCAGGGGCACGTGGCCGGGGCCCTCGATCATGACCTGCACCCCGGCGGCCCAGGCCCGCTTGGCCAGCACGCCGAGGGTCAGCACCTCCTCCCACT
Organism: uncultured delta proteobacterium; assembly: GCA_903843965.1. Lineage (GTDB taxonomy): Bacteria > Desulfobacterota > Desulfovibrionia > Desulfovibrionales > Desulfovibrionaceae > Humidesulfovibrio. The sequence goes on from CAIMRY010000008.1 coordinate 1,940, forward strand.
GGGCCGGGTCGCCCGCGTCGCAGCCCGCGCCGGGCCGCAGGCCGTCGCCCAGGCTCAGGGTGACGTTGTGCGCGCGGGCGATGTCGAGCAGTTCGTCGTAGTGCGTCAAGAGCGGGTTCTCCTCGCCCCGGCGGCGCATCCAGCGCGCCAGGATGGCCCCCCCGCGCGAGACGATGCCGAGCATGCGCGAGCCGTCCATGGCCAGCTCGGCCCCGCGCCGGGTCAGCCCGCAGTGCAAGGTCATGAAGTCCACGCCTTGCCTGGCCTGCTTCTCGACCTCGGCCAGCAGGTCGCCGGGCTCAAAGGCCGAGGGGTCGCGGCCGTCCTTGGCGCAGGCCCCGGCCACGGCGTAGATGGGCACGGTGCCCAGCGGCAGCGGGGTCTCGGAGAGCATGCGCACGCGGATGGCGTCAAGGTCGCCCGCGGTGGACAGGTCCATCACGGCGTCGGCGCCGGCGGTCTCGGCCACCTTGAGCTTGTCGGTCTCACCGCCCATGTCGCTGGCCAGCGGCGAGGTGCCGATGTTGGCGTTGACCTTGACGCGCGCGGGCTGGCCGATGAGGGTGGGGCGCACACCGGCGTGGGCCGGGTTGGCCAGCAGGGCCAGGGAGCCCTGGTCGATGCGCTGGCGGATCTCGGCCTCGGGCATGTGCTCCAGAATGGACAATTCCGCGCCGTGCCGGTCAAGGATGCCGGACAGGGCCGTGTTGGTTGCGATGATGGACATGGATGCTCCTCGTCGTTGTGTGGAGGCCTGGGGATGAAGGCCTGGGGGTGACCGGGCTGGGGTTCAACCGGCCAGGGCGCAAGAGGCGGGCGGGAGCGTGAGGGAAAGGGGGGATGATTCCATTTCCTCCAACGGCATGACCCGTATCAGGTTCAACGGTCGGCCCCGCGAAAAGGGGCCCTCTCAGCCCGGTTGACCCGGACTCCCGTATGGCGCACAAGCTGGCAATGATCGCTCAACTTCGCTACCCGCCAGGGGCGCTGAAGTCAACCGCAGGGCAGGGCGGGGCATGCGTCCCGGCGGGAAATATTTGGGCCTGGCCTCTTGCAATCCGAAATTTTCGGGCGTATATGGCGTTGCTTCACGTGAACACTTGAGCCTGGAGGCAGCCATGAAAAAAGACATCCATCCCAACGTCAACGAAACGTTGATCCGTTGCAACTGCGGCTACGAGGCCACCCTGCTCACCACCAAGGGCAAGGAACTCTCGGTTGAAATCTGCTCCAACTGCCACCCCTTCTACACGGGCAAGCAGCGCTTCGTGGATACCGCCGGCCGCATCGACCGTTTCCGCAAGAAGTACGGGACGCCCGCCGCCGCCACGAAGTAGCAAGCGACGCACGCATTGCGGAATGCCTCTGTTGGGTCGCCAATGGAGGCATTCTTGTTTCCCCTGCCCAGCCCGACCTTTACTTCGCGCCGCCTGGACTTATCTGGGTAGGGCCGCCCGGGGATCGTCCCGGCTGCACCATGTGAGGCCCACAAGCCTCCAAGCCCCTGAGGTGAGCCTCTTGAAAAGCCGCGAGTTGATCCCCATCGTCTGCGCCAGCACCAACGTGGGCGGCCAGGCCGTCATCGAGGGCGTGATGATGCGCGCCAAAAACCGTCTGGCCATTGCCGTGCGCAAGCCCGACGGCGAGATTCTCGTCGAGCTGCGTCCGTGGTTCAGCCTGACCAACGCGGCCATCCTCAAAAAGCCCATGCTGCGCGGCTTCCCGGTGCTGCTGGAGACCCTGGTCAACGGCATCAAGGCGCTCAACTTCTCGGCCATGCAGGCCATTGAGGAGGACGGCGAGGGCGAGGGCGAGCTGACGCCCTGGCACTTGGTGCTGACCATGATCGTGGCCCTGGGCGTGGCCCTGGGGCTGTTCGTGGTGCTGCCGCACTTTTTGTCCGTGGCCATGCAGTGGCTGGGCCTGTCCGGCGACGTGGAGACCCTGAGCTTCAACGCCTGGGACGGGGCCTTCAAGATGCTCCTGTTCGTGGGCTACATCGGGGCCATCTCGTTTGTGCCCGACATCCGCCGCGTGTTCCAGTACCACGGGGCCGAGCACAAGGTCATCTGGGCCTTTGAGAGCGGCCACGAAGTGACCGTGGAGGCCGCCCGTGGCAACAGCCGCCTGCACCCGCGCTGCGGCACCTCGTTTCTGCTCTTTGTCCTGGCCGTCAGCATCCTGCTTTACACGGCCCTGGTGCCCTGGCTGTTGACCATGTACAGGCCGGAGCACTTTCTGCTCAAGCACCTGTACATCGTGTCCATGAAGCTGTTGTTCATGGTGCCCATCAGCTGCATCGCCTACGAGATCATCCGCTTTGCCGGAAAGTTCAGCTCCAACGTGCTCTGCCGCATGCTCTGCTGGCCCGGACTGGTGCTCCAGATGCTGACCACCAAGGAGCCGGACGACAGCCAGATCGAGGTGGCCATGGCCGCCCTCAAGTGCGCCGTGCGCGAGGAGGGCTGTCCCTGATGTTCGCCAAACTCGAAGAGATCGAGCACAGCTTTCTGGACCTGGAGCGCGAGCTGGGCGCGCCCGAGGTCCTGGCCGACCAGGAGCGCTACCGCAAGGTGGCCAAGAGCCATTCCGACCTTGGCGTCATCGTCAAGGCCTTCCGCGAGTTCAAGCGCCTGAGCCAGGACTTGGCCGACAACCGCGAGCTTTTGAAGGACGCCGATCCCGAGATGCGCGAAATGGCCGAGGCCGAGAGCGACGGCATCAAGACGCGCCTGGAGGAGCTGGACGCCGAGCTGAAGCTCTTGCTGTTGCCCCGGGACCCGCTGGACGACAAGAACAGCATCCTGGAGATACGCGCGGGCACCGGCGGCGACGAGGCCGCCCTGTTCTGCGCCGACCTTTTCCGCATGTACGCCCGCTACGCCGAGCGCATCGGCTGGCGCGTGGAGATCCTGGACGCCAGCCCCACGGACACCGGCGGGTACAAGGAGGTCATCGCCTCCATCTCCGGCGCGAGCGTGTACAGCAAGCTCAAATGGGAGGCCGGGGTGCACCGCGTGCAGCGCGTGCCCGCCACCGAGGCCCAGGGCCGCATCCACACCAGCGCCGTGACCGTGGCCATCATGCCCGAGGCCGAGGAAGTGGACGTGAACATCCGCACCGAGGACCTGCGCATCGACGTGTTCCGCGCCAGCGGCGCGGGCGGCCAGCACGTCAACAGGACCGAGTCCGCCGTGCGCATCACGCACCTGCCCTCGGGCCTTGTGGTGCAGTGCCAGGACGAAAAGTCGCAGCACAAAAACAAGGCCTCGGCCATGAAGGTCCTGCGCTCGCGCCTGCTGGCCCAGGAGCAGGAAAAGGCCAAGGCCGTGGAGACCGACATCCGCCGCGCCCAGGTGGGCTCCGGCGACCGCTCCGAGCGCATCCGCACCTACAATTTCCCCCAGAGCCGCGTCACGGACCACCGCATCAACCTGACCCTGTACAAGCTTGATGCGGTGATGGAGGGCGACGTGGGCGACCTCATCCAGGCCCTGACCAGCCACTACCAGACCGAGTCCCTGAAGCAGCAGGCCTCCGGCGGATAAGCCCGTGGCCGAGCGCGAGCGCCCCACCTTCCTGCGCGAGGTCCTGGCCCGTTTTGACCGGCAGCCCGGCACCATCGCCAAGGCGCTGGACGTCGCCACCGCCGAGCTCGCCGCCCTGGGCCTGGACGCACCGCGCCTGTCCGCAGAGCTTTTGGCCGGCAAGGCCTTTGGCCTGTCGCGCCTGGGTCTCATCATGCGCGCCAAGGACCAGCTCGCCGACGGGCCGTTGGCCGTCTTCCGCGCGCTGGTGGCGTGCCGCGCCCAGGGCGAACCCGTGGCCTACCTGCTGGGCGAGAAGGAATTCTACGGCCTGGCCTTTCGCGTCACCCCGGACGTGCTCATCCCGCGGCCGGAGACCGAGCTGATCGTGGAGGAGGCCCAGCGGCTGTTCGCCACGGACGTGCCTCTGCGCTTCGCCGATTTCGGCACCGGCTCGGGCGCGTTGGCGGTGAGCCTGGCGCACGTGTTCCCCAACGCGCGCGGCCTGGCCGTGGACCTGAGCCCCCAGGCCCTTGAGGTGGCGCGGGACAACGCCCGCCAGCACGGGGTCGAGGACCGCCTGGAGTTCGTCTGCGCGGACTTCACCCGCCTGGATTTCACCCACCTGAACCTTCCCGTTGCCAGCCTGGACCTGGTGGCGGCCAATCCGCCTTACGTGAGCGAGGCCGAATACGCCGAACTGAGCTGCGAGGTGCGCAGTTTTGAGCCGGGCCTGGCCCTTGTGAGTCCGGATCAGGGTCTGGCGCTTATTCGTGGGCTGGCCCCGGTGGCGGCGCAGGCGCTTAAGGCCGGCGGAACGCTCCTCTGCGAGTTCGGCTCCAGCCAGGGCAGGGCGGTGCTGGAGTTCTTCGGCCAGTCCGCGCAGGGTTTTGTCCGGCCCGTGATCCTGCAGGATTACGCGGGGCTGGACCGGGTGCTGCGCGCGGTGCGGGCTGCGGCGTAAACGCCACACAGCCGCCCCAGGCTGTTGCATTTGTGCACAGAGTGGGGGAAAAAGCACAGTCCGGGCTCCGCTTGCCTGCCGACAATGATCAATAAAAAAGCTATGTTGGGACGTGCTTTCGGGTTGGCACCGCGTATGCATTGTCGGGTCTGACGGAGGCCTTATGCATCAGACAACGATCCGCAACACGGTGCGCTGCACGGGAATCGGCCTGCATGGAGGCAGGAAGGTGGAACTGGTGCTGCGCCCCGCGCCTGAAGACACGGGCATCCTCTTCGCCCTGCGCAGCGGATCGGGCACCTCCTTCCTCAGCCCCAAGCCCCGCCTCGTGGTGGATACCGGACTGGCCACCAGCCTGGGCAACGGCCACGACCAGATCTCCACGGTGGAGCACCTGCTGGCGGCCGTGCGCGGCATGGGCATCGACAACATCCGCATCGAGGTCCAGGGCCGCGAGCTGCCCATCATGGACGGCAGCGCCGCCTCCTTCGTGTACCTGCTCAACCAGGCCGGTGTGCGCCGCCAGGCCAAGGCCCGCAAGGTCCTGGCCATCACGCGGCCCCTGTCCTTTGAGCAGGACGGCAAGTACATCAAGGCCACCCCGCACGACGGCTTCCTGGTGGACTACACCATCCAGTTCGCCCATCCGCTCATCGGCCGCCAGAACCTGTGCCTGGAAGTGACCCCGGACGTCTTCGCCGCCGACATCGCCAAGGCCCGCACCTTCGGCTTCCTGCGCGAGGTGGAGTACCTGCACGCCAACGGCCTGGCCCTGGGCGGCACGCTGGACAACGCCATCGTGCTGGACGAGTTCGGCGTGCTGAACACCGACGGCCTGCGCTACCCCGACGAGTTTGTGCGCCACAAGCTGCTGGACTTCGTGGGCGACATGGCCGTCATGGGCCTGCCCCTGCAGGGCCGCTTTGAGGTCTTCGCCTCTGGCCACGCCATGAACAACGCCTTCCTGCGCTTCATCGAGGACAACGCGGGCGAGTACGTGGAGGAGCGCACCCTGGCCCTGCCCGCGTCCGTGCCCGCGCCCCATGCCGCTCCCGGCATGGTCCCCGCGCGCGACAAGAGCCTGGACGGCCTGCGCGGAGAGCCTGCCCTGGCCTGATCGCCGTCGCTGATCCGTTTTGTGGATGACGAAACGCCCTGCGGGGCGTTTTTTGTTGCCCGCAGGAGTTGTGATTGTGGGAGTTGTTGCCCGCAGAAGGGAGCCGGGCGGCTAGACCCGGGTGTTGAGCCCGCCCGAGGCCCAGAGCGGCGCATCGCCCAGAAGCTCCGTCAGCACCCCAGCCCCGGAGTTGGACCCGAACTTGACCACGCCCAGGAAGTGGGGCTCCACGCCGAGCCCGTCGCGCACCAGGGCGGCCAGCTCCACCTGGAGTTCCCCGGTCTGGTCCGGACGCTCGGCCAGCAGGCGCAGGCTGCATTCTGCGGGCCGGGACAAAAGCCGCACCTCCAGCCCGCCACAGCCGGTCATGCGCCCGCTCATTGATGCCTCGGCAAAGCCGCCGCCACCGCTGCTGTCCTTGATCCGGCGCACGATCTCCTGCCTGCGCACGCCGGGCAGCAGCCAGGGCGCGTACAGGGCCACGGCCCCGAGTCCGGGGGCGAGGGACTCGTTGATGCGCGCAAGCAGCGCCTGGGTCTGTCCATGGAGCCGGGCCGCGTCGGCGTCGCCGTCCAGGGCGATGCCAAAGGCCTCGCGCCGCTGTTTGAGCAGGGGCGGCAGGCCGGAGAGCACGCCCAGGATGGGGTCGGCCCGGGTCTCGAAGACCTGGCGCGCGGCGCGGAAGCGCTGCACCAGGCCGGGCAGGTCGTCCTGGGGCGCGTCGCTCTGCTGGGCCTGGAGGTGGATCTCCGGCACCAGGGCGCGGACCACGAACATGAGCGTGTCGCCGGGCTCGGTCTGGACCTCCAGCCGGGCCAAGAGCTCCTCCTGGCCCACCTGGACCCAGTACAGGCCCGAGGGGTCGCGCCGGAGCACGCGGCCCTTGATGCGTTCGCCGATGCTGTGGCGCGAGCGGAAGGCTGCGGCGCGTTCGCGGTCAGCGCCGGTCTGGCCCTGTCCCTGGTATCCCGCTCCGTAGCCCTTGATGCGCATGGGTCCGCCTTCAGTGATCTGGCTTCAGGTGTTCTGGTCGATGATGAGTTCCACCTCGTCAACGGACAGGCCCGTTGTCTTGGCCAGCTCCTTGGGCGACTTGCCCTGGCGGTTGCCGGAGATGATGACCTGGCGCAGGAACTGCGGGGAGCGGGCGTATTCGTCGGCCTGCTTGAGCAGCTTGTTCAAGACCACCACCCGTTCGGTGAGCTGGCCGTCCAGGCGGGACAGCTCGTCCTGCCTGCGCTCGAAGCTGTCCACCAGCTCCTGTTCGAGCTGGGCGTTGGCGCGCAGTTTGTTCAGGAATTGCTCCTGCTTGGTCTGCATGCGCGCGATGAGCGTCTCGGACTTGCGCAGGCGCAGGTAGAAGATGATGACCACGAAGAGCAGGGCCAGTTCGGTGACCGTGAGGGCCAAAAGCAGCAACGCGGTGATCTGCATGGGGCACCCGTGTGGTTGGCGATGGGGCCGGGCAAAAAGCCCAGGCCGTGAGTCAAGATGCACGGTTTTGTGCGGAAAATCAATGGACGGAAACAGCGGGACGCGGAAACACCGGGGCGATCCCGGTCGGTTCAGCGAACCGGGATCGCCCAGGCTGTGGCGGGCAGAGGCCTAGACAGGGGCGCGGAAGGACCGCGCGAAGAGGTCGGCGATGGCCTTGCGGCCGTTGTCTTCCAGAAAGCGTGTGCCGGTGCCCGTGAAATGAATTTTGGTGATGACCGGCGCCTCGACAGCGTTCCACTTGCCGTGCGCAAAGCTGAACCAGCCGTTTTTCACCTGGTCGAACACGAACAGCGGCTTGTTGCAGATCTTGGCGAACTCCGCGCCCCAGCCGGTGCCGCCGTTGACCGTGCCGTTGTCCAGGATGTTGCCGATGACGAAGACCTCAAGGCCTGCCTCGACCTGGTACATGATGGTGCGCAGGACCATGCGGATGTGCGGGGCGTTGCTGAAGTTGCGGTCCAGCAGCTTGGACACGTAGGTCAGGCTGACGTCCTTTCTGAGGAGCTCCTCGGTGGTGAGCATGCGCAGGCCTCGGGTGCTCTCGATCTTGTGGCCCTCGAAGGAGAAGTTGACCTCCTGGACGCCGTATTTCTCGGCCGCGTTGCCGAATTCGGATTCGGCGCCCTGCGCGCCGCCGCTGAACAGGGTGAACTCGCTTGGTGTGGGCACTCTGCCTCCTTGTGTGTTGGTGGTGGCGGAAATCAGGCCAGGCGCCGTGTCCGCTTGAGCATTATGCACATTCCCAGGCCCAGAGGCAATGCCATCGGCGCGGCCGCGTAAAATCTCTCGCGTTTTGAAAAAATCCCCAGTACGTTGGGATTGGTGGAGAACACCTTGCAGCCCATGCTCGGAGGAGAGATGAACAACTGGTGGTTTGCTCTGATCGTCTTTGGGTTCGGGCTGTTCCTCGCCATCTTCATCGACCGGCTCAAGGACAAACCCGGCCCGTCAGCGGAGCGCAGAAGGCGCAGAAGGTGGCTGGAATACTGGTTCATGGGGCGTTTTCCGTCCAAGGAGGACGATGACGCCGAGGATGGGGACAAGCCCACGTAAGGGCTCTGGCGGTCAAATCTTGACGTTGATGATGTTGCCGGCCCAGGGCGAGGCGTTGGACGACTGGGTGTCGGGCTCCGGCAGGTTCTCTGGCGGGGGTCTGCGCCGCCTGCCCGAGAAGCCGGGCGAGGAGTTCTTGCCGCCGGTTTCGCGGCCCATGGCTTCCAGGGCCTCCTTCTTTTCCACTTCCTGGACCTTCTGGTCGTCAACGCGCTGGTGGTCGGCCACCATCTGACCGAAGAGCGCCTGCTGCGCGTCCTGGGGGATGATGTGCGACCCCGCGATTTGCTGCATGTTGGGCAGCTGCGAGATCAGGATGGGCAGGTCAAGTGACGTGGAGGCCATGTCATTTCACCACATATTCCTCAAACAGCAGTGTTTCAAACTTTCCGTCGCTGACGTACTGGTTGACGACCAGCAGCAGCTCCATCTTCAGCTTCTCTGCATTCGTCTCATCGGTCAAAAACTGAACATCTTTATTCTTCAGGTAGTAGAAGATGGCATTGCGGGCCTGCATCTTCCTGGATTCAAAATCCGTGGCGACACTTGCCTTGTGTGTGCCAAGCAGGATGCGCGCGATGAGGAAGCGGACCTCGTTGTTCTCGCCTTTCTGCTCCACCCAGAAGGGTTCCAGGCGCACCTGGATTTCCGGGAGTTCCGGCGCAGCGGGCTTGGTGGCGTTGTCCGCTACTGTTGCCACTGGCGACTTTTCCTGCATGGACGCGGATTTGCCCTTGAACAAGAAATATTTTGCGGCAAGGCCCAGGGCCAGAACCAGGACCAGGGCAACAGCGCCGAGGATGAGAAGTTTCTTCTTGTCCTTGGGAGCAGGCGCTTCTTCCTCGTCCGGGGTGAAGCGGATGGTCTCCCTTGGAGCAAATTTTTCTACAGCCTCCTCTTCCTCTTCCTCCAGGAAGGGGGCGTCGTCAAGGTCCAGGTCGACTTTTTGCGAGGCGCGGGAGGTCTCACTGGTGTCGATCATGACTTCATTATCGCCAAGCCTGCCGGTGCGTGTCGGTTTTGCCTCCTCAGGTGGGTCTGGAACCATGACAAGTATGCCTCCCCATCATGGGTTAGGCCTTAAGCAGCAAAGATCTTGTCGATCTTCTGGCCCAGGGTCTCCGGGGTGAAAGGTTTGACGATGTAGTTGGAGACCTTGGCCTGCACGGCCTCGATGATGTTCTCCTGCTGGGCTTCCGCCGTGACCATGAGGAACGGGGTGTTGGCGTATTCCTCGCTGGAGCGCACCTTGCGCAAGAGCTCGATGCCGGTCATCTGCGGCATGTTCCAGTCGGAGATGATGAAATCGATGTTGTCGCGGTTGAGGGCCTCCCAGCCGGTGGTGCCGTCGTCCGCCTCGGTGACGTTGGTGTAGCCGAGCTGGCGGAGGATGTTCTTGATGATCTTGCGCATGGTGGAAAAGTCATCGACTATGAGGATGCGCATGTTCTTGTCCGTTGGCATGTGTGTTTCTCCTCCCGGATCAACCTTCGTTTTCGTAGCGCCGCCGGAAATTGTCGCGGAGCTTGGCCAGGGCCTGTGAGTGGAGTTGAGAGACGCGTCCCTCGGTGATGTCCATGACCTGGGCGGTCTCCTTCATGTTCAATTCTTCACCGTAGTAAAGCGATATGACGAGCTTCTCTCTAGGAGTCAACTCTTCTATGAGGGTCGCAATCTTGTCAACCATTTCCTGGAATGCAGTGGACTGATACGGTTCGTTTTCTGAAAGCGATTCGCGCGTGCCGACGAAATTCTCCTGAAATGCATCAAGGCTCACGCACAACTGATTTTGCAAAGCCTCCAGACCTTGCTGCACCTCGCGCGAGGACAGTCCGGTCTTTGTGCTCAACTGTTCCTGCGTGGCTGAAGAGCCAGTTTCATGCTCGATCTGGCGCATGGCCTCGTCGAGCATCTTCACTTTTTGGCGCATACCGCGGGAAAACCAGTCCATGCGCCGGAGCTCGTCGAGCATGGCGCCCTTGATGCGGTTTTCCGAGTAGGTGTCGAACTTGATGCCGAGCTCCGGCCGGTACTTGCCCAATGCATCAAGCAACCCAATGCTCCCGGCGCTGATGAGTTCGCCAAGCTCCACGCTTTGCGGCAGCTTGTTCTTCATCCGGAGCGCAAGGATGCGGATCTTCGGGGCGTAGTGCCGGACTATATTTTCCTGGTCGCGTGGGGGGAAGTTTGGCCAGGAAACGGTGCCCGACTCAAGCTCACGCCACGGACTGCTCCTGGAAGAGGAGCTTTTTCCAGAAGAATTTAATGTTTCCATCTGCCTTCGCCGTGACTTTCCAACTGGTTATCTTGGCCGCTGCCTGACCTATGGCCCGGCTGGCGGGGCAATCAGGGGTTAAATGCATGAACGGAGTTTGGGCGATGACGGCTTTGCGCACCGCCGCATCTTGCGGGATGAAGCCCACAAAATCAAGGGATACGCCGCTTAAAAAATGGTCGCAGGCCTTGTAAAGTTTGCTGAAGATCTCCTTGGCCCCCTTCTCGTCGTGGGCCATGTTCACCAGCACGCGGAAGCGGTCCACCCCGTGCTTCAGCTTGAGCACCTTGATCAGGGCATAGGCGTCCGTCAGCGAGGTGGGCTCGGTGGTCAGCACCACCAGACGCTCGCTGGCCGCGATGTTGAAGTAGAGCACGTTGTCGTTGATGCCGGCGCCGGTGTCCACGATGAGGTGGTCGACGCCGCCCTCAAGATAGTCCATGGCCTCCAGCAGGTCCAGCTTCTGGCCGGTGTCCAGGTTGACCATGTCGCTGACGCCCGAGGCCGCAGGCAGGATGCGGAAGCCGTATGGCGTGTCGCAGAGGATCTTCTCCAGCGTCATGCCCTCGGCGAAGAGGTGGAACAGGTTGAGCTTGGGCGTGATGCCCAGGATCACGTCCACGTTGGCCAGGCCCAGGTCGGCGTCGAGAATGACCACGCGTTTGCCCATCTTGGTCAGCGCGCACGCCAGGTTCACGGAAATGTTGGTCTTGCCGACGCCGCCCTTGCCGGAGGTGACCGAGAAGACCAGGGGGAGAGAACTTGTCATTGCCCGCCTCGCTATCAATTCCGCTCGGCCTGGCAGCCGGGCAGGGTGTGCTGGAAGATGAGCCGCCACAACATTTCGCTGACGGCGGGGGTGATGGTGTTCTTCAAGCCCGCGCCATAGGACAGGGCGGAGACCGGAAGCTCGGTCAGCCGCGCCATGTTGAGCAGTGCGCCAAAGGTACAGGCTTCGTCCAGTTTCGTCCAGATGAGACTTTTCAACTGCGGGCAGCCGTAGCGCCGGGCTATCTCCGCGTACTGGCTGGCGCTGAAGTACGGCGCCAGCACAAGATGCGCGGCCATGTCCTTGCAGTCGTCCAGGCCCAGGTCGGCCAGGCGTTCGCCCAGGGTGGCCTTGCCGGACAGGCCGGGCAGGTCCACCAGGATCATGTCGAACTTGTGCGCTTCCTTGAGCAGGTCCTCCATCTCGTCGGCGTTGCCCGCCTCGCGGAAAGCCAGGCCCGAGAGGTCGGCATAATGACGCAGCACCAGACGGCCCTTGCCCTGGCCCTCGTCCGAGGCCACGACGCAGATGCGCTGTTTGGGCTTGAGGTGCTTCTCGCGCAGGGCCAGACGCACCAAAGACGAGGTTTTGCCCACGCCGTGCGGCCCGGCAAAGACGTGGATCTTCTGGAGCCATTTTTTTGACCCGAACCCGTAGCAGGGCGCCACGGACTCCAGCACCGGGAGGATGGGGCGCTCCTGGTCGGCCTTGAGGTCGAGAAAAATTCGCAGCATGACCTGGGTGTCCACCTCTTCGCGCTCCAGGTACTTCAGCGCCACGCGCTGCCTGGGGGCCAGGTCCTCCATGTTCATCTGGGGCTTGACCAGGGCCATGAGGTGGTCCTTGATCTGCCGCCACTCGTTTGTCCAGTCGGCGGGGTTGGCGTCGTGCTGGGGCACGAACCCGCCCGGGTCGTGGCTTGCGTAGCCGTTGCCGTTGCCGCTGCGGGCCTTGGGGTCGCCCGCCCTGGGGTCGACGGCCGCAGTGATCTCGCAGGTCTTGCCCGCGCCGGTGCCCACGGTCTTGGTGTTCAGGATGATGGCGTCATCACCCAGCTCAGCCTTGACCCTCGCCAGGGCGGCCTGTGTGTCTGATCCTCGGTACGTTTTTACTTGCATGGCATCAGCTCAGTTTCACAGTGGCCAGGGATTGGATACGAATGTCCGCCGGTATTTCCGCCTGTGAAACCACAGGCATGGTTGGCAGGAAGCGAAGCAACAATTGGGCCAGATGCGGCCTGATCTGCGGCGCGGTCAACAGAACGGGCTGGCCGTCCGTGCCTGCGGTGTTGTCCTGGGCCGTGGAGATGGCCCGGATGATCTGCTGGGCCTTGCCCGGCTCCAGCGCCAGATAGCCGCCCTGGTCGCTTGAGCGCAGGCTCGCGGTCAAGAGTTCGTCGATCTCGCCGGACAGGGTGAGGATGGGCAGGCTGTTGTCGCTGGCCATGTAGTTCTTGACGATGGTGCGGCCCATGCGCGCGCGCACGTACTCCGTGAGCATGCCCGCGTCCTGGATGGCCGGGCCGTAGTCGCACAGGGCCTCGGTGATGGAGAGCATGTCGCGGATGCTGACGCCCTCGCGCACCAGGTTCTGGAGCACCTTCTGCACGGTGCCCAGCGGCAGCATGTTCGGCACCAGGTTGTCCACAGCCTTGGGCGCGCGCTTGCCCAGGTTGTTCAAGAGCTCCTGCACCTCCTGGCGGCCCAGGAAGTCCTGCAAATTGCGGCGGAAGACCTCGGTCAGGTGCGTGGCCACCACGGTGGAGGGGTCGACCACGGTGTAGCCGGCCAGCATGGCGGCCTCGCGCTGGACATCGGGAATCCACACGGCGGGCAGGTTGAAGGCGGGCTCCATGGTCTCCACGCCCTCGATCTTGTGCTTGGCGTCGCCGGGGTCCATGGCCAGGAAGTGGTCGATCAAAATCTCGGCCGAGGCGATGGCGTTGCCCTTCACCAGCACGCGGTACTCGCCGGGCTTGAGCTGCAGGTTGTCGCGCAGGTGGAGCGAGGGGATGACCACGCCCATGTCCAGCGCAAACTGGCGGCGGATGGAGCGGATGCGCGAGAGCAGGTTGCCGTTCTGCTCCTCGTCCACCAGGGGGATGAGCCCGTAGCCGACCTCCAGTTCGAGCTGGTCCAGCGGCAAGAGCGCCTGCACCTCTTCCGGGGTGTCCAGATGGGACCCGATGCCGGCGGCCTTGTCCTTTTCGGCCTTGATCTTGGCGTCGTGCTCGGGGCGGGTGCGTTCGGACATGCGGGCGATGAAGAAGGTGAGTCCCGAGAAGAACAGGAAGGGGAAGGTGGGCAGACCCGGGATCAGGCCGAAGAGCAGGAGCACGCCGGACACAAGCTTGAGCGCGCGGTGGTGGTAGGTCAGCTGGCCCAGGAATTCCTCGCCCATCTTGGCCTCGGAAGCCGCGCGGGAGACGATGATGCCGGTTGCCGTGGCGGTGATGAGCGAGGGGATGGTGGCCACCAGACCGTCGCCGATGGTCAGCATGGTGTAGGTTTTCGCGGCGTCCAGCCAGGTCATGTCCTTCTGGAACACGCCGATGAAGAAGCCGCCCACCATGTTGATCATCAGCATGATGGCGCCGGCCTTGACATCGCCCTGGACGAACTTGCCCGCGCCGTCCATGGCGCCGTAGAAGTCGGATTCCTTGCGGATCTTTTCGCGGCGTTTGGTGGCCTCGGGCTCGTCGATGAGCCCGGCGTTCAGGTCGGCCTCAACGGCCATCTGCTTGCCGGGCATGGAGTCCAGGGTGAAGCGTGCGGCCACTTCCGCGATGCGCGACATACCGGAGACGATGACGCTTTTGTTGATGGTGAAAAGGATGAAGTAGATGACGATGCCGATGGCGTAATTGCCGCCGACGACGAACTCGGCGAAGCTCTGGATCACGTGCCCCGCCGCCGCCGTGCCCTCGTCGCCGTGCATCAGGATGAGACGGGTGGAGGCCACGTTGAGCGCCAGGCGCATCAGGGTCGTCACCAGCAAAAGCGAGGGGAAGATGGAGAACTCCATGGGCGAGGTGAGGAACATGCTGGTGATGAGGATGACGAGGCTGATGGAGATGCTGAAGGTCAGCATGAGGTCGAGCACGATGGTCGGCGTGGGAACGAGCATGATCAAGAGGACGATGACCACGCCGCTGGCCAGCAGGATGTCTCCCTGCTTGGCGAATTGTGCGTAGTCGATGTCCAGGCTGGCGAAATTCGGTTTTTGGGCCATAATCTTGACGCTCCCTGCGGTTTAAGCACCGACGAGAGCACCAACAGGGAGGAGGAGTTCAGCCTTTGCTGCGCTTGAACTTCGCCAGGCGGGCCAATATTGCGGCCACGGCCTGGTACATTTCCTCGGGGATGGTCTCGCCAACTTCCACCTGCTTATACAAAGCCTGTGCCAGCGGTGGATTTTCAACGAGGGGAATGTCGTTTTCGATGGCCAACTCACGGATTTTCTTGGCGATGCGGTCCACGCCCTTGGCCAGGACCAGGGGCGCCGGGGCCTCGGTCAGGTCGTAGCGCAGGGCCACGGCATAGTGGGTGGGGTTGGTGATGACCACGTCGGCCTTGGGCACGCTGTTGGACAGGCGCATGGCCATGAACTCGAACATCTTGCGCAGCTGCTTGGCCTTGATCTCCGGGTCTCCTTCAGCCTGACGGCGTTCGTCCTTGACCTCGAACTTGGTCATCATGAGGTTGTCGTCATAGCGGTGGCGCGTCCACCACAGGTCGGCTATGGCCATGAGGATCATGGGCACCAGGGCGTAGCAGAACATCTTGTAGGCCACCAGGAGCATGTAGGTGGAGATGCCCAGGACGTTCTGGTGAAACAGGGGCATGAGGTTGGGCATCTCCTGGCGGATGACGAGATACGGGGCGACGCCCACGATGCACGCCTGCAGCACGCTGCGGCCCAGGCGGATCAGCGCGTCCGGGCTGATCATGAGCTTTTTCAGCGCGCCGACGATGTTGAAGTTGATGCGGTCCCACTTGAACTTGAAGATCCAGAGCTTTCCGACCTGCCAGCGGATGTTGGTGTAGGCCGCAATGGCGATGAGGCACATGAAGGGCAGCACCAGTATGGCCATCTTGAGCATGCACCACAGGAACATGCTGTAGACGGTCTGGGGGTTCAGGGTCTGGTTCACGCCCTCCACGAAGAACCAGTTGAAGATTTCGTTGAGATTCTTGAAATAGAAGCCCACCATGTAGCGCAGGGCGATGACCGCTGTCAGCAGCACGCAAACGGTGCTGACCTCGCCGGAGCGCGCAACGCTGCCCTCGTCGCGGGCCTTGCTGATGCGCTTATCCGTGGCTTTTTCTGTTCTGCTCGGATCGTCTCTGGACATGGCTTGTGGCTCCGCCGGGGCCTACGGCTTGATGACGCCGATTTTCATGATGTGCAGGAAAACCATGTCCATGGAGGATATGAAGTTGGTGACGTATTCGGTCATCTGCTCCATGATGAAGGTGAGGAACAAAAAACCGACCATGATCTTGATGGGGAAGCCCATGGTCATGACGTTCATCTGCGGAGCCATCTTGGAGATGAGCGCCAGGGCCAGGTCGACCAGGAACAGGGCCAGGATCACCGGTGCGGCGATGCGTATGCCAAGGATGAACATCTCCTTGGAAAAGCTCATGACCTCGTTCATGAGCTTTGGCGTCAGGAAGAGTCCGCCCGGCGGCACGAGTTCAAAGCTGTTGCCCAGCGCCCGGATGAGGTTCAGGTGCCCGTTGAGCGAGAGGAAGGTCAGCATGGTGCACATGTAGATGAAGTGCGTGGTCACGGGCTCCTGCTGGCCGGTCATCGGGTCGATGGCGTTGACCATGGAGAAGCCCATCTGGAAGTTGATGATGCCGCCTCCGATCTGCACCGCTGCGATGAGCATGCGCACGATGATGCCAAGGGACATGCCGAGCACCAATTCGCCCATGAACATGGCCAGCAGGCTGGCCGGGTGCGCCGGGAAGTACTGCGCCGGGAACGAGAGCTTGGGCCACACGGCCAGGGTGAGCACGATGAGCAGGGTGGCCTTGAGGACGTTTGGCATGGTGTCGCCGAAAAAGGGCATGACAAAGAGAACCACGCTGATGCGGAACAGCGTGAGGTAGAAGCTGATGACCGTGCGCGGATCGAAGTTGAAGATGTCCATGAACGTCCGTCTGGGTTCGCCGGAGCTGGTCACGCAGGGCGCGCGGACCGGCCCGGAGGCATGGACGCGAGACTAGCCCAGCTTGCGCCGGGCGTAAAGGAAAAGGGTGCGCCGGGTTGGCCCGGCAGGTGCGGGGCTAGTTCAGGATGTAGCGCATGGGGTTCACCGGTATGCCGCTGATGCGCACTTCGTAGTGTAGGTGCGGGCCGGTGCTGCGGCCAGAGTCGCCGATGTAGGCCATCAGTTCGCCGCGCTGGACGATCTGGCCGACCTTGACGTTGACGCGCGAGAGGTGGGCGAATCTGGTCACTAGGCCGGAGCCGTGGGTCAGGTTCAGGATCAGGCCATAGGCCGGGTCGCGTTCGATGAAGGCCACGACCCCGCGCGAGGGCGCATAGATGGGCGTGCCGCTTGGTCCGGCGATGTCCAGGCCCTTGTGGAATTCGCGCCTGCCGGTGAAGGGCGAGACGCGCCAGCCGAAGCCGGAGGTGATCCACCCGCCGGCGGGCCAGATCGAGGGCGTTGCTTCAAGCACGTCCCTGTTGGCGCGCAGGCGCTGGATGATCTCCTGCTGGCGGACCTCTTCCATGCGCGCCTCGACCGAGAGCTGACGCAGGAATTCATTCATCTTGCGGGCCAAAAGCTCCTGGCGGTAGAGCGGCAAATAGCCCTTGGCCATATCCTGGCCTGGGCCGCCCCTGGGCGCCACGCTCATGATGTTCTCCTGCTCCAGGTTGATCATGACCCGAAGCTTGGAGTCAAAGTCGCGGATGCGCGTGACGTCTTTCTGGAGGGTGAAGAGTTTTTGACTTAAGTTAAGGAGCTGGGATTTTTGTTCATGGGCCGATTTTTCGGTGAGATTGAGACTTTTCTCCAAACTGCCGTTGATGGCGAAATCCTTGAGAAGTATGACGTTTCCAATCAAGAGCAAGGCCAGAAAGAGGCCGAGGAGCATGAGCATCCAACCCGGTAGCTGGAACTTGCGCGGGGTTCCGCGCTTCTCACGGAATATGACGATATGAAAACGTCCCAAAAACATTAAGTATCCCTGTTCGGTGGTTCTTCTGACCAAGAGTCTGGCTGAATTGTGCTCACCCTTTAGCTCATCCTCAAGAACTGGTCAAGTCCGTGCCGTTTCGGTCCAACTGATATCGCCGCAGCGCGTTGAAGACGTTTTGGCGGATGCGCTTGTCGCGCCCAGTCTCCAGCTTGAGCCAGTCCTGGACCTCGGTCCTGCGGGTGTTGCCGCTGGAGGGGCAGTTGTTTTTCCAGATGGGCAGCTCCCACTGGCGCGCGGCTGTCTGCATAAAGGATTTCTCCAGGAACAGGGCGGGCCGCACGACCTTGAGCCGGCCCCTGAAGAAGTCCTCGCTGGCCGAGAGGCCGTCCACCCGACCGTTTTGCACCACGTTCATGAAAAACGTCACCACCAGGTCGTCGGCATTGTGGCCAAAGGCCAGGTGCGTCAGGTTGTAAGCGCTGCACAGGTCGAACAGGCGCTTGCGGCGCAGCATGCTGCAGTAGAAGCAGGGCGAGTTCTTGCGGTTCTCGTCCGTGTGGGCCCTGGGGCCGAAGTCGCTCAGCTCGATGTGCGCGGAGAGTCCCTCGGCCTTGACCCAGTCCACCAGCGGCAGGTGGCTCTCCGGCTCAAATCCGGGGTTCACGTGCAGCACCATGAGCTCCATGGGGAAGGGCACGATGGCCTTGCGGATGGTCATGATCTTGATGAGCGCGAAGCTGTCCACCCCGCCGGACACGGCCACGCCGATGCGGGCGCCCGGCCCGGCCATGTTCGTCTTCTGCATGAGCATGCCGACGCCGCTGACGCATTTTTTTTGCGCAAACGTAAGTTTGCCGAATCCGGCCACTGTGTTTCCTCCTCAAGTCTCCGCAGAGCGCAAAATGGGAACTAGTTCATTTGTGCTTGACACGCAAGGTGTGCCCCTGTAATGAAATTTGTTCTTGTTTGTTGTTCAGCCATGAGGGTTTCCCCCTGTTTTTCCCGAGTCTCAGGCCGCTCACCGGCCAGAAGTTTTGACGAGGGAACCGCCCGATGCCAAACCTGGAAGGCCACCGTTGACGATGCATCTCCCCCGGTTCGGGGTGCTAATCCTGCTCGTGCTCATCGTGGCGCTGGCGGTCGGATTGTTCCTGAACTCCCAGGAGCAACGGCTGGGGAGCGGCGTTTGGCCCAACTACACGCTTGATGCGATGCAGTCCATTGAGGTCGCCACGCGCGGCGAACGCTATACCCTTGTCAAGGAGCCGAACGGCTGGGTGGTGCGTAGCGCCGGGGCCGAGCCCGACGCCCTGCCCACCCCGGCGGACAAGACCAGGATCGAGGCCCTGCTCGCGGCCATCGCCCACCACCGCCCCACCCAGAACCTGGGCCAGGCGTCCGCAGACGAGCTGGCCGGATACGGCTTCTCCGATCCTACTGAGACCATCCTGCTGCATCCCTCCACCCTGGGCCTGGGCGATGCGCTTTTGACCTTCGGCCACGAGACGCCCACCGGCGCGGCCCTGTACGCGCAGAGCTCCCTGGCCGCCGGGGCGGTGTTCCTGCTCGACGCCAGCATCCTGCACCAGATCGACAAGCCTTCGGAGCACTACTACGACTACCGTCTGCTGGACCTGCGCACGGACGACGCCCAGCATCTCACCGTCACCGGCGCGGCAAGCGTCCAGTGGGAGCTGGAGCGCAAGGACGACTCCTTTGTCTTCCTGCGCCCGGAGTCGCTCAAGGGCTCCAGCGTGTCCTCCTCCGAGGTCCGCCTGTTTCTGCACAACCTGTCCGCCGTCTGCGCCGACAACATCCTGACCAAAAACGACCGACAGCCGCCCGGACGTCCCACCTTCACCCTGGACATCCTCATCGCCAAGGATACGGAGCCCCTGCGCCTGGAAATCTTCCCCCAGGGCGACACCGACCAGGTTTTTGGCCGCTCGACCCGCCACCCCGCAGGCTTTCTGCTGGACCATGAAAAGGCCAGGACCCTGTTCCGACTGGCTTTTGACATGCAGTGGCGCGGCGTCATCACCTATGACTCGGCCCGGGTGCAGAGCGCCAGGATTTTTTCGGTCATGGGCAACCAGACCATGGTGGCGGAGAACACCCCCTCCGGCTGGGAGGAGCGCGAGCATGGCCGCAAGCTCGCCGGACTTGACTTGTCGCTGTGGCGACTTAAAGAATTACGATTCGAAGGGGAACCGGTGGCCAAGCTGACCTTTCCGGCGGTGCAGCGCTTGGCCCTGGACCTGTATGCCAAGGATGCCAAGCTGTTGACATCGTTCACGTTCTATGTCGACCCCAGGCTGCCGCCGGATCAGTGCTGGCTCAAGGTGGGGTCCGAGGAGATGTTCTATCCCGTCGGCAACCAGATCATCGAGGAATTGCAAGGCTACCTGCCTTCACGTGCGGTCCGGCCCCCAGGGGAATGATCCGGAGACCGCGCGCATTCGTCCAAAAGTTGTTTGCTTTAAGGAGACATGCATGGCGAGAATCACAGTTGAAGATTGTCTGGCCAAGGTCGGCAACCGCTTTCTCATCGTCCAGATGGCCATCAAGCGCGTGAAGCAGTACCGCGAGGGCTATCCGCCGCTGATCGAGTCCAACAACAAGGAAGCCGTCACCGCTCTGCGCGAAATCGCCCAGGGCAAGGTCCTGCCCGGCGAGTCCATCCCCGAGGCCGGCATCCACGCCTCTGGCGACTACTAGTCACAGCCCATGTCCAAACGTGATTTTTACGAGATCCTCGGGGTGCAGAAGAACGCCTCCGAAGATGAGCTGAAACGCGCGTACCGCAAGCTGGCCCTGGAGCATCACCCCGACCGCAATCAGGGCGACGCCGAGTCCGAGTCCAAGTTCAAGGAGGCGGCCGAGGCCTACGACGTGCTGCGCGACCCGGAAAAGCGCCGCCGCTATGACACCTTTGGCCACGAGGGCCTAAACGGCGGGGCCGGGGGCTTCAGCTCGTCCGAGGACATCTTCGGCGCCTTCAGCGACATCTTCGGCGAGGTCTTCGGCTTTGCCGGCGGAGCCCGTTCCGGCGGCCGCCGCGCGAGCGTCGGCATGGACCTGCGCTACAACCTGAACATCACCTTCCGGCAGGCCGCCAAGGGCGATGAGGTCGTGCTCACCCTCCCGGTCAGCGTGCCCTGCGAGCACTGCAAGGGCGCTGGGGCCGAGCCCGGCACAGAGATGAAGAACTGCGGCCAGTGCCGGGGCAGCGGCCACGTGCAGCAGGCCCAGGGCTTCTTCCGCATCTCCGTGACCTGCCCCAGCTGCCATGGCAGGGGCAAGATCATCAGCCAGTTCTGCTCCGTGTGCCGGGGCGGCGGCCAGACAAGCCAGGTGCGCGAGCTCAAGGTGCGCATCCCGGCCGGTGTGGACGACGGCTCGCGGCTGCGCCTGCGCGGCGAGGGCGAACCCGGCATGAACGGCGGCCCTGCGGGCGACCTCTACGTGGTCATGAGCGTGGAGCCGGACAAGACCTTTGAGCGCCAGGGCCAGAACCTGGTGCTGCACAGAAGCGTCAGCTTCGTCCAGGCCTCCCTGGGCGACAAGATCGAGGTGTCCACCCTGGACGACCCGATCACCGTGGACATCCCCAAGGGCACCCAGGGCGGCGAGGTGTTCCAGCTGCGCGGCCTGGGCCTGCCGCATCCCGGCAGCAGCCGCAAGGGCGACCTGCTTATCGAGATCAAGGTTGAGACCCCGACCTCGCTGACCGCCCGCCAGGAGGAGATCCTGCGCGAGTTCGCCCGGTTGGAGGAGGAAAAGCCCCTGAAAAAGGCCAAGAACTTCTTCAAGAAGGCCAAAGAAAAAGTCATGGGCGACTAGGAGGCGATGGTGACGGAGGAGTTCTCGCATCTGGACGCCGAGGGCCGCGCCCGCATGGTCGACGTGACGGCCAAGTCCGTGAGCGTGCGCATCGCCCGGGTGCGCGTCGAGGTGCTGCTGAACCAGGAGACCATGCGCCTGCTGGTGCAAAAGGCCCTGCCCAAGGGCGAGGTGCTGGGCACCGCGCGCATCGCGGGCATCCTGGCGGCCAAGCGCACTGCCGAGCTGATCCCGCTGTGCCACCCGCTGCCGCTCGACTTCGCGGACATCAGCTTTGAGATCGACGAGCCCGGCTGCCGCGTGCTCATCGAGGCCGAGTCGCGCACCAGCGCCAAGACCGGCGTGGAGATGGAGGCCCTGGTGGCCGCCCAGATCGCCGCTGCCACCATCTACGACATGTGCAAGGCCGTGCAGAAGGACATCCGCATCACCAACTGCCGCCTGGTCTACAAGAGCGGCGGCAAGAGCGGGCTCTTCCAGGCCGATTAAGGGCCTGTAACCCTTGGGCCTGTCTCCCGAAGCGTTTTCGCCCCTGGACCACGCCGCAAGCCGATCTTGGCCCAGGGCTGCAGCGCATGAGCACAGTCCTGGCCCCCCCCCCAAAAAAAAGGGGGCGCTCTCCCCGCCAGGGAACGCAATCCATCTTTTGGAAACAGACCGCAGGTCGCCCGTTCCGGCCCATCGCGAGTTCCGGCCCATCGTCCGGTCCATCGCCCGGCCCATCTTAATACGGTGGTCGGGGCGGGCGTTTTACGTGCGCCGCGCGGCGCTCAGGCCGGGGCGTAGAGCGGGGCCGTCTCGTGCAGGACCTCAAGGACCAGGGCGTGAGCCCGGGCCAGCTCGTGGGGCGTGATGCAGGCCGGGGGCATGAGGTACACCACGTTGCCCAGGGGCCGCACCAAAAGACCCAGCTCCAGGAAGCGCGCCTTGAGCTTCGGCCCCAGGGACGAGTGGTAGTCGCAACCGCCATCGCCGGAACCGAGATTCACCGCAGCTATGGAGCCCAGGGCGCGGGGCCGGTTCACGCCGGGCAGGCGCGCGGCCTCGGCCAACCAGCCCAGATTGGCCTGGCGGATGGCCGCGATGCGCGTCAGCGTGCCCTCGGACTCAAACAGCGCCAGGGAGGCCAGGGCCGCTGCGCAGCCAAGGGGGTTGGCCGTGTAGGAATGGCCGTGGGCAAAGGCGGTGCTGAAGTCCTGGCCTAGGAAGGTTTCGTAGATGGCCGTGGAGGCCACGGTGGCCGCCAGGGGCAGAAAGCCGCCGGTGAGGCCCTTGGACAGGCACACCAGGTCCGGCACGACCCCGGCCTGCTCCATGGCGAAGAGCGTGCCCGTGCGGCCAAAGCCGGTCATGACCTCGTCCAGGATCACCGGGATGCCGCGCGCGGCCACGCGTTCGCACACGGCGCGCAGGAATTGCGGGCGGCACATGCGCATGCCCGAGGCGCCCTGCACCAGCGGCTCGGCGATGAACCCGGCCAGGCGCGCGCCGTCCAGGTCCAGGATGGCGTCCAGGTCTGCCAGGGCCGCAGACTCCCGCGCCTGTACGCCCGCGTCGTCTTTTTCGTCGCTGTCCAGCCAGGTCTCGGCAAAGGGGGTGAAGCGGACCTTGAGCAGCACGTCCTCGAAGGGTCCGTAGAACCCGGAGCTGCGGCCCACGGACATGGCCCCGAAGGTGTCGCCGTGGTACGCGCCCTCAAAGGCCAAAAACAGCGTGCGGCGGCGTTCGCCCCGGTTGCGCCAGGACTGGAAGGCCATCTTGAGCGCGGCCTCCACTGCGGTGCTGCCGTTGTCGGAGTAGAACACGCGGTCCAGGCCCGTGCCTTTTTCCAGGGACCGGGGCAGGGCGCGGACAAGGGCCTCGGCCAGGCTGGCTGCGGGCGCGTGGGTGAACCCGGCGAAGATCACATGCTCCAGGGTGCGCGCCTGGTCGGCCAGGGCCTGGGCGATGGCCGGGTGGCAGTGGCCGTGCACGTTGACCCACCAGCTTGAGGCCAGGTCCAGGATCTCCCGGCCGTCCTCCAGAAACAGCGAGGCCCCGTGGCCCCGGACCACGGGCAGGGCTGGCGGCGCGGTCTGCTCCTGGCAGAAGGGATGCCAGACATGGCGCTGGTCTTGTTGGCTGGTGCTCATGATTTCCACCTCACCCAGTCAAGGGCTTCAGGGGCCGGGGCGACGCGCAGCAGCGACTCCCGCGTGAGCGGATCAAGCTGCGGGATATGCCCCAGCACACGGACAGTGCCGAAATGTTCAATGGCTGCGCGGGTTGTCTCGTCCAGGGGGCCGCAAAGTATGACGCCGAGCACGGGCAGGGCGCGCGCGCGCAGGGCGGCCAGGGTCAGGCAGGTGTGGTTGATGGTGCCCAGGCCGGTGCGGGCCGCCACCACCACCGGGGCGGCCAGGCGCTCCATGAGGTCGAGCATGGTCGCGTCCTCGTTCAGAGGCACCAGCACCCCGCCTGCGCCCTCGATGACCAGGGGGCGACCGCCAGTCTGCAGATCAGTCTGCAGATCGGGCGGCTGGGGCCGGGGCAGGCTGAAGTCGTCCAGGCCGATGCGCAGGCCCTCGTGCGCCGCCGCCTCAAAGGGCGAACGCGCCAGGCGCAGCAGGTAGCGCTCCGGGTACACGCGCGCGCCAGACAGCCGGGCCACCTCGACCGCATCCCTGTCCGGCGGAAAGCCCGACTGGATGGGCTTCCAGTAGTCCGCGCCGGTGTGCAGGCACAGCCAGGCGCTGGCCACTGTCTTGCCCACTCCGGTGTCCGTTCCTGTGACGAATACCCTCATCGCCTTCCTCGCATGACAAGACAATAGAGGATTCGCGTAGTGGCGTAAAGTCCGTTGGCGAAGCGCCGGAGCACGGGCCGGATGGGGGCCGGGGCATAGCCAGCGCGGGGCTGGTCCGCGCCGATGAGCCGGAAGCTGTCGGCAAAGGCCTTGGCGCTGGGGAAATGCTGCTGGCGTTCTTCGATGTTCTGAAACAGGCGGTCCGGGCCCAGGGCGGCCAGCGCGGCCAGCACGTCCTGCTCCTGGGGCAGGGGAAGCAGGCCCGAGGTCCGGCCCAGGTCGGCGAAGGCCGCCTCCCACTCGGGAAAGCTGCCCGCCAGCGGCACAGAAAAAGCCAAAAGCGGGGTTTGCTGCGCCAGCCGGGCCAGCCCCGCCACAGGATCGGCGAACCACTGGCAGGCCAGGTTGGACACGATGGCCGCAGGCGGCGCGGCAAAGGCCGCAGTCTGGCCGTCGAGCACGGCAAAGCGCAGGCCCTTGCGCTGTTCGCCATGCTGTTCGCCAAGGCGCGCCCGGCATTGCGCGAGCATCTCCGGCGCGAGGTCCGTGGCCAGGTACGGCTGACCCGGCTGGTGCAGCAGCTCCGTCAACAGGCCGGTGCCGCAGCCGATCTCCACCACCGGGCCCTGTTCGCTGTGCTCTTCATCATTATTCTTATGTGCGGGCAGGCCGCCGTGCGCGCGCACAAAGGCCGCCAGGGCTTGGGCCGTGTGCTGCTGGAGGTGCGCGTGCCGGGAGTAGTCCCCGGCGCGGCGGCCAAAGCTCTGCGCCACGGCCAAGGTGCGGGATTGGGGCGAGGGCCTGTCAGCTGAGGTCGCGTCAGCCGAGGTCATATCAGCCGAGGTCATATCAGCCGAGGTCATATCAGCCGAGGTCATGTCAGCCGAGGTCGCGTCAGCTGAGGTCATGGAGGAACTCCCGGACCAGCCGCTGGCAGTCATGCGGGCGGGTCATGGGCAGGGCGTGGCCGCCGGTGGTGAGCAGCGTGAGCCGCGAACCCGGCAAAAGGGCCTGGGCCTCCTCGGCCAATGCGGTCGGCACGATGCGGTCGTCCTGGGCGTGCAGGAGCAGCGTCGGAACT
This sequence comes from uncultured delta proteobacterium, assembly GCA_903843965.1. Taxonomy (GTDB): domain Bacteria; phylum Desulfobacterota; class Desulfovibrionia; order Desulfovibrionales; family Desulfovibrionaceae; genus Humidesulfovibrio. Next base: position 27,012 of record CAIMRY010000008.1, read on the forward strand.
GGGCGCCTAGGCCGGGCCAAATCGGGGGACAGATCAAGGTCGCGCAGGAGCTCCAGGTCGGCGCGCAGGCGCTCCAGACTGGCGGCCGACGGCAGGGGCAGCGGCGTGACCCGGTGGCCGCAACGTTTGTGGAAGCGCGCCAGCACGTCCTGCGGGGCCGTGTCCAGCCGGGCGAGCATGGCGTCGAGCATGTCCGTTGACGTGCCGGTTGACTGGCCGGACTTCTGGCAGAAGCGCAGGAATCCGCCGATGCCGACCAGCCCGCGCCAGGAAACGTCCATCTGAAGCAGCCGCGCAAAGCCCAGGGAATGCCCGACGCCGAGCCAGCCGTCGGGATTCGCGGGCAGGATGTCCTTCAGCCTTTCCGGCAGGCTTGACGGCAGGTCTGGCGGGCCGAAGTATCCGGCGTCGAGGACAATGACCGGGGCCGGTCTGAGGGCTGCGACGAGGCTGTCCCAGGTCTGCGGGCCGTAGCCCCAGCCGTGCAGGAACACCAGGCCGGTCATAGGCCGCGCAGGGCCTCACCGAGGCTGCGCACGAGGCGGTCGATGTCCGCATCCGTGTGCCGGGCCGAGAGGCCCAGGCGCAGGCGGGAAGCGCCCTGCGGAACCGTGGGCGGGCGTACGGCGGACACGCGGATGTTCACGGCCGCCAGTGCGTCGCGCGCTGCGACCGTGCGCACCGGGTCGCCCAGGATCACCGGCACGATCTGCGTGGTCGACGCGCCCGTGTCCAGGCCCAGGCCGCGCAGGGCTGCGCGCAGCCGCTGCGCGCGGGCGAGCAGGGCGGCGCGCTGCGCGTCCATGCCGGGCAAGAGCTCCCAAGCGCACAGGGCCGCGCCGATGGTCAGCGGCGAGGGCGCGGTGGAGAAGATGAAGCCCCCGGCTTTGTTGATGAGATAGTCGCGCACGAGCGCGGAGCAGGCCACGTACCCGCCGCTGACGCCCAGGGCTTTGGACAGCGTGCCCATGACCACGGTGGTCGGGGCCAGGTCGATGGTCTCGGCCAGGCCGTACCCATGCGGGCCGAACACGCCGGTGGCGTGGGCCTCGTCCAGGTACAGCAGCGCGCCGAAGTGCAGGGCCAGGGCCTGGAGCGCGGCCACGTCGGCCATGTCGCCGTCCATGCCGAACACGGTCTCGGACAGGATGAATTTGGGCCGGGGGTCGCCTTTGTGGTTCTCAAGCAGCACTTCAAGATGCGCCAGATCCAGGTGCCGGTAGCGCAACTGCCGCACCCCGGCCAAGGTGCAGCCCAGGTGCATGCTGGCGTGGTTCAGCCTGTCGGCGAAGACCAGCGGCTCCGCGCCCAGCGCGACCCTGTCCAGCAGGGCGGCGATGCAGGCGGCGTTGGTCTGGTAGCCGGAGGAGAACGTCAGCGCGGCCTCTGCGCCCTTGTCCCGGGCGATGCGCGCCTCAAAAGATTCATGCAGGGCGGTGTTGCCTGAAAGCAACCGCGAGCCCGTGGACCCGGCGCCGAAGCGGCGTCCGGCCTCGGCAGCGGCCACTACCAGCTCGGGCCTGCGGGCCAGCCCCATGTAGTCATTGCCGGAGAAATCCAGCAAGTCCGCCGGGGTGTCCGTTTCGGGCAGGCGGCGCAGCAGCCCCTCCCGCGCGGACGCGGCCAGGGTGTCGGAGTAGGGGCGCAGGAGATCTGTCATGGGCTGTGTGCCGGGTTGGGGCTGCGCCGGGGGCAAAAACAGGCGCAGCCGCGGGGTGCGGGGCGTGCGGGCCTACCAGGTGGTGCGCATGTGCACGCCCTGGGCGGCGATGTGCTCCTTGAGCTGGCGGATGGTGAACTCGCCGTAGTGCACGATGGAGGCGATGAGCGCCGCCGAGGCCTTGGCCTGAAGGAAGGCGTCGGCCATGTGCTGTGGGTTGCCCGCGCCGCCGGAGGCGATGACCGGGATGCGCACGCTCTTGGTCACCTTGCGCGTCAGCTCCAGGTCGTAGCCGTCCTTGGTGCCGTCGGCGTCGATGGAGTTGAGGCAGATTTCGCCTGCGCCCAGCGCCTCTCCGGTTTTGGCCCATTCGATGGCGTCCATGCCGGTGTACTTGCGGCCGCCGTGGATGACCACCTCGAAGCCGGACGGAATCTGCGCGGACTTCTCCACGCGCTTCACGTCCATGCCCAGCACCACGCACTGTGCGCCAAAGGCCGCCGCGCCCTCGCTGATGATGTCCGGGTTTTTGACCGCGCCGGAGTTGACCGAGCATTTTTCGGCCCCGGCGCACAGCACGGCGCGCATGTCGGCCACGGAATTGATGCCGCCGCCCACGGAAAAGGGGATGAAGATCTGGCTGGCCACGCGCTCCACTACGTCGAGGAAGATGCCCCGGCCCTCGCTGGAGGCCGTGATGTCGTAGAACACGATTTCGTCCGCGCCCTGCTCGTAGTACATGCGCGCGGTTTCCACAGGGTCGCCGATGTCGACATTGCCCTGGAACTTCACGCCCTTGGTGAGCTTGCCGTCCCGCACGTCCAGGCAGGGAATGATACGCTTACTGAGCATGCTGGGCCTCCGGCGACACGGCATCGGAAAGAAGTGGGCGGCGCTTACTGAGCATGCCGGGCCTCCAGGCAGTAGGCGTGGAAGTTCTGGAGGAGCTTGAGTCCCGGCGCGCCGCTTTTTTCCGGGTGGAACTGCACGGCCCACAGCCCGGTGCGGCCATGCACGGAGCAGAAGTTCTCGCCGTACATGGTCACCCCGATGACGAACTCCGGCCTTGGGGCCGGGTGGTAGCTGTGCACGAAGTAGAACTCGGCCTCGGACGGGATGTCCTTGAACAGCGTGCAGTCCTTTTTCAGCTCCACGCGGTTCCAGCCCATGTGCGGCACGCGGATGGGTGTGCCGTCCTCCTCGGCCCAGGCCGGGTTGAACAGGCGGCACTCGCCGGGGATTACGGCCAGGGTGCGGGTGTCGTTCTCTTCGCAGTAGTCGAGCAAAATCTGGCAGCCCACGCAGATGCCGAGAAGCGGCTTCTCCTGCCAGATGAGGCTTTTCAAGACCTCGTCCAGGCCGCCGGAGGACAGCTCGTCCATGGCTTGGCCAGCCGCGCCCACGCCGGGAAAGATGATCCCGTCGGCGCTCGCCAGTTGGTCCGGGTCGGCGGTGATCTGGTTCGCAATGCCCAGGTGGTCGAGGGCGCGGCGAACGCTGGTCTGGTTGCCTGCTTTATAGTCGAGGATGGCGAGCATTCCTGGCTCCTTGTCGGCGCGTGTTTCCTGCGGCCTAGTCAATTTCCGGGCCGATGACAAGTGCCGGGGGCAGGCTGCGGCGCGATTTGGTCCAGGCGCGGCGGCAATGATTGAGACGGGAGCGGCAGGGCTATTTGGCGAGAATGCGCAGGAACAGGTCGCCGTTGAAGGGCCCGAGCTTGCGGCCCAGGCCTTTGAGCCTGATGGGGCGGCCCACCACGAAGTCCGGCGGCAGGGTGATTTCGATGGTTTTGGGGTCGCCGCTGAAGCGGGCGCTGACCGTGATGCGCAGCATCTTGCCCGGCCCCAGGGCGAAGGCCGGGAAATGCAGTGTCTGCTCGTCGTCCAGCTGGTTGCGCAGCCAGGACTTGATGCCGCCCATGAGACCTTTGCTCATGTCCAGGTTCAGGGACTTTTCGCCCCACTGGATGTTCAGGTTGCGGCGCTGCGGCGGGTCCTGGCGGCTGGACTCGGCCCCGTGGCCGTGCTTGTGGCCTGGGCGCGAACCGTGCTGGCCGTGTTTGAGCTGGCTGTAAATGTCCTCAAAGACCTGCCGGGCGAAGGGATCAGTCAAAAGGTCGCGCAGGACCTCTTCCTCGCGCAGGTGGAAACCCTGGCTGTCCGCCTCACGTTGGGACTTGCGCGCGTCGCGCTTGGCGTTGGCCTGGTTCTGGCTGTAGGCCTTTTCGGCCCTGGCCTGCTCGGCTTTCGTCTTTGGGCCTGGTGCTGCGCCGGGCCGGGCCTTGGCCTGGCTGGCGGAATCCTCCTTCAGGGTCCGCGTAAGCAGGATGTACGCTTCGTTGACCAGGCGGAACTGCTCGGCGGCCTTGGGCGAGGGGTTCAGGTCCGGGTGCAGGCGGAAGGCCTGCTGACGGAAGGCCGCCTTGATCTCCTCCAGGCTGGCCCCGGGGGGCGCCTTGAGGATGCGGTAGCAGTCCTGGACGTTCATGGGTCCTTGCGCCGCAGCGAGTCAGAGTTGAGCTCGCCAGCGAGCACGCCGTCGAGCACACTGACGAAAACCCCGTCGAGGACCAGGGCGTGGGGCGCTTCGGGTCCGGGTTTGTGCACCAGGCCGTGCTCGTGCAGGTAGGCCACGCCTTCGCTGACGAAGCGCGCGTGCCCGGCCGCGACGTTCACGCCCGGGCAGTCGCTCTGGATCATCTCCCAGCTGGAGGAGTCGACCAGGTTGCCCCGGAAATAGGGCCAGGCGCGGCAGATGTCGGGCCTGCCGGGATGCACGCCGCAGCCCTCGCCCTGGTGGAAGAAGATGCAGTAGCCGTCGGCCCCGGCGCGCAGGCGCACCTTGCCGCCTGCGGATTCCGCGCAATCGATCAGCATGGCCTGGATGTCCTGGCCCAGGTGCCGGGCCAGACGCTCGCGGTCGCGCGCGGTCATGACGATGCCGCCCTCGCCCTGGCAGCAGTGGCCGCAGCGCTGGCAGTTGAAGGAGCGCTCAGGCATGGACGCTCCCCGTGGCCAGGAGGTTCTTGTGGTCCACCATGAGGCAGCGGTCCTCCACGACGAGCACGGGCTGGCTGTCGGCTGTGGGCTGGCAGACGGCCGTCAGCTGGCCGGAGAGGATGCGTCGGGCCTCGGCGCTGACGATGCCGGACTGCATCCAGAAGCACAGGGGCCGGGAAGAGAGGCGCAGGAATTCCTCGGCATGGGCCGGGCAGGCGTCCGCAGCGCGGAACAGGTCGACCAGGTCCACGGGCTCGGGGATGTCGTTCAGGGTCGGGTAGGCCGCAAGCCCCCAGACCTCGGTGCGCTTGGGGTGCACCGGGATGACGCGGAAGCCCGCAGCGATGAGGTACCGGCCGACCTTGTCCACGGGTTGGCCGGGCTTGTCCTTGGCCCCGACCACGGCGATGGTCTTGACCTTCGCAAGGAGGACGGCTAGCTCTTTGTCGCTGTGCAGCATGTATTCCCCTGGCCGAGTTACTCCGGCCCGTCTGACAGGGCGGCCGGTGCGGCGCAGGAAGCTATATCCCATTCCGGCGGCGATGCCTAGACCCTGGGCCTTGCGTCCGGACAACGACCGGGCAACGCCTGGACACCGCCCGGATACGCCCGGAGATGGGCCGGACTGCGCACGACGAGGCCCGGACAGCGCCCGGAGATGAGCTGGACACCACCGGACGTCATCGGAGAGCGCCGGAAATCACCGGACACGTAGCCGGACATGGCCCGGACACTGATCCGCCACCCTCAAGGACAAGGAGCCCCCGCATGTTTGAAGCCCTGGCCGTCATCCCCGCCGAGGAACTCGCCCTGCGCCATGAACGCTGCCGCCGCCTGCTGCGCGAGCTGAACCCCGAGGCGGGCGGCCTGCTCGTGTTCAACCGCCCCCAGATCTACTACCTCACCGGAACCCTGGGCATGGGCTGCCTGTGGCTGCCCCTGGAGGGCGAGCCCCTGCTGCTGCTGCGCAAGGGCGTGGGCCGCGCGGCCCTGGAGGCCCCGTCAGTGCGCTGCGTGGCCTACCGCTCGTACAAGGACCTGCCGGGCCTGGCCGCCGAGGGCGGGGCGCCCTTCACGGAGGTCGTGGCCGTGGACCAGGGCGGGCTCTCCTGGCAATTGGGCGCGCTGCTGGCCGAGCGTCTTTCGTCGCAGCGCTTCGTCTCCGGCGACCTGGCCCTGGCCGTGGCCCAGTCCCTGAAGAGCGAGTGGGAGCTCAAGGTCATGCGCTTGTGCGGCGAGCGCCACCACATGGCCCTGCACGACATCCTGCCCAAGCTCCTCAAGCCGGGCTTAAGCGAGCGCGAGATAGCGCACCTGGCCTGGAGCGTGTTCTTCGAGCTGGGGCACCAGGGCATCCTGCGCATGTCGGCCTTTGGCGAGGAGTGCTTCCTGGGGCATGTGTCCGCTGGGGACTCCGGCAATTATCCGAGCAGCTTCAACGGGCCCCTGGGCCTGCGCGGGGAGCACCCGGCGGTGCCGCTCATGGGCTACGCCGGTCAGCTCTGGGGGCTGGGCCAGCCCCTGGGCCTGGACATCGGCTTCCAACTGGAGGGCTACCACACGGACAAGACCCAGATGTATTGGGCGGGCAAGGCCGGGAGCATCCCGGACGCCGTGGCCTCGGCCCACAGCTTCTGCGTGGACGTGCAGGCCTGGGCTGCGGAGAATCTGCGGCCCGGCGCGCTGGTGAGCGATATTTATGCCCATTGCGCCCAGTGGGCGGTCCAGGCGGGCTTTGGCGAGGGCTTCATGGGCCTGGGCGAGAACAAGGTGCCGTTTCTGGGCCACGGCATCGGCCTGGCCATCGACGGCTACCCGGCCATCGCCAAGGGCTTTGACCGGCCGGTGGAGAAGGGCCAGGTCTTCGCCCTGGAGCCCAAGCACGGCATCCCCGACTTGGGCATGGTGGGGGTGGAGAACACCTTTGAGGTCACGGACCAGGGCGCGGTGTGCATCACCGGCGACCGTTACGACATGGTCTGCGTGGAGTAGGGCCCTGCGGGCCGACGTGAGCGGGCCGACGTGAATGGGGCATTGTGACCGGCCCGAAAGGGTCAGGCCGCCCTGATCAGGGCATGCCGTCCCGGCCTTCACAACCGAGTCGGCTCGACCAGGCCGCAGGTTGAAAACCTCAGGCTGAAAACCTCAGGTTGAAAACCTCAGGCTGAAAGCTTCAGGCTGAAAGGTTCAGGACGAGGCGATCATCTGGAGCTGCGGGCCTTGCAGCAGCCAGCGCAAGGTGCCGGAGCGGCTGCCCAGGCCGGTTGCGCCGATGGCCAGCAGCGCCCCGGACTCCAGCGCCAGGGAGAGCCTGGGCCCGCTGGTGAGCAGGTGCGAGGCCAGGTCGCCCAAAAGCGGCAGCTCGCCGCAGAGGAAGATGGACTGGTAGCGCTCGCACACGCGCAGCTGCTCCAGGCAGGCCTTGAGGCTCACGGTCGGGTCCAGCCCGGCGAAGGTGGTCACGCTGGAGGCGGCGTAGCCCAGCCCCTCGGCCACGATGCGCGTGGTCTGGACAGCGGCGCTGCGCGGGCTGGTCAGCAGGGCGTCGTACCACAGGCCCATGATGCGCATGGCCTGGGCAGCGGCGGTGATCTGGTTCTGGCCCACCGGGCTCAAGGGCTGGTTGGCGTTGACTTCCTGGGGAAGGCAGGGGCCGTGTTGCATCAGGTACAGGTTCATGGCTCCCTCCAGCTTTGGTTCGCACAGTAGGTATCCACTAGCCCAAGGCGTTGTGGGCTGCAAGCTCCGCCACGCTGCGCACTTGCCAGCCTGTCCTGGTCGGCGTAGGGACATGGATGTTTCCGTTCGACATGCTTCATCTTTGTTCACCCGCTGGGGTGCTGCGCTCCCGCACGCCACGGCCTGGAGGCCTTTCGTGAACGAACCTGACTGCCCCGTGAGGCTGCTGTCCGTGCCCGCCCGGCTGCGTTGCCTGGCCCTGGCCGCCATCATGTTGCTGACGCCGGTGCTGCTTGCCTGCCTTGCGCCGCGCCCGGCCCTGGCCGAGCCCATCCGCGTGAGCGCCGCAGCGGACGCCGGAGCGGACCTTGTGCAGGCCCGCCAGCAGGCCCAGGCGCGGGCCTTTGTCGAGGCCGTGTTCCAGACCGCGCTGAAGCTTTTGCCCGCGCCCTTGCCTGTGCAAAGGGCCGAGCTGCTGCGCCAGTTTTTGACTCCGCGCGCCACGGCCCTGGTTGTGAGCTTCCAGGAGGCCGCGCCTGTCAGCGCCGACAAGGCCGCGCCCGCCAGGCTCGCCGCGTCTGCGAAATCGTCCAAGGGCGTGAGCGCCGAGAAGGCCGAGCCCCTGAGCCTGGAGCTGGATGTGGAGGTGGACCGCACGGCCCTGCGGGATCTTGTGTCGCGCCTGGGGCTTTTGGCCGGAACCAGGCATCCGGGCGGGTTCGCCGTGCGTCTGGGCGCAGGCGTGGCCGAGGCCGACCTGAAGCCCCTGGCCGACGTGCTGGCGCTCCAGGGGCTGGCGCGCAGGGCCCAGGCCCCGGTGCAGGTGAGCCTGGAGCGGCTGCCGCAGGGCTACCTCAAGGCTGTGCTCTGGGCCGGGGCGAAGAGCTATGCGGCCGACGGCCAGGACCTGGGCCAGCTTTGGCTGGACCTCTGGGGCAAGTATTTTTCCGCGCGGGAGCAGCAGCCCGGCGGCCAGGGCAGTCCCATCGAGGTCTCCGGCTTCAGCCAGGCGGACGCGGTGCTGGAGTTCACCAAGACGCTCATGACCTGGGACGACTGCCTGCGCGAGGTGCAGCTGAACGAGGTCGACATCCGCGCCGGGAACAGCACCGGGCGTTGGTCGGCCCGGCTGACCAACCCGGAGCGCCTGAACGCGCGCCTGAACGAGTACCTTCCCAGCCGCAAACTCACGGCCGCGCGCTAGGGTCAGGGGCAGGCCCTCATGACAACCGCCACACAGCGCGAGAACAACTGGACCATCCCGAACCTGCTCACGGTGCTGCGCATCCTGTTGACGCCGGGCATCGTCATGGCCTTTGCGGACAGGCGCTTCGACATCGCCTGGATGCTCTTCGCCGTGGCGGGCCTGACCGACGCCCTGGACGGAACCCTGGCGCGCATCCTGAAGCAGCGCTCGAACTTCGGGGCCATGCTCGACCCCCTGGCGGACAAGATCCTGCTGGACACGTCCTTCATTTGCCTGGCCCTGCAGGACTGGATACCCACCTCGCTGGCGGTGCTGGTGGTCAGCCGCGACGTGTTCATCGTGGGCGGGCTGGCGCTGCTGCAATATTCCGGGGTGGACGTGCAGCGCGGGATCAAGCCGGTGTGGTTCAGCAAGTGCGCCACCCTGGCCCAGATCCTGCTCGTCCTGCTGATCATGGTGGAGCACAGCCTGGCCGTGGCCTTCCCGGGCTTGCGGCTGCTTCTGGTGGCGGCCGTTGCGGCGCTGACCCTCGTGTCCGGGGTCTACTACGTGCACCTTGGCTTCCGGATGGCTCCGCACAACGGCAGCCACCAGCCCTAGGCGCTGCGCCGCTGCTGCGCCGTTACTGCGTCGTTACTGCGCCGCTACTGCTTGGGCGGCTGGCCGTTCTTCCCGTCCTGGTCCTTTGTTCGGGGCGTGATGTCGATTTCGTCGGGCTCGCTTAGGGAGCGCTTGAAGTTGCGGACGGTGCGCCCCAGCCCCTCGCCTATTTTCGGCAGCTTGTGCGTGCCGGTGAAGATGAGCACGATGATGATGAGGATCAACAGACCTGTGATTCCGCCCATGTGGCACCTCTCTTGTGGGGCTCATTACGCCTGCGGGCCTGCCGGGTCAATTGCCGGGCGAATCGCCGCAGCAGGCGCCCTGCGCCCGGCTTGAAAACGCTCCGGCTTTACAACGCCCTGGCCCCGGCTTAAAGATGCCCGCGGAGGCGGCTACATGGTTGATGCGACGCGTGGCGCAGTGGTCCGCTTTCCGGCCATCGGCTGCCGCTACTTCCAGCAGGGCCGCTGCCTGTACGAGGAGCTGCTGAACCCCGGCCTGCACACGGCCTGGCGCTGCCTGGTGCTGGCCCGCTGGGAAGCGGTCTACGACGACTTTCTGGACCGGGCCGAGAATTTCGGCCTCACCGAGGCCGAGCTGGGCGTGCTCTGGCACAAGCGCTTCGAGCGTCTGGCCGAGGAATCCGTGCCCTGCCCGGACGTGTGCGCGGGCGACGGCGAGTCCATGCCCGAGTGCCGCCACCTGCTGGCAGACATCTGTCTGCTGCGTCTGCCCGAATGCGCCGGTCAGTGCGAGCGCTTCCGCCTGCGCGAGAATGTCTGAAACATCTCTGGAGTCCGCCATGACGCTCTATTTCCCGCATCTGCACCCGGACCTGCTGCCGGACACGCAACGCCAGGCCCTGCCCGGCGGCGTGCGCTTCCTCGACCCCGGCCTGGCCCGGCCCGGCAGCCCGGACCACATGGTGCCGGAGCTGGCCCCCTTTGACCGCCGCCTGGCCAAGGCCATCCTGGACGACACCTTGCGCTTCGGCGAAAGCGTGGCCAACCCGCGCGACATCGCCGTGCACGGGCTGTTGCAGCAGGTCCAGGCCCTGGCCCCGGAGAGCGGGCGGCAGGTGCTGGCCGAGGTCGAGCGCAGCGTGGCCCAGGCTGGCGGCCAGACCACTGACGCACCCGCCGCCCCCCTGCTGGAGGCCCGTTGCCAGGCCCAGACCCTGCTGCTTCTGGCCTGGAACCTGGAGGAGCGCATCCTCGACCTGCGGCGGATCGACCAAGGCCTGCGCGATTCCTGGGCGCGCCTGGGCGAGAGCGTGCATTCGCCCGAGGAGGGCGAGGAGGCCGAGGAAGCCGGGCAGGCCGTCGCCGACCAGCAAGTCGAGAGCAACGCTGATGGCGAGGCCGACACCGAGGCTGATGGCGAGGCCGACACCGAGGCTGATGGCGAGGCCATGGCCATGGGCGCCATGCTCTCCGGTCTGGGTTTGCCAGAGCCCGACGGCGAGACCCTGCCCTGGCGGCGCATGCTGGAGGCCTTTGCCGTGCTTGCGCCCGGCCAGGAGCTGGTGACGGCGGACGCGGCCATCGCCCAGACCCTGCGCGAGGCGGGCCTGCCCGAGGTCAAGGGCGTGTTTGAGGCCCCGGCCTGGCGTTTGAGCGGCCTGGACCGCCGCCCGGCAGCCGGGCCCTGGCTCGATGTCGTGGTGCGCCTGGCCTGCGTCGGTCCGGCGGCGGAGGTCGCGTAGTGCCCCAGCTCAATCTGCTTTCCGACCAGTCGGACGCGGGCTTTTTGCGCGGGGTCAAGGGCTTCATCTTCGACTGCGACGGCGTGCTCATCGACTCGTATCTGGCCAACACGGCGTACTACAACATCTTCCGCACGCGCTTCGGCCTTGCGCCCATGAGCCCAGAGGAGGAGATGTACACCCACACCCAGAACGTCTTTGACTCGCTGAGGCGCATCGTGCCTCCGGAGCAGTACGAGGCGGCCATGGCCTATCGCAAGGACGTGGACTACCGGAGCATCCTGCCCTTTGTGCGGCGCGAGCCGGGCGTGCGCAGGCTGCTGTCCTGGCTCAAGCGCGCGGGCTTTCTGCTCGGGGTCAACACCAACCGCACGGACACTACGGGCCTGGTCTTTGAGGCCGTGGACCTGCTCGGGTTCTTTGATCCGGTTATGACTGCGGGCGTGGCCCCCCGGCCCAAGCCGGACCCGGCGGGCATGCTGGCCATTCTGGACGCCTGGGGCCTGACAGCGGCCGAGGTGGCCTTTGTGGGCGATTCCGGCGTGGATGAAGAGACCGCCACGAATTCCGGCGTGCCCTTCTGGGCGTACAAGAACCTGGATCTGCGGGCCGATCTGCACGTGCCGGATTTCGGCACGCTCTTGCGGGCGCTGGGGCGCGCCTGGCCGGAGATTGCCGAGGACGCGCAAGGGGCTTGATTCTTGGCCTGCGGTGTGCCACAACAAGCCCACATGGCGAGTTGCCCGGCATTTCCGGGCCGCCCAGAAGCGGAGGCTTGATGTCCTATCTTTCGATCATTCTGATAAAACTGGTGCAGCTGGTTTCAACGCTGCTCACCCTGTACATGTGGGTGGTCATCATCTCGGCGCTTTTGAGCTGGGTCAACCCGGACCCCTACAACCCCATCGTGCGCTTCCTGCGCAACATCACTGATCCAGTGTACGCGCGCATCCGCCGCCTGCTGCCCTTTGTCGTCATCGGCGGCATCGACCTGTCGCCCGTGGTGGTCATCGTGGCCGTGCAGATCCTGAGCGCTCTCCTGGACAAGCTGGTCTTCGACATGAGCATCTCCATGAGGATGATTGGAGCCTAGGGGCGCTCTACAGGCGCTTTCCCTTTACGTGATGGGGTGGAAGCCTTGACCATTTCCAAGATCGATCTCCTCAACCGCAGGTTTTCCAAACGACTCTGGGGCTACGCCCCCGAAGAAGTGGACCAGCTCATGGGCGAGGTGGCCGAGATGCTTGGCGCCGTGGCCGAGGAGCGCAAGCACCTCATCAAGAAGGTCAAGCGCATGGAGGCCAGCGTCGAGGAGTTCCGCCAGCGCGACGAAACTCTGCGCGACACCCTCATGAGCACCCAGCGCATGGTCGACGACATCAAGGGCGGGGCCCAGCGCGAGGCCAGCCTCATCCTCGACGAGGCTCGGTCCAAGGCCGAGAGCATGGTCCAGCAGGGCCACAACCGCCTGGCCCAGCTCTACGAGGACATCGAGAACCTGAAGCGCCAGCGCAGCCAGTTCGAGATCCAGCTGCGCGGGCTTTTGGAAACCCACCTGCGCGTCATGGACTCTGACGATCCCGCCGTTTCGCGGCTGGAATCCCTGGAGTCCAAGCTCAGGTTCTTGCGCAAGGCCGAGTGATCTTTGAAGGAGCCCGTGTCGCCCGTATTTGTCCGTCAGGCGGGGAGCGGGGACTGGCGCATCCAGGTGCATGTGCAGCCGGGGGCCAAGCGCGACGAGCTGGCCGGGCTCTATAAGGACAGCCTCAAGGTGCGGTTGACCGCCCCGGCGGTGGACAACAAGGCCAATGGCGCACTGGTGAATTTCATGGCGAACCTGCTGGGCCTGAGGCGCAGTCAGGTGAGCCTGGCCTCAGGCCAGTGCTCCCGCAGCAAGAGCCTGCGAGTCCTGGCCGAGACCGAACCCGACTGGTCCAACCTCATGTGATGGCTCAATTTTGTCGAACTACCTCCCAAATAAGGAGTCGAACATGGAACATTCCGAACGCACCCTCATTGAAAAGTACGAGACCCAGGATACCGAGCTACGCGCCCTGTGGCAGCAGCATCAGGACTATGAAAAGATGATCGTCAAGCTAGAAGGCAAGCCCTTCCTAAGTCCTGTCGTGGAACAGGAGGTCAAGGAGCTGAAGAAGAAGAAGCTTGCCGGAAAGACGAAGCTGCAAGCCTTGCTCGATAAGTATCGTCAACAGGAGGCGTAAGCCTATGGAGCTCAGCGGAGCTCAGATCCTGCTCGAATGTCTGAAACGCGAAGGAGTGGAGGTCATCTTCGGTTTCCCTGGCGGGGCCGTCATCGACATCTACAACGAACTGCCCAACTCCTCCCTGAAGCATGTGCTCGTGCGGCACGAACAGGGAGCCATACACGCGGCTGACGGCTTCGCCCGCGCCTCCGGCAAGGTCGGCTGCTGCCTGGTGACCAGCGGTCCCGGCGCCACCAACACCGTCACCGGCATCGCCACGGCCTACATGGACTCCATCCCGGTGGTCATCCTGACCGGACAGGTGCCCACGCCGCTCATCGGCAACGACGCCTTCCAGGAAGTGGACATCGTCGGCATCACCCGGCCCTGCACCAAGCACAACTATCTGGTGAAGGACGTGAGCCAGCTGGCGCACGTCATCCGCCAGGCCTTCTACCTGGCCCGCACCGGTCGGCCCGGCCCGGTGCTGGTGGACCTGCCCAAGGACGTCATGCAGAAAAAGACGAAATTCGTCTGGCCTGACGACGTCAAGATGCGCAGCTACAACCCCAACATCAAACCCCATGCCGGGCAGATCAAGAAGGTCGCCCAGCTCATCCGCGACGCCGAACGGCCCATCATCTACGCCGGCGGCGGGGTCATCACCAGCAAGGGGCACGAGGCCCTGACCTGGCTGGCTCAGAATCTGCACATTCCGGTGACGGCCACCCTTATGGGCCTGGGCTGCTTCCCCGGCAAAGACAAGCTCTGGCTCGGCATGCTCGGCATGCACGGCACCTATGCCGCCAACATGGCCATCAACAACGCCGACCTCGTGCTGGCCGTGGGCGCGCGCTTCGACGACCGCGTCACCGGCAAGGTCAGCACCTTTGCGCCCCTGGCCACGCTGGTGCATGTGGACATCGATCCCACGAGCATCCAGAAAAATGTGAGCGTTCACGTGCCGCTGGTGGCCGACTGCCGCCTAGCCCTGGAGGCCCTGAAGGAGGAGCTCACGCCCTCGCTGGCCGAGTACGACTTCGAGACCGGGCACCTGCCCTGGGTCTCCAAGGTGCGCGCCTGGGCCAAGGAGCACCCGCTGACCTACAAACCGAGCGAGACCACCATCAAGCCCCAGTCCGTGGTGGAGACCCTGCACGAGCTGACAAAGGGCGAGGCCGTCATCTGCACCGAGGTGGGCCAGCACCAGATGTGGGCGGCCCAGTTCTACACCTTCAACGAGCCCAACTGCTTTTTGTCCTCCGGCGGCCTGGGCACCATGGGCTACGGCTTCCCTGCGGCCATCGGCGCGCAGTTCGCCCGGCCGGACAAGCTGGTCATCGACATCGCGGGCGACGGCTCAATCCAGATGAACATCCAGGAACTGGCCACCAGCGTGTGCAACAACCTGGGCGTCAAGATCGTCATCCTGAACAACGGCTACCTGGGCATGGTGCGCCAGTGGCAGGAGCTCTTCTACAACAAGAACTACTCCTCCACCTGCATGGACGCCCAGCCGGACTTTGTGAAGCTGGCCGAGGCCTATGGCGCCACGGGCTTTCGCATCACCGCGCCGGGGGACCTTACGCGCGTTTTGAAGCAGGCGCTCGAAACCCCGGGCACGGTCATAGTGGACGTGCGCGTGGAGCGTGAGGAGAACGTGTACCCCATGGTCCCGGCCGGGGCCTCCCTCACCGACATGCTGCTTGTGTAGGAGGCGGACCATGCGACATATCCTGTCTGTTACCGTGGAAAATGAACCCGGCGTGCTCTCCCGCGTGGCGGGCCTGTTCAGCGGCCGGGGCTTCAACATCGAGTCCCTGAACGTGGGCCCCACGCTTGACCCCGGCGTGTCGGTCATGACCATCACCACCGAGGGCGACGAGCAGATCATCGAACAGATCGTCAAGCAGCTCAGAAAGCTCATCACCGTCATCAAGGTGGTGGACCTGACGGACCTGAAAAGCGTGCTGCGCGAGATGGTGCTCCTCAAGGTCAACGCCAACGACGCCAACCGGGCCGAGATCCTGCGCACCGTGGACATATTCCGCTGCAAGGTGGTGGATGTGAGCATCGATGAGCTGACCATCGAGGCCACGGGCAACTACGAAAAAATCAGCGCCATTGTGGGCCTTTTGACCCGCTTCGGCGTCAAGGAAGTCTCGCGCTCGGGCATGGTGGCCATGAAGCGCTCCATCCAGAACTGAACAGCGAACAACACAGCGAATACCACAGCGAATAACGTCTGGCGCCCGCCCGGCGAATCAAAAGGGAGAAGACATGAAAGTGTACTATGAAAATGATGCGGACCTGGGACTTTTGAAAGACAAGACCGTGGCCATCATCGGCTACGGCAGCCAGGGCCACGCACACGCCCAGAACCTGCGCGATTCCGGCGTCAAGGTCATCGTGGGCCAGCGCCCCGGCGGCGCCAACTACGCCCTGGCCAAGGAGCACGGCTTTGAGCCCGTGAGCGCAGCCGAGGCCGCAAAGCAGGCTGATGTCATCATGATCCTGGCCCAGGACCAGTTGCAGAAGCTCATCTACGACACCGAGGTGAAGCAGGGGCTGACCTCTGGCAAGGCCCTGGCCTTTGGCCACGGCTTCAACATCCACTTCGGCCAGATCAAGCCGCCGGTTGATGTGGACGTGATCATGATCGCGCCCAAGGGCCCGGGCCACATGGTGCGCCGCACCTACACCGAAGGCGGCGCCGTGCCCGCCCTGGTGGCCGTGCACCAGAACGCCACGGGAAATGCGCTGAACATGGCCCTGGCCTATGCCAAGGGCATCGGCGCCACACGCTCCGGCGTCATCGAGACCAACTTCCGCGAGGAGACCGAGACCGACCTCTTCGGCGAGCAGGCCGTGCTCTGCGGCGGCTGCACCGCGCTGATCCAGGCCGGGTTCGAGACCCTGGTCGAGGCCGGATACCAGCCGGAGATGGCCTACTTCGAGTGCCTGCACGAGATGAAGCTCATCGTCGACCTGCTCTACGAGGGCGGCATGGCCAAGATGCGCCACTCCATCAGCGACACCGCCGAATACGGCGACTTCACACGCGGCCCGCGGATCGTGACCGAAGAGACCAAGCGTGAGATGAAAAAAATCCTGAAGGAGATCCAGACCGGCAACTTCGCCAAGGAGTTCATTCTGGAGAACCAGGCCGGACAGCCGCACCTGCATGCCTCCCGCCGTCTTGCCGCAGAGCATCCCATTGAAGTTGTGGGCGCAAAACTGCGCTCCATGATGAGCTGGCTCAAGAAATAACCCGGAACGGGCGCACTGCTGCGGGGCTGTCCGAAAGGATGGCCCCGCACTTTTTATGGCCCTGATCGTAGCGTTTGCGGAATCTGTGTTGCATTCCACGCTCCAGTCGGACTCATTGTTGTGCGAACCTCCCGCGTGCGATTGTGTTGACGAGTCAATTTTTCAGTGTTAGCTCTCAATAGAAAGAAAGTGCCTGTACGCAACAGGCTGTAGCCCTGAAGATGTTCCGTCAAACGACAAGGAGATGCAGATGGATGACTATTTGAAGGAAGCCCTTGAAATCGTCAAAGCACAGGCCAGTGTTCGGACCATGACCGAGGAGGAGATCACCTCCATGGTCAAGAAGCTTGTGCGCGGCATTCAGGCCATTGCCGGGGAAGCTCCAGTGCAGGCGGTGGAAGAAGAAGCCTCCATTGATCCCGCCAAGAGTGTGCGCGAGAAGACCATTACCTGTTGCTCCTGCGGCAAGACGTTCAAGATCATCACCAAGAAGCACCTTGCCAGCCACGGCCTGACCCCGCCCGAATACCGCGAGAAGTACGGGTACAAGAAGGGCATGCCCCTGGTCTGCAAGTCCTTGCAGCGCGACCGCCGCAAGAAGATGAAGGAGATGGAGCTCTGGAAGAAGCGCGGCAAGAACAAGGCCTAATATTCCAGTGAAATGCAAGCGGGGCGAGGGTTTCCTCCCCCGCTTTTGCTTTGTGGGGCACAGCGTTTTCAGGGAGGAAGCCATGGTGCGCAGAATCATCTGGATCATTCTTGTACTGCAGCTTGTGTGCGCCGCCGCCTACGCGGGCGACCCGGCCCGGGACCTGGCCGTAGCGGGTCTGGTGGAGCCTTCAGGCATTGACCAAAGCCTGGTCCTGGACATCCGCTACGCCACGGAGAATAATTTCACCGGCAGGCGCGTGTACCCCTCGGCGCGGTGCTTTCTGCGCGCGGACGTGGCCAAACGCCTGCTGGGGGTCCAGAAGGATCTGCGCGGCCAGGGCCTGGGGCTGAAAGCGTATGACTGCTACCGGCCTTTTTCTGTGCAGGAGGCCTTCTGGCGCATCATGCCCGACGAGCGGTACGTCGGAAAGCCTGCGCGCGAGAACGGCGTCATCGTCAAGAGCTCCCGGCACAACCGGGGCGCAGCGGTGGACGTGACCCTGGTGGACGCGCACGGCAAGGAGCTGCCCATGCCCACAGGCTACGACGACTTCAGCGACAAGGCCCACCGCAATTCTCCCGCAGCCGCTCCCGAGGCCCGGCGCAACAGCCTGGCCCTTGAGCGCGCCATGCAGGCCCAGGGATTTGAGCCGCTGCCCACGGAATGGTGGCACTTCGACGGACCCGGCTGGGAGGCCTACGAGCCGCTCGATCTCCCGCTGCCCGCCGACCACTAGTGTTGCGTCCTTGAACTTGGTTTACATTCGCACCGACGGCGACCCAGTGCATAGCCAAAAGAAGCGTTTGGTCACAGGTCAATTAGTCACGTTGCTGTTCGGCGGAAGCGCACTGGTTTAAATCCAAGCACGTTGGCGTCCCTGCTCGACCAAGCGTTGCGGGATTTTTTTGGCGTTTGTAGGCAACAGGAGCGGAGACCCTATTCGAGGACGCAACACGAGCTCCTGTTTCGCCTGTTTTTGTCAACAAAAAAGGCCGCCCCCGGAAGGGGCGGCCTTGTCGTTTCAGCGCTGTCTGGCCGCGTTAGCGGATGAACAGCATCTCCTGGTAGCTGGGCAGGGCCCACAGGTCGTCGGCCACGACGGCTTCCAGCGCGTCGGCATAGCTGCGGACCTCGTTCATGGCGGGCAACACCTTTTCGCAGAGGTGCTTGGCCTCGGCGTGGGTGCTCTTGGCCTCAACGGCCATGAGCTTCTCCAGCTTGGCCACGGCGGCCTGCATGGCGCGCAGCTTGGCGGTCACGTCCTCCAGGGCGCCCATTTTGAAGTCCTGGCCGATGGCCTTCAGGTTGGCGCAGGCGGCGGCAAGCTCACTCTGGTAGCGCATGGCGGCGGGGAAGATGATGGTGGTGGCCATGCGCACGACCAGGTTGGCCTCGGTCTTCAGGGTCTTGGAGTACATTTCAAAGTAGATCTCTTCGCGGCTCTTGAGCTCGGCCTCGGTGAGGACGCCGTACTTGGTGAACAGCTCGACCACGGGCTTGGTGGTCAGCACGGGCAGGGCCTCGGGGGTGGTCTTCAGGTTGGGCAGGCCGCGCTTGGCCGCCTCCTTGTGCCAGGCGTCGCAGTAGCCGTCGCCGTTGAAGATGATGGCGTCGTGGTCCTGCATGATCTTCTGGAGCACGGTCTGCACTGCGGCGTTGAGCTTCTTGGCGTCGCCTTTGGTCGCGGCCTCAATCTCGGTGGCGATGTAGTCAAGGGACTCGGACATCATAGTGTTCAGCGCCACCAGGGAGCCGGCGATGGACTGGGCCGAGCCCACGGCGCGGAACTCGAAGCGGTTGCCGGTGAAGGCGAAGGGGCTGGTGCGGTTGCGGTCGCCCGGATCCATGGGCAGGGGGGGCAGGGTGTCCACGCCGATGCTCATGACGCCCTTGGTCTTGGAGTCCTTGAGCTTGCCTTTCTTGATCTGGTCGAACACGTCGGCCAGCTGCTCGCCCAGGTACATGGACATGATGGCCGGGGGGGCCTCGTTGGCGCCCAGGCGGTGGTCATTGGAGGCGGTGGCCACGGTGGCGCGCAGCAGGGCACCGTATTTGTGCAGGGCGCGGATGGCGGCGGCGCAGAAGACCAGGAACTGGGCGTTGTCGTGCGGGGTTTCGCCCGGATCGTACAGGCTGCCCAGCTCGGCGTTGCCGATGGAGTAGTTGAGGTGCTTGCCCGAGCCGTTGATGCCGGCAAAGGGCTTCTCGTGCAGCAGGCAGATCATGCCGTAGCGTTTGGCCACGCTGCGCATGGTGGTCATGACCATCTGGTTGTGGTCCGTGGCCAGGTTGCCCTGCTCGTAGATGGGGGCGATTTCGAACTGGCTCGGGGCGACCTCGTTGTGGCGGGTCTTGACCGGCACGCCGAGCTTGAACAGCTCGCGCTCAACCTCCATCATGAAGGAGAGCACGCGGCGGGGAACCACGCCGAAGTACTGGTCCTCGAACTCCTGGCCCTTGGCCGACTTGGCGCCGAAGAGGGTGCGGCCGGCGATGAGCAGGTCCGGGCGGGAGAAGACGAAGTTGCGGTCGATGAGGAAGTATTCCTGCTCCGGTCCGGCAAAGGAGGTGACAGGCAGGGTGGTCTCAACGCCGAAGAGCTTGAGCACGCGCTTGGCCTGCTTGTTCAGGGACTGGTTGGAGCGCAGAAGCGGGGTCTTTTTGTCCAGGGCCTCGCCGGTCCAGGAGACGAACGCGGTGGGGATGCACAAAAAGGTGCCGTTGGGATTCTCCAGGATGTAGGCCGGGCTGGTCACGTCCCAGGCGGTGTAGCCGCGGGCTTCGAAGGTGGAGCGCAGGCCGCCGGAGGGGAAGCTGGAGGCGTCGGGCTCGCCCTGGATCAGCAGTTTGCCGCTGAACTCGGCGATGGCGCCGCCCTTGCCGTCGGGCACGAGGAAGGCGTCGTGCTTCTCAGCGGTCATGCCGGTGAGCGGGTAGAACACGTGGGTGAAGTGGGTGGCGCCCTTCTCGATGGCCCAGTCCTTCATGGTGTTGGCCACCACGTCGGCGATGGAGGGGTCAAGCTTCGAGCCCAGGCTGATGGTCTTGGACAGGGACTTGTACACGGCCTTGGGCAGGCGCTCCTTCATCACCCTTTCGCTGAAGACATTGGCCCCGAAAATGTCGGTGGGCTTGGTGTCGTGGAAGTTCAGGGGGGCGTGCGACGGTTTGTAATTGATGACTGCCGAGATGGCGTTCAGACGTGCCTGGATTCCGCTCATGGTGGCTGACTCCTGTAAGTATGGCGTTAGGTGTTCCTTGACAGTATTGTGGAAAGTGACCCCAAAACAAATGCGGGCTTGCCGTCGCTCGCACTCTAGATCAACTGCCCTCTCCGAATCAACCCTGGCCGCTGCGAACAGACGGAAAACCCAGCCTGTCCTGAAATTTCATTAATGAAGACATCAAGAATCGGGCCAATGAGAAATACCCTGGAAATAGAAGGTGTTTAAAAATAACCATGCCGAAAATGACACGAAATGGTAACAGGATTGTGAAATGAACAGCATTGCATGTTGGCGCATATGACAAATTTGTACGAGGCCAGGGTTGGGCGCGCCAGGGGCGGCGCAGTACTTGGCGCAGGCGCCCCGCGCTGCGGCTAGCGGATTCCCTTGCGGCTCAGGTATGTGCCCAGGCGCCTGTCTTCGGTCAGGATGTGGGTCAGCACCCAATCCTTGATGAAGATGCCGACCTCCTTCTTCGGGGTCATGTGCTTGGCCGCGTAGACGCTGGCGAAATTGCGCAGGGCCCGGAGGATCTGCTCATGCTTTTTGGCGTGCAGCACGTAGCCGGGGTAGGCGGTCTCGGCCATGAGCCGTTCTTCGGTCTGGAAATGCATTGTCGTGTGGGCCATGAGCCTGGGGAACAGTTTCTCCGGGTCGTGGGTCGTCACGGCGTCGAACAGCGCGGCGAAGAGCAGCTTGGCGATGGCATAGATCTCCCGGTGCTGCTCGTCCATGGTGGCGATGTTGACGGCGTATTCCTCCTGCCACTGGAACTGGTTGTCGTCGTTGTCGTTGCTCACGGACTTGCTCAGGCGCTTTTCATAGGTCTCCAGCAGCTTCCAGCGCACGATGGGGATGTCCGCCAGGATCGCGCCCGGAATGGTGTAGATGGTGGCGTCCGGGGCGGCCTGGGCCTTGCACAGGCTCGGCGTGTCGAAGAGCAGGGTGCTTTCGTTGAAGAAGTCGCCGGGGCTCAAGGTGTCGATGACCTTGCCGCCCACGATCAGGTCGATCTTGCCGGACTTGACCAGACAGAGCTTGGGCTCGCTGCTCGGATTGAGGGCTTCTCCGGGCGTTTCCAGCCGGGTGTTGATGGCCACGGCGATGGCGTTTTGGCGGGTGCAGGTCAGGCCGTCGCCAAAGAGGTGGCTGGTGTGCAGGAAGCTGCGGATGTCCTGCAGGCGCACCATCTCGTCGAACAGGCCGTTGTTCTTGACGAACATGGCGTACAGATCCAGCGGAATGCGCAGGGCCTGGACAAAGTTCGCCGCGCGGTAGGTTTCCAGCGAGGCCTTGTCCGTGAGCGCCGTGTACTCGCCCAAAAGCCCGCCGGTGGACAGCGTGCTGTAGATCCCGCTCTTTGTGCGCAGAACCTCCACCTGGCCGGTCAGAATGAGATGCACGCAGTCGGCCTTGCGCCCGGCCTTGAGGATCAGGGTCTCGGGGTTGATCTTCACCACCGGGCAGTTGAGCAGGACGCGCTGCTTGCTGTTCGGCACCGTGGGGAAGTAGGAGTTCAGGCAGTGGTAGGCATAGGAGCGGACATAGTCCTGGTGCGCGGGGATGAGCACGTCGACCGTGCCGAAGGGCGCGCCGGACCCGATCTCCTTCTGCCTGTTGGTGAGCGGCAGGGCAGTGTGCGCCAGCAGGATCTTGCCGGACTTGTCGTGGGCGAAGTCCTCGGCGTCGCCGTGGATCATGCCGCCGCCGATGTCGAGCTTCTTTAAGTCCGCAGGCTCCAGGTAATTGGCGCTGACCTCGTCGTACAGCTTCTGGGAGAGCCCGGGCGCCTCCGGGTCGGCGGTGACCATCTTCTTCAGCTGGCTCAAGCTGGCGATGTCCGCGAAGTGGGCATAGGTGCGGTAGCCGTTGCGGTCGAGCGTGCGGAAGAGCATCACCGTGGTCTCCACCGGGTGCGGCGAGAACACCGGCTTCACCTCCAGGGTGTCGATGTCGTTCCACTGGCCCAGTTCCAGGTCGTGGAACTCGAAATAGTGGTCGAACTCTTCCTCGCTGGTCATGGCCAGGGCCGCGAACTTCTTCAAAACCGAGGCGCGCACCAGCCTGGTGGCGTAGTAGGGGATGCGGCGGTCGGAGAGCATGAGCGCGGGCAGGCCGCAAAAATGGTCGTCGTGGGCGTGGGTGTGGAAGATGCCGGAGATCTCGTTGACGCTGATGCCCAGCGCGTTCAGGCTGTTCAGGATGTTCGGCCCGGCGTCGATGAGGTAGACCTTGCCCTGGAAGATGATGATGCTGGCCATGGCCGGGCGGTTGGGGTCCCAGCCGTCGCCCTCGCCGGAATGCAGCACGGCGAAATAGTCGCGCTTGATGTGGTGGAAGCCCAGCACGTAGGTTGGGTTGAACAGCGACTGCGGCGGGGAGTTCAGGTCCACGCGGACCGACTCCTTGCCATAGGAGATCTCGAACTGGTTGACCTTGAGGCGTTTGACATGGACCCCGCTGCGGATCTCCTGGCGCTCGTTCTCCACCACCACGAGGTCGAGGTAGTCCTCCATGCGCCTGATCTTGCCAAAGGCGAACTTGAGCTTCAGGCGCATCCAGGCCTTGGCGTCGGCCTCATTGGCCCCGGCGGCCAGCATCTCCTCCTCGGACACCAGGCCGTAGTTGCCCCGGTAGATGTACTCCATCTGGGCCTCGACCTGCTTGCGCGAGCCGATGAGCGCGGGTTTGGTCCCGGTGTTGTTGGGGTGCCCGGGGATGATGCGGCCCTGGCGGTAGAAAATCTGCAGGATGGGAAATTCGGAGAGGTTGGCGAAGCGCCCGTGCTGGATCAGTTCGTCGGAGAGCAGGATGGCGTTGGGCCCGGTTTCGAAGCCGACGCCATCGACCTCGATGTTGCGGATCAGGCCCCGTTTCATCAGGTGCTTGACGCTGTCCGCCGGGCACCCGCACAAGATGTTCACGTCGACATCCGGGACGCTGACGAAATAAATCCCCTCAGCGACCTTAATCTTGGAGATCTTGCCCATGCGTTTCCCGGAGTATGGAGCGCGCAGGCCGCATGAAGCGGAGGGTGCCCGGCGCCATCGTTATGGGTGTTACTCTGCTAATCCACTGGCCAATTATTTTCTATGCCGAACCCGGGCCAATGTCCACCAGGGCTTTACCGCCTCAAGAGTTATCTGTCCAGGGAATTGACGTATAGACAACTTTAATGCCGGACCCCTATTGAAATCAGCATTTAACTTGGTGTAGGAGAACTATTTTGCGAGTCCGTTCGCAGCGTCTTGAAACCAAACTTCGCAGGCGGTCTGGAAATGGGTGAAGCAGGTCGAACCGAAAGAATTCTGATTGTCGATGACGAACTCATCAACCGCAAGGTGCTTGAAGGCTTGCTCAAATCCTACGGACTGGAGTGCGTCTCCGCCGATTCCGGCCCTGCGGCCCTGGCCATGCTGGACGAGAGCATCGACCTGGTGCTCCTGGACATCATGATGCCCGGCATGGACGGCTTCCTGGTGGCCAAGGCCATCCGCGAGATGTCGAGGTTTGCGGACCTGCCCATTGTCATGGTCACGGCGCTTTCGGCCAAGGAGGACCGCCTGCGCGCGGTGGAGGCCGGGGCCAACGACTTTGTGGCCAAGCCCATCGACTCCACGGAGCTCAACGTGCGCATGAAGTCGCTTCTGCGCATGAAGGGCTACCACGACGAGGTCAAGGGCTACCAGCTGCACCTGGAGCAGATGGTTACGGAGAAGACCAAGGCCCTGCGCGGCGCCTTGGTGGAGCTGGAGCACGCGCGCCTGGCCACGGTGCGCGCCCACATGGAGACCATCCACAAGCTCTCCGCCGCAGCGGAATACAAGGACGAGGACACGGCCAGCCACATCATGCGCATGAGCCGCTACTGCGCGGTCATCGCCGAGCACGCCGGGCTGGACGACGAGACCGTGGACTTGATCCTGAACAGCAGCCCCATGCACGACATCGGCAAGATGGGCATCCCCGACGCCATATTGCTCAAGCCGGGCAAGCTGGACGAGCAGGAGTGGGTGATCATGCGGCGGCACACCCTCATGGGCGCGAACATCCTGGGCGACAGCACCTCCAAGTATCTGGAGACCGGCGCGGTCATCGCCCTCACGCACCACGAGAAGTGGGACGGGTCGGGCTATCCGCAGGCCCTGGCCGGAGAGGGCATCCCCCTGTTCGGGCGCATCTGCGCCGTGGCCGACGTCTTCGACGCCCTGACCACCAGGCGGCCCTACAAGGAGGCCTATGGCAACGAGGAGGCCATCAAGATCATGACCCAGGGGCGCGGCGCGCATTTCGACCCGGCCCTGTTCGACGTCTTCCTCCAGGCGCTGCCCTCCATCGAGGCCATCCAGCAGGAATACCGCGACTAGCTGTGGCGTTGCACGACGTTGTTCACTCCCGCGCCGATGCGGCTCATGGGTGTTTTCTTTTATAACGACCTTCCTGAACGAATTCTCTTCATGGAGCCAGCGGGGCAACTCGCCGACTCTTTGGCTTGAGCCCGGGCAGGCGGCGGCATGGGCCCGCTCACGAAGCGCCGTCTGGATGAAGCGCTCGGACTTGGACGCGCCGCCCTTGGCCGTGGTGGCCAGCAGGTCGCCCTTGAGGGCGAAGATGTTCACATATTGTATGGTCGTGCACCGCATCTCTTTGAGGATGCCCGCAAAGTGCTCTGCCGCCTGTTCCGAATCGCCGGAGTTGGCCTTGCGGACAGAATTCTCTCCACTCCAGTAACCGAGCATCCGCAGGGTGATCCCGATGTCCCCACCAAGGTTCTTGGCGATGGATTCGGAGAACAGCGTCGTGCTCTCCTCCACACGGCCTGCATGCTGCCGCTGGTCAGGGAGGCATTGAACCGGATGACGATGGCGATGCCGATGCTGGCAAGGGCCACTGCAAGGGCCGGGGATTCCGTCTTGATGCCGACGCATTTCATGGCGCTGCTTCGGGCCTGGTGCGTGGTGTGGCCGTGCGCCTGAAACACAGAGTTCAATACCAGCCCGATTCTGCTTCCGCAGGCAAGATGTATGTGGATGCGGGAGGCTTCCGGGCGCATCTTGAATCAAACCGGCCTGATTTTTTGGGTTTCTGCGCGTCAAGGACAATCAATTGGAATATCATGTTATAAATTCTCTAGACAATTTTCCTTGCGCGAGGTAGAAAAATAAAATTTTAAATGCAGCCGCCTGGTGTGCGCCAAGCCCTGTGCCTGGGGCAAACGCGGAGGGCCGAACATGGGAAATACGGATTGGTCCATGGACCAGCTCGAACGCGACTTGGCCGCGAGCTTTGCCCTGCTCGGCCGCATGGAGCAGGCCAGCGCCCTGGCCCCGGGCGAGTCCGCAGCCCTGGCCGAGGGGGTCATGCGCTGCATGAACGGCGCGCTGCTCAAGGTTTCCGAGAGCCTTGAGGCCCAGACCGCCCTGCGCGGCGAGCTGGAGGCCATGCGCCAGGAGCTGCGGCGCGCAGGGGTGGACCATCAAACCTTCATGCAGGCCCAGGACCGGCGCATCCGCATGCTTGAGGACGAGTTGCAGAGCCTGCGCGCCCAGTCCCTGCTGGCCGAGGATGCCCTGCGCCACTTTCCGTCCGATGAATTCCTCTCCCGCCCGTTGGTGGTCTGCTCGGCCCGGGGCGAGTTCCTGGGGGTTTCCGTGGTGGCGGGCCAGCCCTTGTGCATGGGCGACTTTGTGCGTCTGGTGGAGCAGGGCGGAGACTGTCGGCGCATCGTCTGCACCCTCTGGGAGCAGCGGGGCGAGGACTGGTTTTTGACCATGAGCCTGAGCGGGCACGGCGCCGAAAGCAGGCGCTGCTACGTGCTTGAGACCAGGGCCGTGCTGACGCCCAGCGGCAACCACGTCACGGAGCTGGTGGGCATGGCCGAGGACGGCGTGCCTGTTTCCGACGATTTTCTGCTGCAAATGTTCCGACAGTTGCGCGAAAGTTTGCAGGAATAATGAGGGATTGCTCTAGATTTACTCTTGATTGACGCCCTCACTTTAGGATAGGGCTTTTCCTATCTTCCGTGCTTTTCGTAAGGAGCCGCCATGCCGCAAGTTGCCGCAAGAATCAGCAATGACCACGAGAAGTGGCTCAAGGACTTCTTCAAAACCAAGAGCGCCGGGGCCGAATTCATCTTGCCCTGGGCTGTGGATGTTTTTTTCAAGATGATCCGTGGCGTGTCCGTGGAGTTCACCACAGCTGAATTGAAGACCGTGCTGGAGGCCTACCGCGACGTGCGCCTGCTGCCCAACCAGTCCAAGCAGGCCTACCTCATGCTGCGCGTGGAGAGCGCCTGCGAGGAGCGCGACGCGCACATCATGCACGGCGCCAGCCGCAGCAACCTGGAGATCAAGCTGCGCCGCTTGAGCGACCTGCAGGCCACCGCGCTGATGATCTGGGCCACGGCCTACTGGACCAGCAAGGCCTGGAGCGGCGTGTCCATAGAGGATTTCGTGAAGCTCACATGCACGGGCAGCTGACCAGCCAGCACCCAGCGGACCGATCTTCCAACCAGACAGGCCAACCAGACAGGCCAACCAGACAGGCCAACCAGACAGGCAAGGCCAGCCAGGCCTGACCTGACAGGATTGACCTGGCAGGATTGACTTGGCAGGACCGCCAGACAGAACCCCCAGGCGCCCCGACCTCAGGCGCAGTGCTTTTTGCGCCGCAACCAGCCCACCTCTTGAAGGACATGCCAGCATGCACGACTGTCCCACGATCCTGACCATCGCCGGGTCCGACTCCGGCGGCGGGGCAGGCATCCAGGCCGACCTCAAGACCATCGCCATGCTCGGCGGGTACGGCGCGTCCGTCATCACCGCGCTCACGGCCCAGAACACCACCGCCGTCAGCGGCATCCACCCCGTGCCTGCGGACTTCGTGGTCCAGCAGTACCAGGCCGTGACCTCGGACATGAACGTCCGCGCGGCCAAGACCGGCATGCTTTTCTCGGCGGACATAATCAACGCCCTGGGCCCGGTGCTGGCGCAGCGCAGGTTTCCGCTGGTGGTGGACCCGGTGTGCGTGTCCCAGTCCGGCACGCGCCTGCTGGAGGAGTCTGCCGTGGCGGCCATGTCGCGCGTCGTCTTTCCCCTGGCCGACCTTTTGACCCCGAACCTGCCCGAGGCCGAGCTGTTCGCGGGCATGCGCATCAAGAGCGCCCCGGACATCTGCGAGGCGGCGGAGCGGCTGCTGGCCCTGGGCCCCAAGGCCGTGCTCATCAAGGGCGGGCACATGGACTCCCCGGCCAGCACGGACTGGTACGTCACCCCCGGGCAGAAGGCCATCCCGCTCATGCAGACCCGCGTGGACACAAAAAATCTGCACGGCACGGGCTGCACGCTCTCCGCAGCCATCGCCGCGCACCTGGGCCTGGGCCAGGAGATGCTGGTGGCTGTGCGCAACTCCCAGCACTATCTGCACGCGGCCCTGCGCGCCAGCTACACCGTGGGCGCGGGGGGCGGCTCGCCCAACCACGCCGTGCCCCTGGTCAAGGAGCAGGCCCGGCTGGGCCTGTTGCGCGAGCTGGCCGACACGGGTCTGGCCCTGTCCATACTGCCGCGCTTCGCCAAGCTGATTCCCGAGGTGCGCTCCAACCTGGCCCTGGCGCTGCCCTTCGCCGCGTCCAACGAAGACGTCGCGGCCTTCAGCGGGCGCATCACCTGCACCCGCTGGGGCGAGGTCATCCTGGCCGGCGGGCCGGAGTTCGGCGCATCCTCGCACATGGCCCGGGTGGTGCTGGCCGCGCGCAAGGTCAACTCGCGCTTAAGCTGCGCGCTGAACATCGCCTGCAACGAGTCCACCGTGGGCGCGGTCAAGCGCGCCGGGCTGACCATCGCCCGCTTCAACCGCGCCGAGGAGCCGGAACTGGACCGCGAGATCGCGGGCGGCACCATGGACTGGGGCACCATCACCGCCCTGGAGCGGCACAAGACCCCTGGCGCGGTGGACGCCGTCATCGACGCGGGCGGCATGGGCAAGGAGCCCATGATCCGGCTCCTGGCCGAGGACAGCCGCGAGATGCTGGGCAAGGTCCGGCGCATACTGGACATTTTGTAGACCGAAGCGTTCCTGCGCGCCGCCGGTCACGGGGCGTGGTTGACAGGGGCCAATCCCCCGCTTATCTAACAGGACTTTTTGCGAGAGTGGCGGAATTGGTAGACGCACTGGACTTAGGATCCAGCGGCTAAGTCCGTGGGAGTTCGAGTCTCCCCTCTCGCACCACGAAAACAACGCGACCCGCAGCAAAAGCGGGCTGACAGCTTCAGGAGGACGTACCGTCAATGGACTACAAAGTTGAAGAACTCTCTCCGGTTACGCGCAAAATTCTGGTCACTGTCCCGGTTGAGGAAGTGAACGCTTCCCTGGCCGCCGGCGTGGCCCTGTACCGCCACCGCTACGAGGTCAAGGGCTTCCGCCGCGGCAAGGCCCCGTCCTCGGTGGTCGAGTCCAAGTTCCGCTCGCAGATCTATGCCGAGGCCACCACCGACCTCATCAACTATCAGATCAACGAGATCCTCGGCACCTTGAAGCTCATGCCGCTTTCGCGCCTGGACGTGGACAGCAAGGAGCTGGTGCGCGACGCCGAGTTCGCCTACACCATCAGTTTCGAGGTGGCCCCGGACTTTGACCTGCCGAACTACGAGGGCCTCAAGGTCGAGGTGGAGAAGGCCGTGGTCAAGGACGAGGAGGTGCGCGAGGTTGAGCAGCGCGTGCTGGAAAACGCCGCCATTGTCCGGCCCATCACCGAGGTGCGCAACGCCGCCGACGGCGACATCGTGATCATCTCCTTCGGCGCGTACAAGGACGAGCAGATCTTCCAGGGCATCCAGGCCGACAACTTCGAGCTGCAGCTGGGCCAGCAGCAGGCCCTGCCCGAGTTTGAGGCCATGCTGAAAAGCCTGAAGACCGGCGAAAAGGGCGAATGCGAAGTGGTCTTCCCGGCGGACTTCATCAATCCGGCCATGGCCGGGGAGACCCTGATCATGCGCGCCACCCTGCACGCCATCAAGGAAAAGACCATCCCCGAGCTGACCGACGAGCTGGCCAAGAAGGCCGGCGGCTTTGAGTCCGTGGAGAAGATGCGCGAGGCCATCGTCAAGAGCTACATGCAAAGCCGCGAGCAGCTGAACAAGTCCGTGGCCCAGAAGAAGCTCATGGACCAGCTTTTGGCCCTGGTCAGTTTTGACCTGCCGCCCAGCCTGGTGGAGAACCGCATCGACCGCCTGCTGGCCGACCTGGAGCAGCGTCTGGACCGTCAGGGTAAGAGCCTGGAGTCCCTGAAGAAGACCCCGGACGAGCTGCGCGAGAGCGTGCGCGCCCAGGCCGAGGAGGCCGCCCGCGGCGAGATCCTGCTTTTGGCTGTGGCCAAGAAGGAGAACTTCGACGTCACCAGCGAGGAGATCGACGCGGCCCTGACCCAGGTGGCCATGCAGAACCGCCAGGATCTGCTCTCGGTCAAGCAGTACTATGAGGAGAACAACCTTATCTTCCCGCTGAAGGACCGCTTGCTGGCCGACAAGTCCATAGAGTACATCTTTGCCAGGGCGGAGAAGACCGAGGTGGACGCCCCGGCCGAGGTAAAGGAAACCGCCGCCCCAGTCGACAAGACCGGCGAGAAGACCGGCGAGAAGGACAAGGCCCCGGCCAAGCCGAAAAAGGCCAAGACCAAGGCCGCCAAGACCGAAGAGCCGCAGGACTAGGGCGGGGGAGGCCAAGCCTTCCCTCCCTGCCGCCAGGAACATCCGCGCGGCGGTCCGGGCCTCATCCGTTCGGGCCGCCGCGCGTCGATTTTGCGCACCACCCCTGGCCGCCCCCCGGCTTGGGGGGTGAATGTCCGCTTGACGGAATGAAATTTGCTTGATTGAATCAGGGCCAACGCCCATGCATGAATCCGCCCCGCCAGACCGCTGGCGGAGCCACAAGGAGCCGACCACATGCCCGCAGTTCCCATTGTCATCGAGACCACCGGCCGCACCGAGCGCGCCTACGACATCTACTCGCGCCTGCTGAAGGACCGCATCATCCTGCTCGGCAGCGCCATCGACGACCATGTGGCCAGTCTCATCTGCGCCCAGCTCCTGTTCCTGGAGTCCGAGGACCCGGAAAAGGATATATACATGTACATCAACTCCCCTGGCGGCTCCGTCACCGCTGGCATGGCCATTTACGACACCATGCAGTACATCGCCCCGCCCGTGGCCACCCTGTGCATGGGCCAGGCCGCCAGCATGGGCGCGCTTCTGCTCTGCGCGGGCGAAAAGGACATGCGCTACGCCCTGCCGCACAGCCGCATCCTCATCCACCAGCCGCTTGGCGGCGCCCAGGGTCAGGCCACGGACATCGGCATCCAGGCGCGTGAGATCCTGCGCATGCGCGAGTCCTTGAACGGCATCCTGGCCAGCCACACCGGACAGAGCATGGAGCGCATCGAAAAAGACACCGAGCGCGACTACTTCATGACCGCCCAGGAGGCCTTGACCTACGGCATCATCGACAAGATCATGACCAAGCGCGAAGCCACGCTCAAGAAGGTATAGGTGCACCCATGAAAAGAAAGAGCGGTTCCCCGACGGACCTTTCCTGCTCGTTCTGCGGCAAGGGCCAGGTGGACGTGCAGCGGCTCATCGCCGGGCCGGACGTCTACATCTGCGACGAATGCGTGGGCCTGTGCAACGACATCATCGCCCAGGAGCACGTGAGCGACGGCGTGGGCGACGTGCGCCTGCTGCCGCCGCAGGAAATCAAGGCATTGCTCGACCAGTACGTCATCGGCCAGACAACGGCCAAGAAGATCCTCTCGGTGGCGGTGCACAACCACTACAAGCGCGTGTTCTACGCCCAGTCGGTCAAGGACGAGGTGGAGATCGACAAGAGCAACGTGCTCTTGATCGGGCCCACGGGCAGCGGCAAGACACTGCTGGCCCAGACGCTGGCGCGCATCCTGAAGGTGCCCTTCGCCATCGCCGACGCCACCACCCTGACCGAGGCCGGGTACGTGGGCGAGGACGTGGAGAACATCTTGGTGGCGCTGCTGCAGAACGCGGACTACGACATCGAGGCCGCCAGCCGGGGCATCATCTACATCGATGAGATCGACAAGATCGCGCGCAAGGGCGACAGCCCGTCCATCACCCGCGACGTGTCCGGCGAGGGCGTGCAGCAGGCCCTGCTTAAGATCATCGAGGGCACCGAGGCCAACATCCCCCCGAAGGGAGGGCGCAAGCACCCGCAGCAGGAGTTCATCCGCATGAACACCTCGAACATCCTGTTCATTCTGGGCGGGGCGTTCATCGGACTGGACAAGATCATCCAGCAGCGGATGCAGGGCTCCAGCATGGGTTTCGGCGGCAAGGTGGAGTCCAAGAAGGCGCTGGGCGTGGACGAGCTGCTCATCCAGAGCCAGCCCAACGACCTCATCAAGTTCGGCCTGATCCCGGAGTTCGTGGGCCGCATTCCCATCGTCACCGCCCTGGAGGAGCTGACCCGCGAGGACCTGGTGCGCATCCTGACCGAGCCCAAGAACGCCCTGGTCAAGCAGTACCAGAAGCTTTTCGAGCTGGACAAGGTGGGCCTGCGTTTTTCTGAGAACTCGCTCAAGGCCATCGCCGAGGCGGCCATCGCCCGCAAGACCGGCGCGCGCGGCCTGCGCAACGTGCTGGAATCGACCATGCTCGACATCATGTACAAGCTGCCCTCGCTCACGGGCGTGAAGGAATGTGTGGTCAACTCGGCGGTCATCGAGAAGGGCATGGAGCCCCTGCTTATCTATCATCAAGAGGTCAAGAGCGCTTAATGCGCATCAGGAGGTCAAGAGCGCCTAGGCTGGGCCGTCTGCGCACCTGCCGGGCGTTGACTTGCGGCACTCCGCGCTTATCTTGGCCTGTACGGGCGCACGCCGCCCTGGACTGAACCAGGGCGGAGCAAGCCTTCAAGGAGCAGAGCATGTCTCAATACAACGATCTTGAACGGGAGCTTCTGCCGGACGAGCCCCTTCTGCCGCTCATGTCCCTGCGCGAAGTCGTCATGTTCCCGAAATCCATCGTGCCCCTGTTCGTGGGCCGCGAAGCCTCCATCAAGGCCATTGAGAGCGCCATCGCCGTCAACGACAAGCACATCTTCCTGGTGACCCAGAAGCTGCCGGAGAAGGAGCGACCGGAACCGGGCGACCTCTTTGCCGTGGGCACCGTGAGCCGTATTTTGCAGATGCTGCGCCTGCCCGACGGCACCATCAAGGTGCTTTTCGAGGGCCTGTACCGGGCCAACTGGAGCCTGGTGGAGCCGGGCGACGGTCGGGAGTTCCAGCAGGCCCGCGTGGACCGGCTGGAAGACATCCCCGGCAGCATGCAGGAGGGCGAGGCCCTGGTGCGCTCCGTGGGCGAGGCCCTGGAGGCCTATGCCCGGGGCAACAAGAAGATCGCCCCGGAATCCATCCTGAGCATGGCCGCCCTGCGCGAGCCCGGCGCACTGGCCGACGCCGTGATGCCGCACCTCAAGATCGACTTCGAGCGCAAGCAGCGCGCGCTGGAGATCAGCGACACCACCCTGCGCCTGGAGTACGTGTATGAGCTGCTCCTGGGCGAGATCGAGATCGCCAGCATCGAGAAGCGCGTCAAGGGCCGCGTCAAGGGCCAGATGGAGAAGAACCAGCGCGAGTATTACTTAAACGAGCAGGTCAAGGCCATCCACAAGGAGATGGGCCGCGAGGACGACCCGGCTGCCGAGGCCGCCGAGTTGGAAAAGCGCCTGGCCGAGAAGGTCATGAACGACGAGCCGCGCGAGCGCGTGCTGAAGGAGATCCGCAAGCTCAAGCAGATGCAGCCCTCCAGCGCGGAGTACACCGTGGTGCGCAACTACGTGGACTGGGTGCTTGACCTGCCCTGGGGCGTGATCAAGGACACGGAGCTGAACATCGCCAAGGCGCGCGCCATCCTCGACGAGGACCACTACGGGCTGGAGAAGCCCAAGGAGCGCATCCTCGAATACATCGCGGTGCAGAGCCTGGTGCAGTCCATGAAGGGGCCGATCCTGTGCTTTGTGGGGCCTCCTGGCGTGGGCAAGACCTCCATCGCCAAGTCCATTGCCCGGGCCATGGACCGGGAGTTCGTGCGTCTGTCGCTGGGCGGCGTGCGCGACGAGGCCGAGATACGCGGCCACCGCCGCACATACGTTGGCGCGCTGCCGGGCAAGATCATCCATTCGCTGCGGCGCTGCAAGTTCAACAACCCCGTGATCTGCCTGGACGAGGTGGACAAGATGAGCATGGACTTCCGGGGCGACCCGTCCTCGGCCCTGCTCGAAGTGCTCGACCCGGAGCAGAACTACGCCTTCAACGACCACTACCTGGACCTGGACTACGACCTGTCCAAGGTCTTCTTCATCACCACGGCCAACACCCTGGACTCCATCCCCCTGCCCCTGCGCGACCGCATGGAGATCATCCGCCTGCCGGGCTACCTGGAGACGGAGAAGCAGAAGATCGCCAAGCAGTTCCTGCTGGACAAGCAGCGCGAGCTGCACGGCCTGACCGGGGAAACCTTGAGCATCTCGGACAACGCCATGCTGGAGATCATCCGCCGCTACACCCGCGAGGCGGGCGTGCGCAACCTGGAGCGCGAGATCGCCGCCATCTGCCGCAAGTCGGCCATGAAGATCGTGGAGGGCAGGGAGGTTGCGGATGGAGTCAAGTCCGTGGCCGTGACCAAGCAGAATGTGCCGACCTTCCTGGGCGTTCCCAAGCACCGCCACGAGGAGCGCGAGGACAAGGCCCAGGTGGGGGTGAGCACGGGCTTGGCCTGGACCCAGATGGGCGGCGAGATCCTGCTGGTCGAGGTGGTGATCATGAACGGCTCGGGCAAGGTCGAGATCACCGGCAAGCTCGGCGACGTCATGCAGGAGTCCGCCCGGGCGGCGCTGTCCTACCTGCGTTCGCGCTCGGACCTGTTCGGCCTCAAGCGCGACTTCCACAAGGAGATCGACATCCACGTGCACGTGCCCGAGGGCGCGACGCCCAAGGACGGCCCCTCGGCCGGTGTGGCGCTGGTCACGGCCATTGTCTCGGCGCTTTTGAACATCCCGGTGCGCAACGACGTGGCCATGACCGGGGAGATCACCCTGCGCGGCCGCGTGCTGCCCATCGGCGGCCTGCGCGAGAAGCTCTTGGCCGCCCACCGGGGGCACATCAGCACGGTGCTCATCCCGGCGGAGAACGAGAAGGACCTGAAGGAAGTGCCGGACGAGATCTTGAAGGACTTGAAGATCGTGCCCGTGGAGAACGTGGACGAGGTGCTGGAGCGGGCTCTTGTGGGCGACAGCACGTGTTCCATCTTCTGCGGACGGGACAACATCTCGCCTTTGAGCGACCTGCTGGTGAAGGAAGAGTACCAGCGGCCGACTCATTAGGGCACTGGGCTGCCAGCGATACATTGAAATGAAGAAGGCCGGGGCGACCCGGCCTTTCTTTTATTGTACCGCATTTCAGACACAAATTGAATCGCGGTCTTCCCCCAATTCGCAAGCCGCGCCTTCTGCCGGAATCTTTACAGAATTGCACAGCTCTCAGCCGATCCGCCAGGGCTTCTCAAGAATCATCCCACGATACTTTTCCGTTTCATCTGCATAGGTCCGCTGGAGTAGCCGCAGCTTCGCAGCAGAGGCCAAGCGCACGCATGAGAAGCATTGCGCCAATGCGTGTGTTTCACCTCGTTTCCTTCGAAATTCAACGCGCAACCAGCGAAAATAATGACGTGAGAGCCCATGCATACTACGCCAGCCGCCGCTGCTTTGCGCCAGCCAAAAAAGAAGGCCGGGTCGCCCCGGCCTTGTCGTTAATGCTTGTTCAGGTGTTTCAAGATGTTGTCGCTAATCCAGTGCTCGTCCCACCATTCCATTGGGCTCACCTGCACGCCGCTGATCAGGATGCCGAAGTGCAGGTGGTCGCCGCCGGCCAGGCCCGTGGTGCCGGTTTTGCCGATGACCTGGCCGCGTTTGACCTCCGCGCCCACGGCAACTTCCATGGAGTCCAGGTGCGAGTACAGGCTCTGCAAACCCAGGCCGTGGTCGATGATGACGCAGTTGCCGTAGATGCCGAAGAACTCGGCGAAGACGACCTTGCCGTCGTTGGCGGCGGGCACGGGCGCATTGGCCACGCTGGCAAGATCCACGCCCAGGTGGGTCTGGTGGTCGATCTTCGCGCCGTTGTAGTAGTAGTCGCGCTGGTCGCCAAAGCCTGCGCGGCCCGCCGCGTTGGGCAGCCGCAAAAACGGCCCGGCCCAAAGCGCGGTGGGGGAGGTGTCCTGGCCGACGCGCAGCAGGGTGCTCTCGTTCTGCTTGCGCAGCTCGTTGTTCACCCGCTTGTAGATCTCAAGCGGCGAGGTCTCCTCGGGATACAGGGCCGAGTACTGGCTCATCTTGTCGTTCAGGAAGCTGTCGGGAATGTTCAGTTTGTCGAACTTGAAGCGCTTGGGAACGGCGTAAATGTACAGGCTCTGGGTGGCCTCGTTGCCCGCCGGGTCGCGCGCGACGATGCGCGGCTTGAAGTTTGCGGGCTGCATCTCGTGGGGCATGGCGAAGAAGCAGAAGTAGTCGCCGTTTTTTTGCAGGTAGGCCGGGAAGAAGTACGCGCCCACGGCCACACCCACGCGCAACAGGGGCTTGGACACGCTGAAGCTGACCACGCCCGCTCCGCCCTGGTTCACGTTGTGCACGCCCTGGTTCACGGTGATGCGCGGCGGGGTCATGTCCAGGGTCAGCTTGCGCACCAGGCTGACCTTCCCGCGGCCGATGTAGGACAAAAGCGAATAGGTGCGCACCACGATGGTCAGCTCAACGGGGCCTTCCTTGAAGCCGCCGTCGCGCGGGAGGCGGAAGACCTCGGTGTGCGCCAAGGGCTTGTCCTTGAAGGTGCGGTGCAGGACGTTCACGTTCTTGCCATCCTGGGACAGGGTGACGGAGAGGCTTTTGAGACCGATGTGCCTGGCCTTGAGCTCCACGGTGAAGTCCGTGTTGAAGGAGGCCACCTCGCCCTGGGGTTCGAGGCTTAAGGACGGTTGGCTGCCGTCGCGGATGAAGACGTAGATGCCCAGGCCGATGGCGGCCAGCAGGAACAGAATGAAAAAATTGCGCACAAAGGTGCCGGAACCTTTCTTGTCCATGTGGCATGACCTCGCTCACGGAGACGGGCGGACCCGTACAGCGGAATGGAATTGATGTTCAGGGCTTGGCGGCGGCGCTGGCCTGATCCATGGCTTCCAGAAGCTGGATGGTGAGCTGCAGGAAGTCGGCCTCGGTGACGATGCCCACCAGCTTGCCGTTGTCCACCACCGGCAGGCAGCCGTATTTGTTGTGGTAGAGGATGTTGGCGGCCTCTTTCACCGTGTCCTCGGGGGAAACGGTGCGTACGTCGGTGCGCATGATCTCCTGCAGGGGGATGCCCGCGTCGATCTCGTTCTGGGTGGCCTGATCGATGTCGGCCAGATGTGAGATGGTGTTGGCCAGCACGTCGCGGTTGGTGATGAGCCCCCGGAAGATGTTGCTGCCCGTGGTGATTGGCACGTGGCGGATGCGTTTCTGGTCCATGAGCACCCGGGCGCTCTGGAGGGTGTCTGTCTCCCGCAGGGAATAGACCGGGCTGGTCATGAGCTCGCTGATCTTGAACATGGGCGTTCCTCCAGGTTGGCCTGCTCGGCCGATGCCGCTTGGCGCTGGCAGTGATATTTTTCAGGAAAGCCTTGTCCTGTCAAGGGAGGCGACAAAGGCGCGAGTTGACTTGGGCGTGGAAAAATGCTCAGCAGCTGTGCACAAACAAGTACACGGGCGCAGCAGGGAGAAGGGCGTATGCGGGTTGATCCACGAAGAATGCGCGAGCGCATGGTGGACGAGCAGATCGTTGCGCGCGGCATCACCGATGCGCGCGTCATAAGCGTCATGCGCGAGCTGCCCCGGCATCTTTTCGTGGAGGAGGCCATGGCCAAGCAGGCCTACAAGGACAACCCCCTGCCCATTGGCGAGGGCCAGACCATCTCCCAGCCGTACATCGTGGCGCTGATGACCGAACTCTTGCAGGTGGAGCCGGGCATGAAGGTGCTTGAGATCGGCACCGGCTCCGGCTACCAGGCCGCTGTGCTGGCCAAACTCGGGGCCGACGTGCATACGGTGGAGCGCATCCCCAAACTGTGCGAGAGCGCCCGCGACAGACTTCGGGCCATGGGGCTGTTCAACGTGCACGTCAAACTCGACGACGGCACCCTGGGCTGGCCGAGCATCGCGCCCTTTGACCGCATCCTGGTCACGGCCGGCGGGCCGGAGGTGCCGCCGCCCCTGGTCGACCAGCTGGCCGAGGGCGGGCGGCTGGTTCTGCCCGTTGGGCCCACGCACAGGCTGCAAAGCCTGCTGTTGATCGAGAAGAAGGGCGGCCAGGTGCAGCGCCGCGAGGTCTGCGGGGTGCAGTTTGTGGACCTGGTGGGCGCACATGGCTGGTAAACGCTCACTGATGGTGAGCGCCCAGAGCCTGCGGGAGCGCCTGCCTCGCGGCGATTTACACGGGCCGCGAAATCAGCCATAGTTGTTTTTTTGAATTGGCCCAAGAGGCCAAACCCTCATTTTTTGGAGTATGCCCGTGAGTTTGTGCAGCGGTGGTTCCTCTTCCCCTGACGTCGGCTCCGGCAACGCCAAGATCGCGTTGCAGGACCAGCGTATAATCAAGGCCTTGGAGCGCATCCGCTACAAGCTTTTCGTCATGAGCGGCAAGGGCGGCGTGGGCAAGAGCTCGATCTCCGTCAATATCGCTGCGGCCCTGGCCAAGAGGGGCTTCAAGGTCGGGCTCATGGACGTGGACATCCACGGCCCCAGCGTGCCGCGCCTGCTCGGCCTCACCGGCCAGCTGGAGACCGATCTGTTCGGCCAGATCAAGCCCAAGCGCTACAACGAGAACCTGCATGTGGTGTCCATGGAGTCCTTGCTGCTCGACCCGGACCAGGCCGTGCTCTGGCGCGGGCCCATGAAGACCTCGGCCATCCGGCAGTTCATCTCCGACGTGCAGTGGGGCGAGCTGGACTTTCTGGTGGTGGACTCGCCCCCGGGCACCGGCGACGAGCCCATGACCGTGCTCAAGCTCATCCCCGAGGCCCTGGCCGTGGTGGTCACCACCCCGCAGGAGGTCTCCCTGGCCGATGTGCGCAAGGCCATCAACTTTCTGCAATACGCCCAGGCCAACATCCTTGGCGTGGTGGAGAACATGAGCGGGCTGGCCTGCCCGCATTGCGGCAAGGCCATCGACCTGTTCAAGAAGGGCGGCGGCAAGGCCCTGGCCGAGCAGTACGGCCTGGAGTTCCTGGGGGCCATTCCCCTCGACCCCGCCAGCGTGGTGGCCGGCGACCTGGGCACGCCCGTGGTCCTGCTTCAGGCCGCAAGCCCGGCCAAGGACGCGCTGCTGGCCCTGGGCGACCGCGTGGCCGAGGCCGCGCAGAACAGCCTTGAAGCCGCCTCCACCGTGCACCGCTAGGAACCAGGGGGAGCCGCGCGTGAACCTGAACCTGGCCAACATGCTGACCATGACCCGCGTGTTCGCGGTGCCGGTCATCGTGGTCCTCTTGGGCATTGAGCATGCGCATCAGGCCTTCATCTGGCCCTACCTCGCCGCAGGCGTGTTCGTGCTGGCCTCGCTTACGGACATGGCCGACGGGTACGTGGCCCGGCGCCAGAACCTGATCACCAACCTGGGCAAGTTTCTGGACCCCCTGGCCGACAAGCTGCTCATCGGCTCGGCCCTGATCATGCTTGTGGATCTGGGCTGGATTCCGGGCTGGATCGTCGTGGTCATCGTCTGCCGCGAACTGGCCGTCACCGGCATGCGCGGCGTTGCGGCGGACAGGGGCGTGGTCATCGCGGCGGACTCGCTGGGCAAACTCAAGACCATCAGCCAGACCTTCGCCCTGGCGCCGCTTTTGGCCCACTACCCGATCTTCGGGTTCGACCCGCATCCGCTGGGCATGGTCCTCTTGTATGTGGCTCTAGCTCTTACTGTTTTTTCCGGTGGAAATTATCTGTACAATTTCTATAAAAATTGGTTACAACTTGAATGAACAAACACTCGCGCACGGTTAGAGAACTTTCATGGAGAGCGGAATGAGAAGGGCGTCCAGCAGCCATCTGGCACGCATATCCAATTGCCTGCAGACCATCCTGGAGCTTGAGCCCGAGCTGGAGAAGATCGAGCTCGGCAAAAGCCTCCTGGAGGAGTTCTCTGTGCTCAAGGACTTTTTGCAGAAGATCGACACCGTGTCCTTGTGCGAAGACGACGTGGAGCGCGTGGAGACCGCGACCTCCAATTTCCTTGATGAGCTGCGCGGGCCACTAGCCCAGATACGCCCAGGGCGGTTTGGTTCGCTGCGTTTGCAGTGAGGAGCGCTGATGGCCCGGCGCATCCTTCTTGGCATACTGATCTTTGTGAACATCGTTCTGTTGTTTCGCCTTTTTTGGACCGAGCACGGGCTCTTCGCCTACCTGAACATGCGCAAGCACCAGGTGAAGCTGCAGAACCAACTACAGGAAGTGGACGCCAGGAGCCTGGACCTCAGCAGAGAGATCCGCAGGCTGAAAAGCGACCGCAACTACCAGGAGATGGTCATCCGCGAGCGCATGAATTACGTGAAGGAAAACGAGGTGCTCTACATCTTCTCCGGAAAGGTCGACGTACCCCAGGGGGCCGAAGGCGATGAGAAGAAAGATTGAATGGTACCAAGAGGTTCTGGCGCTGGAGCCTGGCTCGCGGATATTTTTTCCGCTGGCCAAGCTCTTTGTCGAATTCGGACAGCTTGAAGACGCCGCCAAGACCCTGCGCCAGGGCCTGGACCGGCACCCGGACACCGTGGAGGCGCGTCTGCTGCTCATCCAGGTGCTGACCAAGCTGGAGCGCCAGGAAGAAGCCCAGGAACAGCTGGCCGCCGTGGTCAAGCCGCTGGAGCGCTACCCGGCCTTCTGGTCCCTCTGGGCGCAGCAAAAGGCCGGGCAGGACCGCGACTTTGCTGTGTTCCTCATGCTTGTGGCCTCGCATTTCACCGGCAAGCCCATCAAGTGGACGGATGTCGTCATCGAGGGCCTGAACTCCCTCTCCGACCGGCTCATCGGCCCGCAGCAAGTCCAGGCCCGCAGGCCAAAACACCAGGCCGCGCCCGAGTTCCCGGCGCCGCCCCTGGATGAGGTCCTGGCCGAGCCGCCCCTGGAGGAATCCGCCTACACAAGCCCGATGCCCGTGGCGGGCAGCTTCCGCACGCGCACCATGGCCGAGTTGTTGGCCTCGCAGGGCGACTACAACGGCGCGCTCGGCATCTACCGCGATCTCTGGGGACGCGCCCTGGACGAGCGGGAGAAGGCCGACCTGTCCTCGCGCATCCGCACCCTGGAGGACGGCCTGTCCAAGGCTCCGGAGCCGGTCATCGACTCCAAGCCGGAGTATCTGGACGATCCCTTTGGCAAGCACGCCAAAAACCGCCTCATGAGCACCCTGGAAGCCCTGGCCTCACGGCTTGAGTCGCGGGTCCAAGCCAGAACCAAATGACCAGAGGTTTCAATTGACCACTCGTTCCCGTCACCAGTCCGGCTCCCATGTGGTTTCCGGCAGGCGTTTTGTCGCCCTCCTCGTCCTCATGGCGTCTTTTGCGGTTACAGCCTGCGGCGCCCTCGGCCCCAGCTGGGACGACAGCAAACGCGTGGTGAAGACCACCGTGCTCGGCACCCGCGACTACATCAATCCGAACCCGAAGATCGACGTGAACCGCTACAGCTGGGAGAATCCCAACCAGGAAAAGCTGGCCCTGCTGTTCTCGCCCGTGGACGCCAAGGTCATGGAGCTCATGCGCTACGTCACCAGCCAGGACTTTCGCCCCAACGACGCCTGGATGAGCTACCTCATGACGCGCTTCAACTGGATCGACGGCGTGCTCGTCGCCGACGCCAATGGAGACATCCTGGAGCGCCGTCCGCCCGTGCCCGTGAAGCGTTTCAGCGAGCCGCTGATCTTCGAGTCCATCTGGCGCGACA
The DNA here is from genome assembly GCA_903843965.1 of uncultured delta proteobacterium. GTDB lineage: Bacteria > Desulfobacterota > Desulfovibrionia > Desulfovibrionales > Desulfovibrionaceae > Humidesulfovibrio. The sequence continues at coordinate 68,257 of CAIMRY010000008.1, forward strand.
CCCTGGTCAAGACCGTGGTCGACTACACCACGCTGGGCCCGGAGGTCTATTTCGGCATGCCGAACTTCGAGGGCACCGAGTTTGTGGGCCTGCACGTGGTCAGCTTTGACCCGCGCGTGCTGTTCACCTTCTGCCCCGCGCCCGAGCAGCTGCTCATCATCGACCCCCGCGCCCACAAGATCTGGGCCGCAGGAACCGTGCCGCCGCCGGAAGACGAGGCCCTGACCGCCATCGCCTGGGACACGGTGCTGCTGGAGAAGAGCCAGGGCACTGTGGACGCCGCCGGGAAGCAGTTCACCTGGCTGGCCCGCTACATCGGGCGCGACCGCTTCATCTACGCTACCGAAAGCGCCAACGCCTCATATGAGGACAAGGGCCTGCAGCTGATCCCGTTCTTCGGCTCATCCAAGTAGCGCATCCCACCGCGCCTGAACCCCTCGCAACGCGGAGGAACCGACCATGTCCCAGCAGATCACCGTCACCGAGCACCTGCTGCTGCACCAGAAGCACGTGCCCATGGCCACGGGCCGCTTCACCCGCCTGTTCAACGAGCTCATACTCTCGGCCAAGATCATCACGCGCGAGGTCAGCAAGGCCGGGCTGGTGGACGTTCTCGGCTTCACCGGCGAGATCAACGTCCAGGGCGAAGAGGTCAAGAAGCTCGACGAGTTCGCCAACCGCGTGCTCATCCACCGCCTTTCGCGTTGCGGCGCGCTGTGCGCCATGGCCTCTGAGGAGAACGCCGACATCATCGAGATCCCCGACGGCCTGCCCACGGGCGACTACTTCGTCGTCTTCGACCCGCTGGACGGGTCCTCAAACATCGACGCCAACGTCAGCATCGGCACCATCTTCTCCATTTACCGCCGCAAGAGCCCCAGCGACACCCAGCTCATGAGCACGGACATCCTGCAAAAGGGCTCGGACCAGGTGGCCGCTGGCTACATCATCTATGGCTCCTCGACCATGATGGTCTACACCACCGGCGACGGGGTCAACGGCTTCACGCTGGACCCCAGCGTGGGCGAGTTTCTGCTCTCGCACCCGAACATCCGCATCCCGGAGCAGGGCAAGATCTACTCGGTGAACGAGGGCTATTACCACTACTGGGACAAGCCGACCCTGGACGTGCTGGCGCACTTCAAATCCGCCGGGGTGCCGCGCCGCAAACCCTACAGCCTGCGTTACATCGGCTCGCTTGTCAGCGACTTCCACCGCAACCTGATCTACGGCGGCATCTTCCTGTACCCGGCCGACAACCGCGATCCGAGCAAGCCCGGCGGCAAGCTGCGGCTCATGTGCGAGGCCGCGCCCATGGCCTTCATCGTGGAGCAGGCCGGAGGCCTGGCCATCGACGGAACGCGCCGCATCCTGGACATCACCCCGGACCACCTGCACCAGCGCGTGCCCCTGTTCGTGGGTTCAAAGAACGACGTGGAGCAGGTGCAGGACATCTACACCAAGGCCGCCCAGGCCCCCCAGGAGTAGCCGCGCCATGCTCGTGCTGGGTGTCGAGACCTCCTGCGACGAGACCGGGCTCGCCCTGGTGCGCGACGGCGCGCTCGTGGCCGAGGTTCTGGCCTCCCAAACCGACATGCACGCCGTTTTCGGCGGGGTCGTGCCAGAAATCGCCTCGCGCGAGCACCTGCGCATGCTGCCCCTGCTTTTGCCGCGCCTGCTGGCCCAGGCCAGTGTAGCCATCCCGGACATCGGCATCCCGGACATCGACGCCGTGGCCGTGGCGCGCGGGCCCGGACTGCTGGGCGCGCTGCTGGTGGGCCTGTCCTTTGCCAAGGGCCTGTGCCTGGCCACGGGGGCAAAGCTCATCGGCGTGAACCACCTGCACGCGCACCTGCTGGCCCCAGGGCTTGAATCCGAGCTGGGCTACCCGGCGCTGGGCCTGCTGGTCTCCGGCGGGCACACGCACTTGTACCGCATGGACGGCCCGCTCGCGTTTAAGCTGCTCGGCCGCACCCTGGACGACGCGGCGGGCGAGGCCTTTGACAAGGTGGCCAAGCTTCTCAACCTGCCCTATCCCGGCGGGCGCTACCTGGACGAGCTGGCCCAGGGCGTAGAGCCCGATACGCGCCTGTTTCCGCGTGCGTACATCCACAACGACAACCTGGACTTCAGCTTCAGCGGGCTCAAGACCGCCGTGGCCGAGGAGCTGGGCAGGCGCCCGCACCTGACCCTGGCGGCCATGCCCAGCGCCGACGAACTGCGCGAGCGCGGGGCCCTGGCCCTGACCGCGCACCCGGACGAGCTGGCCATGATCGCGGCCTCCTTCAACTGGGCCGTGGCCGAAACCCTGCGCATCAAGGCCGAACGGGCGCTCGACCGCGAGTTTGACCGTGAGCCGAGGCTGCGGGGCCTCGTGGTGGCGGGCGGGGTCGCGGCCAACAGCTTTGTGCGCCAGGCCTTGGCGCGCCTGGCCAAGGACCGGGGGCTGGCGCTGCATCTGCCCAGCCTGGCCCTGTGCACGGACAACGCGGCCATGATCGCCCATGCCGGGTGGCTGGCCCTGCGCGCCGGGTGCCGCCACGGGCTGGACCTGGAGTCCGTGCCGCGCGGCCGTGCCGTGCCCCAGGACTGGGTCTGCGTCGGGGCCAATGAAATAGGGGCCGGGGCGATCGGGGCCGAGCCCCTGGCGGCCTGCTGTTTGCCGCATCCGGCTTGACAGAACAGGTCGGGGCAACTAGATTTGCTAAGCTGTGGCGCGGTGATTCCAGCAAGAAGCGCTGAACGGCCCGCCATGCCAGAAATTTTAAAAGAGTGAGCACAAAGGAGATCATATGGCCATTCAGGTGACCGACAGCAATTTTGATTCCGAAGTTCTTGGGTGCGATCTGCCTGTCCTGGTTGATTTCTGGGCCCCCTGGTGCGGCCCTTGTCGCGCCATGGGCCCGATCATCGACGAGCTGGCGCAGGAATACACCGGCCAGGTGAAGATCTGCAAAATGAACGTCGACGAGAACTCGGCCAGCCCGAGCAAGTTCGGCATCCGCGCCATCCCCACGCTCATCCTGTTCAAAAAGGGCGAAGTCGTCGACCAGACCACCGGCGCCGTCTCCAAGAGCAGCATCAAGGACATGATCGCCAAAAAGGCGCTGTAACTCCATGAAGACATACGACGCCGCCGTCATCGGTGGGGGGCCGGCCGGAATCACCGCCGCCCTCTACCTTGTCCGGGCCGGGGTGCGCACCGTCCTGGTCGAGAAGGTCTCTCCCGGCGGTCAGGTGCTCATGACCGAGGACATCGAGAACTATCCCGGCTTTCCCAAGGCCATCAAGGGGTATGAGCTGGTGGACAGGTTCGTGGAGCATCTGGCCTCCTATGACCTCGACCGCATGAACGACGAGGTGCGCGAACTGACCCCGGTTAAGGGGGGCTACCGCATCCTGGTGGGCGAGGAGCCCATCGAGGCCAAGACCGTGATTTTGTGCAGCGGCGCGCGCTACAAGCACGTGGGCACCCCGGGGGAGGACATGTACTCCGGTCGGGGCGTTTCGTACTGCGCCTTGTGCGACGGCAATTTCTTCAAGGGCAAGACCGTGGCCGTCATCGGCGGCGGCAATTCGGCCCTGGAGGAGAGCCTGTACCTCTCGCGCCTGGTGGACAAGCTCTACCTCATCCACCGCCGCGACGAGTTCCGCGGCAACAAGTGCTACCAGGACAAGTGCTTCACCCACCCCAAGATGGAGATCCTGCGCAGCACCATCGTGGAGGAGATCGTGGGCGACCCCTTCAAGGGCGTCACCGGCGTCAAGCTGGCCAACGTCAAGACCGGCGAAAAGAACGCGCTCAGCGTTGACGGGGTCTTTGTCTTTGTCGGCTTCGAGCCCACGGCCGCCTTTGTCCCGCAGGCGCTTGCGCGCGACAAGAACGGCTTTGTCATCACCGACTGCGAGATGCTCACCAATCTGCCGGGCTTCTTCGCCGCTGGTGATGTGCGCAGCAAGAACTGCCGACAGGTGGCCACCGCCGTCGGCGACGGGGCCACCGCCGCAACAGCGGCGCACGCCTACCTGGAACACCTGCATGTCTAGACGCACCTTCGCCTTGCTGATGCTGCTCCTGTTGCCGCTGGTGTCCTCCTGCGGCCTCATCGACTACTATTTCCTGCCCCCGGCGGACGACACCGCCCAGGAGCTCTTTGAGACCGGCATGGATTACATGAAGGACAAGCGCTACTCCGCCGCCGAGGAAAGCTTCCTCAAGCTCAAGGACCGCTATCCCTTCAGCCCGCTGACGCCAAAGGCCGAGGTCGCCCTGGGCGACGCCTACTTCTTTGACGGCAAGTACCCGGAGGCCGGGGAGGCCTACAAGGAATTCGAGTCGCTGCACCCCAGCAACCCGAACATCCCCTACGTGCTGTTCCAGATGGCGCTGAGCAATTTCAACCAGTTCCGCACCATCGACCTGCGCCAGGACAACGTGAAGGAGGCCCTGGAGATCTTCTACCGCCTGGAGGAATCCTTCCCGGGCTCGGAGTACTCCAAGGCCGCCAAGAACAACATCTACAAGTGTCGCAAGATCCTGGCCGAGCACGAGATCTTTGTCGGCGACTTCTACTGGCGCACCGGGCAGTACGGCGCGGCTTGGCACCGTTACATCTTCATCCTGGAGAACTTCGCCGATGTTGTGGAGTTCAAGGACTACGTGCGCAAGCGCGCGGAATACTCTTACTACGAGTACCAGAAGAATCTGTCTGAAGAGGAGCGCGAGAAGCTGCAGTGGACCTGGAAGCGCGTCCTCAAGTGGCTCTAGGCGCATGAGCCGTTGCGAGGGCCCAAGGCATGGAGACTGCTACCCGACCATTCGGCTCAGGCTGGGACTTCCCTTCCTGGCTTGAGCCTCGCTTCCTCCCCGACGCCCGCTTCGCCCGGGCCTACGACGCCCTTGGCGACCAGCGCCGGGCCCTGCTCAAGGGCCTCATCGCCGACCACTACGCCCTGAACCCGCCAGCGCCCGGCCTGCGCACCCAGTGTTCGCGCCAGCTCGCCTCCGGGCTGACCATCCACCGGAGCACAGCGCCTCGGCCCTTTGTGCTGCTTTTGGCCGACGCCAGCCTGGACGCCCCGGCGCTGTTCCTGGCCGCGCTCATGCCCGCCTTGACCTCCGGCGCGGCCGAGGTGCTCGTGCTGCGCCTGGGCGCGCCAACAGGTTTACCCGACCCCCTGCTCACCGCCTGCGAGCTGTCCGGGCAGGAGCGCCTGGCCCCGGTCAACCCGGCCCAGGCCGAGCGCCTGCTGGCCGAATGCGCCGCCAGCGGTCTGCCGGGCCTGGTGCTCTGCCCGGACAGCCCGGATCTGCGCCGCGTGCTGGGCCGCCCTGGCCTGCGCGCCCAGCTCGACGCCTCGGCCCTGCGTCTGGCGACGCTGCGCCTGCCGACAGCCCTGGGCCTCTGGCGCGACACGCCCGCGCAGTTCAGCCCGGAGCGCCTGAATTTCCTGTTCGGCGCGCAACCCTTTGCAGCTGGCGGCCTGCATGGCGGACGCCGTACGTCCCAGGCCGGGGGCGACGACGGGTTCGCCGCCTTTGCCGCTACCCGGCGCGACCTGCTCCTCGTGCCCGATGCCCGCGTGCCCGATGCCCGCGTGGCCGAAGCGAACACAGCGGCGGGGCAGGGCGGCCCCAGGCTCGTGGCCGGGGAATCGCGCCTCGGCCTGTGGACCTGGCCCGAGCTCTTCCCGGAGCTGTTCCAGGTCGTCGCGCAGGCCTACACCTCCACACCAGCAACACTTCCGTAAGGCAGGCAGCGCACGTGAGCCGAAAACCCCTGTCCGCAAAGTATTTGTCGGCCATCCGCAACCTGGGCATCATCGCGCACATCGACGCGGGCAAGACCACCCTGTCCGAGCGCATTCTCTTTTACGCCGGGCGCATCCACCGCATGGGCGAGGTCCACGAGGGCACGGCCACCATGGACTTCATGCCCGAGGAGCAGGAGCGCGGCATCACCATCACCTCGGCCGTGACCTCCTGTCTGTGGAAGGGCTGCACCGTGAACCTCATCGACACGCCCGGCCACGTGGATTTCACGGTCGAGGTGGAGCGCAGCCTGCGCGTGCTAGACGGGGCCGTGGGCGTGTTCTGCGCCGTGTCCGGGGTGGAGCCCCAGTCCGAGACCGTGTGGCGGCAGAGCGAGTCCTACCACGTGCCCAAGCTGGCCTTCGTGAACAAGATCGACCGGGTGGGCGCTGATTTTGACGCTGTGCTCGTGTCCATGCGCGAGAAGCTCCAGGCCAATGTTTTGCCCGTGCAGGTGCCCGACGGCGAGGGCGCGGACTTCCGCGCCGTGTTCGACCTGGTCAGCCTGGAGCGCCTGGTCTTCGACCCGGAGAGCAAGGGCGCGGAATATGAGCGCGCGCCGCTGACCGGGCCCGAGGCCGAACGCGTGGCCCCCTGGCGCGAACGCCTGCTGGAGACCCTGTCCGAACAGGACGACGCCATCATGGAGGCCTACCTGGCCGGAGAGGACATCGCGCCTGCGACCCTGCGCGCGGCCATCCGCAAGGCCACCATCGCCCTGGCCATCGTGCCGGTGCTGGCCGGTTCGGCCCTGAAGAACATCGGCGTGCAGCCGCTCATGGACGCGGTGTGCGACTATCTGCCGAGCCCGCTGGACCTGCCCGCGCAGCAGGGGGTCGACCCGGCCACCCACGAGCCCAAGGCCTTTGCCGTGGACCCCGAGGCCCCGCTCTCGGCCCTGGTGTTCAAGGTGGTCATGGAGTCGGGCCGCAAGCAGTCCTTTGTGCGCATCTATTCCGGGCACCTGACCGAGGGCGAGACCGTGCTCAACGTGACCCACGGCAGTGAGGAGCGCGTGGCCCGGCTGTTCCGCCTGCACGCCGACCGCCGCGAGAAGATCGAGGTGGCGCGTGCGGGCGAGATCGTGGCCGCCGCAGGCATGCGCTTTGGCCGCACGGGCGACACCCTGGCCCGCAAGGACGACCCCATCCTGCTGGAGCAGATCGCCGCGTACAAGCCGGTGATCTCGCTGGCTATCGAAACGCGCAACGCCGAGGAGTCGGACAAGCTCGACGAGGTGCTCCAGCGCTACCTGCTGGAGGACCCGACCCTGACCGTGCTGCACGACCCGGAGACCAGCCAGGTCATTCTTTCCGGCATGGGCGAACTGCACCTGGAGGTGCTGCTGGAGCGCATGGCGCGCGAGCACAACCTGCGCCCGCGTACCGGCAAGCCCCAGGTGGTCTTCCAGGAGACCGTGACCAGAAGCGCCGAGGCGGGCGAGGAGTTCCACCGCGAACTGGGCGAGGTCATGCACTATGGCGCGGTGCGGCTGGGCATCGAGCCCCTGGCCCGGGGCACGGGCCGGGTGGTGCATTTTGAGATCGACGTGGTGCGCACGCCCCAGGCCTGGACAGAGGCCGTGAACGAGGGCCTGCGCGACGGCCTGCAATGCGGCGTGCTTGGCGGCTATCCCGTGCAGGACGTGAAGATCCGCGTGCTCGACCTGCCGCGCAAGGAGGGCGAGTCCAGCCCGGCCGGCTACCGCATGGCCGCGGCCATGGCCCTGCGCAGCGTGCTGGCCGCAGCCTCGCCCATGCTGCTTGAGCCCATCATGTGGCTGGAGGTCATCGCGCCCGATGCCTTTGTGGGCGAGGTGGTGGGTCTGCTCGGGGCCAAGGGCGCCAAAATTGAGAACATCATCGACCGTGGCGGGCAGAAGACCGTGCAGGCCTTTGCCGCCCTGCGCCAGATGTTCGGCTTTTCCACCTTCTTGCGTTCCGGCACCCAGGGGCGCGCCAGCTTTGTCATGAAATTCGCCAAATTCGACGTTCTGGAGTAGCCCCTCCTGTCCTTTCTTTCCTGCGCCTCTGCCCTGCGCCTCTTCGTTCAGGCGAGAGAAGGCTTGAACGGTCGAAGAGTTCGGATTGCCCTGAAGGCATTGCAATTTTCTCTGCAAATGGCTAGGTAATGCCATGGTCGGCACCTGCCGATGAGACGTGGCACGGGTGCATGAGGTTCTATAGGTGCGCCCTGCTGACCGCTAACGTCGTTGAAAAGGACGCTGTGCATGCCCGATGATCAAAGCCGGGAGATCTTCCGTGAGGAAGCCTATGACCTGCTGGGCGAGCTCGAATCCACGCTCCTGGAGCTGGAGGCGAGCCCGAACGATCTGGGCATGGTGAACAGGGTCTTCCGCGCCCTGCATACGATCAAAGGCTCTGGGGCCATGTTCGGCTTCGAAGACATCGCCGCGTTCACCCACGACCTGGAAAACGTCTTCGACAAGGTGCGCAACGAGCAGCTTGTCGTGTCCAAGGAACTCATCACCGTCTCCTTTGCTGCGCGCGACCATATCCTCGGCCTGCTCAACGGGCCGGATGAAGCTGGCAACGGCACGCCGGAAAAGGACAAGGAGATCCTGGTCCATATCCGCGCCTTGCTCGCGCCGCCACAGGCCGAGCCGGAGCCTGAAGCGCCGCCCACAGACGCAGTTTTCGAGCCGGAACCGGAGGAATCGACAACCGCCAGCGTTTCCGCGTTGGAGCCGGAAGAACCCCAGGCCGGGGGTGAGCCGGAGCCGCAAGGGCCCACCAGCCAGGGAGAGGTCGCCTACCGCATCCGCATCAGCCCGCGCAAGCGCATGGTGGGCAAGGAACTGCACCTGGAGGCCCTGTTCGACGAACTGCGCGGCCTTGGGCCGTGCTCCGTGCGCCTGGACCACAGGGGCCTGCCCGAACTGGGCGACCTGGCCCCGCAGTCCCTGTACCTGGACTGGGAGGTGGACCTGGCCACGGACGTGGGCGAGGAGTCCATCCGCGACCTGTTCCTGTTCACCGACGTGGATCTGGACGTGGACATCCGGGCGGTTCTGCCGGGCGCACCCACGGCCATACCCCGGCCGGTTTTCCGGGACATTCCCGCACCGCAGGCGAATGATGCGGGCAGCGGGAGCGCTGGCGGGCAGCAGCCTCCGGACGCCCTCTACGAATCCATCGTCCCCCTTGCCCCCCTCGTCGACCCAGAGTCGGAGCCAGCCATTGCGCCCAAGCTGGGCGAGCTGCTGGTCCAGGACGGGGCCCTGCGCCCTGCGGACCTGGAGCAGGCCCTGCGCCGACAGAAGCCCATCGGCAAGATTCTCACCGAGTCCGGCCTCGTTTCCGAGGACCAGGTCGAGCAGGCCATGGCCCGCCAGCAGCAGACGCGCGAGGCCTCTGCCGCCAGGCAGCAGAAGGACGCCGGGACCAGCCTGCGCGTGTCCGCAGACAAGCTGGACCTGCTGGTGGACCTGGTGGGCGAGCTGGTCATCGTGCAGGCCCAGATCCACCAGGTCGTGACCGAACGCTCCGACCCCATCCTGACCGTGCTCTCCGAACAGCTGGAGCGCCTGAGCAGCGACCTGCGCGACAGCACCCTGGGCATCCGCATGCTGCCCATCGGCTCCACCTTCAGCAAGTTCCGCCGCCTGGTGCGCGACCTGTCCTCCGAACTCGGCAAGGAGATCGAACTGGTGACGCGCGGCGAGGAGACCGAGCTGGACAAGACCGTGCTGGAGCGCCTGGGCGACCCCCTGGTGCACCTCATCCGCAACAGCATCGACCACGGCATCGACATGCCCGAGGAGCGCCGGGCGGCGGGCAAGCGGCCGGAAGGGCTGATCCTGCTTGAGGCCGAGCATTCCGGCAGCGAGGTGCTCATCCGCATCACCGACGACGGCAAGGGCATGGACGCCGAGGCCATCCGCCAAAAGGCCGTGGAAAAGGGTCTGATCGCGGCGGATGCGGACTTAAGCGAGCAGGAGGCCCTGAAACTCATCTTCCTGCCGGGCTTCTCCACCGCAGCCAAGGTCACCAACATCTCCGGGCGCGGCGTGGGCATGGACGTGGTCCACCGGGCCATCGACGCCCTGCGCGGGGCCATCGAGGTCAAGAGCACGCCGGGCCAGGGCACCACCATCACCATCCGCCTGCCGCTGACCCTGGCGATCATCGAGGGCCTGCAGGTCGAGGTGGCGGGCAGCTTCTTCGTCATCCCCCTGTCCCTGGTGGAGGAGTGCGTGGAGCTGCACAGCAAGGACGTGGACCCCGCGCGCAACCAACAGATCATCCACCTGCGCGGCGAGCTCGTGCCCTACATCCACCTGCGCCGCTGGTTCGAGATGGAGGGAGAGCCGCCGGAGATCGAGCAGATCGTCATCACCGGGGTGGAGGGCAAGCGCGTGGGCATTGTCGTCGACAGGGTCATCGGCGAGCACCAGACCGTCATCAAGAGCCTGGGCCGCGTGTACCGCGACGTGGAAGGCATCTCCGGCGCCACCATCAAAGGCGACGGCACCCTGGCCCTGATCCTCGACGTGCCGCGCCTGGTGCGCTCCGTCGTGGCCGAATGTGGAACCTGAGGCAGCGGCATCCGCACACCATGGCTGACGAAAAGAACCGCACCGGCCAAGCCAGGCACAGCGCGCCCCAGTCCGGGATGCAGCTTTTGCGCATGAGCGACCGGACCTTTGAACGCTTCAGCGAGTTCATCAAGACCGAGCTGGGCATCAAGATGCCCGCCTCCAAGAAGACCCTGCTGGAGGCCCGCCTGCAAAAAAGGCTTCGCGATCTGTGCATGAACAACCACGACGAGTACTGCGACTATCTTTTCAGCGCCTCCGGCATGGAGGAGGAGCTGGCCAACCTGGTGGACGTGGTGACCACCAACACCACAGACTTCTTCCGCGAGCCCAAACACTTCGAGCTGCTGGCACGGACCATTCTGCCGGAAATCTCCGCGCGCGGCCCTTCGCCGGGCCGGGTGAACATCTGGAGCGCGGGCTGCTCCTCGGGCGAGGAGCCCTACACCCTGTCCATGGTCCTAAGCGAGCACAGCCGCCTGAATCCTGGCTTCAGCTTCAGCATCCTGGGCACGGACATCAGCACCCAGGTGCTGCGCATGGCCGTGCGCGCCGTGTACCCGGAGGCCAAGATCGGGCCCATCCCCATCGAGTGCCGCAAGCGCTACCTTTTGCGCAGCAAGGACCATACGCGCAAGGTGGTGCGCATCGCCAAGGAGGCGCGCAGCCATGTGCGCTTCCGGCGGCTCAACTTCATGGAGCCGTTCACCTTTGACGGCCAGCTGGACATCATCTTCTGCCGCAACGTGGTCATCTACTTCGACCGCAAGACCCAGGAGACGCTCTTCAGCCGCTTCTGCCGCAAGCTCATCCCCGGCGGGTACCTGTTCATCGGCCATTCCGAGAGCCTGGCGGGCATGGATCTGCCCCTGGAGCTTGTCGCCCCGACAGTCTACAGACGCATTTAGAACCGCAGGAGCCCCCGCATGAACAGGCAGATCCGCGTCCTCGTCATCGACGATTCGGCCCTGGTGCGCCAGACCCTCACCGAGATCCTGGAGTCCGAGCCGGACATCAAGGTCATCGGGGCCGCCGTGGACCCCATCGCGGCGGCGGAGAAAATGCGCGAGCTGGCGCCCGACGTCATCACCCTGGACATTGAGATGCCGCGCATGGACGGGCTGACCTTCCTGCGCAAGCTCATGGCCCAGCACCCGATCCCGGTGGTCATCTGCTCGTCTTTGGCCATCGAGGGCGACGAGACCACCCTGCGCGCCTTTGACTACGGTGCGGTGGAGATCATCACCAAGCCAAAGCTCGGCACCAAGAAGTTTCTGGAGGAGTCGCGGGTGCGCATCTGCGACGCCGTGCGCGCCGCCGCCCAGTCCAAGGTCAAGGCCATCTCCTGCGCCACGCCCCTGAAGGTGGCCCCGAAGCTCGACGCCGACGTGATGCTGGCCAAGGCCAACCTCTCGTCACACCAGAACTTCCGCACCACGGAAAAGGTGGTGCTGGTGGGGGCCTCCACCGGAGGCACCCAGGCCCTGGAGAAGTTCCTCCTGGCCCTGCCGTTGGACAGCCCGGCCATCGCCATCGTGCAGCACATGCCGGAGAACTTCACCGCCGCATTCGCCAAGCGCCTGGACAGCATCTGCCGCGTCAGCGTCAAGGAGGCCCAGGACAACGACACGCTGCTGCGCGGCCAAGCGCTCATCGCGCCGGGCAGCATGCACATGATGCTCAAGCGCAGCGGCGCGCGCTACCACGTGGAGGTCAAGGACGGGCCGCTGGTCTCGCGGCACCGGCCCTCGGTGGACGTGCTGTTCCGCTCGGGCGCGCGCTATGCGGGCAAGAACGCGGTGGGCGTGATCATGACCGGCATGGGCGACGACGGGGCCAAGGGCATGCGCGAGATGCACGACGCCGAGGCCTATACCATCGCCCAGGACGAGGCCAGCTGCGTGGTGTTCGGCATGCCCGCGGAGGCCATCAAGGCCGGGGGCGTGAAAAAGGTTTTGCCGCTCACGGCCATTGCGCCGGAGGTCATCCGCTACTGCAAGGACTAGGCGCCTGCGCCGTCCGAGGTCCACCGGCTCGGCAGCGCCGGGCTTGTGAGCCCGTGCGCCACGCGCCGCAAGAATTCCAGGCGGGTGATCTCCCGCGCGCCGAAGCGCAGCAGGTGCGCCGTGGTCTGCTGGCAGTCGATGAGCGTGCAGCCCCGGCTGCGCAGCCAGCGCGCCAGGAGCACGAAGGCCGTCTTGGAGGCGTCCTCCTCGGCGTAGAACATGGATTCCCCGAAGAACACGCTGCCCAGCGCCACGCCGTACACCCCGCCAGCCAGCCGCCCCCCGCTCCAGACCTCGGCCGAGTGCGACAGCCCCAGGGCGTGCAGGCGCTCGTAGGCGCTGACCATGGCCGGGACGATCCAGGTGCCGTTCTGCCCAGGGCGCGGGCTGCGCGCGCAGGCGCGGATGACTTGGGCAAAGGCTTGGTCCAGGGTGAAGTGGAAGCGCCCGGCATTGAGCACGCGCTTCAGGCTTCTGGGCACGTGCAGGCTGGCCGGGTCCAGCACCAGGCGCGGGTCCGGCGACCACCAGAGGATGGGCGAGTTGTCCGAGTACCAGGGGAAGATGCCCTGGCCGTAGGCCGCCACCAAACGCTCGGGCGAGAGGTCGCCGCCGACGGCCAGAAGCCCGTCCGGGTCCGCCTCGATGGGGTCCGGGAACACGGGCTCGTCAAAGAGGCGGTAGATGGTCATGGCCCAGGTCCGGTGACGCGGTCGGCTACTTGCCGCTGTGGCGCTGCGCCGGGGCGTAGCTGAAGGCGAAGTCGCCGGAGCAAGCCCCGCTGGAGTTCTTGGAGCAGGCGGGCTTGACCTCCGGGTCCACGCCGGGGGCCACGTCCACCAGCACCTCGCCGCCCTTTTGCAGGCTGCCGAACAAGAGCTCCGGCGCGATGGCGTCCTTGATCTCCACCTGGACCACGCGGGCCATGGGCCGGGCGCCGAAGGCCGGGTCGTGGCCCAGCACGGCCAGGTGCGTGCGCGCGGCGTCGGTCAGGCGCACGGTCACGCGGCGGCTTTTGAGCTGCTCGGAGAGCTCGGCCACGTTCTTGTCCACCACCTTGAGCATGGTCTCGCGCGTCAGCGCGTCAAAGGGCACGATGGCGTCCAGGCGGTTGCGGAACTCCGGGCTGAACAGCCGCTCCACGGCCTTGAGCGAGCCGCTCTTGCGGTCGCTGTCGCTCTTCTCCTGGCGCGTGAAGCCCAGGCCGCCCTTGGCCAGGGCCTCGGCCCCGGCGTTGCTGGTCATGAGCAGGATGGCCTGGCGGAAGTCGGCCTTGCGCCCGGTGTTGTCGGTCAGCGTGGCGTAGTCCATGACCTGGAGCAGGATGTTGAACACGTCCGGGTGCGCCTTCTCGATCTCGTCGAAGAGCACCACGCAGTGCGGGCTCTTGCGTACGGCCTCGGTCAACAGGCCGCCCTGGTCAAAGCCCACGTAGCCCGGAGGCGCGCCGATGAGCCTGCTCACCGCGTGCTTCTCCATGTACTCGCTCATGTCGTAGCGCAAAAACTGCACGCCCATGACCTGGGCCAACTGGCGCGCCAGCTCGGTCTTGCCCACGCCCGTGGGGCCGGTGAGCAGAAAGGCACCCAGCGGGCGGCCAGGCTGCTTCATGCCCGCGCGGGACCGGCGGATGGCCTTGGCCAGCACGGCCACGGCCTGGTCCTGGCCGAACACGGCCTTTTTGATTTCGTCCTCCAGGTCGCGCAGGTGGTCCCTGTCCGTGCCGGAGAGCCGCTTGGCCGGAATCCTGGCCATGCGGGCGATGACCCGCTCCACGTCCTGGGCCGTGATGCGCGCGGCCTTGCGCCCGATTGCGGGGCTGAGCGCCTGGCTGGCCTCGGGGTTGGCCGCAGGACTGGACTCGGAGCTGGCCGCAGCGCTGATTTTGGCGCTGGCCGCGCTGGCCGAGAGCTTGAACTGCGCCCCGGCCTCGTCCAGCACGTCGATGGCCTTGTCCGGCAAGAAGCGCTCGGTGATGTACCGGGCGGACAACTGCGCCGCGGCCTTGATGGCCGGAGGCGTGTAGGTCACGCCGTGGAATTCCTCGTAATAGGGTTTGAGCCCCTTCAAAATCTCGATGGTTTCGTCCACGCTGGGCTCCAGGATGTCGATCTTCTGGAAGCGGCGGGACAGGGCGCGGTCCTTTTCGAAGTGGCTGCGGTACTCCTCGAAGGTGGTGGAGCCGATGCAGCGGATCTCGCCGGAGGCCAGGAAAGGCTTGAGGATGTTCGAGGCGTCCATGCTGCCGCCGGAAACAGCGCCCGCGCCAACGATGGTGTGGATCTCGTCCACGAAGAGGATGGCGTTCGGGATGCGCTTGAGTTCGGCCAGCACGCCCTTGAGCCGGGCCTCGAAGTCGCCCCGGTACTTGGTTCCGGCCAGAAGCGCGCCCATGTCCAGGGCGAAGACCTGGGACTCGGCGAACTGGCTGGGCACGCGGCCCTGGACGATGTGCAGGGCCAGACCCTCGGCCAGGGCGGTCTTGCCCACGCCGGGGTCGCCCACCAGGATGGGGTTGTTCTTGCGCCTGCGCGCCAGCACCTGGATGGTGCGCTCCAGCTCCGCCGCGCGGCCGATGAGCGGGTCGATGCCGCCTGCGCGGGCCTTGGCCGTCAGGTCGCGGGTGAACTCCTCCAGGGGGTTCTTGCGCTGGGTGCGCTCCGGCTTGCCGCCGGGACGCTCCTGGCCTTCGTCTTCCGCTGGACCGGCCTCATGGGGCAGGCCGTGGGAGATATACTCCAGCACGTCCAGCCGGGAGACGCCCTGGCCGGTGAGGAAGAACACGGCGAAAGAGTCCTCCTCCTCGAACATGGCGGCGATGACGTCGCCCACCTCCACCAGGTCCTTGCCCGAGGACTGCTTTTGCCACACGGCGCGCTGCATGACCCGGCGTACGCTCAAGGTCTGCACCACCTCGCTTTCCGTGCCCGTGGGCAGGGCGTCCATGTGCTCGGTGAAAAAGCCTTCCAGCTGGGTGCGCAGCTTGTCCACATCCGCGCCGCAGGCGTCCAGAATATCCGAGCTGGCAGCCTCGCGTGTCATGGCGTAGAGTAGGTGCTCCAGGGTCAAGTATTCGTGCCTGCGCTTGCGCACCTCGTGGAAGGCGCTGGTCAGGACGGCTTCCAGTCCTTTGCTCAACATGGGTCTTAAACCTCCTCCATGCTGGCGCGCAGGGGGAAGCCTGCGGCCTTGGCCATGGCGTGGACCGTGTCCACCTTGGTTTCCGCCACCTCGGCGGTGTAGATGCCGCATTCGCCCTGGCCCTGCTGGTGCACGGCCAGCATGACGCGCATGGCCTCATGCTCGGGCTTCTGGAACACCTGGCGCAGCACATGGACCACGAAGTCCATGCTGGTGTAGTCGTCGTTGTGCAGCAGCACCTTGAAGCGCCGGGGCTCCCTGGTCTCGTTCTCGTCGAAAAGGCCGGGCGCGAAACGGGTGCCGGTGTCCTCGCTCATGCCCGGCCGCTCATGTGGTCCGCTCTGTTCCTGCGCGCCGGGCGCAACGTTTTGGGAATGCCGTGCCGGGATGTGTCCATGCTGGGCATATTAGGCACTCCGGGGGCCGGTGTCGAGGGGGGCGGGCGCAATCTCCGGCATGTCCGTGGCGCGCCGGGCCAGGAGGCGGGATTTGACCGCGTCGTCGAAGACAAAGGATTCGTCCGGCTGCCTGCCCTGGGCCAGGCGCGCCTGGCGGTTCAGGTCGTGGTAGGTGGCGGTGGAGGCCTTTTCCCCGGGCAGGGCCAGCGCCTTGGCGCAGGCCCTGATGTCCTCCTCGTTGCCCTCGATCTCCACAAAATCGCCGAAGGGCAGGGTGTCCAGGCAGACCTCGCAGCCGAGCAGGGTCCATTTCTCGCGGACCTTCTCGTAGCGCAGGGCCGGGGTGTAGCCCAGGCCCGCAAGGATGGCGCGCATGCTCTGGGCGTCGTCCACATCGGTCTCGTGCTCGTGGCAGATCTTGGCGCACAGCTCGGCGTTTTCCGGGAGGATATCTGGAGCCATATCCAGGGAGCTGCCCAGGGCCATATCCGCCGTGCACTCGTCTGTGGCGCGCTTCAGGGTCAGGATGAAGCGCCCGGACTTTTCGCGCAGGCGCAGCAGGGTGCCCGTGGCCTTCAGGCTGCGCTGTTCGTCATCGAACACGGTGTTGGACTCGAACCAGCGGCCCAGGCAAAGGGCGTCCAGACTGGTCAGGTGTTGGCGCAGGGCGGCGTGGTCAGCGTCCAGAAATTTGACCTCGATTTCCAGGGACATTTTCCGCTTTTCTCCTGTTGGTGGTGCTGCTAGGGTGTCTAGGACGCGTCAGGCGCGTGGCGTGCTCAAAATCCGGGCCGAAAGCGGCCCTTGGCCTTGCCGGGGCAGGCGGCGTGCGCGGCTCCCACCGGGCGTGGGCCCTGTCCGGCGCCCCCGGTTCGCGGCAGTCTCGGCCTCAGTTCGGGTTGCCCTCGGTCTCGACGATGGGCGGGTGCTGCCCCAGGTCGTAGAAGCCGCGCAAGGCCAGGCCCAGGTCGAAGTGCGGGATGCGCTCGAAGTGGATGAAGCCGATGGTCTTGCCCTCGCCCATGTCCGAAAGCGCGACCAGCCCGATGGGCACCGGGAAGGGGATGGGCATGGAGGTGATGGCCGCAAGCCTGCTGGCGTAGTGCTGCTTCAGGTAGTCCACCACGCGGTCGCGCTCCTCGGCGGTCAGGGCCTCCAGCACGACCCGGCGGCTGCCCGCAGCCTCCTCGGCCTCGGACATGCCCTGGGCGGCCAGGAGCTTGTCCCAGTCGATGGCCTCTTCTTCCTCGGGGTCCCATGTGTGGCGGAAGAGGTGCACTTCCACGTCGCGGCGGCCCTTGAAGCTCTTGATGGTCATGCTCAGCGCATGGGCGCGGTCGATGGGCAGGTCCTTGCCCCCTTGGATGATCTGAATGTCCACGTGTGCCTCCGGAGTCTGGTGTGCATGCAATGTAGTTGGTTTGTCCCCCGTATTCAAGGGGGCCATGTCGGATGGATACTAGGCGGTGATCATGACCAGGCCCTTTGAGATCGTCAGCGACTTCACGCCCAGGGGCGACCAGCCCCAGGCCATTGCCGAGCTGGCCGCCAACCTGCGCGCCGGGGTGCGCCATCAGGTGCTGCTCGGCGTCACCGGCTCGGGCAAGACCTTCACCGTGGCCAATCTGGTGGCCCAGCTGAACCGCCCGGCCCTGGTGCTGGCCCCCAACAAGACCCTCGCCGCCCAGCTCTTCAACGAGTTCAAGGGCCTGTTCCCGCACAACGCCGTGGAATATTTCGTCAGCTACTACGACTACTACCAGCCCGAGGCCTACCTGCCGCACTCGGACACGTACATCGAGAAAGACTCCAGCATCAACGACGACATCGACAAGCTGCGCCACGCCGCCACCCACGCGCTCTTGACCCGGCGCGACGTGATCATCGTGGCCTCGGTGTCCTGCATCTACGGCCTGGGTTCGCCGGAATACTACGCCAAGATGATCATCCCCGTCGAGGTGGGGCAGCAGATGAGCCTGGAGGCGCTCATGCGCAGGCTGGTCGAGGTGCACTACGAGCGCAACGACGTGGACTTCCACCGCGGCGCCTTCCGCGTGCGCGGCGACGCCCTGGAGCTCATCCCGGCCTACAGCCGGGAGAAGGCCCTGCGCCTGAACTTCTTCGGCGACGAGATCGAGAGCATCCAGGAGACCGACCCCCTCACCGGGCAGGTGCTCTCGGCCATGCAGAAGACCGTGATCTATCCCGGCAGCCACTACGTGTCCGACCAGGACAACCTGAAGCGCGCCACGGACGCAATCCGCCAGGAATTGCAGCAGCGCCTGGCCGAGTTCAAGGCCCAGAACAAGCTCGTGGAGGCCCAGCGCCTGGAGCAGCGCACCATGTTCGACCTGGAGACCATCGACGAGCTGGGCTACTGCAACGGCATCGAGAACTACTCGCGCCACCTGGACGGCCGCGCGCCGGGCCAACCGCCGGCCACGCTCATCGACTATTTCCCGGAGGACTTCCTGTTCTTCGTCGACGAAAGCCACATCACCATCCCCCAGGTGGGCGGCATGTCCAGCGGCGACTTCTCGCGCAAGAGCACCCTGGTCGACTTCGGCTTCCGCCTGCCCAGCGCGCTGGACAACAGGCCGCTGAATTTCGAGGAGTTCAAGGCCCGGCTGGGGCAGGTGGTCTATGTTTCGGCCACGCCCGGACCGTGGGAGCTGGACCAGTCCCAGGGGCTGGTGGTGGAGCAGGTCATCCGGCCCACGGGCCTGGTGGACCCGGAGATCGACATCCACCCGGTCAAGGGCCAGGTGGACGACCTGCTCGGCCAGTGCAAGGCCCGCGTGGCCAAGAACGAGCGCGTGCTGGTGACCACGCTCACCAAGCGCATGGCCGAGGACCTGACCGACTACCTGAACCAGATGGGCGTTGCCGCGCGCTACCTGCACTCGGACATCGAGACGCTTGAGCGCATGGCCATCATCCAGGCCTTGCGGGCCGGAGAGTTCAGCGTGCTCGTGGGCATCAACCTGCTGCGCGAGGGCCTGGACATCCCGGAGGTCTCGCTGGTGGCCATCCTGGACGCGGACAAGGAGGGCTTTCTGCGTAGCGCCCGCTCGCTGATCCAGACCTTTGGCCGCGCCGCGCGCAACGCCGGGGGCCGGGTGGCGCTCTATGCCGATCACGTGACCCCGTCCATGCGCCAGGCCCTTGACGAGACGGCCCGCAGACGCGAGAAGCAGCTTGCATACAACGCCGCCAACGGCATCGTGCCGCAGACCATCATCAAGGGCCTGGACAACCTGCTGGGCG
Organism: uncultured delta proteobacterium; assembly: GCA_903843965.1. Lineage (GTDB taxonomy): Bacteria > Desulfobacterota > Desulfovibrionia > Desulfovibrionales > Desulfovibrionaceae > Humidesulfovibrio. The sequence goes on from CAIMRY010000008.1 coordinate 87,439, forward strand.
CCCTGGCCGCCCATGTGCTGCCGGACGCCGAGGACCTGACCCCGGACGAGCTGCTGCGCGAACTGGACCCGAAACGGCTGAAGAAGGAGATCGCCTCACTTGAACGCGAGATGCGCGAGGCGGCCAAGGAGCTGGAGTTTGAACGGGCGGCGGCCCTGCGCGACAGGGTGCTGGCCTTGCGCGATCGGCTGCTGCAACTGGGGGGAGCGTGATCATGCCGCGGCTCGACATGGCCCGGATCAGGGCCATCAAGGACAAGTGGGGCACGCTGTTCCAGTTGTTCCTGGGTGTGTGCCTCATGTTCCTGGTCTTTTTGGCCGGGCTGTTCGTGTTCATGCGGGTGGAAGGCTGGGGCGTTGTCGACAGCTTCTACATGATGGTCATCACCCTCTCCACCGTCGGGTTCGGAGAGATCCACCCCCTGTCTGAAAAAGGGCGGCTGCTCACGGCCCTGGTCATCATCTGCGGCGTGGGCAATTTCGCCTTCATCGTCAGTTCCTTCACGCGCATGCTCGTGGACGGGAACCTGCACAATCTCTTGTGGAGGCGCAAGGTGCAAAAGCGCATCGATAAGCTGGAGAATCATTACATCATCTGCGGCTACGGGCGCATCGGCCATGTGGTGGTGCAGGAGATACTGAAGGTCAGCCAGGACGTGGTGGTGGTCGAGTCCGATCCGGCCCTGGTGGAGCGGCTCAAGCGCGAGGGCATCATGCACATCGCGGGCGACGCCACCAACGACAAGCTGCTCATCGACGCGGGCCTCAAGCGCGCGAGGAGCATCGTCACCGCCCTCACGGACGAGGCCGCCAACGTCTACGTGACTCTGACCGCGCGCCAGCTCAACCCCAAGATCTCGATCATCGCCCGGGCCAACGACGCCTCGCACATCACCCGGCTGGAGTTCGCCGGGGCCGACAAGGTCGTGCTGCCGCACCTGATCGGCGGGGTGCGCATGGCCCACACCGTGCTGCGCCCCACGGTGACGGACTTCCTCGACTTGGCCGTGCGCGGGCAGATCGACCTGCAATTGGAGCAGCTGGCCATTGGCGACACGTCCGCCTTTGTGGGCAAGAACCTCATGGACTCGAACATCCGCAGGGATTTTGACCTGATCATCGTGGCCATCAAGCGCGCCGAGGGCAACCTTGTGTTCAACCCCGGCCCCAGGGAGGAGCTCTGCGCCGGGGATACGCTGATCACCCTGGGCCGTCAGTTGGACCTGCAGAAGATCAGCGAATTCCTGTGAGCGTGCGGGCATGAGCGAAATTGATCCGGCGGACAATGCGATGACAAATCCGATGACCGATCCGGCTAGGCGCGCGCGCGAGCTGCGCGAGCTGCTGGAGCACCACAACCACCGCTACTACGTGCTCGACAGCCCGGAGATTTCGGACGCCGAGTACGACGCCCTGTTCCGCGAGCTTGCGGCCATCGAGGCTGCGCACCCGGAGCTGGCCGACCCGAACTCGCCCACCCGGCGCGTGGGCGGGCAGGTGGCGGTCGGCTTCGCCGCCCATCACCACGCCTTGCCCATGATGTCTCTCGACAACGCCATGGACCTCGACGAGTGGCGCGAGTTCGCCACCGTGAAGCTGCAAAACGCCCTGCGCGACGCCGTGGCCGAGGTCATCCTGGACGACATCGAGGCTGGCATCGGCCGGGACTTTGTGCTCACGCCGAAGCAGGATGAGCGCAAGGAACTGGCCACAAAGCTGCGTCCCATGATCGACGCAGCGCTCCTGGCCCCGGACGGCGGCGGCTGGTCGGCCCTGGCCGCCGAGGCCGGGCGGCTGGGCGCGCTGCGCTCGCTCTTGCCCATGGTGCGCATGGGCGGGCCGCTGGATTTGCCGGGTCTTGCGCGCCTGGCCCAGGCCATCGGGCCTGCGGTGCGGGCCGAGCTGGGCCGCTTCTGGGCCGAGCCCAAGATGGACGGTCTGGCCGCCGAGGTGGTCTACGAGGCCGGGGCGCTTGTGGTGGCCTCCACGCGCGGCGACGGCGAGGTGGGCGAGGACGTCACGGCCAATATGCGCATGGTGCGCAACCTGCGCGGGCGGCTTTTGGGTGGCTCGCTCCTGGGCGGCGATGGACCTGTGCTTGAAGAATTCCACGTGCGCAACATGCACAAGAAATTACGCAAGGTGCCTGATATCCTGGACGTTCGCGGCGAGGTGGTCATGGGCCAGAAGGACTTTGCGGTCCTGAACGAGGCCCAGGAGGCTGCGGGCCTCAAGCGCTTCGCCAACCCGCGCAACGCGGCGGCGGGCAGCATCCGCCAGCTCGACCCCAATGTGGTGGCCGCGCGGCCCCTGCGTTTTCTGGCCTATGGCGCGGGGCGCGTGATCTGGCCCAAGGTGCCGGAGGGCTGGCCCAAGGTGACGGAAGGCTTGACAGGGGAGGCGCAGGACCAGCCAAATCGCTGGACCTCCCAGTCCGGGATCATGGCCGGGCTGGCGGCTCTGGGCCTGGCATGCGCCCCGGAGGCCAGGCTCTGCGAATCCCCCGCCGAGGTCGAGGCCTTCTATCTGGACCTCCAGGCCCGGCGCGCCACGCTGCCCTTTGAGATCGACGGGGTGGTGGCCAAGATCGACAACCTGGCGCTCCAGGAGCTGCTGGGCCAGACCGCCCGCGCCCCGCGCTGGGCGCTCGCGCTCAAGTTTCCGCCGGAGCAGGCCGTGACGCGGCTTTTGCGCATCGCCATCCAGGTGGGCCGCACCGGGGTGCTGACCCCCGTGGCCGAGCTGGCCCCGGTGCGCGTGGCCGGGGTCGAGGTTTCCCGCGCCACGCTGCATAACGAGAGCCATTTGCGCGGGCTGGACATCCGCGTGGGCGACCTGGTGGTGGTGCAGCGCGCGGGCGACGTGATCCCCCAGGTGGTCGGGGCCGTGGCGAACGAGCGTAGCGGCCAAGAGCAGCCCTTCGTCTTCCCCACGGCCTGCCCGGAGTGCGGCAGCGTAGTGGTTGCGGAGGACAAGGTGACGTACTGCCCCAACCACGCCTGCCCGGCGCGGGTGGTGCTGGGCATCGTGCATTTCGTGTCCAAGGCCGGGCTGGCCATGGACGGCGTGGGCGAGAAGTGGATCGAGAAGCTGGTGGAGAAAAAGGTTATCGAATCGCCAGCCGACCTGTTCGACAAAGACAAAATCAACCCTCTGCGGATGCAGGAGTTTGAGCGCATGGGCGAAAAAAGCGCCGAGAACTTCGTGCGCTCGGTGGACGAGGGGCGCAAGGCCGCCACGCTGGCCCGGTTCATCAGCGCGCTGGGCATTGAGAACATTGGTGAGCAGCAGGCGCGCGAGCTGGCCAGGCAATACCACGATTTGGATGCGCTTTCCCTGGCGACTGAAGAAGAAATAATAAAAATCAAGACGTTTGGTGTCGAAAGGGCCGCGAGCATCCGCGCCTTTTTCGCCAACCAGGGCAACCAGGCCATGCTGGCGCGCTTCCGGGAGCTTGGGCTGTGGCCCACGGGCGGGCAACGGGCCGTCGCCGCAGACCTGCCCCTGTCTGGCCAGACGTTCTTTTTCACCGGCGGCTGGCCGACGTTGCCGCGCCCCAAGGCCCAGGCCCTTGTCGAGCAGCTGGGTGGGGCCTGGACCGGGACCGTGTCGCGCAAGGTGGACGTGGTCGTGGCCGGAGAAAAGCCGACCGAGCACAAGCTGGCCAAGGCCAGGGACCTGGGCCTCCGGATATTGGACTTTCCGCAGTTTTTGGCTATGCTGCGCGAACATGGAATCAAGCCCTGAAAAAGTGGCACCCGAAACACGGCCCCTGAAAATCGGAGAAAGTTATGAACTGTGACGTTGTCATCATGGGCGGCTGCGGCCGCATGGGCGCGACGCTGATCCGCCTGGCCCAGCAGGACCCGGAGCTGGAGGTCAAGGCCGTCATTGAACGGGCCGAGCGCCTGGACGACCTGGAGAATCTGGACTGCGTCGTGTCCCACGACCTGGACGAGGTGCTGGCCAAAACCCCGCGCGCCGTGGTGGTGGAGTTCACCTCCCCGGAGGCCACGCTGGAGCATGTGCGCGATTGCCGGAAGCACGGCAACCCCATGGTCATCGGCACCACGGGTTTGAAGCCCGAGCAGATGGAGATCGTGGCCGCCGCAGCCAAGGACATCCCGCTTCTGCTGGCCCCGAACATGAGCGTGGGTGTCAACGTGCTCCTGAAGATCCTGCCGCAGATCGTGCAGATGCTCGGCCCGGCCTATGACATGGAGGTGCTGGAGATCCACCACAACCGCAAGAAGGATGCCCCCAGCGGCACGGCGCTGAAGCTGGCCCAGTGCATGGCCGAGGCGCGCGGCCTGGTGTACGACGAGGTCAAGCGCCACTGCCGCGACGGCATCGTGGGCGAGCGTGCGCAGAACGAGCTGGGCGTCGTGGCCCTGCGCGGCGGCGACGTGGTGGGCGACCACACGGCGTATTTCTTTGGTCCGGGCGAGCGCATCGAGGTGACGCACCGGGCGCACTCGCGCGAGAACTTCGCCCAGGGAGCCCTGCGCGCGGCCAAGTGGCTGAGCAAGCAGCAGCCGGGCCGCCTGTACAGCGTGGGCGACCTGCTCTAGCTTTTCCCGTTCAGCAAAGACAAAACGCCGGACTCGCAAGGGTCCGGCGTTTTTCGTATCTGAATCTTTGGATTGACTACATTAAGTTTTAGATATTTAATTGACGGAGTCTGGCTTGGCAAATACGAATATCTACAGGAGCAATTATGGAGACATTCCAGATAATCCTCGGAATTTGTGCAATAGCTGCCACCGTATATGGAGCAAGCAGAGGAGCTAAGTGTGGTGTGATTTTGGCGGATGAGAAAGCAAGGAAGAGAAAGAAAGAATCTGACTTCAATGAGATTGAGAACCTACGTAAGGCGTTGCTTGCAGAGATTCTTGTTATTGAAAAAATATATATGGAAGGTATGGGAAATGTAATTGAAGCTCATCCAGAAAATGAATCGTTTTTGTATATATATCCAACTGGGCAACGCTATTTTGTTATATATGAAGAGAATGCACATCTGATTGGACGCATACCTAACGACACTGAGCGAAGCCTTATCGTGAAAACGTACTTACAGGCAAAGGGACTACTTGATAGCTATCAATACAATAACTCAATGACTGAAAAAATGAATTACACACGTGGTCTTGGTCCAGTTATACTCGGGCAAAACTATATTCCAGTGCAGAGTGAAATAGATAAAATGATGCAGTTGTACACTCCTGTATTAAAAAAGCTTCATTTTGAGGTGAAGAGATCAGTCAATGAATTAAAAGATTCACTTGGTATTCCACTCAAGTCTAGGGACTTCACTTAGTCGATCTCATCACCGCAAACACCGCCTCCACCTCGGCCCGCACCCGCGCGTACTGCACCTCCAGCGCCTGGGTCTGGCCGTCCCTGGCCGCGAACTCCATCTCGCGCGCAGCGTCGCGCAGGCGCTCCATGCCCAGCGTGGCCGCCGCGCCCTTGATGGAATGCGTCAGGTAGCGCACCATCTCCAGGTCGGCCTTGGCCACGGCCTCGCCCAGGGCGGCCAGGCGCTGCGGCTCGTCCTCCAGAAAGACCTCGAACAATTTCGCTAGGAATTCCGGATTGGTGCTGCGCATGCGCGCCAGCCAGTCGGCGTTGATTGGCGGGCGGATGTCGGCGTTTTCGGACATGGCTGGGTCGGTCACGGCAGGCTCCAACGGGAAGGCTCGGCGTCACGGACCGTGGCGCATGCACACAGGGTTTGCGAGAACATGGAACCTGTGGCCGGGGGGGGGAGCCTGGGCTGACCTCCCCCCCCCGGGATCGTCGTCACATCGGATCGGCGCTACATCTTGTAGAGCTTTTCGCCGGGCACCATGGCGATGCTGTTCTTCTGCAACAGCTCGATGGCCTGGTCCGTGCGGTCGAAGCGGAAGATGATGATGGCGTCGGCCCCGGTCTGGGTAACAAAGGCGTACATGTACTCGACGTTGATCTTGGCGTCGCGCAGCATGTCCAGGATGTTGTGCAGGCCGCCGGGCTGGTCCTGGACCTTCACGGCCACGACCGTGGTGCGGCCCACGGTGAAGCCGCCGGCCTTGAGGTTCTCCTTGGCCTTGTCGAAGTCGGAGACGATGAGCCGCAGGATGCCGAAGTCCGAGGTGTCGGCCAGGGACAGGGCGCGGATGTTCACGCCGGACTCGGACAGGATGCGCGTGACCTCGGCCAGCCTGCCGGCGCGGTTTTCCAGGAAGATGGAGAGTTGATCAACCTTCATGACATTCCTCGCTTGATGTGGTGGCACAGGGTTCGCCCAATCAGGCCTGTTCCTTGCGCATGTCGATGATGCGTTTGGCCTTGCCTTCGCTGCGTTCGATGCCCTTGGGCTCCACCAGCTTGCACTTGGCGGTTACTCCCAGGAACTCCTTGATGTTCTTTTCTATCTTGGATTCAAGCCGTTGTAAATTCTTGATCTGGTCGGAGAAGGCGGCCTCATCGACCTCGACGCGCACCTCCATGTTGTCCAGGTTGCCCGAGCGGGTGACGATGAGCTGGTAGTGCGGGGTCAGGCCCTCGGTCTCCAGCAGGATGGTCTCGATCTGCGAGGGGAAGACGTTGACGCCGCGGATGATGAGCATGTCGTCGCTGCGGCCCGTGACCCGCTCCATCCTTGCCGTTGTCCGGCCGCAACGGCAGGGCGCGGTGTTGAGCCGACTCAGGTCGCGGGTGCGGTAGCGCAACAGAGGAATGCCTTCCTTGGTCAGGGTGGTGAAGACCAGCTCGCCCACCTCGCCCGGCTTCATGGGGTCGCCGGTTTCGGGGTCGATGATTTCGGCCAGGAAGTGGTCCTCCTGGATGTGCAGGCCCTTTTTGACTTTGGCGCACTCGATGGCCACGCCCGGACCCATGATCTCGGACAGGCCGTAGATGTCGATGGCCGTGATGCCGAGCTTGTTCTCGATCTCGTTGCGCATGGAGTCGGTCCAGGGCTCGGCCCCGAAAATGCCGATGCGCAGGGGCAGCTCGCGGATGTCGATGCCCATCTCCTTGGCCGCCTCGTTCAGGTGCAGGGCATAGGAGGGCGTGCAGGTGAGCACCGTGGCGCCGAAGTCGCGCAGGAGCATGGCCTGGCGTCTGGTGCCGCCGCCGGAGATGGGGATGACCGTGGCGCCCAGTTCCTCGGCCCCGTAGTGCACGCCCAGGCCGCCGGTGAACAGGCCGTAGCCGTAAGCGTTGTGCACGAAGTCGCCGCTGTGGGCCCCGGCCGCGGCCAGGCAGCGGGCCACCATCTGGCCCCAGTTCTTGATGTCGCGCCGGGTGTAGCCGACCACCGTGGCCTTGCCCGTGGTGCCGGAGGAGGAGTGGATACGCACGATGTTCTCGCGCGAGACTGCGAAAAGCCCGAAGGGGTAGTGGTTGCGCAGGTCCTGCTTCTCGGTGAAGGGCAAAAGCGAGACATCGGAGAGGCTCTGGATGTGCTCGGGCTTGACCCCGCGCTCGTCGAGCTTTTTGCGGTAGAAGGGCACGTTTTCGTACACGCGCGCCACAAGATCCTGGAGCCTGCGCAGCTGGAGCTTTTGCAGCTCCTCCCTGGGCAGGGTTTCGTTTTCCACGTCAAATATCATGGCTGTCCTCCTGGGATGGTGCAAAACGGATTCGTGCGCAGGACTTCTGGCGGCCAGCGGCCTGCGTCGCCCACTTTGGCCTCGTCGGCCGCAATGAAACGGCCACGGGCGGATGCCGTGGCCCGAAAGCGCCGGTTCAACCTGTTCGGACCCGAACCGGGCTCCTGCGCTGCGCAAGCGGAGCCCGGAAACGCCATTGGCGGCGTCGGCGGCGGTCGCTCAGCCTGTGACGTGCATGCCCGAAACTCGGCACTGCGTCAAGGTTGCGCGGGGGTTCTTGTCATCGCCTGCGCCCGGGCGTATCGTTTTCGGTCAGAGGAGAAACGGGTGATGCAGCAGTTCGTGGCCGGGGTTTTCGTCCTGGTGTACCTGGGCATGATCTTTGGCGGGCTGCCGGGCCTGGCGCTGAACCGCACCGCCGTGGCCCTGCTCGGGGCCATCGCGCTGTTGGCCGGGGGCGCGCTCACGTCCGGGCAGGCCTGGGCCAGCGTGGACATGCCCACCATGAGCCTGCTTTTCGGGCTCATGCTCGTCTCGGCCCAGCTGCGCCTGAGCGGCCTCTACGACCTGCTGGCCCGACGCATCGCCGGGGCCCAGGTCTCGCCCCCGCGCCTGCTGCTGTTGGTCATGGCCGCCGGGGCCGGGCTCTCCGCCCTGCTCGTCAACGACATCGTCTGCCTGGCCATGACGCCCATCCTGGCCGAGGGCTGCCTGCGCCGGGGCCTCAACCCCGTGCCCTTCCTCATCGGCCTGACCTGCGCGGCCAACATCGGCTCCGCCGCAACGCTCATCGGCAACCCGCAGAACATGCTCATCGGGCAGGTGGGCAACCTGCCCTTCGGGGCCTATTTCCTGGACGCGTTTCCTCCAGTGCTGGGCGGGCTTGTGCTGTCCTGGGGCCTCATCGTGGCCCTGTCGCGCCAGGATTGGCTGCTTGCGCGCAGCGTTGCCCCGGTGCCTGCGGTGGAGCACCGCCTGTGGCCCATGCTCAAGGGCTGCCTGTTGCTTGCGGCCACGCTCGCGGGCTTTTTGTGCACGTCCATCCCGCGCGAGGTGCTGGCCCTGGGCGCGGGCGCGCTGGTGCTGGTGAGCCGCCGCACGCAGTCGCGCCGGATCTTCGCGCTGGTGGACTGGGAGCTGCTGCTGCTGCTCCTGGGGCTGTTCGTGGTCAACCACGCCCTGGCCGCCGCCGGGCTGCTGGACGCCATGTACGCCGCCGTGCGCGGCCTGGGGGTGGACATGGCCCGTCCGGGCTGGCTGTTCGGGGCCTCGGCGCTCCTGTCCAACGTCATCTCCAACGTGCCCGCCGTGATGCTGCTTCTGCCCGCTGCGCACACGCCGCAGGACCGGCTGCTCTTGGCCCTGTCCAGCACGCTGGCCGGGAACCTGTTCCTGCTCGGCAGCATCGCCAACCTGATCGTGGCCGAGCAGGCGGCCCGCCTCGGCGTGTTCCTCACCTGGCGCAAACACCTGCGCCTGGGCCTGCCGGTGACGCTCTGCACCTTTGCCGTGACCGCGCTGTGGCTGTGGCTGCGCTGGGGCGGGCTGTACGTGGCGGCGCGGCCCTAGCCGTTGCAGCCCTGCCGCCGGGCTTAAAGTTTCCCGACGGCCACGCCAATCTCCTCGTGGCCGGGCAGGCGGCCCGGCTCGGCGCGTTCCGCGCCTGGCTCAGGCACCTGGATCGGGTCTGGGATTTGGGCCTGGGCCTGCCGCTGGCGCTGACCACCTTTGCGGTGACGGCCCTGTGGCTGCGCCGTGGCGGGCGGGCCCTTGGCGCGCGCATTGCGCTACAGCGGCGATTCCAGTACAAGGACCGCAGAAACGCGCCATGTTGCGCCAACGGGGGAATATGAAGAAGAAAAGCGTACTGCCGATGACGCCCGGCCTGCCCACGGAAGAAAAAGGCCTGCTCCTGGCCCGCATGCTTGATGAGAAGCAGGGCGAGGAGATCGTGTTGCTCGACGTGACCGGCGTGTGTCCCATCGCCGAGCAGATCATCATGGTCACGGCCAAGGGCCAGCGCCACGCCCAGGCCTTGGCCGACGCCCTGCTGCACCTGGCCAAGGAGCGCGGCATCGCCTCCCTGGGCCTGGAAGGCTACCAGACCGGCAGCTGGATCCTGCTCGATTTCAACGACATCATCGTGCATGTCTTCCAGGAGGACCTGCGCAGTTTCTACAACATCGAGGGCCTGTGGTCCGAGGGCCGCCGCGTGGACTGGTGCGAAACCCAGAGCTCCGATCAGGGCGTTGGCCAAAACGCCGACCGGAGCGTACACCAGTGAAGCCCGCGCAACCGATCAGCCCGACACGCCCGGCATGCCCGATCCCGACCCTGCTGCTGATCCTGGACGGCTTCGGCTGTGCGCCAGGCGGTCCGGGCAACGCCGTATCCCTGGCCAGCACGCCCAACCTCGACGCCCTGTTCGCGCGCTACCCGCACACCGAGCTGGCCTGCTCGGGCCGGGCCGTGGGCCTGCCCGCCGGATTCATGGGCAACTCCGAGGTCGGGCACATGAACATCGGCGCGGGGCGCATCGTCTACCAGGACATGACGCGCATCGACATCAGCATCGAGGACGGCAGCTTCGTCAGGAATCCCGTGCTGCTGGAGCTCTGCGCCCAGGCCAAGGCCGGCAGCGGGCGGCTGCACCTCATGGGCCTTGTGTCCGACGGCGGCGTGCACAGCCACCAGAACCACCTCTACGCCCTGGTGGAGCTGGCCAAGGCCCAGGGCCTGACTGAGGTGCACGTCCACGCCTTTCTGGACGGGCGCGACACCCCGCCCTCAAGCGGCCTGGACTATGTGCGGCAGCTGGAAGCCAGGCTGGCCGCCATCGGCCTGGGGCGCATCGCCTCGGTCATGGGCCGCTACTACGCCATGGACCGCGACAAGCATTACGAACGTAACGAGCTGGCCTATCTGGCCCTGGCCTGCGGGCAGGGCAGAGTGGCGGCCTCGGCCCGGGAGGCTGTGGAAAGCGCCTACTTAAGCGGCGAGACCGACGAGTTCGTCAAGCCCTGCCTTATCGCCGGGCCAGGCGGCCAGTCCACCGGGAACACCGACACCAGCGGCACCATCGGCGACGGCGATGCCCTGTTCTTCTTCAATTTCCGCGCGGACCGCGCCCGGCAGATCAGCCGCGCCTTTTTCGAGGACGATTTCGCGGAATTCGCGCGGCCAAAGCGGCCCAGGCTTGCCGGGTTCGCCAGCATGACCCGGTACGAGTCCGGCTTCCCGCTGCCCGTGGTCTCCCCGCCGCAGTCCCTGGACGGGTTCCTGGGCCAGGTGGTGAGCGGACTGGGCCTGAAGCAGCTGCGCATCGCCGAGACCGAGAAGTACGCCCACGTGACCTACTTCCTCAATTGCGGCGTCGAGGAGCCGGTGCCGGGCGAGGAACGCGTGCTGATTCCGTCCCCGCGCGAGGTGGCCACCTATGACCTCAAGCCGGAGATGAGCGCCTGCGAGGTCACGGACACGCTGCTGGCGCGGCGCAAGGGCTTCGACCTCTGTGTGTGCAACCTGGCCAACCTGGACATGGTCGGCCACACGGGCGTCATCCCGGCGGTCATCCAGGCCTGCGAGACCGTGGACGCGTGCGTGGGCCGGATCGTCGCGTCCTTTCTGGCCGACGGCGGCCAGGTGTTCCTGACCGCGGACCACGGCAACGCCGAGGAGATGCTCGACAGCCAGGGCCACACCCAGACGGCCCACAGCCTCAACCCCGTGCCGCTTGTGCACATCGACGCCAATGGTGGCCGCAGGCTCAGGCCCGGCAGGCTGGGCGACATCGCTCCGACCATCCTGGACTCCTGGGGCCAGGCCCAGCCCGCGAGCATGACCGGCGCAAGTCTTTTCAAGGGGGAGTCATGACCAAGCCGCTGACGCCCGTGCGCCCCATGGGCATGGAGATCGTGTTTTTGTACCCCTGCCCGCACTGCGCGCGCGAGGTCACGCTCATCGCGCCCACGCGGCCGAGCATGGCCCAGTGCGACGCCTGCCGCAAGAATTTCCCCATCGTGCCTGTGGACGACCGCACCCTGCGCTACTTCAAGATTATGCTCAACGGGGGCAAAGCCGCCATCGACCCTGATTTTCTGTAATCGACCCTGATTTCCTGTAGCCGTTTCGCCCCCGAAAGGTTTGGGGCCACGCTGTTGTGCAGGAACGTGCAGGGTGTGCAGCGGATTTGTGCGACATTTTGCGCGGAACAAATCATGCTGCAAATTCAGCAGGTAGAAAAAGTCTGATTTTGTCTTGACTTTATCAAGGCTCGAAAGCGGGCCAAAAGACGTGTTTCCGGCGGTCTTTTCAGGGCGGGTTAGGGCTTTCTGCGGGCCAGGAAGAAGCGCTTTAAGAGCGCGCCGCAGTCCTCGGCCATTACGCCCTGGAGAATCCAGGGCCGGTGGTTCACAAAGGGCAGGGTGCGGGCGTCCAGGTTGGAGACGAGCGCCCCGGCCTTGGGGTCTGCGGCGGCAAAAACCACTCCGGCGATTCTGGCATGGATGAGCGCGCCCACGCACATCAGGCAGGGCTCCAGGGTCACGGCCAGGATGCAGCCCGTGAGCCGGTGGTTGCCCAGCTTTTGCCCGGCCTCGCGCAGGCAGAGGATTTCGGCGTGGGCCGTGGGGTCGCTGAGCGCGATGTTGCTGTTGTGCCCGCGGGCCAGAACGCGGCCGTCCGCCGCGATGAGCACCGCGCCCACCGGGGGTTCGTCCGCGCGCGCGGCGGCGCAGGCCTCGGCCAAGGCCAGGGACATGAGCGCCCGCCACGAGTCGTGTCCGGGCGGGCGTTCAAGCGGCAGGGCATCTTGCCGGGCCTGTTGCATAAAGCGCTACAGCGCCTTGAGGTAGCGCACCCCGCCAGCCAGCAGGGTCAGGCCCAGGGGCGAGGTCTCGCCACGGGTCCAGGCCGGGTGGTTGCAGGGGTGGTTGTAGGCCTCGGGGTGGGGCATCAGCCCCAGGATGCGGCCCGTGGGGTCGGTCAGGCCTGCGATGGCGTTGGCCGAGCCGTTGGGATTTTCCGGGAACTGCATTGTGGCCACGCCCGTGGCCGGGTCGATGTAGCGCAGGGCTACGAGGTTGGCGGCCTCCAGCGCGTCGAGGGTGGCTTGGTCCTGGGGCACGATCTTGCCCTCGCCGTGGCGCACCGGGGCCTCCAGGATGTCGATGTCCTTGGTGAACACGCAGGGCGAGGCCGGGTTGGCCCGCAGGGTGACCCAGCGGTCCTCGTAGCGGGCGGAGTCGTTGTGCGACAAGGACACCTGGCGCTCGAAGTAGCGGCCGCCCAGGGCGGGCAAGAGGCCCAGCTTCACCAGCAGCTGGAAGCCGTTGCAGATGCCCAGGATCAGCCCGCCAGCGGCGAAAAAGGCCTTGAGCTGGTCCAGCACGTGCTCGCCGCCCGTGGTTTTGGCGAAGCGCCAGCGCAGGGCCGCCGCCTGGGCCGAGCCCAGGTCGTCGCCATCCAAAAAGCCGCCGGGGAAGATGAGAAAATTATAGTCCTCCATGCGCACATGGCCGGAGGCGATGTCGGAGAAATAGGCGATTGTGGCCTCGTCGGCCCCGGATTCCCGGGCTGCGTGTGCTGATTCCTGTTCACAATTGGTGCCGTATCCGGTAAGAACAAGTGCTTTGACGCGGGCCATGAACTTCCTCCATTGGGACGTGTCGATGCGGGCGGTTTCAGGTTTGGCCCGCGAGAAACGAGAGAATACGTGCGCCCGCGCGCGGCGTCAACACGCGTGGCGCCGCCAAAGGCATGACACATCAACGAGAAGTAGGCAGAAGGGGTGTTTGCATGAAGACCAAGTTCATATTCATCACCGGCGGGGTGCTGTCTTCCCTGGGCAAGGGGCTGGCTGCGGCGTCCATTGGCGCGCTGCTGCAAACGCGCGGCCTCAAGGTGACCATCCAGAAGCTCGACCCCTACATCAACGTGGACCCCGGGACCATGAACCCCTTCCAGCACGGCGAGGTCTACGTCACCGAGGACGGGGCCGAGACCGACCTCGACCTGGGCCACTACGAGCGCTTCCTGGGCATCCACATGAGCCAGAGCAGCAACTACACCTCAGGCAAAATTTACGAGACCGTCATCAACAAGGAGCGCCGGGGCGACTACCTGGGCGGCACCGTGCAGGTCATCCCGCACATCACCGACGAGATCAAGCGCTGCGTTTTGAGCGTGGCCAAGGACGACGAGGACGTGGCCCTCATCGAGATCGGCGGCACCGTGGGCGACATCGAGGGCCTGCCGTTTCTGGAGGCCATCCGCCAGCTCAAGAACGACCTGGGCAAGGAGAACGTCCTCTACATCCACCTGACGCTCGTGCCCTACATGCGCGCTGCGGGCGAGCTCAAGACCAAGCCCACCCAGCACAGCGTCAAGGAGCTGCGCAGCATCGGCATCCAGCCGGACATCATCCTGTGCCGCTCCGAGGTGCCGCTGCCTGCGGACCTGCGCGACAAGATCGCGCTCTTCTGCGACGTGGACCGCGACGCCGTGTTCTCTGCCGTGGATGTGAAGAGCATCTACGAGGTGCCCATGGAGTTCTACCGCGAGGGCGTGGACCAGAAGATCGCCATCCTCTTGAAGCTCCCGGCCAAGAACGCCGAGCTGGACTCCTGGAAGGAGCTGAACCGGCGCATCAACAATCCCAAAGGCCGCTGCCGGATCGGCATTGTCGGCAAGTACGTGGACCTGAAGGAGGCCTACAAGAGCCTGCACGAGGCCTTGATCCACGGCGCGGTGTTCAATGAGGTCTCGGTGGAGCTGGAGTACGTCAATTCCGAGGAGATCACGCCCAAGAACGTGGAGAAGCGCCTGAAGAACCTGGACGGCATCCTGGTGCCCGGCGGGTTCGGCTCGCGCGGCATCGAGGGCAAGATCACGTCCATCAAGTACGCCCGCGAGAACAAGGTGCCGTTTTTCGGCATCTGCCTGGGCATGCAGTGCGCGGTCATCGAGTATGCGCGCAATGTGCTGGGCCTGGACAAGGCCAACTCCCAGGAGTTCGACGAGTTCACCCCGGACCCGGTGATCTACCTGATGACCGAGTGGTACGACTTCCGCACCAAGAAGGTCGAGAAGCGCGACGGGGCCTCCAACAAGGGCGGCACCATGCGCCTGGGCTCCTATCCCTGCAAGATAGTCAAGGAGACCAAGGCCATGGAGGCCTACGGCGAGAGCAAGATCGAGGAGCGCCACCGCCATCGCTACGAGTTCAACAAGAAGTACGCCGAGGCCCTGCACAAGGCCGGGCTGGTGCTTTCCGGCACCTCGCCCGACGAGGAGCTGGTGGAGATGGTGGAGCTGCCCGGACATCCGTGGTTCCTGGGCTGCCAGTTCCACCCGGAGTTCAAGTCCAACCCCATGCGGCCCCACCCGCTGTTCCGCGAGTTCATCCGCGCCGCAACCCTCCAGGCCAAGGGCAGGTAGCATGGTCATGGACTCCGCCGCGCTGTATGCCAAAAGCCTGACAGGGCCGTTCATCCTGGCCGGGCCATGCGTGCTGGAGAGCAGGCAGATGGCGCTCGACGTGGCCCGGGAGCTGGCCGCCATCGCCCAGCGCCTGGATGTGACCCTGGTCTTCAAGAGCTCGTACGACAAGGCCAACCGCACCTCGGCCCTGAGCTTCCGGGGGCCTGGGATGGAGATGGGCCTGGCCTGGCTGGCCGAGGTGCGCGAGGCCACGGGCCTGCCCGTGGTCACGGACATCCACCTGCCCGAGCAGGCCGAACGCGTGGCCGAGGTGGCCGACGTGCTCCAGATCCCGGCCTTTCTCTGCCGCCAGACCGACCTTTTGCTGGCCGCAGCCGAGACGGGCCGCATCGTCAACGTCAAGAAGGGCCAGTTCCTGGCCCCCTGGGACATGAAGAACGCGGCCGACAAGCTGCGCAGCACGGGCAATGGCCGCTTCTGGCTCACCGAGCGCGGCTCCTGCTTCGGCTACAACAACCTCGTGGTCGACATGCGCTCGCTGTCCATCATGCGCAGCCTGGGCGCGCCCGTGGTCTTCGACGCAACCCACTCGGTGCAACTGCCGGGCGGACAGGGCGGAGCCTCCGGCGGGCAGCGCGAGTTCGTACCTGCGCTGGCCTCCGCCGCCGTGGCCGCCGGGGCCAACGGCGTGTTCCTGGAGGTCCACCCGGACCCGGACCATGCCCTGTGCGACGGCCCCAACAGCATCGCCCTGGACAAGGTGGAGGGCCTGCTCAAACGGCTGCTGGCCCTGTGGAGCGTGCCCAATGCCGACTGAGCCCGCAGTGCTTTCAGGCGTTGATCCTGTCGTGGACCCTGCTGTGGACCCTGCTGTTGCCGCCCTGGGCCGGGATGTCAAACTCTTGGTCCTGGACGTGGACGGGGTGCTCACCGACGGCGGGCTGACCTATGACCACGAGGGCAACGTCAGCAAGCGCTTCCATGTGCAAGATGGACTTGGAATAAAGATTGCACAATCCCTTGGGCTTGGCATTGCCGTCATCACCGGTCTGAAACACGGGGCCGTGGAGAAGCGGGTGCGCGAGCTGGGCATCGAGGAGTACCACGCCGGACACGTGGACAAGGTGCCCCTGCTGGAGGGGATTCGCGGCCGCATGGGCTGCGAGCGCACCCAGATCGCCTACCTGGGCGATGACTGGGTGGACGCGGGCGTGATGCGGGCCGTGGGCCTGCCCATGGCCGTGGCCAACGCCCAGCCGGAGATACTGCGGCTGGCGAAATGGGTTTCCAGGATGCAAGGCGGCCAGGGAGCGGTCCGAGAGGCCATCATGTTCCTTCTGCGCTGCCGGGGTCAGTTTGACGCAGCCTGGGAGAAGTGGGGCGGATGAATGCGCAAGTCCTTGGTGTTTGTGGTGCTGATCTTCGTGCTCGGCCTGGCCATCGGTCTGGTGGTCAACGAGCAGCGGAACGGGCGCGGGCGCGCGCCGGAGAAGCCCGTCGCCAAGGCCTCTGATCCTGACGTCATGGCCGAAGATCTTGAACTGGTGCAAGGCGCGGAGGGCAAGGTGCTCTGGCGCGTGCGGGCCAAAACGGCCCAGTACAGCATGGACCAGCGCATCGTGCAGGTTCTGCGGCCCCAGCTCACCGCCTATGTTGGCGCGGAGCGCCAGGAGTTCTTCGTCAAGTCCGACACCGGCGAGGTGAACCAGCAGGGCAACACCATGACCCTGCGCGACAACATCACCGGCCGCTACGGCGCCTTTGTCCTGACCTCGGATGTCTTCGACTACATCGGCGCCATGAAAAAGATTTACCTCAAGGGCAGGGTGGGCGTGAGCAGACCGGATTTTTCCGTCAACGCCACAGCAGTTGAGATCAACCTGGAGACGCGCGTGCTCACAGCTGCCGGCGGCGTCACGGCGGAACTCATTCCGGCCGCCCTGGACGCCATGAAGAAGGAGAAGTCGAAGTGAGGCACGAGCGACATCCGCGCGGGTCGGCCGCCAGCCTTTTTCTGGCCCTGGCCCTGGTTGTCCTGACCGCCGCCGCCGCCCTGGGCCAGAGCTGGGGTGAGGTGCGCGTCGTTTCGGCCCCGACCAACGTGCGCACGATCCGCGACCCGCACTCGCCCCTGGTGCGCACCCTGCAGCCCGGCGAAAAGGTCCGGGTGGACTTTGTGCGCTCTGGCTGGGGCGCGGTGTTCGACCTGGGCGAGGCCCAGCGCGACGAGGCGAAGGCCCTGGGCTTTGCCGATGTGCGCCTGCTCAAGCCCGTTGACCTGGCGGCCCAGCCCAAGGCCGCGCCTGCCCCCACCGCCCCGGCGGAGCCCTCCCGTTCCCTGGCTGCGGCGGAGCCCGCGCAGGTGCGCCAGGTGGAGGCCCGCACCGAGGTCCACAAGGAGCGCTCCCTCAAGTCCCAGGTTGTGGCCGTGCTGGCCCCGGGCGAGCGCGTGCAGACCGGTTTTCTGCGCGACGGCTTCTTTGCCGTGTTCCGCTTGAATGACCACGCCGCCAAGGAGTCCACTGCCGTGGGCTACGTCCCACAAGGCATGGTCGGACCAGCGCCAGCCCAGGCAACGCCGGCCCAGCAGGCCCCGAAGGCCGTTGAGCCCCATGCCGCCGCCGCGCCCAGGCACGAGGGCAAGTCCGTCTCGGCTCCGGAGGTCAAGGGCGAAGTCAAGGGCGAGGCCAAGGGTGAGGCCAAGGGTGAGGCCAAGGACAGCCCGGCGCTTCTGGGCGGGCAGCCCGGACTGAACAAGCAGGCCCCGGTGCGCATCACCTCGGACAAGATGGTGTACAACCAGGCCGAGAACTCCGTGGTCTTTCTGGGCAACGTGCACGGCACCCATACCGACATGGCCATCTGGGCCGAGCGCATCACGGCCTATTTCTCGGACAAGAAGAAGGGCAAGGACCAAAAGCCTCAGGACAATGGTCCGGGCGACTTCGGCGACACCATCGAGCGCATCGTGGCCGAGGGCAACGTGCGCATGGTGGCCAACAAGAACGACGGCGCCTGCGCCAAGCTCACCTACATGGTCGCCGAGGGCGTCATCCGCATGGACGGCAACCCCATCCTGCGCGAGGGCCAGAACACCGTGCGCGGCGACATCATCAAGTTCTACGTCCGCGAGAACCGCAGCGAGGTCTTAAGCGGCGAAAAGCGCCGGGTGGAGGCCATCTTCTACACGCCCAAGGGAGACAAGGAATAGATGGCCGAGCTCATCGCCACCAATCTGTCCAAGCGCTACGGCGACCGCGAGGTCGTGCGGCACATCAACGTGACCCTGCGCGACCGCGAGGTGGTGGGCCTGCTGGGCCCCAACGGCGCGGGCAAGACCACGACCTTCTACATGCTCGTGGGCGTGGTCAACCCGACCACCGGGAACGTGGTCCTGGACGGGGTGGACGTGACCGAGCAGCCCCTGCACGAACGCGCGCGCAATGGGCTGTCCTACCTGCCGCAGGAGAGCTCCATCTTCAAGAAGCTCTCGGTGCGCAAGAACCTGGACGTGATTCTGGAGAACACGCCCATGAGCCGCCCCCAGCGCGAGGCCAGGGCGCTGGAGCTCATGGAGATGTTCAACATCACCAAGCTGGCGCACCAGCCGGCCATGTTCCTCTCCGGCGGCGAGCGCAGACGCCTGGAGATCGCCCGCGCGCTCATCCTGAACCCCAAGTTCATCCTGCTCGACGAGCCCTTTGCCGGCATCGACCCCATCGCCGTCATCGACATCCAGGAGATTATCGCCGTGCTGAAGAAGATGGGCATCGGCATCCTCATCTCCGACCACAACGTGCGCGAGACTTTGAGCATCTGCGACCGCGCCTATCTGGTGTACGAGGGCATGGTCATCCTGGAGGGCAGTCCCGCCGAGATCGTGCAGAGCAGCAAGGCCCGCAAGCTCTACCTGGGCGAGTCCTTCAGCCTCTAGCTTTTCACAAACATCCTGTATTTGCGGGAACATCCCGCAACCCGCCGCGCTTTTCCCAGCCATGTGCACAGAATTGTGGATTTACACAGCCCGTGAAGGTTGGTACACTTTTTTCATGTGGGCCTCGCCTATTTGAAAAAGTACGTGTCCCTGAGGGGTTATCCTTTTTCCCTTGCGGATGAATGAGGCCTGTGGCAGAATAGAGATGCGCGAACTTGCGCGTGGCGTTTGGAAATATCGAATTTTTGACACGACGGATTTTGGAGGCAGCGGTTTCTCGTATGGGTTTGGAGCTTCGCCAACAACTCAAGCTGACACAGCAACTGGTCATGACACCCCAGTTGCAGCAGGCAATCAAGCTTCTGCAGCTCTCGCGGCTGGAGCTGGTTGAGTCCATCCAGCAAGAGTTGATGGAGAATCCCTTTCTGGAGGAGCTGGACGCCGATGTCGTGGACACGGCCCCCAGCACCGACACCTTGGACGACTACGAGGGCGCGCACAACACCGCCGAGAGCCAGGCCAACGAAGAAATCATGCGCAACGCCGACTGGGAGAACTACCTCGGCGAATTTTCCAGCGTCACCAAGCAGTCTCTCGGCCGCGAGCTGGAGGTGCCCGAGGAGGGCCTGTCGCTGGAGGCCCGGCTGACCAGCCGCCCCAGCCTGGAGGGCCACCTCACCTGGCAGATGCGCCTGTCGCGCTTCAGCGCTGCGGAGCTGGAGATCGCCGATGTCATCGTCGGCAACCTGGATTCCCGGGGCTACCTGCAGGCCTCGGTGGAGGACCTCCAGACGCTGCTGCCCGGCGTTGTCAGCGCGGAGGCCGTGGAGTCCGTGATCCGGCGCATCCAGCGCCTTGACCCGGTGGGCGTGGCGGCGCGCACTGTGCAGGAGTGCCTGCTGGTGCAGATGGAGGTTCTCGGCCTCGACGACCCCATCCTCGTGTCGCTTGTGCGCGACCACCTGGAGGACCTGGAGAAGCACCGCTACAAGCCCCTGACCAAGAAGTTCAAGATCAGCATGGAGGGCCTGAAGGAGTACCTGGACCTGATCCAGACCCTGGAGCCCATGCCCGGTGCGAACTTCTTCAGCGGGGAGCCGCAGTACGTCAGCCCGGACGTGTTCGTGTTCAAGAACGGCGAGGACTTCGTCATCGTGCTCAACGAGGACGGCATGCCGCGCCTGCAGCTGAACTCCTTCTACGTGGAGAACATCAAGGCCAAGACCTCCACCGAAAAGGATTATTTTCAGGACAAGATCCGCAGCGCCGAGTGGCTCATGAAGAGCCTGTACCAGCGCCAGCGAACCTTGTATAAGGTCATGGAGAGCATTGTCCGTTTCCAGCGCGAGTTCTTTGAAGACGGCGTGACGCGCCTACGACCGTTGATCCTCAAGGAGGTGGCTGAGGACATCGGCATGCACGAGTCCACGGTCAGCCGCATCACCACGAGCAAGTATGTGGCGACCCCGCACGGCATCTATGAGCTCAAGTTCTTTTTCAACAGCGCGCTGGACCTGGACGATGGGACACAGGTCGGCTCCGAATCGGTCAAGGCGCTCATCAAGCAGCTCATCGGGGACGAGAACGACAAGCGTCCCTTGAGCGATGAGCAGATTGGCGAGATCCTGAAGCAGAAGCTGGAGGTGAACATCGCCCGGCGCACGGTGGCCAAGTACCGCACGGCCATGAACATCGAGTCCTCCTCCAAGCGCAAGCAGATTTTCTAAACCGGCGTCGCCCGCCACATTCCAGGAGGTTGCGAATGAACATCTCTTACGCCTTCAAGAACATTGAAGCTTCCGACCACTTGAAGGAATATGCCGCTTCCCGCTTTGAGAAGATGGGCAAGTTCATCGGCGACACCATTGAAACGGAGCTGCAGATCAACCTGGGCGTGGACAAGTTCCGCCACCAGGCCGAGGTCATCCTAAGCGCCGACAATCTGCATATCTCGGCCTACGAAGAGTCCGAGGACATGTACTCGACCATCGACCTGGTCTCGGAAAAGCTTGAAGCCCAGCTCAAGCGCATGCGCGAGCGCCACAAGGAGCGCCGCCGCGCCGGAACCCCGCGCAGCGCGCGCATGGATGTCATCAGCTTCTCCGACGACACGACCGACACCACGCCCATCATCAAGGAGTCCGATCTCTTCGAGCCCAAGCCCATGAGCATCGACGAGGCCGCCATGCAACTGGCCGCCCTGAAGTACGAGTTCCTGGTCTTCCGCGACGCCGACACGGACCGCGTGAACGTGCTGTACCGCACCAAGACCGGCGACTTCGGCCTCATCGATCCTGGAAACTAGCGATGCGTCTGGGCGAATACATCGACAAGGAGCTGGTGCTCCCCGCCCTCGCCTCCACGGGCAAGGCCGAGGTCCTGGGTGAACTCACCGAGGCCCTGGCCGCCCGTCATCCTGGCGTGGACGCAGGCCTCGCCCTCGCGGTTCTTCTGGACCGCGAGGGTCTGGGCACCACCGGCATCGGCGAGGGTGTGGCCATTCCCCACGGCAAGCTCGCCTCGCTGGAGCGCATCATCCTCTGCGTGGGCCGCAGCCGTAAGGGCGTGGACTTCGAGGCCCTGGACTTCAAGCCCTGCACCATCTTCTTTCTTGTCCTGGCGCCGGAGCAGATGACCGGCATCCACCTGCGCATCCTGGCGCACATCTCGCGCCTCTTGAAAGACGAGCATTTCCGCAAGGAGTTTTTCGAGGCCAAAGACCGCGATGCGCTGTTCGCATTGCTGCAAGGCTACTAGCCGGGTGCCGCCATGATCAAGCCCGAAGCCTTTTCCGTGGTCGTGGTGACCGGTTTGTCCGGCTCCGGCAAGAGCACGGCCTTGAACGTCTTCGAGGACCTCGGCTACTTCTGCGTGGACGGGCTGCCAGTGGCCTTGCTGCCCAAGCTGGTGTCCCTGTTCCTGGACAAGGACTCCCAGCACTGCGGGCTGGCCCTGGGCATGGACTTGCGCCAGCACGACTTCCTGGACCAGTGGAACGACGCCCTGCGTGAGCTGTCGGCCAGGGGCGTGTTCGTGCGCGTGCTCTTTGTGGAGGCCAAGGACGCCTCGCTCATGCGCCGCTACGCCACCACGCGGCGTCCGCATCCGCTGGAGTGCGACAGCCTCGGCCTGGAGCAGGCCCTGACCAGGGAGCGCTCCATGCTCGCGCCCCTGCGCAAGGACGCCGAGCTGGTCATCGACACCAGCGAATACTCCATCCACGACCTGCGGCGCATGATCCAGGAGCGCTTCGTCGCGACCCTGACCCCGGGCCAGGGCATGCGCGTTCATGTCTTGTCCTTTGGCTTCAAGTACGGCGTGCCGACCGAGGCTGACCTCGTCTTTGACCTGCGCTTTCTGCCCAATCCGTACTTTGTGCCGGAACTGCGGCCCCTGTCCGGCAAGGACCAGGCCGTGGCCGACTACGTGTACAAGGCCGAGCCTGGGCTGACCTTTCAGAACAAGCTGCAGGAGTTTCTGCTCTATCTTTTGCCGCTGTATGCCGCAGAGGGGCGCTACCGCATCACCCTGGCCGTGGGTTGCACCGGGGGCCGCCACCGTTCCGTGGCCATGGCCGAGCACCTGTTCGCCACCCTGCGCGACAGCGGCTATTCCGTAACACTTGAGCACCGGCACTTTGATCTCGGCTGACCGGGGAGTGCCAGAACCAGGCGCGGCGCAGTGCCGCGCACGCCAGGCGAGGCCATGACGGAGAATTCGGAAACACAGACCCCGGTCCAGCAGGTGGGCGTGCTCGTGGTCACCCACGGCGAGTTCGGCTCCGCCCTGCTGGACGCCGCACAAATGATCCTGGGGCCCCTTGTCGGCGCTGCCGCCGTGAGCGTCCAGGTGTCCAAGGGCGTGGAGGAGATCCTGGTCGCCTTGAAGGCCGGGGTCTCCAGCCTGGACAGCGGCCTGGGCGTCATCGTGCTCACGGATCTTTTCGGCGGCACGCCCACGACCCTGAGCCTCTCGCTGTTGAAAAGCGGCAACCTGGAGGTTGTGTCCGGGGTGAATCTGCCCATGCTGATCAAGGTTCTGCAATGCCGCCAGATGAAGCTGCCGGAGCTTGCCTCCCAGGCGAGGTCGGCCGGGCAGGACGGCATCAAGGTGCCGGGCGAGATGTTGCGCAAGAAGCCCGCCGGGAGCTGACGCCATGTTCTGGGTACGCGTCGACAACAGACTGATCCACGGCCAGGTGGTGGAGGCGTGGGTGCCCCACATCGGGGCGCGCAGCATCATCGTGGGCAACGACGACCTGGCCAAGGACGAGCTGCAGCAGGAGATCATGTCCCTGGCCATCCCCCGGGCCGTGGACAGCGCTTTTCTGTCCATCGACCAGCTGGTGCGCGACCCGCGCATGACCGGCGCCTCCCGCGAGGCCACGCTGCTTCTCTTCTCCTCCTGCCTGGACGTGCGCCGGGCCGTGGAAAAGGGCCTGCACCTGGATGTGCTGAACGTGGGCAACCTGCACTACGCCAATGGCAAGCGCCAGTTCTCGCCCAGCGTGTCCCTCGGCCCGGACGACGAGTCCTGCCTGCGCTACCTCATGGGCCAGGGCGTGGAGCTGGATTTTCGCTGCGTTCCAAACGACCCAGCGCATGTGAGGTTCGCATGATGGTTGACCTGCAGCTGACCGGACCGGCGTGGTTTGCCGCAGTCGGTTTTTTTTTGCCCTGTTCGCCCTGTGCAGGTTCTCCGTCAGCCTGGGGCTCATTGAGCGGCCCCTGGTCATCGGCCTGTGCTGGGGCCTGGTCTTCGGCAACCTGAATTCCTGCCTGTACATCGCCATCTTCTACGAGCTGCTCTGGCTCGACTTCATCCCGGTCGGCACCTTCATCCCGCCGCACATGACCGCAGCCGCCTTCACCGGGCTGGCCCTGGCCACGTACTTCGGGCTGGACTCGCCTCCGCTGGTGTTCCTGGCCCTGGTCTTCGGCCTGCCCATGGCCTGGCTGGGGGCCAAGCTGGACCGCAACCTGCGCGACCGCCTGAACCGCTCCTACAGCAGGGTTCTGCACTGGGTGCGCAGGCCTGCGGGCGACGACGTGCCGGGCAAGCTCATCCTGCGCACCCTTTTGGGCAAGCTGCTGGTGTCCTGGCTGTTCTTCCTGGTCGGCGCCGGGGTGCTGGCCGTGCTTCTGCAATTCACCTTGAACCAGTATTCCCTGTTCCTGCTCGACCTTGATCTTTCCTGGAGCCAGTTTCTCATCGCCGCCAGCCTGGGCGGGCTGTTGTCCCTGCGACTGCGCAGCCTGTACCTTTCCGTGGGCGTGGGGGCCGTGGCGCTCGGATTTTTCCGGCTCGCTGGCATCTTCTAGCTTGGCAAAGCCGGTTCTTTGTGATAAATGGAACAATCGTCCAATCGGAAAGGACAATTCCAGGCAATACCAATATTTTAGAGGAGGACTTTTCATGGCTATCACCGTTGTTGGTCACAAAAATCCCGATGCCGACTCCATCACCGCTGCCATCGCCGTCGCCGACCTGCTGAGCAAGCGCGGCATGGAAGCCACCCCGGTCATCCAGGGCCCCGCCACCCCGGACGCCGCCTTCGTGCTCAAGACCTTCGGCCTGGCCACCCCGGCCATCGAGACCGACGCCACCGGCAAGGACATCGCCCTGGTCGACCACTCCGACCTGGCCCAGTCCATGGACAACCTGGACAAGGCCAAGGTCCTGTTCGTCGTTGACCACCACAAGCTGGGCGACGTGACCACCCCCAACCCGCTGGAGATGTGGGTTTGGCCCGTGGGCTGCTCCGGCACCGTGATCAAGGCCATGTACGAGTTCTACGGCATCGAGATCCCCAAGGGCATCGCCGGCGCGCTCATGCTCGCCATCCTGAACGACACCGTGCTGTTCAAGTCCCCCACCTGCACCGACGCCGACAAGAAGGCCGTCGAGGGTCTGGCCAAGCTGGCCGGCGTGGCCGACTTCAAGGCCCTGGGCATGGACATGCTGAAGATCAAGGGTTCCGTCGAGGGCATCCCGGCCGTTGACCTGATGAACCGCGACTACAAGGACTTCAACATGGGCGGCAAGAAGGTCGGCATCGGCCAGGTCGAGGTTCTGGACCTTGGCCTGCTCGACAAGATCAAGCCCGCTCTGGTTGAAGAGTGCAAGAAGCTCCAGAAGGACGGCCGCCACACCGTGCTGCTGCTGTTGACCGACATCATGAAGGAAGGCTCTGAGATCCTCGTGGTCTCCTCCGACGCCTCCCTGGTCGAGAAGGCCTTCGGCGGCAAGGTCGGCGGCGCGCTGAACTCCATGTGGGTCGAAGGCTGCATGAGCCGCAAGAAGCAGGTCGTTCCGCCCATGGAAAAGGCCTTCGCCTAACCTAAGCGCTGACCAGCTGATTGGATCATTCGGGCGGGCTCCTGCGGGGGTCCGCCTTTTTTTGCGTCTTCTGTTTGCCTGCGCCACGAAAAACGCCCCGGCAAGCGCATTGGCTGCCGGGGCGTTTCGAGTCGAAGGAATTTCGCCTAGATCAGGCCGCTCTGCTTCAACGCATCCTTGAGCTTGGCCAAGTTGGCGGGCTCCATGGGCACCAGGGGCAGCCGGAACTCCGGGCCCATCTTGCCCATGAGCGACAGCGCGGTCTTCACGGGGATGGGGTTGACCTCCAGGAACATGGCCCGGTTCACCGGGCTCAGCTCCATGTGCAGGGCCTGGGCCCGGGCCGTGTCGCGTTTGAAGAAGGCGTCGATCATGCCGGACATCTTGGCGGGCATGACGTTGGAGGTCACCGAGATGGTGCCGCAGCCGCCCACGGAGAGCAGGGGCAGCACCGTGAAGTCGTCGCCGGACAGGACGATGAAGTCCGGGCCCAGCAGCTCCACGACCTCGGAGCCCTGCCGGGCGTCGCCCGTGGCCTCCTTGCAGCCGATGACCTCGGGAACCTCGCGCACGATGCGGGCGATGGTCTTGGGCAGCACGTTCTGGCCGGTGCGGCCGGGCACGTTGTACAGAATGATGGGCATGGGCGCCTTGGCGGCGATGGCCTTGAAGTGCGCCACCAGGCCGTCAGGGGAAGGCTTGTTGTAGTAGGGGGTGATGATGAGCGCGGCGTCGGCCCCGGCCTTTTTGGCCATGGCGGTCAGCTCGATGGCTTCCATGGTGTTGTTGGACCCGGCCCCGGCAATGACCGGAACCCGCCCCTTGACCTGATCGACACAGATGCGGATGACCTGGCCCTGCTCCGCGTGGGAAAGGGTGGCGGCCTCGCCGGTGGTGCCGCAGGGCACGACACCGTTGATGCCCTGTTCGATCTGCCATTCGATGAAGGCTCTGTAAGCCTCCTCGTCCACGGCGCCGTTCTTGAACGGCGTCACCAGTGCGGTAAACGCGCCGCGCAGCTGCATTTCATCCTCCTCTGGCCGATTTTCCGCGGCCAGGCTAGTCGGTGCCCATGCTCTGCATGAGCGAGAGCATGTGCGGATCTTCTTGATATTGATCCGTCAACCCGAAAAGGGTCATACGAATATTTTGCTCTTCCGTCCATTTGAAATTGGCGCTCGTGTGATCCGGCCAAGCCAGAATGTCGATGCGGCTCATGGATTTGCCCTGGGCAAAGGCGCGAATCCACAATGTTTTCCCCTTGCCCGCAATGTTGCCCACAAGACCGATGCCGATGCCGGAACCCAGCAAAATGTCCGGCAGGGGGCCGGGGGCGCTGAGCAGCTCCTGCTCCAGATTGTAGCCCCAGGGGCTCATGGCCACCACCAGGTGCGACTTGGCGCGCAGGGTGCGCACCGCCTCCTCGATCTGGCGCAGCAGCTCCGGCGGCGGGCTGGAGGTGGCGTCCGGCAGGGGCGGCAGCAGCAGCACGCCTATCCTGTGCGCGGGGTCCGGTCCGAGCAGGTGCAGCTCCAGGCGGTCCGAACCAACCCAGTTCTTGTGCGGGTGCAGGCCGACCTTGGCCATGGCCGCGCGTTCATAGGGCGAGACAAAGACCAGGTCGTTGCGCAGGAGCTCATAGGCCTTGGCCATGAAATCCAGGCGCTTGCGCGTGGGCGGTTTTGGGGCCTGATATTGGGCAAAGTCATAGGCCCCGGTCAGTATGAGCACCGGAGCCTCCCTGGGCGCGCCCTGGCGAAGCGCATTCTGAAACGTGGCCCGCCGGGCCAGTCCGCCTACGGTTTTCCCGCCTCAAGTGGGGCAGGGACGAACCTCGGCTTCCGTGTTGCCGCTGAAGAGCAGGGTCAGCCTGGGTGAACCTGCGTAGACATTCGATGCGAAGGCCAGGACCGCAAAAAGGAAAAGCGTGATGAAGCGCAGCATATTAGTCGTTGATGAATTCCTTGAGTTCCTTGCCCGGACGGAAGAAGGGCAGACGTTTGGGCTGCACCTGGACCACGGTGCCGGTCTTGGGGTTGCGGCCGGTGTAGCCGTTGTAGTCCTTGACCTTGAAGCTGCCGAAACCGCGCACTTCGACCCGGTCGCCCGCGACCAGGGCGTCCTTGATGGAGTCGAAGAATGCTCCAACGATCTTGGTGGCATCGTCGATGTGCAGCTTTTTCTCTTCGGCCAGCGCCTTGATGAGCTCGCTCTTGTTCATGTCCGCTCCGTTTGTTGGCCTGTTGGGTGGGCGGCGCCCACCACCGGTGATAAAGGCTTCCTCGCTTATACCAACCATATGCCTAAAAACAAGGCATTCCGTCAAGGGTTTCGTGCGGTTGCGCCGGGGAGAAATTCCTTCAGGGCCTTGCGCCCGGAGATGGCCTCCAGGTTCTGCTCCCGGTAGTGGGAGATGCGTTCGGCCAGGACGCGGATGTCCTTGATGGCCGGGCATTCCGGGGCGAACCGCGCCAGCGGTGTCTGGGCGATCACCGCCTGGGTCAGGGTGCGGTCCAGGCGTATATGTCCCAGGTGCACCAGCTCAAAACCGAGAAAATTTTTACAAGCCATGTTCAACCGTTGGAAGGTGTCCTGGGCCTCCTTGGCTGTGGCCTGGTTCACCACCACGCAAAAGTCGCGCACGCCGAACTTGGCGTTGAGCACCTTGATGATGGCGTAGCCGTCGGTCAGGGACGTGGGCTCGGGCGTCACCAGCACCACGCGCATCTGGGCCATGCGCGCCAGGGCCAGCACCGTGCCGCTGATGCCCGCGCCGAGGTCGAGCAGCAGGAAGGCGTAGCCCTTGATCAGGTCTGTCAGCGACTCGAACAGGGCGTCGCGCTGGTTTTGGTCCATCTCCACCAGTTCGGGCACGCCGCTGGCTGCGGGCAGGATGTCCAGGCCGTCTTCGACGTGGAGCAGCACGTCCGCAGGCTCCACGCCGCCGCCGAGCAGGTCCTGGAGGTTCTTCTCCGGGGTCAGTCCCAGGAGCACGTCCAGGTTGGCCAGGCCCAGGTCGCAGTCCATGAGCAGGAGCTTGTGGCCCATGTCGCGCAGGCACAGCCCCAGGTTGAGCGCCAGGTTGGTCTTGCCCACGCCGCCCTTGCCGCTCATGATGCACAGGCTGACCGTGCTGCCGGGGTTTATGGCGGCGTTCTGCGGTTCAGGAGCCGTGCCAGGGGTGGTCTCTGGATTGGTGTCGCTCATGTGTCCCCCGACCTCCTGCCGGTGAAGAGGAAATGTTTCTCGCTGGCATGCACCAGCGTGTCCCTGGAGGCCAGGCAGACATCCACGGGCGCGGCCACCTCCAGGCGGTTGCCGCCCAGGCTGCGGGCGTTGTCCAGGGCCGCCGCCGCGCTGGCGATGAGCTCGTCCGGGGTGAGCTCCACGCAGCCGCCGTAGCCCGCCAGGCCGGCCGAGCAAAGCAGGCTTGGTCCGGCCTGCGGGCCATTTCCAGGCGTCTGGGCGCGGATGCGCCGCAGGATGCCGCCGACCATGCGTTCGGCCTCGCCCAAAGATGCGCCGGAGAAGACCAGGGCCAGGCGTCCGCCTTCCAGCACCGCCGCGTGGTCGAAGCCGCGCTTGAGGCTCTGAGCCAGCTCCAGCAGGCGCTGCAAGAGGGCCGTATCGGGCCGGGCGGAACCGTGCGGAATCATGTCGGGCGGGATGATATCGGGCTGGATCAGGGCCAGGGCCAGGGGCACGCTGCAGGCGCGGGAGCGCTCGATCTCCACGCGCAAAAAGGCGCGCGCATCAGGCCGGGCCGTGCCCGCCGCCAACTGGCCGATGGCCTGGGCCAGCAGCTCGGCCCTGGGGGTGGGGCTGCCCAGGGCCACGGCGCACCAGTGCTCCAGGCCGTGGCGCAGGCTGAGGGAGTCCCAGGCCGGGGCGTCGAGCCCCGGTACCACGCGTAGCACACACAGGGAGGCAGGGGCGGGCATGGCTTGCTCCGGGCAATTGGCCTCGATGCTGCGGATTTCATCCAGCAGCGGCGCGGCGGCGGGTTTATGCTGTTTTCTTTTCGGCATGGCTGAAGAGCAGGGTTGCGCGCAAGAATCCGTCCAGGCGGCCGTCGAGCACGGCGTCCACGCTGCTGTCCTCGGCCCCGGTGCGGTGGTCCTTGACCAGGCGGTAGGGCTGCAGGGTGTAGGTGCGGATCTGGCTGCCAAAGGCGATGGCGTCCTTGCTGGCATAGTCGGCCTTTTTGCCGGCCTCCAGCTCCTTGATCTCGCGCTCGTACAGCCGGGCCTTCAAAACCTTCAGGGCGTGCTGCTTGTTCTTGAGCTGGGACTTCTCGTTCTGGCACTGGACCACGATGCCCGAGGGATTGTGGGTGATGCGCACGGCGGAGTTGGTGCGGTTCACGTGCTGGCCGCCGGGGCCGCTGGCGCGGAACACGTCGATGCGCAGGTCCTCCTCCTTCACGTCGATCTCGATGTTCGTGTCGATGTCCGGGTACACGTCCACCGAGGCAAACGCCGTGTGCCTGCGGCCAGAGGCGTCGAAGGGCGAAATGCGGATGAGCCTGTGGATGCCCGCCTCGCCCTTGAGCAGGCCAAAGGCGTAAGGCCCGGTGATCTGCAGGGTGACGCTCTTGATGCCCGCCTCGTCGCCGTAGAGCCGGTCCAGCTCCACCACCTGGAACCCGCGCGACTCGGCCCAGCGCAGGTACATGCGCAGCAGCATCTCGGCCCAGTCCTGGGCGTCGACCCCGCCTGCGCCCGGATGGATCTCCAGGATGGCTGCCGTGTTGTCGTCCGGGCCGGAGAGCAGGATGGACAGTTCGGTCTCGTCGAGCCGGGCCTGGAAGGTGCCCAGATACTCCTCCAAAGCCTCCAGGGCGTCCTGGCCCTGGTCCTCCTGGGCCAGCACCAGCCAGTCGTCCACGTCGGCCTTGGACTGGGCCAGGGTGTCGTACGTGGCCAGGCGGAACTCCAGGCCGCTTTTCTCGCGCAGGACCGGGGTCAACAGCTCGGGCTTGTCCCAGGCGCCGGGTTTGGAGAGCACGCTTTCTATCTCGCGCAGGCGCTCCCTGGACTCTTCATAGTCAAAGGCGCCCCCAAAGGGTTTCGTACTGCTCCAGCAGGGCGGAGCCCAGGGTCTTGAGATCGGCGAATTGCAGCATGGGGGATGGTGTCTCTCTGTGTCTTGGTGTTCAGGTCTGTTGTTGCGTCTGTTTTCAGGCTAGGGGCGCTTGCGCGCTGGTGCTGCGCCGCCCAGGAGGAGCAGGGCCGCGAACAGGGCGGCCAAAAGGCCAGCGCAGGCCAAAAGCGCCCGGTAATACTTGTGGAACGGCGTTATCTGGGTCCGGGCGTGCACCTGCCAGGCAGCGGCCAGGGGCACGAACTGGGGCCCGGCGCGGTGGATGCGCCCCAGGGGGTCGATGAAGGCCGAGATGCCGGTGTTGGTGCTGCGCACGATCCAGCGGCCCTGCTCAATGGCCCGGAGCGCGGTCAGGCTCAGGTGCTGCAAGGGCGCGGACGTGGCCCCGAACCAGGCGTCGTTGCTGATGATGCAGATGAGGTTTGCGCCCTGGGACACGCGCTCCTGCGCCAGTTCCGGAAAGATTGCTTCATAGCAGATGAGCATGCCCACGGCAAGGTCGCCTGTGTAGAGCGGTTTCTGGTCATGGCCGGGAGCGAAGTCGCCCACGCCGTGCACCAGCTTGTCCAAGGGCAGCCACTGGGACAGGGGCATGTACTCGCCAAAGGGCACCAGGTGCTCCTTGTCGTACCAGGTGGGCGCGCTGGCGCCGCTCAGAAGGTAGGCCCGGTTGAACAGGGAGTAGTCGCCGTGGCCCAGGGTGTACGCCGGGGAGCCCAGGAGCAGGGTGGCGTTGGTGCTGGCCAGAAAATCGAGCACCGGCTTGCGCAGCGGGGTGTCGTCCTGGAGGTAGAAGGGCATGGCTGTCTCGGGCCAGATGATGAGCGCGGGCTTGGCCGTGATCTGGATCTTGCGGCTCAGGTCCACGTAGCGGGCCACGGTGGCCGCCTGGTACGAGTTGTCCCACTTGAGGCTCTGGTCGATGTTGCCCTGCACGATGGCCACGGTGCGCGGCTGTGCGTCCTCGGTGTAGGTGCGCAGGGTGAACAGGCCCACGCCGAGCACCAGCAGCGCGGCCACGGCGGCCACGGCGGCGCAGGGCCGGGAGCCGCGGCCGAGCACGGCCCCGCAGGCGATGAGCGCCAGCACCCCGGACAGCCCGTAGGCCCCGATCCAGGACGCCGGGAGAACCACCACGGTCCAGGGCACAAAGGCCGAGCTCAAGGTCAGCCAGGGAAAGCCGGAGAGCAGCGTGGCCACGGCCATCTCCATGAGCGTCCAGGCCAGGCCGAGGAACAAAAGCCCGTTGAGCGGGGTCAACCGGCGCGCGGCCAGGTGCGCGGCCAGGCCGAACAGGCCGAAGTATGCGCCCATGGCCAGGCTGAGCAGCACGGGCAGGGGCAGGGCCAGGAGCCAGTGCATCCCGCCGAAGTGCTCCACCGGCCAGTAGACCCAGTACAGGCAGCCCAGGGCGGCCAGGGAGCCCGCCAGCCAGGCCTGCCGGAAGGCGTCGCGCAGGGTTGCGGCGTTTTGGCCCAGGACCATCAGGCCCGCAGGCAGGAGCAGGGCAGCCAGGGGCAGCTGCGCCAGGGGGTTGGCGTAGCCGAGCCACGCCCCGACCGCCGTGGCCAGGATGAACAGGTGTCTTGGCTGCATGCGGGGTTACTCGGCGCGTTCCACGCGCAGTGTTTCGATGTGTTTGGGGTCGGCCTCGTGCACCAGAAAGCGCCAGGGGCCCAGCGCAAAGGCCTCGCCCTGGGGCGGGATGCTTCCGGCGATCTCGCAGATGAGCCCGCCGATGGTCTCCACCTGCTGCGAATCCAGCTCCAGGCCGAAGCGCTCGTTGATCTCGTCCAGCGAGAGCCGCCCGGACACGAGTTGGCTGCCGTCTGGCAGCACCTGCACGTCTTCGGGCCGGAGGGCGTCGTGCTCGTCGCCGATCTCGCCGACGATCTTCTCCAGCACGTCCTCCAGGGTCAGCATGCCCGCCGTGCCGCCGTACTCGTCGGTGACGATGACCAGATGGCTCTTGCGGCTCTGCATGTCGTGCAGCAGGGTCTTCAGGTTGGCCGTTTCGGGCACGAAGTAGGTGGGCCGGATCAGGCTCGACAGCGCCGGGTGCTGGTCCTGCGGCAGCAAAAGCTGGCCCACGATGTCCTTGGCGTGCAGCACGCCCACGATGTGGTCGCGGTTCTCGCGGTACACCGGGATGCGCGAATGCCCGTTCTGGACGATGAGCTCCGCCGCCTCGGCCAGGGTGCTGTCCATCTCGATGCTGATCATGTCTGGCCTGGGCACCATGACCTCGCTGGCGAGCTTGTTCTCCAGCTCCAGCACGTTGGTCAGGATGCGGATGTCCTCCAGCGGGATCTCGCCCTCGTTCAGGGCCTCCCGGAGGCATTCCTCCATCGGGGTGTCGGATTTGCGGAAGAGGTTGCGAAATGCAGAAAGAATACTGCCTGTTGAGCCTTCGTCCAAGATGTCTGCTCCTGCGGACGGCGCCGTGGTGGAGTTTGTTCGGTTTGTCTACGTAAAATCTAAAGATATTTCGCGCCTGGGTCAATGTCAAGGCTGGGCAGGCTGGGCAGGCCGGGCAGGCTGGGCATGGTCAGCCTGGGCATGGTCAGGCTGGGTGTAGTCCGGCCCCGCGCAAAAGACGCCGGTCTGGTCAGTGCAGCCTGCGCTGGCCAAGCAGGCCCAGCTTGCGCAGGTGGACCTCCAGGCAGATGACCGCCGCCGGGGTGAGCCCGGAGATGCGTCCGGCCTGGCCCAGGGTGGCCGGGCGGATGCGCGTGAGCTTCTCCACGGCCTCCCGCGTGAGGCCGTACACTCCGGCATAGTCGAGGTCCGGCGGCAGGGCTGCGCCTTCCAGGCCCCGGCTGCGCTCCACCACCATGCCCTCGCGCTCCAGGTAGCTGGCGTAGCGGATGCGCGTCTCGGCCTCCTCCAGCACCAGCGGGTCCACCTGGGCCAGCTGCGGCCAGAAGGGCGCAAGATCGCCGATGCGCACCTGGGGCTGGCGCAGAAGCGCGGCCAGGGGCACGGCCTTGCCCGGCGCATTGGCCCCGATGCGCGCCAGGAGGTCGCGCGTGGGCGCGTCCGGGCGCACGCGGATGGCGTCAAAGGCCTCCAGCACCTGCGCCAGGCTGGCCTGCTTGACTTGGAACAGCGCGTGGCGCTGGTCGTCCACCAGCCCCAGCTCGCGGCCCAGCGGGGTCAGGCGCTCGTCGGCGTTGCCCTCGCGCAGGAGCAGGCGGTGCTCCGCGCGGGAGGTGAACATGCGATAGGGTTCCAGCGTGCCGCGCGTCACCAGGTCGTCCACCAGCACGGCCATGTAGGCCTGGTCGCGGCGCAGGATGAAGGGCGGCAGGCCCTGCTGCGCGCAGAAGACGTTGAGCGCGGCCCACAGGCCCTGGGCGGCGGCCTCCTCGTAGCCCGAGGTGCCGTTGATCTGCCCGGCCAGGTACAGGCCCGGCAAGGGCTTGGACTCCAACGTAGGCAAAAGCTGCGTGGGCGGGGCGAAGTCGTACTCGATGGCGTAGCCGGGCCGCACGATGCGCGCCCGCTCCAGGCCAGGAATCGTGGTCAGAAGCAGCTTCTGGATGTCGAGCGGCAGGCTGGTGGAGATGCCGTTGGGGTACACCTCCGGGCTGTCCAGCCCCTCGGGCTCGATGAAGATCTGGTGACGCTCCTTGTCCGGGAAGCGGGCCACCTTGTCCTCCACGGACGGGCAGTAGCGCGCGCCCGTGCCCTGGATCACGCCGGAGAACAGCGGCGAGCGGTCGAACCCGGTGCGGATGGCCGCGTGCGTGGCCTCGTTGGTGTACGTGAGGTGGCAGGGCGCCTGAGGCAGGGGCACGCTGCGGTTCAGGAAGCTGAAGGGCGTGGGCGGGTCGTCGCCGTGCTGCGCGGCCATGACCGAAAAGTCGATGCTCGATTTGAGCAGGCGCGGCGGGGTGCCGGTTTTGAGCCTGCCCAGCTCGAAGCCCAGGCCGCGTAAGGATGGCGAGAGGCCCTGGGCCGCCGGATCGCCCAGGCGGCCCCCGGAAAAGTGCGTGAGCCCGATGTGCAGCAGCCCGGCGAGAAAGGTTCCGGTGGTCAAGAGCACGGCGCGCGCGCGGAACTCCTGCCCCAATAGCGTGCGCACGCCTGCGGCGCGGCCATGCTCGGCCAGCACGGCCTCGGCCATGTCCTGGCAGATGCGCAGGTTTTTCTGGGCGAAGAGGTCTCGCTGGACCACGCGCAGGTACTCGGCGCGGTCTATCTGGGCGCGGCTGGAGCGCACGGCCGGGCCCTTGCTCATGTTCAGCTGGCGGAACTGGATGCCTGCGGCGTCGGCCCAGAGGCCCATGGACCCGCCAAGCGCGTCGATCTCGCGGACCATGTGGCCTTTTGCGAGGCCGCCGATGGCCGGGTTGCAGGACAGGTGCCCGATGCGGTCGATGTTGACCGTGAGCAGAAGCGTGGACAGGCCCAGGCGCGCGGCGGCCATGGCCGCCTCGCACCCGGCGTGCCCGGCCCCGACCACGATGAGGTCGAAGCTGTCGGGCAGGGGGCTGTCCGGCTGGGGAGAGGCTGGAGAAGTCGGCCTGCGCTGCATGGAGGCCTCTGCGCTCCGGTTAGTCGAAAAGCATGGCCGCCATGACCTTGGCGTCCTTGATGCTGTTCTGGATGGATGTGCGCTCGTTGGGCTGGTGGGCGTTGTGCATCAGCGTGCCCCACACCGCGGCCTTGTGCCCGGCGCGGCGCAGGTAGGCCGCCACGGTGCCGCCGCCGATGCCCATGAGCCTGGGGTGGTTGCCGAACACGGCCTTGACGCTGCGCACCAGCCTGGTCACGACCTCGCTGTCCGCCGGGGTGGGCGGGGCGGCCTGCTCGCGCTGCACGAACTCGTAGCTGATGCTCACGCCATAGTCGCGCTCCACCTGGTCGCCGAAGCCCTTGATGGCCGCGAGGATCACGTCCAGGTCGTAGCCGGGCATGACCCGGCAGTCCAGGTAGAACACGTCGCGGCCGGGGATGGTGTTGATGTTCTCCACGTTGGCCTCTTTCTTGGTGGGCTCAAAGGTGGAGTAGGGCGGGTTGAACAGCGGGTCGGTGCGGTCGAAGAGCTGGCGCAGCTTGGGTATCTGCACGATGAGCGCCGAGGCGGCCACCAGGCTGTTGATCCCGGCGTCCGGCGTGCTGGCGTGGCACTGCTTGCCCTCCACCACGACCTTGAGCCAGAACATGCTCTTTTCGGCGATCTCGATCATTTCCGAGGTCGGCTCGCCAAAGTCCGGCACCAGGAACAGGTCGTCCGGCCCGAAGAGGTCGGCGTGGTGCTTGACCACGTACTCCAGGCCGTACTTGCTGCCGGTTTCCTCGTCGGCCACCAGGAGCACCCCGTAGTTTATGGGCGGGGTCAGGCCCTGGTCCAGCAGCGCCTCCGCCACCAGAAGCGAGCAGACGATGCCCTGGTGGTTGTCCTCCACGCCCCGGCCGATGAGGATGTCGCCCTCGACCTTCAGGGTGTACGGGTCGGAGTCCCACAGGGCCAGGTCGCCGGGGGGCACGATGTCCGTGTGCGAGATGACCCAGAAGGTCTTGGAGGCGTCCGCTCCGGGCACCACGGCGGCCAGGCTGGGACGGTAGCCGCAGGGCACGGCCGGGTCCGGGGCGCGCAGCTCGCGCACCTTGGCGAAGCCCATGTCCCGCAGGTAGCCCTTGAGGAACTCGGTCTTGTCCTTTTCGCCAGAGCCGCCGTTCATCGGGCCCAGGGCAGGAATGGCCACCAGTGCGCGCTGCAGGTCGATGACCATCTTGGACTGCGCTTCGATGTGCCGGGTGAGCTGGGCAAGCATGGCGGGCTCCGTGTTGGCGACAGAGATTGGACGCATGGCCTGCGCCGAAAACAACAAGGCGGGGTTGCCCCCGCCTTGTCTTGACTTCTGGTTAGCGGCCCCTGGCGGCGCGCTTGGACGCCTTCAGCGGGTTGACCTTGGTCTTGCCCTGCACCACCGTGCCCTTGACGTGGGTGGCGAAGTTGCAGATGCCGTGCGTCCACTTGGTGGCCGGTTTGGCGTAGGTGGGACAGTAGGAGGCGCTCTCAAACTCGGTGATGCGTTCACACCCGGTGCAGTTCTCCACCACGGGGCTCATGATGACGCCCTTGAAGGACAGGCCTTCAGCGGTCATGACCGCGCCGTCCAGGGGGCTTGCCTTCTTCTTGTCTTCAGCCATGGGAATCTTCCTCCTTGCCTGGCGCGGATGCCGCTGCCAGGGTGTCATCGTAAAAATTAGAGAGAGGGTGTTTATGCATACGCACCCTGGTTTGTCAAGCCCGCCCGGTCCGGAAATCGCTGGCCGGTCCGGGTTCAGGCAAACGCCTTGATGGTCCGGATGAGCACATCCGTGACCTTCTGGGCGTTCTGCGTGAAGATGGCCATGATCTCGTCCCAGGTCACCGGGGCCTCGTCGGTCTTCCAGCAGTCGTAGTCCGTTGACATGGCCACGGAGGCATACGGGATGCCCGCCTCGCCCGCAAGGATGGCCTCGGGCGCGATGCTCATGTTGATCACGTCCGCGCCCCAGAGGCGGAACATGTTCGATTCCGCGCGGGTGGAGAAGCGTGGCCCCTCGATGGTGACCACCGTGCCTTTTGTGTGGTGGGCTATGCCCAGCTCCTGGCAGGAGGCGTTGAGCAGGGCGCGCAGCTTCTCGTCAAAGGGATCGGCCAGGGGCGTGTGCATCGGGTCGTGCGGGGCAAAGGTCTCGTGGAAGGTGGTGATGCGGTGCTTTGTGAAGTCGATGAACTGGTCCAGGACCACGAGGTCGCCCCGGCGGATATCCTCGCGCAGGGAGCCCACGGCCGTGGTGGTCAGGATGCAGTCGCAGCCCAGGTCTTTCAGCACCGAGATGTTGGCGCGGTAGTTGACCTGGGTGGGCGGGATGGTGTGCTCGCGGCCGTGCCGGGCCAGCAGGTGGACCGTGTGCGCGCCCATGCGGCCCGTGCGCACGGGAGAAGAGGGCGCGCCGTACCGGGTGCCGAGCTTGATGTCCTTGGGGTCGTGCAGGATGTCCGGGTTGTCCAGGCCGCTGCCGCCGATGATGCCGATGTTCGCCATTGTGCCTGCCCGCGTCTAGAGCTTGAGCAGGTACTGGTGGGGAATGCCCTCAAGCTTGCTCGGGCCGTCGAGGAAGCCCAGCTCGATGAGGAAGCCGATGCCGGCCACGTCGCCGCCGGACTGCTTCACCAGCTGGATCATGCCGCCCGTGGTGCCGCCGGTGGCCAGCAGGTCGTCGATGATCAGCACCTTGTCGCCCGGGACCACTGCGTCCACATGCATGCTCAGGGTGTCTGTGCCGTACTCCAGTTCGTAGGTGACGGAGGTGGTCTTGTAGGGCAGCTTGCCGGGCTTGCGCACGGGGATGAAGCCGATGTTCAGCTTGTAGGCCAGGGGCGCGCCGAAGATGAAGCCGCGCGCCTCCGCCGCCAGGATCTTGTTGGCGCCGCTGTCCTTGTAGCGCTCGGCCAGGGCGTCGATGCTGTAGCTGAAGGCCTTGGGGTCGGCCAAAAGCGGGGTGATGTCGAAGAAGGTGATGCCGGGCTTGAAATCAAGAACGTCGCGGATGTATTTGCGCAGGTCCATGCTTGGGGCTCCTTATGTGAATGATATGGGGTTCTACTGAGTCTCTAAAGGAGTTGTCAACCGTCTGGGCAGTTGCTACGATGAAAGGATGACAGGAACACGCACATGCCCCTAGGCGGGCCCGAGGGCAGGGGACGGAACGCGTCCGCCAAGCGCAGCCTGGGGCAGAATTTCCTCACCGACGCCAACATCGCCCGCAAGATCGTGGACAGCCTGGACATCCGCCCCGGCGACAATGTCTTGGAGATCGGGCCGGGACGCGGCGCGCTCACGCGGCACATCCTGGACCGGCAGCCGGGGCGGCTGGTGGTGCTGGAAAAGGACGACGACCTGGCCCAGGCCCTGGTCGAGCGCTGCCCCACCATTGAATTGATCGCGGGCGACGCCCTGCGCTTCCCCTGGCCGACCCTGGAGCCCGGGGCCGGCTGGAAGATCGTCGGCAACCTGCCGTACAACATCGCCTCGCCGCTCATCTGGGACATCGTGAGCCAGGCCCGGTTCGCCTCGGCTGTGTTCATGGTGCAGCTTGAGGTGGGGCAGCGGATCAAGGCCCCGTACGGGGGCAAGGAATACGGCGCGCTCAGCGTCTGGGTGCAGAGCCATGCCCGGGTGGAGCTTCTGTTCAAGGTGCCGCCGCAGGTTTTTCAGCCCAGGCCCAAGGTCACCTCGGCCGTGATGCGATTTTTTTTGCTGCCGCAGCCGCCGGAGCCACAGGCCGCCCAGGCCCTTGCGGCAACGTTGCGCATGTGCTTCCAGCAGCGGCGTAAGCAGCTGGCTACCATATTGAAATCAAAAGAAATTGAAGGTGCGGACAAGCTTCTCCTGGAGCTTGGCATCCAGCCCTCCCAAAGGCCGGAGACGCTTGGGCCGGAACGGTTTCAGGTACTCTCAAATCGTCTGCGGAACAAATTTGGCTCTTGACTTGGGTTTTGCTTTGGTGTTTATCCAGGTTCAGTTGCAGATCAAGGTGGCCGTGAAGAAAAATCTGGTCCCTATGAAACCGTGAATGCGGGTACTGGCAGGAGAGCTTACGTCGGTCGACGGGCGACATTCGCAACACTGAATTTCATCGCAAGTTTGGGATGACCGAGAAGCAAACAGTGACTCACCAATGAGGAGGAAGGAAACATGACGAAGGCTGAGCTGGTTGTCAAAATCGCAGAGAAGGCCAACTTGACCAAGGCCAATGCTGAGCGCGCCCTGAACGCTTTCATCGGGGCCGTCGAGGACGTCCTGGTGAAGGAAGGCAAGCTCACCCTCACTGGCTTTGGCACCTTCCAGGTTGAGAAGCGCAAGGCGCGTGTGGGCCGCAACCCCCGCACCGGCAAAGAGATCAAGATCCCGGCCACCAAGGTCGTCAAGTTCCGTCCTGGCAAGCTCCTGAAGGATGCCGTAAAGTAAATCTGGAGGCCTCCCATGTTGCACGGCGAAACTGTTCACAGCCCCTTGCCTCAGGATCTGCCCTGGTTCCAGGCGGACCACGCCATTTTCTTCGGCGTTCTGTACATCGTGCTGATCGTCATCAGTATCGGCATGGGGTATTGCATCATGAAGTCCTGGTGGGACTGCCGCAGCGGTTCGCACACGGACCACTAGACCAAGGCTTCAGGGCCTTTGTTTTGAGCAAAGCGGACCCATCCGGGCAAACCTGGGTGGGTCCGTGTTTTGCCCTGTCTTCACCGCTTGCAATCCGCAGGCGCATGAGGTAGGCACACTTTTCCGTTGAGCTGATTTCCATAGAGGGGAGGTGATTCATTTGCCCGGTATTTTGTTGGATGAAAGTGACAACTTCGAAATCGCCCTGCGCCGTTTCAAGAAGCAGGTCGAAAAGGCCGGGGTCCTCTCCGAACTGAAGAAGCGTCAGCACTACGAGAAACCCAGCGTCCAGGAAAAAAAGAAGAAGGCTGCCGCCAAGAAGCGCCTGATCAAAAAGATGCGCAAGTCCAGGGTCGAATAATGAGCATCCAGGGACGCATCGAGTCCGACTATATTGTGGCCTACAAGGCCAAAGACACGGTTCGGCTGGCTGTCTTGAGACACCTCAAGACAGCAGCCAAGAACCGTGAGGTTGAACTTTTGCGCCCGCTCACCGACGACGACCTGCTGGACCTCGTTTCGCGCCAGCTCAAGCAGCGCAAGGACTCCATCGAGCAGTACGAGAAGCATGGGCGGGACGATCTCGCCGCAGTGGAGAAGGCCGAGTTGGCCGTGCTGCTCGACTACATGCCCAAGCCCCTTTCCGACGCCGAGCTGGCCGAGGCCATCGAGCGTCTTGTGGCCGAAACCGGCGCACAGGGGCCAAAGGACATGGGCAAGGTCATGGCCGCTCTGACCCTGGGCTTCAAGGGCCGCTACGACGGCAAAAAGGCCAGCGAAGCCGTCCGTTCCAGATTGTCCTCCTAACCAACGGCAGTTCATGGAACCGAGAACCCTGCATCTGCTGGAGTTCCCGAAGATCCTCAAGGAACTGTCGGGCTTCGCCGTCTCCGAACCTGGAGCCTCGGCCTGTCTTTTGGTGCGCCCCTACACCGACGTTTTGTCCGTGCGGCTGCAGCTGGCCCTGCTGGACCAGGCCCTGCGCTGGGTGCGCGAATCCGGCTTCCGGCTGGCCCCCTTTCCCGATTTCGGCGGGTTTTTCCCGGTGCTGGACAACCCCACCCGCATCCTCGACCTGGACGCCCTGTTCGCCCTGTCGGCCACGCTGGAGCAGGGCAGGAACGCCCGCGACCTGCTGGAGCCCTATGCCGATCGCGGTTGGGACGAGCTCAGTGCGGCTGTCGGCGGCGCGCCCTGGCCGGCCTCCACCTGGTCGGCGCTGAGGCGCTGCCTGAGCCAGGAAGGGCACCTGAAGGACGAGAGCTCGCCCGGCCTGTTCTCCGTGCGCCAGGAGATACGCTCCATCCACCAGAAGTGCACCAAGCGCGTGAAGGACTTTGTCCTGTCCGAGAACATCGCCCAGTACCTCCAGGACGATTTCGTCACCGTGTCCTCGGACCGCTACGTGCTGCCGCTCAAGGTGAACTTCAAGAACCGCTTTCCGGGCATCATCCACGACTATTCCCAGACCGGGGAGACCTGCTACTTCGAGCCCATGTTCCTGGTGGAGATCAACAACGCCCTCCAGGAGCTGAAGCGCGAGGAGCGCGTCGAGGAACGCAAGGTGTTCGAATATCTCACCGGCCTGGTGCGCCAGGAGCGCGAGGGCATCGAGGCCAGCTACCGCGGCCTGGTGCAGCTCGACCTGCTCATGGCCAAGGCCCGCCTGGCCGAGGCCATCCAGGCCCGACCGCTCGACGTGGGCCCCGGCCTGCCCGCCCGGCTCATCCAGGCCCGGCACCCGCTTCTGGCCCTGCAGGGCGGCGCCACCCAGCCGCTGGACATCAAGCTGCGCGAGGGCCAGCAGGCGCTCATCGTCAGCGGCGGCAACGCCGGCGGCAAGACCGTGTGCCTGAAGACCATGGGCCTGGTGGCGCTCATGGCCTTTTCCGGCCTGCCCGTGCCCGTGGCCGAGGGCAGCTCGCTGCCCCTGTGGACCGAGGTCTTCGTGGTCCTGGGCGACGAGCAGAGCATCGAGGAGCACGTGAGCACCTTCACGGCGCAGATCCAGTACTTTTCGCGGGTCTGGGAGCAGGTGGGCCCGCAGACGCTGTTTTTGCTCGACGAGTTCGGCGCTGGCACGGACCCGACGCAGGGCGCGGCCCTGGCCCAGGCGGTCATCGACGGGCTGCTGGAGCGCGGGGCCAGCACCTTTGCGGCCACGCATTTCCCGGCGCTCAAGGCCTATGCCTTGGCCACGGACAAGGTCCGCGCCGCCAGCGTGCTCTTTGACCCCAAGACCAAGAAGCCGCTGTTCCGCCTGGCCTACGACCAGGTGGGGGCGAGCATCGCGCTCGACGTGGCCCGTGAGCACGGTCTGCCGCACGCCATCCTCTCGCGCGCGGAGCAGTACCTGCTGCTGGACGGCACGGACACCAGCGCCGTGCTCGACCGCCTGAACGAGCTTGCCGTGCAGCGTGAGCGCGAGAACGACGCCCTGGCCGAGGAGAAAAAGGCCCTGCGCAAGAAGCGCGACGGGCTGGAGGCCCGCTTCGAGAAAGAGCGCGTGCGCGTGCTCGCCGAGGTGCGCGAGCTGGCCCAGGGCGTGCTGCGCGACTGGAAGACCGAGCGCATCGGCCGCAAGATGGCGCTGAAGAAGCTCTCCGAGGCGCGCGAACGCCTGGAGCCGACCCCGGATGCCGAGGCCGAGGCCGTTGTGGCCGCCCTGGACTTCTCGGAGCTCGGGCCTGGGGCGCGCGTGTCGTACCGGGCCTGGAACAAGACCGGGCAGGTGGTGGAAAAGGACGAGCGCAAGGGCCAGGTCAAGGTGGATTTCGACGGGGTGGCCATGTGGGTGCCCTTCACCGAGCTTAGTCTGGATGGCCGCGCCCCGCGTGAGCAGAAAAAGACCGTGCAGGGCTCTGCCGCTGATCTCGGCTTTGCCCCGCGCCTGGACCTGCGCGGCCTGCGCGCGGACGAGGCCCTGGGTGAACTGGCGAAGTTTCTCGACGCCTCGCTTTTGCGCGGGGCCAGCCAGGTGGAGGTCATCCATGGCCGGGGCACCGGCGCTCTGCGCAAGGAGATCCACGCCTACCTGCGCACGCAGCCCTCGGTGGCCTCGTTCGTCCTGGCCAACGAGGACCGGGGCGGAGACGGCATGACCGAGGTGACGCTCAAGTAAGCCGGGCGACGACAGGAAAACGACTGGACAGCGACCGGACGACAACCGAACGACAACCGGACAACGACCGGACAACGACAGGGCAGGCATGGACAACCAGATCATCCAGACGCTCAAGCAGCGGGTGAACATCGTCGACGTGGTGCGTCGCTATGTGGCCCTGCGCCCGGCCTCTGGACGTCAGGTGGGCCTGTGCCCCTTCCACCAGGAAAAGACGGCCTCCTTCAGCGTCAACGAGGCCGAGGGGTTTTATTACTGCTTCGGCTGCCAGGCCGGGGGCGACGTGCTGGACTTCTACATGCGCATCAACGGCCTGGAGTTCAAAGACGCGCTGACCCAGCTGGCCGAGGAGGCGGGCATTGAGCTCAAGGAGTTTCGGCCCGACCCGCAGTTTGACGAGCGCCAGAAGCTCAAGAAGGTCTGCTTGGACATGCACGCCCAGGCCCAGGACTATTACCGGCGCAACCTGGACCAGGTCACGGGCGACGCGGCCCGGTCCTATTTGCGCAAACGCGGCGCAAGCCCGGAGATTGTGGTCGGCTTCGGCCTGGGCGCAAGCCCGGAGGACTGGCACGGGCTCATGAACCACCTGGTGGGGCGGGGCTTCACCCCGGAGCAGGGCGTTGTGGCCGGGCTTTTGTCGAAAAATGAAAAAGGCAAGATTTACGACCGGTTCCGTGGAAGATTGATCTTCCCCATACAGAATATATCGGGCCAGGTCATTGCCTTTGGCGGCAGAATAATTACAGAGGGTGAACCCAAGTACTTAAACAGCAGCGATACGCCCATTTACAAGAAGGGCGAGCACCTCTACGGACTGCACCAGGCCAGGCAGGCCATGACCCGCAGCAAGAGGGCGATCCTGACTGAAGGCTACATGGATGTTCTTTCCCTGGCCCAGTTCGGCTACGCCGACAGCTGCGGCGTGCTGGGAACCGCCCTGACCCAGGACCAGGTGAAGCGCCTGGCCGGTTTCTGCTCGCGCATCGACCTGATCTTTGACGGCGACGGCGCCGGGCGCAAGGCGGGCCTGCGCAGCGCGGAGATGATCCTGCACCAGGGCGTGGCCTGCCGGGTGCTGCTCATGCCCGAGGGTGAGGATGTGGACAGCCTGCTGCACAAACAGGGGCGCGACGGCCTGGAGGCCTGTTTCGAGCAGGCGGCGGACGGGCTGGACTACTGCTTGGCCACGGTCCGAAAGGACTTTGCGCCCAGGGAAATTGTGGCCTGGGCCACTGGATTTTTGGGACATTTGTCCGATAATGCCTTGCGGGCGTATTACCTGCCGCGCCTGGCCGACGGCCTGGGCCTGTCCGAGGAGGACCTGCGCAGGCAGGGCGGCCAGCAGGGCGGAGG
Source organism: uncultured delta proteobacterium (assembly GCA_903843965.1). Taxonomy (GTDB): domain Bacteria; phylum Desulfobacterota; class Desulfovibrionia; order Desulfovibrionales; family Desulfovibrionaceae; genus Humidesulfovibrio. Next base: position 131,499 of record CAIMRY010000008.1, read on the forward strand.
TTCATATGCCGGTGGGGCAGGGCGTCAGGATGCGCGCAAGGCCGCGCAACAGCACGTCAAGACGAGGCGGTCCGTTGGCAGCGATGAGGCCAATGACCGCAAATTTATTGAGTTTTCGATTCAGTATCCAGACTACATTCCACACTTGGCAAAGCGTGGGCTGTGGAACGTTCTTTCCACGGATTGGGGCAGAACGTTATGGCAGCGTTTGTCACTAGAGCGCTTCAATGATGTCGCCGCTACCCTTGGTGAAGATGATGCCAAAATGTGGCGCAATGCTATCGAAAAGCATCCTCAACTGACAGGGGAAGAGTTGGCGGACCACTGGGAGAGCCTATGCACCTGGATAGACAAGCAACATAAGGAAGTTAGACGCAAGGAACTTATGCAGAGCCTCGCGGAGCTGAGCTTGGCGGGCGATGTTGAAGAAGTGAAGAAAGTGCAATTGGCGATTCAAGAATTGAATGCCCCCAGCAGGGAGGAAGAATGAATAATTTGAAAGAAATCCAGCAGATCAAGCTTCTTATTGCCAAGGGCAAGAAGAACGGATTTCTGACCTTTGAAGAGGTGGGCAAGACCCTGCCCACGGAAATGACCACTCCGGACCAGCTCGAAGAGGTCATGAGCATTTTCGACCAGATGAATATCGTCATCGTGGACAGCGAGGAGAACGGCAAGAAGCTCACCGCCGAGACCACGGACAACGACGAGGAGCTTGATCTCGTCCCGACCGACGCCGACGACGCAGCGGACTATTCCTCCCGCAGCACCGACCCTGTGCGCATGTACCTGCGCGAAATGGGCGCCGTGCCCCTGCTCGACCGCGAGGGCGAGGTGACCATCGCCAAGAAGATCGAGAACGGCGAGCTGGAGGTCCTCTACGCCCTGGTGGAGGTGCCTGTGGCCATCGAGGAGCTGGTGCAGGTGGGCGAGGACCTGAAGAACACCCGCATCAAGCTGAAGGATGTGGTCAAGACCATTGAGGAGGACGACCCGAGCGAAGACGAGATGAACCAGCGCCAGCGCGTCATCTTCCTCCTCGACGAGGTCAAGGCCCTGTTCAAGAAGAAGAAGAAGATCTACGAGAAGCTCGACTACTGCGCCCAGCTGGACCGCCGGGTCTTTGGCGTGCAGAACGAGATCATGTGCTACAAGGAAGAGATCGTCACGCGCCTGCGCGACATCAAGATCGAGAAAACGCTCATCGACCGCATCATCGAGACGGTTTCCGACTACGTGCGGCAGATGCACAACTGCCAGCGCGACCTGCACGCCTACATGCTCAGCGTGGGCAAGAACCGCGACGAGATCGTGCGCATCTTCACCGCCGTGGATGAGCGCGAGATGAACCCAGTGGGCGCGTCGGACCTGCTCAGCATGACCGTGGAGGAGTTCTTCTCCTTCAAGGAGATGCTCTCGGGCAAGATGGAGATCATCACCCGCCTGCAGGACAAGTGCTGCCACAACGTCGACGACCTGGAAGAGGTGCTCTGGCGCATCAAGCGCGGCAACCTGGCGGCCATGCGCGCCAAGCAGGAGCTCATCCGCGCCAATCTGCGCCTGGTGGTGTCCATCGCCAAAAAGTACACCAACCGCGGCCTGCAGTTCCTGGACCTGATCCAGGAGGGCAACATCGGCCTGATGAAGGCCGTGGACAAGTTCGAGTACCAGCGCGGGTACAAGTTCAGCACCTACGCCACCTGGTGGATACGCCAGGCCATCACCCGGGCCATTGCCGACCAGGCGCGCACCATCCGCATCCCGGTGCACATGATCGAGACCATCAACAAGCTCATCCGCACCAGCCGCTACCTGGTGCAGGAGCTGGGCCGCGACCCCTCCCCGGAGGAGATCGCCGAGCGCATGGATTATCCCGTGGAGAAGGTCAAGAAGGTGCTCAAGATCGCCAAGGAGCCGATTTCGCTGGAAACTCCCATCGGTGACGAGGAGGACTCGAACCTGGGCGATTTCATCGAGGACAAGAAGGCCACGGCCCCGGCGGAAGAGGTTGTGAGCACCAAGCTCTCCGAGCAGATCGCCAAGGTTCTGGCCGACCTGACCCCGCGTGAGGAGCAGGTGCTGCGCAAACGCTTCGGCATCGGCGAGAAGAGCGACCACACCCTGGAAGAGGTGGGCAAGCTGTTCAACGTCACCCGCGAGCGCATCCGCCAGATCGAGGCCAAGGCCCTGCGCAAGATGCGCCACCCGGTGCGCAGCTCGGTGCTGCGCTCCTACTTCGAGAGCTAGAAAGCCCCTTGCGGGCGGGGATGGCGCGGTCGCTGTCCCCGCCTTTTTCTTTTCAAACAGGAGCGCCCCATGCAGAAGATCCTGGTGCTGACCCTGTTCAGCCTTCCTGTCATCGCCACGGCCCTGGACCTTTTGCTGGGCGACCCGCAGCGCCTGCCGCATCCGGTCAGGCTCATCGGGAAATGGCTGGACTGGCTGGAGCGCCATGCGCGCGCCTGGGTGCTGGGGCCAAGGGTCTCGGGCGCCTTGTGCGTGCTGCTCACCGCCGGTGGCGTCTGGGCCGTGGTGGAGTTTTTCACCGGGCTGCACTACGTCGGCATGCTGGCCTCGCTGTATTTCGCCTTTGCCGGGCTGGCCCTGGGCCAACTCGTCGACGAAGGCAAGGACGCCCTGGAGCTTTTAGACGAGGGCAGGCTGGACGAGGCCCGCGAGGTCGTGGGCGGGCTGGTCAGCCGCGAGACCACGGCCATGGACGCGGCCGATCTGCGCAAGACCCTGGCCGAGACCCTGAGCGAGAACCTGTGCGACGGCTATGTGGCCCCGCTGTTCTACCTGGTGCTGGGCGGACCGGCGCTGATGTGGACGTACAAGGCCGTGAGCACCATGGACTCCATGTGGGGCTACAAGACCGAGCAGTACCGCGATCTGGGCTGGGCCGCAGCCAAGGCCGACGACATCCTGGCCTGGCTTCCGGCGCGGCTCACAGCGCTGCTGCTGCTCGTGGCCGGGGCGCTGCTGCGCCTGCCCTGGCGCGAGGCCGCACGGCGCATCCCGGCGGAGGCGAGGACCATGGACAGCCCCAACGCCGGTTGGCCCATGAGCGCCTGCGCCTGGCTTCTGGAAGGGAGCATGGGCGGGGTGGCCATCTACTTCGGTGAGGCCAAAATGAAGCCCGAACTGGGTCCAAAAGGGCAGGACTGGAGTGTAGAGAAAATCACGAAAATTTTTAGACTCATCGTGATTGCTGCCTTGCTGGGCCTTTTTGTGTTTCAGGCCCTGCGGGTGAGCGCAACTTTCTAGACAAAGTCAAACCAGGCTGGCGGGCACGAAAAGGCCGCCCGGAAAGCGCAATGTGTTCCGGGCGGCTTTGTGTTGAACTGCTGGTCGGGTGGGGATGCGCCGGTCGGGACGGCTAGCCCAGCTCCACGTTGCGATCAAAGGCCTCGCCCACGGCGTCGATGATGTTGCCGCGCACGGCCGTGCGGTCCATGTGGATGATGGCCCGGATGGTGGACCCGGCGGGTGAGGAGACCATCTCCCGCAGCTCGGCCAGGTGCAGGGGGCTCTGTTCAGCCAGCTTGGCCGAGCCGCTGAACAGGGCCTTGACGATCTGCGTGGACTGCGCCCTGTTCAGGCCCAGGTTGACCCCGGACTCGACAAGGGCGTCCATGAAGTAGAACACGTAGGCCGGGCCGCAGCCCGCCACAGAGGTGAAGGCGTCGAAGAGCTTCTCGGGCAGCTCGTGCACCTGGCCCAGCGGGGCGTGCATGGCGCGCACAAAGTCCTTGCGCTCGTCGTCCAGGGCCGGATCGTCGAAGCACAGGGCGAACACGCCTGCGCCCACCAGGGCCGCAGTGTTGGGCATGATGCGCAGCACCGGGCAGCGCCCGCCGGACAGGCTGTGCAGCGTGGCCTGGGTCACCCCGGCGGCGATGGACATGAGGCAGTGCCCAGGGGTCAGCTCCGCTGCGATGTCCTCGACCACAGCGGCCAGGTGCTGGGGCTTCACGGCCAGGATGACGTAGCGGCAGGCGTGCACGAGATCCTTTGGCGTGGCCTCTGCCTTCAGGCCCACCTCTGCGGCCAGGGCCTCAAGGTTGGCCGTGTTCAGGTCGCAGCCGTGCACTTTGAGATTTTGCGCGGCCAGGCCCTTGATGATGGCCGAGCCCATGTTGCCGACGCCGATGAAACCGACGCTCCTGTTCATGCTGCTACCCCACGATTTCAAGGGAGCTGAAGAAGTACGACACTTCGACCCTGGCGGTGTCCGGGCCGTCGGACCCGTGGCAGGCGTTGGCCTCGATGCTCTTGCCGAAGTTCTTGCGGATGGTGCCTTCTGCGGCCTTGGCCGGGTCCGTGGCGCCCATGAGGTCGCGGTAGCGGGCGATGGCGTTGTCGCCCTCCAGGCAGGAGACCACCACCGGGCCGGAGATCATGTACTCCACCAGGTCCTTGAAAAAGGGGCGCGCGTTGTGCACGGCGTAGAAGCCCTGGGCCTGCTCGCGGGTCAGGCGGATCATCTTCATGGCCTTGACGCTCAGGCCCGCGTCCAGGATCATCTGGATGATGGCGCCGGTCTGTTTGGCGGCCACGGCATCGGGCTTGATGATGGAAAAGGTGCGCTCGCTCATTGGTTTTGTCCTCCAAAGTGTGTGTGGGGAGCCGCGCGGGGCGGCGGTTGTTCGCGTGCAGGGCAAATCACCTGAAACAGGCCCGAAGTCAAGGGGCAACGAAAAGCGGGCCGCGCCGGGCGGTCCGCAAAAAGTGCGCGGGACTGGGGGCTAGAAGCGGATCTGCTCGTCCTTCATGATCTTGAAGCTCTTGTTGCCCTTGACCCTGCCGGGCAGGCCGTAGAACTTGCGCACGCCCTCGATGTCGACCTCAATCAGGTCCTCGGCGTCGGTGTCGAGCAGCATGATGTCGCCGACCTCCAGGTTCAGGAGCTGGCGGCCGGTGATGCGCGTATTACCCAGACGCACCACGAACTCCACAGGCGTCTCGAACAGGCGCTCCTTGAAGCGGTTGATCCAGATGTGGTCCACTTCCAGGCGTTCGGACTGGAAGGAGGCGTGCAGCTTGGAGCGGATGGGCTCCATGGTGGCGTACGGCAGGCAGCAGATGAGCGAGCCGATGGCGTTCTCCAGCTCCACCTCGAAGGTGATGACGATGACCACGTCGCTCGGGGGCACGATGGCCGCGAACTGCGGGTTGACCTCGGAGCGCACCACCTCGATGTGCACCTCGTGCACGGGCTTCCAGGACTCCTCCATGTTGGCCAGGCAGATCTTGACCACCTTGTCCACGATGGCCTGCTCGATGGGCGTGAAGTCGCGGCCTTCGACCTTGGGCTGGGAGCCCGCGCCGCCAAAGAAATTCTCCACCAGGGCGAAGACCAGGCGCGAGTCCACCACGAGCAGGGCGTTGCCGCGCAAGGGCTCCATCTTGAAAATGGAGATGCTGGTGGGCACGGGCAGCGAACGCATGAAGTCGCCGAACTTGCTCATGTCGATGGAGATGGGGTTGATGTCCACGCGCTTGCGCATGGTGTTGGCCAGGGCGTTGGTGCAGAGCCGCGCGAAGCGGTCGTTGACGATTTCCAGGACCGGCATGCGGCCGCGGATGATGCGGTCCTGGTTGGTCAGGTCAAAGGGCACAATGCCGGAGTCGTCCTCCGGCAGGTCCGGCGTGGTTTCCACCTCGCCGCCGGAAAGACCGCGCAACAACGCATCAACTTCATCTTGTTCAAGAATTTTGCTCATGTCCGCGTTTCCTTGCCAGAAATGTGTGCGCCTGGGAGCATGGGAGCCGTCCGCTCAAGCTTGAAGCAAGAATCGGACCGCAGCACCCAGGGCTCTCGTCCGCCGATCGCTTCCGCCTGCCTGCTGTGCAGACTACAGCCATTGCCCGGCCATTGGCAAGCTGAAGCGGCCAGGGCGCTGTCAGCGCGCGGGAAGCGCCGCCAGGGGCACGACGCTGACGCTGTCGTCCTTTTCCTTCAGCCATTTCTTGATGGCGGCAAGGGTTTCCTGGTGCGGGTGGCCGATGGCGATGGCATGGCCCCTGGAGCGGGCCAGGGCCTCGGCCTTGCGCAGCTGGAGCAGAACGGCGGTGACGTTCTGCTCGTTGTCCAGGAACACGTCGCGCTTGTGGAAGCGCAGGCCCACGCGCTGAGCCTCGCCCTCGCCCACGGTGTCCGCTGTGGTGCGGCTGTCGAGAAAGAACAGGCCCTTGGCCTTGATGGCCGCAAGCGCTGCGTGCATGCCGCGGACGTTTTCCGTGAACTGGGAGCCCATGTGGTTGTTCAGCCCGATGGCTCCGGGAACCCGTTCGATGGCCCGGCGCACGGTCTCCTGCACCTGGTCCGCAGTCATGGTCACGAGCAGGGGGTGTTTGCCCGGATCGACCTTGGGATAGCCCTTGGGCTGCATGGGCAGGTGGATGAGCACCTCGCGGCCATGCGCCTTGGCGATCTTGAGCACGGCCTCGCGGTTGGCGCTGTCCGGCCAGATGGAGAAAGCCACGGGCACGTCCAGGGAGGCCAGGCTGCGGGCGATGCCCACGTCCTCGCCCATGTCGTCGATGATCAGGGCCAGATGGCCCTTGGGTGCGGCCTGGGGCCGTTCGGGTCTGGCGGGCTTTTCCGCCTCGACCGGCAGGAGCAGCTGGTGGGTGGGCGCGCCATCGATTGTGATGTCCCATTGCGTGGGCGAGGGTTGGGTCAGCTGCGCGCCCGGCACCAGGATGGCCAGGTCCTTGACCAGGTGGCGGGCAAAGGCGGCCTTGTCGCCGGGGGCCAGGGGCAGGCGGATGGTCTGGTGGAAATATTCGCGGCCCTTGTGCTCGCGGCTTTCCACGGCCTGGACGTTGAGCCTGTCGGCCTCGGGCTTGACCGCGCGCAGGCTGCGGAACAGGGCGCTGTCCACGAGCTTGATGCGGTTCTCCAACTCGCCCGCGTGGTATTCCTCGTAGGTGGCGTTGGCCTGCTGAGGCTTTTGCGGGGCGGGCGCGGGGCCCGGCAACTGGCGCGCCACGAAGATGCCGAGGAGCACCCCGAGGCCCAGGGCCAGCGCAATCCACGCGCCCACCGGAAGGCAGCGGAAAAGCTTGCCCAGGGGGGAAGAAAAAGCGGACCGGTGTGACCCGGTCCGCTTGCTGTCGGTCTTCTTGGCAGGCATGCGGAAGCTGCTCCGGCTAGCGGATTTCCCTGATCTTGGGCAGCGTCTTGACCATTTCCAGGGCCAGGCGCATCTGGTTGTCCTTTTCAATCATGGTCCGGGCTTCCTCAGCCTTGTCAGCCTTGTCGGAGACCGTGGCCTTGGCGTTTTTCTTGGCCTTCTTTGCGCTGGTGTTCTCCAGGTGGCGGTTCAGGTCCTTCTCGCGGAAGGTGAAGCGGTCCTTGAGGGTCTTGTCCTCGTCCGTGGGCGGGGCCACAAAGGGGATCTCCAGGTCCGGCACGATGCCCTCGGCCTGGATGGAGCGGCCACTCGGCGTGTAGTAGAGCGCGGTGGTGAGCTTGATGCCCGAGCCGTCGGGCAGGGAGACCACGGTCTGCACCGAGCCCTTGCCAAAGGTCTTCTCGCCGATCAGAAGCGAGCGCTTGCGGTCCTGCAGGGCCCCGGCCACGATCTCCGCCGCCGAGGCGGACCCGGCGTTGATGAGCGTGACGATGGGCACGTCGATCAGGTCATCGGCCTCCTTGCGGCCATTGAAGTCGCGGCGGGACTGCGGGTCCTTGCCCTGGATGTAGACGATGAGGCCGTCGGACAGGAAGGTGTCGGACACGCTCACGGCCTGGTCCAGAAGCCCGCCGGGGTTGTTGCGCAGGTCGAGCACGATGCCCTTGATGGGCGTCTTCTTGGAGTATTCGGCCAGCTTGTCGCGCAGCTCCTTGGTGGTGTGCTCGTTGAAGCGCGTGATGCGGCACATGAGGTAGCCCTTTTCCAGCTCCTGGGTCTTGACGCTGACGATGGGGATGGTGCCCCGGGCGATGGTCACGTCAATGGGCTGCTGCGCGCCCTTGTGCAGGATGGTCAGGGTCACGCTGGTGCCCTGGGGTCCGCGTATCTTCTTGACAGCGTCGTTCAGGCCCAGCTCCATGGTCGATTCCCCGTCGATCTCCATGATGATGTCGCCGGTCTTGAGGCCAGCCTTGAAGGCCGGGGTGTCCTCAATGGGCGAGACCACGATGAGCCGCCCGTTCTCGGAGCTGATCTCGATGCCGATGCCGTGGAAGGCGCCGCTGGACGAGTCCTGCAGCTCCTTGAAGTCGTCGGCGGAGAGAAAGGCCGAGTGCGGGTCGAGCTGTTCGAGCATGCCCTTGATGGAGTTCTGGATGAGCTCGGCCTTGGTGACCTTCTTGACATAGTGGGTCTCCACCATGTCCACCACCTGGCTGAACCGGCGCAGGGCTTCGAATTGGTCATCCTTGCCAGGTGCCGCCCCCAGGGGCGCGGGGGCGATGGTCAGGGTCAGGAGCATGACAAAACAAACAAACCAGATGCCAGTGCGCATAATTCCTCCGTGAAGCCGCAAACGCCTATAGGATTTGGCGCTTACTGGGCGGGCATGAGCCACAGCAGGGGATTAATAGGTTTCTGGTGGAAACGCAATTCGAAATACACCCCGTTGCCATGTGCTTCCGGGTAGTAGCCCGCGTGGCCGATGGGCTCGTCCTTCTCCACTTCCTGGCCAGGCTGGACCGTCACATCCGACAGGTAGGCATACAGACTGTAATAATCGCCGCCGTGGAACAGGATCACGACCTTGCCCAGGCCGCGCAGCACGTCGTTGTGCACCACCTTGCCCCAGAACACGCTGCGCACGGTGGATCCCTCGCCCGTGGCGATGCCGATGCCCCGGCGCGAGGGCCGTCCCTCCGGACTGAAGGACGCGACCACCCTTCCGGCCACCGGCCAGGGCAGGGCGGCCTTGTAGGAGTCGAACTTGCGGCTGCGCTGGCTGGAAAGCTGATAATTAAGCTGCTGGATGGTCTTCAGGATCATCTGCAGCTCACCCTCAAGATCCTGGCGCTGGGTGTTCACCTGGCCCATGCGCGCGTTCACGGCCAGACGGTCACGCAAGAGCGCGTCCTTGTCCGCGTTGATGACCGCCAACTGCTGGTCCACCTGGGCCTCCAGCTCTTTCTGGCGGGCCAGCACCCCGGCCAGCTCCTGCTCCTGGCGGCGCACAATCTCCAGGGCCGCGCGGGTCTTGGCGTAGACCGCGCCGGTCCACTGGAAGCGCCGGTCCGCAGCGTCCCAGCTGTCCGCCGAGCGGGAGCCCTCGTGCATGCCCTGGGCGCTGATGGGCCAGAGCAGGTCGAGCAGCCGCCGGAGCTCGCGCACGGCCTGTTCGCGCTTCACGCGCACGGCGTCGTACAGCTGGGCGTAGCGGGTCTCCTCCTGGCGGATGAGCTCCAGGGCGGCCTCCTGTTTCTCGATGCGCGCCTCGGCGGCCTGCATGCGCGCCTCGATGACCGTGAGGCGGCCTTGCAGGGCCTTTTCGCGTTCGGCCAGCTGGCGCACCACGCCCTTGTGCTCTGCGGCCTTCTGGTGCTCGCGCTGCAGGGCCTTTTCGATCTGGCCGGACTGGGCCAGGGCTGCGGGCGCAAGGCCGAGCACGAGAGCCAGAACAAGGGCCAGAGAGTGGGCCGGAGAGTAGACCGGGATGAAGGCCGGGACCGGGCTGCGGGTCATGACGGCAGCTCGTCCGGGTTGGGCAGCAGGGCGCGGGCCGGGCAGAGGCTGCACAAAGGCTTGCTCTTGCGGCACCACTGCTTGGCCGCGCGCACGATGAGCGCATGGAACTCGTTGTAGTCCGCCGCGTTGGCGCTGTCGTCCTGCACGGCGGAGGCGATGGCCGACTGGGCGATGTCCTGCACCTCGTGGTAGTCCGTGACCTCCGGGATCAGGCCGTGGCGGGAGAACATGCGCACGGTGTAGGCGTCGACCACGAAGGTTGGCTTGCCCAGGGCGTAGAGCAGGATCGAGTCCGCCGTTTCCGGCCCGATGCCGCGCACGGCCAGGAGCTTTTCCCGCAACGAGTACAGATCCTGGTGGCCAAGGGCCTCGATTTCCAGCCCGGACTCCTGCTCAAGAAAGTCGAGAAAATCTGTCAACCGTTTGGTTTTGATGCGGAAGTACCCGGCAGGGCGGATGAGCTCCTCCATCTGCTCCGGGGCCAGGGCGCGCAGGCCCCGGGCCGTGAGCGCACCGGCCGCCTTCAGGTTGGCGATGGCCTTCTCGACGTTTTTCCAGTTGGTGTTCTGGGTCAGAATGGCTCCGACAGCCACCTCGAAGGGGGTCTCTCCGGGCCACCAGCGGCTCGGACCCAGCGCCCCGGAAAAGGCGCGAAAGAGGCCCTGGATGGTCTCGGAGGGTTTGGTCATCAGTCCCTCTGGCCTTCTTCCGGAGACGCCGCTGCGGGCAGGGCGGGCAGGTTCGTCCAGAGCAGGGCGCACCAGTCGCCGCTCACGCGCAGCTCCGGCTCGGGCAGGCCCAGGCGCACGTAGGCGCGGACTACATCCGGGGCCTGCTCCACCAGGATGCCGGACAGGGCCAGGCAGCCGCCGGGCGCGATGCGGCGCACGATGTCCGGGGCCATGAAGATCAGCGGCTTGGACAAGATGTTGGCGACAACGACCTGGAAGCTGACGCCCTCGGCCACGGTGTTGATGCCGCCGGTGGCGATGCGCAGCTGGTCGGCCACGTTGTTGATCTGGGCGTTCTCCGTAGCACAGGCCGTGGCCTGGGGGTCGATGTCCAGGCCCAGGCCCGTGAGCCCGAGCTTGGCCAAGCCGATGCCCAGGATGCCCGAGCCGGTGCCCAGGTCCAAAAACTCCATGCCTGCGGCCAAGTGGCCCGCGCGGAACAGGTCGGCCAGGCAGGCCAGGCACAGGGCCGTGGTGGGGTGGTGCCCGGTGCCGAAGGCCATCTTGGGCTCGATGATGATGGGCGTCAGATTCTCGTGGCCCTCATCAGACAGCCAGGGCGGCAGTATCTCGAACCGGCCCCCGCATTCGATGGGCGTGAAGAACTCGCGCCAGCTCTCGGCCCAGTCCTGGCTCATGGACTCCTCAGTGCGGATGCCCGAATCCGGCCAGAGCGCCTTGATTTGGCGGGCCACATCCAGCCCGGCCTCGTGGTTCTCCAGATAGGTGCTGAAGTGGGTGGTGCCGTCCTGGGCCTGGGATTCCTCCCAGCCGTGCTGGATGGCGCCGGACAGGAAGACCACCGCGTCGTCGTAGTCTGCGGGGGGCAGGGAGAATTCGATCTTGAGCAGGGACACGGTCATGGCTGGTGCGGTTCCATTGGTGTGTTGGAGTGTTGTCGGGGTCGAGATCAGGCGATGGCGTCCACAATGACGCCGGTGCCGGTGATCTCGGCCCGGGCCTGGGTGGCCCGCAGGCGCAGGGCCTGGTCGTCCAGCACCGGCCTGGGCTCCTCTGCCGGGCTGTTCGACGTCAAGGGCGCGGGCAGGGGCTGTACCGTGCGCAGGGGCTTTCCGGCGGGCAGGCGCGCCTCCAGGGGCAGGCCCGTGTGGCCCTGCTCCCCGGAGTCCAGCTGTTGCTGGCCCATGGCGTCGACAACGCTCATGCCGCGCTCCTGTTTCGCTTATGGTCCGATCGTAATCCGATCGTGGCCTATTCGTGGTTCTCTCGTGTTCCGATCCGTGGTCCTCTCGTCGTCCGCCCCTGCGCCCGTTCAGGCAGAGCCCTTATCCGTTCTGCTTCAGAATATCCTCCAGAGCAGCCGCAAAGGCAAGCAGATCATCCGCGCTGATGACCAGGGGCGGCAGAAGCCGCAGCACCCTGCCGTGGGCCAAGTTGCAGATGAAGCCGCGCTCGCGCAGCTCCGCATGCACGGCCTCGCCCGGACCGGCAAGCTCGATGCCGATCATCAGCCCCAGGCCGCGCACGGTCTTGATTTTGTCCGGCATTGCGGTTTGGATTTTCCGGAAGGCGACGAGCGCCAGGTTGCCCAGGTCCCGGGCGCGTCCGGCCAGGTCGTCGCGCAGCATGATGTCCACGACCTTGGAGGCCACGGCGGAGAGCACCCCGCCCCCGCCAAAGGTGGTGGCGTGGGAGCCCGGCGCAAAACCGCGGGCCACATGCTCCTTGACCAGCATGGCGCCCATGGGCAGGCCGTTGGCTAGGCCCTTGGCCGTGGTGATCACGTCCGGCTCCAGGCCGAAGTGCTGGTGCGCCCAGAAGCGCCCGGTGCGGCACAGGCCGGTCTGGATCTCGTCGACCATGAACAGGCAGTTGGCCTCGTGGCACAGGTCGCGCACCTGCAGCACGTAGTCCTCGGGCAGGGGCAGCACGCCGCCCTCGCCCTGGACCATCTCGATGAGCACGGCGGCGGTTTTGGGGCCCACGGCGGCGCGCATGGCATTGATGTCGCCGAAGGGCACGGTGACGAAGCCCTCGGGCAGGGGGTCGAAGCCGTCCTTGATCCGCCCGCCCTGGCCCGTGGCCGTGAGGGTGGCCAGGGTGCGGCCATGGAAGGAGCCGGTGAGCGTGATGATCTCGAAGGCGTCCTTGTAGCGCACGCTGCGCATGTACCGCCGGGCGAGCTTGATGGCCGCCTCGTTGGCCTCGGCCCCGGAGTTGCAAAAGAAGACCCGGTCGCAGGCGCAGGTGGCGATGAGCTTTTCGGCCAGCTCCACCTGCCTGGGCTGGTAGAACAGGTTGCTGATGTGGATGAGGTTTTGGGCCTGGCTGGACATGACCTCCAGCAGCTCCGGGTGGCTGTGGCCCAGGTTGGCCACGGCGATGCCCGCGAGCAGGTCCACGTATTCCCTGCCGTCCAGATCAAACAAACGCGAGCCCACCGCCCGTTCAATGGCCAGGGGATAGCGGCCGTAGGTCTGGCAGAGCACCTTCCTGTCCCGGCTGACGAGGCTGTTGTATGCTTGGCTTGGCGCTTTGGTCATGACGCTCTCCTTGATGCTTGGCTAAATCTTTCCGGTATGGCCGAAACCGCCCGCGCCGCGCAGTGTGGCGCCAAGCTCGTCGACCGCAATGAGACGCGCGGTGAAGCAGGGCAGGAACACGAGCTGCGCGATGCGCTGCCCGCGTTCCACGCTTCGCGGCGCGCCGGAGGTGTTCAGCAGGGACACGATGATCTGGCCCCGGTAGTCCGGGTCGATGACGCCCACGCCCTGGCTCACGGTCAGGCCGTCCTTGGCCCCCAGGCCGCTGCGCGAAAAGATGAACCCGGCAATGCCCGGCGCGCCGATCTCGATGGCGATGCCGGCCGGAATGGCGGCGCGGCCTCCGGCGGGGATGTCCAGGCGCTCGGCGTCGATGCAGGCGCGCAGGTCCAGCCCGGCGCTGTGGTCCGTGGCGTAGGCCAGCTTGTGCTCGTCCCACACGGGATGCAGAAAGCGCACGCGCACATCAAGGTGCAATGCGGTCGCCGGGTTCGTGTTCATGGCTGTTCCTCCATCATGCAAAGAGCCTTCCTTTCTCTGGAAATGCCCGCCCTGTCAATGCTGGAAAGGGCGCTGGTCCAGCCAATCAAGAGCCAACCAAGAGCCAGCCGGGGGCCAGCCGGGGACAAGGAAGGGCGCTTGCTTTTTCTTTGCAGCCTTTATACGCTGCTTGCTTCGAAAGCCACCCCCCCCCGTTCAATCAAGGAGTCCCAATGCAGGCCCTGCGCGTATTCAGCGTTGTCCCCAAATTGCCGCCCAAGCTGGAGCCCTTGTGGGACATAGCGACCAACCTCTGGTTCTCCTGGAACAATGACCTGACGAACATCTTCACCACCATCGACCACAACCTCTGGGTGAGCTGCCAGCAGAACCCGGTGCTGCTGTTGAACCGCCTGCCCCAGCGGCGCATCGAGGAGCTGGCGCGCGACGATTTCTTCATCCAGCGCCTGGCCGACGCAAAACGCGCCCTGGAGCACTATCTGGCGCGCAAGCACTCGGCCTTCAAGTTCCCGGTCGGACACGAGGCCTCGCCCAGCATCGCCTACTTCAGCCTGGAATACGGCATCGCCATGTGCCTGCCCATCTATTCCGGCGGCCTGGGCATCCTGGCGGGCGACCATTTGAAGTCCGCCAGCGACCTGAACATCCCGCTCGTCGGCGTGGGGCTCTTGTACCGCGAAGGCTACTTCCGCCAGTACATGACCCCCGACGCCTGGCAGCAGGAGCGCTACCCGGGCCACGAGTTCGAGCAGATGCCCATGCGCCCGGCCAGGGACGTGAACGGCGACCCCTGCGTGGTCTGCGTGGACTGCCAGGGGCAGCCCCTGCATGCCCGGGTCTGGGAGGTGCACGTGGGCAAGGTGCGCCTGTACCTGCTGGACTCCAACGTGCCGGAGAACCCGCCGCATCTGCGCTCCGTCACCTCGCGCCTGTACGGCGGCGGCCTGGAGATGCGCCTGCAGCAGGAGATCCTGCTCGGCATCGGCGGCATCCGGGCCCTGGCTCGCCTGGGCATCGAGCCCATGGTCATCCATATGAATGAGGGGCACTCGGCCTTTGCGGGCTTAGAGCGCATCCGCGTGTACATGCAGGACCACGGCCTGTCCTTTGAGGCCGCATCCGAGCTCACGGCCTCGTCCAGCGTGTTCACCACGCACACCCCGGTTCCCGCGGGCAACGACCGCTTCCCGCCGGAGCTGATGCACACCTATTTCGAGGACTATGCGCGCAAGCTGAATCTGGCCTTCAAGGTCTTCATGGCCCTGGGCCGGGAAGACCCGCGCGACGAGGGCGAGCAGTTCTGCATGACCGTGCTGGCGCTGCGCCTCTCGCGCTTCTCCAACGGCGTGTCGCGTCTGCACGGCGAGGTCTCCCGCCGCATGTGGCAGAAGGTGTGGCCCCAGAACCCGGTGGAGGACGTGCCCATCGGGTCCATCACCAACGGCGTGCACACGCCGACCTGGGTGGCCACGGACATGGCCATCCTGTACGACCGCTACCTGGGCAACTGGCGCGAGGACTCGGACTGCGTGCGCGTGTGGAACCAGGCCGAGGGCATCCCCGACGCCGAGCTCTGGCGCACCCACGAACGCCTGCGCGAGCGGCTGGTGGACTTCGTGCGCAAGCGTCTGCGCAAGCAGCTCATGGACAAGGGCGCGCGACACAAGGAGCTGCAGCAGGCCGACGAGGTGCTGGACCCCCAGGCCCTGACCATCGGCTTCGCCCGGCGCTTCGCCACCTACAAGCGGGCCAACCTGCTCCTGCTGGACAAGGAGCGCCTGGTGCGCCTGTTGACCAACACCGAGCGGCGCGTGCAGTTCATCTTCGCGGGCAAGGCGCACCCCAACGACAACGAGGGCAAGAAGATCATCCAGGATCTGGTGCAGCTGTGCCGCCGCGAGGACTGCCGCCTGACCATGGTCTTTCTTGAGGACTACGACATGAAGATCGCCAGCCGCATGGTGCAGGGCTGCGACGTGTGGCTGAACAATCCCCGCCGCCCCCTGGAGGCCTGCGGCACCAGCGGCATGAAGGCCCTGGCCAACGGCGTGCTCCAGGTCTCCACCCTGGACGGCTGGTGGGACGAGGCCTACCGCCAGGACAACAGCCTGGGCTGGGCCATCGGCCGGGGTGAGGAGTATGAGGACAGCGTGTACCAGGACTTCGTGGAAAGCCAGACGCTGTTCAACATTCTGGAAAACGACGTGCTGACCGAGTTCTACGACCGGGGCCACGGCAACCTGCCGCGCACCTGGATCCGCAAGATGAAGAGCGCCCTGCGCGAGCTGGGGCCCATCTACAACGCCCACCGCATGGTCGAGGACTACACCGAGAAGGCCTACCTGCCCTCCTGCCGCAACTACCAGAGCCTGGTGCGCGAGGACTTCCGCGCGGCCAAGGACCTGGCCCAGTGGCGCATGAAGCTCATGACCAGCTGGAACAAGCTCGCCATCCGCGACATCCGCACCGAGACCCACGAAAAGGTCTTTGTGGAGGAGCCGGTGCTGGTGGAGGCCCAGGTCCAGCTCGACGGGCTGACCCCGCTGGACGTGCAGGTGGAGATCTACTACGGGCCCGTGGCCCAGGACTCGGCCTTCGTCAAGCGCAAGACCTCGGTCATGTCGCCGGAAAAGGACCTGGGCGACGGCTGGCACCTGTACCGGGGCGAGGTGCTGCCTGCGGAGGCGGGCCGCTTCGGCTTCACCGTGCGCATTCTGCCGCACCACCCGTTGCTGCTCGACTCCCACGCCCTGGGCCTGCTGCACTGGGCCACGGAAGTCTGAAACAGCTTTTCCACAATCGCTGCAATGCCATAACTTCATAATTCTTCAGCTGTTGGGCCCTGCTTCTCCACAGTTAATCTCGGGCTGAAGCACAATATTGTCAATTTTCACGTTTTTGCAGAAACATTTGTTGACAGCCCGTTGACCTTGTGATTTTCTGGCGACCCGTTCCTGGTCGCCTTGGAATCTTTCCTGGGCCGGGGGTGGTGGTACAGAGGCGCATACAGCCAAACCATTTGGAGCGAGGTAACGGTTTTGCTTTTCCAACCGATCAACCGAAACTACCATGATTTCTCCATTGTCCGCGACAAGGACGCCTGCATCAACTGCAAGGTCTGCATCCGGCAGTGCGCCTACGAGGCGCATTACTGGGACGAGTCGCGCCAGAAGGTCATGCACGACAACGCCAAGTGCGTCGGCTGCCACCGTTGCGAGGCGCTGTGTCCCACCTCCGCGCTCTTGATCCAGAAAAAGCAGTCCGACTTCAAGGACAACGCCCTCTGGAAGCCGGAGTTCATCAAATACATCTACAAGCAGGCCGACACCGGCGGCGTGCTCCTGACCGGCATGGGCAGTCCCGTGGGGAACATCCCCGTCTACTGGGACAAGCTTCTGCTCGACGCCAGCCAGGTCACCAACCCGTCCATCGACCCGCTGCGCGAGCCCATGGAGCTCAAGACCTTCCTGGGCGCAAAGCCGGTGAAGCTGGAGTTCACCAAGACCAAGGACGGCAGCCCGAAGCTGAAGACCAAGCTCTCCCCGAACATTGAGCTGAACTACCCGCTTATGTTCTCGGCCATGAGCTTCGGCTCCATCAACTTCAACCTGCACGTGGCCATGGCCCGCGCCGCCACCGAGCTCGGCATCTGCTACAACACCGGTGAGGGCGGCCTGCACAAGACGCTGTACCAGTACGGCAAGAACACCATCGTCCAGGTGGCCTCGGGCCGCTTCGGCGTGCACCGCGACTTCCTGAACGCGGGCGCGGGCATCGAGATCAAGGTCGGCCAGGGCGCCAAGCCCGGCATCGGCGGGCACCTGCCCGGCGAGAAGATCAACGAGATGGTTTCGGTCACGCGCATGGTGCCGCTGGGGTCCGACGCCATCTCCCCGGCCCCGCACCACGACATCTACTCCATTGAGGACCTGCACCAGCTCATCTTCGCCCTGAAGGAGGCCAGCGAGTACCGCGTGCCCGTGAGCGTGAAGATCGCCGCCGTGCACAACGTGGCCGCCATCGCCTCGGGCATCGTGCGCGCCGGGGCCGACATCGTGGCCATCGACGGCATGCGCGGCGGCACAGGCGCGGCCCCGGGAATGATCCGCGACAACGTGGGCATCCCCATCGAGCTGGCGCTCGCCCAGGTGGACCAGCGCCTGCGCGACGAAGGCATCCGCAATCGCGCCTCCATCGTGGCCGCTGGCGGCATCCGCTGCAGCGCCGACGTGGTCAAGGCCATCGCCCTTGGCGCGGACGCCGTGTACTTCGCCACTGCGGCGCTTCTGGCCGTGGGCTGCACGCTCTGCGGCAAGTGCTACACCGGCAAGTGCCCCTGGGGCATCGCCACCAACGACGCCAAGCTGGCCAAGCGCCAGAACCCGGACGTGGCGGCCAAGAAGATGGTCAATCTGGTCCACGCCTGGGGCCATGAGATCGAAGAAATGCTCGGCGGCATGGGGCTCAATTCCATCGAGAGCCTGCGCGGCAACCGCGACAAGCTCCGCGCGGTGGGCCTTTCCGACACCGAGATGGACATCCTCGGCGTCAAGCACGCCGGGCGTTAAGGGGGACTCCAGATCATGAAACGCGTCTACCCCAACAAGGACTACTGCATCGGCTGCCATATCTGCGAGCTGGCCTGCATCACCGCGCACTCCAAGAGCAAGGACCTGATCCTGGCCTACACCGTGGAGCGCACGGGCGAGGGCCTGAGCTCCTGCAAGCGCGTGCACGAGGGCGGCCCCACCTGCGTGGCCCTGTCCTGCCGCCACTGCGACGAGCCCGCCTGTGTGGCCGCCTGCATCTCCGGCGCCTTGCAGAAGGACCCCGAGTCCGGCCGCACCACCTACGACCGCGAAAAGTGCGTGGGCTGCTGGTCCTGCCTCATGGCCTGCCCCTTCGGCGCCATTGCCCGGCACCCGCTGGAGAACAAAATAGTCAAGTGCGACCTGTGCTTTGATCGCCCCGGCGGCCCGGCCTGCGTGGCTGCCTGCCCCAATCAGGCGCTGAAGCAAGAGGAACGCTAGGAGGGGCATATGCCCGCCACGAAACGCAAAGCTCATGAGGATGCTATGACCTACGTGATCATCGGCAACGGCGTGGCCTCCATCGGCGCCATCGAGGGCATCCGGCGGCACGACCAGAAAGGAAAGATCGTCGTCATCGGCGCGGAAGAAGCCGCCGCCTATGGCCGTCCGCTCATCTCCTACTTCCTGGCCGGAAAGATCGGCGCGGACCAGTTGGCCCTGCGCGGCGACGACTATTACGTCAAGAACAACGTGGAGCTGAAGCTCGGCACCACGGTCACCAGTATCGACACCGCCAAGAAGGCCGTGGCCACGGACAAGGGCGAGACCATCGCCTTTGACCGCCTGCTCATCGCCACCGGCGGCATCCCCTTCATACCGCCCATTCCCGGCGTGCAGGGCGCGGACATTTACAGCTTCACCACCCTGGCCCACGCCCAGACGCTGATCGAACTCTCGGCCAAGATCAAGCGCGCCGTGGTCATCGGCGGCGGGCTCATCGGGCTCAAGGCCGCCGAGAGCCTGCACGACCGCGGCGTGGCCGTGACCATCGTGGAGCTGGCCCCGCGCATCCTCTCCGCCGGTTTTGACGAGAAGGCCGGAGCCCTGGCCGCCAACCGGTTGAAGAACGTCGGCATCGCGGTCAACTGCGGCGTCACCGCCAAGGAGATCCAGCGCGACACCAAGGGCCGGGTCAAGGGCGTGCTGTTGACCGACGGCCGCTTCCTGGAGACCGAGGTGGTGGTGGTGGCCATCGGCGTGGTGCCGCACAGCGCCATCGCCAAGGAGGCCGGGATCAAGGTCGAGCGCGGCATCATGGTCGACGCCAAGCTGATGACCAGCGCCAAGGACGTGTACGCCGCAGGCGACGTGGCCCAGGCCCTGGACCAGTTGTCCGGCGAGCACCGCGTGGTGCCCATCTGGCCCAACGCGTACAACCAGGGCTACGCCTCCGGCCGGAACATGGCCGG
The DNA here is from genome assembly GCA_903843965.1 of uncultured delta proteobacterium. Taxonomy (GTDB): domain Bacteria; phylum Desulfobacterota; class Desulfovibrionia; order Desulfovibrionales; family Desulfovibrionaceae; genus Humidesulfovibrio. Next base: position 150,901 of record CAIMRY010000008.1, read on the forward strand.
GGCCAAGGAGCCCTACCAGGGCGGCCTGCCCATGAACTCCATCAGCTTCTACGGGCTGCCCACCATCTCCGTCGGCGTGGTCAACCCGCCCGAGGGCGACCCGAACTTCGAGGTCCACGCCCTGTTGGACGAGGCCAAGGAGACCTACCGCAAGCTGGTGTTCCGCGACGAGAAGCTGGTGGGCTACGTCCTGGTGGGCGACATCGACAAGGCCGGCATGTTCACGGCCTTCATCAAGTTCGAGATGGCGCTTGCTGGCGAGGCCAAGGACAAGCTCATTAACGCCGGTCCCGAGGTCTTCCTCTGGCCCGAAAAGCTGTTCGACGAGACCTGGAACCCGGCCCCGGCCAAGGCCGCCCGCTAGGGCCCTGGGCCCCACGGCTGGCGCAATATCCCGCAGGAGCATAGAGCAGATGAAAGCACCTGAACGTTATTACGACTTCCAGAAGGACATCTCCGGATGCGGCGTCTTCGGAGTGATCCACAAGACGCGCGGCCTCATCCCCGGCGACATCCCCATCCGCGCCATGACCTGCATGCACGACCGCGGAAACGGTCTGGGCGGCGGTTTCGCGGCCTATGGCATCTATCCCGACCTGGCCGACAAGTACGCCTTCCACCTCATGTGCGACACCCAGGCCGCCCTGGACAACGCCGAAGAGGTGATCAAGCACTACTTCACCGTGCACCTGGCCGAGCCCATTCCGACCCGCAAGAACCTGGCCATCGTGGACCCGCCCATCGTGACCCGCTACTTTTTGACCCCCAAGAAGGACCGCCCGCACGAGGGCCGCGACCTGGGCGAGCAGGACTACGTGGTCAGCGCGGTCATGCACATCAACCACAAGGTTGCGGGCGCGTTCGTCTTCTCCAGCGGCAAGAACATGGGCGCGTTCAAGGGCGTGGGCTTTCCGGAGGACATCGCCGACTTCTTCCGCCTGGAGGAATACTCGGCCTACATCTGGACCGGCCACAACCGCTTTCCCACCAACACCCCGGGCTGGTGGGGCGGGGCGCACCCCTTCACCCTGCTGGACTGGTCCATCGTGCACAACGGTGAGATCTCCTCCTACGGCATCAACCGCCGCTACCTCTGCGAGCACGGCTACCTGTGCACGCTGATGACCGACACCGAGGTCGTGGCCTATGAACTTGACATGCTCATCCGCAAGCATGGCCTGTCCAAGGAAATGGCCTGCAAGGTCTTCGCCCCGCCCTTCTGGGACGAGATCGCGCGCATGCCCAAGCAGGAGAAGGAAGCCTACACTGCGCTGCGCATGGTCTACGGCCAGGCGCTGTTGAACGGCCCCTTCGCCATCCTCGTGGCCGACAACACCGGGCTTTTCGGCTTGAACGACCGCATCAAGCTGCGTCCGCTGGTGGTGGCCGAAAAGGACGACATGGTCTTCATGTCGAGCGAGGAAAGCTCCATCCGCGAAGTGCAGCCCGAGCTGGACCGCGTGTGGATGCCCAAGGCTGGCGAACCGGTCATCGTGCATCTGGAGGCATAGAGGACAATGGCGAAGCATATCACCCTGGACGCGAGCGGCATCTACTACCGCCAGCTCAATGAGCAGATCCGCGAGGCCGTGGCCGGTGGCGCCACGGACATCGTTTTGAAGAATGTGAACGGCCAGCGCTATCTTGTGGGCGCCGTGGAAGGCGAGCTCAACGTCGAGATCCAGGGCGTGCCCGGCCAGGACATGTGCTCCTTCATGCGCGGGCCCAAGGTCCGCGTGAAGGCCAACGCCCAGGACGGCGTGGGCAACACCATGGACGACGGCACCGTCATCATCGAGGGCCTGGCCGGAGACGTTGTCGGCTACGCCATGCGCGGCGGCAAAATCTTCATCAAGGGCGACGTTGGCTACCGCGTGGGCATCCACATGAAGGCCTACATGGAGAAGCTCCCGATCATCGTCATCGGCGGCAAGGCCGGGGACTTTTTGGGCGAATACATGGCTGGCGGAATCATTTTGCTTCTTGGAATGTTTTCTGATAAGCCGACTGAACCCATTGCTGGTCGCAGCCTGGGAACGGGCATGCACGGCGGCGTCATTTACGTGCGCGGCGACGTTCCCAGGGAGCAGATCGGCCCCGGCTTGGCCACTCAGCCTCTGGATGAGTCGGATCTGCTGGTGGTTCAGGGCATCGTCAAGGACTATGCCAGGGAACTTGGGCTGGACGCCAAGGCGATCCTTGCGTCTGATTTCGTCAAGATCAAGCCCTTCTCCCACCGCCCCTACGGCAACCTGTACGTTCCGGCGTAGGCAGGGGAGGGCTGGCGCAAAGTTTGCGCCTCCAAACTCAGGAGGATTCCAGGATGTTTGATAATCTCGCACTCGCAATGGGCGGACTCGGCGGCGGCAGTGCCGGCGGCCAGGGCAATCCCCTTGGCGCCTTTGTTCCGCTCATCCTCATGTTCGCCATCTTCTACTTCCTGCTCATCCGGCCCCAGCAGAAAAAGGCCAAGGAGCACAAGGCGATGCTCGGAAGCCTGAAGGTGGGCGACGCCATCGTCACCAACGGCGGCATCTACGGCAGCATCGTGCGCTTCAACGACAAGAAAAGCACCATCGTCATTGAAATTGCCGAAAAGGTTCAGGTCGAAATGCTGCGCAACACTGTTGCAGACCTGCAGTCATCCTTCGACAAGCTGGAAAAGAAGGCCAAGTAATCTTTTCCTTTGATTTTCAGCCGAAAGGCAGATACGCGGACCTGGGAAAGCGCCTGGGTCCGCGCTTGTCTTTCGCATCAATTCCCACGTGAAGCGTTATCGTCAAGGGAGAGTACATGAATCGGAATCTGCGTTGGCGCGTTCTGCTTACACTGGCGGTTATGGTCGTGGCCCTGTGCCTGGTCCTGCCCTCGGTGCCGGGCATCAAGAACACCCTGCTGGGAAAAATCCTGCCCGACACCGCCATCAACCTCGGCCTGGACCTCAAGGGCGGCATCCACCTGACCCTCGGGGTCGACGTGGACAAGGCCATTGAAAACAACATGTCCAACATGGGGCAGGAAATCAAGGCCAGCGCCCGCGAGGACGATCTGGCCGTGCTCAAGCCCACCCTGCTGCCAGGCCTGCGCCTGGAGGCCGTGCTCGTCGGCGCGGCCAAGCAGGAGGCCTTTGAGAAGATCCTGAGCAAGCAGTTCCCGAACGTGCGTGTGGACGGCAAGGAAACCTTGCCCGAGGACCGCGTCAAGTACCTGCTCTCCATGACGCCGGACTACAAAAAATATTTGGCCAAGCTGACCCTGGACCAGGCGGTGAAGACCATAAGAAACCGCATTGACGAGTTCGGCGTGGCCGAGCCCGACATCCGCCGCCAGGAAGGCAACCGCATCCAGGTGCAGCTGCCGGGCCTGCACGACCCGGAGCGCGCCATCGCCGTCATCGGCAAGACCGCGCACCTGGAGTTCAAGATCGTCGACGACAGCGTCGACCCGACTGCGGTCCAGCAAGGCTTACTCGGCCCGGGCCGCGAGCTCACCACCATGGTGCAGCACGGGCCCAAGAGCGGCTCCAGGGAAATTCCCATCGTGCTCAAGAAAGAGGCGGTGATGACGGGCGAGCACATCACCGACGCCCGCGCCACCATCGAGCAGAACAACAACCAGTTCGCCGTGAGCATGACCTTCAATGCGCGCGGGGCCAAGATATTCGAGCGCGTGACCGGGGAGAACCTGAAGAAGCGCCTGGCCATCGTGCTCGACGGCAAGTGTTACTCCGCCCCGGTGATCCAGGACAAGATCTCCGGCGGCAAGGCCCAGATCACCGGCAGCTTCAGCCAGGAGGAGGCCCGCGACCTGGCCATCGTCCTGCGCGCCGGCGCCCTGCCTGCGCCGGTCAACATCCTTGAGCAGCGCACCGTGGGCCCCACCCTGGGGCAGGAGTCCATCGACGCGGGCATGATGGCCACCGGCATCGCCGCCATCGCCATCATCCTGTTCATGGCCGTCTACTACAGCCTGGCCGGCATCTTCGCCGACATCGTGCTGCTTTTGAACATCGTGCTGACCATGGCCGGTCTGGCTGCCTTTGGCGCGACCCTGACCCTGCCCGGCATAGCGGGCATCATCCTGACCATCGCCATGGCCGTGGACGCCAACGTGCTCATCTACGAGCGCATCCGCGAGGAGCTGCGCAAGGGCGTGAAGCCCCTCGAGGCCGTGGAAAAGGGCTACGGCAAGGCCACCCTGACCATCCTGGACTCCAACACCACCAACGTCATCGTGGCCATCATCCTGTACCAGTTCGGCACCGGGCCCATCCGCGGCTTCGCCGTCACCCTGGTCCTGGGCATCATCATGAGCATGTTCACGGCCATCTTCGTCTCACGCATCATGTTCGACCTGTACATGTCCAAACGCAAGGCCGACGCGCCCGTGAGCATCTAAGGAGACGACATGAGCTTTTCCTTCATCAAGCACGAAACGAACATCGACTTTATCGGCTTCAGGTACATCGCCTTCGCCATCTCGGCGCTCATGATCATCATCGGCGGCATCTCGCTGGTCATGAAGGGCGGCCCGCGCTACGGCATCGACTTCGCGGGCGGCGTGATCCTCCAGACCAAGTTCGCCACCCCAACGGACCTGGACACGCTGAAGAAGGTCCTGGAGGGCAAGAACCTGCCTGGGCTCGTGGTGCAGCAGATGGGCAAAGAGAAGGACAATGAGTTTCTGGTCCGCACCTCCACCACGGACGACTCCAGCGCGAGCATCCAGAAGACCGTGACCCAGGCCCTGGATGAGGGCATGAACGGCGCCAAGTACGAGTTCAAGCGCATCGAGATGGTCGGGCCCAAGGTGGGCGAGGACCTGCGCGGCAAGGCCCTGGAGGCCATGTACTTCGCCATCCTGATCATCGCCATCTACATCTCCGGCCGCTTCGAGCACCGCTGGATGGCCGCCGGGCTCATGGCCGCAGGCCTGTTCGCGGGCATCACGACCTTGCAGTACTTCCAGGCCCCGCAGGTCTGGCTCGTTCTGGGCGCGCTTGTGCTCACCCTGGCCCTATGCTTCGTCTTGCGGCTGAACTACGCTCTGGGGGCCATTGTAGCGCTTATTCACGACGTTCTGACAACCGTCGGCATCTTCTCCATCCTGAACAAGGAATTCGACCTGACCATCATCGCGGCGCTCCTGACGCTCATCGGCTTCTCGCTCAACGACACGATCATCGTCTATGACCGCATCCGCGAGACCCGCGGGCTCAAAACAGGCGACACCCTGCCGGTGATCATCAACAAGAGCGTGAACCAGACCCTGTCGCGCACCATTCTGACCTCGGGCCTGGCCTTTTTGGCCGTGCTCAGCCTGTTCCTGTTCGGCGGCGCGGTCATCCACGACTTCGCCCTGGCCATGCTCATCGGCATCGTGGTGGGCACCTATTCCTCCATCTACGTCGCGGCTCCGTTCATCATCAGCCTGAGCAAGCCCTACGCCGACGAGCCCGCGCCGGTCGCGCCCAAGGGCAAGGCCAGGCTCAAGGCCAAGGCCGCGTAGCTGCCGGGCCCAGCCCAAAAGAGAAGGCCCCCTTCCGCAAGGAGGGGGGCCTTTGTCTTTGAGTGCGTAGGCTTGCGGCCTACAGCTGGTTCACTCCAGCAGATCAGCCTACAGCTGGTTCACTCCAGCAGATCAGCCTACAGCTGATCCAGCAGGGTCTTCTTGATGGAGTCGATGGTGCCTTCGCCGTTGAGCTCGATGTACTTGCAGGCGCCCTTGGCGGCCAGGGCCTTGTAGAAGTACGCGGCGGCGATGGTGCCGGTCTTGTCATCGTAGTAGATGTCGTGGCGCTTGTCGATGGCGCCCTCGTCAATATCGTCGGCGCGGGCGGTCAGCGCGCCGCCGCACACGCGGCAGACGTCGCCGTTGGGCTTGATGGCGTCGATGAAGATGTTGTTCGGGTGGTTGTTGTCATTGGCGCACAGGCGGCGGCCCATGATGCGGTTCTTGGCCACCTTGCGGGGCAGCAGGATCTCGATGACGAAATCGAGCTTGACGCCGCCCTTCTGCAGGGCTTCCCACAGCTTCTCGGACTGGACCAGGCTGCGCGGGAAGCCGTCCAGCAGCCAGCCGTTCGGGCTGGCGTTCTTCAGCACGTCGAGCACCATGGGGATGGTGATGTCATCGGGCACCAGCTCGCCGCGGTTGATGAACTCCTTGGCCTTCATGCCAAGCTCGGTGCCGCCGCCGATGTGCTTGCGGAAGATGGCGCCGGACTCGATGTGGTCCAGGTTGTACTTGGCCTTCACCAGGGTGCCCTGGGTGCCTTTGCCGCTGCCGTTGGGTCCGAACATGAGAATATTCATTGTGCCTCCAAAGGTGATTTTTTTTGCTTGTGCAAAAGATTCACAAGGTCTTAGCCGCACTCTTTTTTCCTGTCAATGACCTGCACGGCTATGCCTGACCGCGTGATGCGCGCCTCCTTGTCGCCCGGAAAGCGCACGCTCTTGCCGGTGGCGCGCTTGAGCCACAGCTCGTCCAGGCGCAGCAGGGCGTCGCACAGGGGCTGTCCCGGCCCGGCGGCCTCCAGCACGGCCTTGCACAGGCGCAGGCGCAGCGGGGCAGGGCTGGCGTGGAGCACGTCCGCCGGAATCAGCCGCTGCGGGGGGGCGAGCACGACCCTGGGCAGGACATCGGCCAGGGCCTGGTCCCAGTGCGTGGCGTCCATGCGCGCCTGCCGCCAAAGCCTGGCCGCGCTGTCCAGGTAGCAGGGGTTGTTGCGCAAAAGTTCCGGCAGGATATCGTGCCGGACCCGGTTGCGCGTTGTTGCGCGATCGAAATTGCTGGGATCGTCGCGCCAGGGCTGCCGTGAGATTTTCAAGAAATTTTCCAAGTCCTTGCGAGGACTGAGTAAAAGCGGGCGCAGCAGGAATCGGGCCGGATCGGCCCCGCCCATGCCGCCCAGGGCAGGCCAACCCGTGCCGCGCATGAGCCGCAGCAACTGGTCCTCGGCCAGGTCGTTCAGCTGGTGTGCTACGAGGATGATGTCCGCGCCGGTCTGCTGGCGGATGCGCTCCAGAAATTCATAGCGCGCCACGCGCCCGGCTTCCTCCAGCCCGGTGCCCGCAGTTCGCGCCTGTGCCGCGATGTCCTGGCGTTCGGTATGCACGGCAATGCCCAGGCCTTGGCAAAGCTCCGCCACGAACCGGGCGTCGTTTGGGGAATCCTGGCGCAGGGAGTGGTCCAGGTGCGCGGCGATGACAGACCCGCCCTTGGCCTGGCAGAGCAGGTGTGCGATCAGCAGCAGGGCTGTGGAGTCCGCGCCGCCGGAGCAGGCCACCAGACAACGCAGGGTGGGGAAGTCGCGCTCAAGCTCGCGCGTGGCGAATGCGCCGATGCCGAGGCAGAACCGGGCCGCCCTGGGCGGAAGGTCCTGCAAGCGCAGCGCTTTTTTGTCCATGTCTAGACGTGGATCCCCATCCCGCGCAGGAGATCGTCCATGTAGTCCATGATGTGGGCGCGCTGCCCGGCGGTGGCGTAGGCCACGCAGGAGCAGCGCAGCTTGCCCTGGGCGCGCACCAGGAGCTCCAGCTTGAGGCTGGTTTCGCCCGCGACCTCCAGCACGAAGATGTATGGCCCGCATTCGGCGTGGTGCTGGCGCTGTTCGTCCGTCAAAAGGTCCAGCGGCAAGGGCAGGTAGTAGATGCCGTCCAGCGAGCCGGACAGGCCCATTTCGGCCAAGTTGCGGCACACCTGCTCCAGCTGTTCGGGCAGGAAGTCTTCGATGAGATAGGTGCGCATGTGCTCTCCGGCCTAGTTCTTGGCTTTCTGGTCTTTCTGGCCGCTGTGGGCCTGGACGGCGTCCGCGCGGCAGCATTCGCAGTCCAGGGCCTCGTCGTCGCGGGGGGGGGAGTCCACCACAACGGTGGTGTCCACGGGAACGCAGTCCAGCCCGTCGCCCAGTTCGTCATCCACGGTCCGCCGGTCCAGGTGCGCGTCCTCGATGACCGCGTCGGCGTCGAGGTTGAAGATGCGCCGGGTCATGTCGATGAAGCGTTCGGCCGTGCCTTCCTCGCGCGTGCGGCGCTTGAGGAAGCTGATGGGTTCGTGCAGCAGCTTGCGGCTCACAGAGGCCACCAGCACCTCCAGGGCGGCCCGGGTCTCGTCATCGACCTCGCCCAGGCGCTTCAAGGTCTTGGCCAGCTCGCGTCCGGCCACGTCCTCGGCCCGGTGCAAAAGGTCAGTGATGGTGGGCTGCAGGGCCAGGGACTTGAGCCAGGTGGCGAAGGCCTGGGTCTCCACCTCGACGATGGCCCGGGCCTTGACCGCCTCGCCTTGGCGAGCGCTCATGTTCTCCTCCACGACCTCCTTCAGGTCGTCGATGTCGTAGAGGTAGACGTTGTCCAGCGCGTTCACGTCCGGGTCGATGTCGCGCGGGACAGCGATGTCGATGAAGAACATGGCGCGGTTGCGGCGCTTCTTGATGACCTCGCGGATGTCCTTGGCGCGGATGATGGCCGTGGGCGAGCCGGTGGAGCTGATGACGATGTCCACCTCGCGTAGCTGGTCCACCATGCACTCGAAGAGGATGGCCTCGCCGTGCATGGTCTTGGCCAGCTCCTGGGCGCGGGAGAAGGTGCGGTTGGTGATGTAGAGCTTTTCGATGCCCGAGGCCAAGAGGTGCGTGGCGGCCAGCTCGGCCATTTCGCCCGCGCCCACGAGCAGGGCGGTTTTACCCGCCAGCTCGCCGAAGATCTTCTTGGCCAGCTCCACTGCGGCATAGCTGATGGACACGGCGCTGCTCGCGATGGCCGTCTCGGTGCGCACGCGCTTGGCCACGGAAAAGGACTTGTGCAGCAGCCGGTTGATGATGACGCGCGCGGTGCCGGTCTCCACGGCCTTGCGGTAGCTGGTCTTGAGCTGGCCCAGGATCTGCGGCTCGCCCATGATCATGGAGTCCAGGCTGGCGGCCACGCAGAACAGGTGCGTCACGGCCTCCAGGCCGGTGTGGCGGTACGTGTGCGCGCGCAGGGCGTCCAGCGGCCCGGCGCAGGTTTCGGCCCAGTGGCGCAGCACGGCCTCGGCCAGGTCGACGACAACGCCGTTCTGGCCTGTGCAGCGGTCGCTGTCGGCCACCACGAGGATCTCCACGCGGTTGCAGGTGGACAGGGCCATGACCTCGCGCAGGGGGCAGGCGGCCAGCAGGCTCTTTTCAAAGTCCGCCACGCTGGTCAGGGCGAATTTTTCGCGCACATCCACACCGGCACAGCGGTGATTGAGTCCGACAAGGAAGATGGTTTTTTCCATGACGCCGTTACGGTTTGAATCCGTGGAAGGTTGTGGGAACCAGGAAGTTGATGCCGAGCATGGAGACCACGGTCAGCAGGAACACGCAGATGGCCATGACCGCAGGCTTGCGGCCCCGCCAGCCCATGGCCAGGCGTTGGTGGAACAGGTAGGCGTAGAGCGTGAGCACGAGGAGCGCCACGATCTCCTTGGGGTCCAGCGAAAACACGCGCCGGGCCGAGAGCCAGGCCCAGACATAGCCCGAGGCCAGGCCGAGCGTGTACAGCGGGAAGCCGCACAAAGCGGCGAAGTGGTTCACCCGGTCAAAGGTGTCCAGTGAGGGCATGTCCTTCTGGAACTGCCTTAAGCCCGCCTTGGTCTTGATGCGCTTTTCCAGGTGCAGAAAGGCCAGCCCCGCGCCAAAGGCCATGGCCAGAAGCGCCATGCTGGAAAACAGCGTGCCGATGTGCAGGAAGAAGAACAGGCCCGAGAGCGTGGGCGGCAGCTTGGCGTTCACGCCCACGGTCGCATTGGCCGCGAGGTAGAGCATCAGCGCGAGCGGCATGGCCACCACGGCCAGGAACTTGAGCTTCAAGCGCCACCAGAGCAGCAGGAAGATGAACAGGATGCCCCAGCCCAGCAGGCAGAACAGAAAGCGCCCGGCGGTGAGCCCCTGGGCCGCGTCCGTCCCGGTCAGGATGTGCGCCAGGTCGAACGTGTGCAGGGCGAAGCCCAGGGCCGCCAGGACCAGGGCCCCGTTCTTCAGGCCTTCGTTGCGCAGGGCCGAGCCCACGACAAAGAGCACGGTCCCCAGAAAGTACAGGGCGATGACGAGGATCGGGAGCAGTTCAGGCAGGGCCATGCAGGATCTCCGTGATCAATTCAAGGATTGGGTCGTGCCGTTGGTCAAGTATTTGGTCATGCAGTTGGGCGTGCAGTTGGGAAGTCAAATCCTCTGGCAGGTGCGCGGCCAGTTCCGCCTGGGCCAGGGCCGCGTCGCCCAGCCGCAAGGCCTCCAGCAGGCGCGAGCCCACCAGGGAGCGGAAGATTTCGGTGTTGGCCGCCGTGTCCAGGCCCATGGACAGAACCAGGGGCCGCAGCCGCCCCATGAGCTCCAGGAACAGGCCATACTCCGGACCATAGGCCTCCTGCAAGTCTTTGCGGATGCGCTTGGCCAGGGCCGGGCTCCGGCCCCCGGTGGACACGGCCAGGGTCAGCTCGCCCCGGCGCACCAGGGCCGGGACGATGAACGAGCAGGCCTCGGGCTGGTCCACGATGTTGCAGAGCACTCCGCGCGCGCGGCACAGGTCGCTGATGCGCTGGTTCACCGCCGGGCTGCTGGTGGAGGCGATGGCCAGGAACACCCCGTCCAGGTCGCTGTCTTGGAAGCCGCGCCGGGCAACGGCCAGGCCGGGCCGGGCGAGCAGGGCGGCCAGGTCCGCGTCCGGCGGGCTCTGGTCCACCACCAGGATGCTGGCGGCCCCGCAGTCGGCCAGGGTCTCGATCTTGCGCAGGCCCACCTGGCCCGCGCCCACCACAAGGCAGGCCCGGCCCGCGAGGCTGACGAACATGGGATAGGTGCGCATCCGAATAGCATAGCAAATCCGTGCCCGGTCTGTAAAATGGCAATGCGGCCATTCTTGCCAGATTCACCAGCCCTGGGATAGGGTGGGGCAGACCAAGAAGAGGAGCGCCCCCGGCCATGAACGCCTATCTCGTGATCCAGCTTGCCCGCTTCGGCGACCTTGTGCAGACCAAGCGTCTGCTCCTGTCGCTTCAAGCCCAGCCGGACAGCGAGGTCCACCTTTGTCTGGACGAGTCCCTGGCGCCCCTGGCGCGGCTTTTGTACCCCTGGGCGCGGCTGCACCCGGTGTGCGCCCACGGAACCGCCCTGGCCAAGCTCCCGCCCGCCGAACAGGCCAGGGCGGTGCTGGAAAAGAATGTTCCGGTCTTCCGCACCCTGGCGGCCGCCTCCTTCACCCTGGTCTACAACCTGAACTTTTCGCCCCTGAACTACCGCCTGGCGAGCCTGTTCGACCCGTCGCAGGTGCGCGGGCACGTCTGGCAAGACGGCCAGGAGGCCGTGGGCCAGTGGACCCGGCTGGCCATGCGCTGGTCGTCCATGCGCCGCCTGGGGCTGAACATCGCCGATTTCTGGGCCTGGCACCACCCCGCGCCCGTGCCTGCGGCCCTGGTCAACCCCGTGGCCCAGGGCAGGGGCGGGGGCCTGGGCGTGGTCCTGGCCGGACGCGAGTCCAGGCGCTCCCTGCCGCCCAAGGTTCTGGCCGCGCTGGCCGGTGGCCTGCTCGACTTGCGCCCTGGCGGCCAGGCGGGCGCAGCGCTGACGCTTCTGGGCAGCCGGTCCGAGGCGCAGGCCGCACGGCGACTGGAGCGCGAGCTGCCGCCCCGACACGCCCGGAGCGTGCGCAACCTTTGCGGCGCAACGGACTGGGCCGCGTTGGCGGAGGTGGTGGCTGGCCTGGACCTGGTCCTGACCCCGGACACCGGCACCATGCACCTCGCTGCGCACCTGGGTGTGCCGGTGCTGGCGACCTTTCTGTCCTCGGCCTGGTGCTTCGAGACCGGACCGTACGGCCAGGGGCATCTGGTCCTGCAGGCCAACCTGGACTGCGCGCCGTGCCTGGAGTCCCAGCCCTGCACGTCGCTTGTGGCGGAGCCGGCCAGGGGCCAAACGGCTGGGCAGCCCGCCTGCCTGCGGCCCTTCAGCGCGCCTGGGCTGGTGCGCTATCTCTCCACGCGCGAGGCCGGGCACCTGCCGCCGGGGCTCACGGCCTTCGGCTCGGACACAGACAGGCTGGGCCAGACCTATGCGGCCCTGGCCGGACCCGACCCCCAGGCAGCCCTGCGCGGGCATTTCCGCGAGTTTCTGTCAGCGCATCTCGGAGCCGGGGGCCTGGGGGCCGAGCCGGGCCCGCCCGCCATGGTTTCCCATGAGCTGGCCGAGCGCCTGTACACAGAACGCGACTGGCTGGTCCCGGACCCGGAATCCTCTGCGGGCAGATTGTGGCAGTTTGCCTGTGTATTTGAGCAGAATGATGACATTCCTGCAGGTTACTGAAAGTCTAGAACCTTGCATGACGATAGTTTTTGCGGATATCGTATTGAAAACAGCAGGAATGCGCAGGGCACAACGGGCCAGACTCCTGGCTGTTGCGCCGGGTTGCGGCGGAATGCCGCTCCAATGCCGGGAAAGGGCGGCGGCGAAGCCGTCTGGCGAGGTATGGGGCAGGGCCTGCGCAGGTTTTCGCCCACATAGACCGGCGAAAAAAGCCTGATGATATGATTCCGGCAGGTTATGAATAGTTTAGAGTATCGCATGACGATAGTTTTTGTGGATGTTCCATCGAAAACAGCAGGAATGCGCGGGCTGGGCAGGTCACGACCCTGGGCCGAACAGTGGGCCTGCGGCGAAAGTCCGGAAATAAAGTCCTCGGAAGCCGACTTCGCAACCGATATTGCAGTCGGCAGGAGCTTTTTCGCACCGGCATGCGGCCCTTGACGCCTGCGCAGACAGGGCGCATCAGGCTGATGAAACGATTCCGGCAGGTTACGAATAGTCTAGAGGCGAGCATGGTCATCGGTTTTGCGGAGTGCCTATTCAAAACAAGGCGAATGCGCGGGGTGCCATGCACTGGCCGCAGGGCCGCAAGGGGGCGAGGGTGAGGATACTGGTGGTGCTGCCGCTGTATGGCGGCTCCCTGCCCATCGGCAGGTACTGTACGGCGGCCCTGGGCCAGCTGGGGCATCTGGTGGAGGTGTTCGAGGCCCCGGCCTTCTACCCCAGCTACAAGGCCCTACAGGGGCTCAAGGTGGGTGCCGACCGCCTTCAATACCTGGAGAACAGCTATCTGCAGGTGCTCTCTCAGGCCGTGTTGGCCAAGGTCGAGACCTTTGAGCCGGACCTGGTGCTGGCCCAGGCCCAGGCCCCACTGTCCATCCAGGCCCTGAAGCGGCTGAAGCGCGACGGCGTGCCCACGGCCATGTGGTTTGTGGAGGACTTCCGGCTGTTCACCTACTGGAAGGGCTTCGCCCCGCACTACGACTTCTTCGCCGTCATCCAGCGGGACCAGATCTTCGAGGAATTGCAGGCCATCGGCGTGCAGAACAGCCTGTACCTGCCCCTGGCCGCCCAGCCGGACGTGCACCAGCCCCTGGAGCTGTCCGCAGCGGAGCAGCGCAAGTTCGGCTCGGACGTGTCCTTCATGGGCGCGGGCTACCCCAACCGCCGCGTGGCCTTCCGCGAGCTCATCCGCCACGACTTCAAGCTCTGGGGCACGGAGTGGGAGGGCGACAGCGTGCTGGAGCCCTACGTGCAGCTGGCCGGGGCGCGGGTGTCCAGCGCGGACTGCGTGCGCATCTTCAACGCCACCAGGGTCAACATCAACCTGCACTCCAGCATCCAGGGCAAGGAGCTGGTCACCGGCGGGGACTTCATCAACCCGCGCACCTTTGAGATCGCAGCCTGCCGGGCCTTCCAGCTGGTGGACCGGCGCGGGCTCATGCCCGAGGCCTTTGCCGCAGACGAGCTGGCGACCTTCGGCTCCATGGACGAGCTGCAGGAAAAGATCGTGTATTTCCTGGCGCACCCAGACGAGCGCGAGGCCATTGCCCGGCGCGGCCAGGAGCGGGTGCTGCGCGAGCACACCTATGCCGCGCGCATGCAGACCCTGCTGGACTTCGTGGCCGCGCGTCTGCCCGGCTGGCCCAAACCCCGCTCCGTTGTCCAGGCGGCGGACGGCCTGCCGCCGGAGCTGGCCGGAGACATCGCGGCCTTGCTGGACAGGCTGGCCCTTCCGGCGGGCACCAGCTTCGAGGATCTGGTCTGGGCCATCCGCCAGCAGCACGGCAAGCTGGGCGAACTCGACGCCGCCGTCCTGTTCCTGGACGAGTGGCGCAAGCTCTATGACAAGCGCCAGGGTGGACAGGGGGCTTAGGGTCTATTTCCAGAAGATGGATTTGGTTCCCTGGCCGGGAGAGAGTCTATTGGGGGCCAGGGGGTGCACGCATGCTGTACAGCCCTGGGCCAAACCCGGCTCGCGACGGCATCCCGGGTGGGGGGCAAAAGACGCTTTGAGAAACAAGCCCTTGGCGGATTACGGCTTGCGGGGCGTGCGCTTGCGCGAGGCCAGCCAGGTGTGCAGCCGGGCCTCCGCGCCCTCGGTTTTCGGGAAATAGAACTGGGCCTTGCGCTGGGCCAGCTCGTGCGGCAGGTATTCCTGCTCCACCCAGGCCTGGGGGAAGGCGTGCGGGTACTTGTAGCCCCGGCCATAGCCCCATTCCTTGTGCAGGGTGGTGCTGGCGTTGCGCAGGTGCAGGGGCACGGGCAAAAGGCCGTTCTCGCGGACCTCCTTCAACGCATTCAAGTACGCGGCATAGCTGGCGTTGCTCTTTGGGGCCAGGGCCAGATAGACCACGGTCTCGGCCAGGGGGATGAAGCCCTCGGGCATGCCCACGAACTCCACGGCCTGCTGGCAGGCCACGGCCAGAGGCAGGGCCTGCGGGTCGCCCAGGCCGATGTCCTCGGACGACGAGAGCACCAGCCTGCGGCAGATGAAGCGCGGGTCCTCGCCGCTTTCCAGCAGGCAGGCCAGGTAGTACAGGGCCGCGTCCGGGTCGCTGCCGCGGATGGACTTGATCAGCGCCGAGGCCAGCTCGTAGTGCGAGTCCCCGTCGCGGTCGCCCCGGATGACCACCTCGGGCAGGGCCTGGCGCAGATCCTCGATGCCCAGCTTGTCCTTGGGCATTGCCGCCACATGCTCCACGAGGTTCAAGAGCGCGCGGCCGTCGCCTGCGGACATGTCCGCCAGCAGGTCGAAGACCTCGTCCGGCCACTCTACCCCCAGGACCTTGGCCCCGCGCCGGGCCATGCGCGAGAGCTCCTCGCGCGTCAGCGAGCGGAAGCGCAGCACGTGCAGCCGCGAGAGCAGCTGCCGCGTGACGGAAAAGGACGGGTTCTCCGTGGTGGTGGCCAAAAGCACGATCTCGCCGCTTTCGAGGATGGGCAGGAAGAAGTCCTGCTGGGCCTTGGAAAAGCGGTGTATCTCGTCCAGGATGAGCACCTCGGCCCCTTCCAGGTGCTTGCGCAGGGCGGCCAGGCCAGCCTCGGGCGCGCTTACGCGGACCCATTTCTTGCCTGCGGCCTTGGCCATGAGCATGGCCAGGGTCGACTTGCCGCAGCCCGGCGGGCCGAAGAACAGCAGGCTTGGCAGGCGCGGGCCCTGGGCAAAGGCCGCAATGCGCTCCAGCAGATGGCTCTGCCCCACGAATTCGTCCAGGGTCTGGGGCCGGATCTTGTCGGCCAGGGGCTGTTTTTCGGTGATCTCGATGCGCATCAGGTCCTCGAATGCTCACGTGTGCGCGCCGCAAAGTGCGCCAGCCCCAGGCAGTACAGGGCCGCCGTTTCCCAGCGCAGGGGGCGCGGACCAAGGCTCAAGGCCTGGAACCCGGCCCGGGCCAAGCGCTCGGCCTCGCGGCGCTCCAGCCCGCCCTCGGGCCCGATGACCACGAGGTTTTTGCCCGTTGCCAGGCGCAGGGGGTCGGGCAGGGCGTCTACGGAGTCCAGGGGCGCGGCCTCGTCCAGCATGTACAGGCCAGCATAGCCTCCATCATAGCCTATGCCGGGCTCCGCCGCAACGCGCACCAGCCCCTCCACACCCCCGGCCACAATGCCCAGCTCCGGCAGCCAGGCCGAACCGCACTGCTTGGCCGCCTGCACGCACTTCTCGCGCCAGGAGTCCTTGACCACGGGCGGGGGCTCGCCCTGGCTGCGCGCGGCAGCCCAGAACAAGAGGCCCAGCGCGTCCAGCTCCACGGCCTTTTCCAGCACCCAGTCACGCCGGGACGACTTGTTCCAGCCTAGGGCCAGCACCAGACCCGAGGTCGGCCTGGGCTCGCTGTCCAGGGACTGGGCCAGGAGATCGGCCCTGTCCTTGCCGATTGCTGAGGCGAGGGTGAACAGGCCGAAGCGCCCCTGGCCGTCGAAGAGGCGCAGGGTGTCGCCCGGCTTGGCGCGCAGGACGCCCAGCAGGTGCCTGGCCTCCGGGCCTTCGAGCCTTGCGTGCGGGGACTCCGGTCCGGGCCAGAGGCCGGGGGGCAGGTGATAGGAGTTCAGGCGCGGCATGCGTGTGTCGGAAAGGGGGCCGGACACTGCGCCCAGCCCCCGGACCGGCTAGAGTTCCTGGGCGACCAGGGATTCGAAGGATTCGCGCCTGCGGGCCACGATGACCTGCTCGCCGTCCACGAGGATTTCGGCGGCGCGGGGGCGGGAGTTGTAGTTGGAGGACATGGTGAAGCCGTAGGCCCCGGCGGAGTACACGGCCAGGCGTTCGCCCTGGCGCACCTCGGGCAGCTGGCGGTCCTTGGCCAAAAAGTCGCCGGACTCGCAGATGGGGCCGACCACGTCCACGTCGAGCGCCGGGCGGCCCTGGGGCGCCACTTCCTCGATGCGGTGGAACGAGCCGTACAGCGAGGGCCGCACCAGATCGTTCATGCCCGCGTCCACGATGACGAAGCTCTTGCTGGCGCTCTGCTTGGTGTACAAAACCTCGGTCACGAGGATGCCCGCATTGCCCACGATGACGCGGCCGGGCTCCAGGATGACCTTCAGCGGCAGCTTGCCCAGGGCCTTGGTCAGGGCCGCGCCGAACTCCGCCGGGTTCGGCGGCTGCTCCTCGTCGTAATTGATGCCCAGGCCTCCGCCCAGGTCGAGGTAGCGGATGTCCAGGTTCATGGCCTTGAGCTTGTCGTGGAAGATGAGCAGCTTGTCCAGGGCCTCCAGGAAGGGGTCGATGCTGGTGAGCTGCGAGCCGATGTGGCAGTCGATGCCCACGGCCTCGACATTGGGCAGGTCCCGGGCCAGGGCGTAGGCCTCCAGGGACAGGTCGATGTTCAGGCCGAACTTGTTCTTTTTCAGACCGGTGGAGATGTACGGGTGGGTCTTGGGGTCCACGTCCGGGTTGATGCGGAAGCTGACCTGGGCCACCTTGCCCATCTCGCGCGCCACGTCGTTGATGCGCACCAGCTCCTGCATGGACTCCACGTTGAACATGAGGATGCCTGCGCCAAGGGCCTGCCTGATCTCCGCAGGCTTTTTGCCCACGCCGGAGTAGACGATCTTCGTGGCCGGAACCCCGGCCAGGAGCGCGCGGTACAGCTCGCCGCCGGAGACGATGTCCATGCCCGCGCCGAGCGAGCCCAGCAGGCGCAGCACATGCAGGTTGGAGTTGGCCTTCACGGAATAGCAGGTCAGATGCTCCATGGAGGCGAACGCCGTGTCAAAGGCCTCGAAATGGCGCTTCAGCGTGGCCGTGGAATAGACGTAGAGCGGGGTGCCGAAGCGCTCCGCAAGGTCCGTGACGCTGACGCCTTCCGCGTACAGGGTGCCGTTTTTCTGCTCAAAATGATGCATGGGGGATTGCTTCTCCTGTGCCAGGGGGTGACTATTTCGGGGCGCTGAGCACAAGCTCCGACGCCACAGGGGCAATGCGGGCGAAGACGTTGAAGCCTATGAGCTGCAGGCGGTAGGTCTTGGCCGGGTCCAGGCCGCAGGCGGTGATCGCGATGCGGTTCATGTCCTTGCGCATGCCTGCCGAGCCGAGATCGAAGGACAGGGTGGTGCGCGGGGCAAAGGGGCATTTGGCGCAGCCGTCGTCTGGGCCCTCGCCGATGGGCTCCAGCAGGACCTTCACCGCGTCGACGTTCTCCCAGTTGCCGGTGAGCTCGCAGTTGAGGATGATGCAGCCCTGATTGCGCTGCACGTCCACGCTGCGCCAGCGGAACTTGTCCTCGCTGGCGACGGGGATGGGCCATTCGCGCTTGGCGCAGGCGGCCAAGCAAAGCACAGCTAAGAGCGCCAGGGCGGCGCAACGGAACAGGGACTGGCGGGCATGCTTGTTCATTGCGGGGTCACGCTCTTTTTCCATTCATGCAGCAGGGTCAGGGCCGCCAGGGGCGACAGGCCGTTCACGTCCAATCGTCGGAGTTCTATCAGCACCGGGCTTTCAGGCTCCGGGGACGTCGGCTCCGGGCCAGTCGCCAAGCCAGTTGCCAGGCCGGGCAGCAGGGTCTGCCGGGCCAAAATGGCCTGGGAAGCGCCCGTGCGCTCACTTTGCGATTTTTCCTCGAGAGACGCAAGGATTTCTCTTGCACGCTGGACAACGCCCTGGGGCACCCCGGCCAGGCGCGCCACCTCAATGCCGTAGCTCTTGTCCGCCGGGCCGGGCACCAGTTTGCGCAAGAACACGATCTCACCCTTCCACTCGCGCACCGCGATGTTCAGGTTGCGCAAGCCGGGGATGCGGCCCTCCAGGGCGGTCAGCTCGAAATAGTGCGTGGCGAAGAGCGTGCGCACCTGGCTGCGGCCGCGCCGGGACAGCTCCTCCACCACGGCCCAGGCCAGGGCCAGGCCGTCGAAGGTGCTGGTGCCCCGGCCGATCTCGTCCAGGATGACCAGGCTGCGCGAGGTGGCCTGGCGCAGGATGCGCGCGGTCTCCATCATCTCGACCATGAAGGTGCTCTGGCCGCGGGCCAGGTTGTCCGAGGCCCCCACGCGGGAGAACACGCGGTCCACCAAGCCCAGCCGCGCGCTTTTGGCCGGAACAAACGAGCCCATCTGGGCCAGGATGGTGATCAGCGCGGCCTGGCGCAGCACGGTGGACTTGCCCGCCATGTTCGGTCCGGTGATGAGCAGGATGCGCCGGGTTTCGTCCAGGCGCAGGTCGTTGGGGATGTAGTTGGCCGCGCCGCTGGCGGCCTCCACCACCGGGTGGCGGCCCTGGATGATCTCGGTTTCGATGCCCTCGTGCAGCTCCGGGCGGTTCCAGTCGTTCTGGCGCGCGGCCTCGGCCAAGCCCTGCCAGTAGTCCAGCCCGGCCAGGCCCCCGGCCATGAACATGAAGCGTGTGCGAAGGTTCGCCAAGCGCTCACGCAATTCGTTAAACAATCGGTATTCCAGCGACTTGCGTTCATCCGCTGCGGTGATCAAGCGATCTTCGAGCTCTTTGAGCTCATTTGTGATGTAGCGTTCGCAGTTGACCAGGGTCTGGCGGCGGATGAAATGCTCCGGCACCTGGCCCTGGTAGGCGTGGGAGATCTCCATGTAATAGCCGAAAATTTTGTTGTAGCCGAGCTTGAGCTTGGGGATGCCGCAGGCGTCGCGTTCGCGCTCCAGCATGGCCTGGATGCGCGCCTCGCCGTGCTCGGTGAGGGAGATGAGTTCGTCCAGGGCCGGGTCATAGCCGGGCAGGAACAGGCCGCCGTCGGTGATGACCAGGGGCGGGGCGTCGACCAGGGCGCGCGAAAGCAGCTCGGCCACGTCGGTCATGGAGTCCCAGGACGCGAGGAGGTTGTTGAGCTCGGTTGGGGTGGCTGTCTCGCCGCCGCCAACAGTGCCGCCAACAGCCTGCCGGAGCACTTCCAGCAGGCCGGGCAGCCGGGCCAGGCTTTCGCGCACGGCCACGAGATCTCTGGGCGTGGCGCGGGAAAGGGCGATGCGCGTGGCCAGGCGCTCCAGGTCGCGCACCTCGGCGAGCTGGCGGCGCAGGTCCTGGCGCAGGGAGTCGCGCCGGAACAGAAAGTCAACCACATCGAGCGTGCGCGCGACAGGGGCCAGCTCGCGCCAGGGCTGGCGCAGGCGGGACTCCAGCAGGCGTCCGCCCATGGCTGTCTGGGTGAAGTCGAGCACCTGCCAGAGGGTGCCCGGCCCGGGGCGGCCGTCCAGCCTGCGGAAGATCTCCAGGTTGCGCTCGGTGAGCTCGTCGAGCACCAAATGGCGCGAGAGGTCGAGCAGTTGGAACTCGCCCAGGGGCGGGAAGTCCGTCATCTGGGTGCGCCGCAGGTAGCCCAGCAGCGCGCCGAGCGCGCGCACCAGCTCCGGCTTGTCGGCCAGGGCCAGGGTGGCCAGCTCCGGGGCGTTCTGCGCGCGCAGCACGGACTCTGTGGCGGCGGACAGGTCAAAGGTGCTGGGGCTGGGCAGCTGCGTCACCTGAGCGCCCAGCTCGGCGTACTGCTGCGGAACCTTGGCGCCTGGCGGCAGGAGCAGCTCGCGCGGGGCGATCTTCATGGCCCATTGCCAGAGGTCGCTCTCGCGCCGGGAGTACAGGCCCGACCACTCCGCGGTGGAGATGTCCGCCCAACCCAGGCCGCCAGCGCCCTTGCCCTCGTCCCAGAAGAGCGCGGCAAGGTAGTTATGGGTCTTTGCGGTGAGCGAGAGGTCCTCAACAACGGTGCCGGGGGTAAGCACGCGGGTCACGGCGCGCTTCACCAGCCCCTTGGCCAGGCGCGGATCCTCAATCTGGTCGCATATGGCGATTTTATAGCCTTTCTCCAGAAGCTGCGCCAGGTAACCCTCCACGGCGTGGTGGGGCACGCCGCACATGGGCACCTTGGCCTCGGCGCCGGGGTTGCGGGAGGTCAGGGTGATGGAGAGCTCGCGCGCGGCGGTCTCGGCGTCGTCGAAGAACAGCTCGAAGAAGTCGCCCATGCGGAAGAACAGCAGGGCATCCGGGTGCTCGGCCTTGACCTGCATGTACTGCTCGAACATGGGGGTGAGCTTCGGGGCGTTCATGCGGGTGTCCATGCTGCGGCTCTAGGTGTCTGGCCGGGCGTCAGGAGAATTCCTGCCGGAACAGGATGCTGTGCCAGGAGCGGCAGCGCGGGCAGACGAAGAAGGTCTTGTCCCAGCGGAACCCGCAGGCCTGGCAGACAAAGCGCTTGGATTTGCGCGCGTGGCAGATGAAGTAGGCCATCTGGTCGCGCAGGAAATGCGTCAGCTCCTGGTCCGTCAAGACCAGGGTCACCAGCTCCAGCCGGGCCAGCCAGAAGTCGGCGTTGAGCACCAGGGCCTTTTCCAACCAGTGCTTGGCGTTCTCCAGGTCGGCCTCGAAGAGAAACAGCTTGGCGCAGTAGTAGCACAACAGGGTGTCCGGCGGGAAGGCCGCCAGCGCCTGCACCGAGGCCTGGACCAGTTCGCTGATGCGCTCACGGGGCAGGGACGCTGCGCCGCTGCCGCCGCCATTCTCCACGCGCGAGGCGGACAGGGCCTCCAGCAGGCCCTCCAGCAGCAGGAAGCGCTGCGGGGCCGGGATGGCGGCGCAGGCGCTGTGCAGTGTCGCCCGCAGCTGCTCGCTGTTGCCGGACAGGGTGGCCTGGACCACGCTGGCCAGCCAGGCTTCCGGCGAAGCCGGGAAGGCCGCCAGGGCCTGCCGGATGAACTTTTCGCCCTGGACCGGGTCGCCCTGGCGGAAGTGCTCGCCAGCCTGGCGCGCCAGGAAGTGGGCCTCGGCCATGGCGCGGCCCATGCGGCCGTAGTGCTCGGCCGCGCGCTCGAATTCGCCGGAATCCGCAGCCAGGCGGGCCAGCTCCAGCTCGATCTCCTCGGTGCGGCCCAGGACCGCGCTGGCGTCCTCAAAGGCCTGGCGCGACTTGTCGAGCATGCCGCCGCGGCGGAAGTCACGGCCCAGCTCGAACTGGCTGCGCGCCTTGAGCGCCGGGTCCAGCCCGGGCCGGGCGATGAGGCTGTTGCGGATGTGGATGGCCCGCTCGATCTCGCCCTGGGAGCGGTAGAGATTGCCCAGGGCCAAGTAGATTTCGACGGATTCCGGGTTGTTGCGGACGGCCTGTGAGAGTTCCTCAATGGCCGCGCGGGTGTCCTGGAGCGTGTGTTGTTCGCCCGCGCCAGAGGGGCCGGGCAGGGAATGCGGCTTGGACTTGCGGCGTCCGAGGCGGAAGAGCTCGTTCCAGGGCACGGCGGTTTTGCCCGTTACGCGCCGGGCTGCTGCTGCTTGTTCTCAGGTTGGTTCAGGGGAAGGGTGCGCAGGGCCAGGGCCTCGTCCTCAAGGGTGGCGTGCTGCCTGCGCAGGGCCTTGAGCTCCAGGCCGAGGCGGATGCGCTCCACCAGCAGGAACCCCAGCGCGAAGACCACGCCCAGCAGAAAGGCCGCCAGCACGAACAGGTACATGGGCAGCGGAACAGAGATCAGGTGCAGGGTGACGAGATTGAACTCCAACTGCAGGCTTGTGGACATGGGCCCATTGTTCTGCACAAAGAAGAGCATGGACACGACAAAAAGTAGGGCGAGCATGAGGGCCTTGAGGTAGCGCATTGGGACTCCTTTCTGCCTGGATCAGCCCAGGGCGTCGAAATGGGGCTTGAGGCGGTTGTAGGTGGAGCGCAGGTGCTCCGGCATGACTCTGGTCTCGCTGAACACGGCCATGAACGAGGCGTCGCCGTTCCAGCGCGGCACGATCTGGAGGTGGATGTGCGCGGCGATGCCCGAGCCCGCCGCCTCGCCCAGGTTCAGCCCGGCGTTGATGCCGTGCGGCTTGAAGACCTGCCCCAGGATGCGCACGCAGGACTGCAGCAGGTCCATGTTCTCGTGCGCCTCCTCCGGGGCCAGGTCGGTCAGGCAGCTCACGTGGCGGTAAGGCGTCACCATGAGGTGGGCGTTGTTGTAAGGGAAGCGGTTCATGATGACGTAGTTGTGGCGGCCACGGCGCAGGATGAGGCGTTCCGCGTCCTCGCCCGTGTGGGTTGGGACGCAAAACACGCACTCATCCGGCTTCGGGCCGAGTATGTAGTCAAGCCGCCAGGGGGCCCATAAAACGTCCATGCCGCATTCACCTGCCCAGGATGTCTGGCCTCAAGCCAGCTGCAGGAACATTCTACAGCGGGCTTCGGATCAGGGCAAGGCCTGCCCGTATTCTAGCCAAAGGAGTAATATCGAACGTATATGTACAGCGATGAAATGGCAAGGGTGAGCATGGTGACCGGAATGCCGTACTTCATGAAGCGCAGGAAGGTGATGGGTTTGCCCGCCTTTTCGGCCATGCCCACGATGATGACGTTGGCCGAGGCGCCGATGGCCGTGCCGTTTCCGCCCAGGCATGCGCCCAGGGACAGCGCCCACCAGACCGGCAGCATCTTGGCGTGCTGCAGGGCGTTCACCCCTGTGCCGCCGAAGATCTTTTCGGCCATTTCAACCAGCAGCGGGTTCATGGTGGCCACGAAGGGGATGTTGTCCACGATGGCGGAGGCGAAGCCCGAGAACCAGACCATGACCATGCTGAGCACCAGGGTGTTGTCGGCCGTGGGCGCGGTGAGCGCGATCATCTGCTGGGACATGAAGGAGATCATTCCGGCCTTCACCGTGCCGCCGATGATGATGAACAGGCCGATGAAGAAGAAGATCGTGGGCCACTCCACCTCCACCAGGACCTGGTGGGGATCTTCGCCGCTGATCAGCAGCAGCGTGGCGGCGCCCGCCAGGGCGATGGTGGCCGGCTCAAAGTGCAGGAAGCCGTGGATCACGAAGCCGCAGATGGTCAGGCACATGATGATGCCGGACTTCATGAGCAGCTTGGGGTCTTTGATCATCTCGCGCTCGTTCATGGCCATGACGCGGACCTTGTTCTCCTCGCTGACATGGAGCCTTTTCCCGAACACGATCTTCCAGAAGAGCATCCAGACGATCATGATGATGATGATGACCGGGGTCAGGTGGATGATGAAATCCATGAAGTTCAGCCCGGCCTTGGACGCGATCATGATGTTGGGCGGATCGCCGATGAGGGTTGCAGTGCCGCCGATGTTCGAGGCCATCGCCTCGGTGATCAAAAAGGGGATCGGGTCGATCTCCAGTTCGTCGGCGATGAGCAGGGTGACCGGCGCGAGCAGAAGCACCGTGGTCACGTTGTCCAGAAAGGCCGAGGCCACGGCTGTGATCACGGCGAAAATGACCATGATCGAGAACGGATTGCCCCGGCCCAGCTTGGCGGCCTTGATCGCAATATACTGAAACACGCCGGTCTTGCTCATAATATTGACCATGATCATCATGGAGATGAGCAGAAAGATGACGTTCCAGTCAACGCCCAGGTCGACGCTGTGAAACGCGTCATCCTGGGTGAGCACCTTGAGCACCAGGGTCAGCGCTGCGCCGACCAGGGCCACCTTGGTCTTGTGAATTTTTTCCGAGACGATGGCGGCGTAACAGACAAGAAAAATGCACGTGGCAACCCAGAACATGATGTCTCCCTCAAACCGTAGCGGGAAGTCCGCAGATTTCGACAGCGATATGCTTAAGAATTTCCTTGCGGCCGACATCGCCGACAAGGATGCCGGCGGCGTCGACCACGGGCAGCGCGTTGTACCGGCTCTCTTGAAGCCGGACATCGGCCTCGATGAGGGTGTCCTCGGGATTCAGGAGCAGAAGGTCGTGCTGCATGATGTCTGCTGCGGTGAGGTGCTGGCATTCTTCAAAACGTTTGCGGATGAGCTCCGCTCCATCTGAAATGGAGGCGGCAAGACCAGCTGTGAGGTAGGAGGGCACCAGTTTCTTCATCATGTCCAGGTTGGCGACGACCCCGAGCAGTTTCCCTGCTTCATCCGTGACGTAGGTGTGGCGGGTTTCCGTGCTGGCGTGTGTGGCCAGCAGCGTTGGAAAGTCCGTGTCCGGGGCGACACGGGTGAGTTCCGTGTTCATGAACCGTATGATCTTCATGCGCTCCTCCTCGGGGCTCACGACTTTTTGGAACTGAATACAAAGGCTTCCCTATCCACTGTGCTCGGGTCCACGCCAGTTTGCGAAAGCTCCGCCAGGACGGCCTGCTGCATCTCGGGCGGGCCGCACAGGTAGAAGGAGGCGTTCGTGGAGGTGATGTGGCGAGCAAAAACATCCTGACTCAACCGACCGTATTCGTGCGAAATTTTTCCCTTGCGGCCATCGGCGAAGACCGGGGCGGGCTGCTGGTCGCCGGGCGCCACGCGGCTGAAGGCGTGGACCACATGCAGCTTGAGGCTTTTGGTCAAGTCCTCCAGCTCCTTCGCGGCAAAGGCGTCCTGCGGGGTCTTGTTGGCCCAGAACAGGGTGATCTCATTGTCCGCAGCGGTCTCCTTGAAGTGCCGCAGCACGCTCAAGAACGGGGTGATGCCGACCCCGCCGGCGATCATGACGATCTGCTTGCTGGCGTCGATGTCCTTGCAGAACTGGCCAAAGGGGCCGTTGCACTGGATGGGGGTGCCGGGCTGGATTTCCGGAATGGAGGAGGTGAAGGCCCCGGATTTCTTGATGGTCATGCGCAGGGTGTCTTCGCCCGGGGCGCTGGACAGGGTGAAGGGGTGCGGAGCGGACCACTGCCCGTCCTTGAAGATGCGGATGGAGGCGTACTGGCCGGGCTTGCGGTTCTTGAACCGCTCCATGTCCGGTCCGGAAAAGGAGATCGTGGTCGTGTCTTCGTTTTCCTTCTCAACCTTGATGATCTTGAGAGTCGTGTCCTCGGTCATGCGCACCTCCCGGCAAAAAGGCAACCGGTGTTGTCAAGCTCAGAAAAGGAATGCACGCTACTTCTGGCCGCGCCTGGCGCGATGCGGCGGGAAGTTCGCCAAAACGTCGTCACCTATCGACTGCATGGTGCTCTTGGCAAGCTCCAATTGCTTTTCCCGTGTTGTGGCCTCGCCGTCCACCAGGGCCGCGCGCACCTTATTCAGGATGTGGGCGAACACGGGCCCGCTTTGCAGGCCGAGTGACTTCAGGTCATCGCCGTCGATGAACAGCTCCTGGGTGCGCATGCGCGTGAGGAACAACGAGATGTTCTTGCGGATGGCCTCGCGGCGGCTGCGGGCCATGAGGAAGAGCACGGCCTCCACCGGCAGGGGGGCCAGGGTGAAGTAGATCTCGCTTAAGGCCGACTGGCCTTCCTGCCAGACCATGAGCCTGGCCAGGGCATCGCCCAGCAGGTCGCGCTGGGCCAGGAACTCGCGCTGCTCGCGCTCCGGGTAGCGCAGCCGTCGGCACACCAGCTCCAGCTGGTCGCGCTCCAGGCCCATGGTCAGGCCCAGCATGAACAGCCGCCAGGAGTTGGCCTTTGGCTCCAGGTACAGCAGCTTGTACCAGGTGTGGACCTTGTGCACTTCGCTCAAGACGCGCATGCGGTCGGCGTCGAGCGCCAACAGCGGGTGGATGGCCGCCATGAGCTTGAGTTCATGTAGACGATTCAAGCATTCCAGGACGTTGTCCTCATCCATGATCAACTGAAGCTCATGGGTCAATCGCGCGCCGGAGAGCTTGTGGAACAGCTTCAGCTGCACGGCGTTCTTGATGAGCCGGTGGGTCTGGCCGTCGATGCGGAAGTTGAAGCGCTGCTCGAAGCGGATGGCCCGCAGGATGCGCGTGGGGTCTTCCACGAAACTCAAGGAGTGCAGGACGCGGATGATCTTTTCCTTGATGTCGCGCTGGGCGCCGAAAAAGTCCATGAGCTGGCCGAAGTCGCCCGGATTGAGCTGCAAAGCCAGGGCGTTGACCGTGAAGTCGCGGCGGTACAGGTCCATCTTGATGGACGAGAGTTCCACCGTGGGCAGGGCCGTGGGGTATTCGTAGTATTCCAGCCGGGCCGTGGCCACGTCGATGCGCTGGCCGTCCGGGAAGACCACAACAGCGGTCTTGAACTTCAAGTGTTCCTTGACCCGGCCCTGGCGCAGGGCGGCCAGCTCCCGCGCGAATTGGATGCCGTCGCCCTCCACAACAAGGTCGATGTCCAGGTTGGGTCGGGCGATGAGGATGTCGCGCACGAAGCCGCCCACGGCATAGACCTTGTACCCCAGCTGCTGGCCCAGGTGCCCGGCCTGCTCCAGCAGGGCGATGACCGAGCCGGGCAGGCGGGTGCGCATCACCGGCCGGATGTTGCGCTCCTTCTTGCGGTCCGGCAGCACCACCTCGGAGATCCGCGCCGACTGCTCGACCATCTGGTTCACCAGGTCCGTGCGCGTGACCACGCCCACGACCTCATCGCTCCGGATCACCGGCAAGAGCCGCTGGCGCTTGCCGATGATGATCTCCATGACCTGATACAGGTCCGCCTCCGGGGCCAGCTGCGCGTAGTCGGACAGCATGTACACGCCCAGGGCGGCTTCGCCCAGGCCATGGCTCAGGGCCTTGTCCGCGATCTTGCGCTCCATGAGCCCCACGCAGCGCATGCTCCCCGGTTCCACCACGGGCACGCCCTTGAGGCCGAAGCGCGTCATCAGCTCGGCCGCGTCGGACATGCTGCGGTTGGACTCGATGACCACGGGCGGCGTGGACATGAGCGTGGCCGCCACCAGCTGGGGGTTGATGTGCGAGTAAAGCAGGGCCAAAAGCTCGTCGCGCACCTGGCTTAAGGTCTTGTCCTTGATGGTGGCCGAGGCCGCGTAGGCGTGCCCGCCGCCGCCGAAAAAGGTGCAGATATGCCCCACGTTGACCTCGGCGGTGCGGGAGCGCGCCACCAGGTGGATGCGGTCGTTCATGCGGCCAAGGGCGAACATCACCCGGACATTCTCCATGTCAATGTACTTATGCACCAGGTACGCGAAGTCGCTGATGAAGTCTTCGGTGCTGACCTCGGCGATGACGACCTCGATGCCGTGGAAGTCGTGGATCTTGGCCGATTCGATAAGCGCGCTTAGGATGGTGATCTGTTCCGAGGACATGTCGCGCGCCAAAAGGTCGGAGATGACGTCCAGGTCCATGCCGTTCTTGCGCAGCCAGGCTGCGGCGCTGAAGTCCTCCGGCGTGGTGGAGGCGAAGCTGAAGGAGCCCGTGTCCTCGAAGATGCCCAGGCCAAGGACCGTGGCCTCCTCGATGTTGGGGACCACATCCTTGGCGATCATCTCGTGCACGAGGATGGTGGTGGTGGAGCCCCAGGACTCCACGCGGGAGAAATCGGCCTTGAGGTCCTCGTCGGTGTCCGGGTGGTGGTCGTAGACATGGATCTGGATGCCCGGCAGGTCCAGCAGGGGCGCGATGTGCGGCAGGCGGGACTTCTGCCGGGTGTCCACAACCACCAACAGCTCCACGGCCTCGGGGTCGATGTCTTTGAAGTGCTTGAAATTGAAGAGATAGGTCGTGCTCTGGATGTAGAAGTTGCGCAGGTTCTTTTCCTGGCTGCCGGGAAAGATGAGCGTTGCGTCGGGGTACAGGCGGCTGGCCGCGATCATGGCCGCCAGGGCGTCAAAGTCCGCGTTGGCATGGGCCGTGATGACCGTGCGCGCCTGGATCAGTACGGGTTTGTTCACGTTTTCGTCTCCGCCGCAAGCGGCGGCAGGCCCCCGTTGGAGCGTGGGTGGTACTGTTCGTGGATGCGCATGAGCCGACCGGACTGGATGTGGGTGTAGATCTCGGTGGCGTTGATGGACGCGTGCCCGAGCAGGATCTGCACGGTGCGCAGGTCGGCCCCGCCTTCAAGCAGGTGCGTGGCGAAGGAGTGGCGGAAGGTGTGCGGCGAGATGCTGCGCCGGATGTCCGCCGCCTCGGCGTAGCGCTTGACCAGCTTCCACACGCCCTGGCGCGTCAGGCCCTGGCCGGAGCGGTTCAGGAAGATCTGCTTCTGCACGGGCTTGAACGCGGCGCGCTTGTGCTCCAGGTAGTCGCAGAGCAGGCGCTGGGCGGCATAGTGCACGGGCACCAGGCGCTCCTTGGCCCGCTTGCCGAAGACGCGCAGGATGCCGGTCTGGGCGTCGAAGTCGCCCAGCACGAGGCCGATGAGCTCGGAGATGCGCAGGCCGCAGGCGTACAAGAGCTCCAGCATGACCCGGTCGCGGAAGCCCAGGGCCGTGCCTGGGTCCGGCTGCTGGAGCAGGCGGTCCATCTCGGCCAGGGTCAAAAATTCCGGGAGCTGGGCCGGGAGTTTGGGGCTTTCCAGCAGGACCGAGGGGTCCTCGGCCAGCAGCCCGGCCTGGACCGCAAAGGCGAACAGCCCGCGCACGCTGGACAGGTGCCTGGCCAGGCTGGTGGCCGCCATTTTCCGGGCGCGCAGGTGGGTCAGGAACAGGAACAGGTGCCGCTGGGTGCAGGTTTCCAGGCTGGCGCCGATGGTGTCGAGGAAGGCGAGCAGGGCGGAAATGTCGGCTGCGTAAGCCTGGGTGGTGTTTTCAGACAGACCGCGAACCACAACAAGGTGTTCGAGGTAGCGGTCGGCAACCGGGTGCGAGGCGTATGGGCTGGCGTCGTCAAACATTATGCTCACCGGATCATCACGGTCAATCGGGGCAGGGGAGTCTGCTCCGTCTTGAGTTCGGGCCTGTGCCGGCCCAAAAGTCTCAACCGGAAACTAAACGTTTTCTCGGCCCCCGGCAAGAGCGGTCGACCCCGCGCGCCAGGTCTGGGAGTTGGTCCGGGCGTTGGCCCTGATGTCGCCCGGGCCGCCACAGGCGACCGGCACACGCCAGATTGACAGAAGCGGGGCCGAACAATTACACAGGCGTTTCCAATCGCACCAAAGGAGCACTTTATGCCTGATTTCCAGCTTGCACAGCGCCTTGCGAGCCTGCCCCCGTATCTGTTCGCCGCCATTGACAAGGCCAAGGAGGAAGTCCGCGCCAAGGGCCTGGACATCATCAGCCTGGGCATCGGCGATCCCGACCTGCCCACCCCGGACTTCATCATCGACGCCCTGTGCGCTGCCGCGCGCAAGCCCGAGAACCACCAGTACCCGTCCTACGTCGGTTTGCTGTCCTTCCGCCAAGCCGTGGCCGACTGGTACCTGCGCCGTTTCGGCGTCGCGCTCGACCCGAACAATGAGGTCGTGAGCCTCATCGGCTCCAAAGAGGGCATCGCGCACTTCCCGCTGGCCTTCGTCAATCCCGGCGACCTGGTGCTCATCGCCACGCCCAACTATCCGGTCTACGGCGTGACCACGGAGTTCGTGGGCGGCGTGCCCATGTACCTGCCGCTGACCGACGAGAATGACTTTTTGCCCGACCTGGACGCCATCGACAACGACACCTGGAAGCGGGCCAAGGCCATCTACGTCAACTACCCGAACAACCCCACGGCGGCCATGGCCCCGCGCTCGTTTTATGAGAAACTTATAGCCAAGGCGCTGGAATTTGAAGTCATCGTGGTGCACGACGCGGCCTACACCGAGATGTACTTCAACGAGGCCAACAAGCCGCTGTCGATCCTGGAGATCCCCGGCGGACGCGAGGTGGCCATCGAGTTCCACTCCCTGTCCAAGACCTACAACATGACCGGCTGGCGCATCGGCATGGCCGTGGGCAACGCCTCGTTGGTCAAGGGCCTGGGCAAGGTGAAGGAAAATATGGACTCCGGCATCTTCCAGGCCGTGCAGGAAGCTGGTATCGTGGCCCTGAACCAGGGCGACCCGTACACCGCAGAGCTGCGCGGCATCTACCGCGAGCGGCGCGACGTGGTCATCGAGGCCCTCAAGAAGGCGGGCATATCCTGCCGCGTGCCCGAGGCCACCTTCTATGTATGGTCCAAGGTTCCCCAGGGCATCAGCTCTTCGGACTTCGTGACCAAGGTTCTGAAACAGACCGGCGTGGTGACCACCCCGGGCAACGGCTTTGGCGTTCCGGGCGAGGGCTATTTCCGCATCTCGCTCACGGTGAACACGGATCGACTGAAGGAGGCGGTGTTACGGATTTCCCAACTCTAACCACCTATGTCGCGCTGGGCGCTAACATCGGCGACCCCGAGGCGAACATCAACGAGGCCCTGGCCCTGCTGGAGAACTACGGACACGACATCAGTTATGAGGCCCAGTCCGAGATCTACCGCACCGAGCCCCAGGGCCAGGTCAAGGACCAGCCCTGGTTTTACAACGCTGTGGTGCGCCTGCAGGTGGCCTCGGATGTCTGGGCACCGGCTGGGCTGTTGTCCACGCTGCAAGCCATCGAGACCCAGATGGGCCGCATGCATGGCGGAACCGCGGGCGGCCCGCGCGTCATCGACCTGGATCTGCTGATGTACGGCGACACGGAGATGGAGTCGGACTACCTGACCCTGCCGCACCCGCGCATGCTGGAGCGCGCCTTTGTGCTCGTGCCCCTGCGCGACGTGGCCCCGAAGCTGGTGTTCAAGGATGGCCGCAACATCGACCAGGTGCTGGCAGGGCTTGCATATACCCTGGACGGCCAGACCATAACGCAGAAATAGGCACCCCAAGCAGGGCGTTCGCGCGCCCGCAACAAGCCAGCCTGAACAGGAGGCGTCGGAACATGACCAAGCTGCTTATCGCCATCATCTGCGGATTTGTCGTGTGGAAGCTCTTCATGGGCGACAAACGCTACAAGCAGAACAAGTCTGAAGAAAAGACAGAGAATCTCAAGGCCTCCGGAGAAATGGTCAGGGACCCTGTTTGCGGGGCCTATGTTTCCAAAAACAGCGACATCCGCGTGCGTCAGGGCGACGTGGTCCTCAACTTCTGCTCCTACGATTGCCGCGAGACCTACCTTAAGCGCATCCAGGGTCCGGGAGAGGGCGACGGCCAGGCCTGATTTATTTCTCACCAGTGCACGAAGCCCCTCGGGAGGCTGCATGAA
This sequence comes from uncultured delta proteobacterium, assembly GCA_903843965.1. Lineage (GTDB taxonomy): Bacteria > Desulfobacterota > Desulfovibrionia > Desulfovibrionales > Desulfovibrionaceae > Humidesulfovibrio. The sequence goes on from CAIMRY010000008.1 coordinate 182,467, forward strand.
AATCTTTCTCGACACGGCGAACATCGAGCAGATCCGTCAGGCCAATGCCCTGGGCGCCATTGAAGGGGTGACCACCAATCCGAGCCTGTTGTCCAAGGAGCAGGGGGACTGGAAAAAGATCATCCGCCAGATCTGCAAGGAGATCGACGGGCCGGTGAGCGTCGAGGTTATCGCCACGGAATCACCGGCCATGCTGGCCGAAGCGCGTGATCTGGTGAAGATCGCCCCGAACATCGTGGTTAAAGTTCCAGTAACGCTTGAGGGTTTGAAGACAATCAAGGAGCTGCACCTGCGCGGCATCGAGACCAACGCCACGCTGGTGTTCTCCGCGAACCAGGCGCTGCTGGCGGCCAAGGCCGGGGCCACGTATGTCAGCCCGTTCATCGGCCGGCTCGACGACATCGGCCAGGACGGCATGCAGCTCGTCCAGGACCTTATGTCCATCTTCCGCAACTATGATTTGCCCACACAGGTGCTGGCGGCCAGCATCCGCAACAGCAGCCATTTCTTCCAGGCGGCGCTGCTCGGGGCCGACGCCATTACAATCCCGCTTGGCGTTTTGTTCGAACTTGTCAGGCATCCGCTCACAGACAGCGGTCTGGCCAAGTTTCTGGCCGACTGGGCCAAGAAGTAACAACCAGCCGGGCGGCTCCAGGGCCACCCCCGGCGCAACCGCTTCTTGTCTCATAATGTAAATTATGTAAACTTTGCAATGTGGCGAATGGCCCTTCTTCTTTCTATGGTGCGTATTTTGTGGCGCGAAAGCCTGTGTCTGTTGCAACCCTGACCGCCTTGAGCCCAAGGCGAGATGCTTTTAGAGGCGAACCAGCATGTCGAACCATTCCCGCGTGACCGGAATCTCCGGCGCGATCGCGCTTTTCCCAGTGCTCCTGGTCCTGCTCCTGGTCCCGGATTCCTTGTTCGCGGCGCGAAAGGCCCCGGCAAAGGCCGTGAAAACAGCCAATGCCGACAGCCAGCCTGCGAACAAGGCCGCGCCAACCGACGCAGCCTTCGAGCAATGGCTGAAGAAATACGGTGCCTATGACCGCATCGTGCTCCCGGAGCCCGAGCAACCCGGCCAGGACGGCGACGCCAACGCCTTGAAACGCGCCGAAGGGCTGATCATGCAGGGCTCGTCCCGGGAGGCCCTGGCGCTCATCGAGGCCCAGCCCGCCTTTGAAGACCCGGCGGTCGAGACGCAGCGGCTCTGGCTCGGCGCCCAGGCCCACCGCGCCCTCGGCGACGCTTACAAGGCCGTCATCTGGTACAGCCAGGCGGCCAAGCTCATGGACGCCAAGGCCATCAAGGAGCGGCTCGCCGCAGAACCCGGCCTGGAGCCCCTCTGGGTCGATGTGTGGCGCCGCCAGTTCTGGGCCTATGTGGGCGTCTCCTCGGCCTCCAGCGAGGCCCTGGAGGCCAATCTGCGCAGTTTGCTGGACCAGGCCGAAAGCGCCTGGGGCGCCCAGAACTTCTGGGTCAGATCCAAGGAGGCGCTGGCCCAGGCCACCCCTGATCCTTCGGATGAGCCTTCGGACGAGGCGAAGGCTGATACAAAAGCTGAGCCCAAGGTCACGGCCAAGAAGCTGGTCAAGACCTCGGCCAAGGCCAAGAACGGACCGCTCAGCGTCACGGATTCCGACCGCCAGCACATCGCCGAAGCCCTTTCCGCAGCCAGTCTGGAGGACTACGAGCACGCCCGGACCGCCCTGGCGGACCTGTCCGACGCGGCCCTCAAGGACTTCTGGCTGGCCATGGTCACCTTCATGGAGACCGGCAAGCCCCACGACACCAAGGTCCTGCGCGCAGCCGGATACGCCAAGGCCGCTGGGTTCTGGAGCGCCAACCTTCTGGCCCCCTTTGCCGCGAACCGCGAAATCTGGTTCCTGGGCAGCTCCAGCTCGGCTTCCTGGACGAAATTTCGCAACAATGTTTTACAGTTGTCGAACAAGGACGCCCTTGGAACCGTGGACAAGGAGTTGCAGTCGCTCCTGCTGTCTGATGACATGTCGCGGCTGCTGCGGTCCCTCAAGTTCGTGCTGCTGGTTGAAAATGGCGACCTGGACGCCGCCCGCGAGACCTGGGAGGGCCTGGACAAGCGCAAGCTGCCCTTGAGCCTGCGCCTGGCCGGGGGCCTGCTCACCCAGGAGGACGTGAAGAACCTCCTGCCCCAGGAGATCGGCGCCGCCGCAAAGCTCGCACCTGCCCTGCGCAGCCTGCTGGCCGCTGGCGGCACAGGTTCGGCGCTCATCGCCGAGGCGCCCTTTTGGACCAAGGCCGAGGTTGGCCGCTCCGGCAACGTGAACAAGGTCTGGCCCCTGGACCGGCTGCTAGTCCTGGCCGACTGGCAGGCCCGCTGGGATGCCGCTCCTGGCCCAGAATTGGCCCGACGCTCGGCCTTTCTGTTCCCGGATACGGCCTACGGCTATGAATGTCTGACATACCTGACGGAAAAGGCCATTGAAGGGCGCTATTTCCAGTTAGCCGGGACCTACCTGCATAGAATGACGGATATGTCATCTGACAAAATTAGTCAAGCGACACGGCTGGGGTTGAAGGCTCGCATGGAGCGGGAGTCTGGCAAGGACGCCGAGGCCCTGGAGACCTACCGGGCCCTGACTGACCTTGGCGTGGACCTTCCCCCCAAGACGCGCCTGGACATGGCCACCTTCCTGCAGCTCAAGAACGACTTTGAGGGTGGCCGCAAGCAGCTGCTCATCCTGTGGGAACAGCGCGAGAGCCTGCCCAGGCCCATGCAGGCCGAAATCCTGTTCTGGCTGGGCGAAGGCGAACATTCCATGCGCAACTATGATGCCGCGTTGGACTTTTATCTACGTTTGGCTTACGAATACCCGAAAGAACCCATGTGGCCCACTGTGTCCATGTATCGGGCAGCCATGATTTATGAGCTCAAAGGCAATTTTGAGCCGGCGAAGAAGTTCTTGCGCGCTGTCATCGAGACGGCGGACACCAAAGAAGCCAAAGAGGCGGCGCGAAATCGCCTCAATGCCCTGGAGGCCAAGTCCGGGAGGCCGACCTCGGCCAAGGACGGTCCAGAGGCCATCTATCCCTTCTAATGTGAAGCAACCTTAAAGCCCCAGGAGACGACAGCATGGCCGAGGACTTCCGTACGTTATTAAAGGAAAAGTTGAAGAATTCCCAGACCGGTGAACGCTGGTTTGAGGATCTGGATATCGGCGGGATCTTTTATCTTTCCATCCAGGCCAGCTCCCTGCACGCCAGCACGCCGTCGGAGCTGCTGGATGACGTGAATGCCTACGAGGCCTTCCAGGTGATTTTGCAGACGAAGCAGGGCGTGTTCAGCTGCGGCAAGAAAGGCGCCTGGGAGCATCTGGCCTCCTGTGACTGGATGTCTCTGTTTGCTGAAGAATCCCCCATTTTGCGCGAGGCGGACAATGTACCGACGTCTGTTGTGCAGAAAATCTTTGAGGACGTGACCGCCAGCGCCATCGCGCACCCTGAATCCCTTGTTAAAAAGCGCGAATGCGGCGTCAAGCTGCTTTGATATCAGCCTGATTCGCCAAGAAAAGCCACCTCTTGTAAGAACGATCCGGCTCACGATGCGAGCCAACGAAAACGGCCACCCTGCCCAGAAGCAAGGTGGCCGTTTTCGTTGGCCTGTCAATGTTGTCAGATGACTATTTCCACCAGAACAGCTCCCGCAGGAACTGGAAGTAATAGGCCGCTCCCCAGCGCAGGACCTGGAGCTTGCGCTCGCCGCCGATGCGCGGGGGCTCGTCGCCGGGAATCTCCGCAATCTTCAGCTTGCGTTTGGCTGCCCGGCACGACAACAGGGGCTCCCAGCTGATCTTGGTGCCAAAAAGCCTCTCTGGGGTGCTGTAGGCCTCATCGTCGAGCAGGCCGAGATCGTACACCAACTGTTTCTTGTACGCCCGGTAGATCACCATGACGTCCGTGTAGCGGCCGCCATGAAGGATGTTTATGGTCTTGGTGAACAGCCAGTTGCCGAAGGCGGTCACGATGTCGTCATCCGCACTTTGTGCCGAGCCGAGATAGCGCGAGGCGATGACCATGTCATAGCCCTCCCGCATCTTGGCGATGAGGTCCGGGAGCAGTTCGGCAATGGAATTGCCGTCAGGGCTGAAGGTGATGAGCACATCCCCCTTGACCAGGGGCATGACCTCCTCATATGCGTGGCGGAAGCCCCGCTGCTTCTGCACATAGACTTCATATCCCTGCGCGCGGGCCCATTCTATGGTGCCGTCTGTGGAGCCGCCATCGACCACGATGATCTGATCCACCCAGTCGGAGTGGATCTTGGGCATGATGGCTTTCATGCCCTCCAGCTCGTTCAAGGTCATTACCAACAGCGTTGTTTCCATGAATCATCCTTTGAAAGACATTTCAGTGCGGTCCGTCCGATGCAGGCATGGCATCATGTCGTGACGAAACACGAAAGCATTGTTGTGAAATCATAGCCATAAAATGGCATTACCGACTGCACGGATTGTTTCGGCCTGTGAACACAACTGCGTGTGCTTGACGCTGTCCACATTCGCCAAGTGAATCTGCAGGTCGTTTTTTGCTACAGCGTAAATAAACGTCAACCCAACCGTTGGTCATATGGCATCAAGATAATCCGGCGAGACAGTCAAAAAAATGCGTATGCTTGTGATTCCAAGGAGAAAAAACACCTCAGCGCTGCCGAGGAGGCGTTCCATGCATGCGCGCGAAGGCTATCTCCAGAAGAAAAGGTCGTGCAGAATCTGGTACAGGAAGGTTGCCCCCCAGCGAATGATCTGCAGCTTGCGCACTCCGCCGATGCGCACCGGCTCATCGCCCGGGATCTCCGTAATCTTGAGCTTGCGGCGAGCAGCGCGAATGGACAAGAGCGGCTCCCAGCTGACCTTGGTGTTGAACAGCTTCTCCGGAGTGCGGAAGGCGCTGTCGCCCGCAAGTTCCAGGTCAAAGGCGAGCGTCGTCTTGTATGCCCTGTAGATGACCATTGCATCGGTGTAGTGGCCGCCGTGCAGTATGTTGATAGTTTTTGTGAACATCCAATTGCCGAAGGCGGTAATGATGTCGTCGTCATCGCTCTTGGCGTTGCCAAGGTAGCGCGATGCGATGACCATGTCATAGCCTTCCTTCATCTTCTCAACCAGCTCAGGAATCAGTTCCGGAACGGAGTTGCCGTCAGGGCTGAATGTAATGACGACATCGCCGATCATCATGGGCCAGATCTCTTCATATGCATGGCGGAATCCCTTCTGCTTCTGCACATAGGTCTGATAGTCATTCTCCTGGGCCCACTCGATGGTGCCGTCCGTCGAACCGCCATCCACAACGATTATCTGATCCACCCATTCTCTTTTGATGAGCGGCATAATGGCTTTCATGCCTTCGATCTCGTTCAATGTCATGACCAGCAATGTCGTTTTCATTCAGACTCCTTTGCCTAATGCATTTTCAGCGGCGGCTGCATGTGATCTTGCAAACGATGAGTTTGAAGCGTTTACACGATGGAGAATTCCCTGTACAGGGTCTTTTCGGTCATGCCTTGAATATGCTGCATCGTTTGCTCACCGAACTTTGCCCGAATCATATGCAGGTAACGGGGGTTCTTGAAATATGCATCAAAGGCGTAATCGCGGAAGGAAAGCACCTGCATGCCAGCAAGATACTTTGTGGGCAACGGCAGACAATCCGGAGAATACTGGGAGTAGCCATGCCAGGATTTCGGCAGGGGCAGGCCCTGCGTGACCGCAAGATCATAGAGCTTGGAGCCTGGATAGGCCATGGCGGAGTAGATGTTCGACCATTCCGCATTGATGGACTGCATGAGCGACATGGTTTCCTGCATCGAGTCGTAGTCGTCCTCGCGCAGGCCGAAGATGAAGTTGGCGCAAATGTGCAGGCCCTCTGCGTAGGTCATCTCGACCAACTGGCCCACCTGGTCGAGGCGGTAGCCCTTGGTCACATCCTCCAGCACGCGTTTGCTGCCTGACTCAAAGCCGTAGGCTATCCAGTTGATGCCCGCCTCTTTCATCTTCGCCAGCATGCGCTGGCTCACGGAATTGACGCGCGCATAGGCCCAGAAGTTCAGGTCGTATTTGCGGGCGATGATGCGGTCGCAGAATTCTATGACACGCTTCTCGTTCATGGCGAACAGCTCATCCATGATCTTGATGTTGCGCACGCCATAGCGCGTCACCAGGATGTCGAGCTCCTCCATGACCTTGTCCAGGCCGCGGTAGCGGATGGTGTGTTTGCCGAAAAGCGCATTGATGCAGCAGAAGGTGCATTTGAACGGGCAGCCAAGACTGGTGTAGAGCACGCCATAGGGCTGCCTGCGTTCAATATTGCCGAAGCAGTGCCAGTTGTGTGCGCGGTAGTGCTCCATGTGCAGCATGTCCCAGGCCGGAAGCGGCAGCACGTCCAGGTCCTCCAGCAGGGGCGGCAGGGTTCCGGGCTGCACCTTGTTGTTCTTGCGCCACCACAGTCCAGGCACCTTTGAGAAATCCGGGTTGGCGCCCTTCAGGGCCTCAAGAAGCGCAGGCAGGGTGACGAAGCCTTCGCCCTGGCACAGGAATTCAGCGCGCTCCTCGTCCATGGTCAGGCCAGGCAGCGCGCTGGGGTGCAGGCCGGCCAGAAGGGTATGCACCCCGGAAGTCTTGTCGCTCAAAAGGTCGACAATGCGCCCGGCCCCGGTCATGTTCATGGTGGAGGCCGAGGGATTGTGGCCGGAAACCATGATGGCGGCCACCAGCGGGTTCAGGTCGCGCACGCGGGCAGCGGTTTCGACATAGGACAGGTTTTCTGCCTCGGCGTCGAGAATGGCCGCCTCAAACCCCAATCCGCGCATGTATCCGGCCAGAATGGCCGACCAGATGGGCGGTTCGATGGCCGTCAACTTGAAGGCGGAGAGTTCCCCGTAGACCTGTTTCTGGCTTCCGGGCTTTACAAAAAGAATATCGAGCCTGCGCGACATGGCCCCCCCCTACCCTTGCACCGAGTTGAGCACGGCGCAGAGTTCGCGGATGCGTTCCGCCGACAATGTGGGATAGTTGCCGATGTAGTAGCCGAAGAAGTGGATGTGCTCCACCTCCGGGTACCTGGCGTATTCGCCGTCCGGCACGATGCCTCTCAGGTAGGGCTGGCGCAGCTGGTTGCCGCCGCCCGCGCTGCCTCGGCGGAACTCCACGCCGCTTTCGCGCATCTTTGTCTCCAGCCGCTCGCGCAGGGCCGCGTCGGGCTTGTTCAGCACCAGGTTGAAGGCGTAGTTGCAGCTGCCTTCCATGTCAAAGTCCGTGCGGTACTTGGCCGGATCGATGAGCTTCAGGAACAGCTCGAAGTTTTCGCGGCGGCGGTCGTTGCAGGCGTCCAGGCGCTTCAACTGGCTGCGGCCGAGCACGGCGTTGATCTCCGTGCTGCGCACATTGAAGGCCGGGAAGGCGAAGATAAAGTCTGGAGAAAGTTCAGGGTTGGCTGCTGCGTAGCGCGCGCGGGTATCCGCGTTCTCCGCTTCGCGCACCATGCCGTGGGAGCGGAACATGCGGATGGCGTCGTAAAAGGCGTCGTCGTTGGTGCAGACCATGCCGCCCTCGACGGTGCTCATGTGGTGCGCGAAGTAGAAGGAGAAGTTTGACGCCAGGCCAAAGGAGCCCAGACGCCTGCCCAGGAAGGTGGCGCCGTGGGACTCGCAGACGTCCTCGATGAGCGGGATGTTCCGGCGCTTGAGCTCGGCCAGGAGGCGCTCGGACAGGCCGTTGAAGCCCTGCACGTAGGTCAGAAACACCGCGCGCGTCGTGTCGGTGAGCTTGGCCAGGACCTGGTTCTCATCCATGCACAGATTGCGCGGGTTGATGTCCACGAACACGGGCGTGAAGCCGTTCTGCAGCACGCTGGCGATGTCCGAGACCCAGGTCAGCGTGGGCACGATGACCTCGCCCCCGCCGTACAGGTGCTTCAGCGCGGCCATGGTGATGAGGTTGGCCGAGGCCCCGGAGTTGACGAACACCGAATGCTTGACGCCAACCCACTGCGACCATTCGCGCTCCAGCGCGCGCACGTTCTCGGACTGGGTGAGCCGGGGCATGCCCTGCAGGAATGTAATGAGAACGTCCAGATCCTCTCGGGAGACGTTGTCTTCCATCAACGGCCACTTGAACTGCATGGGGAAACCTCGTGTTTTCGCTATTTCTGTTGCAGGAACCAGTCATAGGTGCGGCGCAGGCCCTCGGCAAAGTCCACCTTGGGCGACCAGCCCAGGGCCGCCAGGCGCGAGGAGTCCAGCACCTTGACCGGCATGCCGTCGGGCTTGCTCAAGTCATAGTCGAGCCGACCGGAAAAGCCGCAGATGCCCTGGAGCATGACGGCCAGTTCGGCAATGGACACGGCCATGCCCGAGCCGATGTTGAGCGGCCCTTCCCAACTGTGGCCCTGCATGAGGAACACGGCTGCGTCGGCCACGTCGTCGACATACAAAAATTCGCGCCGGGCCTTGCCCGTGCCCCAGATGGACAGGGCCTCGTCGCCGCTGGCCCTGGCCGCGCGCAGGCGCGCCATGAGCGCGCCCACCACGTGGGAGTTCTCCGGGCTGAAGTCGTCGCCCGGGCCGAAATAGTTGGTGGGCACGGCGATGTTGTAGTCCACGCCATGTTGCTGGCGCAGGGCCCGGCATAGCTCCAGCCCGGCCAGCTTGCCCACCGCGTAGGCCAGGTTGGTGGGCTCCAAAGGCGAGGCGTAGAGGCTGTCCTCGCGGATGGGCTGGGCCGCGTCCTTGGGGTACACGCAGGAGCTGGCCAGGTACAGCAGTTTTTGGGTGTCGTTTTTGTGGGCGGCGTGGAGCACGTGGGTGGCGCAGAGCAGGTTGTCCAGGATGAGATCGGCCGGCGCGCGGCGGTTCAGGCCGATGCCCCCGGCCTTGCCAGAGGCATAGACCACCCAGTCCGGCTTGTGCGCCTCGAAAAAGGCGTCCACTGCGGCCTGGTTGCGCAGGTCCGGCTCCAGGGCGCTGGCGAACACGGAATACCCGCGCCCGCTGAAGGCCCGCAGGATGGCGCCGCCCAGGGCTTTTGCGCCCCCGGCCACAAAGATTTTCGGGGTGTGCATCAGGCCTCTTGACCGCGCACTGTGTTGACTATGGCGCGACGGATGTCGTCTTTGCCGATGTAATAGGCCTGCTCCAGGGTGTAGCCTGCTGGCGTGGGCAGGTCCGGGTTGGCCACGCGGGCGATGGGCGCCCTGAGCGAGCCGAAGCCCTTCTCGGCCACCAGGGCCGCGATCTCCGCCGTGACGCCGCCGGTCTTCCAGCCGGTGTCGCAGACCACCAGCCTGCCCGTGCGCGCCACGGAGGAGAGGATCAGCTCCTCGTCCAGCGGCCTGAGCGTGCGCGGGTCGATGATCTCGGCCTCGATGCCCTCGCCCGCCAGCTCCTGGGCGGCCAGAAAGGCCTCGGTCACCAGGTGCGACACGGCCACCACGGTGACGTCGCGCCCGTTGCGGCGGATGACGCCCTTGCCCAGGGGCACGGTGTAGGGCTCCTCGGGCACGATGCCGCGCTGCTTGAAGTTCATGCGGTGGTCGATGATGAGCACCGGGTTGTTGTCCGCAATGGCCGCGAGCATGAGCCCCTTGGCGTCGTAGCAGGTGGAGGGCATGACCAGCTTCAGGCCGGGCACGTGCATGAACAGGCCCTGCAAGGCCTGGGAATGCTGCGCCGCAGAGCCCCAGCCCCGGCCCACGCAGGCCCAGAAGACCAGGGGCACGCTGGCCGCGCCGCCGAACATGTAGTGCCACTTGGCCGCGTGGTTCACCAGCTGGTCCATGGCCAGGAGCAGAAAGTCCGGGCGGTTGTGGAAGTACACCGGCCGCATGCCGCCCAGGGCCGCGCCCACGGCGATGCCGGACAGGGCGGTCTCGGCCAGGGGCGTGTCGAACACGCGCTCGCGGCCATAGGTCAGGTGCAGGTTCTTGGTGGCCCCGAACATGCCCGAGGGGTCGTCGACCCCCTGGCCCATGACGAAGACGCGCGGGTCCAGGCTGAGAGCCTGGGAGAGCGCCTCGTTGGTGGCCTCGCCGTAGCTGATGCGCCGACCCGTGGGGCCGCCGCGCTGGAAGTCGGGCTCGCTGGCGGCCAGGCCGCGCGTGGCCGAGCCGTGCATGTCCTGGCTCAGGAATTCGGGCTCGTTGGTGTCCGGCTTGATGCGTGACCAGGGCATGGCTTACTCGCAGAAAAGGTTGTGGTGCAGGTCAGCCGCCGTGGGCAGCGGGCTTTGGCGCGCAAAGGCAAAGGCCGCGTCGATCTCGGCGCTGATCTCCGTCTCTGCCTCGGCCAGGGCCTGGGCGTCCAGGGCGCACTCGGCCAGAAGTTTGGCCTGGTAGGCGCAGACCGGACAGCGCATCCGCCAGGCCTCGATCTCGGCCAGGTCGCGGTAGCCCTTGGGGTCCTGGGAAACGCACCCGGCATGGCCCAGGATGCGGTAGGTCACGCATTCGATGAAGGACGGCCCCTCACCCCTTCTGGCGCGCTCCACGGCCTTCTGGGCGGTCTCAAGCACCAGCTCTGGGTCGTTGCCGTCGATCTTGGCGGAGAAGAGCCTGTCCGTTGCGCCCTTGTGGAACACGTTGTCGCCGCAGTGGCGCGTATTGGTGGGCGAGCACACGGCCCAGCCGTTGTTCTCCATGACGTAGACCACGGGCAGCTTCTTCAGCAGGGCGAAATTGAGGGACTCGTAGAAGGTGCCCTCGTCCGCAGCGCCGTCGCCGAAAAAGACCACGCTCACGCGGTCCAGCTTCTGCATCTGGAAGGCCAGGCCCTGGCCCGTGCCGATGGGGATGCCGCCGCCGACAATGGCCGAGGTGCCCATGTTGCCGTGGGCCACGTCGACCAGGTGCATGGACCCGCCATAGCCCTTGGAGCAGCCCGTGCTGCGGCAGAACAGCTCGGCCATCATGGCCTTGAGGTCCCCGCCCTTGGCCAGGTAGTGGCCGTGGCTGCGGTGGTTGCTGTTGATGGCGTCGTCTGCGCGCAGGGCCGCGCACACGCCGGTGGCGATGGCCTCCTGCCCGATGTACAGATGCACCGGGGTCTTCATCTCGTCCTTCAGGTATTCGGACTCGATGCGCTCCTGCACGCGGCGGATGCGCAGCATGCTGCGCCACAGGTTGCGCTTGGCCTCAAAGGTCAGGCTCATGCGTTGTCCTTGATGCTCCCAAGTTCGCGGAAGCACTGGATCTCACGTTTCTTGCGGTCGCGCTCGGCCAGGCGGAAGTCCTCGGACTGTGGCTCGTAGAAGATGATCTGGCTGCCGTGGCGGTTGGACTGGAAAGGCACGTGCAACAGTTCGCTTAAGGCCTCGCGCACGCGGTTCTTGGCCGAGGGCGGCACAAAGAGCATGAGGAAGCCGCCGCCGCCCGCGCCGATGAGCTTGCCGCCGATGGCGCCGTTCTCCCGCGCGCGTTCGTAGAGCTCGTCGACCACGCCGTTGGAGATGTTCGGGCTCAATTCGCGCTTGGCCTGCCAGGCTTCATGCAAGAGCTCGCCAAAACCGCAGATGCAGCGGTTGCTCTGCACGATCTTGATGCCGTCGTCGACCATGCCGTGCATCTTCTTCAGCAGCAGCTCCTTGGCCCCCAGGTTCTCCACATAGGTCTGGGCCACGTCCGAGGCAGTGCGCATGATGCCTGTGTAAAACAGCATGAGGTGGTCGGAAAGCTCGCCCAGGCGCGTGCCCGAGAGGGTCATGGGGCGCACCTCGATCTCGCCGTCCCTGTGGAAGATGATGTGGTTGAAGCCGCCGTAGGCCGCCGCGCACTGGTCCTGGGAGCCCACGGTCTCGTTGATCATGCCCTGCTCGATGTGGATGCTCTCCCGCGCCAGCTGCTCCTTGCTCGGCATCTGGCCCCGCAGGGCATACAGGGCGTGCAGCAGGCCCACGGTGAAGGACGAGCTGGAGCCCATGCCGCTGCGGGCGGGCAGGTCGCCGTCGTGGTGGATCTCCACGTTGCGCTCAAACTTCATGAAGCGCAGGGTCTCGCGGATGGCCGGATGCTTGACCTCGTCGATGGTCTGGCACTGCTCGATCTTGGAATAGACCGCGCGGATCTTGTGCTCAAAAAACGGCGGCAGGTAGCGCAAGGTGATGTAGCAGAACTTGTCGATGGCCGTGGACAGGACCTGTCCGCCATGCTCCCGGTACCAGCCGGGATAGTCTGTGCCGCCGCCAAAAAACGAGACGCGAAAGGGTGTTCTGCAAATGATCATGCGATCTCCACGCCGCCACTCGCGTTGGGTGCGGCCAGGATGGATGCTATGCGCCGGGCGGCCTCGCTGAGGCTGCCAACGACATGGTGCGCCCGGCTGCCGCACTCTGCGAGCTGCCCGGCTCCGTGCCCCGTGGTCACGAGGAACGTGGTTGCGCTAACTACCAGACCAAGGTCGACATCGCAAGCCTTGTCGCCGATGACGAAGCTGTGGGCCGGATCAAGGCCGAGATCGCGTGCGGCGCGCTGGATGAGCCCGGGCAGGGGCTTGCGGCAGGAACAGGATTCCTCGGGCGTATGCGGGCACAGGTAGATGGCGTCCAGGTCCACGCCCTCGCGCTCCAAAAGCTCCAGCAGGCGTCCGTGCACGCGCTCCACGGCGTCGCGCCCGAAATAGCCCCGGCCCACGCCGGACTGGTTGGTCACCAGCACCAGCCGCAGGCCCAGGGATTGCATGGCGCGCAGGCCTGCCGCCGCGCCGGGCAAAAGCTCCACCCCGGCCGGATCGTGCAGGTAGTGGCGCTCGGCGATGACCGTGCCGTCGCGGTCCAGGAACACCGCTCCGCGCTCGCCCTCCGGGCTGATTGCGCGCAGAAAGCGCCCGGCGGCGATGTACGACTCCGGCGTGCCGATGTCCAGGAACCGGCCCCGGACCTGGAAGCCGCCCAGGGTTCCGGCCTGGGCCAGTTGCGGGAACACGGCGCTCTCGATGGAGGCGTTGGCGCCGGGCTTGATGCCCGAGAGCGCCTCGGGCCGCAGCAGGTACACCCCGGCGTTGATCAGCCCGGGTCCGGCCAGGCCCTTTTCGCGGAAGGCCAGCACCCGGCCCTGCCCGTCTTGGTCCAACTCAACCCGGCCAAAGCGCGCGCTGTCGTCCACAGGAACCAGGAGCAGCGCAGCCTGGAAGGCCTGCCGCGCGAACCAGTCCAGATAGGCGGCCAGGTCGGCCTCCACCAGGGAGTCGCCGTTCAAGGCCAGGGCCAGCGTGGCGGGATGACGCTCAAAGGCCAGGCGCAGCGCGCCGCCGGTGCCGAGCGGCTCGTCCTCGCGCGAGTAGGCGATGGACATGCCCCGGTACTCGGGGCCGACAGCGGCTTCGAGCTGTTCGGCCATGTAGCCGGTGCAGACCACCACCTGGGCGATGCCGATGCGCGCCAGCCGGTCCAGGATATGGTAGAGGAAGGGACGGCCCAGGACCTCGGCCATGACCTTGGGCCGATCGGAAACCACCTGGCGGAGGCGGGTTCCGAACCCGCCCGCCAGGATGAACGCCGTGACGTCTTTCAAGCCCTTGCGCCCCGTTCTAGACGTTGGCGAAGCGGTTCGGCTTGAGGATCTTGTAGCCCTTGAGCAGCTCGACGATGCCGTCGTCCAGGCTGTGATCGGGCCGCCAGCCCAGGCCCTCGATCTTGTCGTTGCTGACGAGGTAGTCGCGCTTGTCCGGGTCCTCGCCGATGGCGGCGGAATGGATGTAGTAGTCCGGCACGTACTGCTTGATCTTTTCGGCCAGCTGGCGCTTGGTCAGGTTGGCCGAGGACAGGCCCACGTTGAAGGCCTGGCCCTTCATGCGGTCGTAGTTGTCCATGCCGAACATGAAGGCCTTGGCCACGTCGCGCACGTGGATGTAGTTGCGCCGGAAGTGGTCCTCAAAGAGGATGACGCTCTTGTCCTTGAAGGCGCGGTAGGTGAAGTCGTTGACGAGCAGGTCCATGCGCATGCGCGGGCTCATGCCGAAGACCGTGGCCAGGCGGAAGGTGATGGCCGCGCCCTTGTCCAAAAAGGCCTTCTCGATCTCGACCTTGGTGACGCCGTAGGACGACAGGGGCCGCAGCGGCGACTCCTCGGTGCAGTAGGCGTCCTTCTCGCCGATTCCGTAGCCGGAATTGGTGGTGGGGAAGATCACCAGTTGGTCCTTGGAGGTGTTGTTGACGATGTTCAGGTGCGCCTCGCGGTTCACCATGTCGGTCAGGGTCGGGTTCAGCTTGCAGGCGGGCGCGCCCACGATGGCGGCCAGCGGGATGATGATGTCGTGCTTGGCGATGAGGCCGTTGATGAGCGCGTGGTCGCAGATGTCGCCCTTGACGAACTCGAAGCCCTTGTAGGCGCAGCACTCCAGCAGAACGTGCTGGCCGTGCATCAGGTTGTCCAGGACGGTGACCTCATAACCCTTGGCCAAAAGTGCGGGGACAAGGGTGGAGCCCAGGTAGCCCGAGCCGCCGGTGACGAAAACCTTCTGTGCCATTATGTTCTCCATGCTGATGCGTTTGCCGGTGTTTCGGAACAGGGACGCCCCGCATTCAGGAAACCCGGTGAAAATTGTGCCTGCCGGGCAAAACCCGGCACAGGGGAGTTTTGGTCCAAAGAACGGGAAAGGTCAATGTGAGCCGCACAGAAAAAAAGGAGATCAGCTTTGGGGCCAATCTCCTTGAATTCTTTTTGGTGCCGAGGAGGGGACTCGAACCCCTATGAGATTTCTCTCACTACCCCCTCAAAGTAGCGTGTCTACCAGTTCCACCACCTCGGCACGGGGGTTATTTCTTCTCTCCAGCGGCCGGGGCCGGTACGGGGAGGGTCTTCTCCTCAAAGGTGACTCCGCCTGGGGCGGGAGCCTGCACAGGTGCGGGAGCGGTCATGCCCGCCGCGCCCTGCTGCATCAGGGAATTATCAGTCAAGTGGCTGGGTTTTGTCAAGATATTATACGCCAGCGACGTGACAAGGAATACGGCCGCCAGGACGGCTGTGACGCGCACAAGGATGCCTCCCGCGCCGGTGCTGCCGAAAACGGAGCCGCTGCCGCCGCCGAAGATGACTCCCATGCCCTCCTGTCCGGACTGCAACAGCACGAACAGAATCAGGAACACGCACGTCAGGATGTGTATGGTCAAAACCAGTGTTTGCAAAGCCTTCTCCTATGCCAGGACGATACGGCTGAACTCGTCAGCCTTCAAGCTCGCGCCTCCTACCAACACTCCGTCGACATTGTCAAGCGCAATGATCTCCGAGGCGTTGTCGGGCTTGACACTTCCACCATACAAAATGCGCATGGCGCTGGCCGAGGGGCCGAATATCTCCACCAGAATGCGCCGCACAATGGCGTGGGCCTCCAGTATCTCCTTGGGCCCGGCCACCAGCCCGGTGCCGATGGCCCAGACAGGCTCGTAGGCCAGGGCCAAGCGTTCCGGGGCGATATCTTTGGGCACGCCCTGCAGGCCCGCGCGCATCTGCCGCTCCAGCACGGCCAGAAGCTCCCCGGCCTTGCGCTCGCCCTCCTTCTCGCCCACGCAGAGGATGACGCAGAGGCCGGAGGCGAGGCCGAAGGCGGTCTTTTCGCCCACCAGGGCGTCGCTCTCCCCCAGCACGTGGCGGCGTTCGGAATGGCCGGTCAGGGCGAAGCGTGCGCCCGCGTCCAGCAGCATGCCCGGCGATACCTCGCCCGTGAAGGCCCCCTGCTGCTGGGGGTAGAAGTTCTGCGCCCCGAGCAGGAAGCCTGCAGCCCCGCCCAGGCCCGCCGCCACCGGGGCCAGGGCCGTGAAGGGCGGCAGGATCAGGACCTCGCGGCCGGGCTTGAGCCTGCCGGAGACCAGGGCCACGAGGTCGGCTGCGGTCTGCCGGGCCTCGGCCGCGGTCTTGTGCATCTTCCAGTTGGCGGCGAAAAGCTTGTTCATGCGCCACACTCCTTGAGGGCGGTGAAGGCCGGAAGTTCCTTGCCTTCGAGGAATTCGAGGAAGGAGCCGCCGCCGGTGGAGATGAAGCTCATCTTGGACTCCTGGTGCGCCTCGTGGACCATGGAGTCCGTGTCGCCGCCGCCGACGATGGTCAGGGCGGTCAGGTTGGCGATGAGCTTGCACAGGCCGATGGAGCCCTTGGCAAAGGCCGGGTTCTCGAACAGGCCCATGGGCCCGTTCCAGACCACGGTCTTGGCCGTGTGCAGCAATTCGCCGAAGGCCAGCAGGCTCTTGGGCCCGATGTCGAGGAGCATGGCCCCCTCGGGCACGTTGTGGGCGTCGCAGATGCCGGAGGCCGCTTCCTGCTTCGGGTCCGTGCCCCAGATGAAGTCCACGGGCAGGTGCAGCTTGGCGCCCATGCGGCCCGCCTCGTCCAGGATGACCTTGGCCGTGTCCACCATGTCCGGCTCCACCAGGGAGGCCCCGACGTAGTAGCCCTGGGCCAAGAGGAAGGTGTTGGCCATGGCCCCGCCGATGACCAGGTGGTCGACCATGGGCAGCAAGTGCTGGATGATGCCGAGCTTGGTGGAGACCTTGGCCCCGCCGGAAATGGCCACGTAGGGGCGCTTGGGGCTGGTCATGGCCGTGCTCAGGTAGTCCCACTCCTTGCGCAGCAGAAAGCCCGCGCAGCATAGTTTGGAGCTTCGGGGCACGTCGACCACCGAGGCGTTGGGTCGGTGCGCCACGCCAAAGGCGTCGTTGACGTAGATGTCGGCCAGCTTGGCCAGGCGCTGGCCAAAGTCGCCCCTGGCCTCCGGGGTCTTGCCCTGCTCCTCGGCGTGGAAGCGCAGGTTCTCCAGCATCAGCACCTGCCCGGGCTGAAGCTCCGTCGCCAGGGCCTCCACCTCGGGCCCCACGCAGTCCGGGGCCATGCCCACCGGCAGCCCCAAAAGCTCGGACAGGCGTTTGGCCATGGGCTCAAGGGAGAGCTCGGGCGCGCGCTGGCCCTTGGGGTTGCCCACATGGGCGCACAGGATGACCGCCGCGCCCTTGTCCAGGGCATAGCGCAGGGTGGGCAGGCTGGCGCGGATGCGGATGTCGTCCTTGATGACGCCCCCTTCCAGCGGCACGTTGTAGTCCACGCGGATGAGCAGCTTCTTGCCGGCGATGTCCAATTGGTCGAGGGAACGCATGCTCAAGCCTCCTTGGCGACAGGTGGTGTGCCCGGACACGCGCCCTGCCCGTCCTTGAATCCCAGGCGGAACAGCAGGGCGTCTTCCTTGTTGTCCGGGTAGTAGTTCTTGCGTGTGCCTATCTTGATAAAACCGAATTTTTCATAGAGGTCAATGGCTCCGGTGTTGGACCGGCGGACTTCGAGGAAGCCCTCGTCCACGCCCTCGGCCCGGCACAGGGCCAGCACGTCCGCCAGCAGGCGCGAGCCCAGGCCCTTGCGCCGGTGGAAGGGGTGCGTGGCGATGTTCATGATCTCCATCTCCCCGGCGATGACCGAAAAGGCCGCATAGGCGATGAGCACCCCGCGCTCGCGGATGCCCAGGATGCGGAAGGCCCCGCGCTCAAGCCCCAGGAGGAACTGCTCGCGCGTCCAGCGGGTGCGGAAGCACAAGCGCTCCAGCTCCATGACCCCGCCCAGGTCCGCCACGCCCAGCGTGGCCACAGAATGGTCTTGCATCCGCACCCTGTCCTGCTATCTTCGCCCTGGCGGCGCGGTTTTCCGCCGCTGCGCAGTGCAACCATTTCGAGTTTATATGAAAGCCTCGCCTGCAACAAGCCTTTCCAGCACCGGCCAGGACCTCCTCGTGGAGGTCGTGGACCGGCTTGGCCGCGTGCTGGCGGCCATGCCCGAGGCCGAGGTGCGCCGCCAGCAGCTGTGCCACCGCAGCGTCGTCATTCTGCTATATGATGAGGCCGGGCGGCTCCTGCTGCGCAAAGGCCTGGGCCTGCGCGGCCAGGGGCCGTTGCGCTGGGACCTTCCGGTGCACAGCCCGGTGCTCCGGGGGGAGGCCCTGCTGGACGCCGCCACGCGCGTTCTGGACGCAACCCTGGGCATCCACGCCGAGCGCATGCGCCTGGTGCAGGCCATCGCCCCCAGCCTGGAGAACGGCAACGAGTTCCAGCACGTCTTCTCCCTGGCGCGGCCAGAGGGCGGCAGCACCCTCGGCCAGCTGGGCGAGGACGACGCCTATTTCTTCGGTCCAGAGGAATTGCGCTGCCTGCTGAAGGACTTCAGCGAGCTTGTGTCCGCGCGTTTTCTCGTGCTGGCGAAGGAGCTCAAGCTCCCGCAGCGGGAGCACCGGCCCGCCTGAGCAGGTCCCGCAGGGCGGGCTCAAGCCGGGCGTTGCAGGCCAGGATGTCCGGATCGCCCAGGCGGTACGGGGCGTCCGTCGTCATGCGCCCCACCCGGCCCCCGGCCTCCTGGATCAGCAGGACCCCGGCGGCGGTGTCCCAGGGGTTCAGGGCGAACTCGAAGAAGCCGTCGTAGCGGCCGCAGGCCACAAAGGCCAGGTCCAGGGCCGCGGCCCCGGCGCGGCGCACGCCCTGGGTGGCGGGCATGGCCAGGGCCAGCTGGCGCAGGATCACGGCCTGGTGCGCTTCGATGTCGTACGGAAAGCCCGTGGCCACCAGGGCTTCGAGCAGGGGCGCCGTGTCCGAGACGTGGATCGGCTCATTGTTGCGCCAAGCGCCCAGGCCCAGCCCGGCGGTGAAGATCTCGCCCAAGAGCGGCAGGTTGACCACGCCGATGAGCGGCGCGCCGTCCTGGCACAGGGCCACGGAGGTGGCCACAAAGGGCACCCCGTGGGCGAAGTTGGTGGTGCCGTCCACTGGGTCCACCACCCAGACCAGCCCCTCCAGGCCCAGCCCGGCGCTGCCTTCCTCGCCCAAAAAGCCGGCCTCGGGCGCGAGGCGTCCCAGGTGTTCGCGCAGGAAGGCCTCCACCGCGACATCGGTTTCGGTGACGAGGTCTTTGGCGCTGGCCTTGTGGCGGATGCGCCGGGGCAGGAGGTCGTGCTCGCGGATGATGGCCCCGGCGGCCAGTGCGGCCTGGGCCGCGCCGGCAAGCAGCTCCGCGCGCCTTTGCGGTGAGAATGGCTGGCTCATTTGACCAGCAGCTTCTTGAAGTCCAGGTCCGGGCGCAGGGTGGCTGCGGCGCCCAGCACGGAGACCATGGCCGGATCATGGGCCTGGCGGGTGCGCAGCCCCAGCCTGCTTCCCAGGGCGCTGTCCAGCCCGTGGACCTGGGCTCCGCCGCCGTACAGGGTCAGGCCGGTGTCGGCGATGTCGGCCACGAGCTCCGCCGGGGTCTTGTCCATGGCCTTGCGCACCAGGGCCTCCAGCGAGGCCAGGGGGCCGTCCAGCGCGCCTTCCAGGTCGTCGTCCGTCAGCTCCAGGGCGCAGGGCGTGCCGCTGCCGAAGTACTTGCCGGTCAGCGTCATGTGGCGCAGCTGGGCCGGGCGCTCGGCCCAGGCCAGCTGCAGGGTGGCCTGCTCGGCCATGTTCTCGCCGATGGAGACGCGGTAGCGCGCGGCAAGGTGCTGGGCCACGGCCTCGTGGAAATGCTCCGCGCCGATGCGGGCGGATTCGCTGTAGACCACATCAGCCAGGCACAGCACCGAGGCCTCGGCCAAGCCCGCGCCGATGCCCAGCAAAAGCCGTCCCTTGGGCTGGCGGATGTCCAGGCCCGCGCCCACGGCCGCAGCCAGCGGCGCGTCCACGATGTCCACCTTTGAGGCCCCGGCGGCCTTGCAGCAGTCGATGAAGGTGTGCTTCTCCAGATCCGTCACGCCCAGGCAGACCACGGCGCAGATATTGAGCCTGAAGCCGTCGTCCGCGCACACGCGCTTGAAGAAGCTGCGCAGCAGGGCCTTGGCCGAGTCGAAATCCACGATGACCCCGGCCTGGATGGGCCGGATGACCCGGATGCGCTCCGGGGCCTTGCCGATGTAGCTCTTGGCCTCGGCCCCGGTGGCGATGACCGCGCCCGTGCCGTGCTCGATGGCGATGACCGTGGGCTCGTCGAGAAGCACCTCGGACTGGGGATTGGTGATGACCGTGCGGGCCGAGCCTGCATCAAGGGCTATGGAGTGGCTGCGCAGGAGATTGAAGGGGTTGCGCAAACGCAGTGACATGTCTGTGGCCTACTTCCCAGTCCTGCGCTGGATGAAAAATTCAATGCTTCGGTTGTATGTTTTTTCCTCGTCCGCAGTGAAGTAACAGGCGGGAAGTTCATTGCGCTGCCGGTGGTAGTGCATGCATTCGCAGCACAGGCCGCGCCTGCTGCAACCAGGATAGGTGCACACGCAATATTGCGCGTTGATTTTGACGCGAGGACATTGGTCCAGTTTGCGCATTTCTTCCTCCGCAACAGAGTTACCTTGTGGGCTTTTGTTAAAGAAAATAATCGGAAGCGTCAACAAGGACCAACCGTGGCGGAAAATTTGGAAAAGTCCTCATTGAGCACCGGCGAAGATTGTGGCAGAATATTTGCCGCGCAGGAAAATCGCGACAAGGAGAACACCGTGGAGAGCCTTCACACCACGCCACTCACCGGGTGGCACCGCAGCAAAAACGCCAAGATGGCCGCCTTTGCCGGCTTTGACATGCCCATCCAGTACGAGGGCATCATCGCCGAGCACAACCACACCCGCCAAGCTGTCGGCATCTTCGACATCTGCCACATGGGCGAGTTCTCGCTTTCCGGCCCTGGAGCCAAGGCGGCCCTGGGCGCGTTGGTGACCCAGGACCTGAACACCCTGGCCCCGGGCAAGTGCCGCTACGGCTTTTTGCTCAACGAAACCGGCGGCGTGCTGGACGACCTGATCATCTACTGTCTCGACGAGGACGCGTACATGCTCGTGGTCAACGGCGCCTGCGAGGCGGTCGACTACGCCTGGCTTGCCGCGCACCTGGCCACCGGGCCCACGCTGACCAACATCTCGGCCAAGACCGGCAAGATCGACGTGCAGGGCCCCAAGTCCCTGGAGGTGCTCTACGCCGTGCTCGGCAGCGACTTCCAGTCCCCGGGCTACTTCAATTTCGTGCGCACCATCTGGCGGGGCGAGCCCCTGCTGGTGAGCCGCACCGGCTACACCGGCGAGCTGGGCTACGAGCTGTACCTGGACTCCGCCTTGGCCCTGCCCATGTGGGAGGCGCTCTGCGCACACCCGCTGGTCAAGCCCGTGGGACTGGGCGCGCGCGACACCCTGCGCCTGGAGATGGGCTATCCGCTCTACGGGCAGGACCTGGACACCAGCCACACCCCGGCAGAGGCCGGGTTCGGGCCGCTCTTGGGCAAGCAGACTCCCTTCATCGGCCAAGCCGCCCTGGCCAACGTGCGCCAGCGGCTCATCGCCCTGGAGCTGCCCGGACGGCGCAGCGCGCGGCACTACGACCACGTGGTCCTGCCCGACGGCACAGAGGTGGGCGTGGTCACCAGCGGCTCCTTTGCGCCGTCGTTGGGGCACTCTGTGGCCCTGGCCTACGTGCGGGCCGATGCGGCTGAGGAGCAGCAGTTCCTCGTGCGCACCCAGCGCGGCGACCTGGAGGCCAGCCGCGCCGCCCTGCCCTTCTACACCAAGGGCACGGCCCGCGTGAAGCTCATGTAGGACATGAACGACGGGAATAAAGGGGGGGCTATGGCCCCCTCATGCGTTCAGGCGCAGGCTCACCAGTCGGGCAGGGCGTCGTGCAGGGTCTGGCCCAGGCGCTGGCTGCCCAGGCGCAGCTCCTCGGAGGACATCTTGCCGGGCGCGAATTCCAGCGGGTCGCCAAAGAACACCTCGCAGCCGCAAAACGGCAGGGGCAGCTGGAAGTGGTCCCAGGAGCGCTCGAACACATGGACCGACGAGGGGCGGCTGCGCACAGGAAAGAGCAGCGCGCCCGCCTTCTGGGCCAGGTACACGGCCCCGTCCTTGGCCTGTCGGCGCGGGCCGCGCGGGCCGTCCACAGTGATGACGCCGATGCGGCCCTGGCTCATGTGCTGGCGCAGCTGGTTCAGCGCCTTCAGGCCACCGCGCGTGCTGGACCCCCGCGCCGTGGCGAAGCCGATGCGCCGCAGCACCTGGGTGATGAGCTCCCCGTCGCGGCTGTCGCTGACGACCGTGGCCAGATGCCCGTCCAGCACAGTGGTGCCGAAGCCGGTCAGGGCGAACAGCTCCTCGTGCCAGATGGCCAGCAGAACTGGCCGCCCCTGGTCCAGGCAGGCGCGGATCGTGTCGAGATGTCGGCCGCATTTGTAACGGATGCTGCGCACCCACAGGCGATAGACAAAGGTGAGGGCCGGGGCGATGCGGACGGGATCAAGGCGCATGTAGGGTTCCTGCGGTCTCAGTGTTCAGGCCGGGCGGGCAATGGACAATGATCGCCCTGGCGGCGGTCCCTTCAACCAACGCTTGCGGAAGCGCCGGTCCAGGAGGTAGCGTGCATTCCTGCGCCAGCACGCCGGGGCCGTCCGCGCGCGGGGCAGCCTCTTCGCCGCCAGGAACCTGTACTGAATAGGGCCGCCCGTTGCAAGTCATACTGCCGTTTCCGCGCACCGCCTACGCCTTTCCGGGCGCGTTCATCCTGAACCTGGCCTTTCAGGCGGCCTTGAACCCTCCACCCATGTCAAACCACCATGTCCAACCACAAGAAGCCGATGACACACCAAAAAGACAGCACCATACGCATCAACAAGTTTCTTTCCGAGTGCGGCGTGGCCTCGCGCCGGGGCGCGGACGAACTCATCCTGCAGGGCCGCGTGCAGCTCAACGGCGTGCTGGTGGAGGAGCCCGGAATCCGGGTCAATCCTGTGGACGACGTGGTGCTGGTGGACGGGGAGCCCGTGCGCTCGCCCCATGCTGCGGGGCAGCAGCGCCAGGTGACCGTGCTCTTGCACAAGCCTGTGCAGGTCGTCACCACAACCCGCGATCCGCAAGGCAGGCCAACGGTTTTCGACATACTCCCGAAAGAGTTGAGAGAGTTGCGGCTGCTGCATGTCGGGCGTCTGGACTATTTTTCTGAGGGGCTTTTGCTGCTGACCACGGACGGCAGCCTCATGAACCGGCTTATTTCTCCGCGCTGGCATTTGCCCAAGGTCTACCACGTGCTGGTGCGCGGGCAGGTGGACGAGGCCTGGCTCGCGGTGATGCGCAAGGGCATGACCCTGGCCGAGGGCGAAAAGCTGGCCCCGGTGGAGGTGCGCGTGCTGCGCCAGGACCAGCGGGAGGCCTGGCTGGAGATGACCCTGGTGCAGGGGCTCAACCGCCAGATCCGGCGCATGTGCCGGGACATGGGCCGTACGGTGCTGCGGCTGATCCGCGTGCGCCAGGGGTTCCTGGAGCTCGGCAGCCTCAAGCCCGGCGAGGCGCGGGAGCTGACCCCCGAGGAGGTGCAGCGCCTGCGCCAAGCCGTGGGCCTGCCCCCGGAGTAGACGACCGGATGACCGGGCGGAATGACAGACCTGAATATCAGGTCGACATGCCGGTCCGACATGCCGGGTCGACAGGGCGGGCTACTGCTTGGAGTTGTCGCGCACCTGTACGCCTGCGGGCGGAGTGAATTCGAAGAGCTTGGCCTCGGGCCGCTTGTCCGTGGCCAGGCCCAGCAGGGTCAGCTGGTTGCCGTTGCCGAAGAAGTCCACGATGAGCACCCGGCCCAGCAAATGGGTTTTGGGGTCCACCCAGATGTAGGCCATGACCATGCTCGGCTCCGGCTCCTTGGGCACCAGGCGCACCTTGATCAGCCCGTCCTCGGCGCCCTGCTCCGTCACCTTAAAGTCTTCCTTGAGGTTTGCCTTGCCGGACAGGAAGCGGATCATGGTCTTGGAGTTGAAGACCTGGTTGGTGCGGTACTTCATGGCGATCTTGTCAGCCTCCACGTAGTTCCAGACCGCGTTCTGGCCCACCACGAGGATCTCCTTCTCCGGCTTCAGCGTGTCCCAGCGCACCAGGGACGGCTGCTTGAACCAGATCCTGCCGCTGCGCTTCTCCACGCTGCCGCTGGCGGCGTTGGTCAGCTCCTGCTGGAAGTCGGCCTGAAAGTGCTGTATGGTCTCGTAGCGTTTCTGGATTGCGTCGGTGAGGGGGCTGGCCTGCGCGCTCAGGGGCAGGGCCAAAAGGGCCAGGATCAGCATGAATGTGCGCATGCGCATGATTTTGCTCCGGTCTTTGTTGAGGGCAAGAGTGCTCTGGGCTGACGCCAGTTAAAAAGTGTATGGGAAGATTCCCGGAAAGGCAATGGAGGCCGCATGTCCAAGCCCGGTACAGGTGTGCCCCTTCTTGAACGCCGGGCCATCGAGGCCGAGATGCTGCTGCGCGTGCACAACGCGGCCTGCTTAAGCGTCGGGCCGGAGGCCGCCCTGCGCATCCTGGAGCAGGCCGTGGACTCCGCAGCCCTGGCCGCCGGGCGGCTGTTCGCACTCAGCGCGCCCCAGGGCGGACCGAGCCTGGCCCATTTCGCCACGGTCCTCGACCGCTGGCAGGAGGGCGGCACCCTCGACATTAAGGACATCCGCCTGGATGACTCCAGCTTACGTTTTGCGGTGACGCGCTGCGGCTATGTGCAGCGCTACGTGGACCTGGGCGTTCCGGCGCAGCTGTGTGCGGTCTTCTCCTGCCGCCGCGACGCGGCCTTTGCCGAAGGATATTCGTCGCATTTGTGCATGGAGCGCCCGGAAACCATCGCCGTCGGCCACGCGGCCTGTGGTTTCGTCTTTCACTGGCTGCCCTAGGCCTGGCGCGGCGGCAGGCCTATTTTGCGCTTCCTTTGCCGGGCGTTCTCTGGCAAATACGGGCAACCGCCACCGGCGAACGTCGTCGACTTCGTGGCCGACCCCGTGGCCGACTTTGTGGCCAACCAGCAGAACACCATTCGCCCGACCTGAAGGAGAGCACCAGCATGACCGCCAAACGCCTCATCACCTCCGGCTCCAAGTGGGAGCCGCTGCTTGGCTATTCCCGCGCCGTTGTGGCCGGGAACACCGTCTACGTCTCCGGCACCTGCGGCGTGGAGGCCGACGGCTCCGTGGCCCCGGACATGTACGGCCAGGCCAAGCGCGCCCTGGAGATCATCAGGGCCGCCCTGGCCCAGGCCGGGGCGGAAATGAAGGACGTGGTGCGCACGCGCATCTTCGTCACCGACGCCTCGCAGTTCGACGCCATCGCCAAGGCCCACGGCGAGATCTTCGGCGAGATTCGCCCGGCCACCACCATCGTGGAGGTCGTGAAGCTCGTGGACGCCGCCTTCATGGTCGAGATCGAGGCCGTGGCCGTCATCTAAAAGCGTACAGGAACGGGGCGGGCCAGGACACAAGCGCCTGGCCTGCCCCGCTCCCCTCCCCCCGCGCTCCGGTCCACTTCACCACCGGATGGCCGGACCGCGTCCAGGCCAGCATGCCGCCCGCCGCGGACGCGACCTCCCGGCAGCCCGAGGTCTTGAGCAGACTGCCCATGATGTTCAAGCGGCAGCCCGGGCCGCAGATGACGCTGACAGGGCCGCTCAGGCAGAAATCCACGCCTGTGGCGATGACCTCCGCAAGCGGCTTGTGCAGGGCCTGGCTGGTGTGCCAGCCTGCCACTCCGCCTGTGTGCGCACATCGATGAGCGTGAACTCGCCGCCAGTGTCCAAGGCCGTGCGCAGGTCGTGCACGCCGCCCTGCCCCCGGCTTCCACGGAAATCTGAACCCGCTGCGCCTAGCCCACGCGCGGCAGTTCGTCCCAGCTGGTGGTGTAGCGCGGGGAGCGGCGCAACTGGCGCATGTGCCAAGGCCGGTCCGGGGCGGCGGTGATGGCGTAGCGCAGCGTGCCGCTGCCGAAGCGCCGGTTCACGGCGTCCAGGGCGGCCATGAGGCCCTGCTGGCGCCGACGCTCCGCCGGGTCCAGGTCCAGCAGCGAAATCTGCCTGGCCCTGGCCGGGGCCAGGCCCAGGAGCATGACCCCAGCCTTCTGGTACTCGAAGCCGGGGCGGAAGCACTGCTCCAGCGCCCGCAATGCGGCCGCGATGATCGTCGGGGTGTGCGCCGTGGCCGCAGGCAGGGCCACGGTGGCCTGGCCGCTGTGCTGCGGCAGGTTCTCCCGGTGCCGAGGCGTGCTGATATACACCTGCACCGAGGTCGCCTCGGCCCCCTCGCGCCGCAGCTTTTCCACTGCGCGCACGGCGTAGCTGACCACGGCCTCGCGCAGGTGCGCGGGCTCGGACACCAGCCTGCCGAAGGTCCGCGAGCACAAGAGCGACTTGTGCGGGGCCGGGGCGCGCTCAAGGGACAGGCAGGAGGTTCCGGCCAGCTCCAGCTGCGTGCACAGGCCGACCACGCTCATCTCCCGGCGCACCCAGTCCCCAGGCAGGCGCACAAAGTCCAGCGCCGTGCGCACCCCGCGCGCCAAGAGGCGTTTGCTGTGCCGGGGGCCGATGCCCCAGACGTCGCCGACGTCCGTCACGCCGAGCACGGCCTCGGTGTCCCGGCCCTGCTCCAGGCTGAACACCCCGCCGTGCCCGGGCTGCTTCTTGGCCACGCCATTGACCAGCTTGGCCAGGGTCTTGGTCCGCGCAAGGCCGATGGACACCGGAATGCCCACCCAGCGCAGCACCCGCTCGCGGATTTCGCGGCACAGGGCCACGGGGTCGGCCACGCCGGTCAGGTCCAGGAAGGCCTCGTCGATGGAGTAGACCTCCACGCGCGGGGCCAGGCCCTCCAGGGTCGTCATGATGCGCGCCGAGAGGTCGCCGTAGAGCGGAAAATTGCTGGAGAACACGGCTACGCCGGAGGCGCGGAACTGGCGCTCCCACTGGAAGGCCGGGGCGCCCATGGGAATGCCGAGCGCCTTGGCCTCGCTTGAGCGCGCGATGACGCAGCCGTCGTTGTTGGACAGCACCACCACGGGCCGCCCCTTGAGCTCCGGGCGGAACAGGCGCTCGCAGGAGGCGTAGAAGTTGTTGCAGTCGACCAGGGCGAAAAGCGGCACGGGAACCTCGTCTCAGACCGTATGCTCAGGCCTTGTGCTCAGACCTTGTGGATGACGCAGGTGACCACGCCCCAGATCTCGAAGCCCTCGCCGCTATGCATGGCGTCGCTCACATCCAGGGGCGGATAGTCGGGGTTGGCCGGAACCAGCAGCAGGCGCTGGCCCTTGCGCTCCAGGCGCTTCACCGTGAGCTCGCCGTTGACTGAGGCGATGACCACCTTGCCGGACTGGGCCTCCACCGCGCGGTCCACTATGAGCAGGTCGCCGTCGTGGATGCCCGCGCCGAGCATGGACTCGCCCACGGCGCGCACGAAAAAGGTGGCCGCCGGGTGCTGGATCAGGTGCTCGTTCAGGTCCAGGCGCTTGTCGATGAAGTCGTCGGCCGGGGAGGGAAAGCCCGCTTGCACCCCGGCCAGAAACAGAGGCAGGCGCTGGGGCTGGCGCAGGTCCGGGTCGACAGGGCCGAGGATTTCAAGGTCGGTGGTGCGGGTGTTCATGGCCGCAGGCTAGACCAGGCGGCGGCGGCGGTCAAGGCCCGGCCAACGGGTTGGGCAACGGGTTGGGCGACGGCCCGGTCAAGGCCCGGTCAACGGGTTGGGCGGAGGGTTGGGCGGAGGGTTGATGAGGCACGAGCGGGGGTGATCAAGATGCGATCAAGGCTTGATCACGGGGGCGGGGGGGCCCTGCGCCCTACCCCCTTGGCTTCGCTGGCTGCGCCAGGCGCGACTCCAGCAGGGCCGTGAACAGGTTGTAGAAGGCCAGGGCCAGGGCCGGGTCCGTGGCCTCCAGCCTGCGCAGGGTCTGCGCGGGCAGGAAGGACAGCGCGCAGTCCGTGAGCGCGGCGAGGCTGCCCGGCGCGGGACAGCCGCGCTCCGGAGCGCTCTGCCCGGCCACGTCGCCGGGGCCCAGGGTGCGCAGGCGGTGCGTCGCCCCGGCCTGGTCCTGGAAGACCTCCTCGGCCTGGCCGGAGATGATGAAATAGACCCCGTCCGGGGTCTCGCCCTGGCGCAGGATCACCTCGCCCGCCAGGGCCCGGCGCTGCTCCAGGTGCGGGCCCAGGCGCTCTACCAGGGCCTCGAAGCGCTCACCCTCCTCCAGCTGCAGCAGCAGGTCGTCCACGGCGAGGTCAAAGAGCCTGTCGCGTCCGGTCGCGTCGGCGCGGACCTCCAGGCTGGCCAGCTCCTGCGCCAGCAACGCGTCCTCGCACCACTCCAGGGCCCGGTCCAGGTTTGGGAAAAACTGCGCCTGGTCCGTCTCCTGCGGGGCGGCGCGGCGCATCTGCTCCTCCAATCCCGGCGGCGTGGCCGAGAAGACGACCTGGCAGCCCGCTGCGGCGCACCGTTGGAGCATGCGCACAAAGCAGTTCACGGCTGAGGAGTCGAAGCCGTCGGCCTCGGTGAAGTCCAGGAGCAGGTGGCCGGGCAGCGGCTCTGGGCCGGGCTTGAGGTGCGCGGCCGCAGCGCGGCTTAAGATGTTGGCCGAGCCGAAGAACAAAAAGCCCATGACCCGCAGGATGCGGATGCTGCGGCCCTGGCCGCGCAGGATGTGCTGGTCCGGCACGGGGCGCTGCCGCGTGCTGGACAGCGCCGTGGCGTCGGTGTCCTGGCGGACGACGGGCAGGCGGCTGTACTTGATCACAAAAACCACCGTGGCCAGGACCAGGCCCACGCCGACCCCGGTCAGGAACCCGAACAGGCCGATGGTGCAGAGAATGGCCAGGATCAGGCCGTATTCCACCCGCGTGAACTGCCTGCGCGCGTCCACCACCCAGTCGAGCAGGGTGGCCACGCCCAGGAAAAGCACCATGCCGCCCAGGATGAAGCGCGGAAATAAGCCCAGCACAGCTGCCCCGAAAACGGTGGTCGCCCCGATGAGCAGCGCCGCGCTTAAGCCCACCAGGCGTGAGTCCGACCCGGTCTTGGGACCGAGCATTGTCAGGCTGAGGGACGTATAGCCCGTGTGCGAGCCGCCTAGTCCAGCCAGAAGATTCGCAAAGCCGCTCAGGTACAGTTCATGCTTCAGGTCCAGGTCGCGTCTGGCTGCGGTTTCGACGCCGCTTTCGATGAGCAGGAAGGAGATGGCCGAGACCAGCGGGATGGTGCACAGCTGCGGCAACTGCGGGACAAGCGCGTCCCAGCGGATGAGCGAAAGATCCGCCAGGCTGAACACGGGCCAAAGCATTGCGCGGTCGGGCAGGCCGCCCAGCAGCAGTCCGGCCTTGCCGGCCTCGGCCAGGCTCTGGCCGGAGAGCCCCAGGTACAGGACAAAGGCCCCCAGGGACACAGCCAGCACGCCGGGCAGGGTGAAGACGCTTTTCCAGCGCTTCATGCCCACGAGCAGGGTCAGGGTCAGGGCTGCGCCAGGGGCCAGCCGCAGGAGCTTTCCCGTGGTCAAGAGCAGCGGCAAGTCGGCAAGGCTCAAGGAGACGCCCGTCATGATCGAGACGCCGCCCTGCACCAAAAGCCAGCCGATGCCGGCCAAAAAGCCGCCCACCACGGGATACGGCATGTAGCGCATCAGGTTGCCCAGCCTGAAGCGGCCCATGAGCAGGAACAGAATGCCCGAGGCCAGCGTGGACAGGGTCATGGCCGCGCCGACCGTGACAAAGGCCGCGTGTGGATCGGCGCTGACCGCGAGGCTGGAGGTTATTCCCACAGCCACAGCCGCGAGAATGGCCGCCGGAGCGTCCTGGGGATGGCCGATGGAGCCTGGGTAGCTGCTGCCAAGCGTCACGAACAAGCCCATGGCGCACGCGCCGAACAGGGTCAGACCGGCAGCGCTCGGGGCAAAGGCGGCCAGCGGACCGGAAAAGATGAGCGTCGCAAAGGACAACTGGAAGATGATGTTGAG
Source organism: uncultured delta proteobacterium (assembly GCA_903843965.1). Classification (GTDB taxonomy): domain Bacteria; phylum Desulfobacterota; class Desulfovibrionia; order Desulfovibrionales; family Desulfovibrionaceae; genus Humidesulfovibrio. The sequence goes on from CAIMRY010000008.1 coordinate 212,180, forward strand.
CAGGCCGATCATAAATCCGGAGCACAGGGCCGGGATCAGCCGGTCGGGCTTGGTCGCGTCTTGCACCAGCTCTTGGAGATTATTTTTGAACATACTCAAGTATATCCTGCCTGAAACCATCTGGCAACACTTGAAGTACCAGCTCCGACCCGTCAAGAAGCCTGGACCGGCCGCCCTTGACGGCCAGGGCCTCTGCTCATCCACCCTGCCCGTCCGCAAAGGGTGATCCGGTGTTGTTGAGATTATCTAGAGTGCTGAGAACACACATTTTTCACATGCGACCGTCCTGCATTCCCCTGGCCAGCACCGGCAGTGCACCTGCTCCTGGTGAGTGGTCGAAATCGCCCTGAACGATGCAATCTTAAAATGTCATTCAATTCCAGTACGTTTGTGTTACTCTAGACGAAGATGATTGGCCATGCGACACGCTGCCGAGCCAAATAACCCTGGCATTGGACGCAAATGGACGTGCCAACGCAAGCCTGCCCTTCCCGCAGGCATCCGCTCCCACATGCGCCCTCCAGGTCAAGGCCCTTCCCGTTCATGCGCACCGCAGCTGTGCCGATGCCGCGCAGCGCGCTGCCCGGCATCGGCACAGTTGCGGCAACCCCCAAAAAAAGCCCCCGGTGAGGGGGGCTGGATGCGTTGATTTGCCTATCTGCGGGGTCCGGGACGACGACCGCCGCTGTCGCTGTCGTCATCTTTGCTGTTGTCCCCTTTTGAATCATCATCCTTCTTCTTGTCGTCCCGCTTGCGGTCCGCCTTCCTGCGCTCCTCGGCCTTGCGCTCTTCTTCCTTCTTCATGGCCTCCTTCTTCAAGGTCTCTCTCTTCAACTCATCCTTCTTCGAGGCATCACTCTGGCGGTCATCCCGCCTTGCCGCTTCTCCGCTGTTCTCATCACTTTTCCTGACCTCATTACTGCGATCAGGCCGCGAGCCCTCGCCTCGTGCATGCCGAAGCTTGGCATCTTCAGCGTCATGGTCTTTCTTGTCGCGTTCGGCCTTGTTGCGATCTTCGATCATGTGGTCTTTCTTGTCGCGCTCGGCCTTGTTGTGGTCATCAATCATGTGCTCTTTTTTCATGCGCTCTTCAAGCGCGCGCTCCTCGCGTCTGCGGTCATCGCGCATGCGTTCATACCGAGCTCGTTCCCTGCGCATCTGATCTTCGCTCATGCGCTCTCTCCGCATACGCTCTTCCAGCGCCTGTTCCTCACGAATGCGTTCATCCCGCAGGCGTTCGTACCGTGCGCGTTCTTCTTGTCTGGCCTCTTCCCGCTTGCGCTCCTCCCACCTGTGCCGCTCATAGTCGTTGTCCGAATGGTCGACCGGGGGCAGGGGAACACAAGATGCCAGCATCAATGTCAGGGCCAGTACCGCTATAACTTTTCGCATACGTCTCCTCAGGGTTCATTTCGAAAATTACCAGGGCCGGGATGGCCGTCGACGTGGCTTGTTCAATCGTCCGATGCCGGAGCGTGACTCGTTTCCGCTGGTTCAAGGAACAAATTTGTTATCTAAATATTTAAGAATTAGCAAGTGATAGGCATGAATCTTTGCCGCAGTAATCCGCCCGCGTCGCCAACCACAGTACGCGCAATCCATTGTTTCCAAGTGAAATTTTCTGGATCACAATTGCCTGGAAGCTGCCGGAAAATTCGGCACTGGCCGGGTGCGCCCAGGGTGTGGCGCTGGCCGAACGCTGACGTGGGGCGCTGGGTTCAAGTCACCAGTTTTGCCGCCGCTGCCAACGCAAAGCCATCCCGCCAGAATGGCTGGCGGTAGCAGTGGAGCCTGACACCGGGGCCTTGCCGCTGCGCGGTCTTGCCGCCTTGGCCGGTGCAAGGCCTCAGGGCGCTAAGATCAGACCTGGTGGTGGTCGGCGTCCACGATGACGATGTCCGAACTGGACAGGCTGCTCACGCCGGAAGCTATGGTCACAGTCGCCCCGCTTCCTTGGTGCCCGTCGGCGTCGAACTTGAGGGTGTTGTTTGTGTCGTCGCGGAACCAGCAGGGGGCCAAGCTGTTGGAGGCGTTGTACGCGGAGAGGCTCGCGTAGACGTGCTGCTGGGCGGTGGCCGTGTCGTTGTAGCCGAAGTCGCCCCCGGCGCTCGTCTGGTAGAAGGCCAGCTTGTCCGAGCCGCTGGTGAAGTCGGTGATGGTGTCTCCGCCCTGGCCCTGTGTCTTGTAGACAAAGAGGTCGCCACCGGCGCCGCCGCTCAGGGTGTCGGCCCCGGCCCCGCCGCAGAGCGTGTCCGCGCCTGCGCCACCCTTCAGCACGTCCGCGCCGGAACCGCCTGTGACATGGAAAGCATAATTCCCCGTCACAGAGGACGCGTCGAAGCTGAAGGGGGCGGTAAGGGCGGATCCGTCGACCGTGAGGTGGTTCATGGTGCCCACCAGGGTTTCCGCCGTGGATTCGGTCACCGAGATGTTGATGCCCGAGCCGAACAACTCGATGATCTCGACCCCGCTGACCCCGTTCAGGTTGGTGGGGTTCTGGTTGATGTCTGAAAGCTGCAGGGTGTCCTGGCCGTCGCCGCCCACGATGATGTCGTTTACGGTCAGGTTTTCGCCGAAGCGGAAGATGTCGTCGTGGTCGGAGCCGGTGATGTGGTCGTGGCCGGACCCGGCGGTGAAGTCCAGAGAGCCTTGCAGGTTGGACGCGTCGAGGGTGAGGTTGCGCGTCAGGAGATGGGCGTCGAAGTCAAGCGTGCCGTTGGCGCTCACGATGGTGCTGATCGGGGTCAGTTCCACCTGGTTTGATGGATTGTCGAGGACAATATGCTCCACGCTCGTCACGCCGGCCAGGGCGTTTGTGTTGGCGGAGTCCGGCGTGAAGGTGAGCGTGTCGCTGCCTGCGCCGCCATCGATGGTGTCGGCGCTGGTCAAGTGCGTTCCCATGTTGAAGGTGTCGTTGCCCGTGGTGCCGGTGAAGTGGTCGTTGCCCGCAGTGCCGGTGTAGGTGGTGCCGCTGGCCACGGCGCTGCCGTCCACCAGGTGGTTGGCGTCGATCATGACGATGTCCGTGGCGGTCATGCTCACGACGTTTTCGGCGATGACGACCGGGTGCGCGCTGCCGAGGACCCCGTCTGGATCGAACATAAGCTTGTGGTTCACGTCATCCAGGTACCAGCAGGGCAAGTTGCTGTGGGCGTCGTTGTAGGCGGCTTCGGTGGCATAGAAATGGAGCTGCGCTGCGGCGGTGCTGTTGTACCCGAAGTCTCCTCCTGCCGAGGTCATGAAGAAGGCGAACTTGTCCATGCCGCTGGTGAAGTCGCTGCTGTAGATGGTGTCCCCGCCCTCGCTGAAGGACTTGTAGGCAAAGGTGTCGCTGCCCGCGCCGCCGTGCAGGGTGTCGGCCCCGAGCCCGCCTTCAAGGTAGTCGTTTCCGGCCAGACCGCTGAGGGAATTGGCGTTGCTGTCGCCGATGAGGGTGTCGGCGTAGCCCGAGCCCACGACGTTCTGAAAATTGGCGATGATGTCGCCCTCGGCGTGCCCCCCGGATACGGCATGGGTGGCCAGGTTCACCTTCACGCCGCTGGTCGAGTCGGAATACATGAGGGTGTTCACGCCCGCGCCGCCGTCCAGACTGTCTGCGCCCGCACCTCCGGAGATGGTGTCATCGCCCGCGCCGCCGATGATGGTGTCGTTGCCATAGCTGCCGATGAGGCTGTCGTCTCCAGCACCGCCGAGCAGATACAACTCCCCTGCCCCCACGACCTCGCCGTCCTGCATGATGAAACCCTGGCTGACGCCCAGGGTGGAGAGCTGGTAGTAGTCCTGGCTTCCGTTTCCAGCCGAGAACCCGCCCAGGGCCGCAGTGCCGCCCTGGCCTTGCGAACCGTTGCTGGCGTCTCCAGTGGTCCAGTTGATGGTCTCGTAGTTGAAGATGATCTTGAAGTTGCCGTCGCCCGTGCTGACCAGTTGGAGCTGGAAGGCGTTGAGCGTGTTCGTGTGATCCTGGTAGTACCCCACGTCGTCCCAGGTCACGGTGAAGGTGCCGGTCTGCGTGTCCAGATCCCAGTAGACCAGGTTCGTGCCCTGGGAGGTGCCGCCCGGAGTGGTCTGGGCCCCGCTGCCGGTGGTGTCCACATCCGCCCAGAACGGGGCGATGATGGGGTGCGTGACCAGGGACATGGCCACGGGGGTGAAGACGCTTAGGGCCTGGTCAAAGGTGATGTTGCCGTTGTTGTTGACGTAGACCCCGTTGTAGGTGTGGCCGAAGAAGTTCAAACCATTCGGGAAGATGGAGGTGAGATCAATGTAGCTGGAAGAACCGTCGTCATTTGCCGCGAGGACATGCTCCCCGAACCCGGCCGAGCCGCCCAGGCCGTTCACCAGGAAGCTTTGGCCCCCTTGCGTCGAGCTGGATGCCGCTGCCGAGCCGTCAAAGGTGAGGGCATTGGTCAGGGCGCTGCCGTCCACGAAGAGGGTGTGCCCGTCGGACACAAAACCTTCCGGCGCGATGAGATTGGTGGCGGCGGCGCCCAGGATGATCTTTTCGATGTTGGCGACATGGTCCAGGTCGTGGACCTCAGCCCCGCCCTGCGCCGATTGCGTGAAGGTCAACGTGTCAAATCCCGCGCCTCCGTCGATGTGGTCCTCGCTGGTCAGGTGTGTGCCGAAGGTGAAGGTGTCGTTCTGGTTGGTGCCGGTGATGTGGTCGGCTCCGGCCCCGGCGTGGTAGTCCAGCCCGGCCACGGTGACGTTGCTGGCGTCCAGGGTCAGGGTGCCCCCGGCCTGG
>CAIMRY010000009.1 GCA_903843965.1 uncultured delta proteobacterium
GCGGCCCATCGCCGATCTCATGGCGGGCGTGGGACTGGTGCTGGGCAAGGCCAGGCTGACCTGCGCCCATGTGTACCGGACAGAGGACTTCGACAGGCAGGATGGCCCGCAGATGTTCGGCTCCATCAACCTGTCGGTGACGTTCTAGGCAGGGGAGCCGCCGCCTGGGCAGCCCCGGAAACCGGGGGAGAAGGCTTAGGTCTGGGGCTCTGCGGCGGGCTGGCCGGGCTCGGGCTGGGCGGCTTCGGGCTGGCCGGGAGCGATCTGGCCTGGCTCAACAGGGTTGCCGAACTCGTCGACATCGCCGCCGCGATGGCCGGTTTCCTGCTTGCGGCGCAGCTTCTCTTCCTTCTTCTTCTTCTTGGCCAGCTCCTTGGAGCGCTTCTCGTACTGATAGTTTGGCTTTGCCACGGGCCTTCCTTTGCACTTGGTTCACGGGTTGGGGGGCGTCGCCTGCGGCGACTCGGATAGGGATGTTACCCTTTCCGGCGGACTCTGGCAACGACTTTGCGCCCTGCCCTTCCTGTCCGCCGTCCTGCCCGCCCTCCGCGCACGTCAGGTGAACAGGCAGATCTTGCAGTCCTTGGCGTAGCGCAAAAAGTCCTCCGCAGTCCAGACCACCACCTTGTCCAGCAGCTTGGTCTCGTCGATCTCCATCATGTCGATGCTCATCTTGCAGGCGATGAGCTCCACCCCCTCGATCTGGGCCATCTCCATGAGCTCGCCCAGGGTCGGGATGTTGGCCTTGTCGATCTTGCTCTTCATCATGCCCGTGGCCAGCGTGACCATGCCCGGAATGACGCCCATGACGCCCGGCGGGAAGAACTTGGCGTGGTCCGCCCCGCCCTTGAGCACCATGTTCAGCCCCATGAACGAGTAGAAGATCTTGGTCTCCATGCCCAGGCGCGCGGCGTTGATGCCGAGCACCAGGGACGGATACGCACCGTCGAGGGTGTCCTTGACGCAGATGAAGGCGGCCCTTTCCTTGTCCATCGTCAACCTCCCGCGGCGCGAGCGCCGCACAACCTGGTTGCGCCCGGCAAAGACCGGCGCTTGTGTCGGAAATATACCCACCGGGGGTATGATGTCAAGGGCGGCACGGGCACCCGACCGCCTCCGGCCGCCAGAGGCTCCGGCACCGCAGCCAGGGGCTCCGCCCCCAAGGGGCCTGAGACCCCTTGGAGCCCCCGTATGCCCCCTGGGGGGGGAGGCTGGGCTGGCCATCAACAATGCGTGCAGGTTTTCGGCGAAGACGCAGAAATACCTGCGCGCGGTTGGCCCCTTTTGGAGAGGCTAGGAAATTGACCTGCTCCCCTAAACCCGGTCCAGCTTTGGGAGGCAGGTCAAACCCAACACAATGTGCGAGCAAGGTTAAGAATAATTAACCTTTGGTATCACCGGTAATATTTCATTCCGTCCCGGACGAAGAGGGTACAGGCGGAATCACTTCTAACTCAAGGACGGAAATATGGACGTACATACCCTCTCGACGAGCACGGCCAACCAGGCGGCGGCTTCGGGCGGTACGCAGGGCATCTTGCAAGTGCAAAATGCGGAGCATGAGGCTGCTGCGAGCAAAACCGGCACCGGCGACACCGTTGACATTTCGCCCGAAGCCCGCACCAAGGCCGCCGCCAGCGCGACCGTTCAGGCAGCCAGCGCAAATACCGACACCACCCTGACCTCGCGTATCGCCAAGCTCCAGAAGCAGCTCCAGCAGGTGCAGGGCTCTTCCAGTCTGGATCCCGACAAGAAGAGAGCGGCGCTCGCAGCGGTACGCACCCAGATACAGATGCTGCAATCCCAGTTGCCGAAGTCGGCGAAGACGGGCACTGGCGGCACCACAGCGTCATCGCTGACGACCAGCCACGCCTAACAAATCCGACTGGTACCCCGGCACACAGCCCCTGGTTGAGCGCACAAGACGTTCAGGCAGGGGCTCTTGCCGTGGCAAGGCCGCAAGGCCCCACAGCCTGTGGAGCATATTCTCTTCTACCGGGCCTCGGCCCCCAGAAAACGTCCGGTGACGGACTCGGGGTTCTGCATGATGTCCTCGGGCGTGCCTTGGGCCACGATCTGGCCGCCGTTCTCCCCGCCGCCGGGGCCGAGGTCGAAGACGTAGTCGGAGGCCAGGACCACGTCGGCGTTGTGCTCGATGACGACCACCGACGCGCCCTTGTCCACCAGCCGGTGCAGCACGCGGATGAGCTTGCCCACCTCGTGCATGTGCAGACCGGTTGTCGGTTCGTCCAGGATGTACAGCGCGCCGGGCAGGTTGCGCTTGCCCAGCTCGCGGCTGATCTTGATGCGCTGGGCCTCGCCGCCGGACAGGGTGGTGGCGGGCTGGCCCAGGCGCAGGTAGGACAGGCCCACCTGCTCCAGCACCTCCAAGCGGCGCGACAGGGCCGTGTGCGTGCTGAAGAACTCCCGCGCCTCGGCCACGGTCAGGTCCAGCACCTCGGCGATGTTCTTGCCCTTGTAGCGCACTTCAAGGGTCTGGGAGCTGTAGCGGCTGCCCTTGCACACGTCGCAGGTGACGTAGACATCCGGCAGAAAGTGCATCTCCACGCGGATGACGCCGTCGCCCTGGCAGGCCTCGCAGCGGCCGCCCTTGACGTTGAAGCTGAAGCGGCCGGGCTTGTAGCCGCGCACGCGGGCGTCTTTCGTGGCGGCGAAGATGCCCCGGATCTCGTCAAAGGCCTTGGTGTAGGTGGCCGGGTTGGAGCGCGGGGTGCGGCCTATGGGCGTCTGGTCGATGGCCACGATCTTCTCCACGGCCTGGGCCCCCACAAAGCCGCTCACCGGGCCGGGCTGGTCCACCTTGATGCCCTGGGACAGGGCCAGGTGCTTGTACAGCGTGTCGACCACCAGCGAGCTCTTGCCCGAGCCGGACACGCCGGTGAAGCAGACCAGCACGCCCAGCGGGATGTCCAGGTCCAGCCCCTTCAGGTTGTTGGCGCGCGCGCCCCGGATGCCCAGGTGCGTGACCCCGCCGAAGGCCGTGGGCTTTCGCCGCGTCTCGGGCCGCTCGATGCGCAAATCACCGCGCAGGTACTTGGCGGTGAGCGACTGGCTGTGGTTCAGGAGCTGGTCCACGCTGCCCTGGAACTCGATCCTGCCGCCCAGCTCGCCGCTGCCCGGCCCCAGCTCGATGACATGGTCGGCGCTCATGATGGTCGGCTCGTCGTGCTCCACCACAAGCACGGTGTTGCCGCGGGCCTGCAGGCTGCGCAAGGTTTTCAAAAGACGCTCGTTGTCGCGCGGGTGCAGGCCGATGGACGGCTCGTCGAGCACGTAGGTCACGCCCACCAGGCCTGATCCGAGCTGGCTCGCCAGGCGGATGCGCTGGGCCTCCCCGCCGGACAGGGTGCCCATGTTCCGCGCCAGGGAGATGTAGTCCAGCCCCACGCCCTTCATGAAGCCCAGGCGGTGCGTCAGCTCCTTCAAGAGCGGCCCGGCGATCTGGGCGTCGTGTCCGTCGTGGCCGGTGAAGTCCTGGGCGGTCAGCCAGGCCAGGGCCCGGGCAATGGACAGGAAGCAGAAGTCGTGGATGCTTAAGCCTTCCGGCGTGGCAGGCACGCGCACGGAGAGCGACTCGGGCTTCAGCCTCGCGCCGTTGCAGACCGGGCAGGGGCGGCTCTGGCGGTAGCGCGAGAGTTCGTCGCGCCAGATGGGGCCGAGGTTCATGCCCTGCTCCAAAAGCGGCACGATGCCCGGCCAGTCGCCATTCCCATCAGGGCTGTCGTCGCCCTCGACCAGGGCCAGGCGCGCGGCCTCGGAGAGTTCGCCCAGCGGGGTGGCCAGGGTGAAGCCGTGGCGCTGGCCCAGGCGCTTCAGGTCGGCCTCGTGCCGGGCGAAGAGGCGCGGGTTGCGCCAGGGCAGGATGCCGCCCTCGCGCAGGGACAGGCCCTTGTTCGGCACCAGCAGGTCGAACTCGAAATAGTCCACGCTGCCCAGGCCCGTGCACTGCGGGCAGGCCCCCTGCGGGCTGTTGAAGCTGAACAGCTGCGGGGTCAGCTTGGGCATGGAGATGCCGCAGGAGGCGCAGGTGGACGAGGTGCTGAAGAGCCGGTCGGACGGACAGGCCGTCGCGTTGGCGGCCTTGGCCTTTTTGCCCATTGCTGTGCCCGCTGCCGGGGCCGCCGGGCCAGCGCCCACCTCGCTCACAATCACGCTGCCCTGGCCGTGGCGCAGGGCCAGCTCCAGCGAGTCGCCCAGGCGCGGGCGGATGTCGGGCTTGATGGCCAGCCGGTCCACCACCAGCTCGATGCTGTGCTTTTTGAGCTTGTCCAGCTCCGGGGCCTCCTCCAGGGCGAAGACCTCGCCGTTTACGCGCACCCGGGCAAAGCCCTCTTTGCGCAGCTTGGCGAAAAGCTCCTTGTGCGTGCCCTTCTGGTGCTCCACCAGCGGGGCCAGCAGAAGCACGCGGCTGCCCTCGGGCAGGCTCATGATGCTGGCCGCGATCTCGTCGCTGGTCTGCGCGGCGATGGGCTTGTTGCACTTGGGGCAGAAGTACGTGCCCAGCCGGGCGTAGAACACGCGCAGAAAGTCGTAGACCTCGGTGACGGTGCCGACGGTGGAGCGCGGGTTGCGGGTTGCTGTCTGCTGCTCCAGCGAGATGGCGGGCGACAGGCCCTCGACCTTGTCCACCTGGGGCTTGTCCATCTGCGGCAGGAACTGCCGGGCATAGGCGGACAAGGACTCCACGTACCTGCGCTGGCCCTCGGCATAGACGATGTCGAACGCCAGGGTGCTTTTGCCGGAGCCGGAGGGACCGCAAACCACAACAAGCTGCTCGCGCGGGATGTCCAGCGTCAGGTTCTTGAGGTTGTGGTGGCGGGCACCCTCAATGTGGATGACGCCCCGGCTGGGCAGCTGAGCGGGCGCAACAGGGGTGGCTGTGGCGACGGGCGCGGCGGGTGCGGTCTTTGCTGGCGGTGTCTTTGGCGATGTTTTTGACATCCTGGGGAGGTAATCATCCGGGCGGGGTTGGCAAGGGGGGGAGGCCCGGCTGCCCTTATCGGGGTGGTCGGGCCGGTATAATTGAGGCGGGTTTTACACTTCCTGCCCGCTACGGGACGGAGACTCTCTCGTGCTTCATGCCGCAGTTACGTCCTCGTCCTCGGCAACGAAGGACATGTGCTCCAGGCTCAAGGCTTCTATTCGCGCCGGGGCGGAAGGGGCACCGGCTTGTACGCCTGACCAAAGGCCCGGTAATAGGCCTCCCAGTCCTGCACCGGCGGAAGCGTGCGGTGCAGGACGAGCAGGGGATACTGGGAGCCGTTGAGCCTGTACGTGATCTCCTTGGTGGTTGTGACGGCTTGCGGCCCCTGCTCTATTTCGGCGTGGCTGACGTCGAGCTGCCAACGGCCAAAGAGGAATGGCGCCTGCCACAAGTCCGGCTTCATTCCTGCGTTATTATACCTGGGCGGACCGCAGATGCTTCGCACCTGTGAAATGGTCATGCCTACTTGTACGGCATCCCACTGCTTTGGGTATCCGGTGCGCAGATGCAGTTGCAGCAGCGCGACAAGCAATGTCAGGGCCAATACATACGAGAGCCTGCGCCAGAAGGAAGAAGATATTGTCATGTCAGGGCCTCACTGCTTCCTGTTTATCGAACACGCCCGGTGTAGCGCCGAAACACCACCGACCCTGCCTGATCCTTGCGGAATCCCCAATCGTTTTCCACAACCTGCCCGTAATTCGGGCCTGGCAAGGACGTGATGGACAATGTTTTTCCATTTTCGGAGACTATGCCCACATGTCCGCCATTGGAGGCGATGTCTCCGGCCCTGGGTGTGTTTTCCACCACCTCATAGCCAGGGATGATCAAATCTTTGTCGTGCCAGTCGCTGGCCGAAGGGATATTGCCGCCCCATTTGCCGTCTGTCTGCTCGTGCAGCCAGTCGCTGCCCTCCGTGCCAAGCGCGCCGGACAGGCCGCCCACATGCGGGACAGGCGCGCCCGATTGTCCCAGCTTGTCCGCCACATACGCGTTGCACTGGTTGACGACCTTGTCGCCAACCACCTTTGGATGCCATTTGTCGCTGCCCACATCCGCCCTGGCATTCTTCACGAGCTTCTCCGGGCTGTACCGCTTCTCTTTGAGCCGCCAGGCCTCGTTGTCCGTTCCGGCCTTGCTCCTGGAACTTCCGCCCGACCCGCCGTAGTACCCGTGCCAGCCATAGGGCTGGGGCTTGTGGCCTGCGCCGATCTTGGTCCCGCTGGCCGTGCCGCCGCCTGAGCCGCCAGACGCGTTCAAGCCCGCCGCCCCACCGCCCAAAAGCGACTCCCCGGCAAGGGTTCCAGCGGGCGGCTGCCAGCTTGCTGGCTTCTTTACGGCGAACCAGTCTCCGTACTCCCTGGGGAAGTGGTCCCTTGGCGCGCCCCAGGGGTCGGGCGTTCTGCGCCATTGGTTCGTCTCCTCAAAATACGCCCAGCCCTGTTTGGGCTCGTCCGCCACAAAGTTGCTATTCGATTTCTTGCGAACAGACATACACGCCTCCTTTCCGGGTTGCAACGACCGGAGAGGATCTCCAGACCAAATTGCCACATAGGATAGCACGTACTTTTGGGTGCGGACAAAAATCACCCATTTATGGCCGCTAAAAGGACGAAAATTCCCGGTTGACAGGGTTTTGGGGGAAGGCGGCCTCCGGCGGTTTGGGCCAAGAGCCTCCGGCGGCCGGGGGGAATGATTCCCCCCAGACCCCCTCATATGGGCTGGTTCGGGGTGGCTTGGGGCAACGGACTCGGCCCAGCCTGACCCGCACAAGCCGAAAGGGGCTGCTTCAGGTTCCGCCTGAAGCAGCCCCTTTCGGCGCACTGGGGATTCCAAAGGGCCTCAGGCCCTTTGGCGGGGTCCAGGGGCAGCGCCCCTGGCCGCCGGAGGCCGTCTCCCTCTACTGCACTTGCGTCGTGACTTTCAGCCCGTACTTCTCGATCTTGGCGATGAGGGTGGGCCGCGAGAGGCCGAGCAGCTTGGCCGCGCGGGTGCGGTTGCCGCCGGTGATTTCGAGCGCCTCGGCCACGGTGCCGCGGGCCACGGTGTCGAGCACGTGCTCGTAGGCCGCGTCCCCGGCCTGGTCGAGCAGCGCCCGGCGGATGAAGGCGCGCAGGGGGTCGTCGCCGGTTCCGGCATGCGCGCCCGGCTGCCGCGCGCCGGAATCCGCACCCGTTGCGGTTGGTTCCGGCTCGTTGCTGTCGGCTATGAACCCGCCCTGGCCGTCGCTTTTCAACCCAAGTTTGCCGCTGCCCCGGCCCAGGGCCTGCAGCATCTCGTCCGCGCCGATGGGCGCTCCCCGGCTGAAGATCAGCGCCTTTTGCAGGGCGTTGGCCAGTTCGCGCACGTTGCCGGGCCAGCCCTGGGCCGAGAGCAGATCCAGGGCCTCGGGCGTCAGCCCCGGGCTCTGCATGTCCATCTCCCGCGCCAGGCGCGAGAGGAAATGCCGGGCCAGAAGCGGCACGTCGCCCTCGCGGCTGCGCAGAGGCGGCAGGCTCACGGTCACCACCTTGAGGCGGTAATACAGGTCCTCGCGGAAGCGGCCCTCGGCCACGGCGGCCTCCAGGTCGCGGTTGGTGGCGGCCAGGATGCGCACGTCCACCGGGATGGGCTCGCGCCCGCCCAGGCGCTCCACCTGTTTCTCCTGCAAGAGCCGCAGGATCTTGGCCTGCACGCCCAGCGGCATGTCGCCGATCTCGTCCAAAAACACGGTGCCCCGCTGGGCCTGCTCGATCTTGCCCACGCGCCGGGAGCTGGCCCCGGTGAAGGCCCCCTTTTCGTAGCCGAAGAGCTCGGCCTCCAGCAGGGTGTCGGGGATGGCCACGCAGTTGATGACCACAAAGGGCTTCTGCGCGCGGGCGCTGTGCTGCCACAGGGCGCGGGCCACCAGCTCCTTGCCCGTGCCGGACTCCCCGCGCACCAGCACCAGCGCCTCTGTCGGCGCGGCGCGGCCAATGGCCTTGAAGACCTCCTGCATGGCGCGGCTTTGGCCCACCAGGGCGTCGCCCTGCGTCTCCTCGGCCTCGGGCCCGTGCAGGCCCTGGTCCAGGTTGGTGGCCACGTGCTCGCGCGCCAGGCGTCCGGCCTCCAGGGCCTGGTGGATGAGCCGCAGGATGTCCGGGATGTCAAAGGGCTTGAGGATGTAGTCAAAGGCGCCGAGCTTGGTGGCCTCGATGGCCGTTTCGGTGCCGCCGTAGGCGGTCATGATGATCACCGGCAGGTTGGGCACGCTCGCGCGCATGCGCTGCATGGCCTCAATGCCGTTGATGCCGGTCATGCGCACGTCCATGACCACCAGGTCCGGGGCCTGGCGCGCCACCTCGGCCACGCCGGCCTCGCCGCTTTGCGCGGTGCGCACCTCGTACCCGTCGGCCTCCATGATCTTGCCGAAGCTCTGGCGCAGCTGGGCGTCGTCGTCAACAATCAGAATCTGGGCCATGTCTTCTCCCTGCGGTCAGTGCCGAAGGTTTCAGGTGGCGGTGGCTTCAATGAACCCGACGAAGCCGGTCAGGATCTGAGCCATATGTTCTCCCGCAGGGGCAGCACCAGGACAAAGGTCGCGCCCCCCTTGTCCGACGGTTTGAGGTGGAGGTAGCCGCCATGCTCGTCCAGGATGCGCCAGGCTATGGCCAGGCCCAGGCCTGTGCCCTCCTCCTTGGTGCTGAAAAAGGGCTGGAAGACCTTGTCCTGAAGTTCGGGCGCGATGCCCGGCCCGGAGTCGGAAAGCTGGAGGATGGCCACGCGCCCCAGCGGGTCCACAAAGCCGGTCTCCTCGGTGATCTCGATGCGCCCGTTCTCGCCCATGGCGTCGCAGGCGTTGAGGATCAGGTTGACCAGGGCCTCCTTGAGCTGCTCCGGGTCCACGTCGACCTCAGGCAGGGGCCGCTCGCGCACGATGCGCACGTCCACGCCGTAGGTCTCCAGGCGGTGCTTGAGCAGATTGAGCGTCATGTCCACCACGTCGGACGGGCTCAAGTGCTGGAACTTCGGCCTGGGCGGGCGGGAGAACTCCAGGAAGTTGCGCACGATGGTGTCCAGGTGGCGGATCTCCTCGCTGATGACGTCGAAGTCCTCGCGCTGGGTGGGGGAAAGGTCGAGCCCGCGCTCCAGGGAGAACAGGCGCATCTTCACGCTGGTCAGCGGGTTGCGCACGCTGTGGGCCACGCCTGCGGCCAGCTTGCCCACCAGGGCCAGCTTCTCGGCCTGGAGCAGGTGCTGGCGCGACTGCTCCAGCAGGGTGTGGGTCTGGTTCACGTCGCGCAGGAGCCCGTGCACCAGCTCACCCACGGCGCGCACCTCGTCGGCCTCGCCCTGGTCCGGCGGCTGGCCGTTCGCCCCGCCGTCGTCCGATCCCAGGCCCGCGCCCCGGGCCAGGCTGCGGATGGGCCCCAGCACCTGGCGCAGCAGCACCCAGCCGAGCATGAGCCCCAGCACCGCCCCGGCCGGGATGACGAACAGCGAGGCCGTGGTGGCCGCGTGCGCCAGGGAGCGCATGGCCGAAACGCCCAGGTCGGCGTCGCGGCCATGCAGGGCGAACAGCTCGCGCGCGGCGTCCTGGGCGGTCTCGCGCTGGCGCACGGCCCTGGCCAGTATCTCCGCGCCCTGGCCCGGCTCGCTTTCGATGAGTTCGCGCAGGGTCTCGGCCTGGGCCTTGGACGAGGCGGCCATGTGGTCGATGAGCTCGCGCCCGACCTCCATGGGCTCGCTGGCCAGCACCTTGAGCAGGGTCCGGGCCATGGTCTGCTGCCGGGCCTGAAAGTCCTTCAGACGCTCCGGGTTCTGGCGCGCGGCCAGGGCGTCGGCCTCCAGGCTGATCGTCTGCTCAGACAGGGACAGGGCGCTGACCTGCTGGCTCAAGTTGACCTGGCGCAGGGTGTCTGTGGCGTCGAGGTAATGCTGGGCCAGCCAATAGGTGGCCGTGGCCCCGGCACAGGCGCAGAGCGTGAGCCCGACCAAAAGCGCGAACACGCGCCCGCGCAGCGAGGGCTGGATGCGCTGGGCCAGGCGCTTGAGCGCCGCACCCAGCAGCGCGTCGGACGGGGTTCTCATGGCCGGAAGCATACCCCAGGCCGCGCGCATTGTCAGCCTGCTTGCCGCGCCAAGTTCCCGGCTGTCGCGGTTGCGCCCCCTGGCCGCCGCCTCCAGCAATGCGCAACCGGCCTGCCCGGCCTTGACGCCCAGGGACCGTGTACCCCGTGACAGGCATTGCGGGCCGGTAGTTCCGCACCGTGTACCCCCCATCCAAGGCGACAGCGGCCCAGGACCAGGCGCGCTGGTTCGTCTCTCTCGTCCAACCACAACCGTTCGGCCAGCAACCAAAACGATCCGCAATCGGCCCGGCCCGGCCCCAACCGCTCCGGTCGACAACAAGCCCATGCTGCGACCAAAACAATCCGCAAAGGGCCTGGTCCGCAACGCGCTGTCGGCCCTGGCGCGACGCCCCCCCCGGCACCCTGTCAACCGGGAATTTTTGTCCTTTTCCCGGCCAAAGACCCGCCATTTTTATCCACCCCCAAAACCCGTGCTATACTCTCGCCGATGAACACAACGCCCCCCGACACCCCACTCCTGCTCACCCCCTTTCTCCACTACAAGGCCCCGCCCACCATCGCCCGATTCATGAAGTCACGCGCCCTGTACCGGGGCCTCATGGGCCCGGTGGGCTCGGGCAAGTCCTCGGCCTGCTGCATGGAGCTGATGCAGCGCGCCCTGGCCCAGGCACCCGGCCCGGATGGCGTGCGCCGCGCGCGCATGGCCGTGGTGCGCAACACCTACCGCGAACTCAAGGACACCACCCTGCGCACCTGGCTGTCCTGGTTCCCGGAGAAGACCTTCGGCCCCTTCAGCCTGACCGACCTCTGCCACAGCGTGAACCTGCCCCGCGCTGACGGCAGCAGCGTTGAGCTGGAGGTGCTCTTCCGCGCCCTGGACCGGCCCCAGGACGTGAAGAAGCTGTTGTCGCTGGAGCTTACCGGGGCCTGGATCAACGAGGCGCGCGAGATGCCGCTGTCCATCGTCGAGGCCCTGGGCGACCGCGTGGAGCGCTACCCCGCCGGACGCGACGGCGGCGCCACCTGGGCCGGGGTCATCATGGACACCAACCCCCCGGACAGCGACCACTGGTGGTACCGGCTGGCCGAGGAGACCCGGCCCAAGGGCTGGACCTTTTTCCGCCAGCCCGGCGGACTGTTGGAGCAGTGCGGCGAGTTTTGCCCTAACCCCGCCGCCGAGAACCTGGAGCACCTGCCCCCGCGCTTCTACCTGCGCCGCATGAACGGCAAGACCCCGGCCCACGTGCGCGTGTACTACTGCGCCGAGTACGGCTTTGTGCAGGACGGCCTGCCCGTGTACCCGGAGTTCAGCGACGCCCGGAATGTGGCGGCGGCGGAGCTTGGGCCCGTGGACGGCCTGCCGCTGTATGTCGGGCTGGACTTCGGCCTGACCCCGGCGGCTGTGCTGGGCCAGCGCCTGCCCACGGGCCGCTGGCACTTTCTCGACGAGCTGGTCAGCACGGACATGGGAATGGTGCGCTTTGCCGGGCTGTTGGGCCAACTCCTGCAAGACCACTACGGCGGACTCGCGGTCGAAATCTGGGGAGATCCCGCAGGGATGGCCCGCGCTCAGACCGACGAGCGCACGCCCTTTGACATCCTGCGCGCCCAGGGCCTGGCCGCCCGGCCAGCACCCAGCAACGACCCCCTGCTGCGGCGCGAGGCCGTGGCCGCCGCCCTGGCGCGTGATGTCGACGGGCTGCCGGGCCTGGTGCTCTCCCCGCGCTGCGCGACCCTGCGCAAGGGCATGGCCGGGGCCTGGCACTACCGTCGGCTCCAGGTGGCCGGCGAGGCGCGCTTTGTGGACACGCCGGACAAGAACCGCTTCTCCCACGTGTGCGAGGCCGCGCAGTACCTGCTGCTCGGCGCGGGCGAGGGCAGGCGGCTGCTCCACCAGGACCGGCCGGACAACGCACGCCAGGCCCGCAGCGTGAACCGGGCGCGGGGGTAGAGGGGAAGGGGGTAGATGGGCAGGGGAAGCAATAGCCTTCGGCGGCCAGGGGCGCTGCCCCTGGACTCCGCCAAAGGGCCTGAGGCCCTCTGGACTCCTCAGCGCGCCGAAAGGGCTGTTTCAGGCAGGGGCCTGAAACAGCCCTTTCGGCTTGTGCGGGTCAGGCCTGGCCGAGGACTCTGCCAGCGCCAACCAGTTCCGCCCCTATGGGGGTTCCAAGGGGCCTCAGGCACCTTGGCCGCCGGAGGCTTCTTCTCCACAAACCCTGTCAACCGGGAATTATTGTCCTTTTAGCGGCCAAAACGGGTGATTTTTGTCCAGCACCAAAAGCCCATGCTATATTTCATTGAAAGACGAATGGAGGTCGGATATGGAAACACGAAGCACGGACACGGGCATTTGGACGCGGGTAAGTGAGGACGGCAAGCACGCCGCCGCAGGAATGAGCCTGGATTCGGGCGGCGGCATGAAGATCGGCGCGGGCAAACGTCCGCAGCCATTTGGTCGCGACGGGCGATACGGCGAAATGGGCGGCGGCTCCTCAACCGGCCCGGAGTATCGGGCCAAGGTCACGTTGCCGAATGAGGTACGCGGGGAAGTGACGCCGCCACCATCGGCTACGCCCCCGCAAAGCCCGCTGGGCCAGGGGCCGCAGAAGGGGCAGAACGTTGGCAAGCAGTACGTGCTGCCGCCGCAGGTGAAGGCCGAGAACGCCCAAACCGCCCTGGTTTACAGCCAGAGCGACGGCAGGCTCATGGACATGGAGGACCGGCTGGTGGGCCAGGGCTATTCCGGCGCACCAGACTACGTGAACAAGCCGGAGTTCCAGGACAAGGTGGACAAGGGCGTCATCCCGGAAGGGACATACACCATCGGCGAAGTCATCGTTAGTCGTGTGGATGGGCGCGGCATGGGGCCGGACGTGATCAAGCTCGAGCCTGACGCGGCCACGGCGGAGCGCATCCGGGCCATGGGCCGCGACCCGAACACGTTCTATATTCATGGGGACAACCAGAAGAAGAATCAGTCGGCTTCGGAAGGATGCATCATCATGGACCAAGAATACCGCAAGGCATTGAAAGAGTTACAGGGGGCAAGGATACGTGTGCTACGCTAGTGTATTGATATTCTGCATATGCGCTGTAGTCACCTTCGAGGCACGCTCCGCACAGGCATGGTTCTTGGCGCACGGATCCCACGTAGTAAGCCATAGATTCTATGACAGCTTCTCCTTCTACGCCGACCACGCCCTCGTTGGCGGGAGGCAGAACTACAGCTTCAAGGCGCAATACCCTTCGGATGTGCTCATCCGCGTATTCGACGAGCGGCACGACCGCTTCCAGGGCTTCGGGCCGAACGGCGAGGCGGCGCTCACCGTGGACGAATCCTGGTGCCAGGACGTGACGGAAGCGCTGGGCAAGGCCAAACGGCTTGATGTGGGCGGCTACGAGGAGCGCATGCTCTGCTACACTTCGGCCCGCCCTGGCGACGACACCGTGGTCCTGTTCACCCTGCCCCGCTGCCCGGACGAATGCAGGCGCGTCATGGAGATCCAGGTGCGCGCGCAGAAGCGCGAGGTGCGCGTGCTGGACAAGTGCTCGGCCACGCTGGGCGTGCACGCGGGCATCGCCACCCAGAGCGGGCTTGCGCTCGGCCTCACGCGGGCGCAGGTGCAGGCCATCCTCGGCCCGCCTCTGGCCCAGCGCGGCGACAAGTGGCTGTACGCCGCCTCGGTGAGTGTGAAGCTCAGCGACGAGGAAAACGTTCGACGCGGCTTGCCTGTGGCGCAGGTCGTCACGCCAAACTACCCGTTCCCTGTGGCCTTCGAAAAACATATCGTGGTCTGGTTCAAGGGCGACCGCGTGAGCGCGTTCCGGGTGAACATGGACTGGGGGCTGTAGCTGCGCTTGGGCATCTGCCAACGAAACACGGCCCGGCCACCCCAATGAGGGCAACCGGGCCTTTTCGCGTCGTTTCCCTGACCCCTACCCTATGCCCGGCTCGGTCTTCCAGGCATAGATGGGCGTGAGCGGCTGGTAGCCCACCAGGTCGATGCGCATGGCGCTGATGGCCCCCAGCTGCGGCGGCAGAATCAGGCGGTTGATGAAGCCCCAGGGCGGGGCGGAGCGCCAGGTGCCGGGCGGGCCGGGCAGGATGGAGTGCGCGCGCGCGGGCTTGAACCCGGTGTGGATGAGCGCCAGCGCGCGCATCTCCGGCCAGGTGTACCAGTGCGCGCGCGACAGGGTGGAGCTTTCCTGCCAGGGCCAGCGCCAGCCCCGGGCCAGATAGTAGCACGAGTGCCGGTTCAGAAAGCCGATGAGCAGCCCCTTGGCCGCCACCCGCGCAGCCTCGGCCAGGACTTGTCCGGGGTTGTCGCAGAACTCCAGCACGGTCCACAACACGCAGAAGTCGTATTCCTTGTCCGCAAAGGGCAGGGCCTCGCCATTGCCCACGTAGAGCTCGGCGCTTGGCCCCAGGCGCTTCCTGGCCGCCTCGATCATCTGCGGGGACTTGTCCAGACCGGCCACGGAAAACCCGTCGTCGTACAATATCTGCTGGAACAGGCCGGTGCCGCAGCCTATCTCCAGCACGCGCTGGTTGCGCCGGGGCCACTGGGCCAACACGGAGTCCAGCAGGTGGCGCTCCGCCCCCAGGGCGTGGCTGCCCTCGGGGGTGGTGAACCACTTGTCGTAGCGCAGGGCGTCCATGTTCATCAGCGGCCTTGGCCCGGCTGCAAGCGGGCCGCGCTCCGATCGGGGCGGGCAGGCCAGGGGGTCGGCCCGCCGCCGCCGGGCGGATATGCGTGCGTTATTCGGGGTTCAGGGCCTCGTAGACCTTGCCCACCAGCGCCTCGGAGGGGGTCAGGGTCTTGTCGCCGGGGTTCCAGTGGGCCGGGCAGGCCTCGGCCGGGTGCTTGGCCAGGTAGACGTTGGCCTCCATCTTGCGCACCAGCTCCTCGGCGTTGCGGCCCACGTTGTAGAAGTTGACCTCGCTGCCCACCAGCACGCCCTCGGGGTTGATGATGAAGGTGCCGCGCAGGTCCAGCCCGCTCTCAGCGTCCCAGACATCGAAGTAGCGGGACACGTGCCCGGCGGGATCTGCGGCCATGAGGAACTTCACGCCCTTGAGCATGCGCTCCGTGGTCTGCCAGGCCAGGTGCGCGAACTTGGTGTCCGTGGACACGCTGACCACCTCTGCCCCGAGCTTCTTCAGCTTCTCGTGCTGGGAGGCCAGCTCGGCCAGCTCGGTGGGGCAGACAAAGGTGAAGTCCGCCGGGTAGAACACCAGGATGAGCCACTTCTTTTTTTTCAGAATCTTCTCGGAATCCACCTCGCCAAAGCCGCCCTCGGTGGGGTCATAGGCTTCGAGCGTGAAGTGGCGGATCTTCTGGCCGACCTTGGCGCATTCCAGCAGGTCGTCTTCGTCGTCGTTATCGTGGTCGTGGTCGTGGTCGGTGTCGCAGCAGCCCATGGGGAGCCTCCGTCGTGTGTTTGTGGTTGGGGCGCGCGCGCGGCCTCATCTCATATCTGAGGGCGGGCGGGCGGCGCGGATTCGCTCGATGGTCTCAGAATAGGGGCTGTGAGCGGGGGAGTCAAGGAGAGGAGGCCTCACCCAGGAGCAGGGTTCGGGCGCAGCGGGTTGTCGTCAGGAGTCTGCGTCAACGTGTCGGCGGCAGGAGTCGGCGGCAACGGGTTGTCGGCAGGAGTCGGCAGCAGCGAGCCGGGCAAGACGATGCAGGCCTTGCCCCCTTCCCCCCCGGCCCATCCTGCTATATCTTGTCGCTCACGCGCGCGCCGGCAGAATCTTCTCCGCGCCGCCACCCGAACACCGAAAACGAGGCACCATGACCCAGCCTTCCGAGAAATTGACCCACGGCTTTGTGCTCGAACGCGAACAGGCGATCCCCGAACTCGCGGCCACGGCCCGCGTGTACCGCCACGCCAAGACCGGCGGGCGTCTTTTGTCCATCATAAGCCCGGATGAGAACAAGGTCTTCGGCATCGCTTTCCGCACCCCACCGGCGGACAACACCGGCCTGCCGCACATTCTGGAGCACAGCGTGCTCTGCGGCTCGAAAAAGTACCCGGTCAAGGAGCCCTTTGTGGAGCTCATCAAGGGCTCGCTGAACACCTTCCTCAACGCCCTGACCTTCCCGGACAAGACCTGCTACCCCGTGGCCAGCGCCAATGTGCAGGACTTCTACAACCTTGTTGATGTCTATCTGGACGCCGTGTTCTTCCCGCGCCTGACCGAGAACACGCTGAAACAGGAGGGCTGGCACTTTGACGTGGAGGCTGCAAACCAGCCGCTGAACTACAAGGGCGTGGTCTTCAACGAGATGAAGGGCGCGTACTCCTCGCCCGAGAGCCTGCTCTCCGAATACTCCCAGCGCGCGCTGTTCCCGGACACCTGCTACGGGCTGGACTCCGGCGGCGACCCGGAGCGCATCCCGGACCTGACCTTCGCCCGGTTCATGGACTTCCACACGCGCTACTACCATCCGTCCAACGCCTACGCCTTCTTCTCCGGCGACGACGACCCGGACACCCGCCTGGCCCTGCTCGACGCCGTGTTCTCGCAGTTCGAGGACGGACGCGAGGCCGCAGCCACCTCGGCCATCAGCCTGCAACAGCCCTTTGACGCGCCCCGGCGCTTCACCCACCCCTACGCTGCGGAGGCCCCGGGCGAGGTGGACGGCGACGACGGCGACGACGCCCCCGAGGCTGGTGAGGCTGGCGATGCTGGCGAGAGCAAGCCCAGGGCCATGTGCACCGTGAACTTCGGCCTGCCCGAGCCCGCCAGCAATCCAGCAGACCCCAACAACCCCGCCTATCCTATAGAGGGGGGGCCGGACCTGAACCTGGCCCTTTCCGTGCTGGAGCACGTGCTCATCGGCCTGCCCTCCTCGCCCCTGCGCAAGGCGCTGGTGGACTCCGGCCTGGGCGAGGACCTGACCGGCGGCGGCCTGGAGACCGACTTGCGCCAGCTGGCCTTTTCCGTGGGCCTGAAGGGCCTGCACGCGCCCAGCGTCGAGGCTGCCGAGGCTACCTCCGCCCAGGTGGAGGAGCTGGTGCTGGCCACCCTGCGCAATCTCGCCGAGACAGGTCTGCACGCCGACGACATCGAGGCCGCAGTGAACAGCGTGGAGTTCGACCTGCGCGAGAACAACACCGGCAGCTATCCGCGCGGCCTGGCCCTGTTCTTCGAGTCGCTGTCCACCTGGCTCTACGACGCCGACCCGCTGATGCTGCTGCCCTTCGAGGGGCCGCTGGCCCGGCTCAAGGCCCGGCTGGCCCGGAGCGAAAAGGTGCTGGAGGAGCTCATCCGCACCCAATTCCTGGACAACCCGCACCGCGCCCTGGTGACCCTGGTGCCGGACACCACCCTGGCCGAAACCCGCGAGGCAGCCGAACAGGCCCGCCTGGCCGCCGTGCGCGCGGCCCTGTCTCCGGCGGAGCTTGCGGCCCTGGTGGCCGAGACCCACGCCCTGCACGCCCTGCAGGAGGCCCCGGACGCGCCCGAGGACCTGGCCAAGATTCCGCGCCTGACCCTGGCCGACCTGCCGCTCAAGAACGCGGTCATCCCCCACGTGCGCACCACCCTGGCCGGAGCGGCCGCGCACCTGCACGAGCTGCCCACCAGCGGCATCGTCTACCTGGACCTGGGCCTGGACCTCTCCGCCGTGCCGGACCAGCTCATCCCGCTGGTGCCCATCCTGGGCCGGGCGCTGATGGAGATGGGCACCAAACGCAGCTCCTTCGTGGACCTGACGCGCAAGGTGGCCATGACCACCGGCGGCATCTGGCCGCAGTCCTTTGTTGCCAGCGTGCGCGCACCCGACGGCACCTGCGCGGCGCTGCCCTGCCAGCGCCTGTTCCTGCGCGCCAAGGCCACGGCCCAGCGCACCCCGTCCCTGCTCGACATCCTGTCCGAGGTGCTGCTTGAGCCGGACTTCAGCGACATTGAGCGCCTGGGCAAGATCGTGCTGGAGACCAAGGCCCGGCGCGAGCACCGGCTCATCCCCGCCGGGCACGCCCTGGCTGCCTCCCGGCTCAAGGCGCGCTACGGCGCGGCCCAGGCCGTCAGCGAGGCCATGCAGGGCCTGACCGGCTTCTTCTACGTGCGCGAGCTGGCCACGCGCATGGAGAAAGACCCCGAGAGCGTGGTCCGCGACCTGACGACCCTGCTTGGGCTCATGCTGCGGCGCTCGGCCCTGGTGGCCAACATCACCGCCGACGGCCCGGCCCTGGCCGACACGGCCAACCGCCTGGGCGGCCTCATCGCCAGTGTACCCACAGGAGGGGCCGACGCCGACCTTGCCGCTGCGCCGCGCAGCCTGCCTGTGCTGCCCGAGCGCGAGGGCCTGGTCCTGCCCGCCCAGGTCAACTACGTGTGCACCGGGGCCAACGTGAAGGCCCTGGGCCACTCGCCCGGCGCGGCCGCCGCCGTGGTGGGCAACTTCCTGCGCGCGGGCTACCTCTGGGAACGCGTGCGCGTGCAGGGCGGGGCCTATGGCGCGGGCGTTTCGTACAGCCGCACCAGCGGCAACCTCACCTTCACCTCCTACCGCGACCCGAACCTGGGCCGCACGGTGGAGGCCTTTGCCGCTGTGGCCCCGTATCTGGCCGGGATGCAGATCGACGCCCCGGAACTGGAGAAGAGCATCATCGGCTCCGTGGGCGACCTGGACCACTACCTCTTGCCCGACGCCAAGGGCTTCACCGCCCTGGCGCGCGACCTGACCGGCGAGGACGCGGACTACCGCCAGGCCGCGCGCGACGCTGTGCTCTCGGCCAGCCTGCGCGACTTCCGCGAGTTCGGGGAGGCCGTGGCCGTGGCCACCACCAAGGGCTGCATGGTCATCGCAGGCGGACGCGAGGCCCTGGCCGGAAGCGGCCTGGACCTGACCCTGACCAAGGTGCTGTAGCACAAGGCAAGAGCTAGGGACGCTGCCCCTGGACCCTGCCAAAGGGCCTGAGGCCCTTTGGAATCCCCAGTTGAAAAAGGGCTGCTTCAGGTTGGACCTGAAGCAGCCCTTTTGGTTTTGGGCAGATTGCTTGAGAGCGTCTCCGCTCGAAAACCCGAGAGTATTGCCAAGGCTGAACCCAGCCAACGCATCCGCCTTTGCCGCTCCGGACCATGCCCCATAAGGGGGTCCGGGGGCCGCTGCCCCCGGCGGGGTCCAGGGGCGGAGCCCCTGGCTTCGCGATTTTTTTTACTCCGTGGCCTCGGGGTCGTGCTCGGCGTCCTGGCCGGGGTCGCCCTCGCCGGTTTCCGGGCCGAGGTCCGGATCTGTTTCGGAAACCGGAACCTTGGCCGGGCGGGTGAAGGGCTCGGGGTTCTCCATGCAGCGCGCGAACACCAGAAAGCCGGTGTGGGCCACCATGCGGTCCTCGGGCCGCAGCCTGTCGGGCACGCACTTGTAGCGTCGCACGAGAATCTCCAGCGCCTCGATCTCGGTGAAGGGCCCGGCCTCCAGCCCGCGCAACAGCTCGCTGACCTGGTTCACGGTGGGCAAAAGGAATCCGCAGGTTGCGCCGGGGGTCACTGCCGGGGGGATGTGCCGCAGGCAGTCCTGGGGCTCGCGCACGTCGAGGAACAGCGCGTCGGCCCCGGTCTGCTCAAAGCCGGTCTCCTCGATGTCGGCCAGGTGCTGCTCCACCCGGTGCGACAGTCCAACCCGGGCCAGATTCTTCTGCGCCAGCTTGTAGAACTCCTCGCGCCGCTCGTAGGTGTAGACCTTGCCCGTGTCGCCCACGTAGGTGGCCAGCGCCAGGGTCAGGCCCGCGCTGCCGGTGCCGGTCTCGATGACGCGGCAGCCGGGCTGGATGCCCAGCTTGAGCAGCACGTAGCCGATCTCCTTGGGGTACATGATCTGGGTCTGGCGCTTGACGCCCTTGATGAGTTCGTACACCGTGGGCTTGAGCACGCGGTACGGGTGGCCCAGGTGCGAGCGCACAATGCCGCCGAAGCCGGTCACGGCGATGTCGCTCATCAGGATGCGGCCGTCGTGGGTGTGGATTTCCCTGGCCGGGTCCAGGGCGTGCATGTAGCGCTTGCCCTTGGGGCTGATGACCAGGACAAGCTGGCCTGCCGGGATGAGCGCGGCAACGGGCTTGTCGGCAAGGGCCAGATTGGTTGCGGCCAATTCAGCTGTGGTTGTTTCGTCGGGCGTGGACGTATCGGACATTTCGGTTCCTCCGTGCGCGCAAGCGGGCCGCGCAGGCAAGGGCCTACCGGGTGCGTGGCCCGGCGTCAAGGGCCGCTCGGCGGCCATTCAGAGGAGAAGATTTTGGCGCAGGCGCAGGCCTTTCGGTACGTGTTCGGGCCGGTGCTCTCGGGCCGGTTGGGCCGGTCCCTGGGGCTGGACCTTTTGGGTGAGCGCGTCTGCTCCATGAACTGCGTGTACTGCGAGTCCGGCCCGCTCCAGCATCTGACCCTGGCCCGCGCGCCCTACGTGCCCGCCGTGGACCTGCTGGCCGAGCTTGAGCGCTGGGAGGCCGCGCGCCAAGCCGTGGGCGATCCCCTGCCCGACGTGGTCACCCTGGGCGGCCTGGGCGAGCCCACCCTGAACAGCGAGCTGCCGCAGGTTATCGCTGGCGTGCGCGGCCTGCTGCCGGGCGTGCCCGTGGCGGTGCTGACCAATTCCAGCCTCATGACCGACCCCCAGGTGCGCGCGGAGCTGGCCCAGGCCGACATGATCCTGCCCAGCCTGGACGCGCTTGCGCCTGTGGAGTTCGCGGCGGTGAACCGGGCCCACCCCGGCCTGGACCCCAACGCTATTGCGGATGGCATTCTGGCCTTCCGCACGGAGACCACGGCCCTCCCAACAGGTAGTCGGTCCAGGCGCACCAATCTTTTCCTGGAGGTTCTACTTGTCGCCGGGGTCAATGACAGCCAGCGCAACCTGGAGCTTCTGGCTGCCTTCTGCAACCGTCTGCAAGCCGACCGCGTGGACGTGACCACCCTGTCCCGGCCCGGAACCGAGCCCACGGCCCGGGCGGTGGACCAGGAAACCTTGACGCGCTGGCGCACGCGCCTGGGGCAGTCGGGCTGTCCCTTGGCCGGGCAGGGCGCGGCAGGCCTTTGTCCGCAGGATGCTGGCCCAACGCTTGCACTACGCAAGAAAAGTAGGCATGAACAGAACGGAGACTTGCGGCCGGAGGAACTCCGCGCACGCCTCCTGGCCTCCCTGGCGCGCCGACCACAGACGGGCGTGCAGCTGTCGGAGGCCCTGCTCGCGGACCAGGGTGCGGTCACCACCGCCCTGGCGCAGCTGCTGGCCGCAGGCCGAATTTCGGCGCGCCAGCAGCATGGGCAGGAATACTTCCAGGCCCGGACCAGCTAGGCCCACGCCCCATGGCCCCTCCGCAACGTGTGGATGGCCCGAATTTCTTCCAAATTTTCTAGCTTTCGAGGTTCTTTTCATGAATGATGTGAACGACACCCAGGCCCCGCCCCAGGCGGAAGGCTCTGGCGCAGCACAGTCTGGCGCACAGTCCGGCAGTCGGCAGGACACCACCCCGTCCGATGCCCGCCAGGACAACTCCCAGCAGACCAGCGCCAAGCCCAAACGCTCCCGTGGCAGACGCGGCGGGCGCGGGCGCGGGCGCGGCAAACCCGCAGGCGACGGCGCAGCCGAGGCCCTTAGCCAATCCTCCCAGTCCTCCCAGTCCGGCCAGGCCACCCAGGCCGGGAACTCCACCCCTGGCGCGACAACGCCTCCGGTCGCCGAGGCCGCACCCGCCAATGCCGAGGCAGTGCCCCCGGCCAAGCCCAAGAGCCGCAGCCGTGGGCGCGGCAAATCCGCCAGCGCCAAGACCGCAGCCAAGGACATGAACGCGGCCAAAGACCCGAACGCGGCCAAAGACATCGACGCGTCGGACGACGCCGAAGCAGCCAAGAACGGTTCCAGGGCCGCGCCCGGCGCCCCCAAGGCCCCGTCCGCCAGGCAGCCCCGCCAGGCCAGGGATTCCGGCAAGTCCAAGGCCGCCGCCAGGGTCGGCAAATCCCGTGAAACCCAGGATGAACGCGACGAACGCGACGCCGGGGCCGACAAGGAGCATGTCGACACCAAGAAGAAGCGCGCCAAGAAGATGTTCATCGGCGTGCTGCCCAACGAGCTTGTGGAGGTGGTCCTGACCGAGGAGTCCACGGTCCAGGAATACTACGTGGAGATGCTGCACCAGGCCAAGACTAAGGGCAACATCTACAAGGGCTACATCCACAACATCGACTCCGCCCTGCAGGCCGCCTTCATCAACTACGGGGCCGAGCGCAACGGCTTTCTGCAGATCGACGAGGTCCACCCCGAATACTACCAGGGCGCCTATCCGCTGAAAAAGGGCGCGCGCTACCCGCTGATCCAAAAGGTGCTGCGCTCCGGGCAGGAGGTCCTGGTCCAGGTGGTCAAGGAGCCCACGGGCAAGAAGGGCGCCTTTGTCACCTGCTACCTCTCGCTGCCGGGCCGCTATTTCGTGTACACCCTGGGCCGCGACCAGCAGGGCGTGAGCCGCAAGATCGAGGACGAGAAGGAGCGCGAGCGCCTGAAGTCGGCCATTGAGCAGATCGGCCCGCCCGAGGGCGTGGGGCTCATCGTGCGCACGGCGGGCATCGGCCGCGCCAAAACCGAGCTGGTGCGCGACTACAAGGTGTTGCACCGCCTCTGGGGCGAGATCAAGAAGAAGGCCCAGACCGAGAAGGCCCCGGCCCTTGTCTACAAGGAGCTGGACCTGGCCGTGCGCGCCGCGCGCGACTACCTGACCCCGGAGGTGACTGAGGTCTGGGTGGACGACCCCGACACCTTTGAGCAGATCAAGGACTACGTGGCCCTGGCCTTTCCCAAGAGCCCGAACATGGTCAGGCTGCACGCCGACCACGACAAGACCATGTGGGAACGCTTCGGCCTGACCAGGCAGGTGGAGCAGATCTACTCGCGCGAGGTCACCCTGCCCTCCGGCGGCAGGCTCGTGTTCGACCACACCGAGGCCCTGACGAGCGTGGACATCAACTCCGGCAAGATCGGCGGGGAGCAGAGCTTTGCCCGCATGGCGCAAAAGACCAACACCGAGGCCGCCGAGGAGATCGTGCGCCAGCTGAAGCTGCGCGACATCGGCGGGCAGATCGTCATCGACTTCATCGAGATGAAGGACCCCAAGCATATCCGCGACGTGGAGAAGGTCGTCAAGCAGGCCATGAAGAACGACCGCGCCCGCACCGACGTTTCCGGCATCTCGCCCTTCGGGCTGATGGAGCTGGTGCGCCAGCGGCTGGGCTCCTCGGCCATCAGCGTGAGCACCGAGCCCTGCCCCTGCTGCGGCGGCACGGGCATCCGCCGCAACCTGGAGTGGCAGTCCTTGCAGGCCATGAAGACCATCCACCGGCTGCTGCGCCGCCCCGGCTGCCCCAACCCGCTCCAGATGCCGCTGGGCCAGGAGCTGGCCATCTACATGTTGAACAACAAGCGCGAGCTCTTGACCGAAATGGGCGCGCGCCTGGACAACCGCGTGGAGATTGTTGTGGATACAAAACTGCCGTAACCGGGCGGTGCGCCGCCGGGGGGGGTCGGGCTGTGGAAGGATTACCGCTCCTGCTGCTGTTCCTTGTCCTTTGGCTGGTTGACAGGATTCTGGACGCTGCCCTTCGTCCCATGCGCGCCGTTCGCTCCCAGGCCGAGGCCGGGGAGCGGGACGACGTGACGGTGGAGATCGTCCAGGTTCCCGCGCCGGAAGAACAACTGATCCCAACAATGACAAAACAGCGATGAACACTCCCGCCAAGCCTTCCGAGAACGCCATCCTTCTGCACGCCTGCTGCGGGCCGTGCAGCATCATGTCCGTGCAGATCCTGCGCGACCGGGGCTATGCGCCCACGCTGTTCTTCCACAACCCGAACATCCACCCGCTGACCGAGTACCTGCGCCGCCGCGAGGGCCTGCTGGATGTGGCCGCGCGGATGCACGTGCCGGTGCTCCTGGCCGACCAGCTGCGGCCGCCAGCCAGCGTTGACCAGCCCGCCAGCGTTGATCAGCCCGCCAGCGTTGATCAGCCCGCCAGCGTTGACCAGCCCGCAGGCCCGGCCCAGCCAGCAGGCCCGGACCTGGGCTTTGGCCCGGCCGCCGCGCACCCCGGCCCCTGGCTTTCGGCCATGGCGGCCCTGGGCCCAGGCATGGACGACATGGCCCAGCGCTGCCCGCGCTGCTACGAGATACGCTTTGTGGCCACGGCGCGGGTGGCGCGCTCCCAGGGCTACGTGTGCTTCACCAGCACCCTTTTGTACAGCCGCTACCAGAACCGCAGGGCCATCCTGGCCGAAGGCGAGCGCCAAGCCGGGCCAGACCTGGCCTTCCTGCCCGAGGACTTCCGCCCCGGCCTGCTGGAGGGCGTGCGCCTGTCCAAGCAGTGGGGCATCTACCGCCAGCAGTACTGCGGCTGCCTGCTGAGCGAGCACGAACGCTACAAGCGTTTACTCGAAATCGAAACGGAGAAGCCCGATACGGCTTCAGAATAGCTGACTCGGATTCCAGCGCTGCATCTTTACAAGTCCTCCTAGAATGGTAACATTTACCATTCCGGTTGTGTTCCATGCACGAGACCACCAGCGAGGAGGCGCCCACTCGTGACAGACCCAATGCCAAGCCCCAAGAACTTCTCCCTTGTTGATCTCATCGAACGGCACGAGCTGCGGCTTATGGTCGAGGCCTGCCACAAGGCCTGCGGCGTGGCCGTCAGCATCAAGGATGTCGACGACGACCAGGTGCTGGTGGGCGCCGGCTGGCAGGTCATTTGCGCCGGGTACCACCGCGTGCACCCCGTGAGCCGCGAGCGCTGCATCCAAAGCCAAAACAGGCCGTTCACCCCCGGCGCGGGCATGGAAGTGCAGGACATGCTGTGCCACAATGGCCTGCGCCACCTGTCCTTTCCCATGCTGGTGGATGGGCGGCACATCGCCACCTACTACCTGACCCAGTTCTTCTACGACACCGACGTGCGCGACACGGATGCCTTCGAGGCCCAGGCCCGGGAGCTGGGCTTTGACGAAGAGGAGTACCTGGCCGCCCTGGCCGAAGTTCCGGTGCTCAGCCGCGAGCGTGCGCAAGAAATCATTTCGTACATGGGCACCTTCTCCCGGCTCATCACCGACCTGGCCACCCGCAACCTGCGCCTCAAGCTGGCCCTGCAGGAGAACGAGCGCATCCAAACCCGCCTGCGCGAGACCACGGCCCTGACCGAGAGCATCCTGAACGTCATCGCCAGCCCGCTGTTTTTGAAGGACCGCAGCGGCGTGTACACCGGCTGCAACGACGCCTTCAGCACCTTTCTGGAGCGCCCCAGGGAGGAGTTCATCGGCAAGGGCGTGTTCGACCTGTACCCCGAGGTTGAGGCGCGCAAGTATTTTGAGATGGACGAGGCGCTCATGGCCGCCGACGTCGTCCAGATGTACGACTTCCGCATGTCCCGCAAGGACGGCGCCGTGCGCGAGGTCATGTTCAGCAAGGCCGCCACCCATGACGCCCACGGCAAGGTCAGCGGCATCGTCGGCGTGATCACGGACATCACCGAACGCAACCAGGTGGCCCGCGCCCTGCGCGAAAGCCAGGAGCGCTACCGCTTCCTGGCCGAGAACTCGGCCGACATCATCTGGCGGCTGGACCAGGAGCACCGCTTCATCTACGCCAGCCCGGCGGATGAACGCCTGCGCGGCTTCCACTACACCGAGGTCCTGGGCCAGAGCCTGTGGGACGCCGTGCACCCGGATCACGTGGGCCTGATGCGCCAACGCTGCCAGGACTTCCTGGCCTCCTTCGCGCACACGCCCGGTCCAGACCCCATGCGCGTGGAGACGCCTCTGGTGATCAAAGGGGGCGGCAGCCTCTGGGTCGAAATCTTGTGCAACCCGGTGCGCGAGGACGACGGCGCCATCTGCGGCTACCACCTGGTGGCCCGGGACATCACCCAGCGTAAGAGCTACGAGGAGGAGCTGGTGTTCATGTCCACCCACGACGCCCTCACCGGCCTGTACAACCGCGCCCATTTCGAGGCCGAGTTCAGCCGCGCGGCCCAGGGTCGGGTGCTGCCGGTCAGCGTGATCATGGCCGACGTGGACGGGCTCAAGACGGTCAACGACCTGCAGGGCCACGCCGCTGGCGACGAGCTGATTAAGGGCGCCGCCGAGATCCTGCGCAAGTCCTTCCGCGCGGGGGACCTGGTGGCCCGCCTGGGCGGCGACGAGTTCGCCGTGCTGCTGGTCGGCGCGGACGAGTCCATCGTGGCCGAGTCGTTGAGGCGCATCTGCGCGGAAATCGGCGCGTGCAGGCTTCAGCGCGACCCTGGCGCTCCCCGCTTGTCCCTGGGCGCGGCCACGGCCAGAACCCCGGAGGAGCTGGAGAGCGTGCTGCGCCTGGCCGACCAGCGCATGTATGAGAACAAGACCGCGCACAAGACAGGCCAACTGTAGGCCTGCCGCCGGAATTTTGACCAGGCTGCCGCACAACGGCCTGAACCTGCCTTTCAGCCCTTGGGGGCCATACACTTCCTGCCGCTGGCACCGGCCTTGCATGCTGTGCAGGCATGCCCAGCACCAGCAGCCTCTTCCCGCGCTCATTTCGCGCATACCCCTGCCCTCAGGCTCGATTGCGCCTGCGCGGCTCTTTGCGCAACGACCTGCGCTTCGGACTGCGCGCCTGGCTGCTGTGCTCGCTGGGGCTGATGCTGTTTTGCAGCGGCGGCTGCGCCATGCTGCCCCTTGCCCTAAGCACCACGGCCTCCTTCGCGGTCCCCAGAACCGCCTCCCTGGCTTACAGCGGGGTCAAAAAAATCTACGAGACCGCGCAGCTGGCCGCAGACGAGCGCGACATGAACACCATCGTGCGCGACAACATGCTGACCCTGAAGGCCAAAAGCGCTCTGTTGACCGAGCGCAGCGCTGCAGACGTGCACGTCTACGCGTACAACGGCGACATCTTCGCCGTGGGCATCGTGGACAATGAGAGCCAGCGCAACCATGTCATCCGCACCCTGCAAGAGGTCAAGGGCGTGGACGAGGTCAAGGGCGTGCTGCGCATGCGCAACCTGGAGCAACCGTACGCCGGGCTCAAGGACGACTACCTGGAGACCACCACGCGCATGGCTCTCAGCCGCTATGTGCTGCACAAGAACTCCGGCATCGAGATCAACGCCGTGCAGGGCGAGCTCTGCCTGGGCGGCGTCGTGGGCACCTATGCCGAGGCCTTGGACCTCATCCAGTACGTGGAGTCCGTGTCCGGCACGCGCGCCATGTCCCTGCTCGCCATCCGCGACGAATACGCCACGGGCAAGCGCGAACTCAACGCGCGCTACCTGCTCAAACCCGAGCCGGAGCACGCTCCCCCGCGCCTGCTGGCCGAGGCCGAGCCCGCCCGGCTGCCCTCCACGCCCGTGGTCTCCCGCTCTGTCAAGCCCGAGGCCGGACCCGCAGAGCCGATGGTTTGGAACAAGGCCCGCGTGCGCCTGGGCGCGCAGCTGCAAGCCGCAGCCAAGAACCTCAAGAATCCCACAGGCAAGGCCGAGCTGCTGACCCTGGCCCAGCAGGTCACCACGGACCATGATCTGTCCATCGCCGACCGGCTGTCCGTCGCGGCGGTCCAGGCCACCAACCAGCACGCGCGCCTGAAAATCCAGACCCTGCTCGCCCTGTACTGACGCCCACGCCCTGGTCACGACAGCCTCCCCTGTTCTTCCAGGCCTGCACATTGGTGCAGATGCCAGCACGCCAGCCGGCTCAAATCATTGTGTTGCGGTGTGTTGTAGTATTTTAGATCGGCTGTGAGTCGCGCTGCGCAACGCTTCCCTTCTATCTGACCGCATTGCTGCGCCCCTGTCCAGCAGCCTGAACCACAGCCTCGCGGAGGCATAAGCGCCCTGCCACGGCGCTTTGCCCAGTCCTGGGCTTCCAGGCTCCGGCTGCCACAGGCCGCCAGACCGCCACGGCCACCACGACCGACACAGGCAGCTCTGGCGGCTGCTTCTTCCGTTCTTGGCCCATGCGGCTTCCGTTGGCCCCATGCGCCCACTGCCTGCTACAGGGCCATGGGCATTGCCTTTGGTCCGCAACTGGGGCTACAGGGTGGGCATGAACGTCCTCGTGCTGCACCGGAACTTTCCCGGCCAGTTCCGGCACATTGCCCGGCATCTGGTCCAGGCCGGACACCGCGTGGTGGCCGTGGGCAACGCCCAGGCCCCGGGCCTGCCCGGCATCACCCTGCTGCGCTATGACGCGCGCACGCTCAACCTCGCCGGGCACCGGCACCTGGCCACGGTCACCAGCGGCGTGGCCCACGGCGAGATCGTGGCTGGCATCCTGGTCCAGCTGCGGGCCAAGGGCTTTGCGCCGGACGTGGTGCTGGCGCATCCCGGCTGGGGCGAGGCCCTGCACGTCAAGGACATCTTTCCGCAGACGCGCCTGGTCTCGCTGTTCGAGTTCTATTACCATGCGGACGGCGCGGACGTGGGTTTTGAGCCGGATACCACCCCGAGTTTGGAGCTGCGCGCCACCTTGCGCTGCCGCAACATGCTGCACCTGACCAGCCTGGAGGCCTGCGACGCCGGGGTCTCGCCCACGCATTGGCAGCGCTCTCTGCATCCGGCTGCGTACCAGCACAAGATCACCGTGGCGCACGAGGGCGTGGACACAACGCTCCTGCGCCCGGACAACGCCGCCCGCTTCACCCTGGCCGATGGCCGCGTGCTCAAGCCCGGCGATCCGGTGCTGACCTTTGTGGCCCGCAACCTGGAGCCCTACCGGGGCTTCCACAGGTTTATGCGCGTCCTGCCCGAGATACAGCGGCGCTGCCCTGAGGCCGTGGCAATCATCTGCGGGGGCGACGGCGTGAGCTATGGCCGCCCGCCCGAGGGAGCAGCCAACTGGCGCGAGAAGCTTTTAGCCGAGGTCGGCCCTCAGCTGGACCTCGCGCGCGTGGTTTTCACCGGTCAGATTCCACACAAGGACTACCTCACGCTGCTGCAGGTCTCCTCCGTGCATGTCTACCTGACCTATCCCTTCGTGCTGTCGTGGTCCGTGCTGGAGGCCATGAGCTGCGGCTGCCTGGTGTTGGGCTCGGCCACGCCGCCTGTGCAGGAGGTGCTGCGGCAGGGCGAAAACGGCCTGCTCTTCGATTTTTTCGATGCCGAGACCCTGGCTCTTTTGGTCCAGGGAGCTTTGGCCCGCCCAGACGACTTTGTCAGCCTGCGGCAGCAGGCCCGGCACGACATCATTTCTGGCTATGACATAAAAGAAGGCATTGCCCAGTATATGGCCTTGCTGTAAGGAGCATAGCCCTGGCGATGGTTCGTGTTCCTGCTGTTCGGTCTATTCCAAAGGCACTCTCTTTTTCTGTGCCAGAGTAGGCAGGTCCTCTGTCTGCGTCGATCCTCTCTTTTTTGACAGGGGATGACTTTGGTTTAGCGTCCCGCAGTCTACGCCTGAGCTAATCCAGAAGGCTTCAGCAACCTTGATCGATGTTGCCCACGCCCGTTGTGACCATATGCCCGGCACATCATACGGGCTATCAACTCCGTTCGGAACGCCATAATGCGATTATCCCGACCCGGAACGGGTCCATCCTCTGAAAAACCGAAAGGGCTGGCTCAGATTTGCTGGGCCAGCCCTTTCGGCGTGTGCAGTGAGTTCTGCGAAGCATCCCCGGTCAAGACGCTGGGGGTCCAGGGGCGAAGCCCCTGGCGAATTTTTTTTAAACCAGGCGCTCTTCCTGGGCGTAGCGCTTCACAAAGCCCTTGGCCTCGTCCAGGTTGGTCACGTCCCCGGCGATCTGGGCCTTGAGCAGGGCGTCGCGGATGATGCCCACGGTGGGGCCGGGGTTCAGGCCCGTGGCCTGCATGATGTCGCGGCCGTTGAGCAGCGGCTCCAGCGACTCCTCGGGCGTGTCGGCCCGCTCGAACATCTTCAGATTGTGGTTGAATTCGCGGTAGGAGCCGTTGCGGGCCTTGATGTCCGCGCGGACCATCTCCAGGATGCGCGGGTATTCGTCGATGGCCCGCAGCCTGCGCATGCCCTTGTCCGTGAGCATGAAGTGCGGGCGCATGTGGTCGCGCACCAGGGTGCAGATGAGGTCGATGTCCTCCGGCGGGAAGTGCAGGCGGTTCAGCAGCTTGCGCGTGACCTTGGCGCCCACGCGGTGGTGCTGCAAAAAGCTCCACTGCCCGTCGGAATACTCGGCGGTGTAGAGCTTGCCCACATCGTGGAACATGCAGGCCATGGTGCCGTACCAGTCATAGGGCAGCACCTCCGGGTAGTGGCGCATGACCTCGATGGTGTGGACAAAGACGGTCTCCTCGCCCTCCTCCGGGTTCTTGATCTGTTTCACCCGGGCCAGGGCGGCGATCTCCGGGATGAGGCCGTGCAGGATCTGGCACTCGAACAACAGCTGCACGAACTTCCATAGGTTTTCGGCCTCGACCTTGCGGAACTCGTCCATGATGTCGGACACGGGGCAATAGTCCAGCACGCGCCGCGCGCCCCGGATGATGGCCATCCAGGTGTTGGGCTCGATGGACAGGTGGTAGTTTGCGGCAAAGCGCATGGCCCGCACGGCCAGCAGGTAGTCCTGCTTGAGCACCACATCGGGGAAGCCCTTGATGCGCACGTGGCCCTCGTCAAAGTCGGCCAGACCCTGGTCCTGCTCCTTGGGGCTGGGCAGGTAGGGACAGGCGGCGGAAAGGGGAATCTCGCCCTTTGCCTCCAGTATCTTGAGCAGGCGCGGGGTCAGCCTGGCCACGCACTCCTCGGGGTGGGTGCCGTCGTCCACGCTGGCGGTGTGGAAGTAGAAGGTCACGCCGCTCTGGTGGATGATGCCGGTGACGCCGTATTCCGCACAGCTTTCCACGTTGGGGAACAGGCGCTTCAGGCCGTCGAAGTCCAGCTCGGTGCTGATGTCCATGGCCAGCACTTCGCCGCCCGCAGCCTCGGCCAAAACGGTCTTTTGCAGGCGGGCGTTGATGACGTAGGCGTCGTACCCGTTGCGCATGATGCTTTTGCACAGGCTCACGGCGTCTTTGAAAGGCTGGCTCATTCTTCCTCCGGGTCTCTGTAAGCCCCTGGCGGGGCGGGTGTTCCTGTCCGTCGCGGCATGGCCCAGTTATCAGACCGGCGCCGCCGCGCCAGCGCTCTATACTATGCTTTTTCCCGCAAGGAAATGGGCGGCCACGCGGCCGCGCAGGCCGCGACCCAACAGCGGGGTGTTCGCGCTCTTGCTGTGCATGGTCTGGGGCCCCACCACCCACGCGGCCTCCTGGTCAAAGAGCAGGAAGTCCGCCGGGTCGCCCGGGGCGAAGGTGTTCACGGGCAGGCCGAAGCGCCTGCACGGGGCCGTGGTCCAGGCCCGCAGGAAGGAGTCAAAGGGCAGCCTGCCTGTGCGCACCAGCTCCCAGGTCACGCTGAGCGCCGTGTCCAGGCCGGAGATGCCGCAGGGCGCAGCGTCGAACTCGACCTCCTTCTCGTGGGCGGCGTGGGGCGCGTGGTCTGTGGCCAGCATGTCGATGGTCCCGTCGGCCAGGGCGTCGAGCAGGGCCTCCACGTCGGCCTTTGTGCGCAGGGGCGGGTTGACCTTGGCCAGCGAGCTGTAGCCCGCCACCTCGTCCTCGGTCAGGGTCAGGTAGTGCGGGCAGGTCTCGGCGGTCACGTCGACCTTGCGCGCCTTGGCCGCGCGGATCACGGCCACGCTTTTTTCGCAGGAGATGTGCGCCAGGTGGATGGGCGCGCCCAGGTATTCGGCCAGGAGCACGTCGCGCGCGGCCTGGATGGCCTCGGCAATGTCCGGCTGGGCGGCCAGTCCCAGGCGGCTGGAGACCTCGCCCTCGTTCACGCCCGCACCCGGGGCCAGCCAGGGGTCCTCGCAGTGGTCGATGACCACGCGGCCCAGGTCCTGGCAGTATTCCATGGCCCGGCGCAAGAGCTCGGTGCTGGCCACGGGCGCGCCGTCGTTGGAAAAGGCCCTGCAGCCCGCAGCCGCAAGGTCGGCCATGGACGCCAGCTCCTGGCCTTTCAGGCCCTTGGTCAGCGCGCCGATGGGAAACAGGCGTGGGCCGCCTGGCCAGGCCCTGCGCGCCCGCTCCAGCATGAACTCGGTGACGCTGGCGTTGTCGTTGACGGGCCGGGTGTTGGCCATGCACATGATGTTCGAAAAGCCCCCGGCGGCGGCGGCGGCCAGGCCCGAGGCGATGTCCTCCTTGTACTCCTGGCCGGGCTCGCGCAGGTGCGTATGCGCGTCGGTCAGGCCGGGCAGAAGCAGCAGCCCGCGCGCGTCGGCCTCCTCG
The DNA here is from genome assembly GCA_903843965.1 of uncultured delta proteobacterium. Taxonomy (GTDB): domain Bacteria; phylum Desulfobacterota; class Desulfovibrionia; order Desulfovibrionales; family Desulfovibrionaceae; genus Humidesulfovibrio. The sequence continues at coordinate 32,317 of CAIMRY010000009.1, forward strand.
GCCGCGTGCACGTCCAGGCTGCCAGCCGGGACCAGGGCCACGATGCGGCCCCGGGCCACCAGCACGTCGACGAGCTGGCCTCTGGGGTTTTTGATTTTTCCGAGCGGGCTGGGCTGCCCGAGTTTGCCGGGCTGGCTATCCGGCTGTGAGGCCTTGGCGTTGCTGGCTTTGCTATGACTCTTCAGGGGGCCCAGCCACAGGGCGGAGCGCACCGCGAGGTCCAGTTTCTTGACCTGTTGCGGATTGTTGTTCTCTGCCATGGGGGGTCTCCTGTTCCTTCGTGTTCAGGCGGGGATACCGGCGTGTTCAGGCGGGAATGCCGGGCTGCCCGGCGTCCGGCGATTTGCGGGTCAGGTAGAGGTAGAGCAGGGCCATGCGCACGGCCACCCCGTTCTCCACCTGCTCCAGGATCAGGCTCTCGGCGCTGTCGGCCAGGGCGGAGTCGATCTCCACGCCCCGGTTGACGGGTCCGGGGTGCAGCACGCAGGCGCCCGGCGCGGCCAGGGCCATGTGCCGGGGCGAAAGGCCGAAGGTGCGGGCGTATTCGCGCAGGTCCGGCAAGAGCCCGGCCTGCTGGCGCTCCAGCTGCAGGCGCAGGCACATCACCGCGTCCACGTCCTGGGCGGCCTTGGCCACGTTGGAGTAGACGGCCACGGGCCAGGTGTCCAGACGCGGCGGCAGAAGCGTTCTGGGGCCGCACAGGCGCACGTTCGCGCCAAGCTTGGTCAGCAGCAGCACATTGGAGCGGGCCACGCGGCTGTGGGCGATGTCGCCCAGGATGAGCACGGTCTTGCCTGCAAACTCCCCGCCCCAGCGGCGGGACAGGGTCAGGGCGTCGAGCAGGGCCTGGGTGGGGTGGGCGTGGCGTCCGTCGCCGGCATTGATGACGCTGCACTCCAGCCTCTCGGCCAGGAACTGCGCGGCCCCGCTGGAGGCGTGGCGGATGACGATGCCGTCCGGGTTCATGGCCTGCAGGGTGAGCGCCGTGTCTTTCAGGGTTTCGCCCTTGGTCAGGCTGGAGCTGCTTTTGGCCAGGGCGAAGGTGTCGGCGCTGAGGCGCTTGCCCGCCATGTCGAAGCTGGTCTTGGTGCGGGTGCTGGCCTCGGCGAAGAAGAGCACCACGCTGCGGCCCTTGAGGGTCGGCACCTTTTTCACCGGGCGGCTGTTGATCTCCCGGAAATAGGCGGCCGTGACCAGGACGTGGCGCACCTCGTCCGCCGAGAGCTGGGAGATGTCGAGCAGATCCTTGTGATTCCATTGCATGGCGGCGTCCTTTTCCTTCTCGGTCTGCGGGCCCCGTCCTGCGGGCCTTGCCAGCTCTTTCACGGCCCGATCTGGCCGATCTGCCCTGCTCTATTCCGGTCTGCTCTGTCCTGCTCTTTTCCGACCGGGCTGCCCGCCGTGCGCGGGCCGGGTCATCCTGCTGCGCGGTTGCCCCGGCCTAGTCTGAATCTGCTCCGGAAAATACGTCCAGCACGGCCTGCGGCACCACGGAGAAGCGCGCGGCCTGGCCCGGCGCCAGGCTTCCCAGGCGCTTCGCCCCAGGCACGAGCGGCCCGAAGAAGCGCGCCGGGTTGGCCGTGATCAGCGCCAGGCCCTGGCACAGGGTCAGCAGGCCGGGGTTGCGCTGGCCCAGCCAGGCCAGCTCGGCAAAGGGGTCCAGGTCGGCGTTGGAGCACAGGCCGTCGGTGCCCAGGCACACGTTGACCCCGGCATCGAGCAGTTCGCGCAGCGGGGCCTGGCCCACGCCGATGTGCTCATTGCTGCGCGGGCACAGGCACACGCTGGCGCGGCTGGCTGCGATGAGCGCGATGTCCTCGTCCGTCACGGTGACGCAGTGCACGCACAGGGTGGCTTCGTCGAGCAGGCCCAGGGACTGCGCCAGGGGCACGGGCCGCATGCCCGGCGCGCTGTACCCGTCCAGGATCCCGCGCGAGCGCAGCAGGTCCAGAAACGGGCTCTGGCCCGTGAGCAGGATGGCGTCTTCCTCGGCGTGCTCGGCCAGGTGCAGGGAAAAAGGCAGGCCTTTGGCCCTGGCCACATCCTTGGCCGCGCGCATGAGCTGTGCGCCGGTGCTGTACAGGGCGTGCCCGGCCACGGCGCACGCGCCCTGCCCGGCCTGCCCGGCGTGACCTGACTGACCGGTCTGGTCCACGGCGTCCACCTGATGCAGCAGGGTCTGCGGATCATCTGGCGGGCTGCTGCCGATGGCCTCCTGGAAGGACACGAAGCCCAGCCCGCTGGAGGCCAATATCCCGGCCAGGAGCGGGGCGTTGCGGGTGCTGATGTCGGCCACGAAGGCGCAGCCGCGGCTTTCCAGCCGGGTCAGCTCGGTGCGCACCAGGGGCTCGTCCACGCCGTAGGCGTTGTTGGCCAGCAGGCTTTCCACCCAGGCCACAAAGCCCTGGCCCGTGGTGGTCTTGCCCAGCATGTGGGTCATTTCCAGGTGGGTGTGGCTGTTGAACACGGCCGGGGCCAGGGTCAGGGACCCCAGGTCGCGCACCGGGCCCGCATGGGTCCGGCGCAGGTGGCCGTAGGGGCCCACGTCCAGGATCATCTGGTCCTGGACAACGACGGCGGCGTCCTCCAAAAGGGGCCAGCCAGGGGTCATGGGCGCGACGCGGGCCGCGCGGAAGATTTCGGGCATGGTGCTGACTTGGGTGTTGAGGTTCTGGCGGGCGGACGTGATCGCCTGCGCCCGCCGGGGCATCATAGCCATTTCCCCCGGCGTTGCAAGGCCATGCGGCGCTCCCGGCCTTGTTTCACCCTGTTGCGTCTGGTCTATCCCTGGCTGGTCTTTTTGCGGTCGCCTTTTCCCGCCTGGCAGGGTGGGCGACGCAACCGGCAGCGTGCCCACCGGAATCCGTCAAGCGTGCAGCACTCGGCCCGCATGCAGCCGCATCCCTGCCGCTTGGCCATTCTCCAGCCTCGTCATTGGACTGTCGTCGGCTCTTGCTTGGCTGGCGCCGGATTCCTGCCGGACTCTCGCCGGGCTGTCGCCAGACTGGCGCCGGACCGCCGCCGTGCACAGCCACTTTTCGTCTTCGCCTAAAAAAAGGGAGGCTTGCGGCCTCCCTTGTCTTGTCACATGGAGAGTATCTCGCACTGCGGCTCGGTGAGCAGGAACGTGCCGTTCTCGATCCATTTCTTGAGCGTTTCGGCTATCTCAAGCGAGATGGTGTAGCTGGTCACCGGCACGGTGGGCGTGGCGCGCTCGTTCACCGTGATGCTGCCGCTTTTGAGCTCCTCGAAGTTCACGTGGCAGATGGTGCGGTTGATTCCGTTGGGATAGTCGTAGCCGTAGTCCTTGACGGGCATCTGGATGTCCGCGTCGGCCACGCCGGTGAACCAGGCCATCTCCTCGTCCAGGATGGGGATGGGAATGCCCACGCCCATGTTCAGCGAGCAGCCGTAGCCGGTGATGGACAGGCCGCGCACATAGCGCGGGTCCATGCCCTTGAGGTTGCCCTTGAGCATGAGCGTGCCCGAGGCCCCAAGGGGAATGCCGCGCTCGTTCCTGGGCGGCTTGGCGTTGTGCTGGGTGCCCGCGCCGATGACGTAGCCCACGCTGCCGCCCATGAAGATCCGCGTGCCCAGCCCGATGGTGCGCAGGTAGGGATCGTTGAACAGGGGCGAAAGCTGGCCCGAGGTGGCGAAGTTGGCGTTGCGGCAGCCGGGCTTAAGCGGGCCCATGTACGTGTAGATGGTCCGGCCGCTCATGTTCACGGCGCAGTTGTAGTTCTGGTAGCAGTTGCGCGGATTGAGCAGCCAGGCCCCGGGCAGGCTGGCCAGGGTCACGTCCTTTTCCAGCTCCTTGCGCGGGTAGCAGTCCGTGCCGTAGGACTTGGCCCGCAGGCGAACGGGCTTGCCGCGCAGCAGGTCCTCGATGACGTGGCCGCCGCCGTAGGCGAAGCGGCCCGGGTAGACCTTGTTCAGGGGATCGTCGGCGCTGGGCTCGGTGGCGCCGCAATAGGCATCGACAGCGGCCAGGCCCGCGTAGCAGGGCACGTTGTTCAGCCAGACTTGGGCAGCCTTCATCAGCGGCGGCTCCTGACCGAAGTTGAAGAGCATGCCGGACGAGCACATGGGCGAGAAGGTGCCCGTGGTCACCACGTCGACTTCCCTGGCGGCCTTGGTCTTGCCCAGACGGCGCACGGTCTCGACCATTTCCTCCGCTGTGAGGACCACGGCCTTGCCTTTCTGGATGCGCTCGTTGATCTCGGCGATGGTCTTTCCGGTCTTGGCTTTCCCGGCCATGTGCTTCCTCCGCTGCTGGAGCTCTTGATGCCGTGTCCGCGCCCACTGCAGGCGCGGCGCAATCCGTCGTCGGCTATTGGTCGATTATTCGTCTGGCTGGGCCAGGGCCGCAAGCAAGTCCGGCGTGCGCCTGGGGGCCTTGCGCCGCTTGTCGTCCATGGGACGAGCTGCCGGGGCCAGGGCTTTGCGCACGCGCACATCGCCCGGCTGCAGCACCAAGGTGAAGGCTGTGGCCTTGCTCTTCTTCTTGCTCATGGTCTGCTGCCCGTTCATTTGAACATGCTCTTGAAAACATCGATCGACCTGTGGAAAACATGGCGGCCTTCCGCCCTCTGGTTCATGGCTCAAATCGCCGCGCTTGGCAATTCTTTTCCGTTGGCCGCCGCGCTATTCGCTTGGCATCGGAAGGGTTTTCGCGTAGGAGATGAAGGCATGCAGGAGGACCAAATGGCGTCCTGCGAACCTGAGAAATTTCTCCTTGTTTTTCCACAAATTGGATGAAGGTACAGGCCACAGGACCGTGAAGAAAGCCCTGCGTGAACATCTTGCGGGCTCTTGCACAGAGCAGGAGCTGAAGCGCTGGTATGACCCCCTGGAGATCGAGCAGTCCGAGGGCGGCCACGAGGTGCGCATCAGCTTTCCGCACAGCTACTTCGCCCAGTGGTTTGCCGGTCGCATGCAGGACCGCTTCGAGGCCGAGCTGCACCTGTTTCGCGGCGGCGCCTGCGACATCCGCTATGTCATCCCTGGCCTGCGACGCCGCGCCGCAGTCGAAGGCGCCGGAGCCGACCGGGCCACCAGGAAACTGAGCTTCCCCTTTGACGCGCAGTACAGCTTTGAGAGTTTTCTGACCAACTCCAAGAACTACTTTCCGCTGGAGACGGCGCGCCAGGTGGCGCGTGACGGCATGGCTCAGTTCAACCCCTTTGTCATCTGCGGCAAGTCCGGGTCGGGCAAGAGCCACCTTTTGAAGGCCATCGCCAACGAGATCGCCAAAAACCAGCCCTTGTCGGACATCCTGGTGACCTCGGGTGAGGGCCTGCGCACCCTGTTGTCCCAGGGCGACCAGTTGGCTTCACGCAGCTTTGTCTCGGGCCACCAGTACCTCCTGGTCGACGACATCCACTGGCTGGCCGGGGACGAAAGGCTCCAGCAGGAGCTGCTCGTGGTCTTCAATCAATTCCACGACGGCAAGCGGCAGATGGTCTTCACCTGCCAAGACCGCATCGGCGCATACGAGGACATCATCCCGTCCCTGCGCTCCCGCCTGGAGGGTGGGCTCGTGGTCAGCCTGAAGCAGCCGGACATGGACATCCGTGTGGCCTTGATCCAGGAGCGCGTACGGGCCAAGAAGCTGCCCCTGTCCAAGGAGCAGATCCTCATCCTGGCCCAGCGCTTCCAGAACTTCCGGGCCTTGAACGGCATCCTGATCAAGCTCTTGGCCTTCCGCGAACTGGTGCGCAAAGACATCTCGGCCAGGGACTTTGAGCACATCCTGTCCAACACCGAGGAGCGCGACCTGCCCAAGGTCACGGCGGACAGCATCATCGACACCGTGTGTCAGCACTATCAGGTCAAGCGCAAGGACGTCATGGGCGAGGACAGGCGGCAGGGCATCGCCCTGGCCCGGCAGGTGGCCATGTTCCTCTGCCGCGACCTGCTCGGCCAGTCCTACCCGGTGCTCGGCCGCACCTTTGGCGGCAAGGACCACAGCACGGTCATCTACTCGGTGAAGAAGATCAAAGAATTGCAAGAAGATGGCAAGGAAATGAAACAGCTGTTGAAAGATTTGAAGGTTCGTTGTCGGCAGGCGGGCTGAACCGTGTTTGGACCGCGTGAAACGCTGGGCTGTTCCTGTGAAGCGACAGGCAATGTTTGTCAAATACGCCAATAAACAAGGCTCTTGCCACTGTTTCGAACAAACAGGCGCTGCTTATAATAGCCATCAAGGAGAATATGTATGTTTGTTAAAGTAAACCGGGACGAGATCATTGAGGGCTTGCAGAAATCCGCAGGCATCATTCCGGCCAAAACCGGCGCGGCCTTTCTGCGCAGCATCTGGCTTGAGGCCGCCGAAGGCAGCCTGAAAATCATGTCCACGGACTCCAGCCTGGAATTCTGCGGCGAGTACCCGGCCCAGGTCGAGACCCCGGGGCGCGTGGGCGTGCAGGGACGCGCCTTCTGCGACCTGGTGCGCAAGCTGCCTGCTGGCGAGCTGACCCTGCGGGCCGATAGCGAGGGCAAAAACGTGCTTGTGGAGCAGGGCAGCCGCAAGTATAAGCTTCCTGCCAACGAGCCGGACTGGTTCCAGGCTTTTGCCCCCTTCCCGGAGCCAGTTATTGCGCCCGAGGGCGAGACCAGCGGCGGCACCGTGTTCTGGAGCGGCGATTTTCTGCACGAGATCATTGAAAAGATAGGCTTTTGCATCAGCGAAGAGGACAGCATGGAGGCCATCGCCTGCCTGTACCTGAAGCGCGAGCAGGACGCCTCGGGCAAGCGCATCGAGGTCTGCGGGTTGAACGGCCACCAGTTCGCCATGTTCACCTTTGTCAACGACGACATCTTCAACCTGCTCCCGCGCGAGGGTGCGCTGATACAGCGCAAGTACTTGGCCGAGCTCAAGAAGTGGCTTGGCAGCGAGGAAATTGAGCTGTCCCTTGGCGATAAGCGCATGTTCCTGCGCACCGGCGACCACCGCGAGACCTTCAGCCTGCCCCTGTCCTTCTACCAGTATCCCAACTATCAGGGATTTTTGTCCAAGCTGAAGGACCCGGAGTCCTCCCAGCTGACGGTGAAGCGTTCGGAGCTCATGGAGTCGCTTGAGCGCATCAGCATCTTCAACACCGACTCCAACCGCTGCACGTACTTCCTGTTCAGCCCGGGCGAGGTGGTGCTGTACAGCCAGGGCCAGGACGTGGGCACGGCCCAGGAGCCCCTTGCGGCCTCTTTCTCGGGCGACATGCAGCGCATCGCATTTCCCACCCGGAACCTGATCGAGATCCTCTCGCACTTCATGTCCGAGGAGGTCACCTTCACCCTGACCGGACCCGAGGCCCCCTGCGGTCTGGCCGGTGAAAAAGACCAGAATTACAGCGTTATCATCATGCCCATGATGATCCAGGATGATACCTACTACGCCGAGGAAAACGCCTAGCCATGACTGACAAGGATAAAAACGCCGCTGCCTATACAGCGGACAGCATCACTGTTCTTGAGGGACTCTCCGCCGTGCGCAAGCGCCCGGCCATGTATATCGGCTCCACCGACGTGCGCGGGCTGCACCACCTGGTGTACGAGGTGGTGGACAACTCCATCGACGAGGCCATGGCCGGGCACTGCACGCGCGTGCGCATCACCCTGCACATGGACAACTCGGTCACTGTGTCCGACAACGGCCGCGGCATCCCGGTGGACATGCACCCCAAGGAGAAGAAGACCGCCCTTGAGGTCGTCATGACCATCCTGCACGCAGGCGGCAAGTTCGACAACAACGCCTACAAGGTATCCGGCGGCCTGCACGGCGTGGGCGTGAGCGTGGTCAACGCCCTGTCCGAAAGCCTCACGGCCACGGTCAAGCGCGCTGGCCGGGCCTACCGCCAGTCTTACGTGCGCGGCGTGCCTACGGGCCCGGTGGAGGACATTGGCGAGGCCGTGGGCAACGGCACCAAGATCCGCTTCATGGCCGACGAGACCATCTTCGAGACCAACCAGTACGAGTATGCCTTTCTGAAGAAGCGTTTTCAGGAGCTGGCCTACCTGAACCGCGGCCTGGAGCTCGAATTCTCCGACGAGCGCACCGGCACCAAGGACCTCTTCGTGTTTGAGGGCGGCATCCGCTCCTTTGTGGAGGACCTGAACCAGGGCCAGACAGCGGTGCACGATCTGATCTACGCCATCGGCGACAGCGACTCCGGCGAGCACGGCACGGTCGTCACCGAGATCGCCGTGCAGTACAACAACGGCTACAAGGAAAATGTCCAGTCCTTTGCCAACAACATCCGCACCATTGAGGGCGGCACCCACCTGGCGGGCTTCAAGACCGCGCTCACCCGCGCGCTGAACACCTACATCCAGAAGTCCGACCTCTCGAAGAAGCTCAAAGAGAAGCTCTCTGGCGAGGATGTGCGCGAGGGTCTGACCGCCGTGGTCAGCGTGAAGTTGCCCATGCCGCAGTTCGAGGGCCAGACCAAGACCAAGCTTGGCAACTCCGAGGTGGCGGGCCTGGTGGCCACCCTGGTGTACGAGAAGCTGACCATGTTTCTGGAGGAGAACCCCAAGGAGGCCAAGAACATCATCGAAAAGGTGGTGGATGCGGCCAGAGCCCGCGAGGCGGCCCGCAAGGCCCGCGACCTTGTTCGACGCAAGGGCGCCCTTTCGGACAACGCCCTGCCTGGCAAGCTGGCTGACTGCCAGAGCAAGGACCCTTCTGAAAGCGAAATCTTCATCGTCGAGGGCGACTCCGCAGGAGGTTCGGCCAAGCAGGGCCGCAACCCGCGCATCCAGGCCATTTTGCCCCTGCGCGGCAAGATATTGAATGTGGAGAAGACCAGATACGACAAAATGCTGGGCAACAAGGAAATCCGGGCCATGATCACGGCCATGGGCGTTGGCGTGCCCGGCAACGGCGCGGAGGACGACCAGGGTCCGGACTGGAACCGCCTGCGTTACCACAAGATTGTCATCATGACCGACGCCGACGTGGACGGCAGCCACATCCGCACCCTGCTCTTGACCTTCTTCTTCCGCCAGTACCGGGAGCTCCTTGAGCGCGGCAACATCTACATCGCCCAGCCGCCGCTGTTCCGCGCGCACAAGGGCAAGTTCGAGAAGTACATCAAGGACGAGAAGGAGCTGCACGCCTTTCTGCTCGCCCAGGCCGAGAAGGCGCTGACCGCACGCACGGCCAATTCAGGTGGCGACCCTGCGGCCTCTCCGGACAGCCTGTACACCGGCAAGGAGCTGCGCAAGCTGCTCGAAGCCATCCGCCAGCTCAAGGACCGCGTGCGCGAGGCCCTGCACATGGGCATCGAGGAGGCGCTGTTCCTGGCCCTGATCCAGACCGCGCGGGTGCAGCCCCAGGACTTCACCGCCGCTGCTCTGGCCCAGATCGCGGCGGAGACGCCGTTGCTCGATGAAAATGGCGAGCCCCTGGAGAACTCCCTTGCGCCCATGCTGGAGGCCGCCGCGCACAGCCTGGACGACCTGGTGGGCCCGGCCCTGGCCGCAGGGTTCAAGGCCGTGCTGGACGTGGAGGAGGACGAGAGCGAACGACGCATTTTCGTGGTCTTCACCAGCGCCAACGGCCACCGCACGCGCTTGGCCGTGGATTTCTTCGCCTCCAAGACCTACCGCAAGGCTCAGGAGATCTACCTGCAGCTGAACACGGACTGCGGCGGCGAGAACTTCGCCCTGGTCCGGGCCGAGGGCGCGGAGCTCAGCGTCAGCGGCTTCTTCAATCTGCTGACCCTGGTGCTGGAAGAGTCCCGCCGGGGCTACACCATCCAGCGCTACAAGGGTCTGGGCGAAATGAACCCGGAACAGTTGTGGCAAACCACAATGGACCCGGATAAACGCACGCTGTTGCAGGTCAAGATCAATGACGCGGAAGAGGCCGACCGCATCTTCGGCGACCTCATGGGCGACAGCGTGACCCCGCGACGCGAGTTCATTGAACGTAACGCCATGTCCGTGGAAGACTTGGATATTTAGGGTAAGCACGGGTCTCGGTAGAGCTTGGGGGCGCTGCCCCCAAGCCCCTGCCAAGGGGAATGATTCCCCTTGGAGCCTTTAGTTGTTGATGTTCATTGTAGAAGTGATAATTTGACCTGAATGCTCTCCCCGGAATCTCCCAAATGGTGTGTCCGGGGGACCTCAGGCCCCAGGTGGAGATGAGGGGCTGGGGGATAGAGGCGAAGCCTCTGCCCCTGGTTCCAACCGACCCGCCACATACGGAGGATATACGTGAGTCAGAACGTCTTCATTGAACGCGAGATGCAGAAATCCTACCTGGAGTATTCGCTCTCGGTCATCGTGGGCCGCGCCATCCCGGATGTGCGCGACGGCCTGAAGCCCGTGCACCGGCGCATCCTTTTCGCCATGCACGAGCTGGGCAACGCCTACAACCGGGCCTACAAGAAATCGGCCCGCGTTGTCGGCGACGTCATCGGCAAGTACCACCCGCACGGCGACACGGCGGTGTACGACGCCATCGTGCGCATGGCCCAGACCTTCTCCATGCGCGACCCGCTCGTCGACGGCCAGGGCAACTTCGGCTCCATCGACGGCGATGCCGCGGCGGCCATGCGTTACACCGAAGTGCGCATGAGCAAGCTGGCCAGCGAGTTTCTTGGCGACATCGAAAAGAAGACCGTGGACTTCCGGCCCAATTACGACAACACCATGGAGGAGCCCACGGTGCTCCCGGCCAAGGTGCCGAACCTGCTCTTGAACGGCACCACAGGCATTGCCGTGGGCATGGCCACGAACATCCCGCCGCACAACCTGGGCGAGCTCATCGCGGCCACCCTGTATGTGCTGGACAACCCGAACTGCGGCCCGCGCGACCTCTTGCCCATGATCAAGGGCCCGGACTTCCCCACCGGCGGCATTGTCTTCACCGGGCGCGGCCTGGCCGAGGCCTACCTGACCGGACGCGGCAGCATCAAGATGCGCGGCGTGGTCAACGTGGAGGAGGCCAAGAAGGGCGGCAAGGAAAACGTCGTCATCACCGAGATCCCCTTTGCCCTGAACAAGTCCAGCCTGGTGGAGAAGATCGCCGCCCTGGTCAACGACAAGAAGATCGACGGCGTGGTGGACCTGCGCGACGAGTCCGATCGCAAGGGCATCCGCATCGTGTTGGAGCTTAAGCGCGGGGCCATCGCCGACATCGTCATCAACGCCCTGTACAAGTACACCCCGCTGGAGACTTCGTTCGGCATCAACATGATGGCCGTGGTGGGCAACCGGCCCATGCTGCTCAACGTCAAGCAGATTCTGGCCTACTTCCTGGAGCACCGGCGCGAGGTCATCATCCGCCGCACCCAGTTCGACCTGGACAAGAGCCTGGCCCGGGCCCACGTGCTGGAAGGCCTCAAGATCGCGCTCGACAACATCGACGAGGTGGTGGCGCTCATCCGCGCCAGCAAGGGCGTGGTCGAGGCCAAGGTCGGCCTCATGGAGCGCTTCGCCCTTACCGACATCCAGTCCCAGGCCATTTTGGACATGCGCCTGCAGCGCCTGACCAACATGGAGCGCCAGAAGCTCCTGGACGAGCTCAAGGAGCTGGGCAAGCTCATCGCCTGGCTGCAGAGCATCCTGGCCAACGAGACCGTGCTGCGCGGCGTGATCCGCGACGAGCTGACGGAAGTGGGCGAGAATTACTCCAGCCCGCGCAAGTCGCAGATCGTGGCCGAGGAGGCCTCGGACATCGCCATTGAGGACCTGATCCCCGACGACGAGGCGGTCATCACCCTGTCGCGCCGGGGCTACATCAAGCGCACCAACCTTTCCAACTACCAGCAGCAGAAGCGCGGCGGCAAGGGCGTGGCCGGGGTCAGCACCTCGGACGGCGACTTTGTGCACACCTTCCTGTTGACCAGCAACCACCAGCACCTGCTTCTGTTCACCAACCAGGGCCGCATGTACCAGATGAAGGCCCACCAGGTGCCCGAGGCCGGGCGCTACGCCAAGGGCGCGCACATCGCCAACCTGGTGCCCCTGGACAAGGACGAGTACGTGGCCACGGCCATCACCCTGCGCGAGTTCCTGGAGGACCGCCAGTTCCTCTTCGTCACCCGCCGGGGCATGGTCAAGCGCACCAGCAGCGCGCTCTACGCCAACATCCGCACCAGCGGCATCCGCGCCGTGACCCTGAAGGACGGCGACGAGCTGATCATGGTCTGCGACGTGCGCGACGAGGCCGACGTGCTGCTCATCACCGAGCAGGGCAAGGCCATCCGCTTCCCGGTGGAGGAGGTCCGGCCCATGGGCCGCACGGCCGCCGGGGTCAAGGGCATCGCCCTGCGCGGACGCGACCGGGTCATGGCCGGGGTCGTCACCGGCGACCCGGACCGCGAACAGGTGCTCACCGTGAGCGACCTGGGCTACGGCAAGCGCACTCCGCTGGACCAGTACCGTGCGCAGTCGCGCGGGGGCATGGGCATCATCAACATGCGCGTCACCGACAAGACCGGCAAGGTCATGGGCGCGGTGATGGTGGCCGAGACCGACCAGATGGTCGTGCTCTCCAGCGCCAACAAGATCGTGCGCTTCCCCACGAATCAGGTGAGCCTGAACCAGGGCCGCGCCACCCAGGGCGTGCGCCTGGTGCGCCTGGCTGGCGGCGAGGTTGTGGCCGGGTTCGACCTGGTTCAGCGCGACGGCCTGGAATCCGTGGAAGGCGTTGACGAGGAGCTTCCTCCTTCCGAGGAATAGCGGAGGCACCATGAAGGCAAGCTTTCGGTCCGCATCGCTGGCATTGGCTGGTATCGTCCTGCTTCTGGGCCTCTGCGCCCTTTGGGCGTGCGACCGGGGCGCGCCCAGCGGCCCTGCGCTGGACCTGGCCATTGCCCGCGACGCGTACGCCGGGGGCTACTTCCTGGAGGCCGAGACGGCCTACGAGCGCTATCTGCAGTCCGACCCCCAGGGCAAGCACCGTCTGGAGGCCTGGACCCGGCTGGTGGAGATCTCAAGCGGCGTCAAGGGCGACCTGTCCAAGGCCGTGACGCTGCTTGAGACCGCCACCCTGGAGTACAACGGCAGGCCGGAGGTCAACTGGCCGCTGCTGTTCCGCCTGGGCGAGCTGTACGAGCAGCAGGGCCAGCGCAAGAAGGCCCTGGACGCCTGGTCACGCTGCCTGGACACCAGCGACGGGGACACGGCCAAGATCGTGCAGACGCAGATCCGCATGGCCGTGGCCAACCGCGCCCTTGGCCACCATGACGTGGCCGTTGATCTTTTGACCCAGTCCGTGGCCCAGGCCAGGGATGTGGAGACCAAGAGCCGGGCCATGTACGAGCTGGCGCAGACCCTGTCCCTGACCTGGAAGTGGGACAGGGCCATCGCCATCCTGAACGAGATCCTGGAGATGAAAAAGGCAGCGCCAGACGTCAAGGTCATGAGCGCGTACCTTTTGGCCGACGCCTACGAGGCCCAGCGCAACATTCCCAAGGCCCGGGAGATCCTGCTCACCCTCAAGGACACCTATCCCAACCCCGAGGTCATCGTGGCCCGGCTGGCCACCCTGGGCCAGCAGCACGTGGTCCCGATGACCCCGCAGCTCCAGCCGGGCGACTCCATGCCGCCCGAGGTGCCGGACGCCAGCGTGCCCAGGAAGCGCAAGCCGAGCTCCTAGGCCGCAGACCTTCGGCCACCATTTCCTGGCCCCTGCGCCTGTTCTCGTCATTTCACCACCCGGCCGACATGGGCCTTTTCCCGGCACTGCGTCAGCCGTTCTTCATACTCGCACACATCCTCGGTCTTGTCCGCCTCCAGCACGCTCGCCAAAGCCGCCTCCTGGCCGCGCACAGCCTCCAGAAAACGGTCCTGCCCGTCAACCACGCCACCACGCCGTTTTCACGCCTGGGGCCCTGTAGCGGGGCAAACAGGCCGTCACTTGAGTCGGCAGCTTGGCGACGCCAGCGCCTGTCCGTGCTCCTGCCAGGCCTGGGCTGCCCCATGCACCACGTCCACGCCCTGCCGTTGGCCCTGTTCCATCTGAGCCTGCGCGCCTGGCGGCACAGACACCCTCAAGGCCGGAGTCGCGAAAGAGATACTGCCAACATGAGCGCAACCCGGTTGCTGCGTCTGCCCATGGAGAGAACTTTTCTGGTGATTTCTGGGCGTACACTTCAGATCAATCCGCGAAGCCAAAGCGCAGGGCATTCCGCCCTGCTCCTGTTCCGCAGGTGGCAAGCATCGACGGTGTAACCATTTAGTTGATGAATATCAATATATTGCGCTAATTTCTTGGGTGCACTGGCGCAAGCGTGTTCACAATACGTGTTGCCCGGTGCACAGGGTCTGCACAGTGTCTGCGCAGGGGGTGAGTCTGTATGCGCCTGCTTTGCGTCGGACCGGGCCCGAGGCCGACCCCCGGTCGCTAAATTTTCCGGCTGACCAGCAGTCCCGAGCCGATGGGCACGATGAGCGCGTCCACGCGCTGGTCTTCTTGGGCGTCGTCGAGGAAGTCCTGGAATTCTGGGGCATGGCTGATGGCGTTGTCCACGCAGATGAGGCCGCCCTTGGGCAGTCTGGCCAGGGCCAGCTCAAAGGCCGCGCGGGCCAGGCCGCGCTCGGCGTCGATGAAGCAGAAGGCCAGGGCCTCCAATGATTCCAGTCCGGACAGGGCGTCGCCCTCGATGAAGTCCACCACGTCCAGCACCGCAGCGGCGGCAAAGCTCTGACGGGCCAACTCGGCCTTGGCAGGGTCCAGTTCAAAGGTGCGCAGTCGGCGTGCCGTTTCCCGGCACGCCAGGGCCAGCCACAAACCGGAATACCCTGCGCCCGTTCCCACCTCCACGGCCAGGCCCGACGGGGCGCTGGCCAGCAGGATGGCCAACAACTTGCCCGTCTCGGGCGGGATTTGGCGCAGCAGGTGCTGACGATCCATGCCTTGGGCCTTGCGCCATGCTTCCAGCTCCTTGAGCTTTCCGAGGGTGGTCGCAACGTCTTGGGGCATGCTGCTGAACATGGGGGAACCTCCGTTTGCTGCGTTCTGCATTGTGCCAGCTAGCATAGTTCATCTGCAACAGAAAGCGTCTTCTTGTCCCGCCTGCCCTGCGCAGGCCGTCCTTGAGCTCCAGTCCCGCCCGCTTGCGTTCTTCCTTCAGATTTGGCTATATGTTTTGCACTTGCAGGCCGATAAGGGTATCGGGACAGTGTGGACCCGTTGCCGGGTGATTCCGGCTGCATCGATAACAAGGCGGTTTTTCAGTGGCAAAGAAACCAAGTGCGGAACCTGCGGGCGACATAGCTGTTGATCTGGCGGCTCCGACCAAGTCCAAGAAAAAGCTGATTATTGTCATCGGCCTCAGCCTGGTGCTGTTTGGCGCCCTGGGCGCTGGCGGCTACTACTTCTACAAGGGCATGGGCAATAAATCCGCCTCAGGTGGCGACAACGCCACGGCGCCGAAGTCGGAAGCCAAGGCCCCTGCCGGTCATGGCGAAGCCAAGGACGCCAAGGAGACCGACCACGCCGCCATCGCCCTAGCCAGCAACAGTGGCGATCTGGTGAGTATTCCCCCCTTCCTGGTCAATCTGGCCGACCCCCAGGGCCGCCGCTACCTGAAGCTGGCCCTGGACGTTGAGCTGAAAGACAAGGCCGCCTCTGACGAGCTGAACAAGAATATGCCCAAGATCAAGGACGCCCTGATCCTGCTTTTGTCCAGCAAGACCTATGAGGACCTGGCCAGCATCGAGAACAAGATCCTGCTCAAGAAAGAGATCGTGGAGCGGTTGACCTTGATCCTGGGCGAACAAAAGGTCATGCGGGTGTACATCACGGAGATCGTCATCCAGTAGTCGGCGGTGATGCGGCCCAGCGCACTCTTGCGTGTGCACGGGATTTGCAATACTGACTTGAGCACGAAATGATCTGCGCCGTGCGAGCACGCGCTGTCTGAACACACACAAAGAGGTCAGCATGGCCGAAGACAAAGACCAGGACTCCCTCGCCGAGGAGTGGGCCAACGCCTTGATGAAGGACGACGGAGCTGCGGCCGGGGCGGATGCCCCTGGGGGCGTGATTCCGGACGACGCCCTGGCCGATGAGTGGGCCAAGGCCCTGGCCACCCAGGAGGTGGACGGGGTCAAGAAGGAGAAGGAGCAGACCTATCTGCGCACCCAGACCCACGAGCCTGAATTCAAGGACATGACGGCTGAGCACAAGACCCAGCGCCAAAATCCCGGCACCAAACGCGACCTGGACTTCATCCTCGACATTCCGCTGGAGGTCTCGGCCGAGCTGGGACGCACGCGGTTGTTGATCAACGAGCTGCTGCAGCTGGGCCAGGGCTCGGTCATCGAGCTGAACAAGCTGGCTGGCGAGCCCCTGGAGATCTTCGTCAATGGCAAGCTCGTTGCCCGTGGCGAGGCCGTGGTCATCAACGAGAAATTCGGCATCCGGCTCACCGACATCATCAGTCCCATTGAGAGGGTCAAGCAGCTTGCCTGAGCTCGATTTTTTTGTCATCATGAAAACGGTCGCGGTGCTTGCATGCATCGTCGGCCTGATGTTCTTCATTGTCTGGCTGTTGAAGAAGCTGGCGCCCGGTGTCGTGCGCGGTCCGGCGCAGCGCGTGGACCTGAGACTGCTGACGCAGCTTTCCCTTGGCTCGCGGCAGAAGCTCGTTGTGGTGCGCGTGGCGGACCGGACCCTGCTCATTGGCGTGGCCGAGGGCTCCATCACCACCCTGGCTGAACTTTCTTTGCCAAACAGAGCGCCCACAGCCAAGAAGGAAGCCGATGAGCCAAAAATCTTCGCCGACCTGCTCGCCTGGCGCAAGGACAGCCCGGAACCCGCGGCTGAGCCCTCGAAAAAGTCGGCTCCAAGTCCCGCCGGCCCCTCCCGCCCACGTTCCGACAGCGACGACGACGAGGGCCCGCGCCTCTTCGCACCTGGGGAGCGCCCCCTGCGCTAGCCTTTTCGCCCTGGCCCTGCTGCTGTTCTTGGTGCTGCTGCCTGCCCTGGCCCAGGCTGCGGCCCCTGCGGCCAACCCTTCCGTGCCCACGCTGACCATGCAGCTTTCCGGCGGGCAGAGCGAACCGGCCAAGGTCTCCGTGGCCCTGGAGTTGATGTTCCTGTTCACGGTGCTGACCCTTGCCCCGTCCATCGTGCTGACCATGACCAGCTTCACGCGCATCATCATCGTCTTCCACTTCCTGCGCCAGGCCATGGGCACCCCGCAGATGCCGCCCAACCAGATCCTGGCCTCCCTGGCCCTGTTCATGACCATCATCATCATGGGCCCGGTGATCCGCCAGGTGAACCAGGAGGCGCTGCAGCCGTACCTGGAGGAGAAGATCGGCTTCAAGGATGCTCTGGACAAGGCCCAGGTGCCCATCCGCGCCTTCATGTTCAAGCACACCCGCGAGAAGGACCTCTCGATCTTCTACTCCATCAGCAAGGAAGACCGGCCGCAGAACAAGGAGCAGGTCTCCACCATCATGCTCGTGGCCGCGTACACCATCAGCGAGCTCAAGACCGGCTTCTCCATCGGCTTTCTCATCTACATCCCGTTTTTGATCCTGGACATGGTGGTCGCCAGCATCCTGCTCTCCATGGGCATGATGATGCTGCCGCCCGCCATGGTGGCCCTGCCCTTCAAGATCCTGTTGTTCATCCTGGTTGACGGCTGGAGCCTCTTGATCGGCTCCATCGTCAACTCCTTTGCCTGACGAGGAAGCGCCATGGCCATCACCCCAGAATTTGTCGTCGGTTTCGCGCGCGAGGCCATGGAGATGACGCTTGTCATCTGCCTGCCCATGATGGGCGTGGGCCTGGCGGTCGGCGTGTGCATCAGCGTGTTCCAGGCCGCCACCCAGATCCAGGACGCCACGCTCTCACTTGTTCCAAAGCTTGTGGCCATGTTCATCGCCCTGATCCTGGCCTTCCCCTGGATCATGGACAAGATGATGACTTACACCACCAAGCTGTTCACCAACTTGCCCGAAATCATACGCTAGCCGCCTGCGCCTGTGGCCGCGCTGCGCCCAACCTTGCCAAGCCGCGCCTCACACGCTACGACTCCCAAGGAGTTCGGCTGTTCCTGCGTCGACCTCCGTTCATGATCAGGTTTCTGCGCATGTGCCGCAGCGCATGGCCGCAGGCCTGTACGTCGCGGCGCGCCGCGCACAGACCTGCGCTGACGTGCCTGTGGGCGTCGGCATGGCTTCATTGACCCCGAACCAGGGCCTCTGCCTGCCGCCTGGCCCCTGGCCGGGTGCATGCGCCCTGCGCCCCAGGTGACCGCCATGGATCTCAAGACCATCAGCAATTCCATCACCAAACGCCCAGGAACCTGGGTGTTCTGGCTCATCGTCGCGCCGACCTTGCTGCGCCTGTGGTTTGTGGCCACCGGCCAGCTGGGCCTGGTGCAGGACGAAGCCCAGTACTGGGACTGGACCCGTCACCTGCAGCTGACCTACTACTCCAAGGGCCCGCTCATCGCCTGGATCATCGCCCTGTTCACCGGGCTTTTGGGCAATACCGAGCTGGGCGTGCGCATGGGCTCCATTGTCGGCGCGGCTCTGTTCCCCCTGCTCCTCTGGTGGCTCATCGCCGGATTCTGGAAAAGGCCGATGCTGGCTGCGCTGGCGGTGTTCCTGGCGGCTGTGTCGCCCCTGTTCCAGGCCCTGGGCGTGCTCATGACCACGGACAACCCCTTTGTGCTTTGCTGGACCGTGGCCATGATCGCCCTGTACGCGGCATCTACCCCGGACGAGACGGGCAAAGACCGCGGACTTTGGCCATTTGCGTTGCTGGCCCTGGCCTACGGCGTGGGCATTTTGGCCAAGTACACCATGCTCGGCCTGGCCGGGCTGGCCGTGGGCTACGGCTTTCTGCTGCACCGCGGCGGCGCGCTGCCCGCCCGCTTCTGGTCCCGGCTTGCAGCTGCGCTGGCCCTGGGCGTGCTGCTGGGCTTTCTGCCCACCCTCATCTGGAACATGCACAACGGCTATGTGGGCTACAAGCACGTCATGTACCTCATTGGCGTGTCCGGCGAGGCGGCCACGCACATGTTCCGGCTTTCGCGCGTGCCGGAATACGTGGGCGCGCAGCTGGGCTTCGCCCTGCCCTGGTGGTTCTGGCTGATGCTCGTGGCGGGCTGGAGCACCGGCGCGCACGTGTTGCAGGCCGTCATTCGGCAGCCTTCCGCAAACACTTCCGCAACGAACTCCAACAAGACAAAAAATTCAGCTTCGGGCGCGACCTTTGCCCAGTCGGCCCTATTGGTGGTTTTTTTCTGGCCCATGACGCTGTTTTTCCTGGCCTGGAGCTTCCACACAAAGGTGCTGGCCAACTGGAACACGGTCAGCTTTGTGGCCGGGAGCATCCTGGGCGCCCTTGAGCTGGAGCGGCTTCTGGTCTCCAACCTCTTGCGGCGCACTTCGCGCCTTTTGCTGGCGGGCGGGGCGGCCAGCTTTGCGCTGATGCTCGTGCTGCACCTGCACCAGCTGTTTCCCCTTCCGTCGTCCATCAACCCCGCGCACCGGCTCAAGGGCTGGCAGGACATGGGCGCGCGCATGGGCGAGGTGACGCAGCAACGCTTCGCCGATCCCAAGCATGTGTTTTTCATGAGCGATGTGTACGACATCACCGCCTCCCTGGCTTTCTATCTGCCGGGGCAGCCGCAAACCTACTGCCTGTGGTGGAGCAGCCGCCGCATGAACCAGTACGACCTCTGGGGCGGACCCGAGGGCATGCTTGGGTGGGACGCCGTGCTGGTGCTCAAGGGCGACGCCGCTGGCATGCCGCCGGTTTTGACCGACATGTTCGCCAGCGTGGCCGGACCGTACCGTTACGTGGCGCGCTACCGCGACGTTCCGGTGCGGCCCTTCTACTACTACCTGTGCTATGGCTACAAAGGCCTGTGGCCGCATCACGAGAGCGGCGCCTTCTAGCCTGCCGCCCCCTGCCGTTTGTTTCCCGTGAAATCTTGTCGCATTCGAGTAGTTTTGTGCTGTTCGATGACATTCGTTGACATTCTTTGACAACGGGTGCATAAGGGCATACATCGTTGCCATATGATAGACAGCGATGCAGATGCGCACGATTCAGCCCCGGGTTTGCCCAGACTTCTGACCCTGAAGGAAGTGGCCAACTTCTTGCGCATCCACCCAAGAACAGCGTACAGGTTGGTGCAGGACGGCGCGCTGGCCGCCATACGGGTTGGCACGCAGTGGCGAGTAACTGAGGATGCACTGCACGAGTATGTTGCGCGCGGATGGCGGCATTGGCGGCCCGAACCTTCCAGGGTCAAGACACGGCAATACAGCCTGCCGTTTGAAGACGAGGAGTGAGCATGAATTCGACGCCTGATGGAATTTCCGGACAGCTGCACCCGGCCCGGCCCGTGTCTTTGCCCAACGACTTCGGCACGGCCATCAGCATGACGGCGAGCCTGGTGGCTGAGGACATCCACTTCAGCACCGCCACGGGTCTGCTCACGGTGGAGAAACTGTACCGCACCGCGCTGGGCCGCGTCGGCTATGGCATCATCGCCGCCAGCGGCGAAAGCCGCGAGCGCCGGGCCTACAGCCTGGACGAGCAGGGCGAGACCGTTATCTGCGACAATGGCGCCTTTGCCCTGGAGCTGCCCGTGAATGATCTGCACGAGCTGTTGTGCATGGCCCTGCAGGCCGAGGACGCGCTGAAGACCGTGGGTGAGCATGCCCAGTTCGCCCAGGCCGTGAACGACAAATAGCCTCACGCCATCCGCCTGAAAATGAAAACGCCCGGTTGACCGGGCGTTTTTTGTTCTGGATTTGGCGGGATCATCCCTGCGGCTTTCTGTTTCTTTTCAGCCAGGCCCAGCCTGCCAGCGTCAGTGCGCCCAGCACCGTGAGCGCGGTCTGCTTTGCATAGTCGTGCAGGATATCCTTCAGCCACTCGGACAGCGTTTCGCCCAAGCTTCGTTCCTTGAGCTTGATGGTCACGGCGTCTCTGTAGACGACAAAGGGGTCTTCCACCTTTTCGCCGTCGATCTTCCCATAGGCCACAAGGGTGATTTCAACGGCCGCCAGCCCTTCCTGCTTGGGCGTCACCTCCCAGGTCCATTCCGTGCCGCTGGCCTCGGACACGGGCTTGGTCTGCTCCGGCTTGGAGATGATCTTGATCTTGTCGTCCGCGCAGAGTCGGGCGGTCATGGTCTGGGAGGTCGGCACGGCGTTCTGCCCGCCCTGGATTCCTCCCTGTGCGTATGTTCGGCGGATTTCCTCGCTGAGCTTGGCATACGAAAGCGTCAGGCGGATGTTCTCGATTTTGTCCACGGTCATGGGCGAGGGCACGGAGTAGGCGATGTTGCCCTTGCGCATGGCATCGCGCATCCCGTCCACCGTGTCCGGCACCGTGCTCGGCACAGGGCGGGGTCCGTTGTCCGGGGCGGATCCCTTTGTGGTGGGTGGATAATATCCGCCTGGGCCATTTTTAGCCTCGGCTGGCCCTGCCGGGGCTGCAGGGTTTGTCTCTTTCGGAGCTGTCACTGCTGGTGATGCTGTTGCGGGCTCGCTTTTTTTTCCCTCCGACTTCTTCTCTCCTGCGCACGCGAATAACCCGCAGACCAGGACAACCAAGGTCAGGGTCCAGAAAGCCGCAGCAATTCGGCTCCCAGAGCCCCGCCGGTGTGCTGGGACGTTGTGAGCATTTGCACGCATGCCTCGCCTCCTCTGGTTCCGTAACGTTGTATTTCCTACCCCTCTCGTTCAAGATTCCGTGCAGTCGTTTGGCTGTGCGCAATGGCGGTCGGCGTTTGGCCTACGCCTCGGTTGTTTCGCAGAACTGCACAGCGTGCGCGCCGAAGTCCTCCTGCCCGGTGGATTCGATGACCGCGCGCCAATAGTCGGACTCGACGTTGAGCATCTTGCGCTTGCTGGTCACGAGCTGCAGCGGCACGTGCACGAAGCGCGACTGCAAACGGCTGACGACCATGCCGGTCTTTCCGGCCATGGCCGCGTGCACCGCGTTCTGCCCCAGGAAGCCGCCGTACACGCGGTCGTTGGCGTTGGCCGGCACCGAGCGGATGATGTAGCTCGGATCGATGAACTTGATGGTGGCCTCCATGCTGCGGGCCTTGAAGTACTCCTTGATGCGGGCGATGAGGATGGCGCAAATGTCGCAGAGCACCGGATTTCCCGAGGCGTCGGTTCGTCCGCTGGCCTCGCAGAGGTGCTGGCCCGCGCCCTCGGCCACCACGATGACCGCGTGGCGGCGTTTGCGCAGGCGTATCTCCAGCTGGGCCAGCAGTCCGTCCGGCCCGTCGAGGCTGAAGCGGTTCTCCGGCACGAGCACGAAGTTGACTTCCTTGAGCGCCAGGGTGGCCTGGGCGGCGATGAACCCGGACTCGCGGCCCATGAGCTTGACGATGCCGATGCCGTTGAAGGCGCCCACGGCTTCCACATGGGCGCAGGCGATGGCCTCGGTGGCCTTTTCCACGGCCGTGTCAAAGCCGAAGGACTTGCCCACGAAGTTGATGTCGTTGTCGATGGTCTTGGGGATGCCGATGACGCTGACGCGGGAGTTGCGCGCCTGGAGCTCTTTGACGATGTTGGCGGCGGCCTTCATGGTTCCGTCGCCGCCGACCATGAACAGCACGTTGATGTTCATGCGCTCCAGCGCGTCCACAATCTCGTCGGCGGGCTGCGGCCCACGCGAGGAGCCGAGCTCTGTTCCGCCGAAGACGTGGAAGCTTGACACCTTTTCCGGGGTCAACTCCATGATGTCGTGCCCGTACTTGGGGATGAAGCCCTGCAGGCCGTAGCGGATGCCGATGACCGAGGCCACGTGGTAGTGGTGGTAGGCGTCCATGACGATGGCGCGAATGACGTCGTTGATGCCTGGACACAGCCCGCCGCAGGTGACGATGGCGCATTTGACCTTGGACGAATCGAAGTAGAGCTTGCCGCGCGGCCCGGCCTTTTCAAAGCGCATGGGCCCGCGAGCCTCGCCCATGAGGTCGGCCTCCTCCTCGGTCAGGTTCAGCTCCAGCTCCTCCTCCGCGTCGATATAGCGGCAGTAGTGCAGGGGGGTGGGTATCTTGGCCACGCCAAGGGTCTGGATGGCGGTGCTGAAGACGGATTTTTTGGAGCCAGCGCTCTTGGTCATGGGGACCTCCTTGGGCCGGGTGCGGATTCTGTATCTGGTTCTAGCCAATACTGGCGCTGGCGTAAACTCCCTTCAGGCATTTCCCGCGTCATTGCAGCAGCAGCGCGCGGGCAGGGCCCTCGGCGCTGATGCCTTGGCGCAACTGCACGGTGAACGGCGCGGGTGTCGGCGTCGGCATCTCCTGCGGTTCGCCCTGGCCGCCGGCGTGCGCGGCAGGGCCCTTGCTGCCGTGGGCGCCCATGGTCGCAACGTCGCCCTTTGCAGAAGCATGGGCTTTGGCGCTCGTGACAGTCTGGTCCATGACCGGGGCCTCCACGTGCAGGCTCAGGTTCGGCGCGGCCTCGGTCCAGAGCAGGACCTGGTCCTCGGAAATGGCGCGGATGTTGACCGTGGTCTTGCCGCTGGCGTTGTGGGCCTGGTCGAAGATGCGCAGCGCAAGGCCGGGGATCTGGGCCGTGCCGTCCGGCTGAACCGGCACCGGGGTCCAGTCCTCGGCAAAGCATTGGGCGTGCGGCAGACCGGTGCGGGCGTCGTAGTAGCGCACCATCCCGTCCATGTCGGACAGGCGCAGGCAGCGGGCGTGCCGGGACAGGGCTAGCTGGGGCGGGTGTATCTCGTACACCGGATTTGGCCTCCAGGACAGCCCAGGACGCGCGTAGTACAGCTCCGCACCCCGAAGCTCCAGCCAGCCCTCGTTTTTGCCTGTGGTGGCCTCTGCTGGCGAAATTTCGGCCTGCGCCGGGCTGTTTTGCAGCACGTTCCAGCGCACCACACGGCCGTCCGGGGTCCACAGCCGCGCCTCATTGGCCCGGAACTCCCCGCGCGCAAAGGGTCCGCCCGGAACCTTCAGCGGGTGCAGGAGCACGCCCGTGCGCGGGTTCCAGGCCCCGCCCCGGCCCAGGGAGTCAATGGCCAGCAGCACGCCCTCGCCATCGGAAAACCCGAGGGCGGCCGGTGCGCCTTTCATGTCCATCACATCGTGCATCTGCCCGTTTCGCGGGCCGACCCAGAGCCGGCCTGTTTCGTCCTGCGCCGCCAGGAACGTCCCGGAAGCGCTCAGGGTCAGCTTGAGCTGACCGCGCAGGGCGACCTCGACGGCGCTGGCCGGGCATCCGGCCTTGGTCAGGTCGAAGAAGACAAGCTGGTTCAGGCCTTGGGCCCAGGCGGCCAGGATGGTTCCCTGTTTCGCCAGGGCCAGGGCATAGGCCGGGTGGCCTTCGGGCATGGCCACGCTGGTGCAGTTGACCGCGCCGAACAGCTCAATGCGGCCATCGGCGTGGCTGGCGGCGGCTGTATCCGCGTCGCCGCTTTCGGCGATGACGTTTGTGGCCAGGAGCACGGCGGCCCGCTCATGGGTGAAGAGCAGGCCCTGGGCCCCGGCCCAGAGTCTGGAGGAGGTGTCCAGCAGCGCTGCCTGGCTCAAGGTTCTGCTCTGCAGGCTCTGTTGCAGGGCCTGGCCCGGGGCGGACGAAGCCCTGGCTGCGGCTGGCTGGCGCAGAAGGTAGGCTTCCCCGACGTTGGGCCGGGCAGGCTGTTCGGCGCGGCTGGGCTGGGGGGCCAGCCCGCACAGGGCGCACAGGATGCACAGGGCGCAGGCCGGTTTGGGGTGCGCTGTGGCCAGGTGCTTGCAGGGCGGCTTGGGCATGGCGTCAGTCCTTGCGGTTGTGGCCTGCGCTCAGCCCTTGGCCGGAATTGTTTCGATGGCCGTAAGTTCTTCGATGTCCGGTCCCGGATGGTCGGCGATGGCCTGGAGCAGGGCCTCGGGCGTGGCCGTGGCCGCGCCCACCTGGGCCACCACCAGTCCGGCGGCATGGTTTGCCAGCACTGCGGCGGAAAGGGGGTCGGCCCCGGCGGCCAGGGCCAGGGCCAGGGTGGCGATGACCGTGTCGCCCGCGCCGGTGACGTCAAAGACCTTGCGGGCAAAGGTCGGTATGCGCTGCGCCGTGTGCGCGCCCTGGTACAGGGCCATGCCTTGGGCGCCCAGGGTGATCAGCAGCTGCGCGCAGCCGAGCCTTTTGAACAAGGCGGCGGCGGCAAGGCCTGGCCCCTGCGGTCCGGCCACGGGCACTTCGGCACCTTCGGAGGCCTCCTTGGCGTTGGGCGTCAGAATGTCGACCCCGTGGTACAGGTCGAAGTTGCAGGGCTTGGGGTCCACCAGGATGCGCGGCCGGGCTCCGGAGGGGCCCTTGAGCGCCCGCAATCCGTCCATGAGCGCCCTGGTGACCACGCCCTTGCCGTAATCGGAAACGATTATGATGTCGTGCCCTTGGGCGTGATCCTTGACCCTTTTCAACAGGCCTTCAATGACCATTTCGGAGAGCGGATCCGTGTGTTCACGATCAACCCTGACGATCTGCTGGTTTTGGGCGATGATCCGGGTCTTGCGTGTTGTGCGGCGGCGATCATCGTAAACGAGATCGCTCTGGATATCGGACTCGCTCAAGAGGCCCGTGAGCGTCTGGCCGTCCTGATCCGCCCCCGCCACGCCGATTATCACGGTTTGACCACCAAGGGCCACGATGTTTCGAGCGACGTTCCCGGCTCCACCAAGGCGGTATTGTTCGTCGGACACTTGCAGGACGGGCACTGGAGCCTCTGGGGAAATCCTGGTGACAGATCCGAAGGTGTAGTGATCAAGCATGAGATCGCCAACGATCATCACACGCTGATGAGCAAGGCGATCAACCAATGAGAGCATGTTCAATGTGATCATCAGCCCTCTGCGAGGCGGCTTCCGCACGCCCGTTGTTCATTGAAACGGATGCAAATATGGAGACTTAGCCATGATGATGATCTGGTGATTGACGCAATCCTACGGATTTGCAAGGCCAAGGAGTTGGGCCAGGTGATGGAGCTCTTCCAAGGACGCGTACGAGACGGCGAGCATGCCCTTTTCCTGCGTTCCGGTGATCTTCACGGTTTTCCCCAGGATGTCGGCCAGGCGTGTCTGGATGTCGCGCACCTGCTCGCCGGGTTTTTCGACAGGCTGGCGCGGGGTGCGCGTGCCGCGAACGGCCTTGCCCCGAGGATTGACGCTGCCATATAACTCCTCGGGCTCGGCCAGGCGGCCATGTTCCTTGAAGAAGCTGGCCTCAGCCTCGGCCTGGCGCACGGAGAGGTTGAACTCCTTGATGCGTTCGAACAGGCCCTGGCAGGATTCGCCCTCCACGGCCATGATGGCGCGGCCATGCCCGGCGGTGAGCACCCCGGACTGGATGTCGGCCTGGATTTCATCGGGCAGGTTGAGCAGGCGCAGGGAGTTGGCCAGGGCCGAACGGCTCTTGCCCACCTGCCGGGCCAGCTCCTCCTGGTTCAGCCCGAAGTCTTTCAGCAGCTGCTGGAAGCCGCGCGCCTCTTCGATGGCGTTCAGGTCCTCGCGCTGCAGGTTCTCGATGAGTGCGATGGCCAGGGTCTCCATGTCCGTGAGGTTGCGGACAAGGGCGGGGATCTCTTTCAGGCCGGCCATTTTGGAGGCGCGGGTGCGGCGCTCTCCGGCCACCAGCTCGAAGCCGTCCTTGCCGCCGGGCAGGGGCCGCACCAGGATGGGCTGGAGCACGCCCTGGACCTTGATTGACGCCGAGAGATCCTCCAGGGCCTGGGGGTCAAATTCCTTGCGCGGCTGGTGCGGGTTCGGGACAATTTTCGAGATGGGGATGAGCCGCACCTCTGCCGTGTTCACAGACTCCGTCTGGATGCTGCCGAGCAATGCATCCAGTCCGCGACCGAGTCCTCTTTGACCGATGGCCATGCCATTCCTCCAAGTATGCTGGCGGGCGCGCCTTGCCCTTGAGCCGCGTAGCGCATCCGCGTTTGTACCTTGCCATGTCCGCGCGCGCCCCCTATAAGGGGCCAAACGCAAACGCCAAGGAGACCATTGCCATGAGCCAGACCCACGACATCCCCGGCTTTCAGGAAATCTTCGATGCCCAGGGTCAGCCTCTGGGCGCCATTCTCGGCCCCGAGGCCTGGGCCAGCGTGCGCGAGGTGGTGTTGCAGCACTGTGCCCCGCCCGCCAGCGCTCCAGAAAAGGCCGAGCCCTTGGACGACTGGAGGGCGCTGGTTCTGTCCTGGGACTTCAAGTACCCAGTGGATCTGGATGTGGCCTGCCCGCTGTGCGGCAACGAATCATCCGACTGGGAGCACGACTCCCCCCGCAAATTCATGCTCAACGCCGCCAACATGGGCGGCCTGGTCTCTTTCCGCTGCCTGTCCTGCCAGGCGCGCGTCATCAAGCGCCACTTCTACGACGTCATCAAGATTGAGGCCACGCCCTTTGCCCCGGAGAAAAGCCTCCGGAACAAAGGCCGCGCCTCTTAAGCCCAGCGTCTAGTCCTGCACCTTGCTGCGCGAGACTTCCTGGGCCAGGGCCATGTAGGCTTCGGCGCCGCTGGAGCGGATGTCGTAGGTGATCACGGGCTTGCCGAAGCTCGGTGCCTCGCTCAGGCGCACATTGCGCGGGATGATGACCTCAAACAGGTGCTGGGGCAATGCCTTTCTGACCTCGTGCTTGACCTGCCAGGAGAGCTTGTTGCGCTGGTCGTACATGGTCAGCACCACCCCCAGCACCCGCAGGTCCGGGTTCAGCCGCTTCTTCACCAGCTCAAAGGTCATGAGCAGCTGCGACAAACCTTCCAGCGCATAGTACTCGCACTGGAGCGGAATGAGCAGCTCCCGCGCGGCGCACAGGGCGTTCACGGTCAGGATGCCCAGCGACGGCGGACAGTCGATGATGATGTAGTCGTAATCGTCCTCCACCGGATTCAGGAGGTCGCGCACGTAGTACTCGCGTCCCAGCTTGTCCGCCAGCTCGATCTCCGCCCCCACCAGGTCCTGGGTTCCAGGCACCAGCGAAAGAAACGGGATGTTCGTCTCGACAATGGAATTGCGCACCTTTTCCGGTTCGAACAGGGCCGTGTAGATGTTCGGCCTGTCGTCGCTGGGGTAGAAGCCAAGGCCGCTGGAGGCATTGCCCTGGGGATCGCAGTCCACCAGGAGCACTTTTTTCTCCATCACGGCCAGGGATGCGCCAAGATTCACTGCGGTAGTGGTTTTGCCCACGCCGCCCTTCTGGTTTGCAACAACAATTCTTCGTGCCACTTTGGCCTCCCGGGGAGCATCTCTGTGTGTTTCACGTGAAACACCAGGCTGGGGCCCGGTGTTTTTGACCAGCGCAACGAGCGAGTGTGTTATCTACTGCCCGCTGGCTGGAAAATCAAGGCGCGAGTGCGTCTGAAGGAGAAAAAAGCGGAAACTAGTCCTTAAAGTAGGAACGGTACCACTCCACGAATCGGGCAATGCCGTCCTCGATGCGCGTGGCGGGCTTGAAATCCACGTCCCGGACCAGGTCGTCCACGTCGGCGATGGTGGCGGGAACGTCGCCCATCTGCATGGGCAGATACTCCTTGATGGCCTTCTTGCCCAGGCACTGCTCAAGGACTTCGATGTAGCGGGAGAGCTCGACCACGCTGTTGTTGCCGATGTTGTAGATGCGGTAGGGGTTGGGGCTGGTGGCTGGGTCCGGGTTCGAGCCATCCCAGTCGGGATTGGGCTGAGCTGTGTGCATGGTCACGCGCACCACGCCTTCCACGATGTCGTCGATGTACGTGAAGTCGCGTTTCATCTTGCCGTGGTTGAAAACCTTGATGGGCTCGCCTGCCAGGATGGCCTTGGTGAACAGGAACAGCGCCATGTCTGGGCGGCCCCAGGGCCCGTAAACCGTGAAGAAGCGCAGGCCGGTAGTGGGCAGGCCGTACAGGTGGCTGTAGGTGTGGGCCATGAGCTCGTTGGATTTCTTGGTGGCCGCGTACAGGCTGATGGGGTGGTCCACGTTGTTGTGCACGGAAAACGGCATGTTCGTGTTCAGGCCGTACACGGAGCTCGACGAGGCAAAGGCCAGGTGGCCGACCTTGTTGTGGCGGCAGCCCTCCAGGATATTCAAAAAGCCGACCACGTTGGAGTCGATGTAGGCGCGCGGGTTCTCGATGGAGTAGCGCACCCCGGCCTGGGCGGCCAGGTTCACCACGTGGGTGAAGCCGTGGTCCTTGAACAGCTTGGCCATGCCCTCATTGTCGGCCAGGTCCAGTTTGGCGAAGGTGAACTTGGGGTCCGGGGTCAGCATGGCCAAGCGCGCCAGCTTGATTTCGACCGAGTAGTAGTCGTTGAGGCAGTCCAGGCCGACCACCTCGTGGCCCATAAAGAGCAGTCGGCGGGACAAATGGAATCCGATGAACCCGGCTGCGCCGGTGACAAGTACCTTCATGGTGTGCGTCCTCTGGGGGTTGTGGGGTGTGTGGGGAGCAGGAAAATGTATCCGCAGCGGCGGGCAAAGGCAAGGCTCGGGCCAAGGCTCAGGCTAGGGGCAGGGCCTTGAGTGCGGACATGGCGCGGTGCAGTTCGTGGGGCAGCAGGCCGACCAGCTCCTCGGGTGCGGGCAGAGCCAGCACGCGCACCTCCGGCTCGCCCGCGCCAGGCGGGAACAGGGCGGCTGCGATCTGCGCGGCCTCGGGCCCGAAGCAGGCCACCACCGTGACGCCGAAGCTGAGCACGCCGTTGAGGAAGACGTTGCGGGCCTGGCCAGGCGAGAGGGGAACGTCCGGAGCATCCTTGCAGGGCCAGAACAGGCTGGTGCCCTGGGGCCAGGCCATGTAGCCCAGGATGGACTGGAAGAGGGTGCGCCGGGCCGGGTCAGCCTTGCCCGTCACGTCGGCCATGAGCGATGCATAGGTGATGATGATCTGAGGCCTGGTGCGCAGGCGGGCGGCCAAGGCCCTCCAAGGCTCCGGCCAGTCGAGATCGATTGTGTGAGTAGGGTTGGCGATGTCAGGCCCAACAGCTCCGGCAGTGGGGTGCGCCGTGGCGGCGTGATCGCGAACGGACGATTCCGGGGCGGATTGGCCGGGCCGGGCCGGGCTGATCCGCTGCGCCGCAGGCGGGATATCCGGCAGGCCCTCGGGCAGAAACAGGCAGTCCAGTCCTGCGGCGCTCCAGGGGCGCAGGTGGTCGGGCAGGTCTACAGGTGCCGCAAAAGATCCCACACGCGCCATGCAACCTCCGTCTTGGGCAGTTCCGGCCACTGTTCCACCCGGCCCGTGCGGTCGAGCACCGTGACCGTGTTCGTGGCGGAGTCGAACCCGCTGCCCGGAACGCCGACCAGATTGGCCACGATGATATCCAGGTTCTTTTCGGACAGCTTGAGCCGAGCCTGACCGACGAGATCCTCGGTCTCGGCGGCAAAGCCGATGAGGATCTGGTCAGCGCGTTTCTGCTCGCCCAGTGTGCGCAGGATGTCCGGGTTTTCGGTGAGGCGCATGAGCACCTCGCCGCTGGCCATGTCGCGCTTCTTCAGCTTGCGCGCCGGGTCCGCGCTCTCGGGTAAAAGCGGGCGGAAGTCGCATACGGCGGCGGTGCAGCAGGCCAGGTCCGTGTCGGCCCAGAGGGCCTGGCAGGCGTCGAGCATCTCGCGCGCGCTGGAAACGCTGAAGACCTCAATGCCCGGTGGGAAGTCCAGAGCCGTGGGCCCAGCCACAACGCGCACCCGCGCCCCGCGCATCCAGGCGGCCATGGCCAGGCACGCGCCCATGAGCCCGCTGGAGGGGTTGGACAAATAGCGCACCGCGTCCCATTTCTCGCGCGTGGGGCCCAGGGTCACCAGCACGGTCTTGCCGTCCAGGTCGTGCGGGGACAGCGCGCGCAGCACATGGGCCAGGATGTGCGGCACAGGCGAAAGCTTGCCCTGGCCGGTGTCGCCGCAGGCCACATCGCCCACAACCGGGCCGATGCCCACGGCCCCGCGCTTGAGCAGGGTCTGCCAGTTGGCCTGGGTGGCCGGGGCGTTCCACATGGCCGGATTCATGGCCGGGGCCAAAAGCAGGGGCCCGGAAAAGGCCAAGGCCTGGGTGGACAAGAGGTCGTCGGCCAGGCCGTGGGCCAGCTTGGCCAGGATGGAGGCCGTGGCCGGGGCGATGACCAGGGCGCTGGCCGACTGGCCGGGGGTGAGGTGCACAAAGGGGTCATGCCCGGCGCCAGGGCCGAACATGCCCGTGGTCACCGGATCCGCGCCAAGGGCCCGGAAGCTCTCGGCCCCGACAAAGCGCTGGGCCGAGTCCGTGAGGGTGGCGCTCACCGCGACCTGGCAGCGGCGCAGCAGGCGCAGCAATTCCAGGCTCTTGTACGCAGCCACGCTCCCGGTGACGCCCAGGTGGACCCGCCTGCCCAGGAAGCAGGAGAAGTGCAGGTGCTCGGTGCTCAATTGTTGATGTCCTTTTCCGAGAAGCTGCCCTGGGAGGAGCCGGTGGCGCCGGGCCGGGCCTTGGCCGTGCCTGGGCGGGAGACTGAGTTGGAGCGGCTGGCGTAGGTGCCGCCCTTGTACTCGAAGGCAAAGACCTTGGCCTGGGCCTTGTAGCCGTCGTTCAGCTCGATGATGGCGGCCTTGTTGGCTTTTTCGAAAATGAGGATGCTCTTCTTGGAGCGCACGGCGGAAACCTTTTTCCAGCCGTCCTTGACCATGTTGTTCAGGAAGAAATTGATGAGGTCGTCAAACACCACCCGGCCCTGGAAGATCTGGATGCCGGCCTTGAACTGCTGGGTATCGAAGGAGAAGTCGTCGTCGGGCGTGTGCTCCATGCCGTTGGGAATGAGAATGTCATCAAAGAGGTAGTAGTAGTTCGGATTTTCGTAGGTTTCGGCCTGGGAGCCCGAGCCTGCCGGAACCGTGTCGGTGTTGGATTTGCTGGTGTTCATGCCGGAGCAGGCGCTCAGGGCCAGGGCCAGGCTCAGGCAAAGCAGGGGTTTCTTGAACGACGAGTGCATGGCGGCTCCTCCGTGGCTTGATGCGTGACGTGCGGCGTGCTGACCAGCCAGATGTTCTGTATATCTAAGGTGTGCATATATGAAGACGTGGGGAATCTCAATGCGGTGCAGGAGCGCGCGCGGGTCAAATCGTCGGCAGGCGTGCGGTAGACGGGAGGTCGGCGGGCGGTCGGCGGGCGGTCGGCGGGCGGCCTGGTTCAGCCGGGGAGCCCGCTGGCGTTCTTGATGATGGCCTCCAGGCGCTGACGGTCGTCGCGCAGGCGCTGCAGCTCCACCTCCTGGGCCGAGAGCCTGGCCTTCATGTCCGCGTTGTCGCTTGTCAGGGTCAGGGTGATCTCCTCCATGACCGCCAGCTTGGGCTCCATGTTGCGCAGGCGGTCCTGAAGGCGGGCTATCTGGGCCACGATGTCGGCCTGGTCTCGGTTGGCCAGGCGTTTGATGTTGCGTGCCAGGAGCACAAAGCCGTTTTTCAGCTTGGTGATGTCGGACAGCTGCCCGTCCAAGCTGGATTTCTGGTCAGCCAGGGTCTCCAGGGTTTCGCCAAAGCGGGAGAGCGAGGTGGCCAGGGCCTCGCTCAAGGCATCGGACAGAGCGTCCGTCAAAATCTCGGTCAGGTTGGCGGGCAGGGTGGACAGCTCCTGCGGCACCGAGGGCAGGGCATAGTGCTCGGAGGCCGGACCCACCTCGATGGTGCGCGGGAACTCGCGCCGGAGCATGTCCTCGATCTCGGCGGTGATCCGACCCTGGCCGTAGAGTTCGCTGATGCGCAGGAAAACCGGCACAGCGTCCTCTGGGTAGCGGGTCATGCGGCCCAGGCGGCGGCCCGACAAAAAGTCCTTGAACAGGGCTGCATAGCGGCGAGCCGTGGGCGCAGGGATGCCTGTGCGTCGCGCAATATCACTGAGAGCCATGAGTTCCATCCACTCGACATACCAGGATTGATGCCAAGATCAAGAAAAAATTACCGCAGGCTGCCGATGCGCCATCGGGCGATCGTGCAAGAAATGTGATCATCGGGTGCTGAGCGGGGTTGAGCGCGTGATGAGCCGGTGGAGATTCTGGCGGTTCCCAAAGCATGCCAGGGGAGGGGCTTGCGTTGCGCAGGGGATTCCGTAAAACTGCAAGCCACCATGACGACAACAACGAAGGGTCTTGCGCTCGAATTTTCTTTATCAAGCTATGTGTACGAGCTGCCGACCGAGCGCATCGCCCGCCGACCCTGCGCCGAGCGCAGCGCGTCCAGGCTCCTGGTGCTGGACCGCAACCCCGAGGGTGAGGGGGATGCACAGGCAGAGGACAGGCGCTTCGCCGACCTGCCGGAGATATTGTCCCGCCGCTTCCCGCGCGGCGGGCTGCTGGTGGCCAACAATTCCCGCGTGTTCCCGGCCCGGATCTTTGGCCGCAGAAAAAGCGGGGGCCGCGTGGAATTGCTGCTCTTGACCCCGCTGCCCCTGCTTGAGGTGCGGGAAGGGGAAGGTGGGCAGGATGGCCAGAACCGTTGGCAAAGCGCCGAGGCCGAGGGCCTGGTGCGCACGGCCAAGCGCATGAAACAGGGGGAGGCGGCGGAGTTCGACGCCCCTCTGCGCGTGGTGCTGCTGGAGCGCGGCGACTACGGCCGCTGCCGCCTGCGCCTGGAGTGGCAGGGGGAGCTGGCGGAGATCCTGGAGGACATCGGCCACATGCCCCTGCCGCCGTACCTGGAGCGGGAGGACGACCAGGCCGACCGCGAGCGCTACCAGACCACCTACGCCGCTGCGCACAAGGCCGGGAGCGTTGCCGCGCCGACAGCCGGGCTGCACTTCACGCCCCAGGTGCGCGCGGAGCTGGCGGCCAAGGGCTTTGGCTGGGCCGAGGTGACGCTGTACGTGGGCTATGGCACCTTCAGCCCGGTGCGCGAGACCGACATCCGCGCACACGAAATGCACGCCGAGCACGTGGAGGTGCCGGAGCAGACGGCCCGGGCCATCCGCGAGGCCAAAGCCAGCGGTCTGCCGGTGATCTGCGTGGGCACCACCAGCGCGCGCAGCCTGGAGGGCATGCACAAGGCCCTGGGCACGGTGTCGGCCTTTGCCGGGGACACGCGCATCTACATCACCCCGGGCTACAAGTTCCAGGTGGTGGATGCTCTGCTCACCAATTTTCATTTGCCAGAGTCAAGTCTCCTGATTATGGTCTCTGCCCTGGCGGGCCGTGAAAAAATCATGGCCGCCTACGCCGTCGCCCTGGACCTCGAGTACCGCTTCTTCTCCTATGGCGACGCCATGCTTATTGTCTGAAAAACCAGGACTGGCGCGGGTTTCCGCCCAGCGAGGGGGTCGTGCGATGTCCCGCATTTCGGTAACGGAAGAACGCTGCAAGGGCTGTCTGCTCTGCACCACGGTCTGCCCGGTGGAGATCATCCAGGTAAGCGAGCGCATCAACCAGCAGGGGTACAAGGTGGCCGAGGTCCCGGCGGAAGCCATGGACAAGTGCACCGGCTGCGCATCCTGCGCCACCATCTGCCCGGACATGGCCATCGAGGTCTGGCGCAGCAAAAAGTCCAAGAAGGCGGCATAGCCATGGCAGGCGCAAAGGATCTCATCTTCGTCAAGGGCAACGAGGCCATCGCCATGGGCGCGCTGGACGCGGGCTGCCGCTGCTTCTTCGGCTACCCCATCACCCCCCAGAATGACATCCCCGAATACATGAGCAAGGCCATCATCGACGCCGGTGGCGAGTTCGTCCAGGCCGAGAGCGAGGTGGCTGCGGCCAACATGCTGCTGGGGGCCGGCGCCTGCGGCGTCCGCGCCATGACGAGCTCCTCCTCCCCGGGCATGAGCCTGAAGCAGGAGGCCATCAGCTACATGGCCGGCAGCGAGATACCCGCCGTCATCGTGAACATGAACCGCGGCGGCCCAGGCCTGGGCGACATCGGCCCCAGCCAGGGCGACTACTTCCAGTCCACGCGCGGCGGCGGCCACGGCGACTACCGCCTGCTGGTGCTGGCGCCGTCGAGCGCCCAGGAAGCCTACGACATGACCCACAAGGCCTTTGACCTGGCCTTTGCCTACCGCAGCCCGGTGCTCATCCTGGGCGACGCCATCATCGGCCAGATGAAGGAGCCCATCCGCCGCCGCGAGCTGACCCTGGCCGCCCCGGACGAGGGCGCGGCATGGCGGCTGGAGGGCACCAAGGCAGACCTGCCCGCAGGCGCGCCGCCCAGGGCCCACCGCATCATCAAGTCGCTCTACCTCATGGACGGCGAACTGGCCGGGCAGAACAAGATGCTCCAGGCCAAGTACGAGCAGTGGAAGAAGCTGGTCGAGTTCGAGACCTTTGAGGTCAAGGACGCCGACCTGGTGGTGGTGGCCTACGGCTCCATCGGCCGCATCGCCAAGAACGCGGTGCGCGCCCTGCGCAAGAAAGGCAAGAAGGTCGGCCTGTTCAGGCCCAAGACCCTGTACCCTTTCCCGGAAAAGGCTTTGGCCAGGCTGGCCAAGGAAGGCAAAAAGTTTTTGACCATCGAGCACAACCTGGGCCAGATGGTGGAGGACGTGCGCTTGTCCGTGCGCCACCACGCGGACTCGGACCTGTTCTGCGTTTACCCCGGCAACATGCCCAGCCCCGATGACTTTGAAGCGCCCATCCTGCGCGCGCTGGGGAGGAAATAGACATGACCACGACCCAAAACGCCGCGAACGCGGCCGAGGAGCTGGTCTTCACCCGCCCGGCGTCCCTGGCCGACCGCGCCACGCACTACTGTCCCGGCTGCCACCACGGCATCGCCCACCGCCTGGTGGCCGAACTGCTGGACGAAATGGACCTGGCGGGCAGGACCGTGGCCGCCAGCTCCATCGGCTGTTCGGTATTCCTGTACAACTACATCAAGGTCGACACCGTGGAGTCGCCGCACGGCCGCGCCCCGGCAGTGGCCACGGGCATCAAGCGCGCCAGGCCAGAGTGCTTTTGCTTCACCTACCAGGGCGACGGCGACCTGGCCTCCATCGGCATGGCCGAGATCATGCACGCGGCCAACAGGGGCGAGCGCCTGAGCGTGGTCTTCGTCAACAACACCGTGTACGGCATGACCGGCGGCCAGATGGCCCCGACCACGCTCATCGGCCAGAAGACCACCACCTGCCCCGGCGGACGCTGCCACGACCGCGAAGGTTCGCCCATCCGCATGGCCGAGATCATCAGCCAGCTGGGCGGAACGGCCTTTTGCGCGCGCGCCAGCCTGGACAGCGTCAAAAACATCCGCCAAGCCAAGAAGTACATGCGCCAAGCCTTCGAGGCCCAGACCAGGGGCCTTGGGTTCGGCTTTGTGGAGCTCTTGTCCGGCTGCCCCACCAACTGGCGCTTAAGCCCGGTGGCGGCCAACAAGCGCATCACCGAGGAGATGATCCCCTACTTCCCGCTGGGCGTGTTCAAGGAGCTTGCGGGCGACGGAACCTGCGGGTCGACGGTTGCCCCCGACACAGCAGCGGGCACAGCAGCGGGCACAGCAGCGGGCGCGGCAGGAGAAGGCAAATGAGCAGATACCTCGACGTGATCATGGCCGGGTTCGGCGGCCAGGGCGTGCTTCTCATCGGCAACCTGCTGGCCTACGCAGGCATGCGCGAGAAGCTCCAGGTGACCTACATCCCGGTCTACGGCGTGGAGATGCGCGGCGGCACGGCCAACTGCACCGTGGTCCTCTCCGACGAGGAGATCGGCTCGCCCATCATCAACCGGCCCAAAAGCCTCATCGTCATGAACCGCCCCAGCCTGGACAAGTTCCAGCCCAAGCTGGCCGACGGCGGAGTGCAGATCGTCAACTCGTCCCTGGTGGACCCAGCCCTGGTGGAGAGCGGCAGCCGCATCACCAGCGTGCTGGTTCCGGCCAACGAGCTGGCCGAAAAGGTGGGCAACGCCCGCGCGGTGAACACCATCATGCTCGGCGCCTATGTGGCGGCCACGGGCATGGTGCGCCTGTCCACAGTGGAGGACTGCCTGGCTGCGGTCATGCCCGCCAAGATCGTGGGCATCAACGTGACCGCCCTGCGCGCCGGGGCGGAGTACGCCACGCAGCAGCTCAAGGCCGCTGGCAAGCCCCTGCCCGGAGCCAAGTCCGCAGCAAAGAAGCCCGCAGCCAAGAAGCCCGTTGCCAAGAAGCCCGTTGCCAAGAAGGCAGCCGCCAAAAAGCCCGCAGCAAAGAAAGCCGCCGCGAAAAAGCTTGCGGCCAAAAAGCCTGTGGGCAAGAAGTAGCCCGCGCGTGTCCGCCCCGTACGGGATCATCGGCTGGCCGCTGGGCCACAGCAAGAGCCCGCTCTTGCACAACTGGGGCCTGCGCGCCAGCGGTCTGACCGGCAGCTACGCGGCCTGGCCGACCGAGCCCAAGAAGCTCAAGGCCTTCATGGCCGAGGTGCGCGCGCGGCGCATCAAGGGCGTGAGCGTGACCATCCCGCACAAGCAGGCGGTCATGCCCTTTCTGGACGGGCTGACTGAGCGCGCCCGGAACGTGGGCGCGGTGAACACCCTGTTCTGGCAGGACGGCAAGCTCTGGGGCGACAACACCGACGTGGCGGGCATTGTGGTCCCGCTTTCGCCCTATTGCTCGGCGCTGACCGCGCCCACGGCCTCGGCGCTGGTGCTGGGCGCGGGTGGGGCGGCCCGGGCGGCCTGCGCGGCCCTGCGCGAGCTTGGCGTGCCCGAGATCGCCGTGACGGGCCGCACCCTGGCCAAGGCCCAGGCACTGGCCAAGGACTTCGGCCTCGGCGTCGTTGCCTGGGACGAGCGCGCCAGCCGCCCCTGGTCGCTCCTCGTGAACACAACGCCCCTGGGCATGTTGGGCGAGCACCAGGGCCAATCGCCCTGGCCCATGGACGGCTTTGCGCAGGTGGGCCTGGTGTTCGACCTGGTGTACAACCCGGTGCGCACGGTGCTGCTCTGCGACGCCAAGGCCGCCGGGGTCGAGGTGCTGTCAGGATTGCAGATGTTTTTGCAGCAGGGCCTGGCGCAGTTCAAGATCTGGACCGGCGTGGACCTGGACGAGAAGGGCGCGCGCCAGCTGTTGATGATGGACCTCTTGGCCACGGGCGGGTAGGGACAGCCTTCCCGCAGCAATTTTGCCGGACTTGACCTTTGCCGTTATCTGGGGGATGGTTCCGCGATTTTTCGGCCACAACGCGGACCTCCGCGCCCGGCCATATCCGGAGCACACGTGACAGACCCCGCATTTGAAAAAGACCTCGCCCGCGAGACCAGCCGCCGCCGCACCTTCGGCATCATCAGCCACCCGGACGCAGGCAAGACCACCCTCACCGAGAAGCTTCTGCTCTTTGGCGGCGCAATCCAGATGGCGGGCACGGTCAAGGCCCGCAAGGCCGCGCGCTACGCCACAAGCGACTGGATGGCCATGGAGCGCGAGCGCGGCATCTCGGTCACCAGCTCGGTGATGCAGTTCGAGTACGAAGGCTACGCCATCAACCTGCTGGACACCCCCGGCCACCAGGACTTTTCCGAGGACACCTACCGCGTGCTCACGGCTGTCGATTCAGCCGTCATGGTCATCGACTCGGCCAAGGGCGTGGAGACACAGACAAAGAAGCTCATGGAGGTGTGCCGCCTGCGCGACACGCCCATCATCACCTTCATCAACAAGATGGACCGCGAGGGCCGCGAGCCGCTCGACCTCTTGTCCGACATCGAGGAGAGCCTGGGCATCGAGTGCGCGGCCATGACCTGGCCCATCGGCATGGGCAAGGGCTTCAAGGGCACCTGGAACATCCAGAAGAACGAGCTGCACCTGTTCTCCGCCACCCACGGCGGCAAGATCCAGGCGGGTCTGGTCATCAAGGGCCTGGACGACCCCCGGCTGGACGAGCTCTTGGGCTCCCAGGCGGCGGACCTGCGCCGCGACATGGAGCTGGTGTCGGGCGCGGGATATCCTTTTGACCGCGAGCGCTACCTGGCGGGCAAGCAGACCCCGGTGTTCTTCGGAAGCGCCATCAACAACTTCGGCGTGCAGGAGATGCTGGGCGCGTTTGTGGCCCTGGCCCCGCAGCCTCGGCCCCGCGTGGCCCAGACCGGCGTGACCCAGACCGGCGTGACCCAGACCGGCGTGACCCAGACCGGCGGACAGACCGGCAAACAGGAGCAGCGCGAGGTCGCGCCGACCGAACCGGAGTTCTCCGGCGTGGTCTTTAAGATCCAGGCGAACATGGACCCGGCCCACCGCGACCGCATCGCGTTTCTGCGCATCTGCTCCGGCCGCTTCCAGCGCGGCATGAAGCTCCGGCATCACCGCATCGGCAAGGACGTCACCGTGTCCAACGCCACCATCTTCATGGCCCAGGACCGCACCAATGTGGACGAGGCCTGGCCCGGCGACATCATCGGCCTGCACAACCACGGCACCATCAAGATCGGCGACACCTTCAGCGAGCACGAGCCGCTGAAGTTCACCGGCATCCCCAGCTTCGCGCCGGAGCACTTCCGCCGGGTGATCTTGAAAAGCCCCTTGAAGGCCAAGCAGTTGCAAAAGGGGCTGGCGCAATTGGCCGAGGAAGGCGCGGTGCAGGTCTTCCGCCCGCTCATGGGCAACGAGTACATCCTGGGCGCGGTCGGCGTGCTCCAGTTCGACGTGATCGTGGCCCGGCTGAAGGACGAATACGGGGTGGAGGCGCTCTACGAGCCAGCCCAGTACAACTGCGCGCGGTTCATCAACGCCACGGACAAGCGCAAGCTGGCGGACTTCGAGCGCGCATTGCACGGCTCGCTGGCCAAGGACGCCGAAGACAACCTGGCCTACCTGGCGCCCAGCCAGTGGCGGCTGGAGGACACCCAGGAAAAATGGCCGGACATCGCCTTCAACACCATACGCGAACATGAGTAACACCGAAGCCAACACCGCCGCCGCTGCCGAGCCCACGCCGGACTGCGGCCACGCCGAAACGTCCGCCGCCACGCCTGCAGGCCTGACGGCCGAGAAGACAACCGCCAGACCGGGCTCCAGGCCGGGCCACGCCTCGGGCCGCCGCAACCGCCAGCCCAAGACGCCCAAGCCCGTGGTCATCCCGCTGGCCCCGGTGCGCGAGGGCGCGGAGCTGGACGAGCAGTACCTGCGCACCTTCACCACCGAGGAGATCGGCGTGCTGCCGCTCACGGCCTTTGTGGGCAAGATCATCTTTGTGGAGTGCGACCGCCAGTTGCACCAGGCCATGAAGGTGCTGCTGGACGAGGAGCTGCTCGGCTTCGACACCGAGACCCGGCCCATCTTCCGCAAGGGGGCCATTCCGCCGCCCGCGCTGCTGCAGCTGTGCGGCCAGAAGAATGTGTACATCTTCCAACTGGCGAAGCTCCAGGACAAGGCCGTGCTGGCCGAGCTGCTGACCGCCAAACACATCATCAAGACCGGCGTGTCCGTGCGCGACGATCTGAAGGGCCTGCGCGAGCACTTCGAGTTCACGGAGCACGGTTTTGTGGACCTGGGCGACGTGGCCAAGAAGATGAACATGCTGACCCACGGTCTGCGCAACCTCACGGCCAACCTCATGGGCCTGCGCATCAGCAAGGGCGCGCAGTGCTCCAACTGGGCGCGTGAGGCACTCAGCACCAAGCAGATCGTCTACGCCGCCACCGACGCCTGGATCAGCCGCGAGCTGTACCTGCGCTTCGTGGACCTGGGCGTGCTGTAAGGGGCGTCGGACTGTTCAGGGCTTTGTCCAGCAGGGACGACGCGGCAGGGGCCGGGACGCGAACAGGCGTTCCGGCCCCTGCTGTCTTGGGTGTGTGGGGAAGGGGAAAAATTGTCTCCGTTGCGGTCAGGCAACAGCGCGAATCCTTGCGGACCCACATGAACAGGGTTGATCCACACAGACAGAATACCGTCCGACGCTTGGCCGTCGGGCTTGGCAACTCCGGCCGTGCAAACGCAAGACAGCGGGATTCCCCGCAACAATTCAAGCTACTTGCACATGGATTTGCGCAGATCATCAAGGATCGAGCCGGGTTCGATCTTGCCGGTTCCCAGCTCAGGCAGATTCGCGCTGGCGACGGGGATTTCCTTGTTGGCAGCGTTGTAGAAGATCAGGACTTGTTCCTTCCATGTGCGCTCGGTGCAATCAAGCCAGGCCTTGGACAAGAACGTGGTTGGATTCACCGGCAGCTTGCAGCGTGCCCGATAGTAGTCACGGGATTTCTTGTCCATTTTCACTTTCATGTTGATCGTGGCGACGCCCTTGCTCACAAACGCGGAGTCACGGTCGGCCTTGGCCGAACCGTCAGGGGTAAGGTTGAACCAGTATTCACAAAAAGCAGTATTTGGAAGTGACAAGAGGACAAAAGCGAAGAGTAGAACGGCAACCTTAACTCTCACAAGAACCCCCCTAGTTGAACGCTGACAACGACAAACCACAACAAGGACAGAATACGGCAAGGGCGTAACCCTGAACACGAGTTCATTAATGTAGCCAGAATACCGGGGCATTGTCCAGGTGCGTACAGGCGTAGACCTGAAGAGGGCAATGAAACGGTGGCGCGTGCAACGGGGGTAAACTTCTGCGTGGAAGGGACAGGGTGGTGGATTGCGAGAAGGAAGCAGGCCGCACGCGGGAGGCGGACATGGTGCGAACCTGAGCAACCTGCCGATCCGCCTGTCCGCTCCGGGGCAGCGCCAGGGGGCGCTGGCGGCAAGCAAGGAGGCGTGGCTATCTGGGAAGGTTTTACCGCGCACAGGTTCCTGGGAGAGGGACGCGACATCACCTTCAGCGAGCAGATGCCGACCGCAACCCTCTGCGCTGCGGACAGCCTGGGAGAGGGCCAAACCGTCGGAGACGAGGCCGAAGCAAGCAAACGCCGACCAGAGGTCGCGCAGAAGATCCGGGCCTTAGTTCAGCCCGGCGGCAGTCAGGTCCGCTAGCCCTGCCCTGGCCGCTGGAAGCGCAGCTCCGGCAGCATGGCCCAGGCGGGCGGCGGGGCGGCTGGTTTCGCGCCAGGGGCGCAGGGCTTGGGCGGCTGCAGGCGGGCCAGGCAGGACGCGCACAGGGTGCCGTCAGAGTCCTCGAACAAACGGTCGGTGCGGTTGATGTGGTGGCCGCAAGCGGCGCAACGGTGTCGGA
This sequence comes from uncultured delta proteobacterium, assembly GCA_903843965.1. Taxonomy (GTDB): domain Bacteria; phylum Desulfobacterota; class Desulfovibrionia; order Desulfovibrionales; family Desulfovibrionaceae; genus Humidesulfovibrio. Next base: position 74,281 of record CAIMRY010000009.1, read on the forward strand.
GCATGGATACCTCCCGCGTGCCCAATGGCGCGCTGCCTACAGTGCTGCATCAAGCGTGCCCGGAACAATTGGCAGCCACACAGGGCTATCGAAAATTTCTATGATTGGCACGACTGATTTCTCTTGGCGCTGCACACCCGTTCTGCTAAAAAGGTTGAATGCAGACTTTCACCACCAATCCTGCGCCACCGCAAAAGGTGAGGCTGACCCAGGGCGTGCGCGCTGCGGGTTGAGCCGCCAAGGTGGCTCCAGGGGACCTGGAGCGGATACTTCACGGCCTGGTCACCGGCCAGGACGAGCGCATTCTCTCGGGCCCGCGCGGCGGCAATGAGGACGCGGTGGTGGTGCGCTTTCCACCCGGCATGGCCCTGGTGCAGACCGTCGACTTTCTGACTCCCATGGTGGACGACCCCTTCTGCTTTGGCCAGATCGCCGCCGCCAACTCCCTGTCCGATGTCTACGCCGTGGGCGGCGAGCCGCTGACGGCCATGAACGTGTGCTGCTTCCCGGCGCGCAGCATGGACCCGGCAGTGCTCGGCGCCATCCTCAAAGGCGGCCTGGCCAAGATCCTGGAGGCCGGGGCCGTGCTCTGCGGCGGCCACAGCGTGGAGGACCCGGAGATCAAGTACGGGCTGTCCGTGTCCGGCGTGGTCGACCCGGACAAGATCGCCACCAACCGGGGCCTTCAGCCCGGCGACGCGCTGCTGTTGACCAAGCCCATCGGCGCCGGGGTGCTGGCCACGGCTGTCAAGGCCGGTCGGCCCGGGGCCGCAAACTACGAGGAGCAGCTGCTGCACTGGTGCGCCAGGCTCAACCGGGGCGGGGCCATGGCCATCCGCGAGCTGGGGCTCAAGGCCTCAACCGACGTGACCGGTTTTGGCCTGGGCGGGCACCTGCTGGAAATGGCCCAATCCAGCGGGGTCTGTGCGGAGCTGGACCTGGCGGCGGTGCCCTTCTTCCCGGAGGCGCTGGAGCTGGCGGCCCTGGGGCTTTTGCCTGGCGGCAGCGTGTGCAACCGCAACCACTACCTGCCGCGCACCCGCGTGGCCCACGGCCTGGAGGACCTGCGCGTGGCCCTGGCCTTCGACGCCCAGACCTCGGGCGGGCTCATCCTGGGCGTGCCGCAGCACAGGCTGGCCCAGGCCCAGGCCCTGCTCCTGGCTGCGGGCGACCTGGCCGTGTGCATCGGCCGCGCCGTGCAGGCGCTGCCTGGCGGCCCGTTCCTGTCCATCGTCTGATTTCACGTTTCCCAGCACCGGCGACGCGCACAGGCGGCCACGTCGAACTTCCTGCGCGCGCCGGACAGGGTCATTTTGCGCAGCGTGCCGAACACGCTCCGTTCCAGCCAGGGCCTGCGCTAACGCAAAACGCAGGTTTTGGCGTTTCAGCTGCGGCGAACTGCGCCCTGTCCTCCTGCCCCTGCCCGCTCCATTGCGAAACAAAGTCGGCCACGTCGAATTTCCGGCGCGCTCCGTTGAACGCCATGCTGCGCACTGTGCCGAACACGGGCCGCTCGGGCCAGGGCCTGTCGTGCACGCCGCCGGTGCTCCAGGCCGCGCCCGTTTAGCCGTTCACGTCGCGTCCGTCCAGCGACAGACTGTCGTTCAGCCCCAGGCAGCGCGAAAGGGCCGTGGCTGCATCCGCAGACCACAACAGGAGCTGCTTGGCCCAGAACATGCGCAGCCAGCCGTGCATGTGGCCGGTGCCCAGCAATTGGCGTTGTGCCGCGTTCCACGGCGGGTCCGGGGTCCGGGCATCCATGAGTTCGGCCCCGCTGGCCAGGTGCGGGCGCGGGTCGGCCTGGTGCTTTGCCAAGGTGGCCTCGGCCCAGGGCGGGAAGGCTGCCGGCGTGTCATAATCCGGGGTGTGCAGACAGAAGTTCTCGGCCAGTTCGCGGCGCACGATGAGCTGCTCCAAAAACGCGTCGCGCGCGGCGACCGGGACGCCCACGACCGCCAGCACGCACAGGGCCACGCGCTGGGCCGAGATCTGGCCGAAGTGCAGATACGGCGAAAGAAGCGCCCCAGCAGGCCCCACAGGCGTGTTGCGGTCGTCGGCATAGGTGGACAGCCCGGTGGCCAGAAAAGCGTCCAGGCGGGCCCTGGCTGCGGTTTCTCCGGGCAGGAAGGCCGGTGCTGCGGAGGCCTCTGCTGACGTTGCGCCGGGCCCGATTCCAGAAAACGGATTGGGCAGAGGCCCGAACTCGGCGCACAGGGCGTCCCAGTCAGGCAGGGGCAGCGGCCCGGAAGCGGCTGAAGGCCAGGGGCTGGTCTGCGCGGGCAGGGGCGGGAACGCGTCCAGGAATTCCGGCAGCAGTCGCTGGATTTTGGGCCGCAGGGTGCGCGCCATGTATTCGCGTTTGTCCGTGGCGCTGCGCGCGGGCACGATGTTGCGCACGCCCACCTCGATGACAGGAACATCTAATAGTGGCAGGGCCTGGGCCAGTCAGGCGCGCTTGAGACGGGTGGGGTCGGCGTCGGTGACCACAAGACCGGCGCGCACTTCGCGCACAAAGTCCGGCACCGTGCGGCCCGGCTCCCCGCGCAGCACGACAAGGGGGATGCCATGCGCGGCCAGGCTGTGCGGCGTCTCGCGCAGGCCGTGCGTCAGAAAGGCGAAATGCTCCGTCCGGGCCAGGCCATAGGTGCGCACCAGGCAAACAGCCACGCACAGCGGCTGGCCGCGTTCACGGGCCAGGTCGGCGGCGTGGATGAGCGTCCAGTTGTCCTGCGCGCGCAGCTCGCGGTGCATCCAGTAGAACACTGGGCCGACGTGTTGCGGTCTGTTGTGGATGAGGCGGGCGCGGGCCGGATGCATGGGCTGTGAACCCCTGATGTTGGTGCGTCAGCGGTGAGGAGTGGAGGAGTTGGCGGAGGCTGTGGTCCCAGTCTCCGAGTTGGGTGCAGGCTGGCCGGGGGCTGGCTGCGGGCTGGGTTGGAACGTTAGTCCGGCAGGGCCGTGACCACGGCCACGGCCTTGAGTCCGCGCTTTTCGCCGGTGAAGCCCAGGCCCTCCTCGGTGGTGGCCTTGACGTTCACGCAGTCCCCCGGCAGCTCCAGCAGCTGGGCGATCTGCGCGGCCATGCGCGTCTTGTGCGGGCCAAGCTTCGGAACCTGGGCGATGACGGTCAGGTCCGCGTGCACGGGCCGGTAGCCTGCGGCGCGCACAAGGCGCAGAGCCTCGGTGACGAACACCGCGCTGGGCATGTTGGCAAAGGTCTGGTCCGTATCTGGAAAGAGCTGGCCGATGTCGCCCGTGCAGGCGATGCCGAGCAGGGCGTCGGTCAAGGCGTGGAGCAGCACATCGCCGTCGGAGTGGGCCAGGACCCTTGGCCCGCCGGGAATGACCACGCCGCCCAGGATGAATGGCCGCGCCTGGGGATGGTCCTCGCCGCTGGGCAGGGTGCGGTGCACATCGTAGCCCCAGCCCGTGCGCGGGGACTTCGTCCCGTTCATGGGGGAGGAGAGCAGGTCCAGGTCCGCCGGGGTGGTGATCTTCACATTGGCCTCCTCGCCGGGGACGATGCGCACCGGGTGCCCGGCGCGCTCCATGAGCGCCGCGTCGTCCGTGACCTCCCAGGCCTCGGCCTGGGCCCGCTGGTGCGCGGCCAAGAGCGGGGCCAGCCGGAAGCCCTGAGGCGTCTGCACGGCGCGCAGCCCGGCGCGCTCCGGGGTGCCCACGACGATCTCGTCCGGGCCCACTGTCTTGATGGTGTCCGTGACCGCAAGGCCGGGGATGGCGGCCAGCTCGCCCTGGGCCAGGGCCTGGGCCACGCGGCGCACCAGGGCGGCCGTGGCGAAGGGCCGGGCCGAGTCGTGCACGAGCACGGCTGTGCAGGCGTCTTGTCCGCTTGTCGGCAGGGCGGCCAGACCCAGGCGCACCGAGTCCTGCCTGCGGGCTCCGCCAGCGCAGACCAGCCAGGGCAGGCCCAGGGGCTCGGCCGCGTCCAGTTCGGCCACCTGGGCGGCCATGCGTTCGCAGTCCGCCGGGGGGAACACGAAGACCAGGCCCTGGACCGGCTGTACGCAGGCCAGGGTACGGGCGCTGCGCCAGAACAGCGGCGCGCCGTCAAATTCAATGTACTGCTTGCGCGCGCCGGGTCCGTGCGCGGCCGTAAGCGACGGGGCTAGGCGCGAGCCGCTGCCAGCAGCGAGCAGCACAGCCCAGAGGCGCTGGTCAGGATGGTTCGGTGTAGTGCTGGTCATGGGCAACGGCCTTTGCTGCAAGGGGTGTGCGCACTGCAAGAGGGGCCTGCCTCTGACGCAGCCAGGGGCTCTGCCGCCTGACCCCGTTCCCGCTGTCTCGGCGTGGTGTTGCCGCGCCTGGACTGCGGATTCAGGTTCCAAGGAACGTGCTCCTTGGCGGAGGAGGTCCGGGGGAGGTTTTCGCCTCCCCCGGTTTGTCTGCGGCTTGCCGGAGCCGGACTGTAAGCCGGGTTTTGTGCCCCCCCTTGTCCCTTCCGGGGCGAGGGAGGCGACCGTCATTCCTCTAGGATGGCCGTTACCGACCACCTCAAGCAACCTACCCGAAGGCATTGACCGGGCCGGCCTGCCTTCCTATTTGGTCTTGCTCCGAGCGGGGCATGCCTAGCCGGGCGTGTCACCACGCCCGCTGGTGGGCTCTTACCCCACCGTTTCACCCTTACCCCGCGTCCCCCCCTCCGAAAAGGGCGGGAGCGCGTGGCGGTCTGCTTTCTGTTGCGCTTGCCGAGGATCGCTCCTCCTGGGAGTTACCCAGCGCTCTGCCCTGTGGAGCCCGGACTTTCCTCCCCGCACCTTGCGGCGCGCAGCGACGGTCCGTCCAACTCCGGCGTGAACCTTATTCCAGAATGTTGGGTGAATGCTCCACCCAGTAAATGATGCGCTGGCAGTTGGGGCAGCCCAGGATCTGCTTGCCCTTCTGCAACTCGTTGAACGACTGGGGCGGTATGCGGATGTGGCAGCCGCCGCAGATGCCATCGGTGACGGAGACGATGACCGGGTGCACGATGCGCGAGCGGATGAATTCGTAGCGGCCCAGGATGGGCGGGGGCACAACCTTTCCGGCCTTGTTGCGGCGCTTGGCCAGGGCGTCGAGCCGGGACTGGGCCTTGGTGATGCGCTCGTCCAGGGTGGCCTTCTTGGCGTCGTAGCCTTCCATCAGCCCCGCGACTTCGGTGTCCAGCTCCTGCATGGCGGTGTCCTGGCGGGTGAACTCCTCCATCACCGCGATGCGCTCTTCCTCGCGCAGGCGGTTCAGCTTCTCCATGGAGTCCATCTCGCGCATCATGGCGTGGTACTCCTTGGAGTTGCCCACGGCCATGAGCTTGTTCTTGCTCTTCTTGATGCGGTGGCCGTCGTCCTCGATCTCGCCCTCCAGGCGTTTCTGCTGGGTCTTCAGCAGGTCGAGGCGCTCCTGAACCTGGGACTGGCGCTCCTTGAGCTGGGCCAGTCGGCCCTCAAGGTCGGCCAGCTCCAGCGGGGCATGACGGACCTCGACCTCCAGGAGCAGGATTTCGTCATCCACGGTCTGCAGGACCACCAACTGTTCGATCTGTTTCTGGTACATGGGAACCTCGCAGTGTTGCAATATTGTGCTGCCGCCGGGATGAAAAACGACCGGCGCTAGGCCAGCACCCGGTAGCTGAACGGACTTTTGCCCTCGAAAAATTTCACCTGCACGCCGGAAAGCGTGGGCGAAAGCTCCTTGGCGAAGAGACGCATCATCTCCTCCTCCAGGATGAAATGCCCGACATCAAGGACCAGCCCCGGCGCTTCCTGGGCGGGGTGGTGCTTCACGTCGCCGCAGATGAACACGTCGGCTCCGGCGGCAAAGGCCGCAGGAATGAGCGATGCGCCCGAGCCCGTGGTGTAGCCCACGCGGCGGATCAGCGCGGGCCGGGGGCCGCACTCGGCCCAGGCGACGCCCTTGGCCTTGCCGGGACCGCAGTCGACAAAGGGCTTCTGCACGCTGAACAGCGCCTTTTCCAAAAGCTTGGCGAAGTCCTCGTAGGCCAGGGCCTTGGGCAGCTCGCCCAATTGGCCGAAGCCGATGTTCTCCACCGGGGCCTCCAGGCGGCGCACCAGAAATTCCGGGCGCTTGCCGAAGATGCCCACCAGCCGCTCGGCGATGTCGCCCCAGGCGCGCTCTTCGCAGATCACGCGCACCTCGCCCGCGTTGCTCTGGGACACGGCCAGCACGCCAGCGGTCTCGGACAGGGGCCGGGCCTCGCGTTCGGTGATGCGCGCCGGGGCCTGGAAAAAGACCTCACGCGCGGGAAAGCTGTGCACGGTCTCAATGGTCCGGCAGTCCGTGAGCTTCAGCGCGCGGCCAAGCCAGAAGGCCGGACCGCCCGGGCGGCAGTCCAGGCTGGTGTGGCAGGTATAGAGCCAGGCCCCGGCGCTCATGAACTGGCGCAGCACGTTGAGGTGCTGACCGTCTTTGGTGGGGGCTTGTGGCTGCAAGTACAGGGGGTGGTGGGTGACAACAAGGTCCGCGCCCCAGGCCAGGGCCTGGGCCATGACCTCGGGCAGGGGGTCCAGGGTCACGGCGAGCTTCTTCACCTCGGCGCGCTCGCCCCTGATCTGGACGCTGGAGTTGTCCCAGTCGGCGGCCAGGGCCTCCGGGGCAAGGGAACGGACACAGTTCAGCGCGGTCTCGGCGTTCATCGGGCTCCCTCAAAACGCGGATGCTCCCGTAGGGTTTCCCCCTGGGAGCATCTGCGTTCGCCTGCACAAGTCCGGGCGGTAAGTTTCAACGTCTTCGCTGCTGCGTGTATGGTCAATGTCTGTCCTTCACGTCTGGCCCTCAGATCCGGCTCTTGCCTATGGCTTTTGCATCCAGCAGGACCCGCCGCAGCGCGGCCTAACAACGCCCTCTGCGGCTGGTGGGCCAACCAGGGCTCGAACCTGGGACCATCCGGTTATGAGCCGGGGGCTCTACCAACTGAGCTATTGGCCCGATTCCGTCCGAGCAGGACCACATACTCGAAGCCGGGCGCGCCGTCAAGGTGCGCCGCGCCGCGCCAGCCAGCCTGGACTGGCGGCTTGAGCCGAGAGGACATCAGCCCTTGAGCACCCGCGCGATGAGCCCGGTGGTCGAATAGCCGGGCAGCAGCGGCAGGCTCACCACCTGGCCGCCAGCCTCTTCCACAACCTCGCGGCCCACGATCTTGTCTTTGACCCAGTCCCCGCCTTTGATCAGCACCTGGGGTTGCACGGCGCGGATGAGCTCAAGCGGCGTGTCCTCTTCGAAGATGACCACGAAGTCCACGGCCTCCAGCCCGGCCAGCACATACGAGCGGGCGGCCTGGCTGTTCAGCGGGCGTTTGGGGCCCTTGGCGTCCTTTTTGATGCGCCGGACAGAGGCGTCGGAGTTGAGTCCCACCAGAAGCCCGTCGCCCAGGGCCCGGGCGCGCGCCAGCAGGTCCACATGGCCGGGGTGCAGCAGGTCAAAGCAGCCGTTGGTGAAGACCAGACGGTAGCCCTTGGGCAGCACGCGGCGCATGGCCAGAAAGTCTGGCAAATTCATGAGTTTCGGGTGGAACAGATCGTCGTCTTTCATGTCCGGTTCCTTCCTTCAGAGTGCGTTGGCCAAGTATTGACTCATTGTCATGGGGCATGGCAACCAGAATTTTCCGGATACGGAAAAGGTGACTGCATACATGGTTGCAAAATATGCTGTCTCTGCCACTGAACCACCGGTTGTCCGGTGTCTCTCCCCGTGGCTGACATCTCCCCGGCGTAAACGAAGTGTTTGAAACTCCCTGCCCGCGTCCCGTCCTGGGCTCCTCAGAACAGGCAAAGGTGGAGACTTTAAGTAATGTCGTGATAAAATCATGACAGAAACTTGCGTAGTCGAATGTGCTGAAAATAACCGTGTGCAGAGGGGTGACAACGTTATTGGTCTGGCATGCAGCCGTAAACAAAGGGTGTCAGATGTTCCGGTCGGAGAACAGGGGGCCAGGGGTGCGGGGAATACGGAACGGTCGTGGAACAAGACCGGGGCGGCGCCGGACCGATGGCGGGGAAAAGGCGGGGCAGCGTTGGGGCGGGGCCGCCTCAACCTTTTGGCCGCAGGTGCTCGTCGTGGCCCATGAGCGAGAGCTCCAGCCAGTCGTAGCCGAAATCGAGGCAGGCCTCCTCGTCGTGCAACACCTCGTCCTTGCGCGCCGGGGTCAGGTCCAGGCGTTCAAGCAGGCCGGAGCGCTCCAGGAAGGGCTGGAACTCGTCGGGCTGGTACAGGGCCAGGCCGGCCATGCCGAGTTGCTTCTGGCCCATGTGCTGGCCAGTGAGGGTTGTAAAGGCGCGCAGGTCCTCGGCCAGGGCCATGTAGCGGTCATTGGCGCTGTTGTATGGCTCCAGGCCCTGGTCGTGCATCCAGGCCCCGGCGTTGAAGTCCGTGCCCGCGTCGAACCCGTGGCAATGGGCCTCCCGGGCCATGAAGATGCGTTCCTGGGCCAGGCCCTCGGCATCGCGTTGGGTGGCCCGGCCCAGGGGATAGGTGCGGCAGGCCGAGGGCCGGTCCGGGTACACTGCGCAGCCCGCCTCGCGGGAAAAGGGGCACAAGTGCCTGGCGTCGGCCAGCATGCGCATGTGCAGCATGGGCAGGCCCACCTCGGGCATGGCCAAGAGGGTGGCGAAGAGCCGGATGAACTTGTGCGAGGTCTGGCCCGTGGTGTGGCGCAGGCGCAAGGTGTCGTAGGGGGTGAGCATGAGATCAAGCGCCGAGCAGCACGCGCCGAAGCAGCTGACGCCAGGGTGGCAGGCGAAGCGGAAGTGCTCTTCTGGCATGAGTTCCTGGTGTCCGTTCAAGAATTCCTTGCTGCCGTCGCTCATGCGCCGTGTTCCCCTTGGTGTAAAACGATGTCGTCCGGGGCTTGGGCATCCAGCAGCGCCAGACGATCGTTGAGGTGCGCTTCCAGGCGCTCGGACTGGTTGGCGATGTGCTGCGCGATTTCCGCGCGGGGGTGCAGGGTCTGCATCTTGTAGCGGTTGCCCTGGGCGTTAACCCCGGTGAGGTTGACCCCGGTGACGTTGGCACCAGTGACGTTCGGCCCGCTGGCGCCCGTCTCCTGCCCGGCCAGGCCGGAGCGCTTGCGGTGGCGCACCCGGAGGTGCCCCTGGTACACGGCGTGGGCCCCGCCGCACAGCATGCGCAGGTCGCGCTCGAAGTCATCGTACTGCGAGGGCCCAAGGGCCAGGGAAAAGCCGCCGCCTGCCGCAGCCGGGGCCTCCAGCGCCGCGCGCCGGAACAGGTGGCAGCAGCCCGTGACCGAGGCGCAGGGCCCGATGAAGTCGAACAGGCCCCAGTCCGGTCCGTGCAGGTGCGCGTCCAAAAGGCGGAAGGGGTTTGGCGTCAGGCTCTGGAAGTCCAGGTCCGGGCGATCCTCCGGCACATCCTGCGGGATGACCAGGTGCCCGGCCACGTTTTGCAGCAGGTGCGGGGCGTGGTGGTCGGCCACCTTGCAGCCCACCACCCCGGCCTGTGGGTGCTGGGCCTGGGCCGCGCCCAGTCGCCCCAGCCAGTCCGGCGGCAGGTCCACATCGTCGTCGAGAAAGACCAGGAACTGGGCGGCCATGGCCTCGGGCAGGGCCGCCAGCCAGTTGCGGGCCGCTGGCGCGCCGATGTTCACCGGCAGGGTGACGCGCAGCAGGGCCTCGCCCACGCGCCCGGCCCAGGTTGCCAGCACCTGGGGCGTGTGGTCAGTGCTGCCGTTGTCCAGCACCAGCACCCGCGCCCGCCCGCCTGCGACGGACAGGTCCGAGGCAAAGAGACTGGCCAGGGTGGCGTCCAGGTCCGCAGCCTTGTTCCAGGTGTAGAGCAGGACCAGGGTAGGGCCGGGCATGGGGGTGCGGGCGCGGCGCAGGCCGCTGACCGCGTCCGCCGTGACCAGGGCCAGGCTGGCCTGCCAGGGCGCAGCGGAAAGGGCCTGAAAAAGGTGCGGCAGGGCCTGGGCGTCGTCTCCGGCGGCCAGCAGGGCCAGGCCAGTGCGCGCCGGGGCAAAGCCAGGGCCGAACGGGTTGCCGCGCTCCGGGCCGAGGCTGGCCAGTTCGTGCAGGCAGGCGGCTGTGTCGCCACGCAGAAAGGCCGCCTGGGCGCGCAGGGCGGCAATGGCCGGAGCCAGGTCCGCGCAGGCGCTGTCGTGCTCCAGCCCGTCCAGGGCCGTGGCCTCCAGGCTGGCGCGGGCGTCCGGGTCCGCCGCGTACAGGGAAAGACCCAGGGCCTTTTCCCGCCAGAACAGGGCCGCCGGGGCCTTGGCCACCTGACCGGCCAGGAAGGCGGCCAGCTTTGCCGTGTCGCGCTGTTTGGCCAGGCGCTCGAAATAGGCCAGGCCGCCGCCTTTCCCACGGGAGCCTTCAGGGGCATCGGGCAGGCACCAGTGCGCGGCAACAGCGGCCAGGGCAGCGCGGGAGGGCTCGGGCAGGGGCAGGTCCGGCACGGACAGGATCTCCGTTGCCAGCGGGCCGGAAAAGGGATTTTCGCCGCAGGCCCAGAGCAGCAGGTCCACGGCCAGCGCGGACAGGCGCGCGCGTTCAGCGGGGTCGACAGCATCATCGGCGGTGCGGGCCAGCCCCAGGCACAGGGATCCGGCCTGGGCCAGATGACGGCTGCCCGTGGAGGCCAGGGCCAGGCGTTGGCGCAGGGGCGCGGGCAGCCCGGCCCAGGCGGCGGCCCTGGCAACGGCCCTGGCGACGCTTAGGGTGCGGGCTGGCATGGCGCGGCCTCCAGCACCTGCGAAAGCGAGCATTCAACAGCCACCTGCCGCGCCAGGTCCTCGATGGGCAGGGGCTGGAACAGGGCCTCGCCAAAGTACGTGCGCAAAAGGGTCAGGGTCTTGGCGGCGTTGCCCAGGTGACGGGACACCAGCAGCCGGTTTACGCGGCCCATGCGCAGGCGCAGGGCCGGGTCCGCCGCAAGCTGCGCCACGGCGTCGGCCAGGCCGGGCACGTCGCCCGATTCACGCACATAGCCGTTGACCCCGTCGTGCACCAGCTCGGGCATGCCGCCCACGTTGGTGACCACGGCGGGCAGGGAGCAGGCGAAGCCCTCCAGCAGGACGTTGGGCAGGCTCTCCTGTCGCGAGGGCAGCACCAGGATGTCGGCGTCCATGAGCTGGCGCAGCACGCCCTCGTGGGGCAGGTGGCCGGTGATGGACAGGCGCAGGCGCAGGGCCGGGGTCAAAAGCTCCTCAAAGGACCGCATGTTGGCCACGCCCACGGCCACGAACTCCAGGTCGCGCACGCTGCGCTGGGCAAGTTCCGCCGCCATGCGCAGGAACAGGTCAAAGCCCTTGGCGGGCGCCTCGTTGCCCACATAGAGGACGCGCGCCCCGCGCTTCTTGCGGGGCTGGCGCTCCGGCGGGAGCAGGCCGTTGTTCAGGTCCGGGTCGGGCAGAAAGGAGTTGTACACCAGCCGCAGCCGGTTCTGGGGCACCTGGTAGGTGCGCAGCACCTCCGCGCACTTGAGCGAGTTCACGGTGACGCCCGTGGCCGCCAGGCTGTACAGCGCAAAGATGGTGTTGGGCGGAAAGATCACGCCCCGGTTGACGAACAGGCGGAAGCGCGCCCCCCCCAAACCGGACACCTTGGCCAGGGCCGCGCTCTTGTAGGCCTTGGCGTGGAAGGTGTGGACCACGTCGGCCTCGACCCGCCGGGCCAGCTCGGCCACGAAGGAGGCCGCGCGCACGTACTGCTTGAACCCGCCGTACTCCACCACCTCCACCGGATTCTCGCCCGTGGTCAGCGGCGCAAGCACCGAGGCGATCTCCGACCCCGGCGGGATCACTGCGGTGACGCGCAGGCCGCTTTCGCGCATGCCAAGGATGTTGTTGACCATCTGCCGCGACCCGCCGGAAAGCTTGGCCGAGTCGGTCATGTAGAGCACACTGGCGATGTCCGGCCGCTTGCGCAGGTACTTGAAGAACACCCGGGAGGACAGGCTGCCTGCATACATGCGCAGGCGGCTCTCGATCCAGCCGCCGTCCTTGGTCTTGCCCACGCCTATCCGGTGGATGCGCAGGGGGTTGGTCCCGCGCACATTGGCGCTGCGCTCCAGGGTGAAGGCTGCGCCAAACCCGGCCTCGCGCAGGCAGGATTCGGACAGGGCGTCGTACTGGCCCCAGGGCCAGCAGAAAAACTGGGTGTCGTTCCCCTGGCCGGAGAGGCCGTTGATCTCGCGCATGCGCGCAAAACAGCGGCGGAAGTCCGCCAGGCAGAAGGCCCTGCGCTCGGCGTCGGCGCGGCGGCGAAAGTACAGCCCGCCCCCGGCCTGGGGGCTGCCGCCCACCATGGGGGTTGTCGGCCAGTAGCCGTTGTACACATACGCGCTGCCCACCTCGAACTGCGGCAAGGCGGTTGCTGGTAAGGCCTGACGCTGCTCCGGGCTGTAGACGCCCCAGGCGCTCCAGTGGGCCTGGGCCTCGGCCTGGGTGCCGGTCTGGACCAGGCTGCGGAAGCAGCCCTGGTGCCGGGCGCTGTGGCCGTACACCTCGAAGCCGTGGTCCTGGATCATGGCCGTGAGCTCGGCCTCGTTCATGAACTGGGACAGGTCACCGTCGCGCAGGGCCAGGCAAAAAGAGTCCGGCGCGCTGAGCAGTTCCGGCCCGCCACCCTCGGGGTTCAATTGGGGCCTTTTCTCGCCGCTTCCGATGAAGTCCGTGACGCAGAAGAAGACCCCAGTCATGGAATATTTGGCCAGCAGAGGCGCGGCCACGGTCCAGTTGGACAGGTGGCAGTCATCGAAGGTGAGCACGCAGGTCTTGGGCGCCACAGGGATGTCCCCGCGCAGGGCGCGCATCAGCTCGCGCGCGCTGATGGTGCGAAAGCCCGCGTCCCGGATGGCAACAAGGTGCTCCTCGAAGCGCTGGGGCGTGTGGCCGTCGGCCTGGCTGACGTTGTGGTGGCAAAGGACGGGGATGCTGTGCGGCACGGGGTTCTCCTTGCAAAAATGCGTAGCAGACCGGGCCAGTCCCGGCAAGGCCGCACCAGGTCATGGAAATCACCGCGTCGCAGCGTGGCGGGTTGGTCTTCCATCCCTTGATAATATGCACGGATGGGGCTACAAGCATGTGATATGTCCGAGCGGACGATTCTCTTCCTTGCCGAGCCGCAGTCCGTCAGCGGCATCTTCCCAGCCCTGCGCGACGCCGGGGTTCAGGCGGGCGTGGCCGACGGCCTCACCTCGGCCATGGCCTTCCTCAAGCGTTCCCCCACGGCGGTGATTTTTTCGCGCCCGGCGCTGCCCGGCTACGCGGCGGAGGCGTTGCTGTCGCGCCTGGCCGAGCTGGCAGTCAAGGGCGAGGACGTGCCCCCGGTGATCATCTTCTCCCGCGCGGGCAGCGCCGAGGAAGCCCAGAAATACCTGGAGCTGGGCGCGCGCGACTACTGGCTGGAGCCGCTGGGCTGGGAAAAGATCAGCCTGCTGCTGCCCGAGCCAGCACCCGAGCCCGAGGCCGCGCCCCGCGTGGCCCCGCGCCCACTGGGCCCGCGCGTGCTCTCCAACGCCTCGCTCAGCGTCTCGCGCCTGGCCTCCAACGCCTCCATCGCCGCCGGGGCCACGGCCACCTCCTCCGGACCGGAATCCGCCGCCGGGCGCTTCCAGATCATCGGGCGGCACCCGGCCGTGCAGCGCGTGCTGGCCCTGGCCCGCCAGGTGGCGCGCAGCAAGGCCACGGTGCTCATCAGCGGGCCTTCCGGCACCGGCAAGGAGATGTTCGCCCGGTTCATCCACCACAATTCCGACCGCGCGCGCGAGGCCTTTGTGGCCATCAACTGCGCGGCCTTGCCCGAGCACCTTCTGGAGAGCGAGCTCTTCGGCCACGAAAAGGGCGCCTTCACCGGGGCCATCAACCGCAAGCTGGGCAAGTTCGAGCTGGCCCAGGGCGGCACCATCCTGCTCGACGAGATCACCGAAATGGACCTGGCCCTGCAGGCCAAGCTCTTGCGCGTACTGCAGGAGGGCGAGATCGACCGCGTGGGCGGGGTGGAGACCATCAGCGTGGACGTGCGCGTGCTGGCCACCACCAACCGCGACCTGGACCAGGCCGTGCGCGAGGGCAAGTTCCGCCAGGACCTGTTCTATCGCTTGAACGTCATCCCCCTGCGCCTGCCCGCCTTGAGCGAACGCGGCGACGACGTGCTGCTTTTGGCCGACTTTTTCGCCGCCAAGTACGCCACGGCCTACGGCATGGGCCCGCAAGTCTTCGTCGAGGACGCCCGGACTTGGCTGGCCAGCTACGATTGGCCGGGCAACGTGCGCGAGCTGCAGAACCTGATGGAGCGCGCCGTGCTCCTGGCCCAGGGCAACCCCATCCAGCAGCGGCACTTCCTGCTCGACGGCGACACCTGGGGCATCGACGTGGTCGAGGTGGGCGACATGGGCAACCCGGCGGACGACACCGGGATCGCGCCCGCGCCGCTGTCCACGGGCCAGGGCGAAGCCTCGGCCTCGGGCCAGGCTGCCACCGCCTTGCGCGACGTGCTCTCGGTCATGCCGCTGCACGAGATGGAGAAGCAGCTCATCCTGAAAAGCCTGGACGAGACCAGCGGCAACCGCACCCTGGCCGCGCAGCTGCTCGGCATCTCCGTGCGCACCCTGCGCAACAAGCTCAACGAATACCGGGAGCAGGGGCTGGAAGTGGCGTAGGCACAGGGATGCCTCCGGCGGCCAAAGGCGTCATTATGGCGCAAACGCACAAAGAAGTTCAGCCAACCCGATTGACGCAGAAATGTAACTGTGTCATGTGGTTAGGCTATGCGCTAGCCGTTTGCGAGCGTTCCCGCGAGCACTACGGATAGCGACAGCAGAGTCCGATGACCATCGGACGTCGACCAGCCGCAGGCTGGCGGGGGCACCCCGTGGGAAAGAATCACTCGATTTCGAAGCTCACCAGGCTGAAGGCTGAACGGCTCGGCGAAATCGCCAAGCATCAGGACGCCATCAGGCTGTTGGAGCGTGAGATCCAGACGCTCGACGAGACGATGCGGATGGTCGATTCAGGCGTGGACGTGGACGCGGTGCGGCCCATCAGGACGCGCACGCCGCTGTTCCCGCGCGGCGGACTGATGCGGCTCGTCCTGATGTTGCTCAGGGAGGCTGGACGGCCCATGGGCAGGCACGAGATCGCGGACGCGCTAGAAGCGCGACGCGGCGACGGCCTCAAGCTCCATATGCATGTCAGGAACTGCACGAAGCGGCTGGAACGGGGCGGCGTGTTGCGCGAGGCTGGCAGGGCGCCGAGCGGCGAATACCTCTACGAGATCGCCCCGCCCGAGATTCCGAGCCGCGACGACAAGCCGCAACGGCCGAAGCTGATGCTCGTCTCGAAGCCGTAGCGCCTACGCGGCCATCTGCAACTGCGGCACGGCGTCCACGGGCGGTCTCATCCGCCAATAGCCACGCCACGTCTGCGTCGGCCTGTTCCGCAGGGCCTTCCCGAGGATGTCGTCCATGATGCGTCCGTTCTGCCAGCGGTAGGTGTTGGCGCGGTAGGCGATTTCGGCCGCGTACATGGCGACGTATCTCAACGTGAGCTTGTGGATCTGCCCGACGTGCAGGCGACGGAGCCGCGCGAAGAAGGTCTCGCACAGGTTGATGTTCTCGCCGTCGTCGCCGAGGAATGCGCGCCTGTGGATGACGCGCTGATGGTCGTAGTGGGCCGCGAGGTTGTCGTAGGCCGCATGCCCGTCCGTAAAGATGGTCGCTCCCAAGGCCACGTTCGCGAAGATGAAGGGCAACAGCCCCACGGCAGATTCCGTTTCCATAACGCACGTGCGTACCTGCTTGGTGCCGTTGTGCCTATGATCCCGCTGGCACAGAGCGACGACGCAATACCTCGGCGTCGGCGGCGCGTTTCCCTCTAGCCTGTCCTCGGCCCTGTTGGCATGGCGGACGTAGCCGCCGCCGTGCATGCCATCGACCTCGAACACGCCGTTCATGAGCGACCTGTCGCGGGTGTTGGCCAGCATTTCACGGAGTTTGTACAGGATGACGAGAGAGGACTTGTGGTTCAGGCCGATGTCGCGGCGAATCTGCAGGGCGCTCTCGCCCTTCACCGCGTTCGCCCACAGCAGGACGAGCTGGAGGATGCTCCGCAGGGGCAGCTTGGAGCTGTGGAAGACCGTGCCGCTGATGAGCGAGAACGTGTGCTCGCAACGCTTGCACCGATACTGGTGACGCGTCCTGATGTGGTAGACGGCATCGCAACCGCACTCGGGGCAGACGGGTTCGCCGTCCGTCTCCTGCCAGCGCAGGAGCCTGAACTTGGCCTCGATCTGCCCGTCGGTCATCTTGTTGATGTCCCGAAGGCTGAACGACTTCGCCCAACTCCTCAACAAAAATGCGGCCAATGATCCTCCTTCCATTCGTAACCGATTAATATACTACAAAAAACTGATGGCTGTGTCAAGGGGGTATCCGGAAAACCGTGGCATCTCGCGTCGATCCTGACGCGAGATGCCACTTTGCTTTTGCGAAGACGATTTCGGGCTACTGGTCGCGGAACCGCTGGAAGAACTGGTTCAGGGCGGGGTCGTCGAGGGGGATGGGCGCGCCCGACGGCATGCGGCCGTTGCGCCAGACGATGCGGGCGGACTGGCGCGGGGCCGGATGCCCGCTGGCCCACAAGTTGCGCGCGTCAACGGGCGGCCGCTTGGCGGCGCGGTCGAGCAGGTCAGCGGTCAACGGGATGTACGTGCGCGGCCGATACTGCTCGGCGACCTTCGCCGCGAACTCCTTTGTCTGCTCGGCCACCTCAATCGGCACCCATTCTTCGCCCCAAGCGCCGACGTTGCGCAGGATGAGCTTGGCCGCGAGTTCGAGCGGGTATTTGGCCGCGAACAGGAAGCCGGGCTGCGAGACGAACGAGATGATGTGCGACCCCGACGGCCGCGCGAAGTCGCCGTGCGGCCACAGATGTCCGATCTGACGCACAGGCGGCGCGAGCGGGCCGGCTTTCGGGATCAGCATCCCGCACACGGGGAACATCTTGGCCGTGACGTCGCCGTTCGGAGACGGCCACCCGCCGATGAGTTCGGTGGCGTAGCGCGTGCCGAGCGAGCAGTACGTGAACAACGACCCGAGCGCGTCGTAGTTGAAGGAGGCTTGCGGCAACGCCTCAAGCGCCAGCGGAATCGGCGCGTCATCGGTGAGGGTCATGGCGTGGACGAGGAGCGGCGCCTGAATGGCGACGATGTCGCGCACGGCCGTGCGGAAGACCCTGCCGCGGCGGTCGAGGCAACCCGCGAGACGAACCTGCGAGTTCTGATCCTTGGCGAGGACGAGCTGGCGCGTCGCGACGGCGCGGCAGGGCGCTCCGGTGCGGCGGGACAGAGCGGGAAGGACGATGCCCTGAGACAGGGTCGCGAGCAAATGCGTGGTGCTCATACGGCTCCTTGTGATGTTGAAGGTTGTCTCCGGCGCCGCTCCCCATCCAGACGCCTGGCCAGGTGCGTGGATGGGGGTCGACGTCGCGGAGAGACTCGGTCGCTCGGATTCCGGGCCCAGAATTTCGAGCGGAGAAAAGCATAGCATAGTCAGGTGGTTGTGTCAATGGGGTATCGGAAATACCTCGGAAGCTCCGCCGATCCACAAGGGTGATCAAACTCATTCCTAGGCAGGAGGAGCGGACGAGTATGCGGGTGCCAGCGTTGTGTCCCCCGATGAGGCACTGACGAGTGATGAAGGCGTGGCATGGAAAGTTTTATTCGTTGGGACCGGCCTGATAGGCGTCTGGTTGTGGGCATGGCGATTCCTCGGGGTTGGGTGTGGAACGAAAGTCCAACCGAGGTAGCACAAAAATCAAGCGACCGGAGCCCCCTAGGCAGCTTGAATGGATCTTGGATTAGGGAGTGGTGATGTATTGACAGTAGCAATCGGACGTGGGCAAACTTACGTGAGGAGAATAATATGGGAAACGAACAGGCTACCCCATCCAAATTGAAGAACGATTTATTCTTTTGGATCACTATCCCTAAAATATTTGTCTTAGCATTGGTCTTCATCGCTGGATACGCAAGCAATGGAAATCATGAGATGTCAGCCATTAGCGTTAGATGCATGGCGACTGATTGTCGGCCAGAAGAAGTTGCGATCATACTAAAATCAGTGTTTGAAGTATCGGAACTTCGGTCTGCCGCTATTGCAGTTCTCCTCGACGCCAATGGTGGGAAAATTAGCAAAGATAGTAATAGGGTATTTATCCGATATTTGCCGCGGAATGAGGCCGTGGAAGTTTGTAGGCAAGCCAATGAGTTACTTTGGCAAGTTGAAAATGTGAAACGCGAAGCCGTGTGGTTTGATTTTGTGAATTGAATGATTCGAGAAACTTTTGTGACCTCACCGAGTAACGGCGTTGACTGAGCCGCCTCTACGGTGCGATAGTGATTTACCGTTACGCTGATCAAGGCCAGAAAAGACAAACAGAAACAGCGCGTTAACTTGTCGGGGGTGATATGTTTTCCATGAGAGATCAAGGGAACATTCGCGAGCGTGAGATATTGCGAGTGGCCGGTGAAACGACATGCGGCAACTTAAAATCCACTACAGTCGCAGTTCGGAATGAGGTAATGAAGTGGGCGACAAATCAAGTTTCTTATACTTTGCCAAATGAAGCCTGGAAAGGCCTTTCATTTGAGAGTTTAAGAGGTGGAAGGAATTGTATCTGCTCTGCGTATGAAGATGATACCTCTTTATTTTGGGCAGTTCGTGTTGAAAAGCCAGACGTAATAATGGCGCAGAGAATATGGACAACAGAAATCGTTACAGGATATGACAAAAAATCAAATAATGTCATGATAAGCTTACGCCTTCTGGTTAGCACTCCAGAAGGATATTTGGATATTTCTCCTGCCGTCCCCGGTGTTATCAGGCAGGTTACTGAAAAATGCGGATTTAAATGCGGAATAAGTGATTTTGGCAATGGCCCATCATTCATTACTACTGAAGATGAAACAGAAGAACTGGTACGTTATCTTGTAAATCCAGCCAGAAAAACACCTGTATTCGTTTGTTCCATCGCTGACTGGGAAGATAAGCCGCGGATTGATGTTGAAGCATTAAGCATGGCTACGATTGGCATCGGACATGTTGTGGTCATTACATCTGAATGTAGCTGGGTTCTTACAAACATTCTTGGAAATCGTCTTTCAACATACAACGGAGCAGTTAGGGCTTACCTTCAAGGTTTTTCGTATAATGCAAACCCTTACGCTCACCGTTGTTACGTACCGAGTGGCCCATATTCACATGATTGGGATAAGCAAACTGCAAGACGCTTGAGATGGCTAGCCGCATCTAAAAGTATACGGCACCTCAAGTTTGGTGTCGAGGTGCTATCTTTCGCATCAGTTCGCGATTATGCTTTCGACCTTGCGCGCGCCAATCTTAAGCAGAGTGGGACAACTGAAGCAACGCAGTTGGTCACTGCGTTGGGCCAGATTGCTGCGCTCAAAGATGACTTGAAACGTTCTGAGGATGAAACGGCGCAATGGTTAGAGGCATTTGAGTCAGCAGAGGAATTGGCACTAAAGCTGGATCAGCGTCTTAGGGCGGCCGAATTTCGTATTCAGCAACTGGTCGATCAGATAAAGAAGCGTGGAGACAGCCCTGACGGAAACGTTGAGTATCCGACGTCATGGGATAGGTTTGCAGAATGGTGCGACGAAACATTGAATGGACGCGTTGAACTTTCCGGACGTGCGCGTCGCGAAGTTCGAAACCCTGTGTATGGGGAGCCCGCGGTGGCCGCTCAATGTCTTCTTTGGCTTGCGAACGATTATCGTGATGCACGGTTGAGCGGTTCTGATGGACATCTGTGCGTGCCAATTTTGAGCGGAATAAAGAACGACCGATGTGGAGCCGAGGCTTTTCCATTTGACTGGGATGGACAAACACATGAAGTCGAGTGGCATATTAAAAATGGCGGAAACACTCGCGACCCTAGGCGGTGCCTGCGTGTCTACTATTTCTGGGACGACATCGGGCAAAGAGTAGTAATCGCGTCGATGCCAGCGCACGTCACGACGGAGGCTTCATAGCCGCTGGATTTGCGGTAACATACTGTAATTTCATTGTGCATTTGCGCCATAATGACGGCCAAAGGCGGTATTATGGCGCAAACGCACAAAGTCATCCATCAATTTGATTGACCCGAATTTGGACCTTGGTGTATACTTATGTTATGGGAATATCACACTCAATCTCAAAACTCACCCGGCAGAAGGCTGAACGGCTCGGCGAAATCGCCAAGCACAACGACGCCATCAAACGCCTGCGGCAGGAGATCAAGAAGCTCGACGA
>CAIMRY010000010.1:0-50000 GCA_903843965.1 uncultured delta proteobacterium
GGGACGCCCCACGTCGCTCGGGATCAGGTTGATGATCTTGGTGGCAAAGGGGGTGAAGCGCAGGATGTGCAGCCTGTGGTCCACAAAAACGGTGGCGATGCCTGTGCCAGCCAGCAGATTGCTCATGTCGTTGTTGGCCTGGGACAGGTTCGCCACCTTGGCTTGCAGCTCGTTGTTGACCGTGGCCAGCTCCTCGTTGACGGATTGCAGCTCTTCCTTGGAGGTTTCCAGCTCCTCGTTCGTGGACTGCGCCTCCTCGTTCAGGGACTGCATTTCCTCGTTGGAGGATTTCAGCTCTTCGTTGGAGGTCTCCAGCTCCTCGATCGTCGCCTGGAGGTATTCCTCCTTGGCCCGCAGCTCCTGTTTAAGTTCCTCGACACTACCTTCAGGGTCTGCACACAAGGCATGCGTTTCCCCACTGTCATCCGGTACGGCCAGGGTCTGGTTTTTGTCGAGCGCAAGCGCTTCCTCCAGGATGACCATGTACAGGGGCTCTTCATGGGCCTTGGCGGAACTGGACGCCACCAGGCAGATAGTCAGGTTGACCAGGGTGTAGTGCCCGTTGGTTTTGACGCGCAGGTTCGTGCAGAGCACTATCTCCTTGGTCATCACAGCCTTGTGCAGGGCTATGGTCAATTCGTGCCGGAGTCCTTCGCGGGCCGTCTTTAGGATGTTGTTGATTCCAGCCTCTCCAGGCGCCATTTCAAGGTACATCCCTGTGCGTCCGTGGAGATAGAAGATGTCGCCTTTGCCGTTGACCAATGCGCCACAAGGCACGACCTGCTGCAAGAGGGTCTGCTCGGCAAGTTCTTTAAGTGACCGTTTTGCAGGGAAGACCGTTTTCCCAGGGGACTGCGGCAACGCCACATTCATGGCGCTCACTGCTGGCAGAAACCGGCCCAGGCCCGCGCGCTGCAAACTGTGTGGTTCCTCTTTGCGCTGGTACAGCTTGAACTTGCGGTCCACCACCCTAAACAGGTCAAGAGCCTCACCCACGTTCTCCGAGGTGCCCAGAAAGAGAAACCCGCCTAGGTTCAGCGCATAGCAGAACAGGGGCATGAGCTTCTTCTGCAAGTCCCCGCTCAAATAGATCATGAGGTTGCGGCAACTGATGAGGTCGAGCTTGGAAAAGGGCGGGTCCTTGATCATGCTGTGCTCGGAGAAGACCAGCATGTCGCGGATGCCCTTGTGGATGCGGTATGCTTTGCCGCCAGGCTCAAGGGTGAAGAACCGCGTCAGCCGTTCTGGCGAGATGTCCGCCGCGATGCTGGCCGGATAGACCCCAGCCCTGGCCGTGGCAATAGCCTGGCTGTCGATGTCAGAGGCGAAGACCTGCACGGTGAAGCTCTGCTTCAGGTGCTCCTGGCGCTCGGCCAGCAGGATGGCCAGGGAGTAAGCCTCCTCGCCAGTGGAGCAGCCTGCGGACCAGACACGGACCGTGTCGCTGGAGCGCTTGCCTGCAAAGAGCTTGGGGATGACCTCCTCCTCAAGCACGTGGAAGGCTTCCGGGTCGCGGAAGAAATTGGTCACGCCGATGAGCAGATCGCGGTAGAGCGCTTCCACCTCGGTCGGGGCCTGCTGCGCATACTTCACGTATTCGCCCATGCTTTTGAGCTGGTGCACGGCCATGCGCCGTTCGATGCGGCGATTGACGGTGCCCGCCTTATACTTTGAAAAGTCATTGCCGGTCTGGGCGCGCAGCAGGATGAAGAGCTTTTTCAGCGCGTTCTCGTTGTTCGCTTCCGGGACAGCGGTGGTTCCTGGGGGCCTCGTGTAGGCGCGCGAGGCATAGGCCATGAGCTGGGCGGCCATCTCGGCTGGCGGCAGCTCAAAGTCCACCAGCCCGGTACCCAGAGCGCTGCGGGGCATGCCGTCGTACTCGGTGGAGGCGGGGTTCTGGGCCATGACCATGCCGCCCCCGGCCTTGATGGCGCGCACACCGAGTGTGCCGTCACTGCCGGTGCCCGAGAGCACGATGCAGATGGCGCGCTCCTGCTGGTCCTGGGCGAGGGAGCGGAAGAAGAAGTCGATGGGCATGCGCTGGCCGCGCAAAGCAATGGGCTCCAGCAACTGCAGCGAGCCGTTCAAGAGGGCCATGTCACGGCCTGGCGGAATGATGTAGGCGCAGTTGGGCTCGACCACCATGCCGTCCTCAACCTCGCTGACCTTCATGCGGGTGTAGCGTTGGATAAGGTCGGTGAGGATGCTCTTGTGGTCCGGGGCTAGGTGCTGCACCAGCACAAAGGCCATGCCCGGATCGTCGTCGGCGGGCATGCCAGAGAAGAAGGCCTCGAAGGCCGCAAGCCCGCCAGCCGAAGCGCCAATGCCAACAATGGGGAAGAGGGCCCGGCCTTCCGGCTGGTTGTGCTGGTCGCTGGAGACTTGTGCCGTATCGGGTGCGGTCAACGTAGAGGCGACAACCGCCTCAGCAGGCTTGGTGCTCTTCTTCATGGTTCACCTTCGTCAAAGGGAGCACCCTCGTTGGTGCTCAACCTCCTGGCAGTTGTGGTATAGGCAGAGGCTGTAACTACACTGTCTCGGCTAATACTACGTACCTGTGTCCTGTGAAGATGTCGAGGGGCAGCAGGAAACGGGGAGAGTTAACAATGACGACGTGCTCATACTTTATCTACAGATTGAGTATTGACAATGTGGCAAATTCTTTGCTATCTATTGCTTGCCAGCGAAACACAAACACTTTCTGGGGGCAAGAATGAAGGCATTTGGCTACATCCGAGTGAGCGGCAAGGGCCAGATTGAAGGCGATGGTTTCCGCCGCCAGGAAGCCGAGATTGAAGCGTATGCCAAGGCCCACAGGATTGAGGTTGTTCACGTCTACCGGGAAGAGGGTATCTCTGGCACCGCCGATGAAGCCCACCGCCCAGCCTTCCAGGCAATGGTTGAGGCGATCCTGCGCAACGGCGTACGGACAATCATCGTTGAGGGCCTTGATCGTCTCGCCAGGGAATACCGGATTCAGGAGACATTGCTTGTCTACCTCGCCTCGAAGGGTATCGAACTTATTGCGGCACGTACAGGTGAGAACGTCACTGAGGCCGTCTTGGCTGATCCGATGAGAAAGGCCCTTGTGCAGATTCAGGGTGTGTTCGCTGAGCTAGAGAAGGGTTTGCTTGTGAAGAAGCTCCGGGTCGCCAGGGAGCAGAAGCGCGAAGTGACGGGCAAGTGTGAAGGTCGCAAGTCCGTCTCCGAAGCTGCCCCAGAAGTTCTCGCAGAGGTCCGCCGCCTTCGCCGCACGAAGCCTGGGCAGAAGCAACTGAGCTACGCCAAGATTGCCGAACGCCTCAACTCCGAAGGTCGGCTTAATCTCAACGGAAAGGCATTCACCGCCACGGGCATTCAGATGATGATCTTCAGGCTCAAGGCAAAGTAAGTCTGCACTGATTGCCTCTGACGTAGCAAAAGGCCGGAAGTTTCCGGCCTTTTTCATTATAAGTATGGCGGCTTGCTCTGACGCTAAAGCAACCACATAGGATAAGAACTTACTGATCTTGTTCAGCTATTTAAGTTTCTTGCCTTGCTAGTTCCTTGGATTGTGGTACTGTGTCCGCTAGTTTTAAAACACTTTACCGGCTATGGCCGCCACAGGAGCAAAAGGCATGAACTCTTCCACTCACAAGATTGAAGTTCACAGTTTGGACGTTCTGGGTAACGCTGAAATAGTGGAGACTGACATCAAGGGCGTTTACACTGAAGTAGCAACCGGAAAAGTCTTCATCGCTGGGCACGATGTCTGCCTAGTTGTGTCGCAATAGTCGTACACGGACTGACCCTAGCATCTACAGATGCTAGGGTCAGGTCTCGTTATAGACTAAATTTGGCTAAGTGAATTAGCAGGTTGTCAAGCACTCGCCCGCTAGTCTTAGTTAGAGTAGGGCCAGCGGGCTTTGAGTAAGGTCGCATATTTAAATCGTCTAGGGAGAGTAGGGTCTGCGGGCGAGGTTCAAAAAGTAGGCAGTTTCCGCGTATATAACATATGTGAAGGCAGAGAATCTCTGCCATAAATACTGCACGTCCATCGGCAGGACAGCATTGCCCATCGGGACCACCGTCAAATTACTTTCCAATCTCATTCCCATGAACTGAGCAAACAATGTGATCCGCCCCAGGCTTGTACCAGCCAGGACGGGTCATTCCATTTATAATCACCTTTTAACATACAGGAGCAAAGTCATGGCTAGAAGGGGTTACACGGTTACGTACTACTTGAGCGCTGAGGGTGTCGAGTTTATTGATGCTCAAGCACTTAAGCTCGGCATTTCTAAAAGCAAGGCGATGCAAATGTCCGTCGAACTTTGGAAATCCAGTGAAGATTATCTTCTCGAAAGCTTTGGAAAAGAAGTCCCGACCACTGTTGAACTGTTGTCCAGGATGATCGTTTCTGAGAAGGAAACAAACGCTAAACAGGCGTCCAGAAACGAGAGAGACGCCAACAGGCTTGAGCTTATTGCTCGTGCGGTTGCATCAAATATGGATTCCACCGAGAAAGCAACCAGCCATGCCCAGGCCTAAACCTACGATCGAGACGTACACAGACCTGAAGAAAGCCCTCAGCAGGGTCTTTTACAAGGTCGAAGAGGGAAAGATAGACGCCAAGATCGGGAACGTATGCGGCTACATTGCACAGATTTTGGCTGGCGTGCTAGCTGGCGACAAAGACTCTTCCGGTCCTAAATTGCCCACTCCGCTTGAAGTCTGGGTGCGCGGCATGAATGAATCCAGGGAAGCAAAAGGGTTGCCCAAGGATGAGGTAGGCGGGTCGCACCCCCTCCCTTGTGAACACGCACCCCAGGAACCGACCATTAGCAATGGCGTAGCGAAGTAGAACTACGCACGCCCCATATACAGCCACAAAAGCCCCGGTTGGACAGGTTCCAACCGGGGCTTTTGTGCGTCTGGTGCCTTGGAATAAGTACCTTGTTTCAAAAAGCATCCCCTCAACACACACGAATCACAGGACTTCATCATGCCCAATCACTACCGGATTACGTTACGTCCTGGGCATATGAAGTGGAGTCCCGTCCCTGCCGTAGGCAGTCGTCTTGAGGACGAGGCGTCTTCGGCTCGTCCTCCCGCGCCGAAGGCGCGGCTCTTCCCTTCCGCACCAACTCCCGCATATCGCCGCCGCTTGAACTTGCTTGAGTTGCTGAGCGGACTCGCCATTGATGACGCCTTCCTTGTTACCCTTTTGTGGGACAAGTCCAAGTATGCGGGCATACTCCCTACGCCAGAGGCCATTGGCAAGATGCGCAATCAGTTTAGCACGGAGTTTCGGCAAACCTTTCCGAAAGGGCATGGCATCTGGAAGCTTGAGCTTGAGGCAGACAGGAAGGGCGTTCACTTCCACATGATCCTCAATCCTTACGTGGCGCATCCTGACGATGCCCAGGTGCTTGAGTTCACCGCATGGGCCAATCGCACCTGGGGCAGAATTGCCAACTCGAAGTGGGATCGTCTGGTCGAAGTTAAACGCGCCAAGCCAGCCGATCCTGGCTATTTGACACGTATGGACAAGAAGGCATCTGACGCTGCCCTTGTTAGCCACATGGGTAAAGGTCGGACCCACGGCAGGTTTGGCTGCAAGAACGCCCCAGAACGGCCTACAGAGTGTTTCATGGTTACTTCAGCACAGATGGAAGAGCTTCGCAAAGACATGATCCAAGAGACACGTGGTAAGGCGAGCTACAGGGGCGGCATTGCAAATCACAGGCATATCGCCAATCTTGAACGTGCCAACTTCGGTTGCCACTTCGGCGTAAGTCTTGAGTTGCACCAAAAGATCGAAGCAATCTCAAAAGCGCAGAACGTACAGCATGAAGAGGTCGCACAGGTGAAACAAGCGGATCATTCATCCCAGGATCAGTATGCCCAAGCCACTGCGTTTAGCGGCGCTCTAGGAACGTTCCGCAGGCGCAAGGCATACACTGGCATGGAAAGCTTAACGGAATGCCGTGGCGGTCCCTCTGGGGCAGTTCTATGGGCCTTTGCGTCCACTGGCAGAGGGCAGGGTTCGGCCCCTGCAAGTCAGCAACCCCACATGGGGGCCACTCACAATATGACCCCACCCTGGCACAGCGCCAAGCGGCTCAGAGGCCCTTGATGTAAGCGCTTTCCGCAAGGTGCCCCAGGTCAACGCCAAGATTGACCCTCAGGACAATTTCAGCGTACAGCATGTCAGGTGGTGTTTCGTGCTCATAGTGAGCAGCCATTCCTTCGGCTTCGTGCCCGATAAAGTCATCCATCAAGTTCTTTGGTAGTAGCGACCGCTTGCAAGCTGTCTTGAAGTTATGTCTGAATGAGTGGAACACTTTGCGTTCGTTCTTTCCCGTCTTCCTGACTCCAATACTCTTCAGGTAATCGCCAAACCAACGTGATAGTGCCGCAGCAGGTTCGTCCCGTATTTGCTTGAGAGTGTAGAATACGCGCGTTTCACCACTTGATTTTACGCGTTCGATAAACTTTGAGAACTTCAAGACATCAATCAAGAACGGATGCAGTGGGACAATCCTTATGCTTGCTGCTGTCTTGACCCTTTTGGTTTCTTCTTCGTTGATGTCCAGAACCCATACACCACTCGGTAGTTGCCTTACGTCCTCTGTACGAAGCTGAGCTAATTCACCTGCGCGTGCCCCCGTGAAATGTCCCAGAAGAGGCATCCAGAAACGCCAAGGCATTTTCCCGGCTTTCTCGCTCATGTAGAGGTCCGAGTTGAAGAGTGTCATAAGCCCGTCCGCTGGAATAAGATCATAGCGCGACTCTCGGACGCTCTTGCGAACTCGAACACCTTTCTTGTCAGCATAATTCTGAGCGACATGCCCATGATTAACAGCCCAAGTAAGAAATGCACCTACTTTGCCTAAGCAATCACTGGCTGTCTTTTCAGAAACCCGCTCTTCGGCAGGAAACTCTATGACAAGAAGCTGTTGGATGCTTTTCTCCCGGAGATGCGCTTTCTTGCTTCTGTGGGCGGGGAGTCTCCGGCAACTCTCGCTGAATGTGCTCAAATGGACATGCCCAAGCTCTTGCGCTGGCATATCACCGACGATCTCCATAAAGAGCTTTAAGGCATCTCTATAGGCGACCAAAGACCGAGGGGCGAGTGTTGGCTTACTGTGCTCCAGGTATGAGGCAACCAGCGAAGAAAGCTGCGGTCCACTTTGCTTGGGCTGGACCGCGACCGGCTCGGCTTTTTGGGGTGCCGCGTACATGTCCTGCATGTCGGCTATGTGCTTCGTTTCGCTGCCCTGGTCCCCTTCAGAGCGCGCCTGGAGGGCCTGGAAGTACGGCAGGAGCCCCTTGGCAACTTCACGGCGCACAGCGGCGTACTCTGGTGTTCCTGCCACGGGAAGTTCAACATCCTTCATACTGCCGTCAAGGGCAACTAAAGCAAGGGCAGTTTCGGTTGCGCCTTCAAGCTCTCGTAGCGGGCCTGCCTGGAATTGACCTCCCAGGATGTTCTTGAGCGTGGCGATCTCACTGCGGTAGTCCGTCCATCGGGAATCGGGCGAAGGGTGCGCACGGTCCTTTTCATCATCGGACAGCCAACGGGCCAACGTATACTGGACATAGGGCTTGATTTGGTCAGGAGTGAGCTTGCTCAAGTCGCCTCGCCTCGCTTGGTTGAATATCTGGGCAACCCCTAGGCCAACGCTGAGGGCCTTTTTGCGTGCTAATCTCAAGTCGCCGGTTCGCAGCGTAAGGTATATCTCCCGCTGCCCCAGAATGGGCTGGATTTTGACAGGCACATGCTGCCTAAACCAGTAGCGCCCGGCGTTCAAGCAAAGGTGTGATGCGGCGGTCCGCAACGTGCGCTTGCGGGGCATCACCGTGCCCCCTTCAAGCGTAGCCCCAGAAGCCTAGCCGGGACCACTTTGGGGTACAATGTTGGGGTCTTTTGCCGAAACAAGCCTTCTAGGGCTTTGAAAAAGGAAAACCCCCTGCCTGAGCAGGGGGTTAGGATACGCTTGGTAGCGAGGGAGGGAATTGAACCCCCGACACTGCGGATATGAGCCGCATGCTCTGACCGACTGAGCTACCTCGCCACACATTTCCCTCAACGGGAATGGCCTTATAGCCATTCTCCAAACGCTTGGCAAGGGGGTTTTGACCGACATTTTTGGGGTCCGTGATTCTTCCGCCGCCTGGACCGGAAACCTCTGCGTTGCCAGATGTGCCGGGCTGGTGTACGTTTTGCATGTCATCGCCTTGCGTTGGCATAAAAGGAGAGAACATGACAACCGTGATTCCTCAAAGCGAACTCACTAAACGCGCCATTGACTGGATCTGCGAGCAGCAGGCCGCCCTGGACAATCCTGCCGCCCGGCGCACGGCCATTGAGAAGGCCGCCGTGCGCTTCAACCTGGGCCCCCTGGACGTGGAATTCCTTGAGCGCTTCTTCACTGGCGAAGCAGAAAACGGATAACATCCTTGAAGATCGTTCACCGCCAAATATTCAAGGAACATCTTTCGCTGTTCCTGCTCATCGGCTCATGCCTGCTGGGTCTGATCCTGGTGGGCCGCATGCTCCAATTGCGCGAGATGCTGCTCTCCCAGAACCTGGGCGTGTTTGATGTCCTGCGCCTGTTCTTCTACTTAAGCCCGGTGTTTCTGCTGCTGCTCACGCCCATCGCCTGCATGCTCAGCATCTTCCTCACCTTCCTGCGCATGAGCGCGGACCGTGAGCTCACCGCGCTCAAGGCCAGCGGCATGAGCCTGTACCAGCTGCTGCTCGCGCCCATCGCCTTCGGCACGCTGTGCACGCTCTTCAGCCTGTACATCGGCCTTTTTGGCCTGTCCTGGGGCATGGAGCACTTCAAGCACTCCCTGCTCGAATTCGCCCGGACCAAGACCAAGCTCTCGCTGCAGTCCGGCGTGTTCAACCAGGAATTCCCGGGGCTGACCATCTACGCGCAGAAGGTCAACCTGGAGACCGGCGACATCAGGTTCGTCTTTGTGCAGGACAAGTCCAACAAGGGCTTCACCACCACGGTCGTCGCGCCCGAGGGCTCGGTGACCACGGATTCGGAAAAGGAGCAGATCAAGGTCGTGTTCCACAACGGCCGCATCTACCGGCGCGTGGGGGAGACTCTCGACATCTTGAACTTCGGAAGTTATGCTGTACGGTTGCCCTTGGGCAATATGCTGCAAAGCATGGGCTTTGAGCGCACCTCGCCCAAGGAGCTCTCCTTCGCCAAGCTGTTGGAGTACGATTCCGACCCGGAGCTGATGAAGGAGTTCGACCAGACGCGCCAGCTCAAGGTCAAGGTGGAGATCCAGAAGCGCCTGGCCCTGCCCCTGGCCTGTCTGGTTCTTGGCCTGTTCTCGGTGCCGGTGGCCTGCGTGTTCCACGCCTTCAAGCAGCAGCAGGGCATTGTTCTGGCGATGGTGGTCTTTCTGGTCTATTATTCGCTGCTCTCCGTGGCCGAGAGCCTGGGGGAATCGCAGCTCGTTCCCCCATACATCGGCGTGTGGCTGCCCGACCTGCTGTTCCTGGGCGCTGGCCTCACGTTTCTGCGCCAGGCCGTGCGCGAGCGCGTGCCCTCCAGCGTGCTCTGGGCGCTGCAGAAGCTGAACGTCAGGAGCGCGGCATGAGGCTGCCAGACTTGCGGCTGAGCGCCCTGTCGGCCTACGTGGTGCGTCAGAACATGTTCCTCATGGCCACCTGCCTGGGTGCGGGCACCTTCATCTACCTCTTGACCGACCTGTCCGACCGCCTGGAGCATTTTCTGGACGCGGGCCTGGGCGTGCGCCAGATCCTGATCTATTTTGCGGTGAAGACTCCGATGATCTTCGCCCAGATCCTGCCGGCGGTGTTTCTGCTGGCCGTGGTCCTGCAGATCGGGCTCATGGTGCGCAGCCGCGAGATGATGGCCCTGCGCGCGGGCGGGGTGTCCATGCGCTGGTTTGTGCGCTTCTTTTTCATCTACGCCCTGGTCTGGAGCGCCGGGCAGCTGGTGTTTTCGCAGTTCATCGCCTCCTACGGCGAGCAGGAG
Organism: uncultured delta proteobacterium; assembly: GCA_903843965.1. Taxonomy (GTDB): domain Bacteria; phylum Desulfobacterota; class Desulfovibrionia; order Desulfovibrionales; family Desulfovibrionaceae; genus Humidesulfovibrio. The sequence continues at coordinate 10,011 of CAIMRY010000010.1, forward strand.
GCCACCCGCATCTGGCGCGAAGAGGTGCGCAAGCGCCAGCTCGACAAGCACGTGCTGAAGAACCTCTGGTTCCGCGAGGGGCCGTACATCGTCCACGCGGGCGAGGCCCAGCCCACCCAGAGCCGCGTCAACGACGTGACGGTGTACGAGTTCGACCGCGACACCAACCGTCTTTCGCGCATCATGACGGCCAAGAAGGGCCTGGTGGACGAGCATGGCTGGGGCCTGCTCGATGTCTGGGAGATCGAGACCGCAGACTTCACGTCGCTGAAGCTGCTCTCGCACTTCATTCCCCTGCGCCAGGACATGCGCGGTTTTTTGACCGAGGACAGCGGCGACAAGGCCGACCTGCCGTTGCAGGCCCTGGGCAAGATCATCGAGGATCTGCGCGAATCCGGGTCCAACGTGGAGCGCCTGCGCACGGCTTGGCACGGCAAGTGGGCCTATGCCGCGTCCATGCTGACCATGGCGCTTTTGGCCCTGGCCATGTGCACCTTCTTTGAAAATCTCTATGTGAATCTCGTGCTCAGCCTGCTCGTGATCTTCGGCTACTACGCCATCTACGTCATGGGCATCACCATGGGGCAGAAGGGGCTATTGCCGCCGGCCCTGGGGGCGTGGCTGGGCAATCTGCTCTTCGCCGGCGTGGCCCTGTCCCGGCTGGCCTGGATCTCGGTGCCTTGGCTGGGCGCCCGGGCGCACCGCCTGAGCGTGCGCCTGCAGTTGCTGTTCTCGGGGGAGGATTGAGGGACGGGCGTCTTGGCTAGCTGGCCGTGTTGGCCGGGTTGGCCAGGTCCGTGGGCTCGTCCGGGCGTTCAGTCTCCACGGGCGTCTGGGCGGCCAGGGCGTCCAGGGCCTTCCACAGGGTCTCCCGGCCCTGGCCGGTGACGCTGGAGAAGCAGATGGGCGTGGCCGCGCCGCCGAGCAGGTCGCGCCATTCACGCTGCCGGGCGGAGGCTTCGCGCTGATTCACCTTGTCGCATTTGGTCAGAACGGGCAGGATGCGGATGCCAGCATGCCGCAGCCAGGCCACCAGCTCCAGGTCGCTTTTTTGCGGCGGCACGCGCACGTCGATGAGCAGGGCCACGGCCTTGAGGCCGGAGTTTTTGGTCAGGAAGTGCTCGATGAGCTGGCCCCACTTGGCGCGTTCGGCCTGGGAGCGCCGCGCGTAGCCGTAGCCGGGCAGGTCCACCAGGGTGTAGCCGCCGGGGTTGATCTGGAAGAAGTTGACGCTCTGGGTCTTGCCCGGGGTGGAGCTGGTTTTGGCCAAGCCCTTGCGCTGGGCCAGGCAGTTGATGAGCGAGCTCTTGCCCACATTGGAGCGCCCGGCCATGGCCACCTGGGGCTCGCCGGTCGGCGTGAGCTGTGAGAGTTCATAGGCTGTTTTGACTAACTCGAACGTTCGATTCATATTCCCCCGGTTGCCGGGACAAAAGCCCGGCACGCAGTAGATGGTGGCTTTTTCGGCCCGCGTCAAGCGGGCATGCACCCCAAAACCCCAGGCGGCAGCCATGAAGAACCGCAAGTATCTCATTTTAAACGGCCCCAACCTGGGCCACATCGGCGAACGCCAGCCCGAGATCTACGGCTCCCAGGGGCTGGACAGCCTGCCCGGCCTGCTCAAGGAGATCCTGGGCGAAAAGGCCGAGGGCATCGAGCTCTTGTTCCACCAGTCGAATTTCGAGGGCAACCTCATCGACCGCCTGGAAAAGGCGAAACGCGAGGGCCTGGACGGCGTTGCCTTCAATGCCGGGGCGCTGACGCACACCAGCCTGGCCATCGCCGACTGCCTGGCCTGGATCGGCGTGCCCTGCGTCGAGGTGCACCTGTCGAACATCTTCGCCCGCACGGACGAGCCCCTGCGGCAGAAAAGCCTGATGGGGAAATCCTGCATCGGATGTGTTGCCGGTTTTGGCATTCTCGGGTATGCGTTGGCCGTCCTGGCTCTGGAGCAGCGGCACGCCCAGGGTTAGGACAAAAAATAATGAGGCGCGGCAGCTGTTTGCACGTCTAGAGTGCCCGTCAAGTATGCACCGGAGGTTGAATGTATTCCACGTCTGATTTCCGTCGCGGTCTGAAGATCGAGATGGATGGCAAGCCTTACGAAATCGTCGAGTTCCAGCATGTGAAGCCCGGCAAGGGCGGCGCCTTTGTGCGCACCAAGCTCAAGCACATCCTCAATGGCCGCGTTGTGGACCAGACCTTCCGCTCCGGCGAAAAGGTCGACAAGCCCGACATCGCCATGCAGGATATGCAGTTCCTGTACAAGGAAGGCGCGGACTTCGTGTTCATGGACATGGAGTCCTATGAGCAGAAGCACATACCGGCCGCCCAGGTGGGCGAGAAGGGCGGCTACGTCAAGGAGGGCGAGACCGTGAAGGTCATGCTCTACAACGGCGAGCTCTTCGACATGGACCTGCCCGCGTCCGTGGTGCTGGAGATCATCGAGACCGAGCCCGGCGTGCAGGGCGACCGCGTGACCAACGCCAACAAGCCCGCCAAGCTTGAGACCGGCATCATGGTCAACGTGCCGCTGTTCATCGCCCAGGGCGAGCGCATCAAGGTCGACACCCGCACCGGCGCGTACATCAGCCGCGACCGGGAATAGCAGTGCAGGCATCCGGTCCGGGGCGCCGCAGCTCCGGGCCGGGCGCGTCCCAGGCCGCCGCGACGCCCCGTCGCAGGCGTATGGCAGTGGAGGGTAGAGTCACGGACAGCATCAAGTTTCGCATGGAGATCAAGGGGCTGGTCTACCTTTTTCTGGCCGCCTTCCTGTTCTTGTGCATCTTTTCCTTCCATCCCAAAGATCCGACCTTCAGTCAGGCTGTGAGCGCCACCTGGAGCACCAGCAACATGGCTGGGACCGTGGGCTCATACACCGCCGGATTGCTGGTGGAGCTCTTCGGCGTTGGGGCCATTGCTTGGCCCTTGCTTCTGGCCTACCTCGCCCTCGCTCAGTTTTCAGACAAATTGACCCTGCGCGGATACCGCTGGGCCTGGATTTTGATCCTGGTTCTGTGCTGCATGGCCTGGGCCAGCATTCCTTGGAAACCGGCCGTAAGCCTGCCTCCGTCGCGCACCACCGGCGGGCTGCTCGGCAAATATCTGGCAGGCACGTCCTTGCGGCTCTTGAGCCCCTGGGGTTCGGTGCTGTTCTGGCTCTTCCTCACTGCGGCCTCGGTGCAGATGGCCTTTCAGGTCAGCTGGGCCACTCTGTTCAAGCGCCTGCAATCTTACGCCTACGACAAATGGTGCAAGTACCACGAGCGCATGCTGCGGCGGCGCGCGGCCGAGGCCAAGCCCGGCACGCCCGGCACGCCCGGCAAGCCCGGCGCGTCCGCCAGGCCCGCCCAGGCCGATAAATTCGAGGCCCCGGCCCAGGGCAAGGCGGAGCCCAAGCCCGCTGCCGAGCCCTTCTGCGCGGACGACGACCTGGTGCTCAAGCCCTTTGACGCGCCAATCCAGAAGAAGAAGGCCCCGGCCCAGGCGTTCCCGTCCACCCACGCCGACCTTCCGGGCACCGAACTTCTGCGCGTGGCCCCGCCGCAGCAGCCCAGCGCGGACCCGAAGGTCCTGCAGGCCAAGGCCCGGCAGCTCACGGCCTGCCTGGCGGACTTCAACATCCAGGGCGAGATACAGCAGGTGTTGCCCGGCCCCGTGGTCACCATGTTCGAGTTCAAGCCCGCGCCCGGCGTCAAGATCAGCACCATCGCCGCCCGCAACGACGACATCGCGCTGTCGCTCAAGGCCCTGGCCGTGCGCATCGAGGCGCCCATCCCCGGCAAGGACTCCATCGGCGTGGAGATTCCGAACGAGAAGCGCCAGACCGTGAGCCTGCGCGAGATCATCGAGTCCCCGGTGTTCGCCATGGCCCGCTCGCCCCTGGCCCTGGCCCTGGGCAAGGACATCCAGGGCGCGCCGCAGATAGCCGACCTGGCCACCATGCCGCACCTGCTGGTGGCGGGCGCAACCGGCGCGGGCAAGAGCGTGTGCCTGAACGGCTTTCTGGTCTCCATCCTGTTCAAGGCCACGCCTGAGCAGGTCAAGCTGCTTTTGATCGACCCCAAGCGCATCGAGCTGGCCATCTACTCCGACCTGCCGCACCTGGTGCACCCCGTGGTCACGGACATGGCGCTGGCCAAGAGCGCGCTGGAATGGGCCATGAGCGAGATGGACACGCGCTACGAGACCTTGCAGCGCCTCGGCGTGCGCAACATCGAGGGCTACAACCAGAAGCTGGCCGAGATGGGCGACAAGCGGCCCGAGGAGCTGGCCGACCTGAGTCCCCTGCCGTACCTTGTCATCGTCATCGACGAGCTGGCCGACCTGATGATGACCTCGGCCAAGGACGTGGAGATCTGCATCGTGCGGCTGGCGCAGCTGGCGCGCGCGGCGGGCATCCACATGATCCTGGCCACCCAGCGCCCCAGCGTCGACGTGGTCACCGGCCTGATCAAGGCCAACTTTCCCACGCGCATCTCCTTCCAGGTCACCAGCCGCCACGACTCGCGCACCATCCTGGACACGGTGGGCGCGGAGCGGCTGCTGGGCAAGGGCGACATGCTCTACAAGTCCGGCGGGGCCAAGCTGCGGCGTCTGCACGGGGCCTATGTGGACGAGGCCGAGATCGAGGCCGTGGTGGCGCACTGGAAGGCGCGCCAGCCCCAGCAGTTCGAGCTGGACTTTGCCGAGTGGCGCAAGGAGGGCGAGGCCAGCGGCGCAGGCGGCGCACACGGCGGCGGCGAGGGCGGCACGGCCGACGACCCCATGTACGCCGAGGCCGTGGAGTTCGTCACCAGCCAGGGCCGGGCGTCCATCTCCCTCATTCAGCGCCGCTTCCGCATCGGCTTCAACCGCGCGGCCCGGTACATCGAGCAGATGGAGGCCGACGGCCTGCTGGGCGCTGCCGACGGCAGCAAGCCCAGGGTGGTCATGCGGGGCCGCGAGTAACATCCCGGCGGCAGGAGACGGACCGCGTCCGCTGCGGGTGGAGAGCGCGTGAACAGAGTCCTGCTGCTCCTGGAATTTTGCACCATTTTCGTCGCCGGGCCGGTGGTCGCGGCTGCGTTCCGGCAGCGTTTCGTCCTGGCGCTGCTGCTCTGGGCCGCAGCGCTGGCGTCCTGGCTTTTGACCCGGCGCGAGACCCCGCCGCAGCTGGCACCCGGAGCCTGGAGCCGGGAGCTGCGGGGCCTGGGCCTGCGCTTCGCCCTGCTTGGGCCGCTGCTGGCTCTGGCGACTTGGCTGCTATTCCCCGACCGTTTCCTGTCCCTGCCCCTGGAGCGCCCCTGGCTGTGGCTGGCGGTGCTGGCGCTGTACCCCCTGCTGTCGGTCTGGCCGCAGGAGGCGCTGTACCGGCGCTTCCTCCTTCTGCGCTACCAGCGGCTGTTCGGCTCCGGTGCGGGCTCTGTCCTGACCTCAGCCGCGGCCTTCGGCTTTGCGCACATCGTGTACGGCAACGCCCTTGCCGTGGGCCTGAGCGCGGCAGGGGGCCTGCTCTTTGCGGCCAGCTACCGCCGCCACCGCTCCCTGGCGTTGGTCTGCCTGGAGCACGCGCTGTATGGCTGCCTTGTGTTCACCATCGGCCTGGGGCGGTTTTTCTACACCGGAGCGGCCTGGCGGCCGTGATTTCCACATGGGGCCAGGTCGACCGGGCTGCGCCGTGGTCGGCTGGAGCGGCGAGGCCCAGCGCGAGGCCTATGCCTGCAAGGAGGACCTGCCGACCGCAGCCTGCCCCCTGCTGGACGTGGATGTGCCTGCCCATGCCGAAGGCATCCCGCGCATCATGAATAATTTCCTGTGCCTGCCGGTCGGGAGGTGTGGAGCCGTTTGCGGAGCAGGTTGCGGAGTCGGTGGCGGACCGGGCGCTGGTGAATCCGGCGGGGGAAGGCAGTCCCGTATGACCAGTTTGTATGACCAAAAGGAAAAGGCTCCGGGGCATAACGCCTCGGAGCCTAAGACTTTTCCTGGTCGGGATGAGAGGATTTGAACCTCCGGTCTCCGCGTCCCGAACGCGGCGCTCTACCAGACTGAGCCACATCCCGTTGTGAGAGGAGCCATTTAGCTGAATCCAAAACAAAAGGCAAGCGGTCTGGGAAGGAATTATCCGGGCGGAGCCTTGGCCCAGGCCAGCTGGAAGAACCTTTGGCGTTGGACAACAACCAAGATTTATGAGAGCATGGCATGCATTTAGCTTATTGTGCGGGTTGAGCGAGCCATTGAAAGGAGCGCTGTGTGATCAAGGTTGTTGTTGTCGACGATTCCGCCTTCATGCGCAAGGCCATCAGCACCATGCTCTCCAAGGACCCGGAAATCGACGTTGTGGCCACGGCCCGCGACGGCGAGGAGGGGCTGGAGATGATCCGCAAGCACAACCCCGACGTGGTGACCATGGACATCGAGATGCCGCGCATGGACGGGCTCACCGCACTGCGGCACATCATGATGGAGATGCCCAGGCCCGTGCTCATGGTCAGCTCCCTGACCAACGAGGGCGCGGAGGCCACCCTGAAGGCGCTGGACCTGGGCGCCGTGGACTTCATCCCCAAGCAACTGTCCAAGGTGTCTCTCGATATCGTCAAGATCGAAGCAAACCTCATCGCCAAGGTCAAGATCGTGGCCTCGCGCAAGATGATTCACTCCCGGGCCAGGCTTTCCGCGCCGGTCATGGCGCGCGCGCCCCTGTCCATCCCGACACCGTCCACGAGCCCGGGCCTGTGCAGGACTGCGGCCACGCCGACCCAGCCCACCTGCTCGGTCAAGCGCGACGTGGTGGCCATCGGCGTATCCACGGGCGGCCCGCCTGCGGTGCAGAAGGTCCTGGCGGCCCTGCCCGCTGATTTTCCGGCCAGCATCGTCATCGCCCAGCACATGCCCCAGGCCTTCACCGGGCCCTTCGCCAAGCGCCTGGACGGCCTGTGCAAGGTCAGCGTCAAGGAGGCCGAGCCCGGCGACCGCTTGAAACCCGGCTGCGTCTTCATCGCCCCTGGCGGGCGGCACCTGGTGCTCAAGCAGATGATGAGCCGCGTCGAGCTCGAGATCGCGACGGAGCCTGCAAGCTCCCTGTACAAGCCCTCGGCCAACGTGCTCATCGGCTCCGCAGCCAATGCCGTGGGCAGGCGCGCCCTGGGCGTAATCTTGACCGGCATGGGCAATGACGGCATGGAAGGCATCCGCGCGCTGAAGCAAAAGGGCGGCCGCGCCCTGGCCCAGAGCGATGCGACCTGCGTCGTGTATGGAATGCCAAAGGCCATTGTTGATGCTGGACTTTCGGACGAAATAGTTGATATTGATGACATGGCCCAGGCGATTATGAATAATTTGTATCTGTAAAGGGCGCTACTGCTCCGGGTATTGGCCGGTGCGGCTGACGAGAGAGCAAGATTCTGGAGGGGCGCGAGCAAATGACTGACTGCAAAGAAATCCTTTCGATGCTGACGAGTCCCGAGTCGGACGTGTTGCGCGAGGGGGCCTACCTGGCTGGGGAGGCTCACTGCGAAGACGCTGTCCCGTTGCTTGTGGAGATGCTCAAGAGCAGCAATATCGGCGTGCAGGAGGCGGCCGACAACGCCCTGCGCATGATCGGGGGCAAGGAGGCCGTCAGCGCCGTCATACCGCTGCTGCAGTCCGAGGAGGCTCCTGTCCGCAACGGGGCCATGGACATCCTGCGCACCCTGGGCGGAAAGGAATTGCAGCTGCTCATTCCGATGCTCAAGGACGAGGACGTGGACCTGCGCATCTTCGCCAGCGACATCCTGGGCTCGGCGGACAACGTCATGGCCGTGGCCCCGCTGTGCGATGCCCTGCTCAAGGACCCCGAGGTCAACGTGCGCTACCAGGCGGCGGTGAGCCTGGGCTCCATCGGCCTGCCCGAAGCCGCCAAATGCCTGAACCAGGCCATGCGCGACGAGGAGTGGGTCCAGTATTCGGTCATCGAGGCCCTGGCCAAGATCGGCCACGCCAGCTCCATCGACGCCATGGTCAAGGCCATGAGCCATTCCTCCGAGCTGGTGGTCTCCATGATCATCGACGCCCTGGGCGCGATGGGCAACGTCAAGGCCGTGACCCTGCTGCTCAACCGCATGGAGAGCTCGCCCACGGCCTTGCGCAACAAGATCGTCAAGGCCATCGTGAACATCCTGGGCGCCAAGCTGGTGAACCTCCTGCCCAAGGCCGAACGCGAGAATTTCCGCGAGTATCTGCTGGTGGCCCTGGAGGACGAGGAGCTGGAGGTGCAGAACGCGGCCATCCTCGGCCTGGCGGCCATGGGCGGCGACGACGCCGCTGCCGGGATCTTCTCCATCGCCAGCAAGCTCGACACGGACAAGGATCAGGACCGCCTGGAAAGCATTCTGGAGAGCCTGTCGCGCATGGGTCTGACCGAGGTGCTGCGCACCGCGCTCAAGGGCGAGGACCAGGCCAAGGCCCTGATCGCTGTGGAGACCCTGTCGCGCGTGTCCGACCCCGAGGTCGAGGGGCTGCTCACCCAGTCCTTCTGGAAAAATCAGGTGGTTGTGCAGCGCAGCATCATCGCCGTGCTGGCGCGCATCGCCGGACCGGGCGCGGTGGATTTTTTCATGGACATCCTGGCCAGGCACGCCGACGGCAAGGTGCTCAAGTCCGCCGCCAGCTTCCTGGGGCAGAAGCTGCGCCACGCCCCGGCTGCCGACGCGCTCTTCGCCCTGCTGGACCACCAGTACGACGATGTCAAGGAGACGGCGCTGGACGCCTGCGTGGCCATAGACGGCCCGGAAATGCAGGAGCGCTTCCAGCGGCTTTACCAGGGCATCGACCCGCTCAAGCGGCTCATGGCCGTGTACGCCCTGGGCAAGATGGACGCCGCCGGAAACATCGACATCCTCAAGGCCGCCCTGGAGGACGAAAGCCCGGAGATACGCAAGCATGCGCTGGAGGCCGTGGCCTCCCTGTGCCGCGATTCCGAGGTCTGGCTGGAGCTTCTGGTCTCGCGCCTGCTCGACGAGAACCGGGACGTGCGCCAGACCGTGGTCGAGATCATGGGCCAGTGCTTCTCTTCCGCCGCCATTCCGCACCTGCTGCACGCCCTGCACGACGACGACGACTGGGTCAAGGTGCGCACCCTGGAGGTCCTGGGCCAGCACAAGGTGCTGGAGGCCATCCCCGAGGTTGTGGGGCTGCTGGAGAATCCCAACAAGCTGGTGACCATACGCACCATCGAATGTCTCGGGAGCATCGGCGGCACCTCGGCCTTCCGGGCGCTTCTGGCCGTTTCCGGCAGCGACGACTACGAGATCATGGAGGCTGCGGAAGCCGCCATAGCCAAGATACAGGATGAGCCGGAGAGGGAGATATAGATGTCCGCTCTCTTCTCTTCATCGACGGCTGTGGGTGGCGAGCTGAAGATCAGCGACGCCGAGTTTGTGCAGTTGCGTGATTTCATCTACGCCCAGTGCGGCATCTACGTGGCGGACAACCGCAAGTACCTGCTGGAGAACCGCCTGGCCAACAGGCTGAAGCTGCTCAACCTGAAGAACTTTGGCGAATATTACCACTACCTGCAATACGACACGAACAAGAAGGCCGAGCTGTCCAAGCTCTTTGAGGTCATCACCACCAACGAGACGAGCTTTTACCGCAACCCGCCGCAGCTCAAGGTCTTTCAGGAAAACATCCTAGCCGAGGTCATCGGCGAGATGCGCAAGAAGGGCGACAAGCGCCTGCGCATCTGGTCTGCGGGCTGCTCCACGGGCGAGGAGCCATACACCCTGGCCATCATCGTGGCCGAGGTGCTCAAGGGCGAGCTGGCCAGCTGGGACGTGCGCATCACCGCCAGCGACCTGTCGGAGCGGGTGCTTGAGGCTGCGCGCAAGGGCGTTTACAACGAATACACCATGCGCACCACGCCCAAGGAGCTTCTGCCGCGCTATTTCGACAAGGATGGCGAGAACTTCCGCATCAAGCCGGAGCTCAAGCGCCTGGTCTCCTTCGGCCAGCTGAACCTGTCCGACCGCGTGGCCCTGAAACGTGTGGAGCGCTCGCAGCTGGTGTTCTGCCGCAACGTCATCATCTACTTTGACGACGAGATGAAAAAAAAGGTCATCGGCGCCTTCTACGACAATCTGCAGCCCGGCGGGTACATGCTCATCGGGCATTCGGAGTCCCTGCACAACATCACGCGCTCCTTCAAGCCCATCCACTATCCCGGGGCCATCATGTACAAGAAGGAGGCCTGATGCGGATGGGGATGGGCCAAGAGTCGGGAGCAGGGTAGGGCCTTGGGCGCCAGGGTCATCGCCATAGCGAACCAGAAGGGGGGCGTGGGAAAAACCACCACGGCCCTGACCCTTGGGGCGGCCCTGACGAGACTTGAAAAACGGGTGCTGGTCATGGACCTGGACCCCCACGCCAATGCCTCGGTGCATCTCTCCTTTTTTCCGGAGACGCTTCAGGCCACGGTATACGATCTTTTCCAGGAGGAGCCGGCAGGGCGCGAGATGTGGCAGAGCATCCTCAAGACGGGCACGGGCGGCGGGTTCGACTTTGCGCCGGGCTCCATCAGGCTCTCCGAGCTTGAGGTGGACTTGAAGGAGCGCAAGAACAAGGGGCTGATCTTAAGCACGGCCCTGGACCAGATGCGCGAGCGCTACGACTATGTTCTGTTGGACTGCCCGCCCCATGTGGGCATCCTGTTGGTGAACGCGCTGGTGGCGGCGGATTTGGTGCTCATCCCCATCCAGACGGATTTTTTGGCTCTGTACGGGATCAGGCTTCTGTTCGACACCATCAGGCTCTTGAACCGGGTGCTGCCCAGCAGCGTGCGCTACATGGCCCTGCCCACCATGTATGACCAGCGCACGGCGTCGTGTCGGCGCATCCTGCGCATCATGCGCGACAAGCTGGGCGACAAGGTGCTGGAGACGGTGATCCACTTTGACACGAAATTTCGCGAGTCCAGCTCAAGCGGCAAGGTGATCTTCGATGTGGACCCCAAGGCGCGCGGCGCCGTGGAATATCTGAACCTGGCAAGAGAGATTGAGCGCAATGAAAACGCCTGAACAATACTTCGTCGAAGACGTGCGGCTGCCCGACGTCACCGACCCCGGCCGCAGCCTGACCAACGCCGAGGAGGCCTTTCTGCAAAAGTACCTGGGCGTGGACCGCGAGAAGGTCCTGGCCCAGGCCAAAAGGCACGACCCGCGCGGCGAGGACTCCCTGGCCGGGTTCTCCGACCGGGGCGACGCCCGGACAGAGGAGCATTCCGACAAGAACATGCGCAACCAGGCGAACATTCGTCTGGTGAGCTTCTCGCTCATGGGCCGGGAGTATGCCCTGCCCATCACGGTGATCCAGGAGGTCATCCGCTACGTCAAGCCCACCAAGCTGCCCGCCGCGCCGTACTTCATCGCCGGGATCATCAACCTGCGCGGCCGCGTGACGCCGCTGGTGAGTCTGCGGCTGCTCATGGGCATCCCCGGCGAGCAGGAGGACCGCTTCATCGTCATCTGCCGCCACCGCGGCCTGCAGATCGGTCTGATGATCAATGCCGTGTCCACCATGTATCTCGCCTCCGGCGACGAACTGGAGTGGAACGTGGAGGGCAACGTCGGCGTGTCCGCGCACCTGCTCTTGGGTCTGTACAAAACCGGCGAACGCCTGATCAGCATCCTTTCTATCGATAATCTGGTCCACGGAGTACTCCAGGGGGGAGGTTCATCTCATGCCTAAACATATTCTCATTGTGGACGATTCTAAGACTGTGCGGAATCTCGTGGCCTTCATCATGAAGAAGGAGGGCTTCCGGGTGACCACGGCCGAGGACGGCCTGGACGGATTGGAAAAACTCTACGCTGCGGATGCTGTCGACCTCATCGTCAGTGATGTGAACATGCCGCGCATGGACGGCTTCACCTTCATCAAGAATGTCCGGGAGCAGGAGGCCTACCGGGACATCCCGATCATCGTCCTGTCCACAGAGGGCCAGGACAAGGACATCCAGACCGGGCTGACCCTTGGCGCGAATCTGTACATGGTCAAACCGGCCCAGCCTGAGAAGATGGTCCGCAACGTGAAGATGCTCCTGGGCTGAAGCCCGGAAGCGAACGCTCCGCCCCGGCATTGCGCAGGCCTGCCGGGTGGACACATGAGAGCAGGCAGGTATCTCGATGAGCCAAGACTACCTTGATCCAGAGATACTCTCTGACTTCTTCGTTGAAGCCAAAGAGCACCTTGAGACCATCGAGCCGAATCTTCTCCAGTTGGAGAAGAATCCGGAGAACCTCGGCCTTCTCAATGAAATTTTCCGGCCCATGCATTCCCTCAAGGGTGCGTCAGGCTTTCTTGGCCTGCACAAGATAAACGGCCTGGCCCACAAGGCCGAGAACATTCTCGATGAACTGCGCCAGGGCGCCATGGCCGTGAACCCGGTCATCATGGACGTCATCCTTTCCGCCACGGACGCGCTGCGGCAGATCGTGGACAACCTGGAAACCACAGGCCACGAAGGCGAGGTGGACACTTCGTCGATCATCGTGCGCATCGAGAGCATCCTGGCGGGCGAACTTTCAGCCCCGGCCGCCCCGGTCGCCGCAGTGAAGGCCTCTGCGGGCAAGGCCCCGGAGACGACCGCAGAGCTGACCTTGGAGTCGACGGATGGCCCGGCCGAGTCCCCGGCCGTTGAGGAGCCTCTGGAACCTGAGGAGCCTGAACTGATGGACGAGCCCGCTCCCCAGGTTGTCGCAGGCCCCCTGAACATCCGCTGGCAGAGCGTCCAACTGGAGCCCAGCCCGGACTTCGACCCCACGCCCTATGTGCTGACTACCGTGGGCGAGGGCCACCTGACCGATTTTTTGGAGGAGTCGCGCGACCTCGTGGGCAGCCTGAACGTGGGGCTGCTGGAGTTGGAGAAGAACCCCGACGGCGGCGGCGAGCTGGTCAACGACATCTTCCGCTATTTCCACAACATCAAGGGCAACAGCGGCATCATCGGGTACAAGGAGCTCAACGCCCTGACCCATGAGGCCGAGACCCTGTTGAACCGCGTGCGCAAGGGCGAGATGCGCACCAGCCGGGCCGTCATCGACCTGCTGCTGGCCGTGGTGGACCTGATCGAGGAGCTTCTGGGCCGCATCGAGGTCGATGGCATGAAGGCCACGCCCAAGGACATCTCGGTCATGGCCGCCGTGCTCCAGGCCACCACAGAGGCCGGAGAGCTGGCCGTGCCGGAGCAGTACCGGGCCATGATCGCGCCCGAATCCGAGCCCGTCCCCGCAGTCGATGCCGCGCCGGTGGCCGCGTCCGGCGATGTCCTGGACGAGGCGCTGGCGGAAGCCCCTCTCGACGCCCCGGTCGAAGCGGATGGGCTGGCGCCGGGCGCTGTCGAGGCCGGGGCCGAAGAAGTCATCCCCGAATTCCTGGCGCCGACCCCTGCGGCCAACAGCTTCGACGCCGAGGACGTGGAGATTTTTGAGCAGACTGTGCTGCACCAGCTCAAGGGCCTGGAGATCGCCCTGAACATGCTGCGCGAGGACGCCTCCCAGCGCGACATCATCGACGGGGTCTACCGCAGCCTGACGACCTTGCAGAATTCCAGCGGCTACATGGGGTTGAGCGAGATCAAGAGCTATTCCGAGCGCACGGCCGGGCTGGTGGACCAGGCCCGCAAATCCGACCTCGGCTTTGACCTCATGCTGGACATCCTGGCCCAGGAGATCTCCATCCTTGAGGACATGATCCTCAAGGCCCTGGCCGACATCAAGGGCGTGGACCTGGAGTCTCTGGCGCACCTGAGGACGGTCTTCGCCGCGCCTGCCGTCGCCAAGCCAGAACCCAAGCCTGAACCCAAGCCCGAACCGAAGCCCGAGCCTGCACCGAAGCCAGCAGCCAAGCCCGAACCGAAGCCCGAGCCTGCACCGAAGCCAGCACCCAAGCCCGAACCGAAGCCCGAGCCTGCACCGAAGCCAGCACCCAAGCCCGAACCGAAGCCCGAGCCCAAGCCTGCGCCGCTGGCCACCGCGAAGCCTGCCGCGCCGGTCGCCGCCAAGCCTGCCGCGCCCGCTGCCGCGTCGGCCACCGCCGCCCAGGCCGCCTTCGAGGCCGGGCAGGGCCAGCAGAAGGGCGCCACCACCATCCGCGTGGACCACGAGAAGCTTGACCACCTGATGAACCTCATCGGCGAGCTGATCATAAACCGCAACCGCTATTCCATGATCGCCCGCGCCCTGGTCGAGGGCCTGGAGGACGTGACCGACGTCGCCCAGCAGCTCACCGAGACCACGTACGCCATGGCCCGCATCTCCGACGACCTCCAGGACACCATCATGAAGGTGCGCATGGTGCCGGTGCACACGGTGTTCTCACGCTTCCCGCGCCTGGTGCGCGACCTTTCGCGCAAGAGCGGCAAGCAGGTGGAGCTCATCACCGAGGGCGAAGAGACCGAACTGGACAAGAGCGTGGGCGAGGAGATCGGCGATCCGCTGGTGCACCTCATCCGCAATTCCCTGGACCACGGCCTGGAGCCGGAGGACGAGCGCATCGCCGCAGGCAAGAACCCCAAGGGGCATGTCTGGCTGCGCGCCTACCACAAGGGCAATTCCGTGGCCATCGAGGTCGAGGACGACGGACGCGGCATCGACCCGGAAAAGATGCGCCAGGTGGGCGTCAAGAAGGGCCTGTGCACCCCGGAGGAGGCCAAGCTGCTGGACGACCGCCAGGCCGTGGACCTGATCTTCGCCCCTGGCTTCTCCTCGGCCGAGAAGATCACCGACGTGTCCGGCCGCGGCGTGGGCATGGACGTGGTCAAGACCAACATCAAGAACCTGAAGGGCAGCATCCAGATCAACACCGAGGTCGGGCGCGGCACGCGCTTCACCCTGACCCTGCCGCTGACGCTGGCCATCATCGACGCCCTCATGGTCCGGGTGGGCAAGGGCACCTACGCCATCCCGCTGGACGCCGTGAGCGAGACCACCAAGATCGAGGTCGAGCGCCTAAGCGAGGTCAACCACCGCAAGGCCCTGACCCTGCGCGGCGAGGTCCTGGGCATCATCGAGCTCTCGGAGCTCATGGGCCTGCCGGGCAACCCGGACAAGCGGGAGATATTGCCCGTGGTCATCATCCACGACAACGAGCGCAGGCTCGGCATCGTGGTGGACAAGCTCCTGGAGCGCCAGGAGATCGTCATCAAGCCCCTGGGCCAGTACCTGAACACCTTCGAGATCAACGGCATCTCCGGCGCCACCATCATGGGCGACGGCTCGGTGGTGCTCATCCTCGACCCGCACGAGGTCTACCGCCTGGCCACGGCCACCACCAAGCAGACCGGGCACGACTAGCTCCCGCAAGACAGGCCGGAACGCAATGGGGCAGCCTTCGGGCTGTCCTTTTGTTTTGGCCGGGGCTACCCGGCGTAGAAGCGCAGGAGCGCTGCGGAGAGCGCCGCTGTCAGGCCCAGCCAGACCAGGGTCAGGCTGCAGTGCAACAGTCCGGGGCTGGAGCAGGGGCGCTTGCTGCGGGCCAGGGTGACCCACAGGGCGCAGGCCCCCAGGATGCACACGCCGCAGGCGATGAGCAGGGTCCTGACAGCCAGGGAGTCTTCCGGCGCGTTCGGCAGGTTGGTGAGCCGACCCCAGAGGGCGGGCATGAAGGACAGGGCCAGCAGACCGGAGCGCAGGGACGACCGTGCGGCCAGGCGCATGGCGTGGGCAAAGGCGTCGCGGCCAAAGGGCTCGCGGTCGCGCCGGAGCAGCAGGTATTCCAGACTCCAGGCCCCGGCGCACATGGCCGAGGCCAGGGCGCTGGCCAGCACTGCGGCGAAGAGCAGCGGCGCAGTGGACGAGAGCACCGACTGGATGAGCGGCGCAAGCGTGATGCCGCCCTGGGAGGTGGCGCCAAGCACGGCCTGGGCCTGCGCGGCCAGGTCGCGCAGCAGGGACAGGGTGAGCCAGAGGATGACCACCGACAGGATGGACAGGGCTGCGGCCGGGGGCAGGGAGTTCAAGGGCAGGGAGCGGTAGGTCCCGCGCGACAGGCGCAGGACCGCCAGGGAAACGCAGAAGGCGGCGATGGCCACGGCCAGCAGGGCCGGAACCAGCGGCGCGGCCAGCAGCCAGTCGCGCAGCCAGGGCAGGCGGTACAGGGCCAGGCCGATGATTGCGGCCAGAACCGCGCAGGTCAGCAGGGCGCAGGTCAGGGCCATGCGCAGCAGCCTCCGGGCATAGGCCTCGGGGTGCTGGGTGCCGCGCACCTGGCCCACCGTCAGGCAGATGGCCGCCAGAAGAGGCGCGCCCAGGGCCGCCAGTCCGAAGAACAGGAAAAAGGCCGGGGCGGCCAGGGCGGCTGTGATGCGCAAGAGCTCGGCTACGGGCATGCTGACCTCGATTGGAATGGATGCTGTGCATATTTTGCAGCATTTTCCACACGCATGCAAGCCGCGTGGTTCCGGCAGCAGTTGGAGATTCTTGCCAAAAGGGTTTCTCTGGCCTAAGGAGTGCTGAACAGGAGAGGTGCATGCGATACAAAGCTCTGATCGTGCCCGTGCTTGCGCTGTGCCTTTGCGGCTGCGCAGGCAAGATGGACGCCAAGCGCGGACTGAGCGAGGAATGGCGTTTGCGCAGCCTGGAGGAGAACTTCCTCAACTTCAAGGAGGGGCAACGGGAGCAGGAGGAGCGTGGCCGCGACCAGCAGCGCAAGCTCGCGGAGCGCATGAAGGCCGTGGAGGACTCCGTGCAGCGGCTGCAGGAGCAGCTTGGCGCTGGCGGCGTGGTCATGCCGCAGAAGCATGCCCAGGCCCCGGCCCCGGTTGCGGCTCCGGCCCCGGCTCCGGCAGAGGCCAACGCCCAGCCGGACGCGCCCCAGGCCGAAAACGCCGAAAGCCCGGCCTCGCCCGCCCAGGCCGAACGCAAGGCTGCCCAGGCTAAGGGCGGTTCAGCCGCCACCGGCTCCGCCCTGTATGCCGAGGGCATGCGCCAGGTCACCGCCGAGCACGCGGAAGAGGGCCGCAAGACCTTGCAGGAGTTCCTCTCCGCCGATTCCGGCAGCGTGCTCGTGCCCAACGCCCTGTACTGGATCGGCGAGAGCTACTACGTGGAGAAGGATTATCCCCAGGCCATCCTGTCCTTCAAGGAAGTGACCAGGCGCTATCCCAAGCACAACAAGGCTGCGGCGTCCCTGCTCAAGATCGGCATGTCCTACGCCATGATGGGCGAGAAGGACAACGCCTCCCTCTACCTGCGCGCCCTGTTGCAGGACTTTCCAAAATCCGAACCCGCGCCTGTGGCGCGCAAGAAGCTCGCGGAGTTGGGGCGTTGAGCCCGGAGGCTTTGCCCGGGCCGCCGCAGGTGCAGGCATTGGTGCATCCATGAGCCTGGACGCCGCCAAAGAATTCTTCTCCTGCCTGGCCCTGCGGCACACGCCGGGCCTGGGTCCGCGTTCGTGGAAGAGCGTGCTCTCCGGGTATGAGAGCGCCTACGAGGCCGTGGCCGACGCGCGCAGTTGGTCTGGCCGCAAGCTTTTGCCCAGGAACCGCGTGGAGGTCTTCCTGGCCGAGCCCTGGCGTCCCGGGGCCGAGGCCGAATACCGGGCCGCCCGCTCCTTCGGGGCCCAAGTCATCACCTGGTTCGACCCCAGGTACCCGAAACTCCTGCGGGAGATTCCAGACCCGCCCGCCCTTTTGTACGTCCTGGGCGACGTGAGCCTGCTGCGCAACCCCTCCGTGGCCGTGGTGGGCGCGCGCGAATGCACGCTGCTCGGCCTGCAGTCCGTGGAGCGCATCAGCTCCGATCTGTCGCGCTTCGGCATCACCGTGGTCTCCGGGCTGGCTGCGGGCATCGACCGCCAGGCGCACCTGGCCGGCCTGTCCGGCGTCGGCGCGTCCATCGCCGTGCTCGGGGCCGGGCTCGACGTGCACTACCCGCCGGAGAACGAGGACGTGCGCCAGGCCCTGGAGCAGCGCGGGCTGGTGGTCAGCGAGTTCGGACCCGGCACAAGGCCCGAGGCGCGCAATTTCCCCTACCGCAACCGCATCATCAGCGGCCTGTCCCTGGGCGTGCTGGTGGGCGAGGCCGCTGCCCGCTCCGGCAGCCTCATCACGGCGCGGCTGGCCACGGAGCAGGGCCGCGAGGTCTTCGCCCTGCCCGGACCGCTGGGCCAGCCGACCTTTGTCGGCTGCCACCGGCTCATCAAACAGGGCGCGGCCCTGGTTGAAAGCGCCGAGGACATCGTGCGCGCCCTGCGCTACCAGTTCAGCGCGGAACTGGCGCGCGTGCCCAAAATCCTGCCCGTGCAGGCCCAGCCCGCCCAGGCCCGGCCTGCGGCCGCCACAGCGTACCCCAGGCCGCCCGCGCAGGCTGCGCCTGCGGCCGCCGCGCCGAAAGAGCAGCCCGCGAACCTGACGGACGACGAGCGGACGCTGCTCTCCGGCCTGACCCAGGAGGGCAAGGTGCATATCGACGTGCTGATCCAGGCCCTGGGCTGGGAGAGCCACGTGGTCAGCCGCAGGCTGCTCGTGCTGGAGATGCAGGGGCTTGTCCGCCAGTGGCCGGGCATGTACTATAGCCTGACATGACGATTTCAGCACCACGCCCAGTTCAGGAGCAGCCATGCAGAACATCCCCCTCAGCCTCGCCCAGCCGGGCATGAAGCTGGCCAAGGCCATCACCAAGGCCAACGGCATGCCCATCGTCGGCGTCGGCATCGAACTGACCGAGACGCTCATCGACAGGCTCGACAGCATGGGCATCGACACGGTCTCCATCGTGGGCGACGCCGTTTCCGCCAGCCAGAACCCGTCCGAACGCGTGCAGCGGCTGGACCACCTATTCCGCCGCCTGGAGGGCGACCCGAACATGGTCAAGGTCAAGGCCCACCTGCGCGAATACTTCACCATCAAGGCCGCAGCCGACGCCGCGAAACAGGGCAAGGGCTAGCCATGGAAGAGGACCTCAAGACCGTCGCCAAGGGCAAGATCCTGTCCATCCGCGACCTGCCCACCCTGCCCAGGGTTTTGGACGAGGTCTCGCGGCTGGTCGAGAACCCGAACACCACCATCGAGGCCATCGCCAAGGTCATCTCGCGCGACCAAGTGCTCTCGGCCAAGGTGCTCAAGATGGTCAACTCGCCGGTGTACGGCTTTCCGGGCCGCATCAGCTCCATCCAGCACGCCCTTGTGCTCCTGGGCATCAACGTCATCCGGGGCGTGATCATCTCCACCTCGGTCTTCGACATCATGGCCAAGGCCATGGAGGGCCTGTGGGAGCACAGCGTGGGCTGCGCCCTGGCCACGGGGCTCATCGCGCGCAAGGCGAAGCTCAAGGAGCCCGAGGAGTTCAGCGTCTGCGGGCTGCTGCACGACCTGGGCAAGGTCGTGGCCGCCGTGCAGCTGCCGGAGCTGCACAAGGCCGTGGGCGAGACCGTGCGCAGCCAGGACCTGCGCTGGCTGGAGGCCGAAAAGGCCGTGCTGGGCTTCGGCCACGACCGCATCAACGCCTGGCTGGCCACCCACTGGCACCTGCCCCCGACCATCAAGGAGGCCATGGCCTTGCACCACTACCCGGAGCGCGCCCAGTTCTACCCGCAGCACGCCGCCGCCGTGCACCTGGGCGATTTCATCGTCCGCATCTTCGAGCATGGCTCCGGCGGCGACGACCAGGCCGTGCCCCTGTCGCCGCTGGCGCTGAAGATCCTGAACCTCAAGCTGACGGACCTGGACAGCGTGCTCGACGGCTTTGCGCAGGACCTGGCCGAGATTTCCTGCGTCGACTTCACGCCCGAGGAACTCTCGCCGTCCAGCGGCAAGGCCTGCAACTGAGGGAGCGCGCCGTGGCCAACAGCCTCTTTTCCCGCCAGCAGCACGGCATCCTGCTTTCCCCGGACCCGGAGCTGGCGGCGCTTTTCCGCAGCCTCTGGGCCTCATCCGAGCTGGAGTGGCTGGTCATCGGCCAGGGCCGCCGGGCCATGGAGATCATCTTCAACGAGCCCCCGGACATCCTGGTGGTGGACAACCGCCTGGAGGACATCAAGAGCGCCGAGGTGGCGGGCATCGTCAAAAGCGAGAACGTGTACCGCCAGCTCCCGGTGATCCTGTGCCTGGATGCAGGCGACCTGGACCAGCCCTGGAACTGGAACGAGATCGAGGCCGACGACTTTTTGGTTCGGCCCTTCCTGCCCACCCAGGCGCGGGAGCGCGTGCACCTGACCCTGTGCCGCGCCACGCGCTCCATGGACGCCAACCCGCTGACCAAGCTGCCCGGAAACACCTCCATCATCAGCCGCATCCAGGACTTGATCGACCGCAAGGACGACTTCGCCCTGGCCTACTGCGACCTGGACTACTTCAAGTCCTTCAACGACCGCTACGGCTTCTCCCGCGGGGACGAGGTGCTCATGATGACCGCGCGGGTCATCGTCAACACCATCCGCAGCTTCACCGGCATCCGCACCTTTGTGGGCCATGTGGGCGGCGACGACTTCGTGTTCATCGTCCCCGCCGACATCGCCGAAACGGCCTGCCAGCGCGTTGTGGAGGCCTTTGACGGCATCGTGCCGCACTTCTACGACGAGGACGACCGCGAGCGCGAGGGCATCGTCTCCACCGACCGCCAGGGCGAGGTGCGCTCCTTTCCGCTCATGGCGCTGTCCATCGCCGTGGTCTTCAATACCGGCGGGCGGCTCAAGCACTATGGCGAGGCCTCGGCCATCGCCATGGGGCTGAAGAAGAAGGCCAAGGAAAACTCCAAGAGCTGCTATGTCCTCGACCGGCGCGCCCCGTAACGGCCCAGGCGGTCCGGGCGCGGCCCTGCCGGAAATCTGCCAGGGCTTTCTCGGCTATCTGGAGGTCGAGCGCGGCTATTCCCCGGCCACGGTGCGCGCCTACGCGGCCGACCTGGACCAGTTCGAGGCCTTCCTTGCGCGCCGTTCGCGCAGTCTGAAGGATTTTGAGACAATCTCGCGCGAGGACGCCACGGCCTTTCTGGCCGAACTGCACCGCCTGCGCCTGAAAAAGTCGAGCATGGCGCGCAAGCTTTCGAGCCTGCGCTCCTTGTTTAGCTACCTCTTGAAGAACCAGCTGCTGCACAAGAACCCGCTCACCGGCCTGCGCAACCCCCGGCAGGAGCAGCGCCAGCCGCGCGCGCTCAATGTCGACCAGGCCGTGGCCGTGATGGAGGGCCAGGCACCGCCCGGAGCCCAGGGCCTGCGCGACTTGGCCCTGGCCGAGGTGCTCTACGGCTCCGGTCTGCGCGTCACCGAGGCCCTGTCCTTGAGCGTGGACGACGTGCGCACGGACCGGGGCTTTGTGCGCGTGCGCGGCAAGGGCAACAAGGAGCGCCTGGCCCCCTTGAGCGAGGCCGCCAAGGAACGCCTGGTGGAGTACCTGGCCCTGCGCCAGGAACTCGTCGCTGATCCAGGGCAGGGCCAGGCGGAGGAGGCCCTGTTCCTGGGCGCGCGCGGCGGGCGGCTGACCCGGCGCGAGGCCCAGCGCATCGTGGCCCGGCTGGCGGCTGGCGCGGGCATCGGCCAAAACGTGCACCCGCACACCCTGCGCCACAGCTTCGCCACGCACCTGCTCCAGGCCGGGGCCGACCTGCGCAGCGTGCAGGAGATGCTTGGCCATTCGCGGCTTTCGACCACGGAGCGCTACACGCATCTGGACCTGCGGCACATCATGGAGGTCTATGACAGGGCCCACCCCCACGCCGGAGATGCCGGACAAAAGCCTGCCGGGCCTGTCCCGCAGGACACGCCGAGCCCGCCAGAGCCGTCCGGCCAGTCGGAGCAGTCGAATCAGCCGGGACAGTCGGGCTCCCTGTCCGTGACGCCCAAGAAGCCAGGCCGGGACTGACCGGATCAGGATTCTCTGAACCAGGATTGAGCAGGACAGCGTTGATTGGGACAGGACCGATTGGGACAAGACTGACGGAAGAGAGGGAGCGCGGATGCCCATTTCGTGCGAGCCGGATGAGCAGGTCCTGGTGAGCGCCTGCCTGGCTGGCCAGCGCTGCCGCTACGACGGCCAGGCCTCGCCGCACCCGGAGGTCCTGCGTCTGGTGGAGCTGGGCCGGGCCGTGCCGGTGTGCCCGGAGCTGCTGGGCGGCTTGGGCGTCCCGCGCGAGCCGGTGGAGCTGCGCTGTGGGCGCGCCCTGTGCCGATCCGGCGCGGACGTGACCGAGGCCTTTGAGACCGGGGCGCAGCTGGCTCTTGCCTTGGCCCGGGCCAGGGGCTGCCGCCAAGCCGTGCTCAAGGCGCGCTCGCCGTCCTGTGGGGTGGGGCGCATCTACGACGGCAGCTTCAGCCAGCGGCTTGTGCCGGGCGACGGCGTGCTTGCGGCGCTGTGCAAGGCCCACGGCATCGCGGTCAAAAGCGAGGAGGAGCTTTAGCGCAGCGGAACCAGGCCCGCTGCGGCAACGCAGAACGGCGCGCCCAGGCAGGACGCGCCGTTCTGTTTTGCTGAATCAGCCCGCAGGGGCTCCAGAAGGGCTTAGACCTCGAAGCGGCGGATGCTGATGATGGAGATGGGGTCCTGGGGCACGTCGCCGTGGCCCATGTAGTTCTTGGTGCGCACGGTGCTCATCTTGGTGGCCACGTCCTGGCCCTCGGTGACCTTGCCGAACACGGCGTAGCCGTAGCCCTGCGGGTTCGGCGCGGTGAAGTTCAAAAAGTCGTTGTCCTTCACGTTGACGAAGAACTGGCTGGTGGCGCTGTGCGGGTCCGTGGTGCGGGCCATGGCCAGGGTGAAGGCCAGGTTGGGCAGATCGGCGCTGGCCTCGTTCTTGACGGGGGCCTTGTTCTTCTTCTCGCGCATCATCATGTCCATGCCGCCGCCCTGGATCATGAAGTTCTTGATGACGCGGTGGAAGATCAGCCCGTCGTAGAATTCCTCGTCCACGTAGGCGAGGAAGTTGGCCACGGTTTCCGGGGTCTTGTCGGCGTAAAGTTCCACGAGCATTTCACCCATGGAGGTCACGATGAGCACGTTGGGATTGGACATTCTTTCTCCTTAGGTCCGCCGGGCGAGGGAGGCCGCCCGCGCGGTGTGTGGTCGCTATTTCCCGGCGAGCAGGGCCTTTTTCCGGACCCAGAACTCGTCGAATTCCTTGATGAGCTCGGCGATGAGCTCCTTCACGCTGACAATCTTGTTCACCCGCCAGACATTGGCGCCGCAGAAGGCGAAGCCGTGCTTCAAAATGCCTTTCTTCGCGCTCACCAGGGCCTGGGAGATGCAGTAGGGGGCGTTGACCACGTCGCAGGTCTTGACGCAGTGAAACGGGCACTTGAAGGGCTTCTTGCGGCCCTCGCGCACGGACTTGATGAAGTCGTTCAGGATGGCGCGGCCGGGCATGCCCACCGGGCTCTTGATCACCGTGACGTCTTCCTTGTGCGCGGCGATGAAGGCCTGTTTGAAGGCGATGTTGGCGTCGCACTCGTGGGTGGCCACGAAGCGGGTGCCCATCTGCACGCCGGAAGCGCCCAGCTCCAGGTATTTGGCGATGTCCGCGCCGGTGTAGATGCCGCCTGCGGCGATGACCGGGATACGGCGGCCCAGCTGGGCCTCGAAAGGCTTCACGGCGTCCACGACCTCGGGCAGGATCTTTTCCAGGGCGAACGCGGGATCGTCCAGCTCCTCGGGCTTGAAGCCCAGGTGGCCGCCGGCCATGGGGCCTTCGACCACGAAGCCGTCGGGCAGGTAGTCGTACTTGGCCAGCCACTTCTTGCACAGCACGGCCGCGGCGCGGCCAGAGGAGACGATGGGCACGAGCTTGGTGCGCACCTTGGCGCGCAGCTCCTCGGTCAGATCCTCCTTGAGGTACTTGGGCAGGTCCAGGGGCAGCCCAGCCCCGGAGAAGATGACGTCCACCCCTTCGCGGATGGAGGTCTTGACCAGGTCGGCGAAGTTGGTCAGGGCGACCATGATGTTCACGCCGAGCAGGCCCTGGGTCATCTTTTCCTTGGCCTTGCGTATCTCCTCGCGCAGGGCGCGGATGTTGGCCTCGGTGGGGTTCTGGGCCACGTCCGGCTGATCCATGCCGATCATGGCCGCAGCGATGACGCCGACTCCGCCTTCGTTGGCCACGGCAGAGGCCAGGCCCGAAAGGGAGATGCCGACGCCCATGCCTCCCTGGACAATGGGAATCTGCGCGACAAGGTCGCCAAAGTGCAGTTCAGGTAGTTTCATCATCGTCGTGGTCCTCACTTGTGTTGGGGGCCTTGTTCCGTGTTTTTCGATTCTTGTCAAGGAGTCATGAAGCGGCACGGCTCTAGAGCTTCACGAGCCTGGGGATGACATATTTGTCCAGGAGCATGCCGGAGAAGAACAGCGAGCTGGTGAACGCGGGCGAGATGGAGTTGAGCACATGCACGCTTGACTCCGTGCCTTCTATGACAAAGTCCATTACCAGTTCGTTCTTCTTTACGTCAACCAGCTGGGGCCGGATGCCCGCCTTGGGCGTGTTCTCGATGTCTTCCGGGGCCAGCTGCTTCACGAGTTTGCGCGCGTCGTTGAAAAAGTACGTGAAGGAGTACTTGCGCGGCTCCTCCAGGGCGACCTCGCGGAATTTTTTGTTGCGCAGGAACAGCAGGGCGTCGCGCAGGAGGATCGACGGAGCCTCGGAATCGATGCCGGAGAAGATGCCGTAGTTCTCCCGGCCCAGGGCCGGGATGGCCGTGGGGCCCAGGTACACGCCGCCGTGCACCCCGCGGGTGAAGTGCACGCCCAGAAACGGATTCTTGATGTTCGGCACCGGGTAGATGCTGCCCCGGATGGTGTGGGCCTTCTCGGGTTTGAGCTTCTTGTAGATGCCTTTGAAGGGGATGAGCTGGTAGTTTTTCCCCAGCCCGAAGGCGTGGGCCACCACGTCGCCGTAGGCCCCGGCGGCGTTGAGGAAGAACGCGCAGGAGATGTCGCCCGTGGTCGTCCGCACGCGCAGGCGCTGGCCTTCTGGCTTGCCCAGGCCCAGAAAGCGCGCGCCGAAGAGCAGGCGCACCTTGCCGGAGTCCAAAAGCTCCTGCTGGATGCTTTTCAAGATGGCCTTGGGGTCCACCACGGCGGTGTAGTGCGAGAACAGGGCCTGCCCGGCGCTCTTGGCGTTGGGCTCGATCTCGGCCAGTTGGGCGTCGTCGATGAGGTCCACCTTGGCCCCGTTCTGGGTGGCGCGGGCGTAAAGCTCGCGCAGGGTGGGCAGCTCGGATTCGTCGCGCGCCACGATGACCTTGCCGGTTTTCAGCAGGGGCAGGCCGCGCTCTTCGCAGTACTGCTTCATGCGCAGGTTGCCCTGCAGGCAGGACTGGGCGCGCAGGCTGCCCGGGGCGTAGTAGATGCCCGCGTGGAGCACGCCGCTGTTGCGGCCGGAGGCGTGGCGGCCGGCCTCCGGCTCCTTGTCGATGATCAGGATGTCGTCATATCCTGCGGCCACCAAGTCGCGGGCCACGGTGAGGCCGACGATGCCCGCACCGCAAATGAGGATGCTTGCTGTGATCATGCACCTGTCCTAATGTGTTAAGAATCGGAGAGAAGCTCGAAGCCGGTGGCGGGGTCGCGCCTGCGCGTCATCTCCAGGCCCAGGAGTTCTATAACCACGAATCCGCCGATGGTCCAGACGTTGATGCTCTTGGAGTCGTCGCCCGGACGGATGCAGCCCACCCGCGCCTCCTCGCCACGGCCAAAGGCCCGTGCATGTGCAGCCGGGGCGCGCCTGCCGCGTCCGGGAACAGGGTGCCCACAGCAGCCACCTCCTGGGCCCCGGCCAGGGCCGTGAGCACGGCCTTGGTCGGCATGGCGGCGCCGTCGATGGGCCCGGTGACGATGGCCGCGCCGTCCACCCCGCCCACCAGGGCGCAGTAGCCCTAAGCACGCCGCGCTCGGCCGCGAAGGCCTCGCTGCAGTCCGGCAGCCGCTCGCCGTGCTCCAGGCGCAGCACGAACACGCACCCGATGGTCCCTCCAGAAATCTTCATGATTTTTCTCCACATTGTCTTGTCGTGAATCATCAGCCGCAGCACGGCCCCTGGTAGTCGCACCAGTCGCAGTGCCTGCCGCTGCGGGCCGGGAATTCCGTGGCGGCCAGCAGGTGCGCGAGCAGAAAGCCCACCAGGGCCGGAACGCGCTGCTGGATGACGATTCCGCGCTCCTCCGGTCCGACATGATCTGGCCCGACCTGATTGTGTCCCTCCCCATCCGGGAAGAACGGGCGCTCGGCCCCGTCGCTCTTCAGCGCCACCCAGGCGGCGTTGACCGGCCGCCACTCCTTGCTGGCGGCCAGCAGGTGCAGGTACAGCGGCAGCTGCACGTCCAGGCCCCGCTCGGCCAGCTCGGCCAGCAGGGCGGCGGCGTCCTTCGTGCCCGGCGCGCAGGCGTCCAGCCGCGCGAACAGCTCCGCATCCAGCCAGGCCTCGCTGCCCCCGTCCTTCACCGTGCCGGTCTTGTAGTCGAGCACCACGTGTCCTGCAACGCCTGCGCCGTCGTCACGGGTGTCGATCCGGTCGATCTGCCCGTGCAGGCGGATGGTCAGGCCCGCCGTGCAGAGCTGCGTCTCCACGCGGTGCTCCAGCGCGGCCACGGTGGTGGCCGGGGTGGCCAGCAGGAAGCGGCGCAGACGCTCCCGCGCGGCGGCAAGCAGGGCCACGCGCCCGTCGTAGGGCAGGTTCAGGGCCTCGGCCTCCAGGGCCAGGGCCGCTTCCAGCTGGGCGAAGAGCGCCTTTTCGTCGAGCCGCTGCGGCGTGAGGGGTAGGCCGAGCAGGGGGGTGAAGAAGTCGCGCAGCACGCGGTGCACCATGTCGCCGAACAGGGCGCGGTCGCCGTCCTCGGCCACCTCCTGCATGGGCCGCAGGCGCAGCACATGGCGATGGAAGGCCTTCTTGGGGCAGGCCAGCCAGTCCTCCAGGGCCGAGGGGGTCACGCCCTTGTCGCGCAGCATATCAACCAGCCGCTGGCGGAGGACCGGGGTCACGCGGATGGCCGGGCGGCACGGCAAAATGGCCGCCACCGGGAAGCTCACAGCCTTCAGGGGCGCGTCGGCCACGCTTTCGGGCTGGGCCTTGACCAGCCTGCCCGTGGCCCGCTCCAGCTCCCAGAGCAGCTGCTCCACGTAGCGGCTGCGCACGCTCTTGCCCTCCAGCGCGCCGGGCCGCACGCCCGCCTGGTAGAGCACGCAGACCTCCTCCGCGCCCATGAGCAGCCGGTAGAAGTTGTGTGCGGCCACGTTGTCGCGTTCGCGCGCGCCGGGCAGGCCCAGGGCCAGGCGCAGGGGGTCGGGCAGCAGCGGGTCCGGGGCGCTGGCGCCGGGCAGGTTCTCCTCGGTGGCGTCCAGGATGAACAGCCCCCGGAAGCGCAAGAGGCGCGTCTCCAGCATGCCCAGCACCTGCATGCCCGCCAGCGGCTCGGGCTCGAAGGATACGCGCTCGGCCTCCAGCAAATGCCGCAGGATGAGGAAGAGCAGGCCCTGGTCGTACTTTTCGTCGGCCAGGATGCTGCCGGTGAGCTCCGGCACCACGGACTGCCAGAGGCGCAGCAGGCACTCGGCGTCGATGAGCAGGTGCTGCCAGGCCTCCCCGCCGCGACGGCGCAGCAGGTCGCACAGCCCGGCTACGGCCTGGCCTGTCTGGCGCAGGGTGGTCAGGTTCGCAAAGCGCGTGAAGCAGGCGTCGAGCACCTCCTGGTGCAGGGCGCGCAGCTCCTCTTCCGTAACGCTTGTCTCGTCCGGGTCATAGGCCAGGGCCCACTCAAAAGGCGATTGCAGGGCGCTGGATGAGCGGATGTGGCGCTCCCAGGACTGGTAGGCGCTTTTGAGCGGGGTCTCGCCGCCTGCGCGCAGCATGCGCAAGAGCGGTTGGCGGGCCAGGGCGATGAGGTCGCGCCAGAGGTAGCGGCCCGTTCCATTGATCTGCTCCTGGGGCGCGCGGTTCTCGTGCAGCACGAGGATGCACTCCAGCAGCTGGGCCAGGGCCGAGCGCATGAGCGGGTAGCCCATGCTGATGTTGACCTCGTCGGGCGGCAGGTGGTGCATCACCGGGATCAGCGCGCCGGGGTCGGGCAGGACGATGGCCGTGGACTGCGTGTCTTTGAGCTGGGCCAGCTCGCGCTCCAGGGCGCAGAGCTGGGAGTGCAGGTCAAAGCCCTCGTAGAAGCGGCGGATCTGGGGTTTCGGCTCTGCTGGGGGCTCGACCTCCAGCACGGCCCTGGCGCGCCAGGAGCGCAGGATTTTTGCGTGCTCCCGCGCGGGCCAGGCGACCTCGCCCTCCTGTCCGGGCCGGGCCAGGGCCGGGTCCGAATGCCAGAGCACGAGCGCGCCGGAGCGTTCCCAGAGCCTGCGCAGCACGGCCTCCTCGGTGGGAGCCAGGGCATGGAACCCGGCAAAGACCAGGCGCTCGCCGGAGAGTTTCGCCTCGATCTCGTCCAGCCGGGTGGACAGCCACAGGGCGTCCAGGCCGGAGGTGGTCCACCCGCGCTCCTGCATCCCGGCCCTGTAGGCCGCGTCGATACGGCCCAGGTGGCCCAGCAGGGCCTCGGCCCAGGGCAGCACCGCGCCCTCCAGGTGGCCCAGGTCCTGCGGGGTGATGGCGTGGCGTGAGAGTTCTTCCAGCAGCGATGCCAGCCGGGCGCCCCAGGGGAAAAAGGCCCGGGCCGTGTCGTCGAGTGTGGCGAAGGGGCCAGCAGACTGGCCGTCCGTAAGGCCCAGTCCGCGCACCACGCCGTGCAGCAGGCCGATGCGGTCGAGCTTTCCGGCGCGGCGGGGCGGGTGTTGGCACAAGTCCTGGCGCAGTCCGCGCAGGAATTCATCAAGCGCCTGCATGCGCGGCAGGAGCACGGGCCGGGGCAGGTCGGCCCTGGCGGCAAGGGCGGCGCGCAGGTGCCGGGCCGGGCGGTTGTGCGGAAAGACGAGCCGCGTGCGCGAAAGATCCAGGCTGGCTGCCTCGGCCACCAGGCGGTCGGCCAGGGCAAGGATGAAGTCCGCGCTCCAGGGCACGACATGAACGGTGTTGGGGCGCACGGGATTCATGGCCGGACCTCTTTCTGCGTTGCGCTCTCAGCCTTCATGTCCACAGGCTCCAGCACCCGGCGGTCCAGGTACACCAGCATACCGCGTGGGGGCAGGCCCTGGGCCTGGGGCAGCTGGCGCGCCAGGGCCAGGTAGGCCCGGAGCTGGCGGGCGTGCTCCGGCTTGGCCTGGCCGGTCTTGAACTCCAGCACCACCGGGCCCTGCGGGGTGAAGCGCAGCAGGTCCGGCCTTTGGAACGCGCCGTCCTCGGCCAGGATGGTCAGCTCGCCGGTGCCCTGGCCCAGGTGCGGCCTGGCCTCCGGCCGGGAGAGCAGCCAGCGCAGCATGTCCGCCACCTCGCGCGCCAGGGTCCGGCGGTCTGCATCGGCCAGGGCGCGCAGCTCCGGGAATTCCTCCAGGGCCAGGGCGGCGGCGCGGTCGGCGTTGGCCCCGTCGTCCCCATCGTCTTGACCCGGCGCATCCGGGCTCCGCAGCAGCTCCACGGCCTTGTGCGCCACCTTGCCGCGCGCCCGACCGTCAAAGGTGGCGTCCTCCACTTTGTTGCGGAACACGCGCAGGCGCGGCAGCCAGGCCTGGAACTCCGGGGTTGCCGCCAGCGGCTTGATCTCGGTCTGTGCGGCTGGCTCGTCCTGTGCGGCTGGCTCGTCCTGTGCGGCTGGCTCGTCCTGTGCGGAGGGCTCGTCCTGTGCGGAGAACTCAGGCGGCAGGGTGCTGGCCGGGGCCCGGCCCAGGGTCAGCCCGGCCTCCTCCGCCGGAATGCCCAGCAGCAGCTTGAGGATGGCCGGGATCGGCCCGGCGTTGCCGCGCCCGCCAGCGCCGGGCATGCCAGCGCCGGGCACGAAAACGTACAGCTCCTCCTCGGCGCGGGTCCAAGCCACGTAGAGCAGGTTCAGCTGCTCCAGCAGCAGCGCGGCGTTGCGCTGGTGATAGGGCCGCCCCAGGGCCTTGGTCAGCCGGGTCAGCACGCGGTGGCCGTGCAGCGTGACGGGCCGGTACTCGGCCATGCGCCCGGCGGACCAGTTGTGCAGCGGGATGATGGTCACCGGGAACTGCAGGCCCTTGGATTTGTGGATGGTCAGGATGCGGATGGCGTCCGCCGCCTCGGGCAGGGGGACCTTCTCCTCCGCGCCCGCCTCGGCCCAGTATTCCAGGAACCGGGCCAGCGAGCCCAGGCCCCTGCTTTCGGCCAGGTGGATGACCTCCAGGAAGCGGCGCACGTAGAGCTCGGCCTTGGGGTGCCGCTTCAGCACCTGGAAGGTGGCCAGCGCGGCCTGGGCCAGGTCGTAGGGCCGCATGAGCGCGGCGCGCTTCATGAACGGGGCGATGAGCCGGGCGTGGACCTGCGGGAAGTCCGCGCGGAAGCGGGAGAGCAGGCCGGGCCTCTGGTCGGCTGCGGCCCAGTCGAGCACGGCGGCCAGGTCGAGCCCACTCTCGGGCAAAAACAGCTCGCCCCCGCTGACGAGCTCGAAGAAGGCTGTGTCGTCCGCCGGACAGTCCAGCACGCGCAACAGCGCGGTGAGCTGGCGCACCAGCGGGTGCCGGGAGAGCAGCAGGCTGTTCTCGGTGATGATGGGCAGGCCCT
Organism: uncultured delta proteobacterium; assembly: GCA_903843965.1. Taxonomy (GTDB): domain Bacteria; phylum Desulfobacterota; class Desulfovibrionia; order Desulfovibrionales; family Desulfovibrionaceae; genus Humidesulfovibrio. Next base: position 40,550 of record CAIMRY010000010.1, read on the forward strand.
CGGCCACCAGGCGTTCGCAGACCAGGTCCGCGTGCTTGCCCGTGCGCACCAGCACGGCGATGTCGCTTAAGGGGCGGCGCGGCAGCAGCTCCTGGCGCAGGGTCTCAACCAGCGCGTCCATGCTCTGGGTCTCGATGTCTGCGGCCTTGCCCAGGGGCAGCAGGCGCACCTGCACCAATCCTGGCTCGCGGCCTGGCTCGCGGCCCGATTTGTGTGCCGGGTCGTGCGCCGGGTCGCCTGGTTTGAGCGGCGGGACCAGCTGGGCAGAGCCCGCGAAGGCCGCGCGCAGGTCGCGGAAAAAGCCGTCAGAAACGTCCAGCGGCGCGCCGGGCAGGTGTGCCCCGGCGATGGCGCGCACGGTGTCCGGGTCGTCCAGCGCGCCAAAGACGCGGTTGTTGAAGGCCACGATCTCCGGCGCGCTGCGCCAGTTGTACGGCAGGCTGTCGCGCCGCACGCCTCCGGCCATGGCGTTCAGCTCCGGGTCCGCCGCCACCTCGTCGAAGAGCCGGGCCTCGCCGCCGCGCCAGCCGTAGATGGCCTGCTTCACGTCGCCCACGCAGAACAGGCTGCCGCCCTTGGCCAGGCATTCCGAGGCCAGGGGCAGGGTGGCGCTCCACTGGTCGCGGCTGGTGTCCTGGAACTCGTCCACCAGCAGGTGGTGCAGGCGGTCGCCCAACCGGCAGAAGGCATCGGGCACGCCCTTGCCTTCGTCCAGCAGGGCGCAGACCTTGCCCGCAAGTTCAGAGCCGAACAGGAAACCCTGCTCGCGCTGGAGCGTCTCCAGCTCGGCCAGCAGCAGCTGGCCGATGGCCGCGCAGGGGGCCAGGGCATAGGCCGGGGCCAGCACGGCCTGGTCATGCACGTACTCGGCGCTGGCCGCGCAAAAGGCCGCAAAGAGCGCCTGGGCCGCGTCCGTGCGCCTGCCCTTGCTCTTGGCCAAGAGGCAGTCGTCCAGGTCGTTCTTGGTCAGATAGGCCGAGTCCGGCAGGCCGTCGAAAAGCCTGGCCTCCTCGCAGCGGGCCAGCAGCTTGGCGAAGTGCGCGTTCGTTGCCAGGCCCTCGGCCTCGATGCCGTCGGCCAGGGCCTGCGCGGCCTGCTGCATTCCGGCGTACGACATGGCGAGCAGGTCGGCCAGGCGGATCTGGTCCGTGGTCAGGTCTCCGGGCTGGCCGCGCAGCAGGCTGGCCATGTCCAGCAGGCGCTGGCGCAGGGTGTCCTGAAGCCAGAAGCCGTCCTTGTTCTCGTGCTCGATGAGCGTGCGCACGGCCTGGGCGTACAGCGCCTCGGCCTCTATTTCCCCCTCATCGCCGTTTGCGCCGCCCTGTTCGCAGCGGGCCAGGAAGCGCTCCAGCAGGGCCTGCATGGCCGGGCCTTCGTCGAACACGGTCTCGAAGTCCGGGCGCATGCCCAGGTCCAGGGCGAAGAGCCGCACAAGCAGGTTCAGCAGGCTGTCGATGGTGCGGATGCCCAGGTGCTGGGCGTGGCGCAGGATGTCTGTGAGCAGGGCCTCGGCCCGTGCCGGGGACATCTGCTCGCCCTCGGTGTCGTCCTCAGAACTGTCCGCCGCCTCGGGCAGGTCAAGCGCCCGGCGTTTGAGGGCCAGGAGCACGCGCTCCTTCATCTCCGCCGCTGCCTTGTTGGTGAAGGTCACGGCCAGTATTTCCGGCCAGGAATAGCCGAAGGGCCGCTCCGGCGCGCCCGCGCAGGCGAAGCCGCCGTTGTCGGGGTCCGCGCCGGTCAAAAGCTTCAGAAAACGCCGGGTCAGGGCAAAGGTCTTGCCCGAACCGGCCGAGGCCTTGACCTGCCGGAACGGAACAGTGGTCATGCGCTGGCCTCGATGCTGGGTTCTGATGCCGGTTCCGCTTCGGCTGCCGCGACCTTGCCCGGCGCGCCCAGGATGGTGCAGGCCACGGCCCCCAGGATCAGCGCGCTGCCGATGTACCCGGTGAGGTCGAAGCGCTCATTCCACCAGACATAGGCCAGGGCGGCGGCCAGAACCGGCTCCAGCGAGGCCACAATGGCCGTGCGTGTGGCCGAAAGGATGCGCAGGCCCGCATAGTACACGCTGTACGCGCCGTAGGTGGTGGTCAGGCCCAGGGCGGCCAGGGTCAGCCAGGCCTGCCAGGACTTGTGCCCGAAGGGGCCGCCGGGAAGAAAGGGCAGCAGGCACAGGCAGCCCACGGGCAGGGCGTAGAGGAACAGGGTCGGCGTGGCGTAGCGGCCCAGGTAGCGTTTGCCGAAGATGTAGTACGTGGCGTAGCTTAAGCCTGACAACAGCCCCAGCAGGATGCCCGGCAGGTTCACCGCGCCCAGGCCCTGGCCGCTCAACAGCGACGACCCGAGGCTGACGCAGGCCACCCCGGCCAGCGTCATGCACAGGGCCAGGATTTTGCTCCCGGTCATGGACTCGCCCAGCATGAGCCAGGCCAGCAGCGCCACCCAGGCCGGGGCCGTGTACAAGAGCACCGAGGCCAGGGCCGCGCCCACGTAGTGGATGGACAGGATGTACGCGCCGAAGAGCGTGGCCACGCCGAACACGCCAAAGGCCGCCACTGCCGGGGCATCGCGCGGCTTAAGCTTCCAGGTGCGCGTGGCCAGGGCGTGCGCGGCGAACAGCGACCAGCCCAGGGCCGAGCGCCAGAAGGCGGCCTCCAGCGGGGTCACGCCGTAAGCGATGGCCTGCTTGGACAGCGGGCCGATGAGCGCCCAGAGCGCGGCGGCGCACAGGACAAAGAGGGTGCCGCGAACCTGCATGGGGCCCCTAGAGCTGCACCCAGGTGCCGACCTTGCGCTCCAGCGCTTTCTGGTAGATCAGATGCCCGGTCATGACGTCGTCCAGCGCGATGCCCATGAGCACTGCCGAGCGGCGGCCCGTGCGCACCCCGGCCTTTTTCCCGGCGCAGATCTCGCCCAGGTCCGAGTGCAGCCCGGCCTTGCCCGGGTAGCCGTTCTGGAAATACACGCCGTGCTCCTGGGTCCACAGGTACTGCCCGGCGTTGTCTGTGGTGAAGCTGGCGGCGGCGCTCATGGTCTCGGCGTCAAAGGCCGAGTCGTAGTCCACGGCGATGGCCAGGCAGTCGGGCTTGAGCCACTGGTCCTGGACAAAACGCTGGGGCTTTTCCACAATGGGCGAGCAGGTGATGACCACGTCCGCCCCCCCATTGTCGCCACCGGCCACACAGTCTTTGGGCGCGGCGCAGTCGATGAACTTTGCGCCGGGCAGCAGGGGCTGCATTTCGGCCTGGTAGCGGGCGCTCTGTCCGGCGATGGGGTCGAACATGCGCACCTCGGAGATCTTCGGGAAGACCTCGATCATGGCCCGCAGGTTCATGCGGCCCTGCACGCCCAGGCCGAGGATGGCCACGCTTTTGGTGCTCGGATTGCCGAAGTGCCGGGCGTATACGCCCGAGGCCGCGCCCGTGCGCCAGGCCGTGATCCAGCCCGCGTCCATCACCGCGCGCACCAGGCCGGTCTCCGGGTCGAGCAGGCACCAGATGCCGGAGATGTACGGCAGGCCCTTCTTCTGGTTCGGCGGATAGCCGGACACGACCTTCACGCCCGCCAGGTCCAGGTCGCCGCCGACGTAGCAGGGCATGGAGTGGTTGAAGCAGTCCTTGCGCGTGTGGATGCCGATCTTGGCGGGCATCTCGATTTCGCCGCAGCCCTGGGCCACGAAGCCGCGCTCCACCTCGTCCATGATTTCCAGCATGGTGATGCCGAGGGAGTCGATATCTGCCTGGGAGAGCCAGAGTACGTCGAAGGACATGGGCTTTGAGCTCCTGATTTTGAGGGGTTGCGGGGAACAAACTTGTAGGCTGTTTTGGCCTCCGCGTCAAAAGCGGATGCCCGCACGGGCGCCTGCGCCGTCCCCGCGCCTGTTGCCCATCGGGCGCGCACAGGACCTGTTGCCCATCGGGCGTGCACAGGATAGGATGCGGGATGGAACACAACGAAAATCACGTTTCGGCTCAGAGCGCACAGGTGGATGCGGCCAGGCACGGCCAGCGGTTGGACAAGGCCCTGGAGCAGCTGCTGCCCGAGGCTGGCCTGCGCCTGCGGCGGCGGCTCATCGAGCTGGGCCGGGTGCTGGTGCAGGGCCGACCGGCCGCGCCGGGGCTCAAGGTGCAGGAGGGCTGGCGCATTGAGCTTTTGCCCGACGAAACGCCGCCCGCGCCCAAGATCAAGATCCCCATCGTCAAGCGCACCATGAGCTTTGCGGCGCTGCTCAAGCCCGCCGGGATGCACAGCTCGGCCATTGCCGGGATGAGCGAGCCCTGCGTGGAGGCGTTTCTGCCGGGGCTGTTCCCGGATTCCCAGCCCGTGCTGCTGAACCGCCTGGACAACCTCACCTCCGGCCTGCTGCTGGTGGCGCTCAAGCCCCAGGCGCAGAAAGACTTTGCGATCATGGACGCCATGAAGGTGACTAAGGAATACGTGGCCATCGTGGTGGGGCGGCTGGACGAGGCGTTGGAGCTGCGGCGCTGCCTGGACAGCGATGACCGCAGGCGCACGCGCGTGCTGCCCAAGCTCGACCCGGAGCGGCGCAACTGGACCTTCGTCTGGCCCGTGGAGGAGCTGCCCGGCGGCCCGCTGGGCACATTGACCAAGGTCCGCGTGCAGATTTACGCCGGGGCCAGGCACCAGATCCGCGCGCACCTGGCGGCGGCCATGCTGCCCATCCTGGGCGATCCGCTCTATGGCGAGGGCAATGCCGAGGCTTCTCGGCTGTACCTGCACCACCGGCGCCTGGCGTTTCCACGCTTCGAGGCCGAAGCGCCCGAGAACTGGGCCCTGCCGGTGCCTTTGGACTAATCGTCTAATCGTCTAATCGTCGAGCAGGGCCTTGGCGAAGTCCTCGCCCACGAAGGGCCGCAGGTCCTCCATCCGCTCGCCCAGGCCGATAAAGCTGATGGGCAGCTTGTGGGTGATGGCCACCGAGACCATGACCCCGCCCTTGGCCGTGCCGTCGAGCTTGGTCAGCACGATCTCGTCCACGCCCACGGCCTCGTGGAACAGCTTGGTCTGCGAGAGCGCGTTCTGGCCCGTGGTGGCGTCGATGACCAGCACGGTGCGGTGCGGCGCGCCAGGGTGCTTCTTGTCCAGCACGCGCTTGATCTTGCGCAGCTCTTCCATGAGATTCACTTTGGTGTGCAGGCGCCCGGCGGTGTCCAGCAGCACCAGGTCAAAACCCTCGCGCTGGGCCATGTCCACGGCCTCGAAGGCCACGGCGGCGGGGTCGGACCCCTCGGCCTTGGAGAAGATGCCCGCGCCCACGCGCCCGGCCCAGATCTCCAGCTGGCCGATGGCCGCCGCGCGGAAGGTGTCGCCCGCGGCGATGAGCACTTTGCGGCCTTGCAGGCGCGCGCGGTAGGCCAGCTTGGCGATGGTGGTGGTTTTGCCCACCCCGTTCACGCCGACCATCATGACCACCTCTGGCGCTGCCGCCACCTTGGGCTTTTTCGGCAGGGGGAAGATGCCCTCCAGCTCGCTGCCCAGCACCTCGCGGAAGCGCGCGGCCTCGGTGACGCCCATGCTGCGGGCGCGCGTCTTGAGGTTGCTGATCAGCTTCTGCGTGGCCTCGGAGCCCATGTCGGCCATGATGAAGATCTCTTCCAGCCCGTCCCAGAAGGCGGCGTCCAGGCCGCCCGTGCGGCCGAACAGCGCGCCCAGGCCAGCGGAGAAGCGCTCCCTGGTCTTGGCCAGGCCCTGGGTGAGTTTTTGGAAGATGCTGGTGCGCTCCTCCTGCTCCTGCTCCAGGTCCAGGGCCAGGATGAGGCGGTAGCGCAGCTCGGAGCGCAGGTCCTCGGGCTTTTGCAGGTTCATGGCCTGGGCCCAGGCCGCGAATTCCGCGATGAAGGCCTCGGCCTCGGGGCCGGGAACGTCGAGCGTGGCGAACAGGAAGCGCAGGCGGGCCCACAGCTGCGGGCCGGGGCTGGCGATGTCGGTCAGCAGGACGGCCAGCCAGTCCGAAATCTTGGCGCGGCCAGCGGACAGGGCGGCGGCGAGGCTGTCGCGCCAGGCCTGGGAGGGCTCTGTCGGGGCGGTGTCGCTGAGGTCAGTCATTTGCACGACAGGCGTCTGCGCGCCAGGAGTTTGAGCGCCGACAGGCTGCTGCGCCAGCTCCTGCGGCTGGCCGCCGGAAGGCATTGCAGTGGCTGCATCGCTGCCCAAGAGCTTCTTGACCGTGCTGAACAATCCCATGCGCTCTCCTCGTGCTTACTGTGTGGCGGCGTTCTACCCCAGGACCGCTGGCGGCGCAACTCTGTTGAAATCCCGACGGATCGGCACTAGAAGGAGGAGACAGAAGGGGGCGCACATGCAGCGGACACGGGTCAAGGACATCATTTCGAGCGAACAGGGCGGACCGAACGAGCTGAATGGAAAGGTCCTGCTCAAGGGCTGGGTGCGCACCCGGCGCGACGCCAAGGGCTTCTCCTTCATGGAGGTCAACGACGGCTCCTGCCTGGCCAATGTGCAGGTGCTGGTGGACCACACCCCGGAGCTGCTGCCGCTTTTGGAGCGCCTGAACACTGGCGCGGCCTGCGCGGTCACGGGCGAGCTTGTGGCCTCCCCTGCCGCCGGGCAGAAGTGGGAGGTGCGCGCCAGCGCCCTCACGGTCTACGGCGAGGCCGACCCCGAGACCTATCCGCTACAGAAGAAGCGCCATTCCGACGAGTTCCTGCGCACCATCGCCCACCTGCGCCCGCGCACCAACAAGTACGGGGCCATGCTGCGCGTGCGTTCGGAAATGGCCCTGGCCGTGCATGCCTTCTTCCAGGCGCGCGGCTTTGCGCACATCCACGCGCCCATCCTCACCGGCTCGGACTGCGAGGGCGCGGGCGAGATGTTCCGCGTGAGCAACCTGGAGGCCAGCGAGGCGGCGGCATTGTCCCTGGTGGACCGCGAAGCGGCTGAGTTCTTTGGCCGTGCGGCCAACCTCACCGTGTCCGGCCAGTTGGAGGCCGAGATGCTGGCCCTGGCGCTGGGCGATGTCTACACCTTTGGCCCCACCTTCCGGGCCGAGAACTCCAACACCCCCAAGCATGCCGCCGAGTTCTGGATGGTCGAGCCGGAGATGGCCTTCGCCGACCTGGCCCAGGACATGGACCTGGCCGAGGCCCTGATCTGCGGGCTTGTACGCCACGCGCTGACTCACTGCGCCGAGGACCTGGCCCTGTTCGGCGCGTTCGTGGACAAGACGCTTATGGCTACGCTGACCGGCATCATGGACCAGCCCTTTGTGCGCCTGCCCCATGCCGAGGCCATCCGCGTGCTCCAGGCCTCGGGCAGAAGCTTCGAGTTCCCGGTGTTTGCTGGCTCGGACCTGCAGACCGAGCACGAGCGCTTTTTGTGCGAAGAGCACTTCAAACGCCCGGTCATCGTGTATGACTACCCCAAGGAAATCAAGGCCTTCTACATGCGGCTCAATGACGATCAGGCCACGGTGGCGGCCATGGATCTCCTGGTGCCGCGCATCGGCGAACTGGTGGGCGGCAGCCAGCGCGAGGAGCGCCTGGACGTGCTCTTGGCGCGCATGGCCGAGGCGGGCCTGCCGACGGAGCCGTACTGGTGGTACCTGGACTCCCGGCGCTACGGCAGCGCGCCGCACGCGGGCTTTGGCCTGGGGTTCGAGCGGCTGCTGATGCTGGTCACGGGCATCGCCAACATCCGTGATGTCATTCCCTTCCCGCGCACCCCGCGCAACCTGGAGTTCTAGCGACAGGGGCGCCCCACCCGGCATGCAGGCGGAGCGCCCTTCTTTTTTGCGTTATTTAAGCGGGATGTGGATGTCCGTCAAGAGCTGCTCCGGCGGGGTGGTGTCCGGGTTGTTGCGGTAGACCTCGAAGGTCTGGCCGCCCCGGAACTCGCGCCCGCTCTGCGGCAGCCACTGGCCCATGATGGCCTTGTAGGTGTCCTCCAGCTTGTCGTACGGCCCCTTGTGGCTGCAAACCGCGTACTCGCCGCCGGGCAGGATGTCGGCCTCTACCGGCGGCTCCGCCGCAACGTCCACGGAGACGGTTATGGCCGCGTCGTAGCGGATTTTCTCGGGCGCGGTGACGCTCGGGTCGTCGTGCCCGATGCCGATGAACCGGGTGGACTGCGTGAAGAGCCCACGGGGCGCGGCCCAGCCGCAGAGGATCTTCCAGGCCCTCTCGGCAGACTTGTTGTAGGGCCCTGTCTGGCGGACCTTGATGATTTTCTGCTCCGGCAGGGTGTCGATGCGCACGTTCATGATCGCTGCTCCTGTCTCGTCAAAGAGGAATTCCACAAGCTCGCCCGGGCCGTAGTGCACGCCGGAGGGCGCGGGCAGGAACTGGCAGCGCCTGCCCTGTTCCCGGCACTCGCTGGGCGAGAGTCCATAGGTCTTGCGGAAGACGCGGCTGAAGGCCTCCAGCGAATCATACCCGGCTGCGAGCCCGATGTCCGTCACGGACAGCCGCGACTGGGTCAGCTGCACCTGGGCCCGTTCCAGGCGGATGCGCCGCAGGTGGTCCATGATGGTTTCGCCGAGCATGCCCTTGAACACCCGGTGGAAATGCGACACCGAGAAGTGCGTCAGGCCCGCCAGGAGCTCCAGGTCCAGGGGGTCATCCAGGTGATTCTGGATGTGGTTCATGACGCGCAGCATGCGCGCGGCGTAGGTGTTTCTGGTGTCGAGTTTCATGGGTGCGTCTTCCGGGACAGGCTATAGCAGGGAGCAGGGCCGTCCCGCTTGATCAAAACTCTCATTTTTCAGGCCGCTGCAGGGCCTGCCTGCGCCAGTTCTGCGGCAGGAACTCGATGGCGTAGCGCAGGGCCACACGGGGCATGCGGCCGCGCCGGGGCAGCAGGAACTCCAGCACCTCGCGCGGCCAGGCCCGGGAGGCCTCCTTGAGCAGCCAGCCGTAGCCCTTGCGCACCAAGTCGTCCTCGTCCTCAAGCAGCATGTCGGCCACGCGGAACACGTGGTGCAGGTACAGGCCGTGCCGGGCCGGCAGCACGCAGCTGACCGCCCCGGCCCGCCGCAGCCAGCGGTTGGGGCTGGTCAGCCAGGGCACGGTGCGTTCGATGGCCTCCGGGTACAGGGACAGCAGGCCGCCCACGCAATGGCTGGAGAGGTCGTCGCAGTGGGCCCAGTTGTCCACGCGCGTGGCCAGCCAGCGCTCAAAGGTGTCGAAGGCGGGCAGGCCGAGGCCGGGCAGGGCGCGCGCGCACCATTTGCAGGCCACGCTGGCCTCCTCGAACACGCCGGAGTCCCAGAGCTGGTCGCACAGGGCCAGGAGTTCGTCCGGGCCCAGGGTCTTGGCCGCGCGCCAGTGCCGGGTGATGATGGCGCTCAAGTCGCGCGAGCGCACGCCCAGAGGCCGGATGGCCTCCTTGAAGAAGGCGCGGGAGCCTTCGCGGTGCGCCGGGTCGGCCATTTCGAGCAGGTCAGCCCGCAGGGCGCGCAGCAGTGTGCTGGTGTCGGACA
>CAIMRY010000011.1 GCA_903843965.1 uncultured delta proteobacterium
GAGCCAGCCGAGCAGCGACTGGAATTCCGCCTCTGTCATGGAACACCTCCGTCAATTTGAGGAGTCCATGTGTATCAGAATCAACGATACGTGTCAAGGCATCAACACGTTCTTTGAACAGAGCGAAATTTTTTATCCTGCTTGTAGCAACTGTTGGATTGATGACCCTATCGACAACCGCAAGTGCCTTCTCAACGGCGGCATGTAAAGCTTGTCATCAAGTTGACAAGGATGCTTTAGGCCCAGCATTTAAAGGAATTGCCGAGAAATACGGCGATGTGAAAACGCTTGCGGGTGTTTTCAAATCCGGCTTTAAAGTGGAAAATCGCAAAGTCGCCCAGTCCTCAGCAAAATGGAAAGCTCAAGCTCCCACCATGACAGGTCAATACGACAACCTGATCAAGAAGGGGGGGAATGAGGACGCAGCAGCAGAGGCACTTTTCAGTGTCACTAAAGCGGGCAAATTTTAAACCTGTTAACACTTTTGCTCGGAATTCGGACGACTCGATGAAGTGAATCCAGCGATCAAGGGGAGCCCTCACGGCTCCCTTTCTCATTTCCCTCATCGGAATTCTTTCTCTGCATCACGCGAAATCCTGACCAGCTACAAGAACACCTTGTAGCCCACCTTCAGCGCCGCGCCCAGGCGCTTGGCCATTTCCTTGCCAATGGGCCGCTTGCCGTGCTCCATCTCCGACACATGGCGCTGCGGGATGCCCACAAGCTTGGCCAGGGCGGCCTGAGTCAGGCCTTCCTTCACGCGCCCGCCCCGGAGGCACACCCCCGGCAGCTCCTCGCCCGCAATCCCGACGGCCTCGCGCCAGGACACTGCCGAGGTCTCCTCCGTGATGAACGGGGCCACGGCCCGGCGCACTTCCTCCGCCTTGGACGCGGGCACCAGGAAGCGCAACTCTATGCTCTCAGTAGGACGCGCCTTCGTGCGTTCCAACATATGTCACCTCGATGACCTTGACCCTGCCCCGGACTTCAATCCACACGGCAACGTAGGTCGATTTCCCTTTCTTCAAATGGCAATGGTGCCTGCCGTCGCCGAGCTTGCCGTAATTGCTCCAGTTCCCACGCACAGGGCCGCTTGATTCCAGCTCGCGCTCCAGCAGGATGAGCGCGCAGACAATGGATTTGGGGAGGCGCGTGAGCGCCTTGGCAACTTTCTTCGAATTCTCCACTACCCAAGTCATGCAGACAAAATATACCGTGTTTAGGTATACGTCAACCCGGCGCAAGCCGAGAGCCGTCAGAGGCATAGAGACGGGATACGCTCAAAGCTCCCCTTCTCTCTCCCCCTCCCCCCGCCCAAGCGCTGGACATTCCACCGCCATCTGCCCTAAAAGATACGCACTCTCTGCTGTCGCGCCCGGCCAGCAGCGCCAAGCCAGAGAGAAACCAGCATTGCCGAAGGAGCCTGCTCCATGGAAAATTCAATCCAGTCCATCGACCACGTACGCGCGTCCGCCCTGGACATGGCCGTCCGCTTCGGGCCCAAGCTCTTCATCGCCATCGTCATCCTCGCCGTGGGCTATATCGCCGCCCGCTACGCGGGCCGCATCCTGGACCTCATGCTGCAGCGCCTGAACCTCGAAGCCCCGGTGCGCTCCCTGCTGGTGCGCACGGCAAACGTCCTGGTCATAGGCTTCTTCGCCATCATGGCGCTGCAAAACCTCGGCATCGAGCTGTTGCCGCTCATCGCCGGCCTGGGCGTGGCCGGAGCCGGTGCCGCTCTGGCCATGCAGGGCATCCTGGGCAATCTCGCGGCGGGCCTGACCATCATCTTCACCCGGCCCTTCCACGTGGGCGACTACATCTCCATCGGCCAGGAAGAGGGCGAAATCCTCGACATCAACCTCTTCAGCACCACCCTGGGCCACACGGACCGCTCCAAGGTCGTGATCCCGAACCGCAAGATCGTCGGCGAAATTCTCCACAACTGCGGCCACATCCGGCAGCTCAACCTGTGGGTGGATGTCGCCTACGGAACCGATGTCACCGTCGCCCTGGGCCATGTGGGCGCGCTGCTGAAGGCCAGCCCCCGTGTGCTGCAAGACCCGCCGCCGGTGCTCGGCATCGCGCGGCTGGCCGAGTCCGGCATCACGCTGCGCGTCTCGCCGTGGGTCAACCTGGCCGACTACGTGGATGCCACAGGCGAGCTCAACAAGAGCATCCTGGAGACCTTCCTGGCGCAGAACATCGCCATCCCCTTCCCGCAGCGCGAAGTCAGGATGCTCGGCAACGACGCATAAATTTGTGTTGCGGCGAAAGGCGCGCGCAACCTGAGCAGCCGTTTCCAGCCGCTTGGCAATGCAAAAGGGGAGCCCGGCCGGACTCCCCTTCTCGCACCCCTCTGCGGGCCAGCTTCTGATTTCGTTTAGATCCGGACCGGCAGCTTCTGCGGCAGGCCTGCGATGACCTTGCCGTGCTCCTTGTCCACTTCCTTGTCCACGAGCGTGCGCTCGGCGTGGCGGTAGGTCAGGCGGAAGGTCAGGTTGCGCTCGGCCTTCGAGTCCGAGGTCTTGTCGTCGGGAGCGTAGACCGCCACCAGGGCCAGGCTTTCGAGCTGCTTGGGCCGGATGTCGCGTATGGCCGCCTCCACATCCTGGCTCTTCAGGCTGGCCGGGCAGATCACGGTCACGTCGCGGCGCACGGGCGGAAACTTGGGCAGGCTGCGGAAGGCGGGCGTGGTGGCGCGGCTCAGGCTGCGTAAGAGGTCCGCGTCCAGGTCCGCCAGCCAGATGTCCTTGCGCGCGTGGTAGGCGTCGGCGATCTTCGGCTGCACACGGCCCATGCGGCCAATAAGCGTGTCACCGTCTCGCAGCGCCACCCTCACGCAAGGCTCTAAGTAGGGGTGCCCAGGCTCAACGTAATACTCAGCCTCGCCGAGGCGGTAGTGCGCCAGCAGGTTCTCCACCAGCCCCTTCACATCCAGGTAGTCGGCCTCGCCCAGCTCCCACGGCCATTCCTGGCTGTGGCGGCTGCCGTGCACCAGCAGGCCCAGGCGCGAGTTCTCGCGCGCGCTGGTGTCGGAGGCCGGATCGGAAACAAAGGCCTTGGCCACCTCGAACAGCCGCAAGGAGGCGTTGCCCTGGCTCAGGTTGTGGCGCACGTTGTTGAGCAGACCGGGCGCTATCTCCAGCCGCAGGCAGTTCTGGTCCTCGGAAAGCGGATTGGCGATCATGATGCGGCCCTGGGCCGGGAGGTTCAGGCGGTCCAGGTCGTCGGTGCCGACAAAGCTGTAGTTGATGGCCTCGCGCAGGCCCGCGCCCACGGCCCAAGCCTTGAGCTCCTGGATGAAGCCGAACTCGGTGTCGGAGAGCTGCACGCTGTCCAGCGCCTTGGAGATCTTCGGCAGCACCGCCGGAATCCGGTCGAGCCCGTACACGCGGCCGCATTCCTCGAACAGGTCCACCTCGCGCTCCAGGTCCAGCCGGTGCGGGGGCGAGCCCACGCTCCAGTTGGCCGGGTTGCAGGCGTCGACCTCGCAGCCCAGGCCGGTCAGGGTGGTGCGGCAGAATTCCGGGGTCAGCGCAAGGCCGAGCAGCGCGTTGCACCGGGCGATGCGGAAGTCGTGCCGCCGCGCGGCCCAGGGCTTGGGCTCGCTTACTGCGATGCCGCCCAGGACGCGCGCGCCCGAGACCTCGGCCATGAGCTGCGCCGCGCGGTTGAGCGCGAACAGCGAGCCCACCTGGTCCACGCCGCGCTCGAAACGGTAGCTGGCTTCGCTCGGCAGGGCCAGGCGGCGGGCGGTCTTGCGGATGGTGCCGGGCCGGAAGATGGCGCATTCGAGCAGCACCTCGGTGGATGCATCGGAAATGCTGGAGTTGGCCCCGCCCATGACCCCGGCCAGGGCCACCGGCCGCTCGGCGTCCCAGATGAGCAGGTCGGAGCCCAGCAGCTTGCGTTCCTGGCCGTCAAGCGTGGTCATGGCGGTGGTGATGCTCTGGCCGTCCTGTGCTGGGGCCACGCGGATGACGTTCCCTTTCAGCAGGCTGCGGTCAAAGGCGTGCAGGGGCTGGCCCAGCTCCATCAAAATGTAGTTGGTCACATCCACGATGTTGCTGATGGGCCGCTGGCCGATGGCCAGCAGGCGGTAGCGCAGCCAGTCCGGGCTCTTGCCGATGGTCGCGCCGGTAAGCACGCGCGCGCGGTACGCCGGGCACAGCTCAGGGTCGGCGATGTCGATGCGCACAACCTTATTGGCGTCGCCGCTGGCGGCGTCCTCAATGAGGTTCAGCTGCGGCATGGTGAGCGGCAGGCCGAAGCCCAGGGCCGCCTCCCGCGCAATGCCGAGCACGGACAGGCAGTCGGCGCGGTTCGGCGTGATCGAGACCTCGATGACCTCGCGCTCCAGGCCCAGCGCCTCGGTCAAGAGCTGGCCGGGCTTGAACTCGGGCGGCAGGACCATGATGCCCGCGTGTTCCTCGGACAGGCCGAGTTCGCGCTCGGAGCAGATCATGCCGCAGGACACCACGCCGCGCAGCTTGGCCTTCTTGATCTCCATGCCGCCGGGCATGGTGGTGCCCATGAGCGCCACAGGCACGTTATGGCCTTTGGCCACGTTGGGCGCGCCGCACACGATCTGCAAAAGCTCCGGCCCGCCCACATCGACCGAGCACACAGAGAGATGGTCGGACTCGGGGTGCTGGGACCGCTCGATAACGTGGCCCACCACAATGGAGGCAATGGCCTCGAATGGGTCGAAGACCCCCTCGACCTCCAGGCCCTGCATGGTCAGGCGGTCGGCCAGATCCTGCACGGTGCCGGTGTAGGGCACGAATTCACGGAGCCACTGCAAGCTGATGAACATATCCGCCTCGCCAAGCCTTGCGGGCCAAATCCCTGCGTCAGGGGGCCCCGGTGGAGGAAAAACGCCCCGCATCCCTGGCCCGCCTTGGCTTCCGGCTGGGCCGGGCCTGCGGGCCTGGGTCGCGGGGCGGCGATTTACGAAAACTGTTCGAGGAAGCGCACGTCGTTCTCGAAGAACATGCGCAGGTCGCCGATGCCGTATTTGAGCATGGCCACGCGCTCCACGCCGAGCCCAAAGGCGAAGCCGGTCACGGTCTCGGGATCGTAGCCCACCTGGCGGAAAACGTTGGGATCGACCATGCCGCAGCCCAGAATCTCCACCCAGCCGGTCTTCTTGCACACGCGGCAGGGCTCGCCCTTCACGTGGCCCGCGCCGCCGCAGAGCATGCACGAGATGTCCACCTCGGCGCTGGGCTCGGTGAACGGGAAGAAGCTGGGGCGGAAGCGCACGCGCGTGTCGGCGGAAAACAACTGGCGCACAAAGGCGGTCAAGGTCCCACGGAGATCGGCCATGCTCACGTTGGTGTCCACCAGCAGGCCTTCGATCTGGTGGAACATGGGCGTGTGGGTCAAGTCCGAGTCGCGGCGATACACTTTCCCCGGCGCGATGACCGCCACCGGCGGCTTGCGGCTGAGCATGGTGCGCACCTGCAAGGGCGAGGTGTGCGTGCGCAGGACGATTGAGTCGGAAATGTACAGGGTGTCCTGCATGTCGCGGGCCGGGTGGTCCGGCGGCATGTTCAGGGCCTCGAAGTTGTTCCAGTCGTTCTCGACCTCGGGCCCTGCCACCACCTCAAACCCAAGGCCGGTCAAGACCTCGCAGATCTCCTGCATGGCCAGGGTGACCGGGTGCAGGGAGCCGCACGCCGGGCGGCGGCCCGGAAGGCTGGGGTCGAACCCGGCCAGGGCGTCCTTGCTGCCCTCGGCCTCCAGCTCGGCCTGGCGGGACTCCAAAAGCGCGGTGAGCGCGGCCTTGGCCTCATTGGCACCACGGCCTGCGGCGGGCTTGTCCTCCGGACCCATGGCCGCCAGGGCGAGCATGGCCCCGGCGAGCTTGCCCTTGCGGCCCAGGAACTCCACGCGCAGGGCGTCGAGCTCCTTCAACGTGCAAGCCTGACCCCGGCGCGCTTCACACTCCAGGGTCAGGCCACCCAGTCCCTCCAGGAAGGACTTCAGCTGCTCGTTCACGGGCTTTACGCCTTGGCCGCCTGGACGATCTGGGCGAACACGGCGGGCTCACGCACGGCCAGGTCAGCCAGCATCTTGCGGTTGACGCCGATGTCGGCCTTGGACAGACCGTTGATGAACTTGCTGTACGACAGGCCATTGATGCGGGCGGCGGCGTTGATGCGCACGATCCACAGGCGGCGGAAGTCGCGCTTCTTCATCTTGCGGTCGCGGAAGGCGAAGCACAGGGCGCGCTCGACGCGCTCGCGCGCGGTGCGGTACAGACGGCTGCCTGCGCCGATGTAGCCCTTGGCCATCTTCAGGAATTTCTTGTGCCGACGGTGTCCGGCAACTCCACGCTTGACTCTCATAGCTCTCTTCCTCCGAATCGTTTCAGGCCGCCCGGCTCAAAGTCCGCACGGCACGCTCGTTGGCGTAAAACGGTTAATGGGTTGCGGCTAGCCGTAGGGCAGCAGGCGGCGCACGGCGGCCAGGTTGCTGTCGTCGACCATGGTGCTCTGACCGAGGCGGCGCTTGCGCTTGGCGCTCTTCTTGGTCAGAATGTGGCGCAGGTTCTGGCGGCGACGCTTGAACTTGCCAGCGCCGTTGCTGACAAAGCGCTTGGCGGCGCTGCGGTTGGTCTTCATCTTGGGCATGGGTTCCTCCTCAAATCAACTCGCGCCTTGGGGCGCGGCGTCTGTCTGTATTGTCCGCTGGCGTCATTTCCTGACCGGGGTCAGCATCATCACCAGGGTGCGGCCTTCAGCCAGGGACGGCTGCTCCACCTTGGCGATGTCCGCCGTGTCCACCACGACGCGGTCGAGCATGAGCTGCCCGCGGTCCTTGTGCACGATCTCTCGGCCTCTGAAGAACACGGCCACCTTGCAGCGGTCGCCCTCCTCCAGGAAGCGGCGGATGTGCTTCAGCTTGGTCTGGTAGTCATGCTCGTCGGTCTTGGGCCGGAACTTGACTTCCTTGATCTGAATGACCGTCTGCTTCTTCTTGGCTTCCTGCTGGCGTTTCTGTTGTTCGTACTTGAACCTGCCGTAGTCCATTATGCGACAGACGGGCGGCTCGGCGTTGGGCGAGACCTCAACCAGGTCAAATCCCTTGCCCTGTGCCAGGGCCAAAGCATCCGAAGTCGCCATGATCCCGAGCTGCGTGCCTTCGTCGTCGACGACGCGCACCTGGGGTATACGTATCCGCTCGTTTCGGCGGACGCCATCATCCTTGGGATGCTGGTCCTGCCGTCTAGGAAAAGCTATAGCTCATCCCTCCGCGCTTGAATGGTTCATTCGCCGCCTCGCGCACAATGCGGGCGGCTTCGGCAAGCGGCACAAGTCCGACATCAGCGCCTGCGCGCACGCGCACATTGACGCTGTCGGCTTCCACTTCCTTGTCTCCAACGATGAACATGAACGGAATACGCTCAAGCTGAGCCTCGCGCACCTTGTAGCCGAGCTTCTCATTGCGTACATCCGCTTCGGCGCGTATGCCCTGTTCCTGCAAAAACCGCAAGACTTTTTCGGCGTGGCCGTTCTGCGCGTCGGTCACGGTGAGGATGCGCGCCTGGACCGGAGCGAGCCAGACCGGGAAGGCCCCGGCGAAATGCTCAATGAGCACCCCCATGAAGCGCTCGATGGAGCCCAGGATCACGCGGTGCAGCATCACCGGGCGGTGCTTGCCCCCGTCCTCGCCGATGTAGGACAAATCAAAGCGCTCGGGCAGGGTGAAGTCGCACTGCACCGTGGCGCACTGCCAGCTGCGCTCCAGCGCGTCCTTGATCTTGATGTCGATCTTGGGGCCATAAAACGCGCCGTCGCCCGCGTTGATCTCATAGGCCATGCCCATGTGGTCGAGCGCGTCCTTCAGCGCATCCGTGGCGCGCTCCCAGTCCTCGTCAGAGCCGATGCTCTTCTCGGGCCGGGTGCTGATCTCGGCGGTGAAGTTGAAGCCGAAGATGTCCATGACATCACGCACGAAGCGCACCACGCCGACGATCTCCTCGCGCAGCTGGTCCGGCCGGCAGATGATGTGCGCGTCGTCCTGGGTGAAGGAGCGCACGCGCAACAGCCCGTGCAGCACGCCGCTTTTTTCGTGGCGGTGCACCACGCCCAGCTCGAAGTAGCGCTGGGGCAGGTCGCGGTAGCTTTTCAGCTTGTTCTTGAAGATGAGCATGTGCGACAGGCAGTTCATGGGCTTGATGCCGTAGGCCTGCTCGTCGATCTCCGTGAAGTACATGTTCTCGCGGTAGTTGTCGTAGTGGCCGCTTTTCTCCCACAATTCCCGCTTGAGGATCAGCGGGCCCTGCACCAGCTGGTAGCCGCGCTTCAGGTGCTCCTTGCGCTCGAAGTCCTCCAAAATGGCCCGCACCAGCGCCCCGTGCGGGTGCCACAAAACCATGCCGCCGCCCACGTCCTCGTGGAAGCTGAACAGGTCCAGCGCCACGCCGAGCTTGCGGTGGTCGCGCTTCTTGGCCTCTTCCAGGCGGTCCAGGTACTGCTTCAGGTCCTTGGGGTTGGCCCAGGCCGTGCCGTAGATGCGCTGGAGCTGCGGGTTCTTCTCGTCGCCGCGCCAGTAGGCTCCGGCCACGCTGGTCAGCTTGAAGGCTTTGAGCAGGCCGGTGCGCGGCACGTGGGGGCCGCGGCAGAGGTCGGAAAAATTCCCCTGGGTGTAGACCGTCACCGTGGGCACAGCCAGGTCGTCGATGAGCTCCACCTTGTAGGTCTCGCCCTGGCTGGCGAAACGCTCGCGCGCCGCCGCGCTGGGCATGACCTCGCAGGCGAACGGCTTGTCCGCGCCAACCGCGCGGACCATCTCGGCCTCGATGGCTTCGAGGTCTTCCGGCGTGAAGGGACGCTCGTAGTCGAAATCGTAGTAGAAGCCGTTCTCCACGGCCGGGCCGATGGTGACCTTGGCTGCGGGGAAGAGCTTCTTGACCGCCTCGGCCATGAGGTGGGCGGTGGAGTGGCGGATGACGACCAGGCCCTCGGGCGTGTCTGCGCCGAGGGGGGAAAGCCCGGCGCAGTCCGCCGGGATGGGCGCGGAGAGGTCCAGCAGGGTCTCGCCGCAGCGGACCAGCACGGCGCTCTTGAACTGCTTGCCGGAGAGGCCCAGTTTCAGGGCGTCTGCGCAGGAAGCCCCCGCCTCGACGGATACTTGCTGACCAGCGACTTCGATCTGTCTGGCAGGCTGCACGGCATTCTCTCCTGGCTTGATCCGGGCCGTTGTGACCCGGACGTTCGACGATCCGGACGTTCATTCACCCGGACGTTCATTCACCCGGACGTTCGGCGACCCGGATCTCATCGCCCGACCTGGCGCGGCCCCCGGTTGAGGCGGGGCACCGAACCGTTTGTGGCAAAAAAGGGAAAGGGAGGCGCTAAGGCCTCCCTTTCCGCAATAATATGGTAGGCACGAGGAGACTTGAACTCCTGACCCCTTGCGTGTCGAGCAAGTGCTCTAACCAACTGAGCTACGCGCCTATTTTGCTCAAGGGAGATTCATTTAAGCCAGGGCCTTCTGGTTGTCAACAAGGAATCGCGCTGAACTTCAATTGCCCGCCAACCTTTGCAGCGCCTCGCTCGCCAGCGCGCCCGCCGTGGTCCGGCGCAGCTCGCCGTCAACGAACAGCGCCACCTCGGCGGGATCGAAGACCAGGGCGGCCAGTTCCGGCGCGGCCTCCGCCGCCCCCAGAATGCCCAGGGTCCAGGCCGCCAGGCCCCGGCAGGCCCCGTCCTCTTCCCTGAGCCCGGCCCGCAGGGTGGAAATTTCGCGCTCCAGCAGGCCCGGAAACGCCTGGGCCAGCCGCCCCAGCGCCCAGTACACGCCCCGGCGCAGGGGCACGTGGTCCAGGCTGTTGCCCTCGCCGCGCTCCGGTTCGCGCACATACGACGCCAGCACGCGGTGGAACTCGCCCGCCAGCCGCCGGTGCAGGGCGAGCGTCTCGCCCAGGGCCTCGGGCACGCCCCAGCCCACGCCGCCGGATTCCTCGTTCAAGCGCCACAGGCACTGGCGCAGCACCACCCGGGCGGCCTCCAGGCCTTCGCCCTCGGCAGAACTGTCGGCCATGCGGGCGACTGTCCGGCCAAAGGCCGCCACCGCGCGCCAACGCACGACCTCGACCGGGTCCAGCAGCAGGGAGAAGAGCGGGCCCATGAGGCGGCGCGCAGGCAGGCTGTCGAGTTCGGCCAGGCGCGCGGCCCAGCCGTCCCCGGACAGGATCGCGCGCAGGGAGCGCTTGAGGTCGCGGGAGTGGGCCATACGGCCTCCGGTCCGCCCTATTTGTTGTTCTGGGCGATCTCGTCCAGGAAGGCCTGGGGCACTTCGTAGCCGCTGGCCTGGGCCTTTTTCACGGACTCGACCGCAGCGGCCCAGTCGCCCTTCTCGGCCTGGACCAGGGCCAGGTTGTTCCAGGCCGGGCCGAACATGGGCTGCAGCTCCACGGCCTTCTTGAGGTGCGTCAGCGCGTCGTCGAGTTCCCCGCGCGAGAAGAAGGCGCTGCCCAGGGTGGCCAGGGCCTGCACAAAGCCGGGGTCGTACTTGATGGCCTTCTGCAAGGCCGGAATGGCCTTTTCGGAATCGCCCAGCTGCATGAGCACGAAGCCGATGTTGCCCCAGGGCACGGCAAAGAACGGGCGCTGCTGCGTGGCGATACGGTTGAAGTTCAGGCAGCCCTCCAGGTCGCCGCGCTCCAGGCAGATGCCGCCCAGCTGCACGTAGGCCTCGGCCATCTTGGGCGAATTGGCCGTGGCCTCGCGGAAGCAGTGCTCGGCGTCCATGTACTCGCGCTTGGACAGGTAGGCCACACCCAGGTTGTAGTGCGTGTTGCCGCACTCCGAGTTGGCCATGAGCTGTTCTTTGAGGTGCTTGATATACTCGTCGACGTTGTTGTACTTCGGCTCTTCGCTCATTGCTTGCTTCTCCAGGCGGCGCGGACGCGCCGTTATTTCAGGGTGACGCCGCGCTCTTTCAGCAGGGCGTTGTACCAGTCGCTGAACTCCAGGATGGGCCGCACCTTCTCGATGTTCATGACCAGCAGGACCATGAACTCGGAAAGGGTCTGCATGTAGTCCGGGTCCGGCATCGCCTGCAGCGTCTTGAAGTACTTGTTCAGCAGCTCGTGGGCGGTGTGGCCCATCTTGTCGGTGCGGATGTCGATGGGATCGAACGGGGCCTGGAACGGGTCCCACTGCTCGTAGCCGATGCGGTCCACAAAGCGCCTGCGCCGGGGCGTCATGCGCTCGTACATGGCGCGCTTCTGTTCCTCGATCTGCTCCGGGGTGTACATCTGCTCCATGGACTAGCCCTTGCCCGTCGGCTTCGCCGATTTCTTGGCGGGCGTCTTCTCTGCGGCCTTGGCGGGCGTCTTCTGCGCAGCTTTGGCAGCGGGCTTGGCGACGGCCTTGGCCGCAGGCTTCTTAACCGGCCTTTCCGGGGCCTGGCCGATGGTGAAGCTCTTGGGCGCGCAGCCCGCGCAGCCGCCCTGCTTGGTCTCCGGCGAGCAGCCTGCGCACTCGGTCAGGCCCTTGCCCGCCAGGGCCTTGCCCCTGGGGGCCTGGGCCGAGGTTCTGGGGCGGGCGCCAGGGGCGGGAATTTCGGCGGAGGCTTCTGCGGGCGCAGCGGCGGGCGTCTCGCCAGCGGAGGCAGAGGCGGCGGCGTCTCCGGGCTTCTTGATGCCCAGATACTCCTCGGTGTACTCGGTCAACAGCGCCAGGGACACCGGCACCAGCACCTCGCCCAGGCCCTTGTACTGCGTGTTCAGGCTGGCCGCCAACTCGTGGCTCAGGGCGTACAGGCGGTCCTGGATGCGGTCCAGGTAGACCGTGGGGTAGGCCTTGCCCTTTTCAAAGGCGGACTTGCCGCAGGTGTGGGCCTCGCCGCCGATGGCCGTGGGCACGCCGTAGATGCGGCAGGTGACCGGCCTGGCGTCGTACATCTCGCACAGGCCGTTGTCGTCCAGCAGCGGGCAGCGCACGCGCACCTTGGCCATTTCCAGCAAAATATCCTGGGCGTTCTGGCCGTCCTTCACGGCGCGAAAGGCGTCGCGCTTGAGGCGGTGCACAAGGCGGTCGGCCTCGTCCGCGCGCTTGAGGATGCGCGTGCGGTCCTGGCCCGTGAAGCGCGCGCCGAAGACCGTGTTCAGGAACAGGGCCTCCACCAGGGTCAGGTCGAACAAGGCGTGGCAGCAGTCGCTGCAGCCCTTTTCGCAGCGCACGTTCTCGGCATACTTTGCGCGCACGGCGTTGAAGACCTGATCGGACTCGCCGATGATCGCCTCATACTTCTGGAAAAATTCGCTGAGATCAAGGGCCATGCGGGACTCCTCACAAGAATTCGCCGGGTGCGGCGCACGGCCTCCGGGCCGGAGGCCACAAGGGAATATGGGCACGCACCGGGACTTGGCAAAGGGGGCCGGAGCATACAAAAAAGCCGGGGTCCACCCGGCGCCAAAACCGCCACCACCAGGCGGACGCGCTGCTCCACGGCCCTGGCCCGGCCAGGGCCAAGAGAGCGGTGCGGCGCGAAAAGGGACGGGAGCGGCGCAAGGCCGCTCCCGCCCGTTCAGCCGAAGCTGCTGTGGGCTACTCTTCTTCGATGGTGATGGCGTCCTGCTCGCAAACTTCCACGCAGGACTCGCAGCCCAGGCACTCTTCCATGTTCACGGGAACGGCCTTGCCGTCCTGCAGCTCGTAGACCTCGACGGGGCAAACGTCCACGCACTCGCCGTCGCCGATGCACTTGTCGTGATCGACAGTTACCTTGTAGCCCATTGTACCCTCCAAGTGTGTAAAAATAGGAATTATCGTCAGCCCATTCCGGCCAGTCCCCCGGTTGGGAGGCAGTCCGGAGGGCCAGGCGCCGTTTTCCTCGCACAATGTAGGCAAGCAACCGAGCGCGCAGGCTCCGGGGTTGCTGATAGCTCTACCGCACGCTTGGTGTCAAGCCAAAGCCGAGGCCTTTGCCAGAACTCGCCGCAACAGCCCTGGTTGAGCTTCCGCGCCGCATGGGCTATGCTTTCACCATCCGTTCCGGCCCTGGCCAGGCCCAAGCCAAGCTCAAGCCAAACTCAAGCCAAACTGAAGTCCGGCCGGAAATCTTCTCCCAAGGCAGCCCCGCATGTTCAGCACCGACGAGCTCAAAAAATACGCCCGCACCCTCTGGTGGGGGCTCTCCACCGCGCGCACCAGCCCTTACACCCCCGGCGACCTCATCCTGCTGCGCTTTGACCAGCCTGCCACGCCCCTGGCCGAGGCCGTGTTCGACCTCTTGATGGACGAGGGCATGGTGCCCGTGGCCCGCCAGAACCTGACCAGCAACATGGAGCTGTCCTTCTACGGTAAAGGCTCCGACACGCAAATTAAAACCGTGCCCCCCGGCGACCGCGAGCTGATGCAGAACCTTTCGGGGCTCATCTCGCTCATCGCGCCCCAGTCGCTGACGCACCTGGCAGGCACGGACCCGTCCAAGATCGGCCAGGCCGCCGTGGCCCGAAAATTCCTGCGCGAGATCATGGAAGGCCGCGAGCAGACCGGCGCATTCGGCTGGACGCTGTGCGCCTATCCCACGCCGGAGCAGGCGCGCTGCGCAGGCCTGAGTGTTGAGGAATACGCCCGGGTCATCCGCCAGGCCTGCTTCCTGGACGACGCCGACCCGGCCGCGCGCTGGGCCGGGGTCTTCGAGGACGCCCAGCGGGTCAAGCAGGCCCTGGGCCAGCTCGACATCCAGAGCCTGCGCATCGAGTCCGAGCACTGCGACCTCATCGTGACGCCCGGGGCGCAGCGGCGCTGGCTGGGCGTCTCGGGCCACAACATCCCGAGCTTCGAGATCTTCCTCTCGCCCGACTGGCGCGGCACAGAGGGCGTGTACTTTGCCGACCAGCCGAGCTACCGCTCCGGCAACCGGGTGGAGGGCGTGCGCCTGGAGTTCAAGGTCGGCCGCGCGGTCACCGTCACGGCCAAAGAGGGCCAGGAGTTCGTGCAGAAGCAGCTGGCCATGGACGAGGGCGCGGCCCAACTGGGCGAGTTCTCGCTCACCGACCGCCGCCATTCGCGCATCGACACCTTCATGGCCAACACCCTGTTCGACGAGAACTTCGGCGGACCCTTCGGCAACTGCCACGTGGCCGTGGGCGCCAGCTACGCCGACACCTTCGCAGGCGACCAGGCCACCCTCGACGCGGAGCTGAAACAGACGCTGGGCTTCAACGACTCGGCCTTGCACTGGGACCTGGTGAACACCGAGGACAAGACCGTCACGGCCACCCTCGCTGGCGGCGGCAGCAAGGTCATCTACACGGGCGGCGAGTTCGCCCTGTAAAGCCGCGCCGAGCGCAGCGGCAACGCAAAAGGGCTGCCGTCGCACGACCGCAGCCCTTTTTTTGGGCCTGCGCACCGCCCCTGCACATGTCCCCGCTCAAGGGCACGGGCCGCCGGGCGCACGGCACGACCCCGGACCCGCCAGGGCGGTCCAGGGCCGCAAGTGCGCCGGGCGAAATGCAGGAACAGCGCGGCTCAGGCAGTCGGGAAGGGCGCGGCTATTTGATGCGCCACTGCCGGGGGGCGAATTCGACGATGCGGAAGGTCTTGGCGGCCTGGCACTTGGGACACGACACCTCGACCACCGGGGCCATCTGGTAGTCGTCCATGACCTGCTTGCAGCTGCAGGTGAAGATGGGGTGCAACATGCCGTTCTTGCCGGGGACCAGGGAGCCGGTGATTGTTTTCATGCGCACCCCCTAGCAGCGGCGCGCGCGGAAGTCCAGACGCAAGCCGCCACCGCCCGGCGGGCATGGACCGGCCTCGGGCCGCTTTCCTCGTGACGGCTTCCCGCACGCCGCCCACACGCTCCAGGCCCTGCTGCGATCGGAACAGGACGTCGCCGCGAAGCCTCCACACCCCGCACGAACCTGGAGGCCGAGCAGGCGTGAATGCCGTAGGTGGCCTCGCCGACGAGACAAGGCGTTTGCGCGGGAAAGCAAAAAGACCACCCCGTGTGAACGAGATGGCCTTTTGCAGGTCAAAGCGCAGGTCGCCTTACGGCTTGGCGCTTTAACCTTATAAATAAATGGTGGGCCCGGCAGGATTTGAACCTGCGACCTACGGATTCGTAGTCCGGCGCTCTATCCACTGAGCTACGAGCCCCCTTGCGAGGAAGGAACATTTAAGCGTTCCAACCCGCGCCGTCAAGAATTATCTGCGGGGGTCCAGAGGAAAACCTCGGTCAGGCCGCTCAGGAGCTGGTGGCCGCGCCCCACCAGACGCAGCGCCAGCGCCCCTGGGAGCGCCTGGGCCTGGACAATCCCGGCGATATTCTTCAGCATGGGCCCGGCTTCGGCCTCCGGGTGTCGGGGGTTGGCCCACGCTCCCGGATTTTCGCCCTCCCGGCAAGCCGCCGCAGCTAGAATAAGGAGACGCCGTGCCCCTCGCCGCCCAGCCCTTCACGGAACTGAACGCCCTCGGCCCCCTGCCGCCAGTTGCCCCGCTGGCGGACAAGCTGGCCCGCAGCCGCCAGGTGCTGGCAGCCGTGCGTGCGGCCATGGCCCCGGCGCAGGTGGCCGTGGCCTACACCGGCGGCAAGGACTCCGGCGTGGCGCTGTATTTGTGGCGGGAGGCGCTGGCCAAGGCCGCTTCCGGTTCCAGTTACGGACCGTTGCGCGCCAACAGCCCCCTGAAAGCCATTTCCATCGACACGGGCTGCAAGTTCCCGCAGGTGACGGCCTTCCGCGACAGGCTCTGCGCGGACTGGAACGTGGCGCTGACCATCGCCCGGCCCCAGGTGGACCTGGCCGCCTACCCCGTGGCCGTGGACAAGGTCGCCTGCTGCCGCGACCTCAAAATTTTGCCGCTCTGCCGCGCCCTGGCCGCAACCGGCACGGCTGCGCTGTTGACCGGCATCCGGCGCGACGAGCACCCCTCGCGCCAGGCGCGGCAGTACGCGGAATTGCGGGCGCAAACATCGGACGAGTCCGGCGGCTGCCCCGAACATTGGCAGGTGAACCCCCTCCTGGACTGGACAGAGCTGGACATCTGGTCGTTCATCACGGGTGAGGGGCTGCCGTACTGCGAGCTGTACCACGAGGGATTTCGCTCGCTGGGCTGCATGCCCTGCACCAGGCCCGCCGGGTCCGCCGAGTCAGGCGCCGACGAGCGCGCGGGCCGCGACCAGGACAAGGAGCGGCAGTTGGAAACGCTGAAGAGTTTGGGGTATTTCTAGGGCTTGTCGGCTCTGCCGACCGTTGAAAAAAAATAAGAACACAGGCTATTCAACAATGGTACGCTGCAAGGCGCAAAAAAATTCAAGGCCGAAGCGTACTTTTCGTACGTGAGGATTTGAACTTTTTTGCGGCAACGCAGCAAATTACCGTTTTCCAACAGCCTGCTAGGGCTTGCCCACCGCTTCCAGCACCGCCGCCTTGATCCCGGCCTTGTCGATGCCGACCTTGGCGCGCAGTTCCTTTGCGGTGCCGTGCTCCACGAACTGGTCCGGGATGCCAACGCGGCGGACTGTGCGCCCGGCCAGCATGTTGCGGTCGGATAAAAGCTCCAGCACGGCAGAGCCGAAGCCGCCCGCCAGGCAGCCCTCCTCGGCCGTGATGAGGCGCTTGAAGCGCCCGGCCAGTTCCAAGAGCTGCGCCTCGGGCAGGGGCTTGATGAACCGGGCGTTGAACACCGCCACGGACAGGCCCTGCTCCGCCTCCAGCGCCTGCGCGGCCTCCAGGGCCGGGTACACGCGCGAGCCCAGGGCGATGATGACCGCGTCCGCGCCGTCGCGCAAGAGTTCACCCTGGCCGATGGGCAGGGTGTCCAGGGCCTCGGTGGCCAGGGGCACGTCCGCCCCGGGGCCCACGCCGCGCGGATAGCGCACCGCCGCTGGTCCGGGCTGGGCCAGGGCCGTGGCCACCATCTGGGCCAGCTCGGCCTCGTCCTTGGGCGCCATGAAGGTCAGGTTCGGCACGTGGCGCAGGAAGGCGATGTCGAACACGCCGTGGTGCGTGGCCCCGTCCTCGCCCACCAGCCCGGCGCGGTCCAGGAAAAAGCTCACGCCCAGGTTCTGCAGGCACACGTCGTGCACAATCTGGTCGTAGGAGCGCTGCAAAAAGGTCGAGTAGATGCACACCGCGGGCTTGAAGCCCTGGGTGGCCAGCCCGGCGGCGAAGGTCACTGCGTGGGGCTCGCAGATGCCCACGTCCACAAAGCGCTCCGGGTGGCTTGCGCGGAAGCAGTCCGTGCCGGTGCCCTCGGGCATGGCTGCGGTGATGGCCACGATGGCGCTGTCGGCCTCGGCCAGGCGGCACAGGGTTTCGCCCAGCACCTCGGTGTAGGACTTGGGCCCGCCGCCGGGCCTGGCAGGGGCCAACCCGGTCTCGGGCTCAAAGCTGCCCACGCCGTGAAAGTACGTGGGGTTGGTCTCCGCCGGCTTGTAGCCCCGGCCCTTCTTGGTCAGCACGTGGACCAGGGCCGGGCGGTCCATGCCCTTGGTCTGCTCGAACACGTCGATGAGGCTGGCGGTGTCGTGGCCGTCGATGGGCCCGAGGTAGGTGAAGCGGAAGGCCTCGAAGAGCATGCCCGGCGTGAAGAAGGTCTTCAGCGAGTCCTCGCTGCGCCGCGCATACATGGCCAGGTCCTTGCCGATGTGCGGAATGCCCGCCAGCCAGGACTCGAACCCGCGCTTGAAGCGCTGCGGCGCGGGCCGGGAAAGCTTGCGCGAGAGAAAGCTTGAGAGCGCGCCCACGTTTTTCGAGATGCTCATCTCGTTGTCGTTTAAGACCACGACCATGCGTCGGCCCATGTCGCCCGCCTGGTTCAGGCCCTCATAGGCCAGCCCGGCGGTCATGGAGCCGTCGCCGATGACCGAGACCACCTGATTATCCCTCCCGGCCAGGTCGCGGCCCATGGCCATGCCCAGCGCGGCGGAGATGGACGTGCTGGAATGCCCCACGCCGAAGTGGTCATACGGGCTCTCGCTCATGCGCGGGAACCCGCTCACGCCGTCCAGGCTGCGCAGGGTGTGGAAGCGCCCCACCCGCCCGGTCAGCAGCTTGTGGGCATAGGCCTGGTGGCCCACGTCCCAGATGAGCTTGTCCTGCTCGAAGTCAAAGGCCTTGTACAAGGCCAGGGTCAGCTCCACCACGCCGAGCGACGGGGCCAAGTGCCCGCCGCCCTCGGAGCACTGGTCGATGATCACCCGGCGCAGCTCCACGGCCAGCTGCGCCAATTCGTCCAGGCTCATGCGGGCCACGTCGGCCGGGCGGCTCACCCGCGCCAGCAGGGATGTGGGAAGGATGTCGGTCATGTGCAATGGTCCTTCAGCGCAATGGGCGCGGGGCCGCCGAAATGCTCGCCGTAATGGCCGCCGGAATGGCCGGAATGCGCAGCGCCGGAGTGGTCGGCATGCTCATCAGTTGACCCGCTCCACGATGTAACGGGCCAGGGCGCGCAGGAAGTCCGCCTCCTGGCAGGTGTAGGGCTCCAGGCTGGCCACGGCAGCAGCGGCGCGCTCGCGCGCCAGGCGGCGGCTCTCGGAAAGGCCCAGCAGCGCCGGATAGGTGGTCTTGCCCTGGCGCTCGTCGCTGCCTGCGGGCTTGCCCAGGGTGGCCGTGTCGCCGGTCACGTCCAGGATGTCGTCGGCGATCTGGAAGGCCTGGCCCACGGCGCAGCCATACTCCCGCGCGCGGCGCACGTCGACGAGGCTGGCCCCGGCAAGCACGGCCCCGGCCACGCAGGACACGGTGATCAACGCGCCGGTCTTCATGGCGTGCATGCCGCGCAGTTCCTCAAGGCTCACGCCGGGCTTGGCGGTGTACTCCATGTCCAGGGCCTGGCCGCCGACCATGCCGCCCGCGCCCGCAGCCTCGGCCACGGCGTGGGTGGCGCGGGCCACGCGCTCCGCCGGGACGGCCCCCTCGCCCATGCAGGTCAGCATGAGGCAGAAGGCTTCGGTCAAGAGGCCGTCGCCCGCGAGGATGGCCGTGGCCTCGTCGAATTGCTTGTGGTTGGAGGGCTTGCCCCGGCGCAGGTCGTCGTTGTCCATGGCCGGCAGGTCGTCGTGGATGAGCGAATAGGTGTGGATCAGCTCCAGGGCGCTGGCAAAGGGCATGATCCGCCTGCCCAGGCCCGAGCCCTTGCCTGCGAAGAGCCGCGCGAAGCTGAGCAGCAGCACGGGCCGCAGGCGCTTGCCCCCGGCATGCAGGCTGTACTCCATGCTGGAAAGCAGGCGCTCGGGGATGTCCCGGTCCTGCAGGCAGTCGGCCAGATAGGCCTCGACCTCGGCCGCGCGCAGGGCCAGGGCCTCTTTGACGTTCACGGGAGCCGCTGTCGCGCTCATGAATCCTCGCCTCCGGTGCTGTCGGCCAGGCTGTCCAGGGCGGCGAACTCCTTGAGCAGGCCCTCCTGCACGAGCTTGACCTCGTTCTTGGCGCTCTCCAACTGGCGGCCGCAATCCCCGGCCAGCACAAGGCCCTCCTTGTACAGGGCCAGGCCCTGCTCCAGGGGCTGGTCGCCGCGCTCCAGGGCGTCGACTATGCCGCGCAAGCGCTCCAGGCGCTTCTCGAAAGTATCCTTGGACTTGTCCTTGACCATCAGTGCTCCATCGGAGGTTCATGCCGCCTTATGGGAGGGGACCATACAGAAAGAGCGGCTCGGGGTCCACAAGCCGCCCCAGGGCCCACACGCCGAAATGCAGGTGCGAGCGCGTGCTGCGTCCCGTGGCCCCGGCCAGTCCGAGCACCTGCCCGCGCGCAACGTGCGCGCCCGTCTCCACCCGCCGCTGCGAGAGGTGGAAGTACGAGGTCGCCAGGCCCTGGCCGTGGTCCAGGTACACCGCGTTCCCGGCGTAGTAGAGCGGGCCGGAGAAGAGCACGGTCCCGTCCGCCGCCGCGAGCACAGGCTCCCCTGTTTCGGCCTCCATGTCCAGCCCCCGGTGCGGGGCGCGGCGCTGGCCGTTCAATATGCGCCCGATGCCGTAGATGCTCGACACCTCGCCCGGCACGGGCCGGGCCAGGGGCAGGCTCCAGTTGCGCCCGTCGACTCCCGCCTTTGCCGGGCGCTCCAGCAGGCCCGCCAGCAGGCCCTGGATCTGCTGGCGCTCGGCCTGGATGCGCGGATAGGCCTCCGCAGGCGGGGTGACCATGGCCGGGTCCAGCTCCAGGCTCTCCACCGGGCGCTTGACCGGGAGCACCGCGATGCTCTTCTGCATCACGCGCCCGCCCTTTCCGCCCAGGCGGACCACCAGCCCGTGGCGGCCCAGGGAGGTGTTGCCCACGTCCGTGCCCAGCAGGGCCACGGTCTCCCAGCCGCCGGGACTGCCGGGACTGCCGGGCCTGCCGGGAATAGAGCGCCCGGTCAGGCTGATCCGCCGCGCCAGCCAGGTCAGGCTGACGCTTTTCGGCGCGCTGGCCAGGCGCAGGCGCACAACGAACGGCTCGCCCAGGCCTGCGGAGTCCGGGCAGTCCAGCTTTGGCGCGGACATCTTGGCCTGGACAGCCCGGCCCGCCAGGGCCAGCCCGGGCAGCAGGCACAGCGCCAGCAATGGGAGCAGGAGCGCCCGGCGCATCAGGCCTGGCCTCCCTGACCTTCCGGAACATCGCCCAAAACTTCACCGGCCACCACCGCCGCCACCTCGCCGTCACCAGTGCGCACGCCCAGGCGGTCGCCCGGAACGACCTCCGCGCTGGAGCGCAGGAACCGGCCCGTGCGCTCCACGCGCACCAGGCTGTACCCACGCGCCAGCGGCCCCTCAGGGTCCAGCCCGGCCAACCGCGCGGCCAGCAGCTCCACCTGCCGCCCGGCCCGGTCCAGGGCCAGGCCCTCGGCCAGATCCGCCCGCCCGCGCAGGGCGTCCACCTCGGCCTGGCGCGCAGCCACCGTTGCCAGGCCAAAGGCGCGGGAAAGATCACGCACGGCCCCGGCCAGCCGCTCCTGCCGGGCCTGCACCGCAGCGGGCCCAAAGGCCCGGGAAAGACCGCGCACGGCCCTGGCCAGGCGCTCCCGGCGCGCGCCGAAGAGCCGCCCGCCAGCGGCCAGCAGCCGCCGCGAAGCCTCCTGCCAGGCCTCGTCCAGCCGCGCCAGGCGCTGCACCGGCGAAAGCCAGGCCAGGCCCCGCCGCAGCTCCGCCAGCCGGGCCTGCTTGCGCTCCAGCAGCGCTGAAAAGGCCCGCTTGAGATCCGCCTCCAGGCCGTCCACGGCCTGCATGAGGTCCGCGCGCAGGGGCCACAGCCCGGCAGCCACGGCCGAGGGCGTGGAAAATCTTTTGTCGGCCACGAAGTCGGCGATGGTCACGTCCGGCTCGTGGCCCACGCCCGTGACCACCGGAATGGCCGAGCGGACCATGGCCTCGGCCACAATTTCCGTGTTGAAGGCCCAGAGATCCTCCAGGCTGCCGCCGCCCCGGATGAGCACAATGACCTCGGCCTTGCCGCCGTCGACCTTGCCGCCTCCGGGCCAAGTGTCGGCATTGGCCGCGTCCAGCGCAGCGGCGATCTGGGCGCGCGCCGCCTCGCCCTGCACCAGGGTCGGGTAGATGCGCAGCGCAGCGCCCGCGCCGCGCGCCTCGGCCAGGCGCAAAAAGTCGCGCACCGCCGCGCCCTGGCCCGAGGTGACGAGCGCCACCCGCAGCGGGCTTTCCGGGATGGGCTTCTTGCGCGCCTCGTCGAACCAGCCACGGGCCTCCAGCGTGCGCTTCAGCGCCTCAAAGGCCAGGGCCAGGTCGCTGACGCCGCTTGGCTGCACCAGCTCGGCCACCAGCTGGTAGGCCCCGCGCGCGGCGTAGACCGAGACGCGCCCGGCCACCAGCACCTCCTGGCCGTCGGCCAGGCTTGCCGCCACGTCGCGGCCCGGCTCCAGCACCTCGCCGGTGAGCGGGTCTATCCTGTCGATTCTGTCGACTCTGTCGACGCTGTCGGTGGTGTCGGCTGTGTCGATTGCATCGGCCTTTGCGCCGCCCTTGCCCATGTTCCGGGAGGAGCCCCCGCGCCCCTGGCTGTTCTTGAACCAGACCACGGGCAGCGCCGCGCCCGCGTCGGACAGGGTGAAATACAAATGCCCGGAGGCCGGGCGCGCGAGGTTGGTCACCTGGCCGCGCACCCAGACAAAGGGGAACTCGGCTTCGAGCACGTCCTTGAGGGCCTGGGTGAGATCGGTGACGCTGACGATGTGCGACATGGGCTGAAGCCATACGCCCAATTGCCCCGGCTGTCCAAATGTGGTCCAGGGCTGCGGGCAAACGCCCCGGTCTTGCGCAAATCACCCCCGCGCTATACGCAGCGGGGGTTCGCCTGTTGCCGGAACTGGCGTCCGCCGGGGTCATGTCATCCCTTCACGTCATCCCCTCACTCCATCATGTCAGCAAAGGAGTGCGCCATGCGCCGCGTCTGCGTCTTCCTCGGGTCCAACCCCGGCACCAACCCGAACTACCTTGCCGCCACCCGCGCCCTGGGCGCGGAGATCGCCCGCCGGGGCCTGACCACGGTCTACGGCGGCTCCAACGTGGGGCTCATGGGCCAGCTGGCCGACAGCGCGCTGGCAGCGGGCGGCCAGGTCATCGGCATCATCCCCGAGGTCCTGCGCGACAAGGAGCTGGCCCACCACGGCCTGACCAGCCTCAAGGTCGTCTCGTCCATGCACGAACGCAAGGCGCTCATGGCCGAGCTGGCCGACGGCTTCATCGCCCTGCCCGGCGGCCTGGGCACCCTGGAGGAATTGTGCGAGGTGCTGACCTGGGCCCAGCTGGGCTTCCACAAAAAGCCCTGCGGCCTGCTCGACGTGGGCGGCTACTATGCGCCGCTCTGCGCCTTCCTGGACCATGCCGTGGCCGAGGGCTTCATCATGGCCGCGCACCGGGGCATGCTCCTGTCCAACGCCGACCCGGCGGCGCTCTTGGACGGCTTCGCCACCTACACGGCCCCCACCGTCACCAAGTGGGTGACAAAACCCCAGGCGCTGTGACAGCCGCCCTGCGCCTCAGTCACCCTGGCGCCGAAACAGCCGGACGGCCACGCCGCCTGCGGCCCGGCCTCCCTGTGACTCGGCTTCTCCCGACACCGGGCTGACACGCTTCCCCTGGCGCGACAACGCCGCCGACACCGGGCGCTTCACTGCCCTGGACCCCTTGCGGGAGAAAGGCGGCGACGCGGACTGGTGCGACTACTGCCCCGGCCCCACCCTGGGCCTGGGGATGAGCGGCAGCCCTGCGGCCTGGCGCATCAGGATCTCGTCGCGCACGGCCCCCAGGTTCAAAAAGCGCGCGGCGGTGGACGGATGGTCGCCCCCGGCGCTGATGTGCGCGGGGTCCTGGGCCGCCAGCCGCCGCCAGACCCTGGGCGCGTCCTTGACGCTGAACCCGGCCCGCGCCGTGAAGTACAGGCCCACGGCGTCGGCCTCGGTCTCCTGCTGCGGGGTGGTGGTCCCCACGGCCTTGCCCGAGGCGTCCTGACGCACGTGGCCCAGGATGTTGTGGGCCATCTCGTGCCCCAGCACCACGGCCAGGTCCTCGTCCTTGGCGTAGAGATTCATGGCCCCGTAGGTGACGAAGACGCTCTTACCGTCGGCGTAGGCGTTCACTGCGTCGCCCACGACCACGGTGAAGCGCGTGTCGCACACGGGCGCAGCCGCCGCAATGGTCACGGTGACGGGAGCTGGCTCACCCGCGCGCGAAAGCTCCAAGACCACCGGGCCACTGGCGGCCAGTTCGTCCAGCCTGCGGGTCAGCTCGCCGGGGCGGCCCGAGGGCTCCACGGGCTTGCCACCCGCGCTGCGCAGCACATCGCCCCGCCGCACCCCGGCCAGCGCAGCCGGACCGCCGGGCATGACGCCGGTGATCACCGCCGTGTCCGCGCCCACGCCCCACAGGGCGCACAGGGCCTGGAACCACTGCCTGTTGGCCCGGCGGCTGAAGGAGTCGGCCACCAGCCCCAGGCTGGGGTGCGCCTTGCCGCGCTGGCGGCACAGGGCCTCGTTGGCGGACACAAGGGGCCAGGCCACGGCGTTGAGCCGGTCCAGGCGCTCGTAGTAGAGCTGGGCCGCGAACTCCCGCTGGATCTCGGCCTCGCGCTGGGCCTCGTGCTGGGCCTTGGTAGTCGAATCCTTGCCCACCGAATCCTTGGCCGACGGCGAGCCGGTCGACACTCCCGTCGGCGTTGCGCTGGCCGTTGCCGCTTCAGCCGCCGAGCCGGTTGAGGCCGCCTCGACGGGCGCGGGGCTTAAGGCCGCAACACAGGCCGCCAGGCACAGGGCCGCCAACAGCAGGCCCGGCCGACGGTTCACGAACCGGGCCGAAAAGCGCAAAAACAGATTCCGTACGCGCATGGCTCACCCCGGCCCCGGCCTAGTCGATGTCCAGGCCCCAGCCCTGGCGCACGCTGCGCCGCCAGTCGGCGAACTCCGCCGCGAAGTCCGCCAGTTTGAGCTCGCGCTTCTCGCCGGTGCGGCGGTCCTTGGCCTCGATGATGCCGTTCTTCAGGCCCTTGCCGCCGAGCACCAGCTGCATGGGCATGCCCATGAGGTCGGCGTCCTTGAACTTGCTGCCCGGGCGCTCGTCGCGGTCGTCGTAGAGCACCTCGACGCCCTGCCTGGTCAGCTCGGCGTAGAGCCTGTCCGCAGCCTCGATGACCTCCGCGTCCTTGCCGCCGAGGGACAGCAGCGCCACCTCAAACGGGGCGATGGACGGCGGGAACTTGATGCCCTCGGCGTCGTTGTTCTGCTCGATGGCCGAGGCCACGATGCGCGACACGCCGATGCCGTAGCAGCCCATGACCATGACCTGCTCCTTGCCGTTCTCGTCCAGGAACACGGCGTTCATGGCCTTGGAGTACTTGAGCCCGAGCTTGAACACGTGGCCCACCTCGATGCCGCGCCTAAAGCCGATGGCCCCGCCGCAGCGCGGGCATTTGTCGCCCTCGGTGATGTTGCGCAGGTCGATGTAGGCGTCGACCGTGCAGTCGCGCCGCAGGTCCACGCTCTTCAGGTGCGCGTCGGCCTGGTTGGCCCCGACGACCCAGCCGCAATCGAAGTCCAGCTCGCGGTCGGCGATCAATTTAATGCCCGGCGCCTTCAAACCCACCGGACCCGCGAAACCCACGGGCGCGCCGGTCCAGGCGACCACCTGCTCCGGCGTGGCCAAGCGTACGTCCTGCGCGCCCAGGTGGTTCTTCAGCTTGACCTCGTTCAGGTCGCGGTCGCCGCGCACCAGGCCCGCCACAGGCGCGCCGTCCACGTCGAACAGCAGGGTCTTGACGACGGTGTCGGCCTCGATGTCGAGGAACTCGCACAGTTCGGGCACGGTGTGGATGTTCGGCGTGGGCACCAGGGCCTGGGGGCCGCAGTCGTGGCCGCACCCGCACTTGTCCACGGGCGAGACCACCTCGGCCTTCTCCAGATTGGCGGCGTACTCGCAGGCCTGGCACACGGCGATGGTGTCCTCGCCGGTATCCGCCAGGACCATGAACTCGTGGCTGAAGCTGCCGCCGATGGAGCCGGAATCGGCCTCCACTGGCCGGAACTCCAGGCCCAGGCGGCGGAAGATGGCCTTGTAGGCGTCGTACATGAGGCGGTAGCTGGCGTCGGCCCCGGCCTCGTCGCGGTCAAAGGAGTAGGCGTCCTTCATCACGAACTCGCGCCCGCGCATGAGCCCGAAGCGCGGGCGGATCTCGTCGCGGAACTTGGTCTGGATCTGATACAGGTTGATGGGCAGCTGGCGGTAGGAGCGCACCTCGCCGCGCACCAGGTCGGTCACGACCTCCTCGTGCGTGGGTCCGAGGCAGTAGTCGCGGTCGTGCCGGTCGCGGAAGCGCAACAGCTCCTTGCCGTAGAAGTCCCAGCGCCCGGTCTCGCGCCAGAGGTCGCCGGGCTGGACCATGGGCATCAGAATTTCCTGCGCGCCCGCGCGGTCCATCTCCTCGCGGCAGATGTTCGCCACCTTGTTCAGCGTCTTCAGGCCCAGCGGCAAATACGTGTAGATGCCCGCCGTCAACTTGCGGATGAACCCGGCGCGCAAGAGCAGGCGGTGGCTGATGACCTCGGCCTCGGCCGGGACTTCCTTCAGGGTGGGAACATAGGTCTTGGACAGGCGCATGCGTGTACTCCATTTAAGTTATGTAGCTGGCAAGGCTCCCAGGGGCTCTGCCCCTGGACCCCCTCATATGCTCGCTGCGATTTCTGTGGCGGGAACCGCCGCAGAAATCGCAGCCAAATGGGGATTCCAAAGGGCCTCAGGCCCTTTGGCCGCCGGAGGCTCTCATCTCTCTCAAAAATATGTCCACTTCCTTCATGAACTCGGGCAGCAGGTTCTCCTCGCCGCGAATCTTGCGGATGACCTCGCCCTTGCGGAAGACAATGCCCACGCCGCGCCCTCCGGCGATGCCGATGTCGGCCTCGCGCGCCTCGCCGGGTCCGTTGACCACGCAGCCCATGACCGCGACCTTGAAGACCTCGGGCACGTCGCGCAGGCGGCGCTGGACTTCCTCGGCGAGCGCGATGAGCCCGATCTCGGTGCGTCCGCAGGTGGGGCAGGAGATGACCTCCGGCCCGCGCTCGCGCAGGCCGAGTGAGCGCAAAATGTCATAGGCCACGCCGATCTCGGCCACGGGGTCGTGGGTGAGCGACACGCGCAGGGTGTCGCCGATGCCGTGGAACAAGAGCACGCCCAGGCCCACGGCGGACTTCACCGCGCCGGGCAGCAACGTTCCGGCCTCGGTGACGCCGATGTGCAGGGGGTAGTCCACCCGCGCGGACAAAAGCTGGTAGGCCTCGATGGTGTGCAAAACGCTCGATGACTTGAGCGAAATCTTGATTGCGTGGAAGTTGCGGCGCTCCAGCAGCGCCACGTGCCCCAGCGCGCTTTCGACCATGGCCTCGGGCGTGGGCCCGCCGTAGCGCGTGAGCAGCTTCTTCTCCACCGAACCGCTGTTCACGCCGATGCGGATGGGCACGCCACGCTCTGCCGCCGCGCTGACCACGGCATCGACCTTGGCCTTGCCGCCGATATTTCCAGGGTTGATGCGCAGGCCGTCCACGCCCGCATCGAGCGCCATGAGCGCCAGACGGTGGTCGAAATGGATGTCCGCGATGAGCGGCACAGGCGAGCCCGCGCGGATGTGCGCGAGTGCGCGCGCGGCCTCCTCGTCGGGCACGGCCAGGCGCACGATCTCGCAACCGGCGCGGGCCAGCTCGGCCACCTGGGCCGTTGCGGCGGCTACATCGCGCGTGTCCACGTTGGTCATGCTCTGCACGCGCACGGGGTTTTCCCCGCCCACGCCCACAGCACCCACGGAAAGCGCGCGGGTTTTCTTGCGTGTCAACATAGGGGCCACGACTAGCGCATTTCCCGCCGTTCGCCAAGCACGGACTTGACGCAGACGTCGGCGGGCAAGGGCGGCTAACGGAGTACGACCACAGGCGCACCCAGCCCTGGCGCAACAGCCCGCCCGACATGGGCTTTTCCGGAACTCCCCGCCAACACTAGACTTCCGCGCGAACATCTTTGGAGAACTCTTTGAAGATCCTCAAGATATTATCTAGAGCCGTGCGTTTACCCGTCTTCAAGTTGGCTTCAGGTCGGCTTCAAGTCGCCTGCAAGGCCCGTCCAGCCTCGCCTAAGGCTGTGCCCCATCGCCCCGGCCGCCAGGATCTTCGTCCGATTTGTCGGGCTCCCCCGGCTCGTCCTGCTCATCGGCCTCGTCCGGAAAATCCGCACCGGCGGCGTACAGGCAGCCCCCGGCGGCCAGGACCGCTCCGCAGACGATGACCAGCGCCAGCGACGACCCATGCCAGAGCCCGGCGAACCACTGCCGCAGTTCGAGCATCACGAGCGCGGACTTGCCGCCGTAATACTCCAGGCTGCGCTGGTAGGAGCGGGAGTCCGTGGGCAGCACCGCAAAGCTTGCGCCGCCCTCGGTCACATAGCCCGCGCCCTGCTCCGCACCCTGGTCCGCGCCCTCCCCCGGCCCGTCGGTGGAGGTGGCGTAGACAAGGGCCGCGCAGCACAGCCCGACCAGCAGGATGCCTGCGGCGCAAAGCCGCAGCAGCTCGCCGCGCGGCAGCGCCCGGATGGCCGTAATCATGCCCATGCGCTCCTCCACCTAGAATTTGAGCAGCCTGCGGCCGCCCAGCCCCACCACCAGCACCAGGGCCGAGCCGCTCAAGACCACCGTGGCCCTGGCCCCCAGGCCGTGGGCCAGAACACCGGCCAAAAGCGCCCCAAAGGGGGCCATGCCCATGAACATCATGGAGAACAGGGCCATGACCCGGCCCCGCAGGTGGTCCGGGCAGCGCAGCTGCAAAAGCGTGTTGGACGAGGCCATGCCCACGATCATGCTGAAGCCCACGGGCACGAGCAGCAGCGCGGACAGCCAGAAGACCGAGGACAGGGCGAAGAGCACCAGGCCCGCGCCCATGCCGAGGATGCCGAAATAGGTGAACCGGCCGATGCCGTGGCCCTCCCGGCGCATGGCCAGAAGCAGCGCGCCCGCCAGGCTGCCGCAGCCCGTGGCCGCCATGAGCAGGCCCAGACCGCGCGGCCCGCTGTGCAAAATCTCCTCGGCAAACACGGGCATGAGCACCACGTAGGCCATGCCGATGACGCTGGCGACCCCCAGCAGCAGCAGGATGGTGCGCACCTCCTGGGTGTGCCAGGCATAGCCCAGGCCCTCGCGCAAGTGCTCCAGCACGGAGGCGTTGCGCTCCGGCGCCGGGCGCCTGGGCGTGCCCATGCGCAGCAGGCAGGCGATGACCGCCAGGTAGCTCAGCGAATTCAGGGCGAAGCACCAGCCCTCGCCCACGGCCGCCAGCAGCACCCCGGCCACGGAGGGCCCCAGGATGCGCGCGGCGTTGAACATGGAGGAGTTGAGGGCGATGGCGTTGTGCAGGTCCTTCTTGCCCACCAGGTCCACCACAAAGGACTGGCGCGTGGGGATGTCCACGGCGTTGACGATGCCCAGCAGCACGGCCAGCACCATCACGTGCCAGACCTGGACCTGCCCGCTTAAGGTGAGCCAGGCCAGGATCGCGGCCTGGATGAGGGCGGCGGCCTGGGTGCCCACCAGCATGCTGCGGCGGTTCAGCCTGTCGGCCATGACCCCGCCGAAAATGGACAGGGCGAACACCGGAAACTGCCCGGCAAAGCCCACCAGACCCAGGCTCAGGCTCGACCCGGTGAGGCGGTACACCAGCCAGGACTGCGCCACCTGCTGCATCCAGGTGCCCACCAGGGAGATGAACTGCCCGGTGAAGAACAGGCGGTAGTCGCGGTGCTCAAAGGAGCGCGCCAGGGACTTCCAGGCTGTCTGGAGCGTTTGGCCGCTGCTGCTGGAAATGGGGCCGGGCATTGATTCTCCTGGGCGCGTGGCCCGTGTGCTGGTTCGGATCATTCTGGCCGATGCCGCAGGCCGTGTCTACAACAGGAGCCTGCGCCAGCCGGGGCCTGCGCCAGCCCAGCGGGCCGGACTTGAAAATGCGTCCGCTGCGCACAAGTCCGCTGCGCTGTGGCGGCGGGCGCACAGGGCGCGGTCAAGAAAAGTGCGGGCGGCTGGGAGTCTGCCCCGCG
The DNA here is from genome assembly GCA_903843965.1 of uncultured delta proteobacterium. Lineage (GTDB taxonomy): Bacteria > Desulfobacterota > Desulfovibrionia > Desulfovibrionales > Desulfovibrionaceae > Humidesulfovibrio. The sequence continues at coordinate 29,521 of CAIMRY010000011.1, forward strand.
CCTGCGGTCTGCGCAGCCAACCGGGCTCACATCCAAACGGATTTTCCAACCAAACAGTCCGCAGAACCAAACGGTTCGCTAAGGCAACTGCCCGCACAGCCAAACCGCCCGTACAGCCAAGCCGTCCGAAGAGGCAAACGGTCCGAAGAGGCAAACGGTCAGAAGAGGCAAACGGTTCGCTAAGGCAACTCGCCCGCACAGCCAAACCGTCCGAAGAGGCAAACGGTCCGCAAAGCCACGCACAAAAAAATATCCTACACCGGCTGCGCGCGGCGTCCGGCCCTGCCGCGCCGCTTCACCCACAGGCGCAGGCGCTCCAGGTACAGGTAGACCACCGGCGTGGTGTACAGCGTCAGCGCCTGGCTGAACACCAGCCCGCCGATGATGGTGATGCCCAGCGGGCGGCGCAGCTCCGAGCCCACGCCCTGGCCCAGGGCCAGGGGCAGCGCGCCCAGAAGCGCGGCCATGGTGGTCATCATGATGGGCCGGAAGCGCAAGAGGCAGGCCTTGGTGATGGCCTCCTCCGGGGGCAGGTGGTCGCGCCGCTCGGCCTCCAGCGCAAAGTCCACCATCATGATGCCGTTCTTCTTCACGATGCCGATCAGAAGGATGATGCCGATGATGGCGATGACCGAGAGGTCCGTGCCGGTGGTCAGCAGCGCCAGCACCGCGCCCACCCCCGCCGAGGGCAGGGTGGACAGGATGGTCAGCGGGTGCACCAGGCTCTCGTAGAGCACGCCCAGCACGATGTACACCGACAACAGCGCCGCCAGGATCAGCAGGGGCTGGTTGGCCAGGGCGGCCTGGAAGGCCTGGGCCGTGCCCTGGAAGCTGCCCCGGATGCTGGCGGGCAGCCCCAGCTCCCGCGAGACGTTCTCGATGGCCTTCACCGCGTCGCCCAGGGCCTTGCCCGCGGCCAGGTTGAAGGAGATGGTCACCGCCGGGAACTGGCTCTGGTGGTTCACGGCGAGCGAGGTGGAGTTGGTGGCGTAGCGCGTGAACACCGAAAGCGGCGCCTGGGCTCCGCTCGCCAGGGGCACGTAGATGTCGCGCAGGCCCTCGGCCCCGAGCAGGTGCCCGGGCTCGGCCTCCATGACCACGTGGTACTGGTTCAGCGGCGCGTAGGTGATGGACACCTGGCGCTGGCCAAAGGCGTCGTACAGGATGTTGTCGATGAGCTGCGGGCTGACGCCAAGCCGGGCCGCGGTCAGGCGGTCGATGGTCAGGCTGGTCATGAGGCCACGGTCCAGCTGGTCGCTGTTCACGTCGACCACCTCGGGCAGGGAGCGCATCTTCCCCAGCAGCCTGGGGGCCCAGAGGTTCAGGTCGGCCACGCTCTCGCCTTGCAGGGTGAACTGGTACAGCGCGCTGGAGGCCCGCCCGCCCACGCGCAGGTCCTGCACCATCTGCAGATAGGTGGGCGCGCCGGGAATGCCGGACAGACGCTTGCGCAGCCTGCCCATGACCTGTTCGCCGTTGATGCCGCGCTTGGCGAAGGGCGCCAGGGTGATGAACATGCGCGCGCTGTTGGCCGTGGAGCCGCCCCCGCCCGAGCCGCCGATGAACCCGGAAACGTGGTCCACGTCCGGGTCCTCCTTGATGATGGTCATGACCTGCTGGAGCTTTGTCTGCATGATCTGGAAGGACACGTCCTGGGCGGCCTGGATGGTCCCGGCGAGCCGCCCCGTGTCCTGCTGCGGGAAAAATCCCTTGGGGATGAGCACGTACAGGTAGATGTTCAGGACCAGGGTGGCCAGGGCCACGCACAGGGTGATGCGCCGGTGGCGCAGGGCCACGCGCAGGGAGGCCGCGTACAGGGCGTGCAGGCGGTTGAAGACCCCCTCGCTGCCCCTGGCGAAGCGGCCCTGGCGCTCCTGCCCGGGCTTGCGCAGCATGTAGGCGCACATCATGGGCGTGGTGGTCAGCGAGAGCAGCATGGACACGAAAATGGCGGCGGACAGGGTGATGGCGAACTCGCGGAACAGCCGGCCGACCATGCCGCCCATGAGCAGGATGGGCAGAAACACGGCCACCAGCGAAACGCTCATGGAGACCACGGTGAAGGAGATCTCCTTGGCCCCGGCAAAGGCCGCCTCAAAGGGCTGCATGCCGCCCTCCACATGGCGGGTGATGTTCTCCAGGACCACGATGGCGTCGTCGACCACGAAGCCGGTGGCGATGGTCAGGGCCATGAGCGAGAGGTTGTCCAGCGAGTAGCCGAAAAGATACATGATGGCGAAGGTGCCCACCAGAGACACCACCGTGGCCACGCCGGGGATGACCGTGGCCCGGAAGGTGCGCAGGAACACGAAAACCACCAGGATCACCAGCGCGCAGGAGAGCAGCATGCTCATCTCCACGTCGTGCAGGGAGCCCCGGATGGGCGGGGAGCGGTCGACCACGGGGTTCAGCTTCATGCCGCCTGGCAGCCCGGCCTCCAGCCGGGGCATGAGCGCGCGCACGTTGTCCACGGTCTCGATGATGTTTGCGCCGGGCTGGCGGAAGATGACCAACATCACCGCCGGTTTGCTGTCCACAAAGCCTGCGGCGCGCACGTCCTCCACGCTTTCCACCACCTGCGCCACGTCCGAAAGGCGCACCGCCGCGCCCGAACGGTAGGACAAGACCAGGGGTTCGTACGCCGCAGCCGTGGGCGGCAGCTGGTCGTTGGTCTGCACCTCCCAGGCGCGGTCGCCCTGGGAAACCTGGCCCTTGGGCCGGTTGACGTTGGTCCTGGCCAGCACCCCGCGCACGTCCTCCAGGCTCAGGCCGTAGCGGCTCACGGCGGTGGGGTTCAGCTCCACGCGAACGGCGGGCAGGGAGCCGCCGCCCACGAAAACCTGGCCCACGCCGCCCACCTGGGCCACCTTCTGCTGGAGCATGGTTGCGGCGGTGTCGTACAGCTGGGCCCTGGTGTGCGCCTCGGAGGTCAGGGCCAGGATGAGGATGGGCGCGTCCGCCGGGTTGACCTTGCGGTAGTTGGGGTTGGACGGCAGGTTGGCGGGCAGGAAGCCGCGCGCGGCGTTGATGGCGGCTTGCACGTCGCGGGCCGCGCCGTTGATGTCGCGGTCCAGGTCGAACTGCAGGGTGATGCTGGTTGAGCCCCGGAAGCTGGTGCTGGTCATCTCGGTCACGCCGGCGATGCGCCCGAACTGGCGCTCCAGGGGCGCGGCCACGGAGGTCGCCATGGTCTCCGGGTCCGCGCCAGGCAGGGCGGCGGAGACGGAGATGGTGGGAAAATCCACCTGCGGCAGCGGCGACACCGGCAGAAAGCGGTAGGCGATGGCCCCGGCCAGGGCGATGGCCAGGGTCAAGAGCGTGGTGGCCACGGGCCGCCGGATGAACGGGGCGGAGAGGCTCATGTCTTTTTCGGCCCGGCGGGCGAACCCGGTGTTTTCTCCCCGTCACCTTCGGGCCCGAAAATCCGGGGCGCGGCCTTTTTGGTTCCGGCGTCGTTCATGTCGGCATAAAACGCCGGATCCGTGGGATCAAAGGCTGCGAGGCCGCCCGAGGCTGCTGCCGGTCCTGCTGTCGGTCCTGCTGTTGGGCCTGCTGTTGGGCCTGACGTCGGACCTGACGTTGGGCCTGCTGTCGGCCCTGCTACAGTCATGGGCGTCGTCGCGGGCGTTGCCCCTGCCGTCGATCCGGGCGTCGGAATGGGCGTCGATCCGGGCGTCGGAATGGGCGTCGATCCGGGCGTCGTCACAGATGCCGTCACGGGCGCTGCACCCCCCTGCGCAGGGAGCGCCTCCGCAAAATGCTCCGGGCCCGGCGCGAAAGGCGCGGCCTGCGCTCCAGACCCTGCGGCTCCGTTGCCGTCGTCCGGCTTTTGCGGCTCCTGCGGCTCGTGCGGCGCAGGCTTGCCCGCCGCGCCGTGGCCCAGCACCCGCCGGGCCAGGCGGTCAAAGGCCAGGTAGATGACCGGGGTGGTGTACAGGGTCAGAATCTGGCTGAAGACCAGCCCGCCGATGATGCTTACTCCGAGCGGGCGGCGCAGCTCCGAGCCCACGCCGGTGCCGAGCGCCATGGGCAACGCGCCGAGCAGCGCCGCCATGGTGGTCATCATGATGGGCCGGAAGCGCAGCAGGCTGGCCTGGTAGATGGCCTCCTGCGGGGGCATGCCCAGCTCGCGCTCGGCTTCGAGCGCGAAGTCCACCATCATGATGCCGTTTTTCTTGACGATGCCGATGAGCAGAATGATGCCGATGATGGCGATGACCGTGAGCTCCATGCGGCAGACCATGAGCGCCAGCACCGCGCCCACCCCCGCCGAGGGCAGGGTGGAGAGGATGGTCACGGGATGGATGTAGCTCTCGTACATGATGCCGAGCACGATATAGACCGTGATCAGCGCCGCCAGAATCAACAGCGGCTGGTTCGCCAGCGAGGCCTTGAAGGCCTGGGCCGTGCCCTGGAAGCTGCCCAGCGTGCTCTCGGGCAGGTTCACCTCGTCCGCTGCGGCGTGCACCGCGTCCACCGCGTGGCCCAGGGCGACCCCAGGGGCCAGGTTGAAGGACAGGGTCACGGACGGAAACTGCCCCTGGCGCGAGATGACCAGCGGGCCCGTGGTCTCGGTCACGCGGGCGATGCTGGTCAGCGGCACCTGCTTGTTGTCCGCGCCGCGCAGGTAGATGGAGTCCAGCGCCGCAGGCCCGGCCTGCATGATCTGGGGGGCGGCCAGCACCACGCGGTACTGGTTCAGCTGGGTGAAGATGGTGGACACCAGCCGCTGGCCAAAGGCGTTGTACAGGGCGTCGTCCACATTCTGCGGGTTGATGCCCAGGCGCGCGGCAGAGGCGCGGTCGATGTCGACCTGCACGCGCAGGCCCTGGTCCTGCTGGTCGCTGCTCACGTCGGAGAGCTCGGGCCGGGCGCGCAGGGCGTCCAGGAAGCGCGGGGCCCACAGGGACAGCGTGTCCGGGTTGGCGTCCTCCAGGGTGTACTGGTACTGGGTGCGGCTCATGCGCGCGTCCACGGTCAGGTCCTGGGCGGGCTGCATGAACAGCACAATGCCCCCCAGCTCCGCCAGCCGGGGCGACAGGCGGCGGATGACCTCGGTGGCGCTGTGGCTGCGCTCGGACAACGGTTTGAGCGTGATCTGGATGCGGCCGCTATTGAGCGAGACGTTGGTGCCGTCAATGCCGATGAACGAGGACAGGCTCTCCACCTCGGGGTCCTTCAATATCTCCTGGGCCAGCTCCTGCTGCCGCCTGCTCATGGCCACAAACGAGGCCGACTGCGGGGCCTCGCTGACGCCGAGGATGAGCCCGGTGTCCTGCACCGGGAAAAAGCCCTTGGGCACCAGGACGTACAGGAGCACGGTGAGCGCCAGGGTGGCCACGGCCACCAGCAGGGTGGCGGTCTGGTGGCGCAGCACAAAGGTCAGGCTGGTGGCGTAGCCCTGGATCATGCGCTCGAACTGGCGCTGGACCCAGGCCCCCACGCCGCGCGTGGGCAGGCTCTCGTGCGGGACGTGCTTCAAGAGCCGCGCGCACATCATGGGCGTCAAGGTCAGGGAGACCACGGCCGAGAGCAGGATGGTCACGCCGAGCGTGATGGCGAACTCGCGGAACAGGCGGCCCACCACGTCGCCCATGAAGAGCAGCGGGATGAGCACGGCGATGAGCGAGATGGTCAACGAAAGGATGGTGAAGGCGATCTGCTTGGAGCCCTTGAGCGCGGCGGCAAAGGGGTCCATGCCCTCCTCCACGTAGCGGCTCACGTTCTCGATCATGACGATGGCGTCGTCGACCACGAAGCCCGTGGAGATGGTCAGCGCCATGAGCGTCAGGTTGTTCAGGCTGAAGCCCGCCAGATACATGACCCCGAAGGTGCCCACAAGCGACACCGGCACGGCCACGCTGGGGATGGTGGTGGCGGGCAGGTTGCGCAAAAACAGGAAGATCACGAGCACCACCAGGACCACGGCCAGCATGAGCTCGTGCTGCACGTCGCGCACGCTGGCGCGGATGGTCATGGTGCGGTCCGAGAGCACGGTGACGTGCACCGAGGCCGGCAGCGAGGCGGACAACTGGGGCAGCAGCCGCTTGATGCGGTCCACCACCTCGATGACATTGGCCCCGGGCTGGCGCTGGATGTTCAGGATGATGGCCGGGTCGGTGTTCATCCAGGCGGCCTGGCGCAGGTCCTCGGGTCCCTCCTCCACCTCGGCCACGTCGGACAGAAACACCGGCGCGCCGTTTTTCCAGGCCACGATGAGCTTCTGGTAGTCCTCGCTGGTGAAGAGCTGGTCGTTGGCGCCGATGATGGCCGCCTGCCGGGGCCCGTCAAAGCCGCCCTTGGCCTGGTCGACGTTGGCCGCGCCGATGGCCACGCGCAGGTCGTCCATGGTCATGCCGAGGGAGGCCAGGGCGCGCGGGTTGGCGTGCACGCGCACGGATGGCCGCTGCCCGCCGCTGATGCTGACCAGGCCCACGCCCGGCAGCTGGGAGATCTTCTGAGCCAGGCGGGTGTCGGCCAGGTCCTCCACCTTGAACAGGGGCAGGTCCGTGGAGGTCAGGGCGAGCGTCAGGATGGGCGCGTCCGCCGGGTTGACCTTGCTGTACACGGGCGGGTTGGGCAGGTCCTTGGGCAGATAGGAATAGGCCGAGTTGATGGCCGCCTGGACCTGCTGCTCGGCCACGTCCAGGCCGATCTCCAGCGAGAACTGCAGGGTGATGATGGCGCTGCCTGCGGAGCTGGCCGAGGTCATCTGGGACAGGCCGGGCATCTGCCCGAACTGGCGCTCCAACGGGGCGGTGACGCTGGTGGCCATGACGTCCGGGCTGGCGCCGGGATAAAAGGTGCGCACCTGGATGGTGGGATAGTCCACCTGGGGCAGCGCGGCCACGGGCAGCTGGCGGTAGGCCACAATGCCCGCCAGGACCAGGGCCACCATCAGCAGGGCCGTGGCCACGGGCCGCCGGATGAACGGTTCGCAGATGTTCATGGCCTGGCCTGGGCCCGGCTCCCTGTCTGGTCCCCTGACTGGCTCCCTGCCTGGTCACCTGCCTGGGTCTTGGACGCGAGGTCCGAGGACAGGTCCGGCTCGGCCTGCGCTGCGGCCTTGCGGGCGGCCTTCGGGGCGACCTTCGGACCGACAGCGGTCGCGGCTGCGGCCTTGGCCTTCGGGGCGGCCTCGGGCTTGGCTGCCGGGGCGATTTCGGGCTTGGCTGCCGGGGCGGCGGCTGCGGGCTTGGCCGCTTCAGGCTTGCCGGTTTCGGGCTGGCCGCCTTCAGGCTGGCCCTCGGGCTTGCCTTCTGATTGGCCGCCGGGCTTGCCGCGCTCCTTGACCTCCACCTGGGCCCCGTCGCGCAGGCGGTCGGCCCCGTCCACCACCACCTTTTCGCCCACGGCCAGGCCGGACAGGATCACGCTCTGGTGATCGCCGGTCTCGCCCACGCTCACCGGGCGGGAGTTGGCCACGCCCTCGGCCGTGACGACATACAGATAGGTGCCCTGCTGCCCGCGCTGCACGGCTGCGGCGGGCACCACCACGGCGTCTTTCAGCACCTCCACCAGCAGCTTGGCGTTGACGAACTGGTTGGGAAAAAGCTCGCCCTGGGCGTTGGCGAAGGCGGCCTTGAGCCGCACGGTGCCGGTGCCGGGGTCGATCTGGTTGTCCATGCTGGCCAGCTCGCCCTGGCCCAGCAGGCGGGTCTGCTCACGGTCGTAGGCGTCCACGCGCAGCTTTCCGCCCGCGCGCAGCCTGGCCAGCACGCGGGGCAGCTGGTCCTCGGGCAGGGTGAAGAGCACGTTGATGGGCGAAAGCTGGTTGATGACCAAGAGGCCGGTCTGGTCGCTTGCATGCACCATGTTGCCGGGGTCCACCTGACGCAGGCCCACCTGCCCGGTGAAGGGCGCGGTGATGCGGCTGTAGGTGATCTGCAGCCGGGCGCTGTCGGCCTGGGCCTTGTCCGAGGCCACGACCCCCTCGTACTGGTGCACCAGAGACTGCTGGGTGTCGAGCTGCTGACGGGCGATGGCGCCCTGGGTCATAAGATCGGCGAAGCGCTTCAGGTCCAGGCGGGAGTTCTCAAGGAGCGCCGTGTCGCGCTTGAGCTGGCCCTCGGCCTGGGCCAGTTGGACCTGGAAGGGGCGCGGGTCGATGACCAGCAGAAGCTCCCCGGCCCGGACCACCTGACCCTCGCGCACGGGCACCTGCATAAGCTGGCCGTCCACGCGGCTCTTGATGGTCACGGAGCTTTGCGGGGTCACCGTGCCCAGGCCGGTGAGGAAGACCTCCACGTCCTGGCTCTTGGCCGCGACCACGGCCACGGCCACGGGCACGGGCCGGTTCTTGCCGCCCGGCGCTGGCTTGGCCGCGCTGGCGTGGCCCTTGTACCAATAGGCCCCGCCGCCGATGGCCAGGCACAGCGCCGCCAGCAGCAGCCAAAGCATTGTGCGGCGAGGCGCGGAAGGGGACTGACTCATTTCGTTATCCTGTGCGTTGGCGTCTGCATGGACGATCCCTGTCGTATCCCTCTGGATTCATGGCCTGTTGGACCTTTCCGGACGCGCATGTACAAGCAATTTTCATACCTGGGCGGTTATGCGCCACACTGACGCGCGCAAAAGCTTGCCCGCAGAAACATATTACGCAGGCGTTTTCAAACCCACAAGCGAAATTTCATCGGTTCCGGCAAAAAGTTACACACCTGTTTGAATTATTGTTATCTTTTAATTTTAGCATGTTATTTAAATAAATGCCCACTCTTGCCAGGTCGGCGCCTATTCCTTGACGACGCCTCGGCTTGCGCTTATTGTTTCCAAAAGAAATCATTTTTCGGAGGTGTGCGTGCAAAACACCGCGCAACGTTGTGCCGAGCAGTTGATCGGCATCGTCCCGAAGCTCATGCAGACCATGCGTGAGGAAATGCGCGCCGGCCGGGCCTCGGAGCTCACCGTGCCGCAGTTCCGCACCCTGGTCTTCTTCCAGCTGCACAAGGGCGCGGCCCTGTCCCAGGCCTCGGAGCATCTGGGCCTGGCCCTGCCCTCCACCTCCAAGCTCGTGGAGCACCTGGTGCTGCGCGGGCTGTTGACACGCGCTGCCTGCGCCGCAGACCGCCGGAAGGTCGCCATCGCCCTCACTGCCGAGGGCCGGGACGTGCTTGCGGTGGCCACGCGCGCCGCTGCCGACGCCTTTGCCCGCAAGCTGTGCAGCCTTTCCGCCACGGAGCTGGACGTGCTCTCGGCCATGCTGGGTTCCTTGGAATCCGTGCTCGGCGCGGAATCTAACGGCCAGACAGCACCCGGTCAGACAGCACCCGGCCAGGCGACACCAAACCGGACGACACCAAGCCGGACAGACACCCCCTGACCTCTGCCCATAAAACCGCGCGTCTGGACCTCCGCCCGCATTCCAGGTATATGCTTTGGCGCCGCAGGTGAACGCCCACGGGCACGCGCGGCGCGGCCAAGACCGCCGTTTCCCCCCACGAAAAGCCCCCCCTTGAGGACCTATGGCACAGACAGAACAGACCCCCCCGACTCCAGACCAGGCCCCGGCCCCGAACGGAAACGAGAAGAACGGCTTCGCCCGGCGCAAAAAGGTGCTCGGCGTCGTGGCCCTCATGCTGGTCGTGGCCGCCCTGGGCTACTACTACCATTCGCGCAGCCGCGTGAGCACGGACGACGCCCAGATCGACGGGCACATCTACAGCATTTCGCCGCGCGTGCCCGGCTATGTCATCGAGGTGCTGGTGGCGGACAACCAGCTGGTGGAAAAGGACCAGCCGCTGGTGCGCATCGACCCGGTGGAGTACGAGGTGGCCCTGGCCGACGCGGTGGCGGGCCTGTCCTCCCTGGAGGAGGACTCGGCCTCGGCCGGGCAGGACGTGCAGTCGGCCCAGTCCGAATTCTCCCTGGCCCAGTTGGACCTGAACCGCAACCGCGACCTGCTCCGGGTCCAGTCCGTGTCCCAGTCGGCCTTTGACCAGGCCCAGAGCAAGGCCGACACGGCCCGGGCCAAGCTCTTGTCGGCCCAGGCCAAGCTTTCGGCCATCGGCCACGGCAAGGCCAGCATCAAGTCGAGCAAGATCGAGGCCCAGAAGGCCAAGGTGCGCCAGGCCTCCCTGAACCTGGAATACGCCACCATCGTCGCGCCCGCGCGCGGGTTCGTCACGCGCAAGGCCGTGGAGCCCGGCACCATGCTGGCCAAGGGCCAGCCGATCATGGCCCTGGTGCCCCTTGATCCGGGCGAGATATGGATCACGGCCAACTTCAAGGAGACCCAGCTGACCCACGTGCGGCCCGGCCAGCGCGTCAGCATCGAGGTCGACGCCTTCCCCGGCGCAACCATCGGCGGCAAGGTGGACTCCATCCAGGCCGGAACCGGGGCCAGCTTTTCGCTCTTCCCGCCGGAAAACGCCGCAGGCAACTACGTCAAGGTGGTGCAGCGCATCCCGGTCAAGATCAGCCTGGACAACGGCACGCAGGGCGATCCCCTGCCCCCGCTGCGCGTCGGCATGAGCGTGTTCCCGACCATCCACATCAACTAGGGCGGCTGGCCGGCACATGGGCGCAGTGGGGACAGCGGGCGGGCAGCCCCTGGTGAACAAGTGGCTCATCACCCTGGCGGTGATGATCCCGACCTTGATCGAGATCCTGGACACCAGCGTGGCCAACGTGGCGCTGAACCACATCCAGGGCAGCCTTTCCGCCGGGCAGGAGGAGGTCACCTGGGTGCTGACCTCGTACCTGGTGGCCAACGCCGTGGTCATCCCCATGAGCGGCTGGCTGGCCCGGGTGCTGGGCCGCAAGCGCTACCTCATGGCCTCGCTGGTCTTGTTCACGCTCAGCTCGCTGCTCTGCGGCGCGGCCACCAGCCTGGCCATGCTGATCTTCTTCCGGGTGGTCCAGGGCATCGGCGGCGGCGGGCTGCAGCCCATGTCCCAGGCCATATTGCTGGAGACCTTCCCGGCCCGGCAGCGCGGCCTGGCCATGAGCATCTTCGGCATGGGCGTGGTGCTGGGGCCCATCCTCGGACCGCTGCTGGGCGGCTACCTCACGGACAACTACTCCTGGCGCTGGATCTTCTACATCAACCTGCCCGTGGGCATTCTGGCCCTGTACATGGTGCAGGCCTTCGTCTTCGACCCGAGCTACCAGGAGCGCCACGAAAAGGGCGACAAGGTCGACACCGTGGGCCTGGCCCTGCTCTGCCTGGGCATCGGCTGTTTGCAGATCGTGCTGGACAAGGGCCAGACCGATGACTGGTTCAGCTCCAACTTCATCCTCGCGCTCAGCCTGGTCTCCGCCGTGTCGCTGGTCACGCTGGTGTTCTGGGAGCTTTCCCACGAGCGGCCCATCGTGGACCTGCGGATCTTCAAGAATGTCAGCTTCGCCACGGGCAACGTGGTCATGTTCCTGGGCTTCTTCGCCTTTTTCGGGTCCATTGTGCTGCTGCCGATGTACCTGCAAGGGCTCATGGGCTACACGGCCTACCTGGCCGGGCTGGTGCTGGGGCCGGGCGGCGGGGTGGCGCTTTTGGCCATGCCCGTGGTGGGCAAGCTGACCGAGCGCGTGGACAGCCGCCTGCTGCTCGGCGTGGGGCTGCTCATCAACGCGGGCGCGCTGTTGATCATGTCCGGCTTCAACCTGCACATCGACTTCGCCACGGCGGTGAGCGCGCGGCTGCTCCAGGGCCTGGGCATGCCGCTGTTCTTCGTCTCCCTCACCTATCTGACCTACGCCACCATTCCCAGGGAGCAGATGAACAACGCCTCGTCCATCTTCAACCTGCTGCGCAACCTGGGCGGGTCCTTTGGCGTGGCCTTCGTGACCACCATCCTGGCGCGGCGCACCCAGCACCACCAGAGCATCCTGGGGCAGCACCTGAACGACCTCTCGCCCACTTACGGCATCTATGTGAACAAGCTCACCGAGGTGCTGAACCTGAAGCTGGGCCCCCTGGCCGACAACCTCCGCCTGGCCAAGGGCCTGATCTACCTGAAGATGCAGCAGGAGGCCGCAGCCCTGGCCTTCAACGACGCCTTCTACATCCAGGCCCTGCTCTTCGTGGGGCTGCTGCTCAGCCTGCTCTTGCTGCGCCAGCCCAAGCACGGGCGCAAGCCCGGCCCCCCGCCAGGGCACTAGTGTGGCGTTCGCAAAACAGCAAGGCATATTCTAACTGCATAACATACTGTAATTATATCTGTTCTGTGCAGCAAGTCGACCACGCTATTAGCCGAACGTCACCCTAGCCACGCGTTCATAATTGTGTGGCGCTTTGGGCTGGACGAGAACAGCGCCAGGACGGCGCGCCCTGGCGACGCTCGGATCGACGAAAATCGCAGGAATCACCCAGGCGCGTCCTGCGCAGGGCACGTCGCAGCGGTCCGGTTGGCGGCTGGCTGCAGGGATGGGCTGCGGCAAAATCTTCCCCCCCAGCCCCAGGCCACTCCTGCGGGAACGCGATGGCGTTCCCTGCTCCCGGCTTCGCCCGCTCTCCCGGCCCTCGCTCCACTCCGCACCCGGCGTTCGGCCTGTGTTCGTTACCCGCCGCAGGCGCAGCCCGCCCGGCGCGCGACAAAAAACGGCGGGCAGCCGCACCAGGCCGCCCGCCGCTGCAGGATCAAATCGCGCGCGTTGTCCGCGCCGTTACGCAGTCGCGGAAACCGACTGCGCCGCCTGGTCGCTGTTGGCGAACAGGTTTGAGATGAGCTGGTCCACGTTCTGGTAGGCGCTGGTGGCCTTCTGGCGCAACATGTAGTCCGCCAGGCTCCCGGTCAGGGACGCGCCATCGCTGCTGGCGCTGGCCGTGGTCCCGGTGCTGGCGGAGTTGCTGAACAGCCCGCTGATGAGGTTGTTGATGTCCGCCGTGGTTTGGCCGGTCTGGCTGGTCTGGCCGGTCGAATCGGTCTGCTCTGTCTGGTCGCTCTCGCCGGTGGCCGCTGCCTTGTGGTGGTGGTGGTGCGCCCTGCCCGCCCCGCCGCTCTCGCGGTTGGCCTTGAGCGCCGCCGTGAGTTCGTCCTGGCTGACCTGGCCGTCGCCGTCGGTGTCGACCTTCTTGAGCTGCTCGGCCGTGACGCCGAGTTCAGCGGCGCTCAACCCCCCGCTCTTGTCCGCGTCCTTCTGCGCGAAGATGTTCTGGGCCATCTGGGCGTCCATCTTGGACATGTCCAGGCCCTGCGCGCCCTGGCCCATGCTGGCCTGGAGCATGCCCAGCTGGCCGTTTTGCAGCAGCTGGTTCTGCATCTGCTCGCGCTGCGCCTTGAGCCCGGCCTCCAGTTCCGCCTGGCTGACCTGGCCGTCGCCATCAGTGTCGAACTCGGCCACGTTGCTCTGGCTGACGCCCAGTTCCGCAGCCGAGAGCGTGCCGCTCTTGTCCGTGTCCTTGGCGGACATGATGCCCGTGGCCAGCTTGGAATCCATCTCGTCCATGTTCTTGGAGCCGAACGCCGCGCGCATGGCGTCGAAGGCGCTGGTTCCGCTCGTTGATGTGCCTATCTGCATGGTCGCTCCTGCCTGCCGCCGCGGCTCTGCGCCGGGCGGAATGTCGAATACACGTGAAGCCAGCGCCTGGAGCCGCGCCGCCAAGGGGCTAGCCCTGGCCGTAGCGGCGCCGTGGCCTTGTCTTCTCCAGCGCCTCCCTGTCCATGGAGGCACACCCGGATTGAGCAAGATCGGTGCCGGGGCAAATGTTGCCGCTCTGACCGCGCAAACGGCAAGGGCCGACCCAGGGAAAACCTGGACCGGCCCTTTTGGCGCACTGGCGGGAAGCGGGGTGAAGCCCCGAAGGGGATTACAGGCCCCGAAGGGGATTACAGGCCCCGAAGGGGATTACAGGCCCCGAAGGGGATTACAGGCCCCGAAGGGGATTACAGGCCCCGAAGGGGAGGCCGGAGGCGGCGCTGCGTCACATGTTACAATTGCCCGAGCCGGGCCAGGCAGATGGCTGCGGCCTGGGCCACGTTGAGCGAGTCGAAGGCGCGGCGCAGGGGCACGGCCAGGCGCTGCTGGCAGTGCTTGCCCACGCCGAAGCGCACGCCCGTGCCCTCCCCGCCCATGACCAGCACGGCGGGCAGGCTGATGGCGGCCTTGTACAGGTCCTCGCCCTCGGCATCGGCGCAGAGGATGGACAGCCCGGCCTCGGCGCAGGCGTCGAGCGTCTGGGAGAGGTTGGTCACGCGGGCCACGGGCAGGTGGTGCAGCGCGCCCGCACTGGAGCGCATGGCCCCGGCCCCGATGTAGGCCCCGCCGTGGCGCGGCACGATGATGCCCGCCGCGCCCAGCGCCCAGGCCGTGCGGGCCATGACGCCGAGGTTGCCGGGGTCCTGCACCTGGTCGAGCGCCAGCAGCACCGGCAGGGGCGCGTTTCTCACCCCGGCGATGAGCGCGTCGAGCTCGGCGTATTCCACGGCGGCGGTGATGGCCACCACGCCCTGGTGGCTGCCGGAGTACAGGCGGCGCAGGGTCAGGTCGTCCACAAACTGGACCTTGATGCGGTTGTCGTCGGCCAGGGTCACGATCTCCTGGACCTTGGCGTCGCGCTGGCCCTTGCGCACCAGCACGGTGTCGATGCGCTTGGGCGCGGCTTCGAGCAGCTCGCGCACGGGGTTGCGCCCGGCGGTGATGCTCTTGCCGTCCTCTGGCTCGGCGCCTTCGGTCCGGGGGCCGGTGCGCGGCGCGGACTTGGCATAGGCGGGCCGGTCGGGCCTGCCGGGGCGATCCGGTCTGGCGGGGCGATCCGGCCTGCCGGGCCTGTCGGGTCTGCCGGGACTGTCGGGTTTGCCGGGCCTGCCGGACTTGTCCGGCCTGTCCGGCTTGTCTGATTTTTCGTAGCGCGGGCGGGAGTCGCGCTCGCCGGACTGTGCGCCAGCTGGCGTCCTGGGCGGGCGCGCGGGCTTGGGGAAAGCCGCGGGCGCTTCGTTGGGATCGCGCTCGAAGGAGAGGTCGATATCGATGTCGAAGTCGTCGTTCACCTTGCGCGCTGCGTCCTTGTCTGGGCGTTGCGGGGCCGGGCGCTGGGGGGCCGGACGCTGCGGAGACGGACGCTGGGGCCGGTTGTCCGGGCGCGGCGGGCGCCTATCGTCACCCCTGTCGTCACGCGGGGCCGAGCCCTTTTCGCCGGGCTTGCCGCCGTACTTTGCGCCGGGCTTGCCCGCCGGTTTACCCGGACCCTTGCCCGGACCCTTGCCAGCCGGTTTGCCCGGAGCATGGCCGCCGCCAGCGGGTTTGGGGCCGCCGGAGCGTTTGGGGCCCGTGGAGCTCCACTCGTTGTCTTCGCGCTTGCCCTGCCCAGCGCGCGGCTTGCGGGCCGGTCCGGGTTTGCGCGGAGTGCTGGGGCGCGCGGGTTTCCTTGAATCTGCCATGCTGTACCTCAGGGGCTCTGGCAGGCTTGTCAAGCTTGCCAAAGAAAAAAAACAGGTGTATGTTACGGTGTCTTTTTGCGTATCCAAAAATCGGCGCACGGGGTTCCTTCACTGCGTAAGTGGCCCCAATCTCAGGAGCCTTCCCTCCACCCGCGCCGCCGACCGGAGGAAACCATTCCTATGACAATGACTGTGCGAAAAAATCGAGCCCTCCTGGGCATCCTCGTCCTTTCCACAAGCCTCTGGTCGTGCTCGACCATGAATAGCGACATCACCGACCCTGTCAAGGCCCAGCCCACGCAAAATCTCCAGTCCGCTGCCTTGTCCGGGCCGAAACTGGCCCTGGAGCAGCCACGCAACCCTACAAAACCACTGAACAAAGCGAAAACAATCGACGACAACGCCGATCTTGAGCCGGACATGTCCGCCGTGCCCCTGACCCCCGGCCAGACCGGCACCATGCTTGAGCCGGAGGTGACCACCCCGCCCCTGGCCGAGGAGCCGGAGCTCACCCCGGAGCAGCGCCGCATCCTGAGCGAAAAATCCGGCCTGGACTTCGACCTCGACCTTTTTGAGTCCAAGGAAGTGGAGCGCTACTTCGCCTACTACACCGGCCCCGCGCGCGACACCTTCGCCAGCTGGCTCAAGCGCTCAGAGTCCCAGCTGCCCCAGGTGCGCGAGGCCCTGGTCAGAAACGGCCTGCCCCAGGACCTGGCCATGCTGCCCTTTGCCGAGTCCGGCTACAATTGCTACGCGTACTCCTGGGCCGGGGCGGGCGGCATGTGGCAGTTCATGCCCGCCACCGGCCGCAAGTTCGGTCTGACCATCGACTGGTGGATCGACGAGCGCCGCGACCCGACCCTGGCAACCGAGGCTGCGGGCAAGTACCTGGCCTCCCTGAACGACATGTTCGGCGACTGGTACCTGGCCCTGGCCGCCTACAACGCGGGCGAGGGCAAGATCTCCCGCGCGCTGCAAATCACCAAAACCGACGACTTCCTGGACCTGGTCAGCCACAACAACCGCCTGAGCCGCCGCGCGCGCCTTAAGCCGGAAACCCAGAACTACGTGCCCAAGTTCATCGCCATCACCAAGATCTTCCAGAATCTTGAGGCCTTGGGCTTTGAGCCGGTGCGCTGGGACACCGCCCCGAAGCTGGAGACCGTGTCCGTGCCCGGCGGCACGGACCTGCTGGCCCTGGCCAAGTCCGGGGACCTGACCTGGGACGAGTTCCATATGCTCAACCCTGCCTTTCGCCGCCAGGTGAGCCCGCCAAGCCGCACGGTCAACGTGTCCATCCCGGTGCAGAAGCTGGGCCCCATGCTGAGCTACTTGCAGAACCCGGGCCAGCACCCCAATGAGGGCTTCATCACCCACGAGGTGAAAAAGGGCGAGTCGCTGAAGGCCGTGGCCATACGCTACCACGTGCCCCAGGAGGTCCTCTGCGAGATCAATGGCCAGAGCGCCTACTCCATGCGGCCCGGCCAGTGCCTCAAGATCCCGACCAGCAGCACCGGCGAGGCCATGCCCAGCCGCATGCGCAAAACCCGCAGGAACGCCTCCCGCCGCGCCAACTACGTGGTGGGCAAGAACGACAGCGTCTGGACCATCAGCAAGAAGTACCACGTCAGCGTGAAGACCCTGCTGGCGGCCAACGGCCTGGGGAGCGCCAACGGCGTCCACTCCGGCATGCGCCTGTCCATCCCCGACAACTCGGCCAAGGCCGCCAAAAAGACTCGGTCCCAGGCCGCCAAGGCCAGGGAGCAGGTCACGCGCTACACCGTGCGCCAGGGCGACACCGTGTCCAGCGTGTCGCGCAAGTTCGGCGTGGCCCCAAAGGAGCTCAAGGGCTTGAACAAAATCAAGGGCGGCGACCTGCGCGTCGGTGACAGCATCAAGATCGTCCAGCGCTAGGCGCACGCGCCCCTGTCAGACACACACACAAAACGACCGCCGGGTTTGCGCCTGGCGGTCGTTTTTTTTGTATTTATGGTGGCCGTGTCGCATCAGCGATTAGCGTCGCGTCGTAACTCAGCTAACTGAAGCGCTAGTTCAGCTTCCATTTTCTTTGATTCCTCCCCCGCCTTACCTTCATTCCCCCATCCTTTCAACTCAGCAAGTTCAATCAGCATTTTCGCCACGGCCAGGGAAGGGATTCTGGCCTGCCCTCTTGTAGCCATAAGGTTCCCGTTCGGCGGTTTCCGCCAGATAAATCGGTAGCCGTTCTCCGGGAAGTCGTTCGCTTCACTATCGTACTTGTAGCAGGCCCATTGAAGGCAGAGTTGGTACCCATCTTTCCCCAAAGGGGTGCAGACCTCGTGTTCTTTTTCGAAGTACACTCTCGTCGGCATAGTCGTCTCCTTTGCTGCGGGCTAGCTTGTCACATGTGGCACATGCGACATATGTGACACATGTGCGAATTGATGTCAAACCTTCCCGCAATATTTATTACAAATGCATTATTTGTGGGCCAGCACTCGGTGCCCGACAGATGGCATGTAGATCGACGGGAAACGCGGGGACCGTGTCAGCCCTGCTGGCCGCCCGCTTCCGGCAACTCGGCGCAGGCGATGGGGCCGAGGTACTCCACCATCTGGGCCTCGGGCAGGGGCGGGGAGAAATAGTAGCCCTGCACGGCCTCGCAGCCCAGCTCGGCCAGGAGCTCCAGCTGTTCGCGGGTCTCCACGCCCTCGGCCACAACGCCCAGGCGCAGGCTGCGCGCCAGGGCCATGATGGCCCGGACCAGCTCGCGGCTGTCGGAGTCTTCGCGCGGGAGGTCGCGCACAAAAGAACGGTCGATCTTCAGCACATCCACCGGGAAACGCTGCAGGTAGGCCAGCGAGGAGTAGCCCGTGCCGAAGTCGTCGATGGCCAGGGAGACCCCCAGCGCCTTCAGCCTGCGCATGGACACAAGTGCGGCCTCAGGGTCGCCCATGAGGGTAGACTCCGTGAGTTCGAGCTTGAGCCAGGCCGGGGGCAGCCCGGTCTCGCGCAGGATCTGGCGCACGCTCTCCACGATGTCCGGCTGGGCGAACTGCCGGGCCGAGAGGTTCACGGCCAGGGTCATGCTGCGGCAGGCGGGGTGGCTCGCGCGCCAGGCGGCCATGGTGGTGCAGGCGCGCCGCAGCACCAGTTCGCCCAGGGGCACGATGAGCCCGGACTCCTCGGCGTGGGGGATGAAGGCGTTCGGCATGACCAGCCCGCGCGAGGGGCTTCTCCAGCGGGCCAGGGCCTCGAAGCCCAGCGCATGCTGCCCGTTGATGGCCATGACCGGCTGGTAGTACACGATGAACTCGTCCTGCTCCAGGCCACGGCGCATGTCCGCGTCGAGCGCCATGAGCGCCCTGGCCCGGCGCAGCATGCCGGGGTGGAACATGCGGATGCGGTCGCGGCCGGTGTCCTTGGCGCGGTGCATGGCCATGTCCGCGTTCTGAAGGATGTCCTCGGCCTTGGGGCTATCCGCCGTGGGACCCACCACCAGGCCCACGCTGGCCGTGAGCCGCACCTCCTGGCCCTCGACCATGAAGGGCGTGCACAGGCTGTCCAGGGCGTTGCGGATGATGCTCTGGGCCTCCTCGGCCGTGGCCGGCTCGCCCACGATGAGCACAAACTCGTCGCCGCCGAAGCGGCAAACCTGGCCCTGGCCGCCCATGCCGACCACCAGCCGCCGGGCGGCCTCCACCAGCACGCGGTCGCCAAAGCTGTGGCCCAGGCTGTCGTTGAGCATCTTGAAGCGGTCCAGGTCCATGAAGGCCACGGCGAAGAGCGTGTTGCGCCGCTGGGAATCCTCCAGCACCAGCTGGATGCGCTCCAGGCACAGGGTGCGGTTGGCCAGACCGGTCAGGGCGTCGTGCTGGGCCTTGAACAAGAGCTGCGCCTCCATCTGCTTGCGCGCTGTGATGTCGGCCAGGACAATGATGCCCGCAATGAGCGTACCATCGGATGAGCGGATGGGCGCGGCATTGGATAAAATCCAGGTGTCAGTCTTTCCGGAGCGCATCAAACGCACCTCCAGGTCACGGACACATTCGCCACGCATTGTCGCAATGCTGAGCGGGGTCTCTCCCGGCATGGGGATATTGTTGTCATCGTCCAGAAAGTTCCAGTCCGGCATCTGGACGTCCACCGGCTGCCCCAACAGTTCCCGGGGTTCGTAGCCCAGCATGGCTGCCGCAGCGCGATTGATGATGGACACCTTGCCCGTGGCCGTGTCGCCTATGATGATGCCGGTGAGGGCCTGGTCCATGGCCGCGCTGAACAGGGTGCGGGTGCTCTCCAGCTCTTCCTGCATGCGCCTGCGCTCGGTGATGTCCTGACCAAAGGCGCAGATGAACTCCTCGTCGCCGGAGCGCATGTAGAAGGCCTTGATCTCCTTGAGCACGTGCTCCCCGGTTCGGGTCAGCTGCCGTGTCTCAAAGGTGTGCTGACCGCCGCGCACCTTGCGCAGCAGGGCCTGCACGCCCGTTAGAATGAAGGACGGGTCGATGAGCGAGATGGGCTGGCCCAAAAGGTCCGAGCGGCCGTAGCCCAGGCCGCGGGCCACGGCCTCGTTGACGTAGGCCAGGGTCCCGTCGGGCCGCGCCAGGTAGACCTCCTCCACGCCGGAGTCCAGGAAGAACTTGAACCGGGCCATGTCCCGCGCGGTCTGGCGGGTCTCGGAGACGTCGTTGAAAACCACCACGCCCGCGCGTATCTCCCCGTGGGTGTCGCGCACGGGAGCCGCGTTGGCCATTATCCAGCGCTCCGTCCCGTCGGCCAGTTCCAGACGCAGCTCCACGTTCTCCAGGGTCTCGCCCTGGCGCAGGGCCCTGTTCAGGGGCAGCTCGTCCTCGGACACGAGGGTGCCACCCGGCGTGAACGCGCGCCAGGGATGCGATCCCGGGGCCGAGCCCTGCGGCGGGATGTCGTCCGCGCCGAAGATGCGCACAGCCTGGCGGTTGCGCAGGGCCGGAAGGTTGTCCTGGGCAAAGGCGATGATGATGCCCGAGGGGGTCTGCTCGATGGCCGCGAGCAGCAGGTCCTGGGTCTTGCGGTGGCGGGTCATCTCGGCCAAAAGGTTTTCGCGCAGCAGGTCGGCTTCGCGGATGCGCACCCTGGCCCAGGAGCGCATGCGCCGCACGCGCAGGAGCAGCCACAGCGCCACGGCCAGCATGGCCAGGCAGGCCGCCAGGGGCGCGCCCCAGCCAGACATACGCCAGGCCGGCCTGACCCACTTCTGCTCCAGCTCGCGCACCTCGTCCTGGCTGATGGCGTCCATGCCCGCGTTCAGCCGCGCCAAAAGCTGCTCATTTCCGCGCTGCACAGCCGCGCGCAGCTGCACGCCGGGATACACGCGCACCAGCTCAAAGCGCAGGCCCCCTGACTGGGCGGCCAGCTTGTAACGCAGACCAAGCACAGGCCCGGCCACCACGCGCACCTGCCCCAGGGAAGCGGCCGCGGCCAATAAGTCCAGGTCCGGGAAATACTCCTGCCGCAGGTTCGGGTAGGTGGCCGCCAGAAAGGCAGCCGAGGGATCGTCCTGCACCAGCCCCACGGCGAGGCTCACGGACTCCACCTGCTGGCGGCTCAGCCCGCCCTGGCCGCTGACGGCGAAGACCCCCACGCCCAGGTCAAACAGGGGCTGGGTGAAGGCGAAGGTGTTCTCCAGGGCCGGGGTGAAAGGCATGCCCGCAACGGCGTCGGCCTTGCCCGAGGCCACCAGGACCTGGGACTCTCCGCCCTCGGCCAGGGTCAGGCGCACCTCGACCCCGGCCTTCCTGCCCCACAGCCGCCAGTAGTCCACCAGGAGCCCGGCGGCCTGGCCTTTTTCGTCGCGGAAGCAATAGGGCGGGTCAACCCCAGGGTGGACCAGGCGCAGGGGCTGGTCGGCTGCTCCGGCCCCGGAGGCCCGGGCGGGCGCGGCGGCGAGCGCCAGCAGGCAGCCGACGAGCACCGCCGCGCCCAGGGCGCGCCAAAGGCCACGGGCCCCGGCATCCACGCGGATGAACGAGACGGGTCGGGGCCTATGAGCGTGCTGCGTGGCCGACCCGGACACTGGCGCCGCTACTTGGCGACCTTGACCAGATTGGTGGCGGCGTCCTGCAACAGGTATTGCAAGGTCGAAGCCAATACGCTCTGGGCGGCCTGGACCACGGTGACGCCCAGGTCCTCGCGCGAGCCGGAATAGACGTTCTCGGCGACGAACTGGCCGTCCTTGGTGAGCTTCACGTTCAGGCGCAGGTCGGCCTTCACCGTCAGGCTGGGCGCGCGGTCCACGCTGATCTTGTCAAAGGAGCCGGACACGACATAGCCGGCGGGCGGCGTGGCGTCGGGCTTTTCGCGGTACTTCACGTCGCAGCCGCGGGCCTTGAGCTCCTCGAACATGGCCCAGCTGACCCACTCGACGGGATCGTTCTCGGCGTAGTAGCGCTTGCCGTCACCCAGGGTGCCGATGGTCAGGGTGTCGGCGCGCTTGTCCACAAAGGGCAGCACGGTGAAGGCCTGGGAACAGACCTGCCCGGCCGGCGGCGTGGAGGGCTGGTAGCGCAGTTGCACCACGGTGTTGGAGGCGCAGGCCGAAAGAGCCAGGGCCAGGGCCAGGGTCAGGACAGGAAACGCGGCGCGGATATTTTTATGGATCAACATGATGTCTCCCTTTGGAAACCTGAAAGGTGACGGAACCACACTGTGTAGGCGGGCATAAACCCACTTGATTTCGTAGCCCAAAGCTCCCCGGTCTGCAAGCGGACTGCGTTGCGGCCCGGTTTTTGGCAGCGCAAAAATCTAGACGCTCCGGACGTTCCATGGCTATATGTAACATTCATCTGCCGCAGGACGCCCCCTGGTCCAGGCCGAGACAAAGGAGCCCCATGCGCCTTGCCAGCCCCCCATCCTTGACACGCTTGGCCCTGCTGCCGGTCCTGGCCTTGCTGTCGATTCTCGCCCTGCCGCCCTTGTTCCCGTGCGCCCCGGCCCTTGGTGCCGACCCGGCCAGCGCCGCCGCCGACCCCGGTTCCGGCCCTGCCGACTCCGCGCCCGCAGCGGTCGCCAGGGGCCGGAACGTCGACCTCAACGGGCGCGTGGCCGCAGGCCTGGACAAGACCCTCATCAAGGACCACACGCAGGGGTATTTCGTGGTCGAAGGCGAAGACCTCTCGCGCTTCGCCGGGCGCAGCATCCAGGCCCGGGGCGTGGTCGTCGGCCAGGAGCAGGGATATCCCGTGGTGCGCCTGCTCGAATACAGCATCACCAGCCCGGACGACGAATCGCCCGGAGCCTCCGCGCACAAGGACAGGTGATTGCCGCGCCGCGTGCGCCAAGACAGCTTGCCAAGCGCGGGGCAAGGGGGTATTTCCTGATCCCGGCGCGGGACCACCTGACGACAAGATGGCCCGGCGGCCAGACGACCCGGACGGCCAGATGACCAGACGACCAGATGGCCAGATGATCAGACGATCCGGACGTTCGGGCCGCAGCGCCCCTGGAAGCATACACCGCAGCAAAACGCCCCAGAGCGGGCATCAACGGAGTCATCATGAGCAAGACCACACAGCCCGAGACCTTCCAGCTTGTCTACATCGGCCCAGGAAAGCGCAAGGAGAACGTGCTCTTCACCTCGCCCAAGCTGCTGGACGTGGAGCTCAAGCGCGAGCAGCACATCCGCTCCATCACCTCCGGCTACGTCGAGATCCGCAAAGCCTAGGCCGCCTGGCCCCCTTTTTTCCCTCCGGCCTTCTCCGGCCTTCCCCGGCAGCCTCCGGCCTTGCATCGGCCGCACAGGCGGGCTATATCCATTGCATGGACGGCATGATTTGCCCTGCTCGGGCAGGCTTGGTTATTGCAACCCTCCGGTCCGGAGGCACGCCATGACCTTGAGCACTCCCCCGCCACAGCGGCAGGGCGGACGGAAGAAATCCGTGCGCGCACGCGGCTTCACGCTCATCGAGCTGATCACCGTCATCGTCGTGCTGGGCATCCTGTCCCTGACCGTCATGTCGCGCACGGGCTCCCTTGGCGGGTCGGAGCTGGCCCGCATGGCCGAGGTGCGCGCCCAGCTGCGCTACATGCAGCTGCGGGCCCTGAAGACCGGCCAGGTCTACGGGGTCACGTGCGACGCCACGAACTACTGGGCCTTCGCCTTCAACAGCACCAACCCGACCAACTACAACACCACCCTGGCCCTGCCGGGCGAGACCAGCAACACCGTCTCCCTGAGCGGCAAGTCCATGACCATGACCGCGTTCACCTGTCTCTTCGACGCCTACGGCATCCCCTACACGGCCTACACCTCCCCCAGCGTGAACACCAAACTCGCCGCCCCGGCGGTCATCACCATCACGGCGGGCGGCGGCAGCACCACCCTGACCATCACCCCGGAGACCGGCTATGCGCCCTAGCGCCCCGAAAACGACACACCCGCGCGCAGCGCGCCGCAGCCCGGGCTTCACCCTGCTGGAGGTCATCGTCATCATCATCGTGGGCGGGCTCTTGGCCGGGCTGGTGGTGAACCTCATGGGCACCCAGCTCAGGCGAGCCTCCAACCCGGCGACCCTCGCCAGCGACGCCGCAGACGCCGAGGCCGCCATGGAGGCCGTGGTGGCCGACTACACCAACAGGATCAACGACAACACCTCCCACGCGGACCTTGCGCCCATGGTGGCGGCCTACGCCACCAACAGCACGGTGCACATCGTCGACGACAGCACCGCCCTCTGGAACAGCGTGCCCGCCCTCATCGTGACCACCACCGTGGGCAACACCTCCTACACCATGCTGCTCACCCAGGAACGCACCAACAACGCCGACAACGCGACGAACTTCTAGGAAAGCCCCATGCGCAAGCAGGCCGGATTCACCCTCATCGAGCTCATCGCCTGCATCGTGATCCTTGGAATCATCGGCATCGGCGCAAGTTCGCTCCTCTCGCTTGGCATGCGCAGCTTTTTCACCGCCCGCAATGCCGACAACACCGGCATGGTCGCCCAGATCGCGCTGGAGCGCATCGCCCTTGAGCTGCGCGACGTGAACGGCGGCGTGGGCGCGGGCGGCGCGGCCCAGGTGCTGGCCGGAACCAGCATCGTCTACACCACCACGCAAACCGCCCTGCCCGGCACGCGCACCCTGGCCTACGCGGGCGGCGCCCTCACCCTGACTCCGGCCACGGGCGCCACGGCCCGCACCCTCATCAACGGGCTGAGCTCCTGCTCCATGACCTTCAGCGGAACGGCCCAGTCCAGCGCCTTCACCGTCACCTTCTTCATGTCCAACGCGCCGACGGGCGAACACTTCAGCATCACCGTGAAGCCGCGCAGCAACAGCACCACGCCCGTGACGTCCTAAGGAGGCAGCATGCAGCGCCACTCTCCGGTTCTTGGCACCAATGCCGCCCCCGAAGCCTCCTGTCGCGCCCGCCGAAGCGACACTCTGACCGCAAACCGCCAGCGCGGCAGCGTCATCGTCTACCTGGCCCTGGCTTTGGTGGCCTTCGGCGTCATGGCCATGGCCGGGGCCAGCCGCTTCGGCGCGTCGATCATGGGCGTTTCCGCGCCAAACTGCGCGGCCCAGGCGCGCATGATGGCCGAAAGCGGCGCGCGCTACGCCACGGCCTACCTGCGCATGGCCACGGACCAGGCCACCCTGAACACCCGCATCAACGACCTGAACACCCACGGGTCTTACACCGTGGCCACCGGCCTGAGCTTCACCCTGACCGTCACGGCCAGCGGCACGGGCGCGGCCATTGTCTCGTCCACAGGCAGTTCCTGCGGGGGCTTAAGCCTCCTGCCGAGCACCAGCACGACGGCCTCGACCTCGGTGAACGTGCCTGCTGTCGGTGGCGGCGGCAGCGGCTCCCCCACGAACCCCGGCTTCGGCGGGGGCGGCTGGGTCACCACCAGCGGCTACGGCAACCAGCCCGGGGCCACCGTCAACACCACCGCAGGAACCTTGAGCCTGGGCAATTCGCTCTATGCCAACAGCGCCTCGGCCTGGTACACGGGCACCTCGGGCGTGTGCATCGGCGGCAACTGCACCCTGGGCAACGGCCTGTGCGCCTATTTCGAGCTGCAGTTCTCCGCCGGGTCCTCGGGCGACGGCTTTGTCTGGACCCTCATGAGCGGCGACACCAACACCAAGTACAGCAACGGCGGCGACACCGGCCGGGGAGAACTGCTGGGCTACGGCGGGCTCGGGTCCTCGGGCCTGGGCATCAAGCCGCCCAAGTTCGGCGTGGAGTTCGACATCTACCAGAACGGCTGCGCCTCCAGCTGCAACGTTGGCTCAACCTGCGACGCCAACGCCAACGACCACATGGCCCACATCTTCTGGGGCTCCCAGACGGTCTCCGGCTGCGACGCCAGCTACGACGACAACCGCCACGGCGCGGGCTCCAACTCCACCACCGAACCCATGAACTCCCTGGACAGCGACCCCTCCAGCGGCTACGACGGCTACTATTACCGCACCGACAGGAGCGACTGGCTGAAGCACGGCGACACGTACTACTACCGCTACGAGCTGGACCGCTCGACCACGCCCAACGTCGGCGGGAACTACGGCTACGCGATCCGCTCCTGGGTGAAGAAGACCACGGACACCTACCCCTCGGGCCTGAACAACTGCACCATTCCCTATACCGGCCCCCCGGACGCCACCAGTGTGGTCAACCTCTCCCCGGCCATGCACCAGAAGCTCACGGCGGTGATCGCGGGCTTCACCGAAGGCACGGGCGGGGCCACCCAGCTGGCCACGCTGAAAAATTTCAACATGTATTTCAAGCCAGCGCCCACGGTGCCCATCGTGCCCAAGGACTACGTGGCGGGCTGGTCCTTCTACGAGGCCTCGGGCGCCACGGCCCACGACATGAACGCCACCAACCACAACGACGGCACCATCGTCGGCACGACCCAGTGGGTGCCGGGCATCGGCTGCCCCAGCTGCGCCGCCCTGCGCTTCAACAACGACAACGGCCGCGTCACGGTGCCGAGTTCGGCCAGCCTGGGCCTCTCCGCCACCGGCACCATCGCCTGCTGGATCAACATCCAGAATTACAGAGACAATGGCGGGCTGGTGCACAAGGGCGTGCAGACCAGCTTCAACGACGAGGCCTTCTCCTTCCAGTTCGGCGGCGGACGCCAGCTCATGCTCTGGGTCGACGGGGCCGGTGGCACCAACACCGTGACCTCCAATTCCATACCCAACAACAACCAGTGGTACCATGTGGCCGCCACCTGGGACGCCGCGAACCTCAAGATCTACATCAACGGCGTCTTGGACAGCAGCGCCAGCAACAACGGCTCCGTGGCCGCCATAGTCAACGCCTCCGCCGTCACCATCGGGTCTCAGATTCCGGTGAGCCCCTATTACGGCTTCGACGGCATCATCGATGAGGTCTACCTGTACAACCGCGCCCTCACGTCCACGGAAATCGCCAACATGGCCCTGGGCCATCCCTAAACGACGGAGCGCAGCATGACACGCCGCACCATAGCCCTCGCCCTGTCCGCAGTCCTGCTCTCCTCCTCCGCCGCCCTGGCCAGATCGGTGGGGGGGCCGGACCAGCCAGCCCAGCCCGCGCAGCAGGACCAGCCAGCCGCGAGCACAGCCCAGGCCAAGCCCGCCGCCAGCGCGGTCCAGGTCCTCAAGAACCCCGTGGCCGCAGTGGAGGCAATAAACCAGTCCATGCGCGCCAGCGAGCAGCGGAACCAGGAGGCCGTGGCGGCCATGAACCAGGCCCAGGGGGAAGCCAAGCCCGCCCCGGCGTCCAAACCCGGCGGCGGCAAGGTCATCTACGGCGACATCATCATCTACAAGTAGCCCCCATGCCCTCCAGCGCGTCCTTCGCGTCCCTGGGCCTGACCGTGGCCCATGTGAACATCGGCGACTGCGTCTTCGCCACCCGGCCCATGCTGCTGACAACGGTGCTCGGGTCCTGCGTCTGCGCCACCTTCCACCACGCACAGCTCCAGGCCGGGGGCATGTTCCACGCCATGCTGCCGGATGTGAGCATGGCCCGGCCCGACTCGCGGCCCTGCATCTTCGCCGACCAGGCCGTGGCCTCCATGGTGGCGCGCTTCCGCGCCCAGGGCATGGACCTGGCGGAGCTTGAGGTGAAGCTCTTCGGCGGGGCCAACACCATGATCTCCAGGCAGCCCCAGCCCCTGCGCGATGTCCTCGACGTGGGCCGCAAGAACGTGGCCAGCGCCCTGGCCGCCCTGGCCTCCTTCGGCCTGCGGCCCGTGGCCGAGGACACCCTGGGTGCGCGCGGACGCAAGCTCTTCTTCGCCACGGGCACGGGCCAGGTCTGGCTGACGCGCCTGACCCCGAGCGAACTGCGCACCCTGCCGCCGGAGGAGCTGCGATGAACCTGCGGCGCGCGGCCCCAAAGCCCCTGGCGATCCTCCTGGGGGTTCTCCTGTCGGCCCTGGCGTCGGCGCTTGTGCTTGCGCCCCACATCGAGGACATCGCGCAGGCCGAGCCCGGCCCGTTCAGCACAACGCCCCAAACATCGACCCAAGCATCGACCCAAGCATCGACCCAAGCAACGTCCCAAGCAACGTCCCACCCCACGGCCCAGGCCCCCAGCCTGCCCGTGCGCGTGCTCAAGCGCCTGCCCCACGACCCGGCCGCCTTCACCCAGGGTCTCATCTTCCACCACGGCGAACTGGTGGAGAGCACCGGGCTGTACGGCCAGTCCAGTCTGCGCCGCACGAACCCGGAAACCGGGCAGGTGCTGGTCCTGGCGCGGCTGCCGGGCGCGCTCTTCGGCGAGGGCCTGGCGCTCTGCCCGCCGCACCCCGGCAAGCCCGCCCGGCTGGTGCAGCTGACCTGGCGCGAGGGCCGGATCTTGACCTATGACCCGCTGAGCCTGCGGCAACTGGGCAGCCACAGCATGCAGGGCGAGGGCTGGGGCCTGGCCTGGGACGGGACCCGGCTGATCCTAAGCGACGGCACGGACACCCTGCGCCTGCTCGCGCCGGACTCCTTCGCCCAGATCGGACGCCTGAAGGTGCGCGACGCAGACGCTCCGGTGCGCGAGCTGAACGAGCTGGAATGGGTGCAGGGCTGGCTGCTGGCCAATGTCTGGGAGCAGGACCGCATCGCGGTGATCCGGCCGCCGGGCGCGCCCGGCCAGGGCCAGGTGGCGGCCTGGCTGGACCTTTCCGCGTTGCGCCGGGAGCTTGGTCCCGGAGCCGAGGTCGCCAACGGCGTGGCCTTTGACCCGCAGACGCGCGCGCTCTATGTCACGGGCAAGCGCTGGAACACGGTCTTTGTGCTGGCCCTGCCGCCGCTTCTGGAGCAGCCGCCGCGCTGAGACCCGGCAGCTCCGCCTGCCTCACCCGATCCTTGCACGCTCAAGCGCTACGCCTCCTCCGTAGGGTGCAAGGTGCGCCTAGAGCTTGTGTCTCGCTAAAACCTCAAAGCCCTTTTCCCGCCGCCACGCTTTCAAAAGGCAGGGGCTGTCTCAATACGTACCTGCGGAGCTCGGCAGGTCCTGCGCAGAGGCTGGCGAGGCCCAAGAAATTATCCGTAATTAATTGACACTTCCCTTGATTTTCCTTATGGTTCTGCCCAGAGGTACGCCATGGGGAAGGTACATTCCTGGGAGGTTTCTGATGAGTTTTGGAGCCGAGTTGAGCCACTAGTACCATCGCGAAAGCGCCC
>CAIMRY010000012.1 GCA_903843965.1 uncultured delta proteobacterium
ACCAATTCCTCTCGACGAGTCAAGGTCAATCTGGCATTTCTATGGATGTTCACTCGGTCCTCCCTCGGCAAATGAGTTCTCGCAAACCCAATTTGACCGATTCGGGCCGAGTGAACAACCTCCTATAACTTCACAACTAGAGGTCGGCGAGAAATCGGCTAGAGGTCGGCTAGAGGTCCACCAGGGACACGTCCGCCGGGCGGATGCTTTCGCCCAGGAAGATCTCGCCCACTTTGGCGAAGCGCTCCGGGTCGTCCGTGGCGAAGAAGCGGACGGTGCCCTTGGTCGGCACCGTGCCCGGCCCCGGCGTCGCGCCCGCAGCGCCCGCCGCACCGGGGAGGTCGGACCCTGGCCGTAGCAGCCCGCGCGCGGCCAACTCCTCGGCCACCCAGCGGGCCGTGGTCTCGGCAGAGTCGATGAGCCGCACGCCCTCGGGCAGCACGGCCTGGATGGCCCGGGCCAGCACCGGGAAGTGCGTGCAGCCGAGCACCAGGCAGTCCGGCCCGCCCTCCGGGAACTCGGCCATGAGCGGGTCCAGGTAGCGCCGGGCGATGTCCGTCACGATCTGGCCGTCGGTCCAGCCCTCCTCGGCCAGCGAGACGAAGAGCTGGGCGGGCCGGGAGCAGATGGTGGCCTCTGGCCTGCGGCGCAGGATGGCCCCCTGGTAGGCCGCGCCGCGCACGGTGCCGCCGGTGGCGATGACCGCGATGCGGCCGCGCGGGGCGCATCCGCAGGCCGCCGCAGCGCCGGGCTCGATGACGCCGGTGCAGGGCAGGCCGGGGTAGGCCGCGCACAGGCCGGGCATGGCCACGGAGGAGGCGGTGTTGCAGGCGACCACGAGCATCTTGACGCCGATGTCCACCAGCACGCGGGTGGTTTGCAGGGCATAGCGGGCCACCGTGGACCCGCTCTTGGTGCCGTAGGGCAGCCGGGCGGTGTCGCCCAGGTACAGAAAGTCCTCGGCGGGCAGGGCCTGGCGCAGGGCGCGCAGTACGGTCAGCCCGCCCACGCCGGAGTCGAACACGCCGATGGGGAGGTTGGCGGGCAGTGCGGAGGTTTCAGCAGTCATGGTGGGTGGGGTTGTGCACCGGGGAGGGGGTGGGAGTCAACGGGGGAGGCGCCACAACCAGGGACAAGATGACGGAAGCTTGCACAACGCATGCAACCCCCTTGCGCGATTCCAGAATCTAGCATACGCTGGGCATCTACTCTGGAGGGGATATGCGGAACGTATTGTTGTCCTTGACGTTGGTCCTTGTGGTCTGCGGGTCCGAAATGGTGCACATGGGCGAGGCGCAGGCCTTCCTACTCGGCCGGGTCGATGGTCACACGGTGGCATATACCACCGGACAAACCTACGTTGTGGACGGCTCTTTTGAGTACATCGGCTCATTTACAAGTGAATCGAACACGAAAGCGGTGAACCAACTGAAGCAAGACGCCAATCTGCTTGTCAATGAAGTCTTTGGAAAAAGGCATAACAACACCAATGAACTCGTCATGATTTTCATCGGCCAATGGATGAAGCTCCCCAACAGGTGGCGCGTCAGCGACCCTGGCCCGATGCCCGAAAAGCTGTATGGCTTCAAGCCTACCAGATTCACGGGCCTGGCTGATTTCCTGAATTCCAAAGGCTATACGTTTCCAGCCGACTTCCACGGTGGGCTCTTGATGGGAAACGGCTATCTCGACACGTACACAAAGTATTACTTTGCCGTAGCCAATACAATCATCCCCAATGGTGCGGAGAAAAATGAATACGTGAGGACTGCGTTCAACGACAATATCAAGCCTGCACAGTAGAGGGCAGGCAATGAAACACTTCCTGCTGATCGCACTGTCCGCAGCTTTTCTAGGGGCGTGCGCCAATTCCCGGCACCCGAACGTCATCTACACATCAAATTCGACGGAAGTGCATACGACAAATGATAAGGGGAGCTATGTGGCGCTTGCGTTTTCAAGGGCAGGCAACAAGGTCTATCTCGGCAGAAGCTACACATCAAAAGACGAGGCCATTGCTGCGGCTGTTTCAAGCTGCCCATACTCTGACTGCCGGGCGGCCTACGTAACGAACCATAACGGCTGCGTTGCCTTCGCCATCAACAACGACACCTATCGCAGATGGGGCACGGGAAGCGGCGAAAAGCCAGAACGTGCGGCAGCTGTCGCCCTGAAGTACTGCAACGCTCCTCTTTCCGACGAGACGTGCCACCTCGTCACGACTTTGTGCCCTGAGTATTAAGCCTGCGCAAAGCAGCGTAACGGCAGGACTTCAACGCCAGCCCTCACCCCTCCAGCATCCGCTTCACCTCGCCCGCATCCTCCACGATCTCAAAGGCCTGGCGCAACTCGTCCGGCACCTTGGTGGGGCGGCCCGTGGCCAGGTTCACAAAGACCCACATGGTCTCGGCCTCGGCCAGGACGCACTTGTCCGCTGCGCGCCAGAACAAGTAGCGCCGGGGCGAGCTGCCAGGGCTGAACCCGGCGATCCAGGTGCAGGCCGTGACCACCTCGCCGAGGAAGGCCGGGCGCTTGTAGGTGATCGTGTGCGAGCGCACCACCCAGCCCATGCCCGCGTCCGCGTAGCGCTGCATGGACCAGCCCTGGGCCGTGGAGTGCGCCACGGCCACGTCCTGCATCCACTGCAGGTAGCGCAGGTTGTTCACGTGGCCCTGGATGTCGATGTCCGGCGCGGCGACGGTGATCTCCCGGGTGAAGATGCGCGGCATGGCCGTGCTCAGCGCCGCAGGTCGAAGTCGCGCAAGATCTCGTCCACGCGGCCCGCGATCTCCGCCGCCACGGTCTCGGCCTCGTCGTTGGTCATGGCGCTGATCCCGGCGCACAGGTCCCCCACCTCGGCCTCGGGGAGGCCGGCGGACTTCTCGACCAGGAACGCGTCCACCTCGCCCTCGGCCAGCAGACGGCCACAGCCGCCCACCACGCCGACCAGCACGCCGTCGACCATGACCGGCACGCAGATCTTGAGCAGCCCGGCGTCGCATTCCGAAACCACGGAGGCGCTGGTGGTCCTGGCCTCGGCGGCCATGGCCTGGTGCGCCACAGAGCAGATGGCCGAAACGCCCGCAGGCTTGGCCTTGATGGCCGGGCACAGGCGGTTCACCCAGGTGGTGTGCCCGGTGAAGGTGAAGCCCTTGTCGTCGTACACCCTGGCATTGAGCCCGTAGCGTTCGTGGATTTCCTGCTCCAGGGCCTGCCAGGCCTCCTTGGGCAGGATGTCGGTCATCAGCATGGTCGTTTCTCCTTGTTGACTTGCGTCAAGGCAGTCGTTGAAATTTTTGGCATAACAAAGCCGGGCCGTCAAACTTCCCGGCAGCAGTTGATAACACACCGGAACGCAATGGAAAGTTATTTCTTGAAATGTTGAGCAATACGGTTGACATTAAATTAGGAAGGATTACTATTTAAGTCAGACAACAAGGAGGACTTATGGGCAGCCTGCGTGAATACCGTGACCTGGAGATCGACTGGAGCATGACCCCTTGGGACGCAGTGACCCTGTACCTGGAGTGGGGCAACAACTCCTGGCACGCGCAGCACCAGCCCGTGCGCTCCAAGGCCGATTTCAGCAACTATTTCGTGGTCTACACCTGGGACAAGGCGCCCAAGGCGATCCTGGTGCGGCGAAATTCCGAGGAAGCCCTTGAGCTGGCCCAGCTGGACCTGCCGGAGCAAATGGGCCAAAACTTCCTGGAGTCCGTGGGGCACTTGAAGGGCGTGTACCCGCCCAACGACGAGGTCCGCCACTGGCTGGAGACCGAGCTCAGCGCCAAGAACTAGGCCAAGACGAACCCCTTCTCCGTGACGAACACTCCCAGATCCGCTTCATCCTCTTCTCCATCTCCATCTCCATCTCCATCCTCCTCTCCCCTGGGGCCGGGCAACCGGCCCCCTTATTTTTGCCCGTTGCACCGGTTGCCAGCCACCCCGGCCAGGGAGTATACTTCTGACCATGCGCAGCCACACCACCCACCCATCTTGGCTACGGCACCGGTCCCGCCGACCCTGGCCCGCTTTTTTCTCCAGGGCTTTTCCGCTGTTGGCGCTTCTGGCCCTGCTGCTGCTGACGGCGGCCCTGCCCGGCTGCCTGAGCATGCCCAAGATGCTCGGCGGCACAAGCGACGTGACCCTGATCCTGGACGGCGAGCAGGTCCACGAGGTCACCCTGGCCATGGGCAACATGCTGACCCTGGACATGCGCGACCCCTCCCTGAGCGGCTACGTCTTTGCGGGCACGCTCTTCGACCCGGACCAGCTGCGCCTGGACGGCATCGTGCGGCCGGACTCGGGCCGCGTGCGCTACATGTTCGCTGCCACGGCCAAGGGCGAGTCGGACATCCAGATCAAGATCAAGAAGGAGGAGCCGGGCTACCGGCCCGACGTGTACAAGCGCGTGCACGTGACCATCAAATAGCCTTGGGCCAGAGCCCTGGGCCAGGAGCATTTGGACCTGGGGTGCGGGTCCTGCGGGCCTGCTGACCACAGCCAAAACAAAAGCGCGCGGCCCGGCGGGGAGGTCCTCCCGCCGGCCGCCCGCTTTTGTTTTGGCCGGGGCTAGTCTTCGGTCAGGTTGGTGCGCCCGTCCTCGATGTAGAACAGCACGGTATAGCGCTTGCCCAGGTTGGCCAACAGGCTCTGCACCGTGTGCTCGCCCATGTGGCCCAGGCGCACGTAGGCGTGCCGGAAGCCGGGGTCCACGTGGTCGTAGGAGGTGAAGACCGAGGCGTAGCGCACGCCCTCGGAGCGGATGTCGGCCAACAGGGAGGCCAGGGGGCCGGGCTTGGCGTCGAGCTTGAAGGCGATCTGCGGCCCACCGCGGCTGACGCCGGAGACCGAGCACAGGAAGCGCATCACGTCGGCCACGGTGATGATGCCCACCAGCCGCCCCACGGCGTCGACCACGGGCAGGCCGCCGAACTTGTGGCGCTGGAGCATGTTGGCAACGATGTCCACCGGGGTGGTGGGGGTCACGGTGAGCGGCTCGGAGGTCATGATGTCCGAGGCGCGCAGCTTGGCCAGGCTGCCGCCGGTGGCGTGATCGCCGGGGAGGTACTTGGAGGGCATGGCGTCGCGGATGTCGCGGTCCGAGACGATGCCCGCCAGCATGCCCTGCTCGTCGACCACCGGGAACTGCCTGATCCTTTTGGAGCGCATGACCTCCGCCGCGTCGACCACAGTGGTTTTGAGTCCGAGGGTGATGACGTTCCTGGTCATCCAATCGCGTACGAGCATGGGCGGCTCCTCCAAAAGTTTAGGCTGACCGGACAAGCATACCCGCCCGGGAGGGAAAGTCAAAGGGTCCGCGCAGGCCCCGGCTACAGCGGGCGCGGGTCGTGGGGCTCCAGCCGGTGCCAGTCCCAGGCCGTGCGGATGATCTCGCGGATGTCCGCGAACTGCGGCCGCCAGCCCAGCAGGGCCTGGGCGCGGGTTGCGTCGCCCACCAGCCGGGGCGAGTCTCCGGCGCGGCGCGGGGCCAGGCGCACCGGGATGTCAGCCCCGGTCACGGCGCGTGCGGCCTCCACCACCTGGCGCACGCTGTGGCCCTGGCCGTTGCCCAGGTTGAGCGCGCCGCCGGCCCCGCCCGAACGCAGGTGCGCCAGGGCCAGGATGTGCGCGTCGGCCAGGTCCTGCACGTGGATGTAGTCGCGGACGGCTGTGCCGTCGGGCGTGGCGTAGTCGTCGCCCAGGATCTGGATGCACTCGCGCTGGCCCAGCGCCGTCTGGAGCACCAGGGGGATCAGGTGGGTCTCGGGCTGGTGGCGCTCGCCCACCTCGCCCTCGGGGTCGGCCCCGGCGGCGTTGAAGTAGCGCAGGCACAGGGCCCGCAGGCCATAGGCCCGGGCGCTGTCCTCCAGGATCTGCTCGATCATGCGCTTGGTGTGGGCGTAGGGCGAAAGCGGGCCGATGGGGTGGTCCTCGGTCAGCAGGCCGCCGAAGTGTGAGCCGTCGAGGGGCGGACCGTACACCGCGCAGGAGGAGGAAAAGACCAGGGTTTCGACCCCGTGGCGGCGCATGGCGGCGAGCAGGGTCAGCGCGCCCTCGACATTGTTCTGGTAGTAGAACAGCGGGTCGCTTACGCTCTGCCCCACCTGGCTGGCTGCGGCGAAGTGCACCACCGCGTCGATGCGCCGGGAGCCGAAGACCATGTCCAGGACCGCCGCATCGCGCACGTCGCCCTGGATGAAGTTCCCCCAGCGCGCAAAGTCGCGGTGGCCTGTGGCCAGGTTGTCCAGCACCACGGCCTCCAGTCCGGCCTTGGCCAGGCGCTTCACCGTGTGCGCCCCGATGTACCCGGCCCCGCCGGTGACGAGTATCTGTCCCATGCTGCGGGCATACCAGGACCGCGCGGCCCCTGCAAGCCGCCTGGACCAGCGGGCGCACATTCCGGGCGAATCAAGGGCGCAAAATATGGGGCGTCCCCGAAAGGACGCCCCCAGCCGAGATGTTAGTCGATGTGCTTCAGCCGCTTCACGCCGTCCGGGCCGATGTCCCGGGTGGGAATCACCGTCCTTTCCTTTCCGATGAGGGTGAAGAACAGGTCTTTGCTGAACATGCGGTTGCCGAAATACCAGGAGTGGCTCTGCATGCCCTTGAAACCGTTGGGCTGATCCTGGCCGAGGATGTTCGAACCGGACGCGGCAAGCTGCTCATAGTAGGCCGTGCAGTCCACATCCACGGCAGAGGGCGGCGCGCCTTTCGGCAGGCCCACCCGGCCAGCGCGCGGAGCCGTTCCCAGCCGCTTGGCGTTCGACAGGTCCAAGGCTTCGTCATGCTTGCTGAAATAGTTCGTGAACCGCGTGCAGTGCCGGTAGACGGCGTCGGAGGTCGTTTCCTCTGCGGTCATGCAGGACGAGGACACGTCCCCTGCGGCGAAGATGATCTGGCTGGTGCCCCAGCCGGGGTTGGGCACTGCGGTGTCGTCCGCGTCGTCAAAGGCCTCGCGGATGACGTATGCGCCGGTGGAGTGCCCCAGGGCGTGCACATTGATGGTGCAGTCCGGCGTTTGCCGGGCGGAGAGGTATTGAATGCCGTCGTTCACCAGCTGCAGGGCCGTCAGCTTGGCCCGGTGCCTGTCCGGGAGGTAGGCCAGGGCCTTGTCGTCGCTCGGCCAGTCAAAGGAGGCCAGCACGCCCTTGAACCCTTCCGCCTTGAGTCCGGCCTGAAGCAGCCGGTGGCGGTCCATCACCTCGGCCTCGCTCATGTTATACCCGTGGACCATGAACAGCAGGTCGCCCCTGCTCTGCCCGGCCTCGTTCAGCCACACGGCCGCCTCGCGCACCGCCTTGAACCAGCGCGCGGCGCTCACAGCGTGGCCGGGGTCCGGCAGCTCCCCATCCGGCACAAACAGATACCGCGTCGGACCAACTTTGGGGATGAACCGCCCGTCCTGCACAGCCCGAACCGACATCACAAAATCAGAGCCCATCGTCCCTCCCTTCCGCATCCTGCCGGGGGGATATTCCCGGCGCTCCGCGCGGGTTTCCACGCGCAGCGCAGCACTACGACGCACGGTGCGAAGCGGTGCAGCCGAAACAGGCATGCGCTCACCATGCGCAACAGCATATATCGCCAGGTCTGTCAACTGGCGTTGGATCGTATGGAGGACGGCCCCACGAAAAAAAGGGGCGTCCCCGAAAGGACGCCCCCGTAGAGACTGAAGCTTAAGCTCGTCTGGACTACATGGCGGAGCCGGAAGCGGCCTTCTGCATCTTGACTTCGACCTTCTCGGTCAGGCCGGCGTAGTACTTGCGCAGGATGACCAGGCACTCCTCGCGACCGAAGTGATCGGGCACGTCGCCACCTTCGCTGAGCATCTTGCGCAGCTTGGTGCCGGAGAGGATGACGCGGTCTTCCTTGCCGTGCGGGCAGGTCTTCAGGGAGGCCATGCCGTCGCACTTCACGCAGTAGAAGGTCCAGTCGATCTTGAGGGGCTTGGTCAGCAGGTCCTTCGCGGCGTTGCCGGTGACCGGGATCTTCTCGAAGATCTCCTGGGCCTCGAACATGCCGTAGAAGTCGCCAACGCCAGCGTGGTCACGGCCGACGATGAGCTTGTTCATGCCGTAGTTCTGGCGGAACAGGGCGTGCAGCAGGGCCTCGCGGGGACCGGCGTAGCGCATGTCCAGGGGGTAGCCGGCCTGGATCACGTTCTTCTTCACGAAGTAGTGTTCGACCAGGGTGTTGATGGCGTCGACGCGGACTTCGGCCGGGATGTCGCCGGGCTTCAGCGCACCCACCAGGGAGTGGATGACCACGCCGTCGCAGATCTCGACGGCGATCTTGCACAGGTACTCGTGGGAGCGGTGCATGGGGTTGCGCAGCTGCAGAGCGGCGACGTCAGCCCAACCGCGCTCGTCCATCTCGGCGCGCAGCTGAGCGGGGCTCTTGTACACGCCGGGGAACTTCTCGGGGAAGCCGCCCTCGGACAGGACCTTGACCGGACCGGCCAGGCAGAACTTCTTGCGGGCCAGGACCATCTGCACACCGGGGTGATCCTTGATGGCGGTGCCCATGAAGTCGGTCTGGGAGTCGGCGCCTTCGCCCTTGTAGTTCTTCTCGCACTCAAAGGTCTTCTCGGCGTCGGAGAGCTGGAACACTTCGGTGACCTTCATGGTGGCCATGACGGTGCCGTTGCGCTCCAGGGTGATCTCTTCGCCGGCCTTAACAGAGGCATCGTCGGTGGCCAGAATAACGGGGATGGGCCAGAAGGTGCCGTCGGTCATGGTGTACTTGTCGCAGACGCTCTTCCAGTCGGCCTTGCCCATGAAGCCGGTCAGCGGGCTGAAGCCGCCGATGCCCATCATGATCAGGTCGCCCTTCTCCTGGGAGGAGATTTCGATCTTCTTCAGGCCCGCAGCCTTCTTGATCTCAGCGGCCAGGGCGGCGCCTTCGAGCAAGCAGCAGACGAGGCCTTTGCCACCATGCGGGGGAACGAGTTTCGATGCCATCTACGTTTCTCCTTGAAAAAAATCGGGTTGATGTGTGCCACTACCTCTGCCAAAGCCGTGGCCCCGAGGGGGTCACGCCTGAGCTGGCGACGCCCTGGGGCTCTGGGGGTCGTCGTCCTGACTGGCGCGAGGGCGCCAGCTGTCGGGTCTTGTGCGAAAAATCGCCACCCGTGGACAAAATGAACGGCGCAACTATGAACAGATTGTGAAAGTTGTGTCAAGCCCTATTTCCCGGCAGCACGCATAGGCATGCTCCAATGTCCGCAATCGACCGCAGCGCAGGGCTTTGCGGGCAGCCACACCAAACACGGAAAAAGGCTTGCAAGAATTTGCCGTCTTGGTGTATAGGAGGACACGCTACGTCAAAATACTACGGCTTGTGAGCAAAATCACGAGGAAGCCAAGGGTCATGACCCCCTCGACAGCACGGCCACTCCGGCAGGCTAGGCAGGTTGAAGGGGCATGGGTTCTTATCAAAACCAGGGGATTCCGGGTGGAGTGGGCGGCAGGGCGTGGAGCCTTGTTCAAAAATTCACTTTCGCCTTGACACCCCTGAGAAGGCTTGATAACCCTGGTTTTTCACAAGTCCGTGCCGCGTAAGAGCACGTAGTTGGCTGTGGTTCGTGTCGGTAACTGCTTTAATTTAAACCTGTTAGGAGGAGTGTTATGCCGACCTTTGTTAATCCGGAAAAATGCGACGGCTGCAAGGGTGGCGAGAAGACCGCTTGCATGTACATTTGCCCGAACGACCTCATGATTCTGGATCCGGACGCCATGAAGGCGTACAACCAGGAGCCTGACGCCTGCTGGGAATGTTACTCTTGCGTGAAAATCTGCCCCCAGGGCGCCATTGAAGCCCGCCCCTATGCCGACTTCGCCCCCATGGGTGGAACCTCCATCCCCATGCGCTCGGCTGAAGACATCATGTGGACCGTGAAGTTCCGCAACGGCTCCGTTAAGCGCTTCAAGTTCCCCATCCGCACCACCCCTGAAGGTTCCATCAACTGCTTCGGCGGCAAGCCCGAGGGCGCCAACCTGGACGACGAGCTCCTCTTCACCGAGACCAAGCTGTCCACGCCCGAGAACCCGATCAGCAAGAAGTTCGAGATCACCGAGGCTGACAAGTCTCAGTGCTGGCTCGACGCCGTTTGCGACTAGCATCGGCCTGAGTCGACAGCTCAAACTGTGTTGAAGAGGTTTTTCAAAATCAACTTTATGAGAGCATACGGAGGTAGCTATGCCTCAGATTCCGTCTAAAGAAATCGTCAAAGGTGTCCCCCTGGCCGAGCCGACGATCGTCGAGATGCATGCTGACATCCTGATGGTCGGCGGCGGCATGGGCAACTGCGGCGCCGCCTACGAGGCCTGCCGCTGGGCTGACAAGATCGGCGGCATTTCCATCATGCTGCTGGACAAGGCCGCCCTCGAGCGCTCCGGCGCCGTGGCCCAGGGCCTTTCCGCCATCAACACCTACATCGGCGACCAGAAGGCCGACGACTACGTGCGCATGGTCCGCACCGACCTCATGGGTCTGGTCCGCGAAGACCTGATCTACGACGTGGGCCGCCACGTTGACGACTCCGTCCACCTGTTCGAAGAATGGGGCCTGCCCGTCTGGATCAAGAAAGACGGCAAGAACCTCG
The DNA here is from genome assembly GCA_903843965.1 of uncultured delta proteobacterium. GTDB lineage: Bacteria > Desulfobacterota > Desulfovibrionia > Desulfovibrionales > Desulfovibrionaceae > Humidesulfovibrio. Next base: position 10,607 of record CAIMRY010000012.1, read on the forward strand.
ACGGCGCCCAGGCCAAGAACGCTGGCCTGTCCCTGCGCAACGGCGACGCCCCCGTGCGTTCCGGCCGCTGGCAGATCATGATCAACGGTGAGTCCTACAAGGTCATCGTCGCGGAAGCCGCCAAGAAGGCCCTGGGCGACGACCGTTACCTCGAGCGCATCTTCATCGTGAAGCTGCTCCTGGATGCCAACACCCCGAACCGCATCGCCGGCGCCGTGGGCTTCAGCACCCGTGAGAACAAAGTCTACGTCTTCACCTGCAACGCCTGTCTCGTGGCGTGCGGCGGCGCGGTCAACGTGTTCCGTCCCCGCTCCATGGGTGAAGGCATGGGTCGCGCCTGGTACCCCGTGTGGAACGCTGGCTCCACCTACACCATGTGCGCCCAGGTTGGCGCTGAAATGACCATGATGGAAAACCGCTTCGTGCCCGCCCGCTTCAAGGACGGTTACGGCCCGGTCGGCGCCTGGTTCCTGCTGTTCAAGGCCAAGGCCACGAACTACAAGGGCGAGGACTACTGCGCCACCAACCGCGCCATGCTGAAGCCCTACGAGGATCGCGGCTACGCCAAGGGTCACATCATCCCGACCTGCCTGCGCAACCACATGATGCTCCGTGAAATGCGTGAAGGCCGCGGCCCCATCTTCATGGACACCAAGAGCGCCCTTTTGGCCACCATCAACGGCGACCTGAAGAGCCCCGAGTGGAAGCACCTGGAGTCTGAGGCCTGGGAAGACTTCCTCGACATGTGCGTCGGCATGGCCAACCTGTGGGCCTGCACCAACTGCGCTCCTGAAGAGAAGGGCTCCGAGATCATGCCCACCGAGCCGTACCTGCTTGGTTCGCACTCCGGTTGCTGCGGCATCTGGGTTTCCGGTCCGGACGAGGCCTGGGTTCCCGAAGAGTACAAGGTCCGCGCCGCCAACGGCAAGGTCTACAACCGCATGACCACCGTCGAAGGCCTCTGGACCTGCGCTGACGGCGTTGGCGCCTCCGGCCACAAGTTCTCCTCCGGCTCCCACGCTGAAGGCCGCATCTGCGGCAAGCAGATGGTGCGCTTTGTGGTGGACCACAAGGACTTCAAGCCCGCCCTCCAGGTGAAGGCTGCTGACCTGGCCAAGGAGATCTACCAGCCCTGGTACACCTACGAGCAGTTCAAGGGTGCCTCCACCGCTCCTGAGATCAACCCCAATTACATCAGCCCCAAGAACTTCATGATGCGCTTGATCAAGTGCTCGGACGAGTACGGCGGAGGTGTCGCCACCCTGTACATGACCTCCGGCGCCCTGCTCAAGACCGCCTTCTGGCTCATGGGCATGCTTGAGGAAGACTCCAAGAAGCTGGCCGCCCGCGACCTGCACGAACTGATGCGCGCCTGGGAGCAGTTCCACCGTTTGTGGACCGTTCGCCTGCACCTGCAGCACATCGACTTCCGTGAAGAGACCCGTTACCCCGGCTTCTACTACCGTGGCGACGCCATGGGCCTGGACGATGCGAAGTGGAAGTGCTTCGTGAACTCCAAGTACGACCCGACCAAGAAAGAGATCAAGATCTTCAAGAAGCCTTACATCCAGATCATTCCCACCGAAGCATAAGCTGAGGGAAGCTCGTTGACAAAGGGCGGCCGTGAGCCACTGGCTTGCGGCCGCCCTACTTCCCAGACGGGGAAGTGGTCTGAACCCGGACTGGAACAGCCTCGTTGCAGTCCGGGTTCGGGCCATTTCAACTGCTGGGGCCATTTCCGCCCGTTCGGGGGCATGACTTCGGGGAGGGCCAAGCCGGGGCCATCCCCGAAGTCATGCCCAGGCGGGCGCGGGAAAATCCCACGCCGTGGCGCATGCCGTTCGGCCCAGGCAACCGAGAGGACTGCCTGGCACACTTACAGAGGGAGGACAGCGAATGTCGAACAACAGTATTCTCGTCGTAGGCGGGGGATTCGCCGGGATCACCGCCGCCCTTGAGGCCGCCGAAGTCGGCCACGAGGTCTATCTCGTCGAGACCAATCCGTATCTCGGCGGACGGGTGGCGCAGCTCAACCAATATTTCCCGAAGCTCTGCCCGCCGTCCTGCGGCCTGGAGATCCAGTTCCAGCGCATCAAAAACCTCAAGGTGAAAACGTTCACCATGTGCGAGGTTGAAAGCGTAACTGGCACTCCGGGCGCGTTTGATGTGAAGATCAAACAGCGCCCTCGTTTTGTGAACCCCAACTGCACCATGTGCGGCGAGTGCGAAAAGGCCGCCACCACCAGCGTGAAAAGCGAGTTCGACTTCGGGCTCGTGGACCGCAAGGTCGCCTACTCCACCCACCTGTTCGCCTTCCCGCAGCGCTACGTCATCGACGCCGACGCCTGCGCCCCCGGCGAGATGGACGCCATCAAGGCCGCCTGCCCGTACAACGCCGTCGACCCGGACGACGCCGGGAACACCTTCGACCTGCAGGTCGGCTCCATCATCTGGGCCACGGGCTGGAAGCCGTACGACATGGCCAAGCTGACCAACCTCGGCGCGGGCAAGCTCAAGAACGTGGTCTCAAACATGCAGTTCGAGCGCCTGGCCGCGCCCAACGGCCCCACGGGCGGCCAGATCCTGCGCCCCAGCGACGGCCGTGCCCCCAAGCGCATCGCCTTTGTGCAGTGCGCAGGCAGCCGCGACGAGAACCACCTGAACTACTGTTCGTACATCTGCTGCATGGCGTCGCTCAAGCACGTCACCTACATCCGCGAGAAGCTGCCCGAGGCCCAGGTCGTGGTCTACTACATCGACCTGCGCACGCCCGGCCGCTACGACAACTTCATGCAGAAGGTCGCGGCGGACGACAAGCTCTCCCTGGTCAAGGGCAAGGTCGCCAAGATCGTCGAGTGCGAGTGCAAGAGCCCGATCCTCACCGTCGAGGACGCCGTCACCGGCATCAAGGGCGAGGAGCGCTTCGACCTGGTGGTTCTGGCCACCGGCATGCAGCCCAGCTGCGCGGGCTCCAAGCTGCCCGTGGAGCTTGCTGTTGATGACGACGGCTTCATCATCGGCGGCGCCGATATGGGCGTTTACGCCGCTGGCTGCGCCAAGCTGCCCCTGGACGTGATGAAGACCGCCCAGACCGGCACCGGCGCTGCCCTGAAAGCCATTCAAAACGTGGTGGGGAGGTAGGCAATGGCTGAAAAGCTTGGAGTATACATCTGTTCCGGATGCGACATCGGCAAGGCCCTGGACATGGCGCCGCTGATGGAAGCCGTCACCAAGGGAAAACTCGCGGGCAGCTGCCCGGTGGTCAAACAGAACGCAGTGCTTTGCAGCCCCGAGGCCGTGGCCGAGATCGAGGCCGACATCAAGGCCCAGGGCCTGGACGGCGTTGTCGTCTGCGCCTGCTCGCCGCGCGTCAAGTGGGACATCTTCCAGTTCGGCAAAACCGTCCAGGTGGAGCGCGTGAACCTGCGTGAGCAGTGCGTGTGGAGCTTCCGCGAGGACGCAAAGGTCCCGGGCCTTTTGCCGCTCATGGCCAAGGACTACATCAAGATGGGCGTGATGAAGCTCTCCAAGAGCCGCATCCCCGCCCCGGAGGTCCCGGAGACCTTCAAGACCATCATGGTGCTGGGCGGCGGCATGACCGGCCTGACCGCAGCGCTGGAGGCCGCCAAGCTCGGCCGTGACGTGGTCCTGGTCGAGCGGGCCGCCACCCTGGGCGGCAAGGCCGCCACCATGTACAAAACCTTCCCCATGAGCCACCCCTACCTCAAGGCCGAGGACACGGGCATTGACCAGCTCATCGCGGAAGTGACCGGCAATCCCAAAATCAAGGTGCTGACCAGCGCCGAGCTGCACTCCCTGGAGGGCGCGCCCGGCCTGTACAGCGCCACCATCAACGCCGGCGGCGAGCAGAAGTTCGACATCGGCGCGGTGGTCCTGGCCACCGGCTGGGTCCCCGGCGACACGACCTTCCTGGCCCCCATGGGCTACGGCAGCATCAAGAACGTGGTCACCGCCGCCGAGTTCGAGGCCATGGCCAAGACTGGCGCCATAGTCCGCCCGTCCGACGGCAAGGCCCCGGCCTCCGTGGCCTTTTTGACCGACGTGAGCCTGTGCACCAAGGGCGCCAGCCCTGATTCGGTCGAGGTCTGCGCCCCGCCCGAGCCGCTGCCGACCCCCGCCCCCGAGGGCGAGCCCGAGGTCGTGGCCTACCCGGACAAGGAAAACGCCAAGCACCTGGCCTACAGCTCCGAGCTGACCAGCCTGGTGGCCCTCAAGCAGGCTGGCTACGTGCGCGAGAAGCTGGGCGACGCCCTGGCCTTCGTGCTCTATGACCACATGATGGTCCCGGGCATCAATGAGCGCTACTACAAGGCCGCCCAGGACGACGCGGGCATCATGCTCTCCAAGGCCACCATCACCAAGGTGACCGAGGACGCCGACGGCGGCGTCATCGTGGCCGCCAAGGACACCCTGCTCGGCGCCGATGTCGAGATCAAGGCCGACCTGGTGGTCCTGCCCACGGCCATCGTGCCCGTCACCGCGCACGAGCCGACCATGAACCTGGTCTACCGCCAGGGCCCCGGCTTCCCGGACCTGGAGCTGTTCGACGGGTTCGTGGACTCCAACTACATCTGCTTCCCCTACGAGACCCGGCGCACCGGCGTGTACGCGGCCGGCTGCGTGCGTCAGCCCATGACCATGGCCACAGCCAAGGAAGATGCGGCGGGCGCGGTCTTAAAGGCCGTGCAGTGCATCGGCAGCGCCAACCGCGGCGTGGCCGTGCACCCGAGAAGCGGCGACGTGAGCTTCCCGGTGTTCAACTTCCAGCGCTGCACCCAGTGCAAGCGCTGCACCGAGGAATGCCCGTTCGGCGCGCTGGATGACGACGAGAAGGGAACGCCGAAGCCCAACCCGACGCGTTGCCGCCGCTGCGGCACCTGCATGGGCGCCTGCCCGGAGCGCGTCATCAGCTTCGACAACTATAACGTCGACCAGATCGGCTCCATGATCAAGGAAGTCTACGTGCCCGACGACATGGTCGCCGGCGGCCCGCGCGTCATCGTGCTGGTCTGCGAGAACGACGCCTACCCGGCGCTGGACATGGCCGCCTTCCGGGGCAAGGGCTGGAGCCCCTTCGTGCGCTTCGTGCCGGTGCGCTGCCTGGGCTCGGTCAACGCCATCTGGGTGGCCGACGCGGTCAGCAAGGGCGTGGACGGCGTGATCATGCTGGGCTGCAAGTACGGCCCGGATTACCAGTGCCACTTTGTCAAGGGCTCGGAGCTGTGCAGCCGCCGCAAGACCAACATCGCGGAGTCCCTTGGCCGCCTGGGCGTCGAGGCCGAGCGCGTGGAGCAGTACGAAGTCTCCATTGACGAGTACGACAAGGTTCCGGCGATCATCGAACGCTTCATGACCGAAGTCATCACCAAGTTCGGGCCCAACCCGTTCAAGGGCTACTAGGAGGTTTGGAACCATGTCGAACACCGTCAGGGTTCAACCGGACCTGAAATTCGTTCAGGAACTGCAGCAGGTGGGCGGAGAGTCGCTCAAAAAGTGCTACCAGTGCGCCACCTGCAGCGTTGTCTGCCCCCTTTCCCCGCCCGACGGGCCCTATCCGCGCAAGGAGATGGTCTGGGCCCAGTGGGGACTCAAGGACAGGCTGGTCAACGACATCGACATCTGGCTGTGCCACAACTGCGGCACCTGCTCTGATCTGTGCCCCCGTGGCGCAAAACCCGGCGACCTGCTGGCGGCCCTGCGCAACATGGCCTACCGCAGCCTCGCCAAACCGGCCATCATCGGCAAGTGGATGAGCTCCAGCAAGGGCCTGCCCATGCTGATGCTCATTCCCGCAGCCATCTACATGCTCATCTGGGTCCTGCGCGCCAAGGCGCTCGGCACCGCCTTCCCGCTGTTCGTCAGCCACGGGCATGAACTGGTGACATCGGCCACCGGCGAGATCATCTACGGCGGCCTGTTCCCCGGCGACTACTTCATCGACCCGATCTTCGGCGCGGTGTTCGTGTTCATGCTCATCGCCTTTGCTGGAGGCATCGCCACCATGCTCCAGGGCTTCCAGAGCATGCCCAAGACCTTCATCGTGGGCCGGGGCAAGGCCCCCAGCTTCCTGTGCTGCCTCATCGAGACCCTCACGGTCGAGGTGGCCCAGCACAGCCGCTTCCAGAACTGCGGGCAGGAAGATAAAGACGTGCAGCGCTTCACCGGGCACCTCTTCGTCTTCTACGCCTTCATCGCGCTGATGATCGTCACCGGCGTGGTGGCTACGGGCCACTGGTTCGGGGCCTTCTTCCTGGAGCACATCATGGGCCTTGAGGGCGGACTGGCCGGGCTCATCGCCTGGGCCGGGCACACCCCCATGCCGCTGTGGAGCCCGGTGAAGCTTCTGGCCAACGCCGGGGCCGTGGCCCTGGTCTACGGACTGATGAAGCTCACCACGCGCCGCACCGCGCTGGATGCGGCCAAGAGCACCAGCAACTGGTACGACTGGTACCTTTTGACCGTAATCTGGGGCATCGCGCTCACGGGCCTCGGCAGCGAGATCTTCCGCCTCATCGGGCAGAAGGTTCTGGCCTACCCCACCTACTACCTGCACCTGATCTTCGTGTTCATGCTGCTGGCCTACCTGCCCTGGTCCAAGCTCGGGCACGTGGTCTACCGCACCGTGGCCCTGGCCTACGCGCGCAAGATCGGCCGCCTGCCCATGGGCGAGATCTAGGAGAGTCCGCCCGGCGGACACTGGTTTACACAACACTGAAAGGTTTTCCCGACCATAAGGAGGAATCCCATGGCTGAAGCGAAAGTGTTCCCCATGCATACCTTCGTCACCTGCCTCAAAGGCGGCGACGCAGCAGACAGCGGCCTGCTTGACATGCTCTCCTTCCTGACCCAGAGCCAGGTGGACGCCGAGTTCGCGCCCATCGCCGCGGCCCTGTCCAAGGCCTGGATCTACGAGCAGGAGCCCCAGTTGACCAAGGCCACGGCGGGCGATGTGGCCGACCTTGGCGAAAAGGTGGCCGTGAAGCCCCTGCCCGAGGCCGCCCAGGCCCAGGCTCAGGGCATCATGGCAATGATCGCCGACCTGCGCGCCCAGAACGCCGCGCTGTCGGCCCAGGTGACCAAGCTCACCGCCGAGAAGACCGCCATCGCCGCAGACTTTGCCGGGGCCAAGAGCAAGCTCAAGGACTTCGAGGAGCAGGCCGCCAAGGGCGACGTGAAGCTGTCCGTCAGCTCCACCAAGATGGACGAGCACATCAAGAAGCTTGAGCAGCTGATGGAGGAAGTGGCCAAGGTCAAGGCCCAGGGCGTGGTCGTGGCCGGTGTGGCGGGCGGCGGCGCGGCGGCGGCTGATGGCGGCTCCGCTGGCGGCGACGCCTCCGGCGCTCCCTCTGTGGGCGGCGAGCCCGAGGACGGGTTCGGCCTGGGCAGCAACCCCTTTGCGGACTCCACCTGGTAGCCAGCAAGCATACGTAATGCAAAGCCCCCGGCTGCGACAAGCGGCCGGGGGCTTTTTGCATGCGCACGCATTAAATCCGCCGCATGCCGGACAGCCATGCATCATGAAAAGACACTGCGCTGACGCAGCCCCGCGCCCCAGGGCAGATTCGGACGGGCGAGCAGGCACCGGGCTTCCGGCATGGGGACCACCTGGGAGCGGAATTTCTCCAGGCCCCGCGCGTGGGCAGGCACAAGGCGGCTGCGCCAAGGCAGAACATCCGACAGGGGCCCTCTGGCCGTGCTGCGGGAGCGGGCCCACGCCGCAGCCTTCAAACAAAAGAGCCAGCGAGTCCGCGCCGCCGACTTTTCGACCGTTGGCACCGAGCCCGAGACCGACTTCATCCTGGGCAGCAACCTCTTTGCCGCCGCCGACTGACAGCCGCCAGACGAACTCATTGCACAGTCCGCAGCTGCCACAAGCGGCCAGGGGCTGTGTTTGCATCGGACGTGTACCGAAAGAGTACTAGGAATCGCTACGCAGGAGAATCTGCGCACAGCAGGCGACCCTGCGCAAGAGCGGGGGGGGGCTGGCACGGCAGGCGGCGAGGCCTTGCCCGGGGTCGAAGGCGGCTGGCCCGTGCGCGTGGAGATTAGTGGATGACCACCTTGATCTTGCGCGCGATGGTCTTCATGGCCCGCACCGGCCCTGCGTACCATTCCTCGGTCTTGTGGCTCTTGCGCCATTCCCAGGGCGGCGTGGGCGAGGACTCGGCCCAGAGGCCGCGACCGGCGCTTCTGGCCTCGGCCTGGGCCTGGCGCAGGGTGGCGCACAGGTCCTCTCGCAGGCAGTACTGGTCGTACACCCAGGCCAGGCCCGCGCGCACCATCTCCTCGTTGACCAGGGTGCCGTCGGCCAGGCGCACCAGGACCACGGTGCGGCCATAGCGGTCGGTGTCCACCCCCTCGATGGAGATGGTCTTGTGCGCGACCAGCCGCACCAGCAGCTTCTTGGCCTGATAGCCGAAGGCCTGCCTGGTCTCCGGCGCGTCCAGGCCATAGAGCCGGATGTTCACCTGCACCCCGTCGGCGTTGGTGACGTTGATGGAGTCGCCGTCGCGCACGCTTTTGGTGCGCGACTCCCAGGCCGACGCGGGAGCGGCCAAGGTCAGAACCAGCACAAGGGCGATCAGACGAGTGCACATATTTGATGCCTGCCGCAAATCCGGGCTGCGGTCAAGGGCCGCAACGGTGGCACGCTGCTGGCACCGTGCAGCGCGAGCCTGGGGGCAGCACTACGCAAATAGCTTACGCTACGGGCCTTTGACTGCGTACGACCTAGTGCGTACACTTACGCATACAAAATATACGCCACGGCTGATACCAGCTGCGGCGCAAAAGCATGGGACGTGAGACGATGAACGAAAGCAGTGACGGCAAGAAACTGCGCGTGCTCCTGGCCGAGGACCACGCGTTGCTCCGGCAGAGCCTCAAGGCCTACCTGGAGACCCAAGGGGCCTGCGAGGTCGTGGGCGAGGCCCAGGACGGGCGGGAGGCCATGCGCCTCTACAGCGAGCTCAAGCCCGACGTGGTGCTGATGGACCTGTCCATGCCCGGCGTGGACGGCATGGTGGCGGTGCGCTCCATCCGCCGAGATTTCCCGGAAGCGCGCATCATCGCCCTGACCGCCCACCGGGCCGAGGAATACCTGCACGCGGCCCTTGATTCCGGAGTGGACGGCTACGTGGTCAAGGCCTCCAGCGCCGAGGATCTGCTCACGGCCATCCGCGCCGTGTGCCGGGGCGAGGCGTACGTCAGTCCCGAGGTTTCGGCCACGCTCATCAACGGCTACTTGCGCGGCAGCCGCACAACCAAGGCCACCCCGCTGGAAATGCTGACCACCCGGGAAAAGCACATCCTGGAGATGGTGCTGGGCGGCATGAAGAACAAGGAAATCGCCGAGAAGCTCTTCCTTTCCACCCGCACCGTGGAGAAGCACCGCGCCAACTTCATGAAAAAGCTGGGGCTGCACAACCTGCACCAGGTGCGCGAGTTCGTGAAGGTCCACGACATCCCGGTGAGCGCGGACGAGTAGCACGCCAGCCAAGAACACCCGGCAGCGGGGCGCAGGCCGAGAGGCCGAGCCCCGCTGCCTTTTTGCGCGGGTGCGGGGCCAGGCGTGCGAAAAACATCCTTGCGCCCGCACCCGCATTCCGGTTTCGACCTTGCCGCCGCAAGCCAAATATTTCCGCCCCAGGCGTTGACATCCCCTCGCACCTGCTTATCTTTCCAACGCCGCAACCAAACGCCCCAGCGCGGGCCACACGCCCCGCGTCGCCGGAGCCTGGCGGCGCAAAAAGCACACAATCTGTTCAGGAGGATTCATAATGAAGCTCAAGCCATTGCACGATCGCGTCATCATCAAGCGCCTGCCCGAGGAAGAGAAAACCGCTGGCGGCATCTTCATCCCCGACAGCGCCAAGGAGCGCCCCATGCGCGGCACCGTGGTCGCCGCCGGTCCCGGCTCGGACAAGGTCAAGATGCAGGTCAAGGAGGGCGACGTGGTCCTCTTCGCCAAATACGCCGGAACCGAGTTCAAGCTGGACGGCGAGGAATGCTCCATCATGCGCCAGGATGAGATCCTGGCCGTCATCGAAAAATAACTGCTGGAAATACACGGCGCCACACGCCGAATTTCGCAAAAAGAGGAGTGCTGAAGACATGGCCAAGACCATTCGTTTTGAGGAGTCCGCCCGCGCGGGCTTGAAGATCGGCGTGGACAAGCTTGCCGATGCCGTGAAAGTCACCCTGGGCCCCAAGGGCCGCAACGTCGTCATCCAGAAATCCTGGGGCGCGCCGACCATCACCAAGGATGGCGTGACCGTGGCCAAGGAGATCGACCTGGAGGACAAGTTCGAGAACATGGGCGCCCAGATGGTCAAGGAGGTCGCCTCCAAGACCAACGACGTGGCCGGTGACGGCACCACCACCGCCACGGTGCTGGCCCAGGTCATCTTCGGCGAGGGCATCAAGCTCGTGGCCGCAGGCAGAAACCCCATGAGCGTCAAGCGCGGCATCGACAAGGCCGTGGAGGCCGTGGTCGCCGAGCTGGACAAGACCGCCAAGTTCACCAAGGACCGCAAGGAAATCGCCCAGATCGGCACCATCTCCGCCAACAACGACCAGACCATCGGCGACATCCTGGCCGAGGCCATGAGCAAGGTCGGCAAAGAGGGCGTCATCACCGTTGAGGAAGCCAAAAGCATGGAGACCGTGCTGGACGTGGTCGAGGGCATGCAGTTCGACCGCGGCTACCTCTCCCCCTATTTCACCACCAATTCCGACAAGATGACTACCGAGTTCGACGAGCCCCTGCTGCTCATTTCCGAGAAGAAGATCAGCAACATGAAGGACCTCTTGCCCGTGCTGGAGCAGGTTGTGAAGATGGGCCGCCCGCTGATGATCATCGCCGAGGACGTGGACGGCGAGGCCCTGGCCACGCTGGTGGTCAACAAGCTGCGCGGAACCATCAAGGTCTGCGCGGTCAAGGCCCCGGGCTTTGGCGACCGCCGCAAGGCCATGCTTCAGGACATCGCCGTCTTGACCGGCGGCCAGGTCGTGAGCGAGGATGTGGGTCTTTCGCTCGACAAGGTCCGGGCCGACTCGCTCGGCAGCGCCAAGCGCATCACCGTGGACAAGGAAAAGACCACCATCGTCGACGGCGCTGGCAAAAAGGACGACATCAAGGCCCGCATCAAGCAGATCGAGGGTGAGATCAATCTCACCACGTCGAGCTACGACAAGGAAAAGCTCCAGGAGCGCCTGGCCAAGATCGTGGGCGGCGTGGCCGTCATCAAGGTCGGCGCGGCCACTGAAGTGGAGATGAAGGAGAAGAAGGCCCGGGTCGAGGACGCGCTGAACGCCACCCGCGCGGCTGTCGAGGAAGGCATCATCCCCGGCGGCGGCACGGCCTATGTGCGCGCCTCCAAGGTGCTGGACGGCCTGAAGACCCTGGACGACGACGAGGCCGCAGGCGTGCTCGTCATCCGCCGCTCGCTGGAGGAGCCCCTGCGCATGATCGCCTCCAACGCCGGGTTCGAAGGCTCGGTGGTGGTGGAGAAGGTCCGCGCGGGCAAGGACGCCTTTGGCTTCAACGCCGCCACCGGCGTGTACGAGGACCTCTACGCCGCCGGCGTCATCGACCCCAAGAAGGTCGCCCGCGTGGCCCTGCAGAACGCCGCCTCCGTGGCCAGCCTGCTGTTGACCACCGAATGCGCCGTGGCCGACAAGGTCGATGACAAGGACGAGAAGAAGTAGACCACGCAAGCGCGACAAAAACGACCAAGGCCGGGCAGCGATGTCCGGCCTTTTTCTTGGCCCTGCGCCAGGGCTAAAGTCCCCGCCCAAAGCTCCGATACATCCGGCAATAAAGCTGCCCCACGTGGCGGCCTTGGGCTTCGGTCGTCTAGGGAGGGGACCGAAGCCCTTTCCTTTGCCGTCCCCCCGCGCCTGGCCGAGCTTGCCGCCAGCCGCAAATATGCTATGCTGCGCATGCAGGAACACACCCAGGCAAGGAGCAGCAGCATGCCGTACTTTCAATGGAGCGATTCCCTGCTCATGGGCATCAAGGCCATCGACGACCAGCACAGGCAGCTGGTGGACATGGTCAACAGCCTGCACGACGCCGTGGAGGCCTCGGGCCAGCACTGCCCGGCCCCGGACCTGGTGGCCCGGCTCAAGGCCTACGCTGCGGAGCACTTCCACGTCGAGGAAGGCTACATGCAGGCCTTTGGCTACCCGGAGTTCGAGGCGCACCTGAAGGAGCACCAGTATTTCAGCGACGCGGTGACGACCTTTGAGGACAACTGGGCGACCGACACCGCCAACCCGGCGGAGGTGCTGGACTTCCTCAAGAAATGGCTCACCGAGCACATCACCGGCGTGGACGTGCAGATGGGCCGGTTTCTGGAAGACTACCTGCGGTAGCGGCGGGCCTTTCGCGGCCTGTTATGCGGCCTGTTGTGCACCAGTTGCAGGCCCTGGAGCGCCGCGCTTCCGCTTCCGGCGCAGCTGCGCCACACCCCTTCCGCCATGCACGCACTGGCGTGATCGCCCCCTGCCCTGGCACACCCACGCCAGCCCCAACGCCGACGCTTGCCGGGCGCGGGAAGCGCACGCACAGCGCTGAGCCGCGAGCGCTCCTCAAGCGCCAGCCCATTGGGAGCATCAGGACAAGCCCCAGCTCCACCAGCGCTTCACCATGTTCAGAGAATACGGCGGCCAGGCCGCGCGCCAGAGCGGAATTGACATGCTCGGCTGCGCCAGGTCCAGGCGAAACGGCCCCGGCCCGCTGGACATCAACGCACGGTTTTTCTAAGGAAACACGATGTCACGCAAACAGACCGCATCACCCAAAAAACCGCCCAGCCTGTCCGCACATGTCCATGCCCATGCCCAGGCCCCTGGCCTCGGCGCGCGCCTGCTTAAGGCGCTTGAAAGTCCTGCGGCGCTCTGCCTGATCGCCGTGGCTGCGGCGCTGGCCCTTTACTGGCGCAGCACCGGCTTTGAGTTCATCGACCTGGACGACACGTTTCATATTCTCCAAAATCCCCATGTGACCGGCGGGCTCACCTGGGAGGCGGTGCGCTGGGCCTTTGTCGACCTGCGCAACACGGTCGACTACTGGCACCCCGTGTCCTGGCTGTCGCTCATGCTCGACGCGAACCTGTACGGACTCTGGGCGGGCGGGTACCACGCCACGAGCGTCATTCTCCATGCCCTGAACGTGGCCCTGGTGTTCCGGCTCATGCGCAGGATCACTGCGGACAAGTGGTCGGCCTTTGCCGTGGCCGTGTTCTTTGCCGTGCATCCGCTGCACCTGGAGTCCGTGGTCTGGATCACGGAGCGCAAGGATGTCCTGTTCATGTTCTGGGGCCTGCTGGCCCTGAACAGCTACCTGACCTGGGCCAGGGACCGCAGCCGCACCGCCCTGGCCGCCTTCTCCTGCTGCTACGCCCTGAGCCTGATGTCCAAGCCGGTGCTGGTGGTTCTGCCCGGCCTGCTGCTGCTGCTGGACTACTGGCCGCTCAATCGCTGGAGCCCGTTTGAGCTGTTCCGACCTGCCGGGCCTGGCCCCGCCTTCCGCGATCGCCTGCGCGCCCTTTGGCCGCTGCTGCGGGAGAAGCTGCCTGTTCTGGGCCTGGCGATGCTCTCCACCCTGGCCACCGTCAACTCCCACGTGAACGCGCACGATATGCTGACCTTGGATTCCGCCACACGCTACGGCACAGCTTTCATTTCCCTGGCCAAATATGCGTGGAAGTTTTTCGTGCCCACAAACCTCGCCATCATCTACACGTTCCAAACGCCCGTTCCGCTCTGGCCGCTGGTTGTATCCGTTGCCGGGCTCGTTGCGGCGCTGCTTTTTTGCGCATGGAAAGGCCAGCGCTTCCCCTGGCTGATTCTCGGGTTGGGCTGGTTTCTCCTGGGGTTGCTCACCACCATCGTGACCCCGAAAATTGGCATGCATGTGCCCATGGCCGACAGGTTCACGTATTTCCCGTATGTCGGCGCCTATCTTGTGCTGGTGCTGGGGGCCAGGGAAATCGCAGCGCGCCTGATCGCCGACAGACAAAAGCGCGCCGTCGCCCTGGCCGCCTGCCTGCTGGCGCTGTTCGGGTGGTACTGGTCGCAGGCCAGCTACGCCATCGAATTCTGGCGCAACGAGTACACCATCTACGAGCGCGCCATCGACGTGTCCCCGGGCCAGTACATCCTGTACAACAACTACGCCAAGATCCTGGTGGACCGGCTGGACCTGGCCCGCGCGGAAACCTACGCATTGAAGTCCCTGGCTCTGCAGCCGGGCTTCAACCTCGCCCTGGGCAACCTCGGCAACATCTACATGGGCACAGGCCGCTTTGAGCAGGCCATCACCATGTTCCGCCAGGCCCTGGCCATCGACCCGGCGTACGCCTTCCGGGCCAGCGATCTCTACGGCATCGCCTACTGCCTGGCTCAGCTGGGCCGCTACGACGAGGCCGAACAGAGCTACCTCCAGGCCCTGGAGACCCAGCCCAAGTATCCGCAAGCGCACAACGACCTGGGCAACATCGCCCTGCTCCGGGGAAACCTGCGCCGCGCCGAGGAGCAGTACGCCCAGGCCGTGGACCAGGCCCCGGACTACCAGGTGGCCCGGGAGAACCTGGAGCGCGTGCGCAGGATGCTGGCTGGCGGCAGGCAATAGCCCCGGCGCGGCGTCCACCCTTCGGAACCGCTCCCGCACGGGATTCCGCAACACCAACAAAGCCCCCGGCGCTGAACCGGGGGCTTTGTTTCGCGCTGGCGAGCGCTTCTGCTCAACAAATCCGCCCAGGGCCGCAGCTTGGGCCATCGTCACGCTCAGCCAGCCCCTCCCGCGTGGCGAGGCGCTCCACCGCCGCCATGAGCCGACAGGGATGCGCGGCGGGAACAGCGGATGGGGCGATGCGGCACCGAAACGAGATGACCGGGGCGCGCGGCCAGGATCATGGCGCCACTGCGGCGCCGGGCCACTGGACATTCACGTTTGGTTTTTATAAAGAATCCGCATGCCACACAAAATACACGATACGCCGGAAGAACGCCCCGTCACGCCCTCCGCCGCCCCTGCCCTCGGCGCGCGCCTGCTCCAGGCGCTTGAAAGCCCTGCCGCGCTCTGCCTGATCGCCGTGGCCGTGGCCCTGGCCCTGTACTGGCGCACCCTCGGCTTCGAGTTCATCGACCTGGACGACACGATTCATATTCTCCAAAATCCCCATGTGCTCGGCGGGCTCACCTGGGACGCCGTGCGCTGGGCCTTTGTGGACCTGGCCAACGTCATCGACTACTGGCACCCGTTGTCCTGGCTGTCGCTCATGCTCGACGCGAACCTGTACGGGCTCTGGGCGGGCGGGTACCACGCCACGAATTTCATCCTGCACGCCCTGAACGTGGCCCTGGTGTTCCAGCTCATGCGCACCATCACCGCTGACAAATGGACGGCCTTTGCCGTGGCCGTGCTCTTCGCCGTGCATCCGCTGCACCTGGAGTCGGTGGTCTGGATCACCGAACGCAAGGATGTCCTGTTCATGTTCTGGGGCCTGCTGGCCCTGACCAGCTACCTGGCCTGGGCAAAAAACAGACGCAGCCGCGCCCTGGTCGCCTTCTACTGCTGCTATGCCCTGAGCCTGATGTCCAAGCCGGTGCTGGTGGTTCTGCCCGGCATCCTGCTGCTGCTGGACTACTGGCCCCTGGGCCGCTGGAGCCCCTATGCCCTGTTCCAGGGAACCGGGCCGGACAGCTCTTTCCGCGCGCGCCTGCGCGAGTTCTGGCCCGTGCTGCGGGAAAAGCTGCCCATGCTGGCCCTGGCGCTGCTCTCCACCGTGATGACCACCTACTCCCATCCAAAGAGCTATGACCAAGAGGTGCTGAGCCTCCCGGTACGGCTGGGCAACGCCTTTCTGGCCCTGCCCAAATACGTCTGGAAGGCTCTCGTCCCGACAGACCTCGCCATCCTCTATCCGTTCCAGACGCCGCTCCCCATATGGCCGCTGGCGCTGTCCATCGCGGCATTATGCGCAGCGCTTCTGCTCGTCGCCTGGAAAGGCAAACGCTTTCCCTGGCTGATGCTGGGCCTGGGCTGGTTTCTTTTGGGACTTCTCACCACCATCGTGTCCCCGAAAGTCGGCATCCATGTCCCAATGGCCGACAGGTTCGCGTATTTTCCGTACGTCGGCGCCTATCTTGTGCTGGTGCTGGGGGCCAGGGAAATCGCAGCGCGCCTGACCGCCGACAGACAAAAGCGCAACATCGCGCTGACTCTCTGCTTTCTCGCCCTTTTCGGCTGGTACTGGACCCAGGCGACCGAAGCGATCCAGTTCTGGCGCAACAAGTTCACCATCTACGAACGCGCCATCGACGTTACGTCCGGGCACCACGTCCTGTACAACAACTATGGCAAGATTCTGCTGAGCAGGGGGGACAGGCTGGACATTGCCAGGGCCGAAACCTATGTGCTCAAGGCAATTGCCCTGCAACCGAACTACAGCCATGCTCTGGGGAATCTCGGCAATATTTACACAACCACTCAGCGCTACGAACAGGCCATTGAGATGTACCAAAGAGCCTTGGCGCAAGACCCGAATTACGAGTTCAGCGCAGACGACCACTACAGCATCGGGTATTGCCTTGCGCGGCTGCACCGGTACGACGAGGCGGAAAAACAGTACTTCCAGGCACTGGCCATCCGGCCAAATTACCCGCAGCCCTACAACGACCTCGGGAATATCGCCATGCTCCGGGGGGACCTGCGCCACGCCGAAGAATACTATGCCAAGACGGCGGACCTGCTCCCGAACTCCCCGGTGGCACAGGCAAACCTCCGGCGCGTGCGCAAGATGCTTGCTGACGGCAAGCAGTAGTCCCGGCGCGGCGTCCACCCTTCGGGAACGCCCCCGCACGATATTCCGCCAAAACATGAAAGCCTCCGGCGTCTAAACCGGGGGCTTTGTTGTGTGTTGAAGGGTCGGAGCAGATTCTTTCCTCCAGCCCGTTCAGCAATGACGGATTCGTTTTAGGAGCAGCTTGCCCAACGCCAGCGCATTGGTATACCTATCTGGATATCCAGTCCGAATTTGCGCCAAACGCGTTGAACACGCCAAGGAGTATAGAC
Source organism: uncultured delta proteobacterium (assembly GCA_903843965.1). Classification (GTDB taxonomy): domain Bacteria; phylum Desulfobacterota; class Desulfovibrionia; order Desulfovibrionales; family Desulfovibrionaceae; genus Humidesulfovibrio. The sequence goes on from CAIMRY010000012.1 coordinate 27,711, forward strand.
ATGAAATTCTTCGACCTGCACGAACTGCTGCGCTCATTTTTCAAACGCAGCTTTTTGTTTACGCTCTGTTTCGCGTTGGTGCTGGCTATTGCCGTGCCCTATCTCCGGTACACGAACAACATCAACGACTACAAACGGGACTCCCTGGAGATTGTGCGCAAGTTCCTGACGCACGAACTGAATTTCGACTTGAAGGAGCTGCGCACAACCCCCCACCAAGCCCTCATCGACCGCATCAACGTCTTCATGGAATACAGTAGCCTTGTGGAGTTCCGCATCTGGGACCCCGAGGCCACCGTGGTCTATTCCTTCATCGACCCGGCCATCAAGGGGCAGCGCTTCCCGGACAACGACGACCTGCTGGACACCTTCAAGTCCGGTAAACCCAAGCTCGATATTGAGGAGGCCGTGAAGTCCGAGCACAAGAACCTCCGGGGCTACGGCACGCTCCTTGAGATGTACGTCCCGGTGTATTCCCAGGGCAAGCTCGTTGGCGCTGTGGAGCTCTACCGCCTGGCCCCGCGCCTGGCGCTTCTGAATCCCGGGAATCTGCTCTACGGCCTTGCCGCACTCATCATCCCGCTTTTGCTGCATATTTTCTTTTATGGGCAGTTCAAATTGGCAGCGCTGGAGCTGGTCAGCTCTGGAGTACGCCTGCAACAGGCTTACAATGCTCTGGCCACGGCCTCCTTCGATTCCATCCGCAGTCTGGCCAAGGCCCTGGAGATGCGCGACATGGAGACAGAGGGCCATTCCGAACGCGTGGTGGCCATGTCCGTGCTCATCGGCCACCGCATGGCCCTGCCGTCGGAAACGATGGCCAGGCTCATCATCGGCGCGTACCTGCACGATGTGGGCAAGATCGGCGTGCCGGACTCCGTGCTGCTCAAGCCGGGCAAGCTGACCCCGGAGGAGCGCCTGGTCATTGAGACCCACGTGGTCAAGGGCCGTGAAATCGTCAACGAGGTGGAGTTCTTGCGCCTGGGCGCGGACGTGGTCTCAAGCCACCATGAGCGGTGGGATGGCGGCGGCTACAGCCAGGGGCTGCGTGGCGAGGAGATTCCCATCGGCGCGCGCATCTTCGCCCTTGTGGACGTGTTCGACGCGCTCATGAGTAAACGGCCCTACAAGGAGGCTTTCAGCTTCGAGCAGTCCACGAAAATCATCAGCGAAAGCTCCGGAACGCACTTTGACCCCAAGGTGGTGGAAGCCTTTCTGAGCATCAGCCAGACCGAGGTGGAAGGCATCCGGGGCGAAGTTGCGCACCAGGGCGTGCATACCCTGGTGCGCCAGGCGACGGACGTGCTCTTCGACGGGGGATATTTCCAGGCCAGTCTGGCAACCGGCTGAGCCTTTCGACGTACATTGACAGAGACAGCACACGGCCGGACTCCCGCAGGATGACGCAAAACAGACTGGCCACCCCGGCTGATGTGCGCCGGAATGGCCAGTTCGTTGGCGAAGGGGACCGCAGGGTCTGAAAGGCGTGGTGGTCGCCGGAAGCGGTCTTTCCTACAGCCCCATGCCCAGGGCCGCAGCCAGGCCGGGGATGGTGTAGTCCTCGGGCTGGATGTGCGGGGTGAAGCCGTAGCGCGCCAGCGTCTTGGCCGTCACCGGGCCGATGCAGGCGATCTTGACGTCCGGATATTGGCGCAGGGTCTCGGGCTTTAGCAGGGTGAAGAAGTTCTCCACCGTGCTGGAGCTGGTGAAGGTGAGCGCCTGGATCTTGCCCTGGGCCAGGGCCTCCACGATCTCCGAGCTGTCGGCCTGGGTCAGTTTCGTTTCATACACCGGCAGGATGCGCACGTTTGCCCCGGCGCGGGCCAGCTCCTCGGGCAGGACTTCCCTCGCCACTTTCGCCCGGGGAATGAGCACGTTCTTGCCCGCGATGCCGCGTTCGAGCAGCCCGGCCACGACCTCCTCTGCAACGTATTTGGGCGGCACAAAGTCCGGGGTCACGCCGCGCAGGCGCAGCTCCACCGCCGTGGCCGGGCCGATGGCCGCCACGCTGATGCCGCCCAGCGCGCGTGTGTCCAGCCCGATCTCGGTCAGCTGCGCCCAGAAATGGCGCACCCCGTTGACCGAGGTGAAGATGAGCCAGTCCACCGCGCCCAGGCCCAGGATGGCCTGCTCCACCTCATCGTAGTCGTCCAGCGGCTCCACCGTGATGGTCGGAAACTCATAGACGCAGGCGCCCATCTGCCGCAGCACGTCGGACAGGTCGCTGGCCTGCTCCCGCGCGCGGGTGACCACCACGCCCTTGCCCAAGAGCGGCTTCTTCTCGAACCAGTTGAGCTTGCCCGCCAACGAGCAGACCCCGCCCACGATGATGATGCTGGGCGCGGCGAACTTGCGGCGCTCGGCCTCTGCCGCCACGTTCTCCAGCGTGCTGACCATGGACTCCTGGTTGCAGCGCGTGCCCCAGCGGACCAGGGCCACGGGGGTGTCCTTGCTGCGGCCCCCGGCCATGAGCTTGCCCGCGATCATGGGCAGGTTCTTCACGCCCATGTAGAACACCAGCGTGCTGTTGCTCTTGGCGTAGACCTCCCAGTTGTGGCCGCTCTCCTCCTTGGTCGGGTCCTCGTGCCCGGTGATGAAGCAGACGCTGGTGGTGTGGTCGCGGTGGGTGACCGGGATGCCCGCATAGGCCGGGGCGGCCACGCCAGCGGTCACGCCGGGCACGACCTCGAACGCGATGCCCTCGGCCACCAGCTCCTCGGCCTCCTCGCCGCCGCGCCCGAACACGTACGGGTCGCCGCCCTTGAGCCGGGCCACAGACTTGCCTGCCCTGGCCTTGTCGATGATGAGCCGGTTGATCTGGTCCTGGGGCAGGGTGTGGTCGCCGCCCTTCTTGCCGACGTAGATGATCTCGGCGTCGGCCCTGGCGTATTTCAGAAACTCCGCATTGGCCAGGTAGTCGTAGACCACCACGTCGCAGGTCTCGATGAGCTGCTTGGCCTTGATGGTCAAAAGGCCGGGATCGCCGGGGCCTGCGCCGATGAGGTAGACGGTGGACATGGGTTATGCTCCGGGCTGGTCGCCGTATTGTTTGGTGGCTGCGGGTTCAAACAGCATGATGCGGCATTCGTCCGCGCACACGGGCTTGTGCTCCACCCCGCGCGGCACGACGTAAAATTCGTTGGGTCCGATGACAATATCACGCTGGCGGAGCTTTATGGTCAGCTCGCCCTCCAGCACCCAGAACATCTCGTCCTCGCTTGCGTGCGCGTGCCAGTCGAACTCGCCCTTGAGGCGGCAGAACTTGACCTGCTGGCCGTTTAATTCCGCCACCAGGCGCGGGCTCCAGAAGGCGTCGATCTGTGCGAACTCGGCCTCGGCGCTGACCTTCTCGCGCACCAGGGCCATGGCGCCCGCGTCGGCCAAAACAACGCTGGTCTCCACCTGGCGCTCCGGGATGTTCCAGTACACGCGCAGGAGCTTTTCCTTTTCCGCGTGGGCGGTCAAGGTGAAGCCGTGCTTCTGGTAAAAGCCCACGGCCCAGGTGGCTGCGGCCCAGGTGCCCATGAGCATGGGGCGCTGGGCAATACGTACAAGATGCCTCAGCAATTGGCCGCCAATGCCCAGGCCGCGCTGCGCAGTACGTACGTAGGCGTGGCGTATGAGCGTGACGTTTCCAATACCGCCCTGCTCACTGGCAACAGCATTGTCCATGTCCTGGATGCCCATGATGCCGACCAGGACGCCATTTGCCTCCGCGCCCCAGAAGCGCACGCCAGCGGCTATCTCCGCGCGCAGCTCCGCAAGCGGCATGTAGGGCTCGTGGTACCTGTCCGCCGGGATCACGCCCTTGTACGCTGTGGCCGCGTCGCAGACGATGGCCGACATGAGCGGCTCCTCGTCCGGGCGGCAGGGGCGGATGATGACATTGTCGACATTGGCGGCAGTGACGGAAGGCATTGGGCTTAAACCTCCTCAGCCAGCGCGCCTTTGAGGCGCTCCTGCAATTCGGCCAGCTTGGCCTTGGCGTCCACCAGGCCCGCAAGCTTCTCGTTCTCCGCAGCCACGATCTCCGCCGGGGCATGGCCCGCGAAGCCCGGGGCGGAGAGCTTGCCCTTGAGCGCGGTCAACTGCTTGTCCAGCTTGCCCAGCTCCTTGTCCAACCGCGTCAGCTCCGCGCCGAAGTCCACTATGCCCTTCAAGGGCACGAAGATGCGCGAGCCCTCGACCACGGCCGTGCCGCTGGCACGCGGTCCGGTCTTGCCGGGGCCGATGTCCGCGCTCTCGATGCGGGCGAGCGACTGGATCAGGTGCACGTTCCGGGTCAGCACGGCCTGGGCGTTGCCGCTCCCCTGCTCTGTGCCGGTATCGATGATCAGCGGGAGCTTCTTGGCCGGGTCGATGCACAGCTCCGTGCGGATGGTGCGCGTTGCTCCCACCACGCCCTGAAAAAAGGCCATGTCGCGCGCGGCCTGCGGGTTCTTGAACTCGGGCCTGCGGACCGGGTAGGGCTGGAGGGCCAGCTCCTTGTCAGTTACGCCCGGCAGCACGCTCCAGATCTCCTGGGTCACAAAGGGCATGACCGGATGCAGCAGGACCATGGTCTCGGTGAGCACGGTCAAGAGCACTGTGCGCGTGGCGTCCCTGGCGGCCTCGTCCGCGCCGTACAGGTCGCCCTTGGCCATCTCCAGGTACCAGTCGCAGAACTCGTTCCAGATGAAGCGGTACAGCCCCTGGGCGATGTCGTTGAAGCGGTATTCGAGCGTGGCCGACTCCACCTCGTCCTTGACCTCTTCCAACCGGTGCAAAATCCACAGATTCGCCAGGCCCTTGGCGTCGCTCAAATCAGCCTTGGGCGCGCTGCCGTCCTCGGGCATGTTCATGAGCGCAAAGCGCGCCGAGTTCCAGATCTTGTTCACGAAGTGGCGGTAGCCCTCGATGCGCTTCTCGGACAGCTTGATGTCGCGGCCCATGGCGGCGAAGGCGGTCAGGGTGAAGCGCAGGGAGTCGGTGCCGTACTTGGCGATCATCTCCAGGGGGTCGATGACGTTGCCCGTGGACTTGCTCATCTTCTTGCCCTGCTCGTCGCGCACCAGGGCGTGGATGTACACGTGGCGGAAGGGCACCTGCTCCTTGAAGTGGATGCCCATCATCATCATGCGCGCCACCCAGAAGAACAGGATGTCGAACCCGGTGACCAGCACGCTGGTGGGGTAGTAGGCCTTGAGCTTGTCGGTTTCCGCAGGCCAGCCGAGCGTGGAGAAGGGCCACAGGGCCGAGCTGAACCAGGTGTCCAGCACGTCGTCCTCCTGCTTGAGCGCGCCGCCGCACTTGGGGCAGCCCGTCGCAAGATTGGCCGGGTCCTCGGTCTGCACGATCAGCTCGCCGCAGGCCTCGCAGGTCCAGGCCGGGATGCGGTGGCCCCACCAAATCTGGCGGGAGATGCACCAGTCGCGGATGTTGTCCAGCCACTCGTAGTAGGTCTTTTCCCACTGGGCCGGGACAATCTGCGTATCGCGGGGCACGGCCTCGCGCGCGGCCTTGGCCAGGGGCGCGACCTTGACGAACCACTGCTCGCTCACATGGGGCTCGATGACGCTCTTGCAGCGGTAGCACTCGCCCACGCTGTGGTCGTGGTCGGCGATGTCGACCACGAGGCCCAGGGCGGTCAGGTCCCCGACCACCTTGTCGCGGCAGGCGTTCTTGGGCATGCCCCGGTAGGCCTCGGGCGCGTTCTCGTTCATGTCGCCCTTGTCGTCGATGACGGCGATGACGGGCAGGTTGTGCGTGCGCGCCAGGGCCCAGTCGTTCATGTCGTGCGCCGGGGTGATCTTGAGCGCGCCGGTGCCGAACTCCATGTCCACGTAGGCGTCGGCGATGACCGGAATCTGCGTGCCGACGAGCGGCAGGGTGACCATTTTCCCGATGGCGTGGGTGTAGCGGGGATCCTCCGGGTGCACGGCCACGGCCACGTCGCCCAGCATGGTCTCGGGCCTGGTGGTGGCGACAACCAGTTCACCGGAGCCGTCGGCCAGGGGGTACTTGATCTGGTAGAGCTTGCCCTTCTTGGGCGCGTGCTCCACCTCGTCGTCGGCCAGCGCCGTGTGGCAGCGGTTGCACCAGTTGACGATGTAGTTGCCCTTGTAGATCAGCCCCTCGTGGAACAGGCGCACGAAGACCTCGCGCACGGCCTTGGACAGGCCCTCGTCGAGCGTGAAGCGCTCGCTTGTCCAGTCCACGCTCGCGCCCATGCGCCGGATCTGGTTCAGGATGCGGTCGCCGTATTCCTTCTTCCACTCCCACACGCGCTCGATGAACTTCTCGCGGCCCAGGTCGTCGCGCTTCTTGCCCTCTTTTTTCAGCTGGCGCTCGACCACGTTCTGGGTGGCTATGCCCGCGTGGTCGGTTCCCGGCACCCAGAGCACGCTTTTGCCCTGCTGGCGCATGAAGCGGCACAGGATGTCCTGGAGCGTGAGGTTGAGCGCGTGGCCCATGTGCAGCGCGCCCGTGACGTTGGGCGGGGGGATGACGATGGAGTACGGCTCCTTGCCGCCGGTGAGCACCTCCGCCGGGTCGGGGCTGAAGGTCTTGTTGTCTTCCCAGTGCTTGCCCCAGCGGGCTTCCACGTCGGCGGGCTCGTAGCCCTTGGGCAGAGCGGCGGGCAGTGCGGCGTCTAATTTCGGCTCGGACATGTGAACGGTCTCCTTGCATTACAGCGTCGCGCGGCCTGTTACGCCTCCACCCCATGGAAGCCCCGAAGGGGCCGAAGGGGCCTTGCCAAGGAGGGTCGGGCGCGGCTAGGGTGCCCGGAAACCTTGGGGGAGCGGAGCATGGCGCGCGTTTTCGTCTTGTGGGATGAATCGCACCTGTGGGGGGTGCTGGTGCTGCGGGCCTTGCGCGCGCTTAGGCTCCCCCACGTGATTTTACGCGCCCATAACATAGCCGAGGGAGCGCTCGCTGGCAAGTCCACGGCCTTCGCCCTCCTGGCGGCCTTCGCCCCCTTCGCCCCTAGCGGTGGCCTCATGGGGGACTCTGCCCATTCCAGCCAATCCGACACCCCCGCCCTGCTCGACCCCCCTGCCCTGCTTGACTCCCCTGCTCTGCTTATCGTGCCCGGCGGGCTGGCCAGGGCCAGGGCCGAGCGCCTGGGCGCACAGGGCAGGCAGGCCATCCGCGCCTTCGTGGCCGGGGGCGGCGCGTACCTGGGCTTTTGCGGCGGGGCCGGGCTGGCGCTCACCAGTCCGAGGCCGACCGACAGCCTGAATCTCTGCCCCTGGGGGCGCATGGGCTTTGCCGGGCGCTTGCAGCATTTCCTGTCCGGCCAGGTGCGCCTGGCGCTCGACACCACCGAACCGCTGGCCCTGCCCGGCGCGCCGGAACTCCTCGCGCCCGTGTGGTGGCCCGCGCAGTTCGCGCCCCCGCCCAAAGGGCAGCAGGACACGGTGCGGGTGCTGGCGCGCTACGCGGGACTGGGCGCGGACTTCTGGGTGGCGGACCTGAACCTGGCGCTGCTGCCCGAGGAGACCCTGAGCGACTGGGAGAACCTCTACGGCCTACAGATTCGCCCGGACTTCCTGATGGGCCGCCCGGCGGTCATCAGCGGGTCCTTTGGCCAGGGCCGCTACGTGTTGTCCTACCCGCACCTGGAGACGCCGGACTCGGCCCAGGCCAACGCCTGGTTCGCGCACCTGCTGCGGGAATTGACTGACGGCCTGCCGCATGCTCCGGCTGGCGCGGATGGCCGGGCTGGCGTGACCGGCCCGGACGCCGCCCACTCAGCGGCCACCATCCCGCCCTGGCACGTGGGCCAGCCCCCTGCGGGCGACACACCACACTGGGACGACCCGGCGCTGCTGCGGGCAAAGGCGGCGCTGGAGCGGGCCATTGCCGTGGGCGAAAGCCACCTGCTGTTGTTCTGGCGCAGCCCGTGGCTGCTGGGCTGGCGGCGCGGGCTGCCGGGGCCGGGCATCAACAGCGTATACGCGCTGGTGTGCGAGGCGCTGGCCGCCGCGCCACCGGCACCGGGCAGCCCCACCGAGGCCTACTGGGCCGCGCACGCCCCCGAATTCGCGCGGCTGGCCGAGCTGTTCTGCTCCGGGCTGTCCGGGCTGCTTTTGGCCGAGCGGCTGGACATGACCGTGCGCGCGACGCCCAGCGAGAATGGCGCTGACGAGGCCTTCACCTTCAGCCTGCGCGAGACGCGCCGGGCGCTCTTCGGCACGGCCCCGGCCATGGGTGGGCTGTGCGGGGAGCTGTTGGGGATGCTGGAGGAGTTGTGCGGGGGGGTGTGGGGGGAGTGGGGGGAGTAGCTTAAGAGGACAATAATCCGCTTGCGGCTTGTTGTTAGCCATGCCATAGTCGACCATATATATTATTTATGCAAATAGCTTTGGAGGGAATAAATATGGCTGTCACATCTGCTGCCGTTGGAATATTCGCAGGGAAGGAAATTTTCAAAAAAACAATTCATGAATTGTACGATTTTTGCTCAGATCAGGCAAAAGCTAAAATTAAAATTGTATTAGCCACAAAACAAATTGACAAATTGTATAAAAAAATTGACCAGGTGAGATTAGTTAAAACAATTTGGCAAGTTGATAAAGCTGTCGATCTTCATCAGTTCTATTGTGATTCGCATTTACTCGTTGGCGACAACAGGATTCGTATTAAAACCTTAGATGATCTGCCGCAAGGTGAGAATGTTGTAATAGAGGGAATCGCCGGACAGGGAAAGTCAATACTCTTAAGATATCTATGCGCAACCGAGCTGAAACGTGGTGCAAGCATCGCAGTGTTCGTTGAATTACGTAGAGTTACGAAGGAAAGCCCTCTCATTGAACGCATCATCGAACACTTTTCACACCTTGGATTTCCAAAGGATGTTGAGCTATTTTACGAACTTGCAAAATCAGGAAAAATCATATTACTTCTTGATGCATTTGATGAAGTCCGGGATGAATTAAAGTCTGAAGTTGTTTCAAGCATAGAGTCACTTGCCGCAGGCATAGAAGCGATGAAAATTGTTGTAACATCTAGACCTAATAATGATATTCGCTGCTCAAATTTCTTTACAGTCGTACGTCTTGATAATCTTAAAGGCACGGAATACTCATCTGTTGTTGCGAAACTTGCTGACAGCAAAGAGTGGGCAGACACGATAGTACAGCACGTTGAGAACAATGCTCATCATGTTAAGGACTTACTTTGCACTCCATTAATGGTCACGCTGTAAATAATGTCGTACAAGCACAACCAAACACTACCAAAGAAGCTTTCTGATTTTTATGATACACTTTTTCAAGCACTTTTGCAGAGACATGATGGCACAAAACCAGGGTTTACAAGAAATAGAAAATGCAAAATCGATGACACAGAGTGCCGCAAAATTTTTGAATGCATCTGCATATTGACTAAAGATAATAGTGTTATGCCGCTAACCCATGATGGGATAATACATATTGCAAAGAAATCGCTTGAGGCAAATCATAGCAATGCAAAGGCAACAGCGTATCTTGACGATATCGTAAAGGTAACATGTTTATTGGTCAAGGACGGCGAAGAGTATAGGTACATACACAAAACTGTTCAAGAATATTATGCGGCATCTTATGTTAGATCAAAACCTGATTCTTGGGCTCAAATTTTTTATACACGCATGCGTGTCAACCACACAGCACATAGCTGGACACAAGAATTAGAGTTCTTGTCAGAAATTGATAGCTTCAGATATAATTCATACTTCTACATCCCTGGCATATGCTCACTCTTCAAGACTACTGAAGATGGTATCCGATCTATTAATGAGCACTTCTCACCTGAGCAAACATTTGCTTTAGCAAAGTTAACTCGAATAAAGTTTACATTTTGTGATGATGACATCAACAGTATACAATGGCAAACACAAAGTGCTAATGCGCACCCAGCTATAGCAAGACTTAGCACTTCACTCATGCATGCGCTAATTGAATCATGCGCAATGGAAGGTATATATCGAATGTTTTCATCAACCCCTGTTCACAAATTACCATTAGCTAAGGATTATGAATCATACGAATTTCATGAACAAGCAACAAAAACAAACAAACGCATCTACCGCGAAACAGAATTGAGATCCATCACCGACTACGACATTGCTAAAGATCAACAGCTTATAATTAATACAGTTCAAAAAGTGTATGGTGCAGAACTCAGGAAGGCAAAAGAAATTTTAAAAACCATTAAGGAACAAGAAAGCACATCCGTCTTAGAGGGGTTATTTTAACGCGGCGAAACACATCAAGCGACCATATTCACAAATACAAAAGCCCCCGCACCATCTCCGGCGCGGGGGCTTTTCATGCAGCCGCCCGGCGGCCAGCCGCCTAGCTGAGGTACGCGCCGATGGCGAAGCGCAGCGCCACGAGCACAAGGATGGACACGCCCACGATCTTCAGCATGTGCGTTTTGGTGTACTGCAGCACGCTGCGGGTCTGCTCCGGGTACCGCGCCATCAACACCCGCCCGATCAAGTAGCACTGCGCCAGCGCGAGCAGGGTGGCGGCCACGCCCATCCCGACGAGGGCCATGAGACCGTTCAGCCATCCGGCCCTGTACACGATGACCAGCACAAAAAACAGATCCATGCCCAGGATGCAGGCAATGGCGACGCACACCAGGGCGATGATGCCGATCATCCGCACATGACTCATCTGGCCGTTCATGATTTCCGCCACCTTTCTCTCGTTTTGGGGCGTGCGCCCCAGGGACCATCGCAAAACGCGCACCGATGCTGTAGCACAGGCCGCGCCAAAACAAAAAGCCCCCGCACCATCTCTGGCGCGGGGGCTTTCCAAATGTGCTTCTCTATCTAGTAGCGGCGGGGCGGGCGGGGAGCACGCTCCTTGGCCTCGTTGACGCGCAGGGTGCGGCCACCGAAGTCCTTGCCGTCCAGGGCCTCAATGGCCTTGGCGGCGCCTGCGTCCTCCATCTCCACGAAACCGAAGCCCCGGAAGCGGCCCGTCTCGCGGTCCATGACGAACTTGACCACCTGCACCTCGCCGTGAACGGCGAACAGGTCACGAATCTCATCTTCCTTGGCGCTGAAAGGCAAATTACCGACGTAAATGGACTTCATCGCTTCGTACTCCTCGTGGAAAACACAGGGAACCCGCCTTGTCCCGTCCGCCTGCGGCTCACCCAAAGTCGCGCGCAACGCTCCAAGCATGCCTTGACCTATTGCCGCAGTATCCCAGGCAAATAGAAACAGCAAGCGGAATTCCGCTAAAATCTCGCACCGGCGGAAAATAAATTTGCTGTGCTGTATTCTTGCGCCAAACCCCGTGCCTGGCAGCACTTCTTGTGTCAGCCCTTGCGCCGCAGCAGGGTTCCGGCCCCGCCCCAGGGAAACGGCTCCGCTGTTCGGGTCTGCGCCAGGCCCGCTGTCAGGCCAGATGTCAGGCCCGCCGCCAGACCCGTCACAATGTCCCCCGCCCTGCCCGCCTGCTTGTCCGCTGCCAGGCCCGTCGCCAAGCCCGTCGCGTTATCCAGCAGGTCCAGCAGTTGGCTGCGCTTTTCCAGGTCCGCCTCGGTGCGCGGCGTGGGCGAGGCGGCAAAGGGGTCCCGCGCCGGGAAGGCGCTCTGCGGCAGAAGCAGGCTCGCGGCCCCGTGGGCCAGGGCGTCCTGGGCCTTTTGCGCCAGGTCCGGCAGCAGGCCCGCGCCGTTGCCGTCGCCCAGCAGCGTGCTGCGCACGGCCTGCGGATTGTCCGTCAGGGCCTGCACAAAGGTGTCGGCCTGAAGCCAGAGCAGCTTGTCCTTGCCGGTTTCGGCCAGGCCCAGGCCCTTGAGGTCCAGGGCCCGGCCGCTCACGGGCGCGCGGAAGTCCTCGGCCAGGCCAGTGGTGCCCAAAGGGGTGCGCAGCAGGTCGGCGTTTTTGGTCAGCAGGCCGCGCAAATCGTTGTAGGCCGTGACCACGTCGGACAGGCCCTGGGACATGCGGTCCAGCGGGGCCAGCACGGACACCGGCACGGTCTCGCCAAACGTCCCGGACTGGGTGAACGCCACCCGGCCCTGGTCCGCGCGGAACGAACCCGTGGCGCTGGTCTGGCTGCGGCCGTCGATGGTCATAATCCCGTCGCTGCCGGGCTGGGCCGTGGCGCTGAGCCCCATGGCCGAAAGAATGTTGCCCGCGCCAGAACCTCCAGTCGACCCGCCGCCGGAAAGAGTGAGCCGCCAGCCGGTCTTGGGGTTGTCCAGACCGATCTCCAGGCCCGTGGCGTCCACCACCGCGCGCGTCTCGTCGGTGCTGGAGCTCCACACCCGCTTGGCCGGCACCAGCTGCGCCACCATGGACGGGCTGGCCGAGCCGAAGGCGCTCTTCATGTGCGCCAGCACGTCGCCCCAGGTATCGCCCGCGCTGACCACCACGTCCACGCTGCCCGAAAACGCGCTGCCTGATGATCCGCTGCCCGGGGCCGGGCCAACGGCGTAGCCCACGGTGTACCTGCCGGGGGGGAGCGTGGTGGCGGCCCCGGTGTCGTAGCCGCCGGTGCGGAAGGTTGTGGGCCGCGCCACGGACTGGCTGGTCAGCTGGTGCGTGCCGGTCTGGGCCGGGGCCAGGGGCGTGCTGGTGGGGGAGAGCTTGAGCGACGCGGCCAAGTGGCCGGAGGTGTCGGTCAGGGTGGGCGTCTGGTCGGCGCTCGCGCGGTCCGCGGACAGGGCCAGAAAGCTGCCGGTGGGCAGCACCCCCGGCCCCAGCACGCCGTAGCCAAGGGGGTTGGTGCCGGTCTGCCTGCGCACCTCCGCGCCCACGTGCAGGGTGGAGCCGTTGACCGCGTCGGCCACGGATTGGAGCACTTCGGCGTTGGTGTCGCCCCTTTTCACGCTGACGGACAGCTTTTCGGCCTGGCCGCCGAAGCCGAGGTTCATGGTGTAGGCGCCGGGGTCCAGGCTGGTGGGCGCGCTGGCCGTGAACCCGCGCGAGAGGTGCGTGTCCGTCTGGAAGACGTTGGCCGCGTCCGGCAGGCTCACGCCCAGGTCGGCGGCGCTGGCGGCGGGCTGCACGGCCAGGCGCGAATTGACGGCAAAGGGGACGCCCTGGGTGGGCCAGGCAAAGGCTTGGGCGCTGTCCTGCAGACGGTTGAGCGCGCCCTCCAGGTTCGTGGCCAGGGAGTTGCCCAGGCGCAGCCTGCGCGCCCCGGCATCGGCCTGCTGGCGCTCCGCCAGGACCCGGGCGCTGGCCGAGACCCCGGCGGACCCGGCCGTTTGGCCGTCAGTCCGCAGGCCTCCGTTCAGACCCGTTGTCGGCCATTTGATGCTCGTCATGGGCCGTGTCCTGGCCGCGCGCGCCGCCGTCCTCCTGACAGTCTCCAGGCCCTTCAGGCCCTTCAGGGTAGAAGACGCGCTCCATGCACAGGCCCCAGGGCGGGGCCGTGGGCAGGAAGTGGTTGCGGTCGCGCCGCTCGAGGATTGATCGGACATCGCCGGGCAGGACTTTACCCTTGCCCACGGCCACCAGGCAGCCCACGATGTTGCGCACCATCTGCTTCAAAAAACCGTCGCCCTGGACGCGCCAGACGGTTTCCGCCGGGGTCTGGCCCGGCTCGCGCCACAGGGCGCTGACCGTGCGCACCGTGCCGCGCGGCCCAAGCGGCGTGCCCGCGTTCTTGAAGCTCTTGAAGTCGTGGGTGCCGACAAAATGCAGGGCGGCCTCGTCCATGGCCGCAAAATCAAGGGGCGGCACGTCCCAGACAAAGCGGCGGCGGAAAGGGTCCACATGGGTGCGGTCGATCCACAGGGTGTAGGCGTAGATCTTGGACACGGCGTCGTGCGTGGAGTGGAAGCGCGGGTGGGCGAGCGTCGCCTCGACCACGCGCACGTCCGGCCGCATGTGGCCGTTTAGGGCCACGCGCCAGGGGATGCGCGCGTACCGCTCCGGGGCCTCGAAATGGGCGCACTGGCCGAGCGCGTGGACCCCGGCATCGGTGCGGCCCGCGCCCTGCACAGGCAGCCTGCGGCCCACGATTCTGACGATGGCGGCCTCGACCTCGCCCTGCACGGTGCGGTCGCGGGGCTGGAGCTGCCAGCCGGCGAAGTCGGTGCCGTCGTAGGCCAGGATGAGCTTGATGCGTGGCATGGGCCGGAAGTAGCACAGCCCCGCGCAGGCGTCCACGAGGGAGACCCGTGCGGGGCTGGGGAGATTTCGGTCCGGTCTACTGAGCCGGGCCCTGCATGGTGGTCTGGACCCTGGTCATGGCCTCGGTGAGCTTGGCGGCCTTGTCGGTCTTGACATAGGTCATGATTTCGCCCGCCACCTTGGGCTTCATGCCGGTCAGGATCTTGACGGCCAGGTCCTGGTCCATGTTCGACAGCACCTGGGCGGCCTGCTTGGGCTTCATGGCCACGTAGGTGTCCACCTGGCGCTTGATGCGGGCGTCCTTGAGCACGTCGGCCTCGTCCAGCAGCTTCCTGATGGAGGACTCGGCGCGCTTGAGTTCGGCCAGCTTGGCGTCCAGCCCCTTTTCCATGGCGATGAGGGCGCGCTCCTTGGCCGCCACCTCGTCCTCGCGGCGCTTCAGCCCGCTGGACTGCGCCGTCTCCTTGACGTCGGCGCCGGGGATGGCGGTCTGGTCCAGCATGCTGGGCTCGGCCGGGGGGGCTTCCTTGGCTGCGGCAGATGCGGCCTTGGCGGCGGCTGGCGCAGCGGCCAGGGCCTTGGGCACGGGCAAAAGATCCTCGCCCTTGAGCTGCTCCCAGGTCTTGACCCCCAGAACGCCCAGCACGGTGAGCTTGAGCGCGGCCACCACCACAAGCAGCGCCAGAACCTTAAGAATCTTTGGGCTCATAGCGAAGCGTGGCCATTTCATCGAACTCTTTCTGCTCTGCGAGGTTTTCCGCGACATGGTGTTTTTTTGCCTGCCTGTCCTTGAGTTTTTCCAGGAGCTTCTTCTCCCTGGAGCGGAGCACGGCTTCCTGTCGGCAGATTTGCAAATAGCGGGCCAGCCGGTCCAGCTCTTCCCGCGCCGCTGTCAGGTCGCGGTCCAGGGCCTGGCGGTACTGCATCCACAGCCAGATGTCGGCCTGGGTGGCCTTGGCCCCGAAGCCCCGCTCCACATGGTCGGCCAGGCGCGTCTCCACGTCCCGCAAGACCTCTTCCTGGGCCTTGTGCCTGGCCTGGGCGCTCGCCAGGGTCATGCGCGCCTGGTCCTCCAGCTGACGGCGGTATTCGAGCACCTTTTCCAGGCGGAAGACGAAGGGTTTGCCCATGTTCGGGTCATGCCACGAAGCCCCCTTCCAGGCAAGGTCCAGGGGCTGTCCCAAAGGCTGTCCGGGAGGCTCCGGCAGGCGCCGGGCCCACTTGCGGCCCTTGTGCCCTGGGCCGCTTGGGTGTACATGCAGATGTCCCACAAAGCCACAGCACGAGCCACACAAGGATTGCCATGACCGTTGCCCCGCGCGCCATCATCTTCGACCTGGACGGGACCCTGCTGAACACCCTGGAGGATCTGGCCGACTCCGGCAACGCGGCCCTGGTCGCCCTGGACCTGCCCCGGCACTCCGTGGACGCCTACCGCCTGTTCGTGGGCCTGGGCGTGGCCGAGCTGGTGCAGCGCATGCTGCCCGAGGACCGGCGCGACAAAGACACCTGCGCGCGCGCCAAAACCCTGCTCATGGACGAGTACACCCGCCGCTGGAAGGACAAGACCCGGCCCTACCCCGGCATCCCGGAGCTGCTGGCCGCCCTGCGGGGCATCGGCGTGCCCGTGTGCGTGCTGTCCAACAAGCCGCAGGACTACACCGACCTGACCGTGGGCGAGTTTTTCCCCGGCTATCCCTTTGCCCGCGTTCGCGGGGCCAGGCCCGGGGTTCCGCACAAGCCGCACCCGGCAGGCGCCCTGACCATGGCCTCTGAGCTGTGCCTGACGCCCGGAACCATCGCCTTTGTGGGCGACTCGGCCACGGACATGAGCACCGCGCGCGGCGCGGGCATGCTCCCGGTGGGCGTGCTCTGGGGTTTCCGCGACGAGGCCGAGCTGAGCGCACATGGCGCGCGGCGGCTGCTGAAGGACCCGTCCGACCTGCTCTCGCTCTTTGGACCGCCGCTGCGGGGCAAAGGCTAGCTCCGTGCCCGCCCCCTGCGCCCGCGACATGGACCTGCTGCACGCCGTGGACGCGGGCGTGCTGCTGCTCGACGCCGCCACAGGCCGGGTGCTGACCGCCAACGCCAAGGCCCAGGCCCTGCTGGGCCGCGCCGATGCCCTGCCTGTGCTCTCCGGGCTGTTCGTCCCGGGCGAGGTCTCCCTGGCCGAGCTTTCCGCCGGGGTGCACGGGCGCGAGTGCCGCGTGTTCGGCGCCATGGGCCTGCCCATCCCGGCGCTCTTGACCTCCCGCCCGCTGACCCAGGACGGCCGCAGGCTGCTCATCCTGACCCTGGCCGACCTCTCGGGGCTCAAGCGCGCCGAGGCCCGGTTCCAGGGCTTCTTCGAGAACATCATCGAGGGCGTGTTCCAGTCCACCCCAGGCGGCACCTTCCTCATGGTCAACCCGGCCCTGGCCGAGATCTTGGGCTTTGACAGCCCGGAAGAGCTGATCAACCACTTCCGCGACCTGCGCTCCCAGCTCTACGTGGACCCCAAGGACCGCGACGACATGCTGCGCATCCTGCGCGAGCAGGGCCGCATCAAGGACTTTGAGACGCGCTTCAACTGCAAGGACGGCACGGCCAAGTGGATCTCCCTCACCGCGCGCGAGGTGCGCGACCCCTCCACCGGCGAGCTCTTGTACATCGAGGGCCTGAACATCGACATCACCGCGCGCAAGGAGGTGGAGCGCGCCCTGCGCGAGAGCGAGGAGAAGTTCCGCCACACCTTCGACCAGTCGCCCATCGGGGCCAGCATGGTGGCTCTGAACACCACCTTCCTGCGCGCCAACGACGCCTTCTGCCGCATTACCGGCTACAGCGAGCAGGAGCTGAAGACCATGACCTTCCTTGAGATCACCCACCCGGGCGACCGGGAGGTGAGCCGCTCCCAGTACGAACGGGTCAAGGCCGGGGAGATCGACTCCTTTGAGCAGGACAAGCGCTACATCCACAAACAGGGCCACGAGGTCTGGGTGCACCTTTCCGCAGGCATGGTGCGCGACGCCGCAGGCCAGCCCCTGTACCTCTTGCCCATGGTCCAGAACATCACCGACCGCGTGGAGACCGAGCTGGCCATGCGCGGCATCCAGACCGAAAAGGAGCGCCTGCGCGCCAACCTGGAGGCCGTGTTCCGCTCCATTCCCGACGCCATCATCACCGTGGACACGGACATGCGCATCATCCAGACCAACCGCGCCCTGAACGAGATCTGCTGCATCGGCTCGGAGCTCAGCCCGGGCAGGGAGCTGGCCGGGCTTTCGGGCTCGTGCAAGCGGGCCTGCTTCTCGATTCTGCGCACCACCCTGGAGACCAGAAAGCCCGTGCTGGAGCACCGCGTGGAGTGCAAGAGCCACTCGCCGGGCAAGGTGGTGGTCATCAACAGCTCGCCCCTGCTCGACAGCGAGCACAACTTCGCCGGGGCCGTGCTGGTCATCCGCGACATCACCCGCCTGGCCGACCTGGAAAAACGCCTGACCGACCTGCACAGCCACCAGGGCATCGTGGGCAAGAGCAAGGTCATGCAGGACATCTACACCGTGCTCGACCACCTCTCGGACGTGGAGTCCACGGTGCTCATCACCGGCGAGAGCGGCACGGGCAAGGAGCTGGTGGCCGAGGCCCTGCACTACGGCGGTTCGCGCTGCAAGGGCCCGCTGGTCAAGGTCAACTGCTCGGCCCTGTCCGAGAGCCTGCTGGAGAGCGAGATCTTCGGCCACACGCGCGGGGCCTTCACCGGGGCCATCCGCGACAAGATCGGCCGGTTCGAGGCCGCCGAGAACGGCACCATCTTCCTGGACGAAATCGGCGACATCTCCCCGCGCATCCAGCTGAACCTCTTGCGCGTGCTGGAAAGAAAGGAGTTCGAGCGCGTGGGCGACTCCAAGACGCGCAAGGCCAACGTGCGCGTGCTGGCCGCCACCAACGTGAACCTGCTGGAGAAGATCCGCCAGGGCCTGTTCCGCGAGGACCTGTACTACCGCCTCAAGGTCATGGTCATCCAACTGCCGCCCCTGCGCGACCGCACCGAGGACATCCCGCTTCTGACCTCGCACTTCATCAGCCACTTCCAGGCCACCTTCGGCAAGCACATCACCAAATGCTCCGAGGAGGTCATGCGCCTGTTCATGACCTACCCCTGGCCGGGCAACGTGCGCGAGCTCAAGTACTCGCTGGAGCACGCCTGCATCCTTTGCCCCGGCGGAGAGATCTGCCCGGCGCACCTGCCAGCGGACCTGCTGAAGCCCTTTTCCCCGCGTCTCGTCCACGCGGAGCCGACCCTGCCCAGGCCAGGCTCGCGCGGGCTCAGCGCCCAGGACATCCTGAGCGCCCTGGCCAGCGCCGAGGGCAACCGGGCCAAGGCCGCGCGCCTGCTCGGCATCGACCGCCGCACCCTGTACCGCAACATGGACCGGCTGGAGCTTTCCCGGCCCGCCTGACACGAGCTGTGGCGCCCGCCACACATGTGGCGCCACAGCTGTGGCGCACGCCCCGCTAATTCCTGCAGAATGTTCCTGCCCCACGCCGGAAAAATCCGGCAAAACAACAGCCCGGCTTGGTTTCCGACCCCTCACGCGGGCGCTTGCCCGCTGGCACGGCAATTGCCTTAAAGGACTTGTGTGTTACCACCGCCATCCCTTATGGAGTTCCAAATGAGCGCAGGCAAACCGATTTACAAGTCCCTTTATTTCCAGGTCATCACCGGCATCTGCATCGGCATCGCCCTGGGCATGCTGATGCCCGGCAAGGCGGGCCTGGCCGCCCAGATGAAGCCCTTTGGCGACGCCTTCATCAAGATGATCAAGATGATCATCGCCCCGATCATCTTCTGCACCGTCGTGGTCGGCATCGCCAAGATGGGCGACATGGGCAAGGTCGGCCGCGTGGGCCTCAAGGCCATGCTCTACTTCTGGACCATGACCCTCATCGCCCTGGCCATCGGCCTGGTGGTGGTCAAGATCTACGAGCCCGGCGTGGGCATGAACATCGACGTGGCCTCGCTGGACGCCTCCTCCGTGGCCAAGTACGCGGGCGAGAGCAAGAAGCTCTCCACCGTGGACTTCATCCTGAACATCATCCCGGGCAACGTGGTGGACGCCTTTGCCAAGGGCGAAATCCTCCAGGTGCTGTTCTTCTCCATCTTCTTCGGCCTGGCCCTGTCCTCCCTGGGGGAAAAGGCCAAGAACGTCACCCACTTCATTGACGAGTTCGGCAAGGGCCTGTTCAAGGTCGTGCACTACATCATGTATTTTGCGCCCATGGGCGCTTTCGGCGCCATGGCTTACGTGGTCGGCACCTTTGGCGTGGGCACCCTGCAGCAGTTGATGATGCTCATGGCCGGCGTGTACACCACCTGCATCATCTTCATCTTCGTGTTTTTGGGCCTGGTCTGCCGCTTCTCGGGCTTCAGCCTGTGGCGCTACCTGTGCTACATCAAGGAGGAGATCCTGCTCGTGCTCGGCACAAGCTCCTCTGAAGCCGCCCTGCCGCGCATGATGGCCAAGATGGAGATCGCCGGCTGCGAGCGCTCCGTGGTCGGCCTGACCCTGCCCATGGGCTACTCCTTCAACCTCGACGGCACCTGCATCTACCTGACCATGGCCTCGGTGTTCCTGGCCCAGGCCACCAACACCCCGCTGTCCTTCGGCGACGAAATGTACCTCATGGCCGTCTTGCTGCTGACCTCCAAGGGCGCGGCCGCAGTCACCGGCGGCGGGTTCATCACCCTGGCCGCGACGCTGGGGTCGCTTGGCACCATCCCGGTGGCCGCCATGGCCATCCTGCTCGGCGTGGACCGCTTCATGAGCGAAGCCCGCGCCATCACCAA
>CAIMRY010000013.1 GCA_903843965.1 uncultured delta proteobacterium
GAACGCCCGACCCCTGGGGCGCGCCAAGGGACCACTTCCCCAGGGAGTACGGCGACTGGTTCGCCGTGAGCAAGCCCAAGAGCTGGCAGCCGCCTGCAGGGACACTTGCCGGGGAGTCGCTGCTGGACGGCGGCGCGGGCCTGATGATGACCGCCCCTGAGGGCGGCGCGGGTCTGCCTGCAGACGGCGGCCACACCAAGACCGGCGCGGGGCACAAGCCGCAGGGCTACGACGCGCACGGGCGCTATACTGGGCCGCAAGGCGGCGCAATCTCCACGGATGGTGGGCCGGTGCGGCTGTTCGCGAATGCCGCGGACGGTGAGCCTGGGGCCGGGGACGATGACGAGGCCGGTTTTGAGGGTTCTGCCGCCGGGGATGAGGCCGCCGAGGGCGAGGTGATCCTTGCCGAAGAGGGCGACGACACAGAAGGCGACTCGACGCCAACGGTCGAACAGGCCTCGTATGAGGAAGGCGGACTTTCCGGCGGCACCGAGGTGCGCGGGCCGGTGCTGCCGCCGGAAAAGGCACCGGCGGTGGTGACATGGAGGAACGACGAGCCCAATCGCGAGCCGACGCATCAAGACTTGGAGCAGAAAACGCGGGACACGGTGGAGAACCTACGGAAGGACAATCCCGAACTGGGCTCCATCAACGTGAACAGCGGCAAGAGGGACGGCGAGACAGGCCCCCATGGCGAGGGACGCGCCGTGGACATAAATTACGTCAACGGCGCACACGTGAGGGATGTCATGCTCGGCAACGACGCGGTTGCGAAGGAGCAGCTCCAGCAACAGTCTGCGGCTGTCGAGGCCTGGGGCAGGAAAGAGGAAAATATAGACGTGGAGATGGTCATCACTCCTTTTGGCGGGTTTTACAGAAACCCGGACACAGGGAAAGTCCGCGATGCAACTTCAGCTGAAATTGCAGCGCACTGGAACCATATCCATATCCAGACGAGAAAGTAGCCCGACTGGCCGCCGGGCGTCTGCCCCGGCGGCCATTTCTGGAGGTGTTCATGCATTGCGTCATTCTCGCCCTGGTCCTGGTTCTCCTTTGCCTACCCCCGGCCCAGGCCGCTGAACTCGCCTTTGAGTGGGACGAGCCCAGCAAGGCGATCTTATGCTTTGGAACCCACACCCGTATGGATGAACACGTGCGAATCTCCACTGCCCCCGAGAAGGACGCCTCCGGGGCAATGCGGATGCGGCTCTACGTGGGCTATGTCCAGGACCCCGACGCCATGGGCAAGGCCCAGGCCTTGTACAAGGGGCCGCTGGCCGGGAGCTGGGATTCGCCGCGCCTCCCTGCGGGCGTGGAACAGAACCGCGCCACCAAAAGGCCCCTGCGGTATTGGGTGAACAGGCTGGACCAGGGGCCGGACGGGCGGATGCAGAACGCCACGGCGGAAATCGACCTGGAGGCGAAGCCGCCGGTGTTGCGCACCCTTGTGCGCCAGCCGGGCATGCCGCCACGGGAAGTGCTTGTGCCGTTGGACCCTCAGACCCTCACGCCTTCCGCGCGCCTGCTCATCCGTAGCTTCCCAGGCAAAGTGGTGCGGACGAAAACCCTTCTGATGCGACCTTTGAGTGTGCAGGTGGAGGGAACATACAAACACGGCTCAGAGCTTGTGGCCCCGAACCCCTGGAACCCTGAGTTCTTCGCCATCGCCACGCGCGACGGCAGCCGCTGCGTCATCCAGGCCCTGCCCAAGGCGGGGTTCTGGGGCCTGGAGAAGGTGCTCGCCCTGCCCGCCCAGGACAACGTGAAAGGAACCTTCCTTGTGGAGATGATGGAGGACTACCTGCCGTCAGACGCGAAAGGCCCCAACGACCTGTACCATCGCCGCGTGCATGTGCGCGTGGGGCTGGACCACATCTCGACACAGGTCATTGAGGACCACCTGCAATACGACGCTGAAGAGGGCGTCTACTACAAGCACCCCCGCAGAACGAAACCTTAGCCCGCAGAAGCCTAGCGACACCGGCCCGGCCTCCCTGAGGCATCCACAAACGCGCACGCCCAGGGCCGCGCGGTGGACATCAACAACATCAACGGGGTGCGGGTCAGGGATTTGAAGAACGGCACAGGCGAACAGGTCGAACAAGCGCGGGTAGTCGGCGCCAACCTTGAGAACTGGGCGAAAGACAACAAGAATGTTAAGTAGTTCATCGGCCCCAACAGCGGCTGGACGCGGCAGGAGGATGGGACCTTCAAACAGATATCCGACCCTGTGACGCTCGACGGGCACAGACATCACTACCACATTGACACCTGATCTTGTCGTTTGATGGAGAAACCACCATGATCTGCATTATCTTGGCACTTCTCCTCCTGGCCTGTTCCGGCTTCCCGGCGCTTGCGCAGGAATTCTCCCCCCCCCGGACATGGACGATCCGCTTGTCCGGCAACTCATCTGCACGAGCACGCCGGAGTGGTCCAACGAAGGCCCGGCATACAGCCGGGCCACCATCTTCTCCGTGCCGGAGCAGGACGGGAGCGGCGAACGCCTGTACGTCGGATTCGTGGATGACCTCTGGGACGGCAGCTCGCCCGCGCGCCTGTGGCGCGGACCGGTGGCCGCCAGATGGCAGAAGCTCGGTCCGGCGCCGAAATACAAAGCAAACCTCAAGGCCAAGAATCCACGGTCCTTCAGGGTCGAGCGGCTCACCCCCCAACCCGGAGGCCGCATGCAGACCTCCATCATGGAGATCGACCTGATCTCTGAACCGCCGAGGCTCCGGCTGATCGGCAGTGAGCCGGGAAAGCTCCAGCGCCATGACTCCCCGCCCCTGGGCGAAGAGGTTCCCATGAACGACGCGTTGCGGCTCATCGTCAGGATGCGCCTACAGGCCAGTTCCGAAACCACTACGCAGCGGCTGCGGGCTTTCGGCATTGACGCGGCTCCTGAAACCATTCCGACGGACAGGCTCAAGGTCCGGCCCTGGCGGGAAGGGACAAAGCACCCCTACCTCCTCGCCGTGTGCGACAAGGATAATCCTGATCTGAGCGGGATGCACTTTTTGCCTCCCAGCATCTGGGGTTGGGCATACGTCAAGTTCCTGACCGCCTCGGAGCAGGAGACTTCGAAACAGGGCTTCCGCGTCCTGTTGCGCTCAGAGTACTGGGGCAAGGATGCCCACGGTTACGAGCAGGGCCTGGGCAAACTATGGAAGGTGGTAGTGGGTCTGGACGCGATGAGCATGAAAGTAGTCGAGTCGCAGCTTGTGTACGAAGCAGAGCACGACGCCTGGCGACCGCCGACAAGGAAACCAGGGACCGGCTGGACGAAATGAACCGCAACGGCTTCTATATTCATGGAGGATGCGAGAATGCTTCCACGGAGTGCATCATCATGGGCAGAAAGGTCCGGGAGGGTATCCCGCAAGGGAGCCGCAGACGCGGGAGGCCGTGGAGAACCTGAGGACGAACAACCCTGAACTGGAATCCATCAACGTGAACAGCGGTCGTCGTCCGGACGAGAGGACTGAGGAAGAAAAGGTTGCGGGCAAACAAATCGACCCCCACGCCGACGGCCGCGCCGTGGACGTGAGCAGAATCAATGGTTTTCCGGTGGAAGGCCTTGAGAAGGCCGAAGGGCCAGGGGCCGACAAGGCGAAACGGGCGGCGGAGAACATGGTGGAGCAGGCGAAGAAAGACCCCAATGTGAATCAAGTCATCGGCCCCAACGGTGGATGGAATAGAAAGGGCAAGGATTGGGAACCAATAGAGGACGCTAAACTGCTCAATGACCACAAGGACCACTACCACATCAACGTCTACAGGTAATGAACGCAAGGGGGCCAAACATGAACAGCATTTTCGCGCTGTGCCTCATCCTTCTCAGCCTCGCCTCGCCAGCTCTGGCGATGGAAACCGCCGAAGTCGTCGAGGAGTATGGCCTGAGCGACCCGCTGGCCCGACGCCTCGTCAGCACCGGCGCTCACGAGGCGCCGCGCTCCCTTGGGCCGCAGTACGCCCACGTGTCCATGTTCTCCGTGCCGGAACCCGACGGCAGCGGCGAACGCCTGTTCGTGGGCTTCGTGACCGACCTCCTGGACAGCCGGTCGAAGTCGTACCTCTGGCGCGGCCCAGTGGCCGTACGCTGGAAGAACCTGCGAAGCGTGCCTGAATACCGTTCCTCAAACGCCGTCCCCAATCCCAAGCGCTACAGGATCGACCGCCTTACCGCGCTGCCCGGGGGCCGCATGCAGACCGCAGTCATGGAGATCAATCTTGAGGCCAAGACCGGGTTCCTGCTTCAGCTTGGCGGCGGGCCTAGCCAGCCCAAGTATCTGGACTCGCAGCCTCTGGAGGAGCTGCCCATGAACGACTCACTGGGGCTGCTCGTCCGCTTGTATAAACAGCAAGTCATTCAGACTGACACGTTGTGCTTGCGTTCCTATGAAGTGCGCTTAGGAAGCTGTGCGTGTATCGACAGGATGAACTCACGTGCCTGGTACGCAACCCTGGAGCCCTATTTGCTCGCCATCTGCCAAAGAAGCGACCCAGGCCTAGCCGTGCTGCACTATTTACCAGTCCGGCCTGACGGCTGGACGATGGAGAAGGTGCTGGCAAGACCTGCCAAGAGCGACGCAGACGGAGCCTTTGTGCTGCAGATGGTGGCCCCGTATCTGGCCCCGCACGGCCAGGGTGGGCTGATGCGGCTCGGCGCGCGCTACCGCGTCGCGATCAGCCTGCGCAACCTGGACATCAACCCCCTTGAGCGCGGGCTGGTGTACGACGTCGCAGACGAATCCTGGGGGCCGGGGTCGGGCGAGACAATGGTCAAGTACGTGCCCAAGCCCTGAACCCGAAACGTTAACAAATCAACACGGCCCGGCCCCCCCCAGCGGGGAAGCCGGGCCGCACCCCCCTCACCCCCGCCCCCCCCCGCCACCGGCATTGGACAACCGCGCCCGTATCGCATAAGAAGCGCCCTTGGCGCGCGCGTGGGCGCTTCCTTTGAGCCCGCCGCGCAACAACCCTTTTGCGAGGTTTTCATGCTCCGACCAGATTTTGCCAAGTGCCAGGGACTGGTGCCGGTCATCGCCCAAGAGGCGACCACCGGAGAGGTGCTCATGCTCGCCTACATGAACGAGGCGGCCTGGGACAAAACCATCGAGACCGGCGAGGTGCACTACTACAGCCGCAGCCGCAACACGCTCTGGCACAAGGGCGGCACATCAGGCCATGTGCAGAAGGTGCATACCATCCGCCTGGACTGCGACGCCGACACGGTGCTGGTCCAGGTGACCCAAGTGGGCGGGGCGGCCTGCCACACTGGCCGCAAAAGCTGTTTCTACCGCGAAATTTCGGGCGACGACGTACGCGACTGTTCGCCCATGGTTTTCGACCCCAAGGAGGTCTACGGAAAATGAGCGCCACCACCAAAAAACTCAAGCTGGGCGTGCCCAAGGGCTCGCTTCAGGACGCCACCATCAAGCTGTTCGAGAAAAGCGGCTGGAAGATCCGCCTGCACTCCCGCAACTACTTCCCAGACATCGACGACGAGGAGATCAGCTGCTCCATGTGCCGCGCCCAGGAAATGAGCATTTACGTGGAGCAGGGCGTGCTCGACTGCGGACTCACCGGCAAGGACTGGATTCTGGAGAACAACTCCGACGTGGTGGTCGTCAGCGACCTGGTCTACTCCAAGGTCAGCAACCGCCCGGCGCGCTGGGTGCTGGCCGTGGCCGGGGACTCGCCCTACAACAAGCCCGAGGATCTGGCGGGCAAGAAGATCGCCACCGAGCTCGTGCAGTTCACCAAGAGCTACTTCGCCGAGCGCAATATTCCGGTTGAGGTCAGCTTCTCCTGGGGCGCGACAGAGGCCAAGGTGGTCGAGGGCCTGTGCGACGCCATTGTCGAGGTCACCGAGACCGGCACCACCATCCGCGCCCATGGGCTGAAGATCATCGAAGACCTGCTGCTGACCAACACCCGGCTCATCGCCAACAAGAAGGCCTGGGAAGACCCCTTCAAGCGCCGCAAGATCGAGCACATGAACCTGCTGTTGCAGGGCGCGCTCAAGGCCGAGCGCATGGTGGGCCTCAAGATGAACATGCCCAAGGCCAAGATGGACCAGGCCATGACGCTGCTGCCCAGCCTGACCTCGCCCACGGTGTCCAGCCTCTCCAACCAGGACTGGCTGTCGGTGGAGATCGTGGTGGAAGAGGCCATCGTGCGCGAGCTCATCCCGCAGCTCAAAGACCTCGGGGCCGAGGGCATCATCGAGTACCCGCTGAACAAGGTCATCTAAAGCACGTGCGGGGCGCTCCACCAATGCGGCGGAGCGCCCCGCTTTCATTCAGCGGAGCAAGGAGCGGCCGTGATCAGCAAAGCCACCATCCTCATCGCCGTGTGCCTGGTGCTTTTCGGCTACCGCTGGGGCAAGCGCAAGGCTCAGGTGCAGGACGCCCGGCAGGCCGCCCAGGCAAACGCTGGCGCCGCCGCGCCCAAGAAGGAGCTGGTCTCGATCAAGGCCCTACTCGTCATCGTGGCCATCCTGCTCATCATCGCCATCCTGTCCAGCTTGAGCGGCAAGATCGGCTAGCTGAGCCCCACACGCGCAAAAAGGGCCGGGGAGTTGTCTCCCCGGCCCTTTTCTTTGGCCCAGCACAGGGCATGGGGAGCCCGGACTAGGTTTTGGACCGGGGCAGGAAGTGCGTGGGCACGGTCTCCAGAACCCTGGCCAGCTCCTCGGCCTTGGCGCGAGGGATGGAACGCTTGTTCTTCTCGTACTCGCTGATGTGGCTCTGGGGCACGCCAATGGCTGCGGCCAAGGCCTTCTGGGTCAAGCCAGCGCGCAGCCGGGCGCCGACGAGCAGCCTGCCGATGCGTTCACGCTCGGGAATGGGGGGGATGACGACATACCCTTCGGCGTCATCCTCCTGCCTGATGATCTTCCCGCCGAAGCGGACGACAATCTCCTCCAGCAGCTTGAGGCATTCCGTGGGGATTTCAAAGCGCGCCTGGGAAATCGTGGTGTTCATATCTTCTCCAATGGTTTTATGCTCGTCGCGTAAATAGTATCTCAATTTAGTACGGGGCTTTCTCTCTAGATCCAACGTATATGAATTTGCAAATAATCTTGAATTGGTCCACTAGCATCCGCCAAACTGCGACATTGCGCGGATTGATGTGACAGTGCATG
Organism: uncultured delta proteobacterium; assembly: GCA_903843965.1. Taxonomy (GTDB): domain Bacteria; phylum Desulfobacterota; class Desulfovibrionia; order Desulfovibrionales; family Desulfovibrionaceae; genus Humidesulfovibrio. Next base: position 7,154 of record CAIMRY010000013.1, read on the forward strand.
GCCTCCGTGTTGTCTTTCAACCGCACCTCACCAAGGCTGGCCCAGCCCCGACCGAACGGCTTCCCGCCGGTCTCGCGCAGATCGGCCTCAAGGAGTTCAAGTATCGCGAGCCGAGACTTCGAGAGCCCATCCCGCATGCCTGACGCTTTCTTCGTGTATTGAATTTCTACCTCTCGCTTCCCTGCCACACCTGTACCCATGTATGCTCCTTGGTTTACGCTTTTCCCTGCCGTCCCCGCGAGGTCGTCCCCGCCAGAACATGGAATATACCATGCTGGCGTGTCTAGCAAGGTATATTTTAGGATATTCTCCTGGATGGCGCGCCTCATCAGGCAAAAACAAACGGGTGGAGCATCCCTGCCCCACCCGTCTGCTGGATGCGCATTGGGTGCGTCTACCGCTTGAAGCAGTGCTTGCACTCCCGGCAGTTCAGCTTCAGGCGCTTGAACACGCTGTCAAACTCGGTCACGCTCTCCACCGGCAGAATCTTGTGCTCCCCGTCACCCATGCGGTCCAGGTTGCAGCTGCCGCTGAGCTTTGAGGCCAGGTGGATCTCCTTGTTGTCCAGGTTGACAATGAAGATGTCGGCCTCGTGGCTGTTCACAAACACATGCGCCTCGCTTTCTGCTGATGTTTCGCCGCGCCATGGCGCGCGACCGGATGGTGTTTGATTGCCGGGCGGGTGCGCCCGCTGCACAGGCCTGCGCGCCGGACGCGCCGCACAAGATGCTTCGGCCCCTGGCGGGGCGTGCGCATGGTCCGGGGTGTGGGGATGCATGGGGCCAAGACGGACGCGGCAGACTATTCCGCCGCCACCAGGTCGGCCAGCTTTGTGCCCACCACGTTCAGGCGGATGCCGTGGGCCTCGCGGATGGAGCCCACGGCGCGGAAGCCCTCGGGCGTCTCCTCGGTGACCTCCAGGTCCAGGTTGATGGCCGAAAGCTCGCCGAAGGTCGGGTACTTCTCGCCGCACAGGTGGCGGATCTCCACCGTGAGGTGCAGGGCCGGGCCGCTGCCCGCCTGCTGGCCGCGGAAGACGTGGCTGTCGTTGGCCCCGTGCACGCCGCAGTCGTCAAACACGGCCACGCCCTCGCCCACGGTGGCCAGGCTGGACTGAAAACGCACGTGATAGATGCCGTAGAGCATAAGGGTCCTCGCACAGGAGATTTTCTACAGCATATACACGCAAACTGCGGGCAAGGGAAGTGCGCGGGCCGGATTTACGCCCCGGAGTCGATCCAGATGAGCGCCATCTGGCGGCCGGTTGTGCGCGCAGCGCGGAAGGAGAAGAACTCCAGGGGGTTCGACCGCGTGCACAAGTCCAGGCCAAAAATGTTCCCGGACACAAGGCCCGCGCGCATGAGCTGGGTGCGCGTCAGCCGCCAGAGGTCCACGGTCTGGACCTCGGCGTCGTAGAAATCGGCAAAGTCCGGACCGAATTCGGCCTCAAAGCGGGTGAACTGCGCAGCCTGGGGCCCCAGGCTCGGGCCGCGCACGGCGCAAAGCTCGTCCGGGCCGCAGCCGTAGTGGGCGCACAGCCGGGCCACGGCGCTGCCCGGCAGGTTGGCGACGTTGCCGCGCCAGCCCACGTGCAGGGCCGCCACAAAGCGGCCGGATTGGTGCGCCAGCAGAACCGGCTGGCAGTCTGCGGTCTTGATGACCAGGGCCAGGCCCGGGGTGCTGGTGGCCAGGGCATCGCCCTCCAGGCTGGCGGCTCGGTCAAGCTCAGTCGGCGCGGGCTCGATGTGCAGAACGTCGCCGTGGACCTGGCGCAGCTCGCACCAGGCCGAGAGCCCCAGCCCTGCGGCCAGGTTGCGGCGGTTGGCGGTCACAGCTGCGGGCTCATCCCCCTCATCAAAAGACAGGTTGGCCCCGTCAAAGGGCGGCAGGCTGGCCCCGCCACGGCGCGTGGTGAAGGCGCAGCAGACGCCCGCGAGCCCGGAATTACCGCCAGGGTTTGAGCCGAGGGCCGGGCCGGGGAACCGGAAGGGGAGAACCCCTACCGGAACCATTTCAGTTCATGCTCGGTGCACACGCCCTGGACCGGCGCGTCCCAGGCGTTCATGGGAAAGGACTCGATGCGCTGGAACTCGTAGCACAGGCCGAGCGTCACGGTGTCGTCCATCTCGGGCCGGGCCATGAGCCGGTCGTAGTAGCCGCCGCCAAAGCCCAGGCGGTAGCCCCGCGCGTCAAAGGCCACGGCGGGCACCAGCACCAGGTCCGGCACAAAGGGCTCGCCGGAGTCCTCGCGCGTCAGGCAGCAGGGCGCGGGCTCCATGATGTTGAAGGAGCCCTCGATGAGGTCATCCTCGCTGGTGCAGGCGCAGATGTCCATGAAGCCGGGCTGTTCCGGGCGGCAGCGCGGCAACAGGGCCATGGCCCCGCGCTCCCAGAGCTCGGCCAAAAGCGCGCGCGTGTCGATCTCGTTCTTGATGGGCCAATACAAAAGCACGCTGTACGCGTTCCTCCATTCGGAGAGGGCGCGCACGCGCTCGGTCACGGCCATGCTGGCCCGCTTCACCTCGTCCGGGGAGAGCGCCTTGCGCCGCTCCACCATCATCTTGCGAATGCTGTCTTTTTCCTGGCTGGCCTCGTTCATCGCTCCCCCTGAACCTGAAAAATCAAGCGCCCCCATTGCCTTTGCGCCCGGTCTTTGTGTATGCTATGAATGGCCGTATTGGAAGCGAAAAATCCCCGCCCGAAACGGCGGGGAATGCAGCGCGAGGGCCGCACTCCAGCCGGCCCGATGGAATCACAGCCTCGCCACGCGGCGAGCCGCGCCAGGAGAAAACCATGTACTGGATCGCCGTGGGCGATGTGCACGAGAGCATCGGCATGCTGAACTCCATCCCCGGCGTGCGCCAGGCCGAGGGACTGATCCTCACCGGCGACCTGACCAACCGGGGCCGCGCGGACAAGGCCAAACGCGTGCTGGAGCAGGCCAAAAGCGCCAACAAGAACCTGCTGGCCCAGATGGGCAACATGGACCACGCCGAGGTGGGCGAACTTTTGACCCGGCGCGGGATCAACATCCACCGCCAGGCGCGCCTGCTCGCCCCGGGGCTGGTGCTCATGGGCGTGGGCTGGTCCACCCCCACCCCGTTTGGCACCCCGTCTGAAATCGCCGAGGCCGAGCTGACGCGCTGGATAGCCGAGACCCACCGGCTGGCCCTGGACCTGGCGGCCAGCGCCTGGCCCCAGGGCAAGACCCGGCTGGTGGCCGTCATCCACACCCCGCCGCTGAACACCGCGCTGGACCGCACCTCCGGCGGGGCCCACGTGGGCAGCGCGGGCGTGCGGGCCTTCATCGAGAATGTCCAGCCCGAGGTGGTCATCTGCGGGCACATCCACGAGGCCCAGGGCCAGGAGCGCCTGGGCCACAGCCACGTGCTCAACCCCGGCCTGCTGGCCGAGGGCGGCTACGTGCGCCTGAGCCTGACCGACGGCCAGCTGCGCGCCAGCCTGGAACGGGTGTAGCGCCATGGCCCCGCAGGTTTTTTGCCTGTTCGTCGGCAAATGCCGCGAGCCCAGCTTGCGCCAGGCGTCCGACCTCTACGCGCTGAAGCTCTCGCGCCTGGCCCGCAGCGAGGTGGCGCTGGTCAAGGACGCGCCCGCAGCCTGCACGGCGGCGGACAAATGCCTGCGCGAGGGGCGCGACATGCTCTCCCGCCTGGAGCCCCGGCACCTGCCGGGCGCGGTGGTCATCGCCCTGGACGAGCGCGGCGAGAACTGGTCCAGCCGCGAACTGGCGACTAAGCTTAAAGCGTGGGAAGACGCGGCGCGCACCCCCTGCTTCCTGGTGGGCGGGGCCTATGGCCTGTCCGACGAGGTGCGCGAACGCGCGCGGTCCGGCGGAGCGCTGTTTTCGCTGGGGCGCATCACCCTGCCCCACGAGCTGGCCCGTGTGGTGCTGCTGGAGCAGCTGTACCGCGCGGCCAGCATCAACAAGGGCCTGCCGTACCACCACGACTGAGGGCAAACGCGACTGTGGGCGAACGAGATTGAGGCCGAATGCGACTGAGGCGGGCCGCAGCGGCCTGCATTCGCCGAGGCCGAATCTCGCGGCTGACGGACATTGCGGCTGACGGACTGAACGTTTGCATGACTGCGCGGATTGGCGAAACCCAGAGCAACGGCGTGGTCCGCTGCCCCTGGCTAAGCCCCACGCCATTGACGAAAATCGGCGCACGCGGCAAGAACCACCAGGACGCCCGGCCCTGCCAACCCGCGTCGGACCACGTCAGACCGCCAATGAACGGGAGACCCGCAGATGCTCAACCAAGCCCTTCTGGACACACTCGCCGACTACTTCGCCTCCGGCGACCTGGAGTTCGACTTTGAGCACGGCGACGAGGCGCGCCGTCAGATGATCCTGGGATACCTGGAGAAGTTGATGGACCTAGCGGACCAGGCCGACGAGCTGGCCACCAAGCTCATCTTCAAGGGCGGGCTGCTTCAGGCCATGGCCGGAATCAGGGACCAGAAGTAGCGCGTCTTGCCGCTGGCCGGGTAGGCTTGGCTGGCCTCCAGCACAAAGCCCGCGCCCGTCGCGGCGTCCATTCCGGCGTCCATTCCGGCGTCCATTCCGGCGTCCATTCCGGCGTCCATTCCGCCGCCCGTTTCGACACCCGTTTCGCCGCCGCATTTGGCCAGCTCCGCAGCAGAGGGCGGCGGCTCGTTGGACAGCACCACCAGCCTGCCGCAGCCCTGCCCCGCGTCCTGTGATGTCGTGGGCACAAGCAGCTGCGCCGCCAGGGGCAAAAGTTTGGGCCAGGGCATGAAGGCCCGGCTGACGATGAGGTCTGCGCGCGGCCTGAGCCGCAGGCGCTCCAGCTCCGGTGCCACGGCCTCGGCCCGGCCATGGAACACGCGCACGCCCGGCAGGCCCCCGGTCTGTTGCAACTCGCCCACGACCTGGCGCAGGAACACTGCGCGCTTCTCGCGCAGCTCCACCAGCAGATAGTCGCCCGCCTCCCACAGCACCCGCAAGGGAATGCCCGGCAGGCCCGCGCCCGCGCCCAGGTCGAGGGTCAGCGGCCTGTCCGGCAGGCTTAAGCCCGCCAGGAACCGCGCCAGGTGCAGGCTGTCGGCTGTGAGGTCGCGGAAGACCTCGGGCCAGGTGGCGCGGCCCACCAGGTTCATGACGCGGCTCCACTTGAGCAGCAGCGTGAGGTAGCGCGAGAGCTGCTCGGCCTGGGGCTTGGTCAGGTCAAAGCCTGCGCGCCGGGCCTCGGACGCGATTTCGCCAGGGGCCGGGGCATAGGGCTTGGGTGGTTGTTTGGGCGGCTGGGGCATGGGGTGGTTGTACGCGGAGGGGGGAAAGGGGGCAAGGGCTGGGGGTTCGTGTGGCGCACTGGCCTGCGGGTGGCCGCGCGAACCTGCCGAGCAGGTGCGCCGAACGCCAATCAGACGCGCATCCGCACTCCGGTCGATCTGCGTACGAACACCAACGAGGTCGCCTCAATCTACGACATCAAGAAGAAAGCGACCTGAGCCCCGCCCCTGCTTCGGCCCTGCTCCTCTTCCCCTTCCCGCTCCCCTACTTCTCCGCCGTGGCCAGCTTCCCCGCCAGTTCCTGGATGTCCTCCAGGTACTCGTGGTGGCGGTCCAGGTAGAAGGACAAGGCCCGGGCGAAGTTCTTGCCCACCAGCCCGTCCAGAAAGACCTGGCTGATCTCCCGCTCGCGCAGGAGCACGTATTGCGAGAGCAGGAACACCCGGCGCTCCTCCGGCCCCATGTCGCGCAGATACCCGGCCAAGACCCTGCGGGCGCGCGGCTGGTACATCCAGAAATACAACAAGTCCAGCGCGTTGACGATGATGATGCTCTCCAGCCCCTTGTGCTCGTAGCTCATGGTCAGCATGAACTGCTTGGGCGATTCGAGCAGGGCCAGGGCGTCCTCCTGGGGGAAGAGCAGCTCCAGCTGCTGGAAGGTGTCGAACAACTGGTTCAGCTTGCCCCGGTAGTCCCAGACGCGCATGCGGATGAACAGGTCGCGGTCGGCCAGACCCTCGATGAGCCCGGCCACGCAGTCGCTGGCCAGCTTGGAGATCACCGCCGCCCAGGGCGCCACGGCGTCCACGGCCTGCGGGTGGCCCGTGGCCGCCACAACAAAGACGATGGAGTGGCTGTAGACCAGGGCCAGCGGGATGGAGAGCACCGAGCGGAACAGGTTGGCCACGGCCGCAGCCATGGGCAGGCCGCGCAGCACGTTGTGGCTGAAGATGTACAGGCCGTTGGCCACGGCCATCACCGTGTACAGCACCAGCGGGCTGGTGGCCAGGGTGACGCCCAGGGCCTTGTTCAAGAGCTCGGTCTTGACCAGGTAGTCCAAGAGCGGCACGGAAAAGCCCGTGTACAACAGCGAATCCGCCAGCCGCCCCCAGCTGACCAGCCCGCTCCACTGCAAAAGCGACGAACGCCTGAACCCGCCTGAGCCCAGCACCATCTGGATGACGTTGCGCACGCCGGTGATGCTGAACCAGATGAACGCCCCGAACCAGGCCAGCACCCACCAGTCCTTGGTCAGGGCAAAGGTCAGCGCCGCCGGGATGAACCCGGCCAGGATCTTGAGCGAGTTCTTGAGGTGCGAGTTGAGGTAGCGCAGGTGCGGCAGCCGTTGCGAGGTCTCCGGCTCCGGCTCGCGCTCCTCGGTGAAGGCGTCGTGCCCGTGCTCGCGCTGCACACCGCCCATGAGCGAGACGTTGCCGGGGCTGCCCGGCGTCAGGCGGTAGTTTTCGGCCAGCCACTCCTCGCAGCGGTTGCGCAACAACACGCGCAGGGGCGGAAACACCGCAGCCAGGCCGTGCAGCAGGTCAAAGCGCGGCTCGCGCTCGTCCTCGGGCAGATAGGTGACGCGCCTGCGCGCGCTGACGCTGACGTCCAGGCGCTTCTGCTCGGCTCCGGGCATGGCCGCCAGGGCGCGGCGCGCGCGTTTGGGCAGGGTGTCGACCACGACCATGCCCATGCCGTACAGGCGGCTGGACTGGCCCGTGGAGTCGGACCCGATGCACGAGGCCAGCGGGGTCTTGAGGTAATAGGAGCGCAGGGACGAGATGTCGAAGAGGATTTCCTGCAGCTTCTCGCGCCGGGTGCGCGAGCCCACGCTCTGGATGATGTCGCGGATGAGCTTTTTGAGCTTGATGACGTTGGCGGTGTTCAGCGCGCGCTGCAGGTCGTTGATGCGCCGGTGGTCGAGCTCGCGCCCCAGGGCGCGGTCCTTCATGTTCACGATCTCCAGGTGCGTGACCATGCCCTGGCAGTCGTAGAGGATCTCCAGCACGTCCTCCACGGTGAGCGCCCCCAGGCTCAGCGTGATGCGCCCCAGGGCATGGATGCCCAGCAGCCGCGCGGCCAGCTGCTGCGGGCCCAGCTTCAGCAGCTGCGGCACGTCGGGCCCGTCCGTGGGCAGGCCCGGGTCGGCCAGGGTGGGGTTCTTGGCGGGCTTGAGGAAACGCTCGATGATCTCGTCGGTGTCCAGGTCGCGCAAGCGCTTCAAGTGCTGGCGGATCTCCTCGCGCTCGGGCGCGGTGGCCGTGGCGAACTCGTGGCGCAAATAGTCGGCCTGCTTCTGCATCAGCGGCAGCAGCCGGTCGTGGATGAACTTGCCCAGGTGCTCCAGCGAGGCCTGGCCAGCGCCCACAAAGCGCCGGAACTCGGCCTCGGGCAGGGGGGGCAGCTCCAGGCCCAGCTCGCGCAGCAGCGCCTGCCGGTGCATGGCGTTGAACTGGCCAAAGGCCTCCTGCACGTAGCGCTGGTGGTGGAGCGAGACCAGGCGCGATTCCTCGAAAAAGCGCAGCACCTCTGGCTGGTCCAAAAAGTCCAAAAACTCCGACGGGCTGGCAAAACCCTCCGGTGTCCAGATCATCTTCAGGTAGCGGCCCCGAAAACGCGGCGTGAACTCGATGCCGATGCGCACCTGCACGTTCATGACGCGCGCTGCCTCCAGCAGCTCGGTCGCCACCTCGGGCAGCACGTGGTTGTAGTAGATCACCGTGAGCCGCCGGATGCCCTTGATCCAGGCGTCCATGACCAGATGCGTGGAGGACTTGCGGCCTTTGGTGTTGGCGTCGTGCACGTGGTCGTCGAAGGTGATCTGGCTTAAGTCTTCCGGCATCTCCAGCAGGTGGAAGCGCTCCAGGTGGCGGCGGACGACCCTGGGCTTGCCCGAGGTGGCCTCGCGGAAGTCGTGGGCCAGGGTCAGCTGGGCCAGGGGATCGCCGCTGGCGCGCACCATCTCCTTCATGAGCTGCACCAGCACGCGGGCGGTGTTGTAGCGCAGGCCGCCCTTGGCCGTGGACAAAACCTCCGCGTGCAGGCCGCGCAGGGCCGAGAGCCGGTCGTCGGCCTTGCCGGTCTCCAGCGAGCCCAAAAGATGCACCACCGCGTAGGCGATGCGCAGGCCGCGCGTGGCGGCCATCTCCTTGATGCCGTGGGGATGCATGTACGGAGCCAGCAGCTTCTTGTGCGCGGGCGCGTCCTCGCGGTTGACCACGTCGCAGACGATGCGCAACAGGTCGTAGTCCTTCTTGTCGAAGAACGCCGGCGAGGGCCGCAGCGCCGCAAAACTTTCCGGCGTCTGGCCGCAATAGGAGCTGGTGGCGTCCATGATCCCCCTGTGGTCCGGCCTGGGCGCACCCCAGGCAGAACGTGACTGTTTTCACAATCAGCAGGCGGCGTCAAAAAGTCAAGGCCGGGGCCTGTTTTTCATCCGCTCCAAAACCTGTCAACCGGTAATTTTTGTCTTTTTTCCGGCCAAAAACGGGTGATTTTTGTCCAGGCCGATTTGCGGGTGTATGCTTGCGCAAACAGGAGGATCACATGCGTGAACAGACAGACTTGCACCTGGCCTATGTCCGGGCTTTTGCAGGGGAGGCCGGGCGGCTTGTCCTGGCCGACCTCTCCCGGCAGGGCTTCCTGCGGCAGACGAGCTTCCACCCGGACCCGCAGCGCGCGGCCTTCAACGAGGGCCGCCGCAGCCTGGCGCTGCACATCCGGCAGATGATCGACGGGGCAACGCCGAGCCGCCAGGCGACCCTGCCCAGCCCGGATGCGCCCTGATCTGGACGGGCGACGCGGGCGGCGCTGCGAAAGGCTGACCCGGAGCCTGCGGGAAGCTGCGGCGCTGTGCGCCTGCGCAGATGGTGGACGCCGGAGGATTCAAGCCAGAGGGTTCAGGCCAGAGGATTCAGTCGGAGGATTCAACCTAGGTGGAACATGGCAGCAAAGACGCGGCCCGCCCAGAACCAGACGGACGGCCCCTGCCGGGCGCAGGACAAAAAAAGAGGGGGGACCCGAAAGTCCCCCCCAGATGGTCAGATGCCTTGAGCCTTAGGGCTTCTTGGCTTCGGCCGGCTTGGCGGCTTCAGCGGCGGGAGCCGGGGCGGCAGCGGCGTCAGCGGGCTTCACGTCAGCGGGCTTGGCATCAGCAGGAGCGGCGGCAGGAGCCGGGGCAGGAGCGGCAGCAGCGGGCTCAGCCTTCTTCTCTTCGGCTTTCTTCTCACCGCAAGCGGAGACACCAAGGGCCAGGGACGCAACGATCATGACGGCGAACAGCTTCTTCATGGGAACCTTCCTCTCTAAAGTGGTGGTGATAAAACACAGACACGAAATTCATGCACCTCCGGCGAAAGTCCCACCTGGGACCCAATCCCACGGCCGTTTGCCCCAAGGCTGGCGATCCGTGGGAGCCGGAGAGGAGGTTTCGGCTTCGACACACGCACGCGGTTGTGCCGCGAACGCAGGCGGGTCCGTACCCTCACGCGCAGTCATTATACCCGTTGCCCATGGTTGGCAACAAAAAAGTCAGGCATTCATTGGCAACCCGGTACATTCCATAATAGCGCAGCCGCAACTGCAACCTGCCAAAAAATCAGGATAAAGGAGCACATTTATGACCATCGCCGCTGAAGCTGTAGCGCATCCTTTCCTTTCTTGCCTGCCAGATCCCTCGCGACTGCGGCATTTTTCCCTCTTTGACGCGGCCGGACCCTACGCCGCAGCAGCCCTGGCCGAACACCCGGACGCCCTGGAGCTGCACCTGGTCGTGCTGCGCTTTGGCCCGGCCACGGTGCGCGCCCTGCGCGCCGACATGGAGGAGCTCAAGCGCATGGCCAGGGACCTTGGAAAATCGCGCATTGTGGGCCTGCGCGTGGAGCCGGGGCCAGAGGCCGACCAGCGCTGGCCCAAGTTCACGCGCCTGTTCGGCTTCACCGGCCAGCGGGTGCTCCAGGCGGCGGAGCTCATCCTGACGGAATAACCCTGTCAAGGGGGTATTTTTGTCCTTTTACCGGCCAAATGTGGGTAATTTTTGTCCAGCCGCAAAACATGGGGTATACTGTCCCAGCGCCCGGCCCGGCATGGGGCCGCGTCCGGGCCTGCACACAACCCTTGCTCAAGGAGACCATCATGTCTGATGCCCCCACTCCGGCCCAGAAACGTTCCCCGGCCCAGACCCCGCCCCCTGGCGACTGGCGCGCGGCCCTGCCTGCAGAGATCACCGCCCCCGGCCGCGACGAGACCGGCCGCGAGACCCAGATTCCCCTGCGCCAGCACCCGGCCCTGGCCAAGTACGCCTCGCCCGGGGAGGCCCTGAAGGCCCTGGTGCACGCCCAGCGCCTGCTGGGGCGCAAGACCGAGCCCGAGGGCTCGCTCTTGTCCCAGGGATTGTCCCAGGCTGCGTCCATGGACGGGAGCATGGATGGCCGCCCGGAATTGCCGGACGCCTACCAACTGCCCGACGTGCCCCTGCCCGAGGACTTCCGCGTGGACGAGACCCTGCGCAGCGCGTTTTTGTCAAAAGCCCATGAACTGGGCCTGACCGACGCCCAGGCCGGTGGCCTGTACTCCTGGTTCCTGCCGCTCAACGTCGAGGGCATGCGCGCCCATGCGCAGCGGGTGGCCACAGAGCGCACGCAGCGCCGCGAGCGCGAGCTGTCCGGCCTGCGCCAGGCCCATGGCGGCGATGCCCTGGCCGTGCTGGAGTCCGCGCGCAAGGCCGTGCTGGCCCTGGGCGGGCAGAAGCTCATGCAGGCCCTGGAGCAGAGCGGCGCGGCCGACGACGCCTGCGTGCTCCAGGCCTTTGCGCGCATGGCCCCGCTGGTGAGCGAGAGCTCGCTGCGCGGCAGGAACCCCGGGCCCGCAGCCAGCCTGACCCCGCAGCGCCTGCGCGAGATGATGCGCGATCCGCGCTACTTCGACCCGGCGCGCCGCGACCCGGACTTTGTGCGCCAGGTGCAGCAGGGCTTTGAGTCCCTGTACCCCGGCGAACAGACCACGGCCACCCGCGCCTCCTAACCCCGCACAGCCCCGAACGGCGACGGCCCGGTCAGGTGTATTCCTGGCCGGGCCGTCTGGCGTTGTGGATCGTGCCGTGCGCCTGTCTGTTCGGTGCGCCCGGGTTGATGTGTTTGCTCCGCCGCGCTCCGGCGCCGGGCTTGGCCAAGGCTTTGGTCAGGCGGCTACAGCTCCCGCAGCCGCGCCGCCAGCCGCTCTGCCCGTGGGCCAACCTGCTGCGCCCATTTGGAGCGCAGCATCTCCGCTGCCGCCTCGGCGTAGCGCCCGGCCCGCAAGTGCTCCAGGGTCTGCCGGAAGGCCAGCACCCCGGCCAGGCCCAGGTTGAAGCACATGTTCGCCAGCACCTCCTGCACGGCCTCGGGCGCGGTTGTAACCCACGGCAGTCCGGCCTCCAGCCGGGCCCAGCAGTCCTGGATGTCGTTGTCCAGCAAAAGCAGGGCCTCGGCCTCGGTCAGGCCCCGGTCGTCCAGGTTGCGGCCCACGCCGATGGTCAGCTTCCCGGCGGTGCAGCGGTAGGGCTTGAGCCGCAGGCCCTCGTCGCGCAGCAGGTCCTGGGCCAGGCGGCGCGCGTTCATCGGCCCGCGCCCTTGACCTTCTCGCCACCCAGCTTCTCGATGGTCCGCAGGCCGCCCATGCCGAGCATGCCGAACATCAGCTGCCAGAGCATGTCGTCCAGCGCCGGGTGCAGCGGCGCGCCGGGCCACCACACGCCGGAGGCCCAGGCCCACAGGGGCCGCACCAGATACTGGAAGCACAAGGCCGCCGCGCAGACCCAGCCGATGGCCGGCCGCCACCCAGCCACAAACAGCGACGGGCTGGCGGCCTCGGCCTTGTTGATGTCGCGCTGGTCGGCCTCGGCCTTGGCCGCGATGTCGAGCAGCGCGCGCTGGTAGTCCTCTGCGGCCTTGGCCCTGGCGCCGGGGTCCGGGATCAGGTCGAGCAGCTTCTGGGCCGCCGCGCCGATGACGGGGATGAGTTCAAGCAGCATGGTATCCTCCTTGTGTGCCGGGGCTGATGTTTCAGGGCTGATGTATTGGTCCGGTCATGCAGGGCTGGCGTTCGGCGTTGCCCGGCTGGGCTATTTCAGCACCATCCGCAGCACGGACGGCCCCACGAGCTGCAGCACCAGCCCCGCGCCCAGGCCCACGTAAACATGGAAACGCAGGCGGTTCACCGCGCTCCACAGGTCCGCGCGCTCGTTCAGGTGCTCCTCCCGCGACTGCACATGGGCCTCGCGGTGCTGGTCCGCCCCGCGCTCCAGGGCGGACAGGCGCTCGGCCTGGCGGGCGCACAGCTCGCGCCGGGCCACCTGGGACTCGGCGATGCGCAACAGCGTCTCGCCGTTGGCGCGGGACTGTTCGGCCACGGCCTCGATGCCCACGCGCATCTGGTCCTTGAGGCCCAGCAGCGCGTCGCGGATCTGCTCCATGAACTGGTCGTGGAAGGCGCAGGGCTGTTGCATGGCCGCCTCCCTACCCGGCGGGCCGCAACCGCGCGCGGTCGTCCACACAGGCCTGGAACGAATCCACAGCCTCCCAGCTGGCGGGCAGGCGCAGGGCTTCCGGGTGCGCGGGCGCCGTCACCGCAGCCATGCCCAGGAATTCGCCGTCCGCGCCGATCATCGGGCGGTCTTCGGCATACGCAGGCACGTCGACAACCACCGAAGGGAAGGCCGAGGGCGTCAGCCCGGGCGTGGCCATGTAAGCCGTACGCTGGGCCTCGTCGGTCCAGTCCACCACGGCGCAGCCCTGCGGCAGCGCGGCCAGCAGGGCGCGGGAGAGTTCAACTTCAGGATGATGCACGAGAATCATGGGTGTCTCCTTTAACTGATGGTGAAGATGTTGACCGAACCGGCCCCGCCAGCGCCGCCGTGCGTATTGCCGCCAGTGGTGTACGGCCCGCCAGCGCCACCAGGGGCGGCCACGGTTCCAAGATTGGCGTAGCCCCCGGCGCTTGTCGCAATGACGACCACGCCGCCGCCAGCGCCGCCGCCGCCACAACCGGAGGTCGCTCCGTTCGGCGAGCCCCCCGTGGCCCCGGCGGACGAAATGGAGCAGCCGGAACCGACGGATACTGCGGGGGAGAACAGCATCAACACGCCGCCGCCAGCGCCGGGACTCCCGGCCCCACCCGTTCCGTTCAGTCCAGGGGTGTCGCCCGCGCCGCCGCCGGAGGAGTAGGGCGTGTTTCCCGGCCCGGCATTGCCGCCGGGGCCGCCGTACGCAGCGCCCGCATCCGCTATGGCGGACAGGGGCACCTGGGAGCCGCCGCCGCCGCCAGCGCCGCCGCAGCAGGGACCGCCCTTGCCTCCGAAGCCGGGCTTTCCCCAGCCGCCGCCGTTTCCACCGCCGCCCGTGCCGCCGCCGCCGCTTTGCATGGCTGTGGCCGCTGCGCCCGTGGCACCGGCAAGGGGGTCGGTGTATGTGCACGTTGCTCCAGCCGCGCCCTCGCCCTGGACAACGTAGGCCTCCAGGGCAGACTTCTTGAGCTTCCCACGAAAGGCATTGGGGGTGAGATCGTAGGCCGTGAGGTTGCCGAAGTTTCCAGCCTTGCCCAAATAGTTGATGTGGCACGTTCCGCCGTTCAGCAGTTGCACCTTGGTCTTGGCGAAGACGATGAGGCCCTTGCTGTTGGTGGAGGGCTTGAGCCAGCCGCCATCGATGATAAGGGTGTCGCACAGGACCACGCTGGCCCCGGTGTCGGCATCGGGCGCAACCATGGCCGCTGCGGTGATGGTGAGCACCCCGTTCACCGGCTGGAGCACGCTGCCGCCCTGGATGATGTTGCCGGAGTATGAGCCGTCGCCGAAGAGCGACTGCGCGCCGCCCAGGGGGCCGGGAGGCAGGCCCCCGGCCCCGCCGGGCCAGCCCCCGCCGCCGCCGTGGGACGCCATGCTGCGCAGGCCCGCGCCCGCGTGCGAGGCCAGGCGCATGGCTAGTACTTCCCGCCGCGCGCAAAGACCCACATCTTCTTGCCGCTGGTGGGCGCGGCTGCGGCCTGGGCGCGGATGGACCAGCCCGGAGGCAGGTTCAGGAACTTGTTGCCGCTGGCGTCGGTCTGCACGTGGCTGGCCAGCATGGCGTGGGCCATGATGTTCACCGGGGCGAGGGCGTTGGTCATGCCGCTGGTGAGCGGAATCTTGACCGTGGCGGCCTTCTTGCTGGCCGTGCCGTCGTGGAACAACAGGATCAGGTCCTTGTCCGCCGTGTCGTCGGTGGACACGGCCAGCACGTCCGCGCGGGTGCTCTCCGCCACATCGCCCGCGAAGACGACGGATTCGGTGGTGTCGGACAGTTCCGTGATCTTGCCCGTGATGGTGCCGATGAAGATGGGGTTGGTGTTCGCTGCCATGGTCTACATGCCTCCCAGGAGTGCGTGGTTGAAGACGCGGCCGGCCACCATGGCCGGTCGCAGGGTCGCATTGGTGGAGAGCTGGTCCGGGCCGGAGCCCAGGTCCGCCGCCAGGCCCGAGGTTGTGCGGGCAAGGCCGCCGCCCGTGGCCACGCGCGCGCGCAAGAGCCCGGCGGCCAGCTCAAGGCCGGGGTCCTGGCCCAGGGCGATGGACAGCCGCAAGGCCTCGTCCGCGCCGGGGGAGAGCAGGGTCTCGGCCAGACCGTCGCCTGCGGCCAGCTTGGCCGAAAGCTGGCCCGGCGTGGTGTCGGCTGCGCTCACGCGCAGGCCGTTCACAGCGCCCTGGGCCTGCACGGCATAGCCCTGGGCTTGCGCGACGTGGCCCTGGGCCAAGGCGGCCTGAGCCTGGGCCTGGCTGGCGGCCTCCCCGGCCTGGGTCCCGGCGGCCAGGGCCGTGGCGCGGGCGCTTTCGCAGGCGCCGAGAAAGGCCGTGCTGTCGCGGATGTCCATCTGCGGGGTGCTCACGGGATAGACCACGGCGCGGCCCAGCCTTTCGTCCAGGGCCTGGCAGATCATGGTCAGAAGATCGAGGGCGGCCTCGTGGGTCTCCGCCGGGAAGGCCGCATTCTCCACATAGTCCACCTCCTGCACGATGGCCGGGTCGCGGTAGAGCACCAGGGTCTGGCCCGTGGCCGGGGGTTCGGCCAGGGCTAGGCTGCCGCCCGCCGGGCTGCCCGCGCCGGAGAGGCCGTAGTGCGTGCCGGACAGCAGCGGGGTTTCCGCGCCGTCCTGGCGCAGCAGAACCTTGATGTCGTCCTCGCGCATGAAGGGAAAGGGCACGGGGAACACGGTGGTGGCTCCGTTGCCGGTGTAGGAGGTCTTGGAGGTCTGGGTGGACAGGGTCATCTGGGGGCTCCTTCTGGGTTGGTGGGCTATTCGTTGATGGCCAGGGTGGGCGCCACAAGCAGCACGGTCATGGGCAGGGGCTGGTCCTGGACCACGGTGAGCACGCCGTCCGTGCCCCAGCCCTGGGGAAAGCGCACGGACTTGTCGCCGCTGAACAGCGCGGGCGGCCCGTCCATGGCGTCGGCGCTGGTGCGGTAGAGCAGCGGCTCAAGGTTCCCGATGCCCGGCCCGACCTTGCCGCCCAGGCTGCGGTGCAGCCGCACCGAGACCTCGATGATGCGCTTGGTGCGCGTCTGCGAACTGCCGCGCGCCCCGGAGAACTCCAGGCGCATGGGTTTGAGCACCGAGGTGTAGGCCAGGCCCGCGTGCACCTGGTTGGCCGGGCGCGGCAGGCTGATGGCCCCCTCGGCCGACACGGTGGTCTCGGGCAGCACTGCGCCGTCGGCCAAAACCTGCACCCGGCGTCCCGCCAGGTGGGCCAGCCCGGTCAGTTCGCTCACCGCCGCGCCCGCGTAGCTCAGTCCCGCGTCGAGGAAAAAGGCCTCGCTGGCGCTCACCGCATCCTCGGAAAAGGCGGGCTCCAGCGTCTCGATGAAGCGGCGGACCAGGGGCTCGCCCCCTGGATTCGCCGGGTCTGGCACGCTGCGGCGCACCACCAGCCAGAGTTCGTCGCGGCCCTGGGCGTCGTTTGAGACCACGCACGCGGCCTCCACTGCGCCGTCGGTGATGATGCGCGAAAAGGCGCAGACATCCTGGTCCGGCAGGTAGGTCATGGCCACCAGCACGCCGTCGGCCCGTACGCAAAAGAGGATCGGGTCCGGCTCCTGGGCGAAGGCCAGCTGCGTCAACCCCGGCGCGGCCACGTGGGCCGAGAGCAGGGTCAGGTCGCGCGAGGTGTAGGCGTCGGACTCGAAGCGGTAGGCCATCTCGCGCACCTTGCGCCCGGAGCGCTGCACAAACAGCGTGGCGTGGCCCGCCGCGCAGACGCAGGCCTGGGCCGCGCCGCTGGTGCCCTGGCGGTCGGCCTTGACCCCGCCGGGGGTCACCGGCGCGCCCAGCGAGCCGCCGGACACGGTCCACTCGCCGCTGCTGGTGCCGATCCAGAGCTTGTCGCGCGGGGCCAGGAAGCAGATGCGCCCGCCCTGCTGGGCCGAGAGGGTGATCTCCAGGCCGTCGTCGTCCAAGGGGTCGTCGCCGGGATCGGCCTCGATGCGCTCGCCCACGGCGAACTCCTCCCAATAGTCGGCGTTGAGCGCTCCATCCGCCGTGCGCACGCTCTCGATCTCCGCCGTGGTGCCCGGCGCGTCGCGGAAGGTGGCCCGCAGGGAGCCGCTTGACGCCGTGATGATGCGCTGGCCGGTGTAGCGGTAGTACTGCGGGGTGGCGTCGCCCGCCTCGTCGTAGACATCGCCGCACAGGGCCGACCTCTGGCTGAAGGCGTCGCCGCTTAAGAGCAGGAAGGTGTCGCCCGCGCGGCCGTCGGCCCGTGAGTCGCCGGAGCCGTCGGCGATCTCGAAGTCGTCCCAGCCGGAGAGCGGCACCTCCCGCGTGCACAGCCGGAAGTCCCGGTGCCCGGAGGTGCGCGAAAACCACAGGGTGAAGGGCTCGTTTGTGGTGGCCGCAAAGACCAGACGGTCTTCGTGCAGGCAGCACAGACCCGGCCAGTTGGCCTCGCCCCAGGTGGCCGGGATTTCCGTCAGCTCCAGCTCGGCCAGGGCGAAGCCGCCCGTCTCCGTGCGGGTGAGCACCTGCGGGGCCACCAGCGGGTGGGTCAGGATCAGCTCCTGGCGGTCCTGCACGGCGCGCAGCTCGCTTAAGTGCGCCGCAAGGTAGGGCGTCTCCAGCTCCAGCACCTGGCTTTCGGCGTCGAGCACGCGGCCGCCGTCGTAGAAGAAGCGCAGCACCCCCCGGCCCGCCGGGCTTTCGCCAAACTCCAGCACCCAGGCCTTGCCCATGGCGTCCTCAAAGGACAACAGCACCGAGGGCGTGGCGTGGCGCACCGCGTCGCCCACGTAGCGCATGCCGCTGCGCCGGGTGATGCCGCCGTGCGGGTGCACCAGGAAGTTCTCCAGGGTCTGGCAGCCGTTGAAGTATTTGGCCACGTCCACGCGGCCGTAGAGCCGGGGCGAAAGCTCCCCGGAGGTGAAGTTGGTCAGGATCATTGGCACGAGGGACATGGGGACCTCCGCTGTTTAGTAATCGAACGCGGAGCCGCCGCCCCAGCCATCAGAACCACTTTGACCGGTGGGGAAGGTCGTGGGATACCCGCCAAGGCCTCCGACCTTGCCGCCGCCGCCAAAGACCTGGCCGCCCAGGCGCAGCAGGGAGCCCAGGCCATTGTCATCCGTGCGGCTGCGCCGACCGGACAGGCGGATGCTCTGGGCCTGCTCGGCCCCGCTGGCCAGGATGTCGTCCACGCGGCGCGAGGAATCGCCCAGGAGCTGGCCCAGCTGGTCCTCCTGCTGCTGCTCCTGGCTTTCCAGGTTCAAGAGCGAGGTGCCGGAGAGCGTGAGCCCGGACCCAGCGGCGGCCACGCGGGCGCGCGCCCGGCGGTGCTGGTTGTCCTCGCGCAGGGCCTCGGCCTTTTCGCGGGCGCTCAGCTGCACGGCCTCGGCCTGGCGCTTGGCCTGGGCCTCCGCAGTCTGGGCGCGCAGCTCGGCGGCCTCGCTGATCTCGCTGCCGCCGCCGCTGCTGACGGCGCTATTCAGCACGCCCTTCAAGATGCCTGTGCCCAGATTGATGGCCGTGGGCATGACAGTGCTCACTCCTTCCATGTGCGGAACCTCCCGTAGAGATTGTGGGTTGCCTGGCCGGACTGCGCTGGCCCGAAGCCGGGGCAGCGGCCCTCCAGGGTGAAGCCAAGGTGCGCGGCGAAGCGGTTCGCCCGGCTGTCGTCCTCGCGCGCGTGGAGCTGCAGCCTGTGGAAGCCGTGCTCCCGCGCCAGGGACTCGACCACGCGCCGGGCCAGCCGGGCAAAGGCCAGGGGGACCAGGTCCACGTCCTGCCCGGCCCAGCACCAGCACTCGCCCACCCCGGGCCAGAAGCGCACCGCCCCGCCGCAGGCGATGACCCGGTCCCCGCACAGCACGGTCCAGGCCGGACCGGCGGCGTGGTAGCCGCGCGCCAGCTCGGCCAGGGGCGGCAGCCCCTCCAGGGCCTGGGCCGCGCCGGGCCGAAGGCGGAGGGACTGCGCATGGGCGGGCAGGAAGGGCAGGGCCAACAGGGGTTGGGGCATGTGGTCGCTCGTTGGGTTGCAGGTTTGGACCCGGCGCGGTCCGGCTGGTGCGCAGTATACCCCTGCTTTTGCCGCAGGACAAAATTTACCCATTTTTGGCCGGTAAAAGGACAAAAATTCCCCCTTGACAGGCTTTGGAGCAGGGGATTGAATTGTCATTCGGCTGATTCCGGCACCGCTGCGTGGGCTGCTGCGCCGCTGCTCCGGGCGAGGCCCAGGAGAAAGCGGACAGGCGTCGGCGAATGGGCGTCGGCGAATGGGCGCAGACCGCCAGGCCCAGGCGGGCCGCGACAGGCCGTCTGCGCCCTTCAGCCTAGGCGGGCAGGCCCTGGCGGGTTGGCGCAGACGGAATGCTGGGACGGGAAAGCGGAAGCGGTCAGAATGAGGCGCTGAGGCGCAGGCGGGCGGGTGCGGTCAGTCGTGCGCAATGGCCGGGCGCAATGGCCGGGCGCAGGCGAGAGGCCTGGGGTGGCCGGGCGCAGGCGAGAGGCCTGGGGTGGCCGGGCGCAGACAGACAGGCGGGCAGGCGGACAGGCGGACAGACTCCCCGGAAAGCGCAAACCCCCCGACAAGACCTGTGTCCTGCCGGGGGGTTTTGCCGGGGCGTTTCGCTGGGGTGTTGTCCCGCGCTGGCGCTATTCCTCCGTCACCAGGCCGTGGCCCAGCATGCGCTCGGTCTTGCGGGCGTCTGCGGCGTTGGCGTAGGGGCCCACCAGCACGCGGTAGAACCTGCCCCTGCCTCCGAGCATGGTGGCCACAACCTTCACGGGCAGGCCCTTCTTCTCAAGGTGCTGGGCGCGGCGCGCGGCCCGCTGGCGCGACTGGAACGAGCTCTCCTGGATGGCGTACTCGCCCTGGGCGGTCTTGCGCTGGACAAGGTTGCCGTTGCTGCCGGAGCTGCCCGCGTTGCCGGAAGCGCTGGCGCTCCTGGCCTCGCTGGCGGGCGCGACGGGCGCGACGGGCGCGACGAAAGACGCGGTGGAAGATGCGGCGGAATATGTGACCGGAGACGCAGCCGGAGACGCGGCCACACGCTGGCTCAGCTCCACCTTGGCGTCGGCCAGCACCAGCGCGTCCCTCAGGTCGCGGTCCTGGCGCGGGGCGGCCTGGGTCAGGGCCAGGGGCAGCTTGCCCGAGCCCTTGTGCTCGTCCAGGGTGGCGATGCTTTGGCCCTGGCCCGTCCGCTGGAACGCGATGTCCAGCAACTGGCGGGTGACTGCGGCGCGGGCGCCGGCGCTGCGCGCGCCCAGCACCACGGCGATGACGCGGGAATCGCCGTGCTTGGCCGTGACCACGTTGTTGTAGCCCGAGGCGCGGATGTATCCGGTCTTGAGCCCGTCCACCCCGTCATAGGAGGAGAGCAGGCGGTTGGCGTTGTGGTGGTTCAGGTTGTTGTGCACGTAGGTGGTCATGGAGTGGAAGGCCAGGGCCTGCGGGAAGCGGCGCAGGTAGCTGGCCGAGAGTTTGAGCATGTCGCGCGCGGTGGTCAGTTGCCCGTCTGCGGGCATGCCGTTGGGGTTCATAAACACCGTGCCGGTCATGCCCAGCTCCTGGGCTTTGGCGTTCATGGCCGCCACAAAGGGGTGCACGTCCTCGCTGCCGCAGAGGTGCTGGGCCAGGGCCACGCAGGCGTCGTTGCCGCTGGCCACGGCGATGCCCTTCATGATCTCGCGCACGATGACCCGCTCCCCGGGGCGGATGTTCATGAGCGAGCCCCCGGCCTGGGTGGCCTCGGGCGTCACGAGCACGGTGTCGGTCAGGGCCAGGCGCTTCTCCTGCAGGGCCTCGAAGGTCAGGTACAAGGTCAGCACCTTGGTCAGGGAGGCCGGCGGGATCTGCTCATCGGCGTTCTGCTCGTAGACGATATTGCCTGTGCCCAGGTCCATGGCGATGGCCGACCTGGCGCGCAGTTCGCCTGTGTGGCGGAGGGCGGCATGCACTGGGCTTGCGCCTATCATCATAAGGAGCAGTGTCAGGACAATGACGTTGCTGTTCGTTCGCATGGCTTCCCGCTGTGTTTCAAATTATCCTGGTCTGCCCCAACCAAAACCGTCCGGGGAGCGCACCTTAGCCTCGGAGGGGGGCGGCTGGCAAGCCCAGGCCGCCTGCTTTTGTCATACATTTTTCACCGCGCTTTCCACGCGGTTGCGGCCATTAGCCTTGGCCACGTACAGGGCCTGGTCGGCCCGGCGGTAAAACTCGTCCGTCGACTCGTCGCCGTCGGTCTCGGCCACGCCAAAGCTGGCGGTGATGGCCAGCCCGCTGAGGGCGGCGGCGGCCACGCCCAGCCGGAGCTTTTCCGCAGCCTGCCTGCCCTATTCAATATCCGTGCCGGGCAACAGCACGGCAAATTCTTCT
This sequence comes from uncultured delta proteobacterium, assembly GCA_903843965.1. GTDB lineage: Bacteria > Desulfobacterota > Desulfovibrionia > Desulfovibrionales > Desulfovibrionaceae > Humidesulfovibrio. The sequence goes on from CAIMRY010000013.1 coordinate 28,299, forward strand.
CCCCCCAGCCGGTACAGCGTGTCCGACTCGCGCACGGACGCCCTGATCCGCTCCGCGAATTCCTGCAGCACATGGTCGCCGCGCTGGTGCCCGTGCCCGTCGTTCACGTTTTTGAACAGGTCCAGGTCCATCATCACCAGGCACAGGCGCGCGCCCTGGCGCCTGGCCTTGGAGAACTCGCGCCTGATCTCCACGTCCCAGGTGCGCCGGTTGTAGGCCCCGGTGAGCTTGTCCGTGCTGGCCTGGGTCTCCAGGCTGCGGTTCAGGCTCTCCAGGTGCTCGCGGTCGCGCACCACCTCGGCCACCATGGGCCGGAACAGCAGCAGGCCGATCAGCAGCAGCCCGGCAAGGGCCGCGCCCAAGAGCACCTTGACCAGGTCGCGCAGGTTTTCCAGGGTCCGCTCGCCCAGCCGCTGCAAGGCGTCCATGCGCTTGTCCAGACCCTCCAGCAGGGCGTCGCCGCTCTGACGAAAACGCCCCACGGCCTTCTTGTCCACGTCCCGGCCCTGGGCCATGGCCGTGCGCCACTCCCCGGCCTGGGTGACAAAGTCGTGGTACAGGGCCTCTGTCCCGTCCTCGTCCCCGCGCAATATGCTCAAGGCCGGGCTGCCCTCGGGCAGGCTCAGGGCCTGCGCCGGGCCATGCGCCAGCATCTCGTGCCCCTGCCCCAGCTCGCGCAGCACCTCATCCAGCTCCCGCAGCCTGGCCAGACGCTCGTCGCCTGCGTCGTCGTCGGCGCGCATGACCAGGATGTCCACGCGCTGGCAAAGCATGCGCTGCCGCCCGGCCACGTTCAGCAGCCTGGCCCCCAGCACCTCGCTGCTCACGGCGTTGTCCATGAGCGCATAGCTGGCCAGGGTGAGCACGGCGACGATGCCCAGGGCCAGAAGGTAGCGCAAGGTCAGCCGCGTGTGCAGGGATATTCCGGCCAATGGATTCATGCGCTGCGCCACTGTCCGCCTTCATCTTTCAATCAGCAGCCACCCCGCCGCAATTTTTTACCATTTTTCTAGACATATTTTCACAGACCCGTCAAGCGCTGGCAAAAGGATTCTCCTTCCGAGCCTGCGCCAATTCAGACAGGAACGGTTCTTGACATCGCCGGGCCAGGACCATAATGTATAACACTAACTATTCATCAAAAGGGTCGTGAATTCCTATGATGCTTTCCTGCCCCCCTCTTGCCTATCCGCCCCGCGTGCTCGTTGTCGAGGACGAACGCATCATCGCCATGGCCACTGCGGTGAACCTGCAGCGCATGGGCTGCGAGGTGGTGGCCACCGCAGCCACCGGGCAGCAGGCCGTGGACTATGCCGCGCGCCAAAAGCCCGACGTGGTGCTCATGGACATCATGCTCCAGGGGAACATGACCGGCATCGAGGCCGCGCGGCAGATACGCCACGCCTCGCCAACCCTGCCCATCATCTACTGCACGGCCTACACCGACCCGGGCACCAGGGCCCAGGCCGCCCTGACCAACCCCAAGGCCTTCATGGGCAAGCCGCTCAACTACAGCGAGCTCAAGTCCCTCATCGACGACCTGGGATGAACAAAAGCGTGCTGCCGTCTTCACGGGTCCTGGCGGCCCTGCTGTTCATGCTGGCCTGCGCGCTGTTGACCCCGTGCGCCACGGCCCTGGCCTCGGGCGCGCTGCCCTGGTTCGCGCCCGGCCAGCAGACCAACGCCAGCGCCGCAAACGCCAGTACCGCCAACGCCTCTGCCCCGGCCCATGCGGCCAAGGCCAGCGCCCCTGATCCCCAGGCCGCGATCCTGACCCTGCTGGCCGCCTGCCCTGCCCCGGCAAACGCCACCGCAGCCAGCCCCGACCCCGCCGTGCAGGCGGCTGTCCTGGTGCTGCTCGCCGCCTGCCCCGGCCCGGCGGCAGCGCCCGTGGCAGCCGCCATACCCGCCGCCATACCCGCCGCCGCCAGCCCGGACCCGGTCGCCCAGGCCGCGATCCTGGCCCGGCTTTCCGTCGCCCCTGTCCCGCCAGCCAGCCCAGACTCCTCTGCCGAGCCCACCGACCCCGACGGCCAGGCCCAGTTCGCGGTGCTGCGGCGCTACTTCCGCAGCCAGCTGACCCTGGCCGAGGATTTCCCGGAGGTCTTCTCCCGCCGCGTCAAGGACAGCGAGACCATGGCCTACATGACCATGTGCGCCATGCAGCGCAAGCGCGGGCTGCTGGAGCGCTTCCGCTCCGCAGAGGTGGATGTTTCGCGGCTTGTCTTCACCCGGGTGACCAGCGACCCGGATCTGGCGCGCATCCGCGTCACCGGCCGGTACAGCTTCACCCTTGGGCCACGGGCAAAGGTTGAGGAAGAACCACGGGCCACAGGAGCTGAAGGCCCGCAGTCCCGGATTGAGGACGCCGCAATGGTCCGGACAGAGGGGAATCCGCAGGCTGCGCCAGATGGCGGGTCGAATGGCGGGCCGAATGGCGGGCCGAAGGCCCTGTCGACTGCCGCGCTGGCTGCCCTGTCGCATGACGGGCCGAATGCCCATGTGGTGGAGCACAGGGTCGAGGAGACCCTGGTGGAGGATGCGCTGTTCGTGCTCTTGCCCGAGATGGGCGAGTGGAAAATCTACGAGCGCCGCGAGGGCTGGCGGCCGTAGGGCCTGGCCTCTGTTGGCTTCAGTTGGCCTCAGCTGGCCTCAGCTGGCCTCAGCTGGCCGCCCTGTCCAGAACGTTTCCCTGACCATCAACGCGCCCGGCGGCCTGCCCCTTGTCCAGACCTGCGGCCAGATCCTTGTCCAGCCCCTCGTCCAGGCGCTCGTCCAAGTTTGCGGCCAGATCCTCACCTGGTCGAGGCAGACCCTGCGCCTCGGCCAGCACCACGCGGTTGCGGCCGCTGTTCTTGGCCACGTACAGCGCCTGGTCGGCCAGAAACACCAGGTCCTGGGGCGTGCCGCCAGGAGCCAGGGAGGCCACGCCAGCGCTCACCGTGATGCGCAGCCCCGCTTTGGCGCCGGTGCGGAACACGCGCTCGGCCACGCGCTGGCGCAGGCGCTCGGCCAAAAGCGCCGCCTGCTCGCGGCTGGTGTGCGGCAAAATGACAACAAACTCCTCCCCGCCATAGCGCGCCGGATAGTCCGAGCCGCGCAGGCCCTCGCCCAGCAGCAGGGCCATGTCCCGCAGCACCTCGTCGCCCACCGGGTGGCCGTGGGTGTCGTTGACCGTCTTGAAATGGTCCAGGTCCACCAGGATCAGCGACAGCGGCTGGTCGTAGCGGCCATGGCGCGCCACCTCGGAGCTCAGGCGCTCCTCGAAGCTGCGGCGGTTGCCTATTTTGGTCAGGCCGTCGCGGTCGGCCTGGATCTTCACCTGGCGGTACAGGAACGCATTGCGCAGGGCCAGCGCCAGGTGGTTGACGCAGGCGTTCAGGGTCTGCACCTGGTCCCTGGCCAGCCGCAGCCCCTTGTCGGTCATCAGCGCCAGAAAGCCGAAGCTCTCCCCGCCCACGGACAGGGGCAGCAGCACCATCCGGCCGGCGCTGGGGCCGGGCACGGGCTTGCGGTTGCGTTCCGGGGTCAGGCAGACTTGGCGGTACTCCGAGACCTTGGCCCCGGCCTTCTGCTCCGCGCCCTCGATGAGGGTCTGCTGCCATTCCTCGCTTTCCGGCGGGTACAGCAGGCAGGGCATGTACAGCTCGGCCGAGATGCCCGGATCACTGTCCGAGCGGGTCCAGAAGGCCGCGCCCAGAGCCGTCAGCGGCAGCAGAAAGCGCAGGTCGCTCCTGGCCTTGGACAAGATCGTGGCCGGGTCCAGGGAGGCCGTGGCCCGCGAGAGCACCCGGTTCAAAAAACTCAGGTGGTTGCTCTTGCGCACCAGAAGCTCGCGCTCCAGGGTGATCTCCTCGGTCTTGCGGCGCAGGTCCGCAGTCAAGGACTCCATCTCGCGCAGGCGCAAGAGAGCGTCGCGCACCTTGAAGCGGGTCAGCGGGGCGCGCACGGCGGTGACAAAGCCCTCGGCCAGCACCTGTTCGGTCTCCAGCAGCTCGGCCTCCTCGTCCAAAAGCAGGATGCGGCGCACGCCGTCGTCCTTTATGGAGGCCTGGCGTCGGGATTTTGGCAGGCTGGTCCAAACGTCCCAGGGCACCCAGGCGGCCTGGGTCCGGCCCTCGCTGCCACGCATCCAGGCTGCGGCGTCGGTAGGCAAATTCCGCAGGGCATAGCCTGGCCCAGCTGCGGTTTCGATGAAGGCGGCGGAGGCTTGGTCGAGGCCAAGTCCCCACATTGTTTCAGGATGTTCTGTGCTGTGCATGTAGCGAGCCTCCCTTGGGGTGGATGCGTCCCCAGGGGAATTGCAAGAAGCGCTCCGGCTTCAAAATACCCTTCGCCCCCGTGCCCCTGCGGGGCACCGCGCCCTTTCGGCACCGGTCAAATGCCGGTTTAATGCCGGTCCGAGCCGGTTCCGGGTCGGTTCCGGGTCGGGCCTGGGCCCAGGTCCGGGCGGGGTCCCGCACTTTGACAAACCTCGCCAAGTATGGCTTTGTGCAGCCATGAAAAAGCCCGGAGTCTTCGGCACCCTGGACCCCTTCCTGGAGATCGGCCCCATCCTGGGCCGCAAGGTGGCCAACACCGGCTTTTTGCGCTTTCTGCTGGCGGCCGACCCCTTTGAGCACTACCACTTCTTCTTGTCCGACAAGCCCATGCGCGACTCCGTGGCCGAGATCGTGGCCGGGCTCGCGCCCGGCATCGCCGCGCGCGGCGGCTTTGTCCTCATGGACCGGCGCGAGCTGCCAGAGCGCCTGAAGACCACGCACTATGCCTGCTTCCACCAGTCCGACTGCATCAACAGCCCCACGCACATCGCCCGCCTGCGCAACGCCTACGCCCCGCGCCTGTTCCCCATCACCGGGCCCATCCACTCCCTGTCCTACCCGGACTTTCCGGCGGCCTTTCTGCGCCACCTCTGGGCCGGGGCCACCCCGCAGGACTGCATCATCGCCACCTCCCGCGCCGGGCAAAAGGCTGTGGAGGCCTTTTTCGCCCACCTGCGCCAGGGCTACGGCTTGGCTGGCGTGCCCGGCCCCAGCATCCGGCGCATCCCGCTCGGCCTGGACCCGGAGGCCGTGGCCGCGCCCCTGCCCACGCCCGAGGCCAAGCGGGAGCTGCGCCGCAAGCTCGGCCTGCCGGTTGCGCGCACCCTGATCCTGGTGCTGGGCCGCATTTCGCATTCGTCGAAAATGGACGTGGTGCCGCTGATCCGCGCCCTGTCCCGCCTGTGCGACGAGGGCCTGGCGCGGGATTCCGCAGCGCTGGTGCTGGCGGGCTGGGCCGACGAGGGCGACGACTTTCCGCAGAGCCTGGTCAACCTGGCAGGCAAGGTGGGCCTGACCGCCTGCCTGGAGCTGCGCCCCGGCGAGCGGCGCAAAGCCGAGATCCTGGCTGCCTGCGACCTTTTCGTGTCCATCGCCGACAATCCGCAGGAGACCTTCGGCCTGACCCTGCTGGAAGCCCAGGCCGCCGGGCTGCCGGTCATCGCCTCGGACTACGACGGCTACCGCGACCTGGTGGCGCACGGGGTCACGGGCCTGCTGGTTCCCACCCTCGGCCCTGACCCAAAAGGACCGGACCCGGTGAAACCGGACGCAGACACCGACGCCGTGGACCTCCTTGCCCCGCTGTTGTTCGACAACCAGTACCACCTGCTGCTGGCCCAGCGCACCGCCGTGGACGCCCCGGCCCTGGCCGAGGCCCTGGGCGCGCTTCTGGCCGACCCGGAGCTGCGTCGACGCATGGGCGCGGCCGGGCGCGAGCGCATGGCCGCAGGCTTCCTCTGGCCGCAGGTGGTGGCCCGGCACCTGGAGGTCTGGGACGAGCTGGCCGCCCTGCCCGGGCCGGACATCGAGACCCTGCGCCACGTGCCGCACCCCCTGCACCTGCCCTACGCCAAGGTCTTCGCCAGCTACCCCACGCGCACCCTGCGGCCCGAAACGCGGCTCTGCGCCGGGCGCGCGGGCCAGGCCCTGCTCAAGGGCAAGGAGCACCCGCTGCTCTACGCCGGGCTGGACCAGGTGCTGGACCCGGACGCCATCCGCAAGACCGTGTTCCTGGCGCGCAACGGCGCAACCGCAGCCGAGGTGGGCCTGCGCCTGCGCGAGCTCTGCCCAGGCCTCTCGGCAGACCGCGCCGAATTCCACATCCTCTGGGCCGTGAAGCACGACCTGCTGCAAACTGTCCGGGAGCCCTGATGCCGACGTCCACGCCAACGTCCACGCCAACGCCCACGCCAACGACCACGACCAGCTCCCCGTCCGTCCTGCACCACGCGGCGCTGAAGCACCGGGGCGGGGCCGTGCGCGTGGCCCGGCTGCTCCTGGCCGCGCAACGCTCCGCCGGGGTGGACGCGCGCTATTCCTATGAGGTGGAGGAGAACGATCCTGAGAATCTGGGGCCAGAGAACTTGGGGCCGGAGAACCTGGGGCCCGGCGCTGCCGCCCAGGCCGCCAGTCCCACAGCAGCAAACGGCCGTGCCGCCGACCCCCATGCCGCCGACCCGGCGTCCTCCGACCCTGCGTCCGGCGGCCAGCACACCCAGCCCGCCGCCCTGGCCCGACGCGCGGCGGAGCGGCCCCCGCACGGCGTGGTCCACCTGCACACCAGCACGGACTGGCCCGCCCTGCTCGAAGGCCTGCTGGACTCGGGCACCGCCTCCGGGCTCATCCTCACCCTGCACGACGCCACGCCGCTGACGGGCGGCTGCGCCTACCCGCTGTCCTGCCCGCACTTCCCGGTCTGCGCCGACCCCTGCCCGCGCGGCTTCCCCTCGGCCCGCCTGCGCCAGGCCCACACCACGCGGCTGTTGCAGCGCCTGGACCCGGTGCTGGTCAGCCCGTCGCGCTGGCTGGCCAGCTTGGCCAAGGCAGCCCTTCCCGGCGCCAATGTGCGCGTGGTTCCCAATGGCGTGCCCTGGCCCGATCTGGCCGCCCTGCCCAAAAAGGCCGAGGCCCGCGCTGCGCTCGGCATCGCGCCCGGGGTTCCCGTGGCGTTGTTCGCGGCCCATGGCGGCGCGCGCGCGGCGTACAAGTCCGGCCCGGCCTGGCCGGAGCACTGGGCGCGCCTTGAGGCTGCCGTGCCCGGCGCGGTCGGCTTCGCCGTGGGCGGTGACGAAGCAGCGCGCTCCGGCGGGCTGACCATCTGGCCCTACCTGGACCGCGCCAAACTGACCCTGCTCCTGCGCGCGGCAGACTGCCTGGTCTATCCCACCCTGGCCGACAACCACCCCCTGGTGCTGCTCGAAGCCGCAGCCTGCGAGCTTGCCGTGGCCAGCTTCCGCGTGGGCGGCGTGCCAGAGATCGTCCGCCACGGCGAAACCGGGTTCTTGGCCGACCCCGGCGACACCGATGCGCTCCTCGCCCATGCCGCCAACCTGCTGGCCCAACCCGCCCTGGCCCGCAGCCTGGGCCGCAACGCCCGCGACCAGGGCGGCAAACGCTTCACAGCCGAACGCATGGCTGCGGACTACAGCAAGCTGCTGGGAGAATAGCCTCCGGCGGTCGGGGGCAGCGGCCCCCGAACCCCCATCATGCGCCGAAGGGGCTGCTTCAGGAGGAACCTGAAGCAGCCCCTTCGGCTTGTGCGGGCCAAACCCTGTCAACCCGCTATTTTTGTCCTTTTACCGGCCAAAAACGGGTGCTTTTTGTCCTGGGCCAAAAGCCCATGCTATATTCCATTGATAGACAATCGGAGGTCGGATATGGAAACTGAAAGCACGGACAATCGAATGTGGACCAGGGTGAGCGAGGACGGCAAGCACGCCGCAGCCGGTATGAGCCTGGGTTCGGGCGGCGGCACGAAGACCGGCGCGGGCGGGAAGCCGCAGCCCTACGGCTGGCACGGGTATTATGGCGAAACGGGCGGCGGCTCTTCATCCGGCCAGGAATACCGGGGCAAGGTCTCGCTGCCGCATGAAGTGCGCGGAACAGTGACGCCGCCCGCCCAGAAGGGCACGGTGGCCCCGCCCCCGCCAGCGCCACTGAACAAGGGCGGCAGGGTAGGCGTCTCGACGAAGAACGATGTTCCTGGCAAGCAGGGGCCAGATCCAGAGGCCCTGAACCCTGAAGCCCGTGAGCAGATGCAGAGCGTGCTGGACAAGGCCCCTGGCGCACAGGACGTCAACATGAATAGCGGATACCGTTCCGGCGAGAAAGGGCCACATGGCGAGGGCCAGGCGGCGGATATCAACCGGATCAACGGCCAAAAGGTTTCCGATGCCAACAACCCCAACGTGCCCGTAGAACAGCGCGAGGTGATGCGTGAACGCCTGGATGAAATCAAGGCCGCTGCAGAGGGAAATGAAAATGTTGAGGCCTACCTTGGTCCCAATGGCGGCTTTTTCAGGAGAGCAGACGGGAAAATCGGTCGGAGCACAACCCCGGAGGAGGACGAAGCCCATCAGAATCACGTTCACATCACCATCCGCAAGCCTCCACTCTTTAGGCAGTAACCGCATGAGAACATACCTGTTCGCGTTGTTTATGCTCCTGCTCTGCGCCTCCACCCCGGCCTTGGCCCAGGAGCCACCCCCTGCCCTGGACGAGACCACGCGGAACATCCTCTGCTTCGGCCTGTGCGAGCGCATGGGCGACCGGGCCTTTCGGAACATCGTGCGCATCTTCACCGCCCCGGAGCCAGGGCCGCTCAACCCCAAAGGCATGCGGCTCTATGTGGGCTTTGTCGAATCCGAGTATAACGCGGGCAAGCGGCAGGTGCTGTATCGCGGTCCCCTGGCCCAGGATTGGGAGCGGCCCCGAACACCCGAAACGCTGAAGGGAGTCCCCTCAGACAAGCGCCCCTTACGCTACTGGATCAGCCGCCGGTACCTTGAGCCAGGCGGAAAGGAGCAACGCGACACGGCTGAGATCGACCTGGAGGCAAGGCCGCCGGTGGTGCGCTACCTCCAGCGCGACCCCGGCAAGCCACCGCGCGAGGTCGAGGAGCCTCTTGTGCCGCAGCCGTTGACGCCCTCCGCGCGCCTGCTGCTGCGCAGCTTCCCATCCCCAACCCCCAAAACCGACGCGCTTACCCTGCGGCCACTGGGCGTCATGGTGGAGGGAGAATACAACACCAGCAATGACGCCAAGGCTCCCTGGCCCGAGAACCCCCAGTATTACGTCATTTCCAGCAATGACGGAAAACAATGTGCCATCCATGCTCTGCCCAAAAGCAGCGGCTGGATGCATGAGCGCCTGCTACACGCCGTGTCGCCGAAGGACACGAACGGGAGCTTTGTTCTGGAAATCATTGAGAGCTACCTGCCGACGGATGCAATAGCCCCTAAGCATACACGGAACCGACGCCTGCGCGTCACCTTGAGCCTGAAGGACATGCGCACGGAGGTCGTGGACGATGGGCTGCACTTCGACGTGGAGCACGACATCTACTTCATCCCATAGCGGGCAGGAAATACGCATCCAGCCCCAAACAGCAAAACACCGGCCCGGCCACCCCAATGAGGGCAGCCGGGCCGTTCGTTCTTTCGATCAGCCGCTGTACGTCGTCGGCCAGAGCTTGGCTAGACCTTGTGCTTGTGCTTGGCCTTGAGCGGCAGGGCCACCGTGGCCGGACCGGAGGCGGCAACCATCTGGCAGGCATTGTTGCAGGCCAGCTTGCCGTCCACGCCAGGGATGATGCCGGGCACCACGGAGATGAGCGACAGGCACAGCGAGGCCAGGTACGGGGTGGACTGCACCAAGAGGATCACTGCCCAGGTCACGATGTCCGGGTTCTCCGTGCCGTAGCGGGCGATGACGCCGACAGCAGCCAGCCACAGAAGCGCCAGGATCATCAGCTCCTCGCGGGCCATCAGCAGGCCGCGCACCACGGCGCAGCGCTCCTCGCACTTGGGCGTGCGCAAAAACGGCTTCTTGGAGGTGAACACGCCCTGGAAGATGGCCTTGGCGATGGTGTGCGTGAGCGCCAGACCGGCCACGGCCGCGCCGATGCGCGCCCAGAAGCCGCACTTGACCCTGGTCTGGTACAGCCACATGAAGTGGAACAGCTTGAACAGGAACGCGCCCAGCGGCGGCAAGAGGAAAATCGACAGCGGCGTGCCGAAGTACCTGGGCAGCACCAGCATGCCGAGCGACCAGACCAGGCTGACCACGAGCACGGCGATCTGGGTGGCGTCCGCAAACCAGGGCAGCCAACCGGCGATGAAGTGGTACTTCTGGCCCAGGTCGAGCGCGGTGGTCTTGTTCCAGGGCAGCAGCTGCCGCCAGTGGCGCTTCAAGATCTGCACCGCGCCGTAGGCCCAGCGGAAACGCTGGCGCTTGAACCCGGCGTAGGTGTCGGGCGTCAGGCCCTGGCCGAAGCTCTCGGGCACGTAGATGGCCTCGTAGCCGCGCTCGATGACCTTGAGGCCCAGCTCGGCGTCCTCGCAGATGCACCACTCGCCCCAGCCGCCCACTTCCTCAAGCACGGCCTTGCGGATCATGGTCATGGTGCCGTGCTGGATGATGGCGTTGCGTTCATTGCGGTGCACCATGCCGATGCGGAAGAAGCCGTCGTATTCCCAGGCGCACACGGTCTTGTACGGGTCGCCCTGCCACTCGCGGTGGTCCTGCGGGCTCTGCACGATGGCGATGTCCGGCTTCTCGAAGTACGGGGTCAGGCTGCGCAGCCAGCTGGGGCGCACCTGGTAGTCGGAGTCGACCACGGCGATGACCCGTGCGTCGGCTGCGGTTTCCCTGAGCGCGAAGTTCAGCGCGCCGGCCTTGTAGCCCGGCCATTCCTCCAGGTGGAAGAAGCGGAAGCGCGAGCCGAGCTTGGCGCAGTGCTCCTCCAGGGGCTTCCACAGGGCCGGGTCCGTGGTGTTGTTGTCGATGAGCAACACCTCGAAGTTTGGGTAGTCCAGGGCGGCCAGCGAGTTCATGGTGGCGATGACCATGTCCGGCGGTTCCTTGCAGCAGGCCACGTGGATGGAGACCTTGGGCAGGCCCTCGTCCAGGTCGTGGCGCAGGGGGAAGAAGCGGCGGCGCAGGCCTTCGGGCCAGAGCATCTCGCTCATCTCATAGCCGTTTATCAGCACCACGGCGAGCAGGCCGATCTGCATGGGCAAAAGGATGCCCCAGGCCAGGGTCTCTGCGGGCAAAAACTCAATGGTGATGGGCGTGAAGGCGATCCACACCAGCGAGCTGGTCACGGTCTGCAAGAGCAGCGAGAAGAACAGCCGCCCGGAAAAGGGCTGGGTGCGGCGGTAATACAGAAAGAAGAGCATGGGGACGAGCGCCAGAAGCGACACGCCGAACTGCACCGGCCACAGGGTGTCCTCGATGATCACGCCGATCAGCGGGATCTTCAGCGTGCGGTCAACCGTCCAGATGCCCCAGTGCGCGCCGACAACGCCTTCCAGCGGGCGCTTCCACGGCTGGTCAAAGGCCTCCATGACGCAGTAGTCGATGTTCTGCTGGGCGGCCAGGTTCAGGAACTGGCGCAGGAACTTGGCCTCGTTGGCGATGCTGGCCTTGGCCTTGCCCCAGCGCTCGCCGTTTGAGGGCCAGCCGATTTCGGCCACCAGCACGTGCTTGCCCGGGAAGGCCTCGACGACCTGCTTGTAACGCAACATGCTCCACTCGATGGCCTTGTCCTCGGCCACGCGCTCCCAGTAGGGCAGGATGTGGATGGAGATGAAGTCCACGCTTTCGGCCAGCTTCGGGTTCTTGATCCAGACGTGCCAGGGCTCGGCAGTGCTGACCTGGACATCGGGCGCGGCTTCCTTCACGCGGCGGATGTATTCCGAGAGCTGGGCCACGGTGAAGTCGCCGCGCAGGATGGATTCGTTGCCCACGAACACCTTGGTGATGTTCTTGTGCTCCTTAAGATTCTTGATCAGCCCGGCGATCTCCAGCTCGTTGCGCTTGAGGCGCTTGTCCAGCCAGGCGCCGGCCATGACGGGCATGCCCTGCTTCTCGGCCAGGCCGGGAATGAGCTCCATGCCGTCCATGGAGGAATAGGTGCGGATGGCCCCGGCCTTGCCCTTGAGGAAGGCGATGTCTTCCGAGATCTGGGCGGGCGTGGGGAACTTGTTGACCAGCGGGTCCTGGTCGGCCCGGTACGGGCTGAAGGACACGGCCTTGACCTGGCCGGTGAAGTCGAGCTGGGGGTCGGCCGGACGGTTGAAGAAGGCCCAGAGGCCCAGGTTCGCAACCACGACGATGAGCACGATGAGTGCGTTCTTGCGCATAGTGCCGCCAACTCCAGGGATGGCGCGTTCGGCTAAAGTTTCTTTCGATCCCGCCGGAGGGGCCTGCATGCCGCCTTCCGCCGCTGGCCGCCCTGCGGCCCTGTGCAACCCTTCCACCCCTCGACAAGCCCCACAAAAACAGCGGCCCTTCAGGCCGCCTCGGCGTGCGCCGATCCCGCGGGCCGACCTCGCTGGTCAGCCGGATCGTCTACGCGGTGGGGCACTACTGCATCCAGCCAGTTCAGGCAAGCCGCCTTCTGTTTCTGGCCTGTGTGCACAGGGACACAGTGTACCTTTTGTGCGCACCTTGACTGTGGCACCGCCCGCGCGGGCGCGTCTGCATAGAGGAAAAGCAAGCCCCATGCCAAGGGCAATACGGCGGAATAACATCATAAAATATAAAGTTACACTGCGCAGAAAAATAGTTCTGTGTAATATTTGCGCACTCCCCAGTCAAGGGGTTTTGCCTGCGGCCTAGGCTGCTCTGCGCCTCAATGCTTCACAGCGGGCGGGAAATGAGGCACAACAAGGCCTGGCGAGGTACTCCATGACCCAGGCTATCTGGATTTGCACGGCGCTGTCCGCGCTGGCCGCCCTGGCCGGGCTTGTTGCGGCCTGGTGGGCGCGTTCCCGTTTTGCGCGCGGCAGGCGCGCGGCCATTGCCGTGGCCGTGTTCCTGCTGGTGGGCGCGGGCGGGGGCCTTTTGGCGCGCGGTGAGCTGACCCGAGGCCTGCGCCAGGACTACGCCACAGCCCGGGCCGAGGACATGTTCCGCACCGAGAGCCTGCTGCGCGCCCTGGCTGAGGCCGAGCCTGTCCAGGCCGGGCAGCTGCGCGTGCGGCTGACCATGGCCCTGGCCGCCACCGGCGACGACGAGGACCGCAGGGGCGTGGAGCAGCGCTTGCTGGACGAGGCCACGGGCCTGGCCCTTGGCGCTGGGTTCACGCGCCTGGGCAACGCCTCGGACGAGGCCGCCGCGCGCCTGGCCGAGGCCCTGCTGGAGGCCCTGAAAGAGCTTTCCGCCTCCAACCCTGTTTTGTGCCTGGGCCTGCTGCACCCGGACTCGCAAACCCCGGTGCAGGCCGCAACCCTGGCCCACCTGCGCGGCGGCGCGCGCACAAAGCTCGACGCCGCCCTGGCCCTGGTGCTGGCCACCAGCTCGCTCAAGCCCCAGCTGGCGCCCCGCCCGGCCGAGGCCGACGCCGCCCTGGCCGACATGTTCGGCGAAAACCTGCCCGCCTTCCAGCAGACTTACGGCGACGCCCAAAAGGTCCAGGCCCTGTTCGAGGCCTTGAGCAGCCCGGCCCAGGCCGCGCGCATCGCGCCGGAAACCCTGTGCGCCTTTGCCCAGGACCTGTTGCACGCGCTGCTGCGCATGCCCCCGGCAGAGCGCGGCCCGGGCCTGCGGCGGCTGCTGGGCACGTAGGCTTTGGGCAGCCGACCGGAGCATGCCGGTCCGCACGCCGGTCCGTACACGCACGGCCAGCCTCCATCAATAGATATGAAGACCGGCGCGATTGACGAACCCCTGCCGAGTGCGTATTTTTGTGCAACGCACCGCAGACACTGGCCCCAACCCTGGCCGATGCGAAGGAGGGAAGCAGGATGGAGAAAGAACGCAACGCGCGCATCATGACCGCCCTGGTTGAATACAACAAGAAGATCAGCGCCTCTGCAGCTGAAGCCCGCAAGACCCTCATCCGCGAAGGGATTTATACGGAATCCGGCACCCTGACCAAACAGTACAGGCTGGATACTCCGGAAAAGTCTTGAGCAGGCTGCACACCTCCTTTGTCTTGGGCTACCACGGCTGCTCCAAGGCCACGGGAGAGGAAATCCTCGCTGGCCGCCGTGACTTGACTGCCAGCGAAAACGACTACGATTGGCTCGGACCGGGCGTCTATTTCTGGGAGGCCGACCCTGTGCGGGCCAGGGAATGGGCAACCCGAAAATTCCAGGCAACCCCATCAATTGAACCTTTTGTCCTTGGCGCGGTCATCGACCTTGGAAACTGTCTGGATCTCATGGCGCGCGAGGATCTGGAGATTGTGCGCGGCGCATACATTTCGCTCAAGCTGACCCGCGACATGAACCCGGACCAGGAACCGCTGCCGGTAAACGCTCCGGCCAACAAGAACGACGGCGACGTACTCCTGCGCCGCCTGGATTGCGCCACCATCCGGCACCTGCATGAGGTGCTGGAGGAAATCGACGAACATCCCTTCGACACCGTGCGGGGACTGTTCACCGAAGGCGGCCCGCTCTATCCAGGCAGCGGCTTTTCGGCCAAGGCACATGTCCAGATAACTGTACGCTCGCTGGGCAACATCAAGGCATATTTCCGCGTCGCGCCGGACCAGCTTAGTTACCCGCCTCTGGCGTGATCCGAAGAACAGCAATCACCCCGCCCCCCGGCCCTGGCCCTTGCCTTTACCCCGCGCCTGGCATAATATCGACTTTGGTCGGCAGTTCACCCAGGCGTCGCCGCCCCGCAAGGGGAGCTAAACCTGCCATTTTATCCTCCTCTCGACACCGTATTCCCGTGCCGAGTCGGAAGTCGGCGGCCACCGGCGGTCCCCTGCGGACCAGGCGCGTGTGAGGATACGCCATGTCGAGGACACCCCTTCCCCTGCTCGTGGGGGACATTTCCGTTTTTGCGCGCTCGCTCGGCGGCCAGTTGGCCGACTGCGGCCGCACCCCCGGCCATGTTGAGCTCTTGAACATGCTGGCGCGCTCCGGCGGGTTCAAGAACTTCCAGCACCTGCGCGCCGAGGCCCTGTTGAACAGGCAGGCCATGCAGCCAGCGCCCCAGCAGCAGGCCGCACCCGAACCTCAGCCAGCCCCGGTCCTGAACCAGAACCGGCTGACGCGCCTGGCCCGGCTCTTCGACAGCGCGGGGCGGCTCTTGCGCTGGCCCGGCAAGCGCGGCATGGAAGAGCCCTGC
This sequence comes from uncultured delta proteobacterium, assembly GCA_903843965.1. GTDB lineage: Bacteria > Desulfobacterota > Desulfovibrionia > Desulfovibrionales > Desulfovibrionaceae > Humidesulfovibrio. The sequence continues at coordinate 43,430 of CAIMRY010000013.1, forward strand.
CTGTGGGTCGTCTGGTCGCGCATTGCGCCCCGGCAAACCTACAGCGAGGTCTCGCTCAACGAGCTGCTGAACACCCTGCACGCCTTCGGCGACCACCCCCTGGTGCGGCGCGGGCTCATCGACTGCGGGATGATGACCCGGACGGCGGACGGCCGCGAGTACCGCCGGGTGGAGCTGCGGCCCACGGCAGAGGCCCTGGCCCTGCTGGCGCGCCTGGGCGCGTGAGCGGGCGGGCTGATCGGGCTGATTCGACTGGCCGGTGTGGCCTGGCCTGAGTGGGCTGATTGGCCTGATTGGTCCGATTTGGCTGATTGGACTGATTGGCCGGGCCGGGCCGCACCCGCCGACTCTTACCTTAAGATAGGAACACGGAACCGCCGACCGTTGCATCCCCTCCCGGAAATGGGGGGGGGCGCAACGGTCGGCGCTCTCGCCGTCTGTGCCCGGCAGGAGGCCCTGCCGGGAGGTGGCGCGCGGCGGCGCAGGGGCCGCCACGGGCCGGAACCGGCGGCCCGGCCTCAGATGAACAGCGTCACCGAGCTTTGGCCCGCCTCCTGGAGGAACTTGGCCACGCCAGCCAGGGTGACGTTGGGGTAGTCGCGCAGCTCGTCCACCGAGAGGCCCATGAGGTCCATGGACATCTCGCAGATCACCATCTCCACGCCGTTGTCCGCTGCCTGGCGGATCAACTCCTCCAGCGACATGACGTGCTTCCGGCGCATCACCGACTTGATCATGGCCGTGCCCAGACCGGCCATGTGCATGCGCGAGAGGTGCAGCTCCCCCGGCCCGCGCGGCAGCATGCGGTCGAACATTTTGGCCGTGATCTCGGCCTTGGCCACAGGCTTGGCCGGGTCGCGCATGACCGTGGCGCCCCAAAAGGTCAGGAACATGACCACCCGCTCGTACATGGCCGCAGCCCCGGCGGCGATGATGAAGGCCGCCAGCATGCGGTCCAGCTCCCCGCTGAAGACGACCATGGACAGCTGGTCCTTGGGCAGCTGGGCCTGCAAGGACTCGACCCGCTCCTCCAGCTGCGCCAGGCGCTGTTCCAATTGCTCCACTGAACCGTGTGCCATGATGTCTCCCTGTTTTGCCCGCGTGCCGTGGGCCGGGTTGGACCCGGTTGGGCCGGGGCGGAACGCGCCGCCCTGGGCCAGCTGGCGGCTGTCGCCTTTTCAAAAGGCCGGGGGGCGCTGCCGCCCCCCTTTGGCCTTTCGGTTGTCGTGAACGCCTGCCGCCTAGAAGACCAGAACCGCGTTGGCCTCCATGGCCGCGAGGTTGAGCGCCCCGCCAGCCGTGGTGGCCGCGCCCTCGATCAGGTCCGCCTCGGCGATGTTGCGCTCCTTGATGCAGGGCATGCAGACCCGGATCTCTCCGCCCAACTCCAGGAAGTCGGCCATGAGCTTCTTGAGCGGCGGGAACCCCCCGGCCAGGGGCATGTTGTCCACAAAGCCCTTCTTGGCCAGGAACACGCCGTTGAGCTGCAGGATCACCAGGGCCTGCACGTCCATGGCCAGGGCCGCGTTGCCCAGCACAAAGGGCAGGCAGGCGCGCTCCGGGTCATCGTTGGCATGGGTGCCGATGTACAATATCTTTTCCTGCTTTTCCGCCATGATGCCACCGCCTTCTGGTTGTATGGTTGACTGGCCTCTTGTCTGATTGTCGACTGGCCCTTGGCTGACTGTTGACTGACCTTTGGCGTGTCGTTGACCGGGCCGCGCCCGCGCCGCTGATGGTGTTCGCCTCGTCTGCAGGCCCCGGCTATTGGCCGGGCCCTGCCGCCTGATCCGGCTCCCGGCGCGGGAGGCCGCGCGCCAGGATGGCCGACAGGTCGAGCACGTTGGCTCCGGCCTTTTCCAGGTTGCTCAGGCAGATGGGGCACATGGTCACCAGCTGTTCGCCCGTGGCCGCCAGCTGCCCGGCGCGGCCCGCGCCGATGCGGGCCGAGAGCCGGGGCGAGACGGCTTCCGCCGGGCCGCCGCAGCAGCTGGTATAGGCCCCGCACTCGCGCACATCCGCGCACTGGTGGCCCAGCCCGCCCAGGAGGCGGCGAGGCAGGTCCGAGAGCTCCAGGTAGCGGCCATAGAAGCACGGGTCGTGCAGGGTGAGCCGCGCGCCGCCAGCATCGGGACTGGCGACAGCGCCACCTCCTGTGCCCATATCCAGGGCCTCGAAATAGGTCCGCACCTCGAACTGCGCCCCGACGTAGCGGGGGTACAGCACCTTCAGCGCATAGGTGGTGTGCGGGTCCACGGTGATGATGCGGCGCACGCCCGCCTGGGCCAGCCGCTCCGCCACCAGGCGCGCGTGGCGGACAAAGCTTTCCTGGTCGCCCAGGTCGTAAAGCAGGATGCCGCTGTATTCATCGAGTTCGGGCCGGTAGCCGAAGCTGACGCCGGAGGCGCGCAGCGCCGCCACGATGTCGCGCAGGTGCAAGGCGGCCTTGTCCTTGGCCGGGGCCGGGGTCAGCGCGGCCAGGCCCAGCCCGGACAGGAGCTTCGGGACAAAACGGGCCCAGGCCAGATAGGGCATGAAGCGGGTGTCCTCAAAGCGCTCCAGCTGGCGGGTCACGGTCTCGATGTAGGGCACCAGCTGGTACATCAGCCCGGTCATGAGCAGGACGTCGCCCTCGCGCCCCAGGCCCTGGCCCTTCCACCAGGTGTTGACCAGGGGCTTGGGGATGCCGAAGGGGCTCTTGGTGGCGCGCACGTTAGCGGCCAAGAGCGAAATGATGTCCTGGTGGTTGTACATCAGCTTCTCCTCCAACTGGCCACCACAAAGCGCTTGAGCGCCAGGATGACCTCGCCGGGGTTGGCCCCGCGCGGGCAGGTCTGGGTGCACAGGCCGCAGTGCAGGCAGCGCCACAGCTCCTGGGCCTGGTCCAGGATCAGCTCCTGCGCGCCCAGCTGGGCATAGCGCAGCATCAACCGGGGGAAGTGGCCCTCGGCCAGGGGGCAGATGGCGACGCAGGTGCCGCAGTTGTTGCATTCCGCGCCGGTGTCTGTTCCGGCCTGGCGCAGCGTTTCCATGAAGTCCGGGTTGACCTGGGCCATGAGAGTCTCCTTTCACAACGACGTGAGCATGACGGCGTGATCATGACAGCGTGAGCGTGACGGCGCGACGGCGTGATGGACTGATGGGGTGGCGTCCGCTACCCTTCCCCGGACTCCGGGGCCTGGGCCGCCAGGGCGTAGCGGTAATAGGCCCCGGTCTTGTCCGCCTCGACCACCTCGCCGAACTTTTTCATGCTGGCCAAGAGCCACAGCGTCGTGTCCGGGGCCAGGCCGGTGGCTGCGGCGATCTCTGGAGGCGTTGCGCTGGCCTGGGCCAGGCAGGCCCGGATGGCCTTCTGCGCCTTTTTGTGCTCCGCAGCCTTGGCCGTGGCCGGGCCGACCCACTGCGCGCGCTCGGCGCGCAAGGCCTTCATGGCGTCCTTCTTGGCGTCCTTGCCCGGCGTGCGTTCGGTCTTGGCCTGGGTCATGCTGTCCTTCCTATCTGTTCGCGCCCTGGCCTGCTGTGGGCCGGGCGGCCTGGCCGGTCTGAACTGTCTGGCCGGTCTGAACTGTCTGGCCGGTCTGAACGATCTGGACGGTCTGAACGATCTGGACGGATCGGGCTGCGGCTCAGGCCACGCCCTCCAGCCTGCAGACGATCCTGTCGACCATGGCTTCGTACTGGGCGAGGGTCCAGCCGTTGATGTCGATGGCGTATTCCGGGCACACGGCCACGCATGCGCCGCAGCCCAGGCACAGGGCGGGCGTGACCCGGGCCCTGGAAACCATCGCGCCGTCCAACTCAAGCGTTTCAAGGCCCAGCGCGCCCTTGTTCAGGCAGGCCGCGACGCAGGCCCCGCAGCCCGTGCAGGCCTGCTCGTCCACCTCGGCCACAAAGGGGTCCAGCTCCACGTGGCCCTTGGACAAGAGCGCCACGGCCTTGACCGCTGCGGCGGAGGCGGCGGAGCAGACCTCGCCGATGTCCATGGGGGCCTGGCAGGTTCCGGCCAGGAACACGCCGGGCAGCGGCAGCTCCACCGGGCGCAGCTTGGGGTGCACCTCCTGCAGGAACCTGTCCGCGCCCACCGGCAGCTTGAGCATGTCCACCAGCTCGGCCACGGGGCCGGGCACCATGCCCGTGGCCAGCGCCACCAGGTCCACGGGCACGCGCAGCTCCTGGCCCAGGGTCAATCCGTCGCGCACGGCCACCTCCAGGGGAAAGCCCTGGCCCGCCGGGCAGCGCCGCACCTCCGGAGCGTCATCCGCGCTGTAGCGCAGGAACACCACCCTGTTGGCGGCGGCTTTGGCGTACATCTCCTCCTGGCCCCGGCCATAGGTGCGGATGTCGCGGTACAGCTCGTACACGCTGGTCTGCGGATGGCGCTCGCGCACCTGGTTGGCGGCGTTGATGGAGGCCGCGCAGCAGACCCTGGAGCAGTGCTCGTTCAGACACCCGGACTCGTCTTCCTGGTGAATGCCCGGTATCTGGCGGCTGCCCACGCAGTGGATGATGGCCAGGCGGCGGATGGCGCGGCCGTTGAGCACGAGCAGCGGCCCGGTTTCGGCCTCGGTGTCCGCCAGGTGCTGGATGAGCCGGGGCAGGGTCAGCACCTCGGGGTTCTCCGCGTAGCCGTATTCCCCGCGCTTCGGCGTGTACGACCTGTGCCCCGTGGCCAGCACGATGACCCCGGTGCGCACGGTGAGCGGTCCCTGGTCCTGCGAGGCCGCGTCCGGCTGGGTCGGGGCCAGCACGCCCAGGCCCCGGACAAAGCCGCCGACCGTCATCTTGCTGGGCATCTTGCTGGGCATCTTGCTGGGCATCTTGCTGGGCGTCTTGCTGGGCATCTTGCTGAGCGGCGCGGCGTCGGCGACGGCGTCGGCATTGGCATTGGCGTCGGCATTGACGTCGGCATTGACGTCGGGGTCCGGCGTCCTGGACAGGGTGAGCGAAAAGTTGCCGAGATAGCCGCCAAAGCCGCTGACCACGGCCCTGGCATGGACCGTGACGCCCGGATGGGCCAGGACCTGCCCGGCCAGGCCGCGCAGGAGCCCGCTCGCGTCTTCGCCCACCGGGGCCAGGCGGCCCAGGCGCGCCACAGCCCCGCCGAGCCAGGCCGTGCGCTCCACCAGCAGCACCTGGATGCCGCTGTCGGCCATGTCCAGGGCCGCGCGCAGCCCGGCCACGCCGCCGCCGATGACCACGGCGCGGCGCAGGGCCTCCACGCGCAGGGGCGAAAGCGCGTCCAGCAGGCCCGCCTTGCCCGCCGCAGCGGAGATAAGCCGCGTGGCCTTGTCCGTGGCGGCCTGGCCGTGGTGCACCCAGCTGACCTGCTCGCGGATGTTGGCGTGCTCATACTGGTAGGGGTTGCCGCCCGCGCGGGCGATGGCCGAGCGGAAGGTGCCCTCGTGCAGGCTGGGCGAGCAGGAGGCCACCACCACGCGGTTGATGCGCCCTGCGCGCAGGTCCTCCATGATCAGCTCCTGGCCGGGGTCGGAGCACATGAACATGTTCGTGCGGGCCACGGCCACGCCGGGCTGGGCCGCCATGCGGGCGCGCACAGCCTCCACGTCCACGTGGTCGGAGATGTTGCCGCCGCAATAGCAGATGTAGACGCCGACACGCGCCGGATCTTGGGCCTGATCCTGCGCCTGATCATGGTCATGATTCCGGTCCGGGGCCTGGTCATGATTCTGGGCCGGGGGCGGATTCTTCGCCGGGTTGTGGGCCGGGGCCTGGCTATCTGCCGGGGCCTGCGCTGGATTGTGATTCGTGCGTTCAGCCATGGCTGGCCTCCTGAATGCTGGCCTTCTCCGTACGAGCCTGCGGGGTGCGGGCCAAACCGGCGTTTGCGGCCCGGGCAGCCAGGTACTTGGCGGCCTGCATGGCCGCGCCCCCGGCCTCGGTGATGGTGTCCACGATGTCCTTGGGCCCGGCAGCGGCCCCGGCCACGAACACGCCCGGCATGGCGGTCAGGCTGGGCAGGGTCTTGGGCGCGACGGTGTCGATGAACCCGTCCGCCGCAATGGCGACAGGGCAGACCTGCCCCGGCTGCCAGCCCGGAAGCATGCCCATGGACAGCACCACCAGGTCATGCTCCCGCGTGGCCACGCCCGCGCCGGTCTGGTCCTCGTAGTGCACGGTCACGGCCCCGCCCTCGGTCGGGTCCAGGGAGGCCACCTTGGCCTTGACGAACTCGATGCCCATGGCCTTGGCGTTCTGGTAGAACTGTTCGTAATTTTTGCCGAAAGCACGGATGTCCATGTAATAAATGGTGATGTCTGCCAGGGGTAGGGAGCCGGAGAGCAGCATGGCCTGCTTGATGGCGTACATGCAGCACACCCGCGAGCAGTACCCCACGCCCATGCTGGCGTCGCGCGAGCCCGCGCACTGCACGTAGGCGATGGAGTCCGGGATCATGCCGTCCGAGGGGCGCAGCACCCGGCCATAGGGCCCATGCGGGGCCAGCAGCCGCTCCATCTGCAAGGAGTCGATCACGTTGGGGATTGCGCCCAGGCCGTACTGGCGCTTGTCCGCCACCGGGGAGAGCCGGAAGCCCGTGGCCAGCACCGCGGCCCTGGCCTCCAGGCGCAGCTGTTCGGGCTTCTGGTCGTAGCGGATGGCCTGGGTGGGGCAGACCTCGGCGCACTTGCCGCAGAGCATGCAGTGCTCCACGTCGAGCACGGCCTTTTGCGGAATGGCGTTGGAAAAGGGGATGCGGATGGCCTTGCGCCCGGAAAAGCCGCCCTGCTCCGCGTCCGGGGTCAGCACCGGGCAGGCGTACTCGCACTTCCGGCAACCGATGCAGGCCTCGATGTCCACATGCCTTGGCCGCTGGGTCAGCGTGGCCACCAGGCTCCCGCCGTCTTCGTCGGCATTGACGCGTTCAAGGCGGTCCACGTCGCAGCAGGTGAGCAGCGTGATCTTCTCGTGGTGGGCGGCGGCGGCCATCTTGGGCGTGGTGATGCAGCTGGCGCAGTCCAGGGTGGGAAAGACCTTGGACAGGCGGATCATGGCCCCGCCGATGGAGGCGTCCTTTTCCACCACAGCGCAGCTGTAGCCCTGGTCGGCCAGGTCCAGGGCCGTTTGCAGCCCGGCTATGCCCCCGCCGATGACCAGGGCGTCGAACACGCCCATGCCGCCCGTGCCGCCCGTGCCTGTCACAACCTGCGGCGAATCCTGTGGAGAGTGTGCTGCCGAATCCATACCAAGCCCCCGGTCGGTGCGCGGCCTGCGGCCTGCGCCTAGGCCTGCGCCTGAACCGGCGCGTCCAGTTCCTGGAGCACCTGGTTCATCTGGTTCACCTCGTTCAAGAAGGCCCTGTTGCACACGGTGCAAATGGCCGTAAGCCGCAGCCTGCGGATGTCCAGGCCCTGCTCCTTCATCTGCGCGTATACGCGGTCCAGGCGCTGGGCCATGGCCTTGTACGCGCCCTTGTAGGGGCACTCCTCGCCGCAGGACATGATGATGATGCCGCCGATGCCTTTGCGGAAGCAGTCCAGGTAGAACCGCTCCGGAAAGAGCACCGGGGCCTTCACCTTCAGGATGTACGTGTTGGCCGGGTAGGAGGCGTGCGCCTGCCCGACAGAGTCCGCGCCGGGATAGGCGCAGCTCTCCGTGGCGAGGATGAGGATCTTGCGCTGCGCGCCCACGCTTGCCTGGCCGCCCATGACGCCGCCCTACTTCTTGCGCCGGACGAAGTGCTTGTCGTACCCGTCCGCGGCGAGCATGCCCAGGTACTCGTGCCCGACCTTGCCGGCCCAGGCCGGGATGTCGGTGCGGGTGCCGGAGTCGTTGGAGTAGATCTCCAGGACCTCGCCCACCTTGACCTTGCCGATGCCCTTCTTGGCTTCGAGCAGGGGGCCGGGGCAGGCGCTGCCACGCGCGTCGGCGGTGCTGCCGATCGTAAGGGAGGAGAGTTCTGCGTCGGTCATGTGTGTGCTCCTTGGTTCTGCCGGGGGCTGCCTGCGCACGATGAACAGGCCGCCGCCACCCGCCGTTGTCTCGTCTTCCGGGCCTTTCTCGAACGCGCAGTCGCGCAGCACGCGCATCAGGTCCCGCATGAGCGGCTCACGGTCGCTTACAATCTCCACGGCCTCGCCCGGCACCAGGCTTTGCAGCAGGGTTTCCACCTGCAATATGGCCAGCGCCGTGATGCAACGTCTCAGGTCGATGCGCCTGGGCATGGCCGTGCTCCTTGGTCCGGGCTGCGCCGTGGTCTCACCCTGGCTGAAGCGACTTCCGTGCCAAAACCGGCTACCCTCCGGGGGTATTTGCGCGGCGCGGCACAACCACCTGGTTTTCTTTGATCAACCAGCTCACGACACGAATTGGACAGCAAGATGGAACGTGTTTGGCTTGCCTGCGGGCTGTTCACATGTTAACGTTCTGAACAGCGACTTTGTTCATAGCCTGAACAGTCCATGGGGGGCAGGGATGAAGGCATACGACGCCAACGAGTACTGGGAGACCGTGGTCAACACCATCCAGGACGGGGTCATGATCGTGGACCTCAAGGGCCGCATCGTGTCCATCAACCAGGCCCTGGAGGACATCACCGGCTACTCGCGCGAGGAGTTCCTGGGCGCCCCCTGCTCGATCCTCAACTGCTCCTCCTGCCAGATCATGCGCGGGAACACGAGCTGCCACTGGTGCGTCATGTTCGAGAAGGGGGAGCTGCGCAAGCAGCGCTGCGCCGTCACCCGCAAGGACGGCGCAGTGGTCCACGTGGTCAAGAACGCCTCGGTGCTGCGGGACGCGGCAGGGGTGGTCATCGGCGCGGTGGAGACCATGACCGACGTGACCGACCTGCTGGACAAGGAGACCCAGATCGAGACCTACCGCCGGGAGCTCTTGGCCGAGGACACCTTCCACGGGCTCATGGGCCGCTCCCCGGCCATGGCCCAGGTCTACGACATGATCGTGAACGCAGCGCAGTCCGACGCGCCGGTGATCATCTTCGGGGAAAGCGGCACCGGCAAGGAGCTGGCGGCCAGCGCCGTGCACGCGGAGGGCGCGCGCCGGACCAGGCCCTTTGTCAAGGTGAACTGCGCGGCCTTAAGCGAGGCCTTGCTGGAGAGCGAGCTCTTCGGCCACGTCAAGGGCGCGTACACCGGGGCCTACAAAAGCCGCGCGGGCCGGTTCGAGACTGCGGAGGACGGGGACATCTTCCTCGACGAGATCGGCGACATGCCGCTGACCACCCAGGTCAAGCTGCTGCGCGTACTGGAGGACAAGGTCATCGAGCGCGTGGGCGACAGCACGCCCATCCCGGTGCAGGCCAGGATCATCTCGGCCACGAACCGCGACCTGACCGCGCTCATCGAGCAGGGCGCCTTCCGGCGGGACTTCTACTACCGCATCAACGTCATCCCCATCCGCATGCCGCCCCTGCGCGAGCGGCCCGAGGACATCCCGCTCTTGGCCGAGTCCTATTTCCGGCGCACCAAGCTCAAGTGCGGCAAGAACATCCAAGGCATCTCCGGGGAGGCCATGGACCTGCTGCTGCGCTACCCCTGGCCGGGCAACGTGCGCGAGCTGAAAAGCGCGTTCGAGTATGCCTTCATCGCCTGCCGGGGCGACATGCTGGAGCCCCGGGACATGCCCCACGACCTGGTGAGCCGGGCCCTGGGGCCCAAACCGGCCCAGGCAACGGAGGAGAATCTGGAGGCCATCAAGCGGGAGCGGCTGGTGCGGGCCCTGCAGGCGGCCCAGGGCAACCAGTCCGACGCGGCGAAGCTGCTCGGCCTTTCACGCACCACCATATGGAGCCAGATCAAGCGCTACGGGCTGAGGTGAGTCGCGCCCTGATTCTCGCCCGACTCTCCGCCTGCCTCTCCGCCTGACTCCTCGCCCGATTCTCCGCCTGACTCTTTGCCCAGGCTCTGCGCCCGGACAAAGCGCAGGCCTGCCGCGCGCGCCGTGAATGGCGGACAAATAGGCCCAGCCGCGCGCCGCTCCAAGGCCATGCGCCGGGCCTGTGCGCCGAATCTGTGCGTCGGGCCTATGCATACGGTCCGGGCGTCAGGTTCGGACGTCAGGTCCGGGCGTCAGGTCCGGGCGTCGGGCAGGGCCTACATGAACCGGCGGAAGACCTCGGCCAGGGCCTGGCCGTCGTCCTCGATGGGGTCCGCCGGCACCTGGGCCAGAATGCCCAGGCCCTCGCTGGCCTCGTGGAACGCCTCCGGCTCAAGGGCGCTGACCACGGCGATGTTGATCATGGCGTTGACCTGGATGATCTGCCGGGCCAGATCCAGCGGCGGCCCGCCCCGCAGCCCTTCGTCGAGCACCACGAAGTTTGGGGCAAAGGTCTTCAGCGCGGCCTTGGCGTTGACCCAGCCGTCGGTGAAGCGCAGGTCCATCCCGGCGCCCTGGGCCAGGGCGTCGGCAAAGGGGGCCAGCTCCAGCGCGCGCCGGGTGACGATGAGTATCTGCATCGGTTTGCTCCCACGTTGCCGCGCCGGGCTACTTGCCGCCGCCGCAGGTGAATTCGGTGCTGAAGGCGGGCAGGGAGCCCATGAGAAAGGCCTGCACCGCGTGGCCCACCGTGGGCGCGTTCGAGCCGTGGTACACCTTAACACCCACCTGCTGGAAGCCCATGAGCGGGCGCATGCCCATGCCCCCGGCGATGAGCACGGTGACGCCGTTTTGCGCCAGGTGGTTCACCGGGGCCATGCAGCCGCCCTGCTGGTGCGGCACGTTCTCCAGGGTCCGCACCTCCAGGACCTTGCCGTCCTGCGCCTCGACGATGGTGTAGATGTCGCAGTGGCCGAAGTGCTGGCCGATGGCCGCGCCCAGGCCGCCGGGATTTTCGGAAGGAATGGCGATGACGAGCTTGTCGAGGCTCTTGTCCATGGGCTGGTCTCCTAGGCGTTGGGTGTTGGTTGAATAAGCTCGGGCCGTGCCTGGGCCGTGGGCTCAAGATTGACGATGCGCTCCCAGATGGAGCGCAAGGACTCTGAAAACGCTGTGGCGGGCAGCTCGGTCACGCACCTGGCCTGGACCATGGCCCGCACCACCACCTCGTCGTGGGGCAGGCGGCCCAGCACGGCGTGGCCCTGTTCCATGCAGTAGTCCTCGATGTCCTGGGTGTTCCCCAGGTTCAGGTCGAACTTGTTGATGATGACCGAGGCCGGGATGCGGAAGTGGCGGCACAGCTCGGCCACGCGCTCCAGGTCGTGTCGGCCCGAGGGCGTGGGCTCGGTGACGAGGACCGCTTGGCTGGCCCCGGACAGCGAGCTGATGACCGGGCAGCCGATGCCCGGCGCGCCGTCGCAGAGGATGAGGGACAGCCCCTGGGCCTCGGCCCTGGTGCGCGCCTCCTTTTTCAGCAGGGCCACCAGCCGCCCGGAGTTCTCCGACCCCGGAAACAGCTGGGCGTGGATGAGCGGGCCAAAGCGCGTGTTCGAGGCCTGCCACTGGCCGCAGTGCTTCTCGTTGAAGTCGATGGCCTTGGCCGGGCAGAACTGCACGCAGACCTTGCAGCCCTCGCAGCGCAGGGGGTCGACGCCGTACCCCAAAAAATCCTCGGGGCTGGGCCGCTGCACGGCGTCGAAGCGGCAGAGGTCAAAGCACATGCCGCAGACCACGCAGGTCTCGGGGTTGATGACGGCCTCGAACCCGGAGCGGAACTCGTGCTCCTCCCGGCGGTCCGGTGCCAGCAGCAGGTGCAGGTCCGGGGCGTCCACATCCAGGTCGCAGAGCATGGCCCCGCCCTGAGTGGAGGCCAGATGCGCGAAGGCGGCGGTGATGCTGGTCTTGCCCGTGCCGCCCTTGCCGCTGATGACCACGATCTCACGCATGCTGGACCTCGCCGGGTGTTGCAGAAGCGGATTGGGAGGCGGCGGCCGCGCCCTGCATGCGCGCCATGAGCGCCAGGATCATGGCCCGCAGCTCCGGCACGGCGCTGGCCGCCACCTCCCCGCGCGAATAGGCCTCGGCCACGGCGCGGTTGTAGGGAATCTGCGCCCAGACCGGGATGCCCTCGGCGCGGCAAAAGTCCTGCACGCTGGCGTCGCCGATGCCCACGCCCCCGATATCCGAACGGTTGATCACCGCCCCAAGCGGCTTGCCCAGGGACCGGAAGGCCTGCACCGCCAGCCGGAAGTCGTGCAGGCCAAAGGGCGTGGGCTCGGTGACGAGGACGAGGACGTCGGCGTCCATGACCGCGTTCACCGCCGGGCAGCTCACGCCGGGGGGGGAGTCGATGAGGATGTCCGCGCTCTGGCCCTGGGGCAGCCGGGCCTTGACCTGGCGCATCAAGGGCGGGCTCATGGCCTCGCCCACGCGCAGGCGGCCCATAAGAAACCCCGCGTCAGGAAAGCCCGCGTCTTCCTCACGCCCAGAGCTTAAGTGGTCCGTCCGGAAATGCCCGGACACGATACGCCCCAGCTCGCGCTTGCCGGGGCTCAGCGCCTTTTCCGGGCACAGGAGCAGGCAGCCGCCGCAGCCGTGGCACATCTCCGGAAAGAGGAGCAAAGTCTTGCCCATGACCGAGAGCGCCTTGTACTGGCAAAAGGCCGCGCACTGGCCGCAGAGGGTGCAGCGCTTCGGGTCGCGCTCCGGCACCTCCATGAACGCGGGCTCCTCCCCTGTCAGCTCCGGGTGCAGAAACAGGTGCAGGTTCGGCTCCTCCACGTCCAGATCCACGGCCATGACAGGCCGGTCCCACAGGGCGGCCAGCGAGGCCGTGACCGTGGTCTTGCCCGTGCCGCCCTTGCCGCTGGCGATGGCGTAGATCACGCGGGCTCCCCCTTGCCGCCGCCCCCCGGATTGCCTCCGGCGGGGGCGTTGGGCGCGTCGGCAACGGCGAGCTCGCCGCGCTGGAACTTGTCCACGGCCTGGCCCACGGTCATGCCCTCCACGTTCTGGATGACCCGGATGCCGCCTGCCGCCAGGGCCTGGAAGGCCTTGGGGCCGACAAAGCCGCTCAGGACCACTTCCGCGCCCGCCCTGGCGCAGTTCTCCGCAGCCTGGATGCCCGCGCCCTGGGCCATGGTCTGGGAGCCGCTGTTGTCCACGTAGCTGACGGCCATGCTGGCCAGGTCGACCACCACGAACCCTGCGGCCCGGCCAAAGCGCGCGTCGACCATGCTCTCCAGCCCCGGACCTTCGCTGGTCACGGCGATGATTCCCGTATTCATGCTCTCTCTCCCCTTTGTGTTCTTTCCGCCACGCCTGCAGCGGCGGCGTCTGCCGGTCCTGCGGCCTTCATGAGGGTTTCTCCCCCTTGATTTCTTGCACAACATGCGCGCTGGTGCGCAGCGCTTTGCGGAGCTGGTCACGGTCATGGTCACGGCCATGGTCACGGTTGTGGCCACGGCGGCGGCCGCAGCCCCCGAGGGCGCAGCCCGGCATGCGCAGTTGGTCCACGGCCTCGACGCCGCCACCGGCCCAGGCCGCAGCCACCTCTTCCGCCGTGCCGCCGATCCAGGGCACAACAGGCACTCCCGACTGCTGCAAGGCCGCCAGGGCGCAGCCGCTGAGCCCGCCGCAGATGAGGACGTTGACCCCCATGCCTGCAAGCATGTCGATCATGGCGAAGACGCCGTTCGGGGGCACGGGCGTGCTGCCGTGGACCATTGGGACGCGTTGCTCCACGCTGTAGAAGCGCAGCTCGGTCGCGCTCTCCATCAGCGTCGCCAGGCGGTCGCCGTAGCAGGCCAGGCATATGAGCATTGTCAGGTTCCTCCGGCAGTTTCCACAGGGCGCGCGTCGACGCGCCCTGCCTCACGAAGGCAGGAACCATGCCACATCAAAAACTGTCATGATCCAGGGGTGTTGAGGGTTTACGCCCAGGGGGGCGCGGGGCGTTGGGCGCGTTTTGCGCCCGGTGGTTCGGGCCGCAGGCCTGGATAGGGGCCGGGGAAGTCCCCGGCTGCGCAGCCGCGCACCCGGCTTTGCGGCGAGGCTTGCGGCGGCCTGCCGCGCCGGAGCCGCCCTACCCGTGCGGGGCCGGGCCGCCCTTGTTCAGAATGCGCCGCAGGGTGTCCTTGGACACGCCGAGTTCGCGGCAGGCGGCCATGACGCGGCCCTCGTTGCGGGCCAGGGTGGCGGCCACGGCCCGGCACTTGATCTCGTCCAGGGTGCCGCAAAAAGGCGGGGCCGCAACGCTCTGCGCCTGCGGGGCCAGGGATTCGGGCAGGTGCTCCAGGCGGATGAGCCCGCTGGGGCAGAGGATGAAGGCGTACTCGATGATGTTCTCCAGCTCGCGCACATTGCCGGGAAAGCCGTGGCGCATGAGCCGCTGCAGCACCTCCGGGGCCAGGCCCTGGATGTCCTTGCCGTGCTGGGCGTTCTGCCGGTCCACAAAGTGCTTGGCCAACAGCGGGATGTCCTCCGGCCTCTCGCGCAGGGAGGGCAGGGCCAGGCGCACCACGTTCAGCCGGTAGTAGAGATCGCTGCGGAAGCTCTGCCGGGCCACCATGTCCTCCAGGTCGCGGTTGGTGGCGGCGATGATGCGCACGTTCACCGGCACGCCCGCCACCGCGCCCAGGGGCTCGATGACCCGCTCCTGCAAGGCGCGCAGTATCTTCACCTGGAGCGGAAGCGGCATGTCCCCGATCTCGTCGAGGAACAGCGTGCCGCCGTCCGCCGCCTGGAAGCGGCCCGGCTTGTCGCGCCGGGCGTCGGTGAAGGCCCCGGCCTTGTGGCCGAAGAGCTCGCTCTCCAGCAGATTCTCGGGCAGGGCCCCGCAGTTCACAGCCACAAAGGGCTCGCCGCTGCGGGGGCTCAGGTTGTGGATGGCCCGGGCCACCAGCTCCTTGCCAGTGCCGCTTTCGCCCAGGATGAGCACGGTTGAGCCGCTGGCCGCTATCTGCGGCAGGATGCCCAGGGTGCGCTGGAACACCGGGCTTTTGCTCAGGATGTCCTCCACGCGGTACAGGCCGTCGAGCCTCTTCTGCATCAGCGTCAGGGCCGAGAGGTCGCGGAAGGTCTCCACCCCGCCCATGATCTTGCCGCGCCGGTCGCGCAGGGGCGCGGCGCTGATGCTGATGGGCACCTTGGAGCCGTCGGGCTTGACGAAGAAGAGCGAGCGGTTGCTGCGGCTCTCCCCGGCGGCCAGCGCGGCCTTGAGGGCGCAGGCCCCGTCGCAGATGCTGGAGCGGAAGACCTCCCAGCACTTGCGGCCCAGGGCCTCGGCCCGGGGCACGCCGGTGATGGCGCTGGCCGCGCGGTTGAAGAAGGTGATGCTCCAGTCCAGGTCCACGGTGAACACGCCGTCGGCCAGGCTGTCCATGATGTGCTCGCAGGAGATGTCGCGCAAAAAGCTCATGCTGCCCCCAAGGTGGACGTGCCGGGCGTGAAACGCGCCCCTGGCAAAATTCAGGGCGCAAAACGCGCCCTTACCCCCTTGTACGCCGCTGGTCGGCAATGTCAACCTCCTTGAATATACTGACTCTTTTGTGTCGGCACGCAAGATGCTTACTTTGGATACGGCCCCGCAGGCGGCAAAGGAGGCAACCATGCCGAATCAGGACGGAACCGGGCCCACGGACCAGGGCAGGGGCCAGGGCAGGGGACAAGGCAGGGGCCAGGTCCCGTGCGGCCAAAGGGCCGGACAGGACGCGCAGGCTGGACAAGCCGGACAGAGCGGGCAGGTAGCCGGTCAAGGTGGTCAGAACAGCGGCCATGGCAGAGGCCAAGGCAGAGGCCAGGGCAGAGGCCAGGGCGGACAAGGCAACCGCAACCGCCAGGGCCAGCAGTCGGCCGGGCCGGTCAAACCGGAATAGAACCCAAGCCGCACGGCTTTGAGGAGGTGCGCATGTTCAAACTGGTGCTTTTGGCCCTGGCCGACACGACCGTGGGCGTGCAGGCCGTGCGCCTGGCCGGGTCTCTGGCCGCGCGCTGCGGCGCGGGCTTTGCGGTGCAGCATGTGAGCGGCCCCTTGAGCCAGGAGGGCGGCTGCGTGCTGCACCTTCCGGGCGAGGACGAGCTGACCGCCCGCCGCGCCGAGGTCGAGACCCTGTGCCGGGTGGCCATGCCGCCGGGCCTCACGGCGGACGTGATGCTCAGCGCGGGCTTTGTCCACGTGGAGGTGCTCAAGACGGCCCGGCTGCTGGGGCCGGACCTGCTGGTGCTGGGCGGCCTGGACGAGGCCGAGCGCTGCCGCCGCGAACTTTCCGGCTCGGCCCGCTCCGCCGCCCTGCTCATCGCGGCCAGCGCCCCGTGCCCGGTGCTGGTGGCGCCTGCGGGCGTGGCCCTGCCCTCCGGGCCGTTTCAGCGCATCCTTGCCGTGACGGATCTGGGCGACGCAACCGAGGCCGTGCTGGGCCTGGCCGCGCAGCTTGCCGCCTGCGAGGGCGCGTCCCTGCGGGCTTTTCATGCCCTGCCCCGGCAGTTTGCGGACAGCGCCAACCTGGCCCAGGCCCTGGGCAAGGCCAAGAACCGCCTGGACTACCTGGGCCGCAGCCTGCCCGGCCCGGTCCAGCTCCCGGCCCCTCTTGATGTCGCCGTGCGCGAGGGCGACCCGGCGGTGGAGATCTTGAAGGACGCGCGCGAGAGCAAGGCCGATCTGCTGGTGCTGGCCCTGGACAGTTACGGCCAGGACGGACTGGAGCTGGGCCGGGTGCCCGCCCATGTGCTGGAAGGCGCGCGCTGCCCGGTGCTGCTCCTTGGCGCGCAGGCCCTGGCCCGCCTGTCGGCGTCCGCAACCGCAGCCGCAACCGCAGCCAGAGGATAGTCCGCAATGCAGCACCATGTCGTCATCATCGGGGCCGTGGCCCTGGGCCCCAAGGCCGCCGCACGCTACAAGCGCCTGAACCCGGACAGCCGCGTGACCATGATCGACCGCGGCAAGCTCATTTCCTACGGCGGCTGCGGCATCCCCTATTTCGTCTCCGGCGATGTCAGCGACGCCTCCGAGCTCCAGACCACGGCCTTCCACATGCTGCGCGACGAGGAATTCTTTCGCGCCACCAAGGACGTGGACGTGCGCACCGAGACCGAGGCGCTGTCCATCGACCGCGCGGCCAAGACCGTGGCCGTGCGCCACCTGCCCACGGGCCGGGAGGAGGTATTGGCCTACGACAAGCTGGTGCTGGCCATGGGCAGCACGCCCTGCTCGCTCTCCGTGCCGGGCGCGGGGCTGCGGGGCATCCACGCCGTGCACGGGCTGGAGGGAGCGCAGCGCATCCGCCAACTGGTCTCCGGCGGCGGGGTTGCGCGGGCCGTGGTGGTGGGCGCAGGCTTCATCGGCCTGGAGCTGGCCGTGGCCCTGGCCGACCTCTGGGACATCGAGACCACGGTGGTCGAGTTCCGCGACCAGATCCTGCCCGGCGTCATCGGCGGCAACCTGGCCCGCATGGCGCAGAAGCAGATGCAGGACAAGGGCGTGGTCTTCCGCCTGGGCGAGCAGGTGCGCAGTTTCGAGGGCAACGCCGAAGGCCGGGTGGCCCGCGTGGTCACGGACAACGCCGCCCCTGGCTCCGACCTCGACGCCGACCTGGTCATCGTGGCCATCGGCGTCAAGCCCAACTCCGGGCTCGCCAGCGCGGCCGGGCTCGGTGTCTCCCAGCGCGGGGCCATCCTCGTGGACGAGCACCTGCGCACCAGCGACCCGGACATCTACGCCGGAGGCGACTGCGTGGAGCTCAAGCACCTCATCACCGGCGGCCCGGCCTACCTGCCGCTGGGCTCCCTGGCCAACCGCCAGGGCCGGGTCATCGGCACCAACCTGGCGGGCGGTGAAAGCGTGTTCGCCGGGGCCGTGGGCTCCTGGTGCGTCAAGCTGTTCGATCTTTCCGCCGCAGGCACCGGGCTGACCCTGGCTGCGGCCAAGGCCGCCGGGTTCGACGCGCTTTGCGTGCACATAAGCCAGCTGGACCGCGCGCATTTCTACCCGGACAAGGGGTTGATGAGCCTGGAGCTGGTGGCGGAGCGCGGCACCGGGCGCGTGCTGGGCATGCAGGGCCTGGCCGCCATGGGCGACGCCCTGGTGGGCCGGGTGGACGTGGTGGCCGCGCTGTTGCCCACGGGCTTGACCGTGGAGACCGTGAGCGGGCTGGAGATGGCCTATTCGCCGCCCTTCGCCGCCGCGCTGGACATCCTGAACGTGCTGGGCAACACCACGGAGAACATCCTGGCCGGGCGCAACCAGGGCATCCAGGTGGACGAGTTCGCCGCGCTCTGGGCCGGGCGCAACGGCAACGGGCCATACATCCTGGACTGCCGCGAACGGGCCAACGTGGCCGGGCTTCTGGCCGCCCACCCGGAGCACTGGCACAACATCCCCCAGGGCGAGCTGCGCCAGCGCCTAGACGAGCTCCCGCGCGACCAGGGCATCGTGCTTGTGTGCAACACCGGGGCGCGCTCGTACGAGTCGTACGTCACCCTGGCCCACGCCGGGTTCACGAACCTGGTCAGCGTGGAGGGCGGCATGACCGCCATCCTGGCCGCCGGGGTGGCGGTGTAGGAACACTGCTCGCAAACGGCCCGCCGAGCCCGACTCGCCACTCGGGCGCTGCGCGGCTGCGAGGCCGACGCCTTGCCCCAGGCGTTGGCCAGGCCAGCGGGACGCCTCGCTGGCCTTTTCCTTTGCATGTGGGCCGGTGGAGGGTGTGCTGACGTTCTTCGGAATACGTTTTCAGGTACATGATCTTCTTTTGACGTTGTCCGCCGTGCCCGGCGTCTTCCCCCGGGTGCTGCGCTGCGAGGCCGACGCCTGCTCACCCCAGGGCGTTGACCGGGCCAGCGGGACGCCTCGCTGGCCTTTTCCATTGCTGCCGCCGTACATCGCCCTGGAGCGGAGCGGCCTGACGGATTCGACCGTCTCGCCCGGCCCGGACGAGCGGTACGCCCCGGCCATTTGGACAGCCGCAGGGCTTCGTGCTAGGCTGCACGCATCGCGGGCAGGCGCCGCCGACGGTCCTGCCGCGCCTGATCCAAGGCCCGCTTCACGCCCTGTTGGATGCGGGAGCGAACGCTCCCGGCCCGCACAGCCCCAGCACCAGGCGCGCCCCGCCTGCAGGAGCCACACGCCATGCGCTTCACCGGCATCAACCACCTGGCCCTGGCCACCGGAGACATGGACGCCACCATCCGCTACTGGCGCGACCTGCTGGGCCTGCGCCTGGTGGCCGGACTGGGCCGCCCCGGCTACCGCCACTACTTCTTCGAGCTCACCGCGCAGGACATGATCGCCTTTTTCGAGTGGCCCGGCGTGCTGCCCGGCCCGGACAAGGACCACGGCGCGCCGGTCAAGGGCCCGTTCACCTTTGACCACGTCTCCCTCGGCGTGGAGCGCGAGGCCGACCTCTGGGACCTGCGCGACCGGCTCGACGCTGCCGGTTTCTGGGTTTCCGAGGTGGTGGACCACGGCTTCATCCACTCGCTGTATTCCTTTGACCCCAACAACATCCCGGTGGAGTTCAGCGCGCGCGCGCCCGGCGTGGACTTAAGCGCGCATCCGGTCATGGCCGACAGCCAGCCCACCGCCTGCGCGCTTGAAGGATCCGAACCCGTGCCCGGCGTCTGGCCCGCGCCCAAGCGGCCCACGCCCGAGGCCGAGCGCCGCGTGTATCCCGGCGAGGGCCTGCGCCTGGTGGGCCAGGAGCCCGACGAGTCGGACGGCGCAGCGCACCATGTCTGAGGCCAAGGGCCGGGCCGCAAAGCACGCCGAAATCCATCGCGCAGACCGGGCCGCTGACCGGACCGACACCCAAGACGGGAGCCAGGCCGACCGCCTGCTGCTGCCCTTTCCGCCCGGCTGCGTGGTCGCCCGCCTGGTCCGGCGCGAAAAGCGCTTCACCATCGTGGCCACGTATCCGACCACAGACCCGGCCACCGGCGCGGAGCTTTTCGCCCACACCAACAACACCGGGTCCATGCTCGGGCTGCTTGCGCCCGGCACGCCCGCCCTGCTTTCCCCCGCGCTCAACCCGGACCGCAAGCTCAGGTGGACGCTGGAGGCTTTGGCCCTGCCGGGGGCGGCGCCCGCTGGCGATGCCCCTGCCTGGGCGGGCGTGAACACCCAGACCCCGAACCGCCTGCTGGAGGCCGCCTTCCACGCCGGGCTGCTGCCCGAGGCGCGCGGCTATGCCCACCTGCGGCGCGAGGCCAAGACCGGCGCAAGCCGCCTGGACGCGCTCTTGACCGCGCACGGGGACAACGGCCTGTCCCCGCTGCCCCCGCTCTACGTCGAGTGCAAGAACGTCACCCTGGTCCAGGGCGGCCTGGCCCTGTTTCCGGACGCCCCCACTGAGCGCGGGCGCAAGCACCTTGCGGAGTTGACGCGGCTGGTGCATGAAGGCTGCCGCGCGGCCCTGTTCTTCCTGGTCCAGCGGCCCGACGGCGACTCTTTTGCCCCGGCTGCGGCCATCGACCCGGACTATGCCCGCGACCTGGCCGCAGCCCTCTCTGCCGGGGTCGAGGCCTGGGTCTGGCGGGCGCGCATCACCACTGCGGGCATCAGCCTGGGCGAACCCCTGCCGCTGTCTTCGGCCTGGGCTTCGGCCTGGCTTTCGACCTCGGTTTCAGGCTCGGCCCTGCCATGTTCCGGCCACGCACACGCCAAGGAGTCCACCCGCTCATGATGCACCTCATCCTCGGCGCGGCCATCATCAGCTTCTCGCCCGTGTTCGTGAAGCTCTCCGCGCCGTACGGCATCACCGGCGACGCCGCAGCCTTCCACCGCGTGTTCATCGGCGGGGTCTGCCTGTTTCTGGCCACCCTGGCCAGCCGCGAGCCGCGCTCCAAGGTCTGGAACATGCCCCGAAGCGGCCTGGGCTGGTCCTTGGCCTGCGCCGGGTTCTTCACCCTGGACCTGCTCACCTGGCATCTGTCCATCCTGTACGCCGGGCCTGGGCTGGCCACGCTCTTCGCCAACTTTCAGGTCTTTCTGCTGGCAGCCTGGGGCATCATGTTCCTGCGCGAAAAGCCGGGCCTGCGCTTCTTTGCCGGGATCGCGCTGGCCATGGGCGGGCTGTTCGCCATCGTGGCCCCGGCCTGGGCCAGCGCCGGGGCGAACTTCCAGCTCGGCGTAATTTTCGGGCTGTTGTCCGGCGTGTTCTACGCCGGGTTCCTGCTGACGCTGAACCGCAGCCTGGCCGTGTGCGGCGAGGGCTCGCAGCTGGCCTGCATGACCGCCAACTCGCTCATGACCGCCGCGCTGCTCGTGCCCTTTGTTCTGCTGCGCGGCGAGACCCTGGCCCTGAGCCTGGGCATGCCGCTGCTGCTCATGGCGGGCTACGGCGTCACCTCGCAGTTCATCGGCTGGGTGCTCATCAGCCGGGGCCTGCGCGACACGCGCACCTCCCTGGCCGGGCTGATCCTGCTGTTGCAGCCGGTGCTGGCCTATGTCTGGGATCTGACGATCTTCTCGCGGCCCGCTGGCCTGGCCGAGCTTCTGGGCGTGGCCGCCACCCTGGCCGGCATCGGCCTTGGGGCGCGCAGGCGATAGCCGGGGGCGAGACCCCGACGCAGCGCCCGCCCCGACGCTCTCCGCTGCGCCGCGCAATGCAACACCGCAGCCCGCAACGCCTCGCCTCGCGCCCCCGCAACCCGCAATCCGCTGCAAGGCCTGTGCTTTTGGCGTGGACACCGGAGCGCCCGGTTGCGTTGCGAAGGGTGCGGCAAGGGTCGCCGGGTGTCACGGAAAGTGACAGGATATGGCCAGATGCCGCGAGAGAAAGTCAGACCCGCAGGCGTCGCACACCGCAGGGCTCCGCACTCGAAGGGTCTGCACACCCCGCCGGGCCGCACTCGCCGAAAGGCGCGGGCCGCCCTCTTCCTTACGGGTACCTCGGCCTGGAGCGCAGCAGGGCCAGGAACTCCACCGGGCCGCCGTCGCGCAGGCGCTCGCCGTTTTTGCGCCACAGGGCCTGC
This sequence comes from uncultured delta proteobacterium, assembly GCA_903843965.1. Taxonomy (GTDB): domain Bacteria; phylum Desulfobacterota; class Desulfovibrionia; order Desulfovibrionales; family Desulfovibrionaceae; genus Humidesulfovibrio. The sequence goes on from CAIMRY010000013.1 coordinate 65,246, forward strand.
AGACCCTCGGGCAGGCCTGGGCTGGCGCAGGGGAAATCCGGGCACAGGCCGCAGAAGCTCACGCCCCGCTCCATGGCGCAGGCGCGCACCCCGCAGTTGCCCAGCAGGCACCCGCCCTCGCGGCAGCCCTGGCACGAGCCCTGGGCCAGGAACTCCAGCAGCCGCGCGAATTGCGGGTAGTCGGCCAGGGCCGGGTTCATGGCCGAGAGGCGCTCGGCATAGACGGCGAAGTTGGGGCCGAGCAGGTCGGACAGGTCGCGGGCGTGGCTGCGGATGGCGCCGCCGACAAAGGCCAGGCAGCCGCCGCAGTACAGGCCGCAGGGGGCCACAAGACGCGTCAGCTCGTGTTCGGTGGGCGGTGTGTGCTCGGGCATGGGGCCTCCTGAAGGGTGGTTGGGGCAGACGCACATTTTTGCACGACTTGGGGCCGGAGTCCAGATGCCGCCCAGGGCCGGGCTGGTCAGGCCGGGCTCGACGCTGGGCCTGCGCGGTTTTGTGGACGCGTTCGGTCGCAGGTGCGCGAACGCTTCCTGCGGGCGGCTCTGGAATGACCACCCGGACCCGAAGCTATTTGTGGCGGAATATCTCCTGTCGCTCCCGGCGGCAAGAGGCCAGGGGCCCGAACAGGGTTTCACCTGGCCCTTGCCGTGGCGGGGCGAACCGATCAGGCTGTCAGGCAGGCACGCAATACCCGATCAGACCATCAAGCAGGCCGGGCCGAACAGGCTGGGCCGATCAGGCAGGCCGATTGGCCAGGACCACCCCGGCCAGGACCATGGCCCCGCCCGCCGCCAGGGACAGACCCACGCTCTCCCCCAGCAGCGTGCTGGACAACAGCGTGGCGAACACCGGCACGAGGTTGATGAAGATGCTGGCGCGCGGCGCGCCCAGGGCCTGGATGCCGTCGTGGTACCACAGGAAGGCCAGGCCCGTAGCGCCCACGCCCAGAAACAGCAGGTTGGCCCAGACCACGCCGCTGGCGGCCAGGGCCTGGGGAACAAGCCCGGTCAGGAGCGCGGGCGGCAGGAGCATGGCGTTGCCCAGCAGGCAGGACCAGGTCACGGCGGAAAGCGGCGGGATCTTTTGCACCACGCGCCCGCCGCCGATGGAATAGGCGGACCAGGCCGCCACGCAGCCCAGGATGAGCAGGTCGCCGGTGGACAGCCCGTGGGTGAACAGAGTGCGCGGGTCGCCACCGGAAAGGATCACCGCCACGCCGAGCAGGGACAGGGCGATGCCCAGGGCCTTCACAGCCGTGGTGCGCGCGCGCTCGACCAGCGCCGCGTACAGCGCCACGGCCGAGGGCACGCAGGCCACGATCATGGCCGCCCGGGCCGCCGGGATGCGCGCCAGGCCGGAGAAGAACATGGCGTTGTAGAGAAACACGCCGGTGAGGCCCAGAAAGGCCACCCCGCCCCAGGCCCCGCGCGGCGGCCTGGGCCAGCCGTGGCCGGCCCGGCACGAGAGCAGGTACAGGAACACCGAGGCCGAGGAAAAGCGCAGAAACGCCGCAGGAAACGGCCCCATCTCCTGGGCCACGTAGCGCCCGGAGACCCAGGTCGCGCCCCACAGGGCCATGCAGGCCGTCAGCTTGGCGTAGACCACAAACCCGGCGCGCTTCTGGCCCGCCGCAACCCCCTGGCTCATTGCCGCGCGCCTGTGGTGGCGTTCGCCTGGCCGCCGGGACCGCCCCCGGTATCGCCGCCGGAATCTCCGCCGAAGGCGTCCGCAGGCAGCATGGCGGCGGCGCGCACCGGCGAGCCGTCGGCCCCGAGCACCGGCAGGCACACGAACACGAAGCCCGCTGGCGGCAGCTGCTCCAGCCCGCGCAGGTTCTCCACGATGACCAGCCCGGCGGACAGGAGCGCCCGGTGCGCGGGCAGGCCGTGGGCCTCAAGGGGGTCCGCGCTGCCCGCGTCCAGCCCCACGCCGGAGAGTCCCTGCCCGGCCAGCAGCAGCGCGGCCCCGGGCGTCAGGTGCGCGCCCTGGGTGTAGTAGCCAGGGTCGCCAAAGCGCGCCCCGTCGCCCGTAAGCAGCAGCGCAAAGGCGGGCTGCTGGGCCCGCAGCCAGACCAGGTGGGGCAGGATGTCTGCGGCGGTCACGGCCAGGCCGTCCCGGCCCCGCACGTCGAGCACCACCCCGGCCCCGGCGAAGCGGCACAGGGGCAGGTCGGCCAGGGCCGCGCCGTCCTCCAGCACGTAGGCCGGGGCGTCCACGTGGGTGCCGCTGTGCGCGGGCAGGCTCGCCAGGTGCGAGGCGTAGCCGTCCGTCTCCAGGCGGCCCATGGGCGTCAAGGACACCGGCGGGTCGCCCGGAAACATGGGCATGCCCGACCGCACCGGCCAGGACAGGTCGATAATCTGGATTTGCGTACGCATACTGACAATCTACTCGGATTCCGGCAGGGTTGCAAGTAGGGGACGGGCGCCCGCTTTGCGGCTGATGCCAGCCTCCCGGCGCGCCTTTGCCAGGGGCATGACAAGCCAGGCCGGATGCGGTAGGGGGACGGCCATGGGCAAACCGCTGAAACTGGTGCACGTGATCACCGGGCTGAACCCCGGCGGCGCGGAGACGTGGCTGACGCGGCTCTTGCTGCGCCTGCCGCCGGAGCGCTTCGCCACCCAGGTGGTCAGCCTCATGGACGGCGGCGCGCTGGCCGGGGTCATCCGCTCCATGGGCGTGCCGGTGACCAGCCTGGGCATGGGCCGGGGCCTGCCGGACCCGCGCGGGCTGTGGCGGCTGGCGCGGCTGCTGCGCGAACAGCGGCCCCAGGTGGTCCAGACCTGGCTGTACCACGCCGACCTGCTGGGGCTTTTGGCCGCGCGGCTGAGCGGCTGCGGCGCGGCGGTGAGCTGGGGCCTGCGCTGCGCATACATGGACCTGGCGCGCTACGGCCTGGGCACGCGGCTGACCTTGCGCGCCTGCGTGGCGCTCTCGGCCTGGCCCGAGGCGGTGACGGCCAATTCCCAGGCCGGGGCCGACCACCACCTGGCCCTGGGCTACCGGCCCAGGCGGCTGAAGGTGCTGGAGAACGGGGTGGACGGCGCGCGCTTTTGCCCGGACCCGGCGGCCCGGGCCAGCCTGCGCCAGGACTGGGCGCGGCAGTGGGGCCTGGCCCCGGATGCCCCGCTCATCGGCCTGGTGGCGCGGGTGGACCCCATGAAAGGCCACGCGGTGTTCTGCCTGGCGGCCCAGGAGCTGCTCAAAACCAGGCCCGAGGCCCGGTTTCTCTTCTGCGGCGCGGGCACGGAGCCGGGCGCTGCGGAACTCGACGCGCTCATCGCCCGGCACGGGCTGGGCCAGGCCGTGGTGCGCCTGGGCCGACGCGAGGACGTGGCCCAGGTTTACGCGGCGCTGGACGCGCTGGCCCTGCCGTCTTTGGGCGAGGGCTTTCCCAACGCCGTGCTGGAGGCCCTGGCCTGCGCCGTGCCCTGCGTCTGCCTGGATGTGGGCGATGCGCGGGCCATGTGCGGTCCGGGCGGGTTGGTGGCGCCGCGCGCGCTGTCCGGGCCGGAGGCCAAGGCGGCGGACCGGGCGGGCTTTCTGGTCCGGGCTCTGGAGCGCATTGTGGACTTGCGGCCTGCGGAGCGTATGGCCCTGGGCGAGCGCGGCCGGGCCCATGTGTTGGAGCGCTACGGCCTGGACCGCGCCGTGGAGCGCTGGGCCGCGCATTTCGAGTCCCTGGCCGACGGCCAAAAGACACCGCCCGATGTTCGCAGTATCGACTGAAATCATACATACTCACGGCAATCGATAGCTTATCGATATCCGGCGGTTCTCCGCTCTGGCAGGGCTTGGGGCTGCGGCCCGGCTGCGCAGGACCGAGGCGCGGTTCAGGCCCTTGGCCGGGTGGTCGTGGCCGTCGGTCCAGATGGAGTCCGGCCCGGCGGAGGGGTTGCCGAAGGGTTGGCGGGCGGGCCAGGCGCGACTCGCAGCCTCCCCAATTGCCCCTGGCGGACGGGCCAGCGGACAACACGGCGGAGGGTCCAGCCGTGGCTTGCGTCGGGCTCAGTCGCGGGCAGCGGACAGTCAAGATGTGAGCCAGGCGCGGTCCAGGGCAGGCTTGCGTCCGGGCCGGGCCTGTAGCGCAGGCAACGCCTGTGGGCCATCGATAGCTTGCCGATGCCCGGCTATTTCTCCGGCCCGGCCTGGGGCTTGAAGCGGTAGCCCACCCCGCGCACGGTCTCGATCCAGTCCGCGTAGGGTCCGAGCTTGCCGCGCAGACGGCGCATGTGCGTGTCCACGGTGCGCGAGGTGCCGTCGAAGTCCGTGTCCCAGACCGTGTCCAGCAGCCTGTCGCGCTGGAGCACCCGGCCCTTGGAGCGCACCAGCTCGCGCAGGATCTTGTGCTCGGTGCTGGTCAGGCCCGCGTCCGCGCCGTCAATGGTCACGCTGTGGGCCTCGAAGTCGATGGCCAGCCCGCCCTGGCTGAAGCCGGACGCGGCCTCCCCGCTGCCCGGGCCGGAGCGGCGCAGCACGGCCTTGATGCGCAACAGCAGCTCGCGCGGGCTGAAGGGCTTGGGCACGTAGTCCTCGGCCCCCAGCTCCAGGCCCACGATGCGGTCCATCTCATCGCCCAGGGCCGTGAGCATGATCACCGGCACCCCGCGCGTGCGCTCGTCCTGCTTGAGCCTGCGGCAGACCTCCAGCCCGTCCATGCCGCCGGGCAGCATCACGTCCAGCAGCACCAGATCGGGCCGGGCGCGGGCGGCCAGCTCCAGGGCCCGGGCGGCGTCCCCGGCGGTGCGCACGGCGTAGCCCGCAGCCTGGAGGTTGTAGGCCAAAAGCTCCCTGGTCTCCAGGTTGTCCTCCACCACGAGGATGCTTTTCTGGGTCATCTGCGCCCCCTGCTTGAACAATTTGGCTCGGGTGTAAAGTCTTGGCCCGGCATGGCCGATAACTCAGGCAAGGGTGGAGAATAGCAGCGCCGCCCTGTGCGGGCAAGACCTGCGGCCACCCAGGCAGCACGACGCGGAGGGAGCATGTACTACCACGGATTCGACAAGAAATTTCCCTCTGGCAAGACCCCCTGGACCCCAGGGGACGACCAGCTGGTGGGCCTGCTCTTCTCCAAGATCGTCACGCGCACGGCCGTCTCCGAGGCCAAGGGCATGATCGACTCCCCGGCCCTGGCCGACGAAATGGCGCACAACCTGTTCGACCTGATGCTCTACATCAACAAGGACTTCCATTCTTGCTAGGCCGTGGCCTGGAGCATGGGCCGGGCGCAGGCGAAGCCGCCCTGGCAGGCCCGGTAGGCCTTGACCGCCTGGCGCATGGCCCGGGCCAGGGCGCACCCGCCCGTGGAGCTCCCGGCTTGGCCCGCACTCACCTGATCCACGCTCCCCTGATCCGCACTGGCCTGATTCGCACTGGCCTGATTACTGACCGGCCCCGCGCCGGAAACCCCCGCCCCTGATTCCACCGCGTCCGACGCCTGAGCCGCCGTCTGCTTGGCCTGTGATTGCCCGGCCTGGGCGTCTTCGGTTTGCGGCGCATCGGCTTGCGACGCATTGGCCTGCAACGCAACGGCCTGTGCAGACTCGACCTGTGCGGGATTTTGCTGCGGGGGCGCTGGCCCGGCCCACGGCCCGGCGGCCTGATTCGTCACATCCGGGCTGGCCACAAGCGGGCTGGCCGCAGTTTGGCGCGCTGCGGACTGGCCCGCCGCCAGATGGGTTGTCGCCTGGTCCTCCAGGGCCTGCCTGCTGGCGGCCTGCTGCCGGGCGCTGGCCCACAGGGCGCGCATGCGCGCGGCCTCCAGGTCCTGGGGGAAGCGGCTGGACGCTGACTCCTGGCCGCCCTGCCGCCCGGTCGCAACAGAAGGCGCAGGGTCCACCGGGGGCGCGTCCGGGTCCCAGAGCAGGCGGTCCGTGGAATAGGTCAGGCCAAAGGAGCCGACGCGCAGAGACACCCGGCGCGACAGCACCTGGGGCCGCGCGGCGGCAAGGGAAGAACCGGACGCTGAACGGATGGGCGCAGTCATGGCCGACTCCGGGGTTGCCCGGGCCTGCGGTCCTGCAAAAAAAGACCGGAAGCCGCGGGTTCCGCCCGCCGGTGCGCCGCCGATCATCATCGGTCGGCTCCCCCCTTATCCAGTGGGGTCCGTCGGGCTTCATGCGTCTTCCGTCCGTGGAAGCCGGGCGCGCACCGCCCCCTGCGGGAGCATAGCCTGCGCCATGTGCTAGCTGTAACCACACCGCGTCGGCTTGGCAAGCCCTTGCAGAATATTTTTTACGCCGCACGCCGCCCACAGATCGCCGCACACCACGCCCTGAGCACCGCGCCCTGAACACCGCGCACCACACGCCAAAGCCAACTGGTCCAAGCGCATCAAGAGCCTACGTATTGCTTTCGCCAGGGTGACGGGCTACAGTCTTGGCACCGTTAACCCCGGATATGCAACCATCAACCCTGGATGAGGTCCGAACCGATGAGTTACCGAATCTTGCAGAAAAAAATACTCATACCAGGGCAGACCACGCTCCTGGTCATCGACGCGCCGCATGTGGCCAAAAAGGCCAAGCCCGGCAACTTCGTCATCCTGCGCACCTCGGACAAGGGCGAGCGCATCCCGCTGACCATCGCCGACTGCGACGCCGAGGCCGGAACCGTGACCATCGTCTTTCTGGTGGTGGGCAAGAGCACGGCGGAGTTGAACACCTTTGAGGAAGGCATGAGCCTGCCCGACTTCTGCGGACCGCTGGGCAAACCCACGCACATCCACAAGCAGGGCACGGTCATCTGCGTGGGCGGCGGCACCGGCGTGGCGGCCATGCACCACATCGCCAAGGGCCACGCGAGCGCGGGCAACCACGTGGTCGCCGTCATCGGCGCGCGCAACAAGGACCTTTTGCTCTTCTGCAACGAACTGGGCACCTTCTGCCCCGAGGTGCTGGTCGCCACCGACGACGGCAGCTTCGGCCACAAGGGCTTTGTCACCGAGGTGCTGAAAAAGCGCCTGGAAGAGGACAAGGACGTGAGCGAGGTCGTGGCCATCGGGCCGGTGCCCATGATGGAGGCCGTGGCCAAGGTCACCAAGCCCTTTGGCGTCAAGACCACGGTCAGCCTGAACTCGATCATGGTCGACGGCATCGGCATGTGCGGCGCCTGCCGCTGCACGGTCGGCGGGGAAACGAAGTTCGCCTGCGTGGACGGGCCCGAGTTCGACGGGCACCAGGTCGACTTCGGCGAGCTGCGCATGCGCCTGGGCCAGTTCAAGGCCGAGGAGCAGGAGTCCATGCAGCTGTTTCAGCACAAGTGCCAGTGTGGGGAGGGCAAGTAGCATGGACACCAAACCCGAAAAGAAAGTCATCAAGAAGATACCCCGCACCGAAATGCCCACCCAGCCGCCCATGGTGCGCATCCGGAACTATCTGGAGGTGGCCCTGGGCTACACCGACGCCGAGGCCAAGGCCGAGGCCGCGCGCTGCATCCAGTGCAAGAAGCCCCTGTGCCGCAAAGGCTGCCCGGTGGAGATCGACATCAAGGGCTTCATCGGCCAATTGCAAAAGGGCGACCTGCCCGGCGCGTACAAGGTCCTGCGCGACTACAACTCCCTGCCTGCGGTCTGTGGCCGCGTGTGCCCGCAGGAGACCCAGTGCGAGGGCGAGTGCGTGCTGGGCAAGAACCCGGACAAGACCGGCGGGCCGGTGTGCATTGGCCGCCTGGAGCGCTACGTGGCCGACACCTTTGCCGCGCGCCTGGCCAAGGGCGACTCGGCCTGTCTGCAGATCACCGGCGAGGCCGCCTGCCGCATGGAGCGCCCGGAGCTCAAGGTGGCCTGCATCGGCGGCGGGCCCTCCAGCCTGACCGTGGCCGGATACCTGGCCGCGCTGGGCATCAAGGTCACCGTGTTCGAGGCCCTGCACGAGGTCGGCGGGGTGCTGGTCTACGGCATCCCGGAGTTCCGCCTGCCCAAGGGCATCGTCCGCCGCGAAATCGACGCCATGAAGGCGCTCGGCGTGGAGTTCAAGACCAACTGGGTGGGCGGCAAGGCCATCCTGGTGCAGGAGCTGCTGGACCAGGGCTACAAGGCCGTGTTCCTGGGCGTGGGCGCGGGCCTGCCCCAGTTCATGAACGTGCCGGGCGAGAACAACATCGGCGTGTTTTCCGCCAACGAGTACCTGACCCGCGTGAACCTGGGCCGGGCGTACGACTTCCCCAACTTTGACACGCCCATCTTCAAGGCCGACAACGTGGCCGTCATCGGCGGCGGCAACGTGGCCATGGACGCCGCGCGCACGGCCCTGCGCCTGGGCGCCAAGAACGTCTACATCGTGTACCGCCGCACCAAGGACGAGATGCCCGCCCGCCTGGAGGAGCTGGAGCACGCCATCGAGGAGGGCGTGCAGCTGCAGTGCCTGTGCGGCCCGCTCGAATTCATCGGCGACGAGAACCGGCGGCTCACGGCCATCCGCCTCCAGAAGATGTGCCTGGGCGAGCCCGACGCCTCGGGCCGCTGCCGCCCCGTGCCCATCGAGGGCGACACCGGCGAGCTCAAGGTCGGCCTGGCGGTCATCGCCGTGGGCACAAGGCCCAACCCCATCCTGCTGGAGGCCACGCCGGGCCTGAAGCTGAACAAGCGCGGCTACATCGAGGCCGACCCCGAGACCGGCGAGACGAGCATCTTTGGCGTCTTCGCGGGCGGCGACATCGTCACCGGCGCGGCCACGGTCATTTCGGCCATGGGCGCGGGCAGGCGCGCGGCCAAGGAGATCGCCCGCAGGCTGCTGGGCGACGAAGCGTAGGAGAGAGAGTTAGAGAAGAGAAGAGCCTCCGGCGGCCAAAGGCGGTATTATGGCGCAAACGCACAAAGTCATCCATCAATTTGATTGACCCGAATTTGGATTTTGGTGTATACTTATGTTATGGGAATATCACACTCAATCTCAAAACTCACCCGGCAGAAGGCTGAACGGCTCGGCGAAATCGCCAAGCACAACGACGCCATCAAACGCCTGCGGCAGGAGATCAAGAAGCTCGACGA
>CAIMRY010000014.1 GCA_903843965.1 uncultured delta proteobacterium
ACAGGTAGCGGTGCTGCGCGTCCACCGCCTCCACTCCGATCGTAAGCGATCCGTCCCAGCAGACTATGGCCATGGCTCACCTCCGGGAATGCTCTACTGTTTGCTCCATACACCATTGCGGTGCTGCGGCAAAGAAAATTTGATGAAAAATTGCAGGGGCAAATCATCCTCAGGTGGCAGGGGAATAAACTAATTCCTCCATCTCGGTTGGGAATCTCTTGTGCCAAGAATCACATAAATCGTAACCCACTGATAAATTATGCAGGGGAAGAGGAAAGATATCCTCCGGAACCGAGTGTTTCCGGAATGTACACTTGACGGAATTGCGGTAATTGGGTAGTCCTAGGTATGGTATTATTCACTACTAGTTTGGGGTGAAAAGGGCTGGACAGACTGTCCGCGCTGGTTTTTTCGGCGCTCACCGTGATCGGGCTAACCCTCTCAACGTATGAGGCAAGGAACAACAACATGGAAAAAGGAAGAGTACTGCTGCTGTCAGCCGGGGCGATGTTCGTCCTGGCCGTGGTCTCGATCCTCAGCCTTGAGGCGCAGGGGGTCGGGGGGGCGCAGGCAAACGCAGCCACCCGCACGGACATGGTGACCATAGACGCCATGAAAGCGTTCGGGAAGTTGGAGCTGCCGCCTGTGACGTTCTTGCACGACAAGCACACCCTGGCGCTCAAGACTGGCGAAAAGGACTGCAAGGCCTGCCACGTTGAGAAGGACGGCCAGATTGTCGCCAAGTTCGGGCGCGAGAAGGACATTTCCAAGACCCAGGTCAAGGACGTGTACCACGCCAAGTGCATCGGCTGCCACACCGACATGACCAACAAGGGCTTGAAGACCGGTCCGCAGGACGGCGCCTGCCGCTCCTGCCACGACGCCAAGCCCAAGGTCTCTTCCGCCAAGCTGGAAGCGGGCCTGAACAATGCCCTGCACTTCCGCCACAGCTCCACCAAGGAGCTGCCCTCGACCCTGAAGGACGAGGCCACGGGCGAACTGCGCAAGGACAATTGCGACCGCTGCCACCACGAATATAATAAGGACACCAAGAAGACCTTCTACGCCAAGGGCAAGGAAGGCGCCTGCCGCGCCTGCCACGAGGCCAAGGCCACCAAGGATGCGCGCAGCATGTCCCAGGCCGCGCACGACTCCTGCGTGAACTGCCACCGCACCCTGGCGCTCAAGGGCGTCAAGGAGACCGGTCCCACCGCCTGCGCCGGTTGCCACAGCGCCGAGGCCCAGGCCAAGACCGCCGCCAAGAACAAGGAAGTCGTGACCAAGGCTGGCGACGACGTGCGCCTCATCCGCAAGACTGGCCAGCCCGACCTGACGCTGGTGTCCATCGAGAAGCCGGCCGAAGGCGCCAAGCCCCAGGCCATGAGCCCGGTGGCCTTCAACCACAAGCTGCATGAGAAGAGCGTCGACACCTGCCGCGCCTGCCACCACAAGGAAACCGTGGCCTGCTCCAAGTGCCACACGGTGCAGGGCTCCAAGGAAGGCGGATACGTCCAGCTTGAGCAGGCCATGCACCGCGCCAGCGCCAAGCAGAGCTGCGTGGGCTGCCACGACCAGAGCAAGGCCGAGCCCCGTTGCGCGGGCTGCCACGGCCAGCTGAAGAGCCGCACCAAGCCGCCCCAGAGCGAGTGCAAGAAGTGCCACATCCAGGGCGCGCTGAAGATTCCGGCCGAACCCGGCCAGATGCCCGCCTACTGGGCCATGAAGCCGGAGGAGAAGGCCGCCGCCGCCACCGAGCTGTTGAAGAACCGCGCCGACAAGGCCGACATCTTCACCACCGACGACATCCCGGAGAAGGTCACCATCAAGTCCATGGTCAACGAGTTCGAGGCCTCCGAGATGCCGCACCGCAAGATCGTGCTCAAGCTCGCGGAGAACATCAAGAACTCCAAGATGAGCGGCGTGTTCCACGCCGATCCGGGCACCCTGTGCCAGGCCTGCCACCACAACGGCGTGGCCGGGACCAAGAAGCCGCCCAAGTGCTCGAACTGCCACGGCAAGCCCTTTGACGACAAGCAGCCGAACCGCCCGGGCCTGAAGGCCGCCTACCACGGCCAGTGCATGGGCTGCCACAAGGCTATGGACCTGAAGAAGCCCCTGAGCACGGACTGCGTGGGCTGCCACAAGGAAAAGAAGAAGTAAGCCGGACCCCGGCATTATAAGGAGCACGTCCATGAAGAGAAGACAGTTTCTCGGCTTGCTGGGCGCCGCGGGGATCACGGCCACCCTGGGCACCGAGGCGAAAGCCGCAACCGGCCACACCTTTGACGGCTACCCCAATGCGAAGGGCGTGTTGTTCGACGCCACCCGCTGCATTGGCTGCCGCAAATGCGAAGCCGCCTGCAACAAAGTGAACAAGCTGCCGGCCCCGGCAAAACCCTTTGACGACCTGAAGGTTCTGGACACGGAGCGCCGCACCAGCGCCCAGGCCTACACGGTGGTGAACAAGTACCAGGGCAAGAAGGGCCCGGTGTTCCGCAAGGTGCAGTGCAACCACTGCCAGGAGCCCGCCTGCGCCTCGGTCTGCTTTGTCCGGGCCTTCACCAAGAACCCGGACGGCTCGGTGACCTACGACGCCAGCCTGTGCGTGGGCTGCCGCTACTGCATGGTGGCCTGCCCGTTCAACATCCCGGCGTACGAGTACAACGATCCGCTGACCCCACGGGTCATGAAGTGCACCCTGTGCCACCCGCAGATTGAAAAGGGCGAGCTCCAGGCGCCCGGATGCGTGGGCGCATGCCCCAAGGAGGCCCTTGTCTACGGCAAGCGGGGCGACCTGATCGAGATCGCCCGCGAGCGCATCAAGCGCAACCCGGAGCGCTACCAGGCCCAGATCTACGGCGAAAAGGAGATGGGCGGCACCAACTGGATGTACCTCTCCGGCGCGGAGTTCAAGGACATCGGCCTGCGCGAGGACCTGGGCAACACGAGCGTGCCGACCATGACTGCGGGCCCGCTGTCCGTGGTGCCCATGGTTGCGGCCCTGTGGCCGACGCTGCTCGGCGGCGTGTGGGCCATGAACAAGCGCAAGGACAAGGTGGCCGCAGACGAGCAGAAGGCCGCCGTCAGGGCCGCCAAGGCCGAGGTCAAGGCCGAGGCCGCCGCCAAGCTCGCCAAGGAGCTGGAGAAGGCCGAGAACGACAAGGCCCAGGCCGTTGAGCGCGAGGTCAAGCGCGCCCTGGAAGAGGCCGCCGCCGCCCAAAAAGAGGCTGCCGCCGCCAAAAAAGACGAGGAGGGCGCCTAAATGACGACTGAAACCAAACAGACTCTGTTCACCCCGGTGAACATCATCTCCGGGATCTTCCTGCTCATCGGGCTGGTCATCACCGTGCTGCGGTTCACCAAGGGTCTGGGTTACGTGACCAACCTGGACGACAACAACCCCTGGGGCATCTGGATCAGCTTCGACCTGTTGTGCGGCGTGGCCCTGGCTGCCGGCGGCTACACCACAAGCACGGCCTGCTACATCTTCGGCATGAAGAAATACCACTCGGCAGTGCGCCCGGCCATCCTCACGGCCTTCTTGGGCTACGCCCTGGTGGTCTTCGCCTTGCACTACGACGTGGGCCGCCCCTACCGCCTGGCCTACCCCATCTTCGTCAGCCCCGGCACCACGTCGCTGTTGTACGAAGTGGGCCTGTGCGTCTTCTTGTATGTCACCGTGCTGGCCATCGAGTTCTCCCCGGCCGTGTTCGAGTGGCTGGGCATGAAGAACCTGCGCAACAAGATCCACAAGCTGACTTTGGCGCTGACCGTGTTCGGCGTCATCCTCTCCACCCTGCACCAGAGCTCGCTCGGCGCGCTGTACATCGCGGTGCCGAGCAAGATCCATCCGCTCTGGTACTCGCCGTACCTGGCCATCCTGTTCTTTGTGTCCAGCATCCCGGCGGGCCTGTCCATGGTCATCTTCGAGGGCACCCTGGCCCACAAGCCCTGGCACCACATGATGGACAAGACCCACCTGGACGAGCACGACGGCGTGATCCTGGGCTTTGCGCGCGGGGCCAGCATGTCGCTGGCGGCCTACTTCTGCGTGAAGCTGGTGGCCATGGCCTATGACAACAACTGGGCGTATCTGGCCACGGGCTGGGGCGCGTGGTGGCTGGTCGAGGTCCTGGGCTTCGTGGCCTTGCCAAGCCTGTTGTACGCCATCGGCAGCCGCGAGAAGAACATCAAGCTCATCAAGTGGACCAGCGCGCTGACGGTTTTCGGCATCATCCTAAACCGCTTCAACGTGTCCATCGTGGCTTTCAACTGGCAGCTTCCCGCCAGCCAGCGCTACTTCCCCAGCTGGATGGAGATCGGCATCTCCATCTTCGTGGTCACCGTGGGCGTCACGGTCTACCGGTTCATCGTGTCCAGGATGCCCATCTTCTTCGAGCATCCTGAATACAAAGACGCCCACTAGAAAGGAGGCGCGACATGGAATTCTACGTCTACCACGACTTCATGATGTTCACCAAGTCCATCGTCTACGTTCTGATGGGCCTGTTCGTTGTGGGTTTCTGGGGCCTGTGGGCCTTCATGACCTCGCGTGACGAGGAAATTCACAAGATGCCCGAGCACCACAAGGAGTAAGCCATGTATCAGATCATCACCGGACCTCTTTTGTGGCTTACCTTTGCCGTGTTCTTCGGCGGGTTGGCCTGGCGGGTCTACACCTACATCAAAGGCCTGGACTGGAAACTGGACCGCGTCGCCTACGGTTATCACACGGCCAGCGGCGTCAAGGGCGCTGTCAGCAGCATCCTGGCCTGGATCGTGCCCTTCAACTCCCAGGGCTGGAAGGTCAAGCCCATCTTCACCATCCTGTTCTTCACCTTCCACGTGGGCCTGGTGGTTGCGCCCCTGTTCCTGGCCGGACACGCCGTGGTGCTCAAAATGCGCTTCGGCCTCAACTGGCCCACCATCCCCATGCTCGCGGCCGACATCCTGACCGTGGCCATGATCTGCGCGGGCGTGTTCATCATCATCCGGCGCATCAGTCTGCCCGAGGTGCGCATCATCACCAGCCTGTACGACTATCTGCTCCTGGTCATCACCCTGGCGCCCTTTGTGACGGGCTTCATGGTCGTGCACCAGATGGGCGGCGACACGCAGTTCTGGCTCCTGGCGCACGTCATCGCAGGCGAGATCATGCTCCTGGCCGTGCCCTTCACCAAGCTGTTCCACGTGGTGGGCTTCTTCCTCTCGCGCGGCCAGCTGGGCATGGACTATGGCATCAAGCGCGGCGGCCTGACGGGTGCCCCCATGGCCTGGTAGCCTCCGGGCGCCACGGACTTTAAAGAGAAGGAGAGAGATCCATGCCCGAAGGTAAATTCTGCAACCGGACGCCCGTGAACACCCAGGAGGCCCTGGAGGCCGTGCTGGGTGACAAGGGCGGAAAGCAATACTACGCGGAGATGCAGGAACTCGACGTGGACAAGGCGAAGCTCGCCGCGTCCATCAAAAACACCTGCAAGTCGCGCACACGCACCTGGCTTGAGATGTGCGCCCACTGCGGCCTGTGCGCCGACTCCTGCTTCCTGTACCTGGCCAATGACCGCAAGCCCGAGCAGGTTCCGGCCTACAAGATCCAGTCCACCCTGGGCGAGATCGTGAAGAGAAACGGCGACGTGGACAACGCCTTCATGCAGCACGCCATGGAGGTGGCCTGGAGCCAGTGCACCTGCTGCAACCGCTGCGGCCAGTACTGCCCGTACGGCATCGACATGGGCGTCATGTTCGGCTACCTGCGCGGCCTTCTGTACTCGCAGGGCTTCGTGCCCTGGGAGCTCAAGATCGGCGCGGGCATGCACCGCGTGTTCAAGGCCCAGATGAACGTCACCGACGAGGACTGGACCGAGACCTGCGAGTGGATGGCCGAGGAGGCCCAGGACGAGTGGCCGGGACTGGAGATCCCCATCGACAAGCAGGACGCGGACATCATGTATACCGTGAACGCCCGCGAGCCCAAGCACTACCCCGAGGACATCGCGGAAGCCGCCGTCCTGTTCCACGTGGCCGGGGAAAACTGGACCGTGCCCAGCTCCGGCTGGGAGCAGACCAGCCTGGCGCTGTTTGCCGGTGACTGGGAGGCCTGCACCATGCAGGTCAAGCACGTGTACTCCGCCATCGAGCGCTTGAACCCCAAGCGGGCCGTGGGCACCGAGTGCGGCCACGCCCACCGCGCCACCGTCATCGAAGGCCCCTACTGGGCCGGCCGTCCCGACGGGCTGACCCCGGTGCGCTTTCTGCACTACACGGAATGGCTGGCCGAGGCCCTGCGCGAGGGCAAGATCAAGATCGACCCGGCCAAGCGCATCAAGCAGCCGGTGACCTTGCAGGACTCCTGCAACTACATCCGCAACTACGGCTTGAAGGAGATCACCCGCGAGATCATCAGCTACATCGTGGAGCCGGGCTACTTCATCGAGATGAGCCCCAACAAGGAGCACAACTACTGCTGCGGCGGCGGCGGCGGCTTCAACGGCATGGGCATCTTCCGCCCGCAGCGCAACCGCGCGCTCATGGTCAAGCGGGACCAGATCCTGGCCACGGGCTGCAAGCTCGTCATCGCGCCCTGCCACAACTGCTGGGACGCCATCCGCGACCTTGAGGAAGAGTTCAAGATCGGCATCAAGTGGAGTTTCTTAAAGCCTCTGGTCATCAGCATGATGATCGTGCCTGATCACCTGAAGCCTGCGGAAGAAGAATAACCCCCGCGAACGCACACCGCGGAGGAGGGAGGGCTGCCTCCCTCCCCCGCGCTTTTTACCAGGGCAACCCCTCGGAGAGTCCATGCGCCTGAGCACCAAAAGCCGCTACGGCACCCGTATGCTCATCGACATCGCCGAGAACTACCACGACGGCCCGGTCTCCGTGTCCGAGATCTCCTCGCGCACCGGCATCAGCGAAAAGTACATGGAAAAGCTCATCCGGCGGCTCAAGCGCGCCGGACTGGTTCTGTCCAAGCGCGGGCCCAAGGGCGGCCATGTGCTGGCCAAACCCGCCGCGCACATCACCGTGGGCGACGTGGTGCGCGCCCTGGAGGACTGGGTGGTGCTGAAGGGCTGCTCGCTCGGCAAGGACGCCTGCGCCACCTGCAGCCGCCAAGACATCTGCCCCACCAAGACCGTCTGGGAACAGGCCAACGAGGCCATGTTCCAGGCGCTGGACTCCCACACCCTGCAAAGCCTGCTCAAGTCCGGACTCTAGGCCCCCTGGGCCGGACCCGTCCCGTCGCCCCGCCCTCCGCCCGGACCAGCGTCCAGTTGTCCAGCGCCGGAACAGCGCCACGTCCAACATCCTTTTTCCCCTCTGTTTTTCAGCACGGTCAGCCCGGGCGGCTGCTGTTTCTGCCCAGGCGCCAGAGAGGGAATGTGGAATATTTTGCCCAAGCATCTTGTGCTAACATGGTGCCTGGGGTAAAGCTGATGCTCTAGCACACCGATACGATCACATTCGCAATGGCTTCCTATTCGAATGCCTGTAATGTTTTGCTTTGTCCTGCATTTAAAACAAGTTGGGGGCCCACATGCTCAAGAATTTAAAACTCGGAACAAAAATCGGCGGCGGGTTCGGCATCCTCATCCTCATCGCCATGCTGCTGGGCGGCGTCGCCATCTGGAACATGAAACGCGTGGGCACCATCGCTGATTCGCTGCAGACCGAGATCGCGCCGCAGGTGGGCGTGTCCGTGCAGGTGGAGCGCGAATCGCTGCTGACCATGTACGACATGCGCGGCTATGCCTTCACCGGCGACGAGACCCTCTGGGAAGGCGCCAGCAAGCACCTGGTCGAGGTTGAGAAGGCCCTGGAAGAGGCTGCCGCCCTGGCCCAGAAGCATCCTGACCTGGTGAAGCTCAAGGAGAACGCGGCCAAGGCCAGCGCCAAGGTGGCCGATTACAAGGCCCTGGCACAGCGGACCCACGAACTGGAGCTGGCCAAGGCCAAGCTCCTGGAGGCCATGGGCGGGCAGGGCAACGATTTCGTCAATGTCAGCAACGAGTACCAGGATTCCCAGGTCAAGGCGGGCCGGGAGGATCTCAAGGGCAAGGTGGACAGCAAGAAGGTCGCAGAGCGTCTTGACAAGCTCGACATGCTGACCGACCTCTTGAACTTGGCCAACGCCATCCGCCTCGCCAACTGGAAGTCCCAGGCCCAGCGCGACCAGAAGTACATTGCAGACGTCATGAAGAACTTTGAGGAGATCGAGAAGAAGCTGGACCAGATCAAGGTCCAGACCCACAAGGCGGACAACCTCAAGCAGTTGGACATGATCCGTGCCGCAGCAGTCGGGTACAAGAAGAACGTGGAAGAGATGCTCAAGTTGGAGATCGAGCTGGCCGAGCTGAACAAGCAGCGTGGCGAGGCCGCCATGGCAGTTCTAGCGGCCGCTTCGCAGACTTCCGCCGCAGGCGTCAAGGAGACCCAGGACGGCTCGGCCAGCGCCGCCTCGGCCCTTTCCGCCGCCAGCACCATCATGATCACCGGTCTTGTGGTGGCGCTCATCCTGGGCTGCCTCGTGGCCTTCTTCCTCACCGTGGGCATCACCCGCCCGGTGATGCAGGGCGTGGCCTTTGCCAAGGCCATGGCCGAGGGCGACTTCACCAAACAGCTGGACATCGACCAGAAGGACGAGATCGGCGTGCTGGCGAGCGCCCTGAACGACATGGTGGGCCGCCTGCGCCAGGTTGTGGCCGACGTGCGCGGAGCAACCGACAACGTGGCCTCCGGGTCCGAGGAGCTGTCCGCCTCCAGTGAGTCGCTGTCCCAGGGCGCAACGGAACAGGCCGCCGCCATTGAGGAAGTTTCCTCGTCCATGGAGCAGATGAGCTCCAACATCAAGCAGAACGCCGAGAACGCCCAGCAGACCGAGAAGATCGCGCTCCAGGCGGCCAAGGACGCCCAGGAAGGCGGCGTGGCCGTGGGCCGGGCTGTTGTGGCCATGAAAAACATCGCGGAAAAGATAAGTATCATCGAGGAGATAGCCCGCCAGACCAACCTCCTGGCGCTCAACGCTGCCATTGAGGCCGCCCGCGCGGGCGAGCACGGCAAGGGCTTTGCAGTGGTCGCGGCCGAGGTGCGCAAACTGGCCGAGCGCAGCGGCAACGCCGCAGGCGAGATCAGCGAGCTGTCAAGCTCCACGGTGAGCATCTCCGAAAAGGCCGGCGAGATGCTGACCAAGCTCGTGCCGGACATCCAGCGCACGGCGGAGCTGGTGCAGGAGATCAACGCGGCCACGGGCGAGCAGAACTCCGGCGCGGAGCAGATCAACAAGGCCATCCAGCAGCTGGACCAGGTCATCCAGCAGAACGCCTCGGCCTCCGAGGAAATGGCCTCGACCTCTGAGGAATTGTCCAGCCAGGCCCAGCAGTTGCAGCAGACCATGGGCTTCTTCCGCGTGGATGACGGACGCCAAACCCAGCGCCGCAAGCCCAAGGCCCTGCCTGCCGGATCCTCGCACGCTTCGGCGCACGCGCCGATCCACGTGGCCCACATGGAGCACGCCGCGCCCAAGGGCAACGGCTCGGCCCATGCTCCGACGAAAAAGGGCGGCATCGACCTGGACTTGAGCCCGGACGCCGAAGACGGCGAGTTCGAGAAGTTCTAGGGGGCGTGTGATGGCAGAGAAAAACGCCACAGATACAGGCCAGTACCTGAACTTCACCCTGGGCAAGGAGGTCTTCGCGCTGGACATCGCCAGCGTGCGCGAGGTGCTGGAGCTGACCAGCATCACCAAGATCCCGCGCACCCCGGACTTCATGTGCGGGGTCATCAACCTGCGCGGGCACGCGGTGCCGGTCATGGACATGCGGCTCAAATTCGGCATGCCGAAAACCCCGGCCACGGTGGACACCTGCATCATCATCGTGGAGGTGGACTTCGAGGGCGAGCGGGTGATCATGGGCGGGCTGGTGGACTCGGTGCGCGAGGTCTTCGACCTGTCGCCGGAGCACATCGAGGCCGCGCCGCGCATGGGCACAAGCATCAACACCGACTACATCAAGGGCATCGGCAAGCAGGCCGAGACCTTTGTGATCATCCTGGACATCGCCAAGGTCTTCTCCGCCGAGGAGCTGGCCCTGGCCAAGGACGCCCAGAAAGAGGCCGCGTAGGGCCAGGCCCAGTCGAAAACAAGAATACGCGCGGACCGGGCAGGGGGAGACTCCTGTCCGGCTTGCCTGCTTTGGCGGCCAGCGCCGTTTTCTGCTGGCGGAGCGCTCGATCCGGGCCGAGCGAGCAGGCGCTGACGCCCTTGGCGATGACCCGTGACAGCGTCCGCACGGGTGGCGTCGGTTTTGGAGCGCTGGCATCGGTCCTAGCAGATTTGTCATGCTTGTCGGACCTGTCGGACATGTCGGCGGCGGAGCCGATCCCGGCAGGGCCGAGGGCATTGTCGCGTCCATGAGCAGTGGAGAGTCGGGCCTCGGAGTAGCCGTGTGCGGCCACGGACCTGGCGTGTGGGATTGGGCCGCTGGGTTGCGGGCTATTTCTTGCTGGCGTAACGCTCGATCTGGGTCTTGTAGGCGATGACGCCCTCGGCGATGCCCCTGGCCAGGGTCCGCAGATAGGCGTCGGTTTTCAGGCGCGCGGCCTCGGTCTTGTTGGTGATATAGCCGATCTCCAGCAGGGCCGAGGGCATCTTCGCGCCCATGAGCACGTAGAACGGGGCCTCGCGGTTGCCGTGGTCGGCCACGGTCCACACGCGGCGGATGCAGGACAGGCCGCTCCTGTGCACCCCGTGGGCCAGGTCCACGCTCTCCTTGATCTTGCTGGTGAGCATGAGGTCGGTCAGGATCATCTGCAAATCGCTGATGTTCTTGTCCGACACGGAGTTCTCGCGCGCGGCCACGCGTACGGCGTCCGGGGTGCGCGCCAGGTTCAGGCTGTAGGTCTCCAGGCCGCACATGGCGGGGTCGGTGTGGGCGTTGCAGTGCAGGGACAGGAACAGGTCGGCCTTCTTGGCGTTGGCCAGGGCCGTGCGCTCGTCCAGGGGCAGGAACACGTCCGTGGTGCGCGTGTAGATGACCTTGAAGCCGTGCTCCTTGAGGATCTTGCCCAAAATCAGCGCCATGCGCAGGTTCACGTCCTTCTCGTTCAGGCCGTGGCCCTGCGCGCCGGGGTCTTTTCCGCCGTGGCCCGCGTCGAGCATGATGGTGCGCACCGAGAGCCCCAGCTGCTCCACCAGGTCCACGGCCATGCGCTTGTGGCTGGCCGAGGGCGGGGCAAAGAACGGCGTCTCCGGCTCCCTGGACAGGGTTTTGCCCGGCTCCTTGGCCTGGCCCTTGGCGTCCGCGCTGGGGGCCTGCCCGGCAAAGGCGTCGATGACGATGCGGAAGGGGTTGTCCAGAGTCTGGATCTTGTAGTCCTTCAAGTCCGCGAAGTCGAAGACCACGCGCACGGTGTCGCCATCGCGCTGGTTGGCGCGGATGGTCTTGAGCAGCCCGCCGTCGCTCAGGTGCGTGTCCTCCACGATGGTCGCGCCGAGACGGGTCTGGAGCAGGTCCACGTAAATGCGGTTGTGATCGTCCTTGTCTGCGGTGGAGTCCAGGAACTGGTAGCGGAAGCGCACGCTCTGGTCCAGGTCCAGCACGATGCGGGTGGAGGACGTGTGGCTCTTGGGGCGGATGTCGAGCAGCAGGGCCTTGTCCGCGCCATTGCGGGCGCGTGCGGGCTCGGCTGCGGGCTCGGTCTTGGCCGGTCTGATCGGGGTCTTGGCCGGGGCCTTGGCCAGGGCCCTGTCCGCCTGGCGCGAGAGTTTGCGGGCCGCAGCCGCGCGCGTGGAGCGCGGGTCGCGCAGCACGGTCTGGAAATCGGCCTGGGCGGTCTCGGGGTTGCCCAGCTGGTTCAGACGGATGGTGCCGCGCCGGATGAGCGCGTCCGGCGCGAGGATGTGCCGGGGAAAGCGGTACAGGTAGTCGCCGAAGCTGTCCGCCGCCTTGGACCAGTCGGCCTTGAGCCCGCTGGCCTTGGCCAGCTCCTCCTGCACGCGGGCCAGGAAGAACGCGGCCTTGGCCCCTTGCAGACCGTCGGGCTGTATCTTCTGGGCCTGCTCCAGCTGGTCCTCCAGCTTGTGCAGTTCGGCCTGGGGCACGCTTTTGCGAATCAACAGGGACTGGAAGCGGCGCACCGGGGCGTCGGCAGGGTTGTCGACGACCTTGGGCACCGTGGGCGCATGCACCGGCCTGGCCTGGCGCACAGTCTTGGCCAGGGCGCAGGGGGCGCAGGCGAGCAGGGCCGAGAGCGCAAGCGCCGTGCACAGAAGCGCCAGCGTCCACACGGACACTGGATCAGGGCGCGAAGCGCGGCGCTGACAGAACTTCGGCATGCTCCTCCGGCCCGGTCGTGCTGGCGGCAGGTGGCGACGGCAACGGGCGGCAACAACGGCCAGCAACAACGGGCGGCAACGATTGGCGTCAGCGACAGGCGACGCAAGACGGCACTGCTCCGGGCAGGTGCATCCTTGCCCAGATTCCAAAAAATGTCTAGACCAGCCCCTGGTGAACGGGCCCGGTATTCAAAGCGCACGCCATGCCCGCCATGCCCGCAGCGCCTGCCTGCCCGCAGCGTTCGCCGTGGCCGACTTTCCCGCCGTATTCGCTGCGCTCGCCGGAATTTCTCCGGCCCGCGCAAGGAC
The DNA here is from genome assembly GCA_903843965.1 of uncultured delta proteobacterium. GTDB lineage: Bacteria > Desulfobacterota > Desulfovibrionia > Desulfovibrionales > Desulfovibrionaceae > Humidesulfovibrio. Next base: position 12,641 of record CAIMRY010000014.1, read on the forward strand.
ATTGACCCAGGCCGCCCAGGGCGCTACCACGCCCCCATGCGCATCCCTGAACTGCTGCTGCCTGCGGGCGACATGGAATCCCTGGCCACGGCCCTGCTCTACGGGGCCGACGCCGTGTACCTCGGGGCCGACGGCCCGAACCTGCGCGCGCGCGCGGCGGGCTTTGGCGGGGCCGGCCTGGCTCAGGCCGTGGCCGCAGCCCACCAGGCCAAGGCGCACGTCTACGTCTGCGTCAACGCCACCCCGCGCCAGCAGGACCTTGCGCTGGTGCGCCAGGGGCTGGACCAGGCCGTGGAGGCCGGGGCCGACGGCCTGATCATCGCCGACCCCGGCGTGGCCCGCCTGGCCGCCCGCCACGCGCCGAGCCTGCCCATCCACGTGAGCACCCAGGCCAACACCAGAAACGCCGAAGCCCTGGCCTTCTGGCGCGATTTCGGGGCCGTGCGCGCCAACCTGGCCCGGGAATGCGCCGCCCGGGAGGTCATGGAACTTTGCGCCGCGCGCGACCGCGACCTGCCCGGCTTCGAGCTGGAGGTGTTCGCCCACGGCGCGCAGTGCATGGCCTTTTCCGGCCGCTGCCAGCTCTCGGTGCACATGACGGGTCGCGGGGTGAACCAGGCTGGGCGCACGGCCTCCATGGGCTCTTGCGCCCATCCCTGCCGCTACGAGTACCGCCTGCGCTCGGTGCTGGAGGAGCGCAAGCGCGAGGGCTCCGACGCCTGGGAGGTGCTGGAGCACTGGACTTCAGACGGCTCCGGCCCTGGCCCGGACACCTCGGACGCCCCCGGCCAGGAGCCCTGGACCCAGTACCTGGCCCCGCAGGACCTCTGCCTGATCTGGCAGGCGCGCTGGCTGGCGAGGATCGGCGTGGACTGCCTGAAGATCGAGGGACGCACCCGCAGCTCGGCCTATCTGGCCGTGGTGGGCGATGCCTGGCGCTTTGCCCTGGATTCGATCCGGGCCGGGAGCTTCCAGCCGCGCGCGGCGCTGAACGAGCTGCGCCACGCGGCCACGCGGCCCCTCACCGCCGGGCTCTTCGGGGCCGACCCGCGTCGCCAGATTCCTGGACTGAAAAACAACCCTGGCCTGAAGAATATCACCAGTCTGGACCCGGCCAGCGCGCGCAGCCTGCCCCTGGCGCGGGTGCTGGGCCCCTCGGAGAACATCGCCAGCGGCCCGGCCTGGGAGGTGGAGCTCAAGGGCACCTTTGACCCGGCCCGGCCCCAGGGCCTGACGCTGCTGCTGCCCGGCCTGCGCCGCCCTGTGCTGGCCCCGCAGGACTACCGCCTGGAACGGCCCGACGGCCTGCCCCTCACAGCCGGGCATCCGGGCCTGCGGGCCGTGCTCTTCTGCGCGCATCCGGGCCTGGCCCCGGGCATATTCCTGCGCTAGGCGCGGGGTCTCAAGACAGTGCTCTCCGCATTCGCTGCACGGGCCAGCGGGGAAAAGCCAAAAATTCCACGCGCGGCAGGAAAGCGCCGCATTGGCAGAACCGGCAGGGCGATCTGTCGGCTCCTGCGCTTGAATGTGGGCAGGGGCGCTGGCCCCAAGTCTGGCCCCAAGTCTGGACCAGGGTTTGGCCGATGGTCTGGCCGGTGGTCTGGCCCAGAGTCTGGCCCCAGTCTAGCCGATGGCCCGGCCCGCAGTTTCGCACGGGAAAAAGGCCTTTGCCCCGGCCCCCCCTTGGCAACGGGCCTGGGCCTGGTGTAAGGTCGGGCGAAATGGAGGGAAGTATGGCTGGCACAGTGACCATCAACGAAGACGAATGCATTGGCTGTGAAACCTGCTGCGAGCTCGTCCCCGGCGTGTTCCAGTTCGACCCGGACGCGGGCAAGGCCAAGGTGGCCAACCCCACCGGCGCCTCGGACGACGAGATCCAGGGGGCCATCGACGCCTGCCCGGTGACCTGCATCTCCTGGGAGTAGGGCCCGCGCGCGCCGATCCCTGAGCCGGTTCCAGGGCGCGTCGCAGCGTCCGGCCATGACGCCGCCGGGACATGATGCTGTTTTCGGTCAAGCAAGGCCGCCAGCGCGGGCAAGGCCGAGCCTCCTGCGGCTTCGGCTTGCTGCCGCCCCGGCCCGCGCCTAGCGGTCGGCCTCGGCCAGGGCGGCCAGACCCTCGGCGTCGAGCACGCGGACGCGGCTGCCCGCGACCTCGATGAGGCCCTGGTCGGTGAGCTTCTTGATGGCCCTGGACAGGGTCTCCGGGATGGTGCCCAGGTACGAGGCGATCTGGCCCTTGGGCAGGTCCAGGGTCAGCTCGTCGCGCCCCTGGGCCGCGCGCAGGAGCAGCAGGTAGCCCGCCAGCCGTTCCGGCACCTCCTTCAGGCTCAGCTGGGCGATCTGCCCCACAAAAAGGCGCAGCCGGGACGAGAGCAGGGCCATGACGCCCAGGGCCAGCTCCGGTTCGCGGCGCAAAAGCTCCACAAAGCCCCGGCGCGGGATGGTCAGAAGCTGGCTGTCCTCCAGGGCCTGGGCGCTGGCCGGATAGGTCTTGCCCTCGAACACCGGGACCTCGGCAAAGCTCTCGCCCGCGGTGAACACCGAAAGGATCTGCTCCTTGCCCGAGAGCGAGGCGCGGAACACTCGCACCTTGCCCGTGACCACGGCGAAGAAGTGCGTGCCCGGCTGCCCGGACTCGAAGAGCGTTTCCCCGGCCTTGCAGCCGCGCAACTGGGCGATCTCGGCCAGGCTGTTCAGTTGCGGCGCGGGCAGGCCCTCAAAGAGCCTGATCGCGCCCAGGGCCGTAAGCTTGTTCGTGTCCATGGAGCCTCCTTCTGCTGTGCGCCGGTCCTTGACTTTAGTCATGGAACGCCTGCGTGGCAACCGGCAGGGTGCTCAAGCGGGCACAACGCCCGGGACACCGTTCCCAGGCCTGGTTGGCCGGAGGCTCCGCCCCTGCCCGACGGGGTTCCCTTCGGGGTTCAGTGCCCCAGGCCCCCCTCAAGTGGGGACGCGCTTTGCGAAGGCCGCCGCCGCAGAGCCCGGCGAAAATCGCCGGGGAGTCCAGGGGGTCCCAGGCCCTTTGGCCGCCGGAGGCATATTCCTGGACCATGCAACAAGCGAGACGATCCATGACCACCCTGATGCTCTTTCTGGCCGTGCTGGGCCAGCTGCTGCTGGCGGCCCACGCCCTGCGCCGGGGCGATCTCGGCCTGTGCGCCGCGTTTGCGGCCCTGCCGCTGCTGCTCTTGACCCGGCGGGGCGCGGCCAGGCTGGCAACGGCGGGCGCGCTGGTGCTGGGCGCGCTGTTCTGGGTCGACGCGGGCCTGGGCCTTGTGCGCCTGCGGCTGGCCCTGGGTCAGGACTGGCTGCGCCTGGCGCTGATCCTCTCCGGCGTGACGTGTGCCAGCCTGGGCGCGGGGCTGTGGTTGCTGGGCGGGCGCGCGCGGGAGCTGTTCAGCCAAGGCCGCGCGGTGGAGCTGCCACAGGCCGCAGCCTTCGGGCTCACGACCGGGCTGCTCGCCCTGGCCAGGGCCAAGGCCAGCGTGCCGCTGCTCTTGGCCGACCGCTTCCTGTCAGGCCCTGTGCCCGGAGCCGGGTGGCTGGAGATCCTGGCCCTGGCCCTGTATGCGGCCTGGCTGGCCGGGGCGTTCATGGACCCGGAGCGGCACAAAAGGCTGCGTCCGCGCGTGTGGGCGCTGTTCTCGGCGGTGTTCTTCGGCCAGTTGGCGCTGGGGCTGCTTGGCCTGCAGGACTTTCTCATGACCGGAAAGCTGCACCTGCCGGTGCCCGCGCTCATCCTTGCCGGGCCCATCTTCCGGGGCGGCGGGCTGTTCATGGCCATTCTGTTTTCCGCCACGGTGCTCTTTGTGGGCCCGGCCTGGTGCAGCCATTTGTGCTACATCGGGGCCTGGGATGACGCCTGCTCGCGCCTGGGGCCAGGCAGGCCCGAGCCCTTGCCCGCGCGCTGGACCTTCTGGGGCCGCGCCGCAACCCTGGCCCTGGCCTGCGGCGGGGCTTTGGCCCTGCGGCTGGCCGGTGTGGACGCCATGACCGCCACCTGGCTGGCCGCAGGGTTCGGGCTCGCGGGGGTGGGGGTGATGCTTGCCGTGTCCCGGCGCTGCGGCGTCATGGCCCACTGCACGGCCTTCTGCCCCATGGGGCTGGTGGGCAACCTGCTGGGGCGGCTCATGCCCTGGCGGGTGCGCATCGACCTGACGACCTGCACGCGCTGCCGGTCCTGCTCCCGCGCGTGCCGCTACTCGGCCCTGTCCGGCGCGGACATCGAAGCCGGGAGACCGGCCCTGTCCTGCACGCTCTGCGGCGACTGCATCGGGGCCTGCCCGCACGACTCCATGCACTACCGCTTCCCCGGCCTGTCCAGACCGGCGGCCCGGGCCGCGTTTTTGACGCTGGTGGCCGCGCTCTCGGCGGTGTTTTTGGGCGTGGCCAGGATGTAGCGGCGCTGCTGGCTGGGCAGTGAGCCGCAGATGCACAGGGAAATGCCACAGCCTGCCGACTCGACAACTGCTGGCGCGAAGCGGGCCTCCAGCGGCCACGCTCGTCCGCCGCCCGCGCATCCCCGCCCCCTTTCGCGTCAAACTTCCCCTGGCCGCCAACGCGAAAAGGGCTGGCCCAGGTGTGTCCCGAACCAGCCCTTTCAACGTTCAGCCAGCGCGGCCAAAGAAGCTGCGCCGACGCTCCGGGGGCTATTGCCCGGCCTTTTTGCTCTTCTTCTTCGAGCGCTTGGACTTGTGCTTGGTCGGGGGCGGCAGGTCCGGCTCGTCGTCCATGTTCTCCTCGTACGCGTCCGAGGCCTTGCGCAGGGCCGTCATGCCAAGCATGGCCGTGAGGTTGCGCGGGAAGATGGTGAGCGAGCGCGTGAACAGGTCCTGGGCCTGGCCCGGATGCTCCTTGCTCAACAGCGCCCAGCCCATGCCCGCCAGGGGCGCGGCGTAGGGCGTCTGGGTGTTGTAGGTGCGCAGCCAGTCAAAGGCGTGCAGGGCCTTGTCGAATTTGCCCTGGTGGTGGGCCGCCCAGCCGAGGTTGTCCATGAGGTGGCTCCACTTGTCCCAGGAGGGCGAGGTCTCCGGCGCGCGCAGCAGGAGCTTGTCAAAGCACTTTTCCGCCAAGGCCCAGTCGGCCTGCAGATAGGCCGTGGCCCCAAGGCCGAACAGGGCCTCCCCGTTGGCCGGGGCGGTGCCCAGGATGCGCTCGAACTGGGCCCGGGCCGGGGCCAGGTTCAGGGCGTAGAGCTGGCTCCAGGCGAGCTCCACGTCCAGGTCATCCAGCTGGAAGTGCTGGGACACCAGCCGCCCCAGCTCCTGCTCGTCCAGGTAGGCCGGGTCGAGGTTCAGGCCTGTCAGCAGCTCGTCGCGGGCCTGGCGGGCGTCGCCCAGGGCCACCAGGGCAAAGGCCAGCCCGTAGCGCGGGGCGGCCAGGCTGGGGTCCTGGGCCACGGCGCGGCGAAAGTCGCGCACGGCGTCGCGCAGGCGGTTCTCGTTCAGGGCGGAGAAACCCATGGCGCTCAGCCGGTCCAGGCGCTCCAGCCGGGACCTGGGCGCGTTTTTCTGCACGGCCACGGCCTCCTGGTCCTTGCCCTGGCGCAGCAGCAGCAGCACCAGCGCCCGCCAAGCCTGGGAGTTGGTGGGCTCCAGGCGCACGGCGTCGCGCAGGTGGGGCTCGGCCAGGTCCAGGTGGTCGCGCGAGAGCAGCGCCAGGCCGTCGCCCAGGTGCGCGTCGGCGTCGTCCTTGTTCACGGTGATGAGGGTTTGGAACAGGGCGTGGGCCTTGTCCTCCTGCCCGGCCCAGAAGCTGGCCCAGGCCAGGGCGCGGCGGCCGGCCCGGCTGTTGGGGTTCTGGTGCAGGTATTCCTCAAGGTAGGGCGCGGCGGCCGTGGGGTAGAGCTTGCGCGCGTAGGCCTCGCCCATCTCCAGGAACAGCTCGCCGTATTCCAGGCGGGAGCGCATGAGCTCCAGCACTTCCGGGGTGGCGGCGAAGTCCGGGCTGAGGAAAATGGCCTCGGCCAAGCTCTGGCTGGCCTTCTCCGGCTTGTCCTGCTTGGCCAGGGTGATGCCCAGGCCGTAGGCTGCGGCGGGCAGCGACGGGTTCAGCCTGCGGGCCTCGGAAAAGGCCTGGAGCGCCTCGTCGAGCTGGCCCAGGCGCAGGCGCGCCCAGCCCAGGCCGTTCCAGGCCGCTACGGAGCGCCGCTCCTGGGTGGCCAGGCGGAAATACTCGGCTGCTGCGGCGTTGTACTCGGCGCGGTCAAAGAGGATCTTGGCGGCGGCCATGCGGCTGTCCACGTAGTCGGGCCGGGCGCTCAGGGCTTCCCGAAAACGCTCCAGCGCCTTCTGACTGTTGCCCTGCGACAGCTCCAGGTGGCCCAGGGTGTTCAGGGCGATGGCGTTGCGGCTGTCGCCGGCCAGGGCCCTGGCCAGCAGCGCGCGGGCCCCGTCCACGCGGCCCAGGGACAGCGCAGCCGCGCCCATGCCTGCCAGGGGCTCGGACTGCGCCTGGGCGGACGGGCCCACGCCCGTGGCGTTTGCGGCGTCGGTGAAGGCATCCAGGGCCTGCACGCTCTGGCCCAGGCGCAGGTGGCTCCAGCCCAGGCCCATGAGGCTGCCGTAGTCCTTGGGGTCCACGTCGTCCAGGTAGGTCGAGAGCTTGGCCAGGGCGTCCAGGTAGGCCGCGCGGTGGAAGTAGGCCAGGCCCCAGTCCTTGTTCAGGGGCCGCAAGAGCGGGGTGTCGGCCACGGTCTGGCTCAGTGGCTCGGCCAGGGTCGGCTCCAGGACCACAAGGCGGCGTAGGCTGGAAAGGGTCTCGGCGGCGCGGTTCTGGGCCAGCAGCAGCCGGGACTGACCCAGCAGCGCCTCTGGCTGGTAGAATTTCCCGTCCGTCAGGCTGGAGTAGATGGACAGGGCCCTGGCGGTGTCGCCGGTGTTTTCGAGCAGGCGGGCGGATTTGAGGCGCGCAAGCTCGTCGCGCGAGGCGTCGGTCAAAAAGCGGGCGGAGCGGGCAGGGACATCGGCCCAGGCGGCCAGCGCGCCGGAGGTGTCCCCGGCCTGGGCCTTGGCGTCGCCCAGGGCCAGGAGCAGCTCCTTGGCCGAGGCCAGCAGATCCGGGCCGGGCGCGGCGGCCTGGAGCAGGCGGATGGACTCATTGGCCTGGCCTCGGCCCAGGGCGATGAGCCCCTGGCCCAGGCGGGCGTCGGCCGGGACGGAGTCGCGCAGTTCGTCCGGCAGGGCGTCGGCCCGGGGAACGGCAGGGCGGCTGCTCTGGCCCAGGGCCTCGGCAAAGAGGTCCACGGCGGCGGAGGTGCGGCCCCGTGAAAACGCGGCCCAGCCGGAGCCCAGCAGGCCCAGGGACTGGAACCTGGGGTTTTGGCGCGCCAGGGCGAACTGCTCCTCGGCCTCTGCAAGCTGGTCCAGACGCAGCAGGGTGAAGCCCAGCACCACGCGGGTGCGGGCGGTCTCGGGCGAGTCCGCAGGCGGGGCGGGCGGCGGCGCGCCAGGGGTCAGGCCAGGGGTCAGGCCGGGGGTCAGGCTGGGCTGGGCCGCTCCCCCGGCGCCAAGGCTGGGCGCGGGCGGGGCGGGCAGGGCGGCGCGCAGCAGGCGGGCCGCCTCGGCGTAGTTGTTCTGGCGGTACAGCTCCAGGCCCCGCTCCGAGGGCGGCTGGGCCAGCCCCGGCAGGGGCGCAAGCAGGGTCAGGCCGCAGACGGCCACGAGGGCGAGCGCGGACAAAATCTTTCGGGCAGGCAGGACGGCGCGCATGGGCACTCCTTGGGGGGACTCGCCTGGCGGCGGACAGCGGGAACTATGCCCCAAGGGGAGCGCTTCCGTCCACAATCTTGATGGGGTGTGGCGGCCATGGGTTGCGGTCGCGGGCGCAGACCTGGAAAGCGGGCTGGCAGTGCTGGACGTCGATGTTCGGATAGAGCGTCCGGATAGAGCGTTCGGATAGAGCGTCCGGATTCAGCGTCCGGATTCAGCGTTCGGCGCCCACGTTCAGCGCCCACGTTCGTCGCCCACGTCCGGCGGCAGCGCCGGGGCCGTGTTGCGCTGTCGGCGTTACAGGGGTTGCGGCTTTTGCGGGCGCGCCAATTGTTTGTCCAGCGCCTGGCCCAGGCGGTCCAGGCCATGGCGGCAGGCCTCCAGCATGCTGCGCAGGGACTCGCGCAGGGCCTGACGTGGGGATTTCGCAGCCTGGCCGGGCTCGTCCGCCCTGTCCGCAGCGCCGGGGGCGTCGGCCGCGTTGGACCGGCCCGCGTCGCCCTGGTCCATGATCCCCCGCCCCGCACCGCCCTGACCCGTTTCGCCCAGGGTGCGCATGGCCTCATCCAGGCTCAGGCGCAGAGCGCGGATGTCCTGGCGCAGGGCCGCAATCTCCGCCGCGAGCCGGGCGCGCTCCGAGGCCGAGTCCTGCTCCAGGCGCTCCACCCGGGCCCGCAGCTGCTCGACCTCGGCGTCGCGTCCCTGGGGCGTCGGGCCCGAACAAGCCGCAAGAAAAAGCGGCGCGGCCAGGGCCAGGGCCAAATACAGGACCAGCCGGGCCGCACGGGTCGGCGCGAGGAAACTGCGGGCGCGCTTCCGGTTCATGGCGGTCATTCCCTTGCTCTCCAACGCGCGGCTACAGGGCGGAAAGGTCGAGGCCCGGCAAGAATTCGCCCGGCACGTCCTTGACCACGGCCTGCCCGGCGATGACGCAGCCGCGCACCGGGTCAAAGGTCAGGGTGGGGCCGCCGTGCAGCTCCCACCCGGCGTTCAGGGCCTGGCACACGCGCTGGCAAAAGGCGCTGTCGTCCGGTCCGGTGAGGTAGCGGTACAGTTTCATGGCCTGGCCCCCTTGCAAAACGTTTGCGAACGGCGGCTCACTTCGCGCCCTTGCCCGGCGTGGGCGCCCGGGCCACGACCTTGTCGTAGTATTCCTGCTGCGCCTCCAGCTGCACCGGGCAACGGCGCGACATGTTCAGCCGGGTGATCATCAGGTTCAGGCGCTGCATCTGCTGGTAGCGCTCGGCCTCGTCGGTGAAGCTGGCCAAGAGCTCGCGCGCGGTGTGGATCTCCTTCTGCGCCAGAACCTCCGGCGGCAGGCAGTCCGCGTTTTTCAGCACGCGCCAGGCCATGCGCAGGTCCTCGGGCACGTGGGCGTCGTCGTCCAGGGCCAGGGCTCTGCCACGGCCCGGCAGGGCGTCGAAGGCTCCATCCTCCTGGGCCTTTTTGATGCGCTCCTCGGCCAGGCGCTCGATGAAGGCGAGGTTCAGGAAACTCATGGCCGCATGGTGCGTCGCACGCGGCGGAAAGTCAATATTCCGGGCTGGGCCGGAGGGGAGCGCGCGCTTCACGGATTCCGGAGAGGCTGGCGCATGTCTTGGCGACACCGCACATTCAATCCGCGCACACCAGCACGCACCAGCGCACACCAGCGCACGGTCGCAATCCTGCCTGCGGCCCCCTGCATGCCGGTTGCGGCCACGAGAACATTGGAGCTGACGACGGTGGTGTCCTCTGCGGCGGGGCTGGAGGCTCCGGGTGCGGCATGGATTTCGGGCAGTGGACAAACTGCGGCGGCGCGGGGGAGCGTGGGGAAGGTGATGAAAGGCTGAAGCAGGGCAAGGCTTCGGCGCGAACGTTCGGCGACAGCCGCTTGACGACACCAGGTCGATGATGCCGGGTGAAACGACAGCGGTTTGCCGACAGCCCGTCGACGACAGCGGGCGACAGGCAGCCGTTCGACGGCAGCCGTTCTAGCGGAGAATTTTGCTCGCACCCCCTTTACAACGCTCCTGCGGTGCTTACCTTTCCAAACGAGAGGGACCACCTGGAAAGAGGCCGAGGCGCTAGGACGACAGAGGTCCGAGGCAGTCGGCACAGGGCGAAAGACCCGCAGGAGGGTGGTCAGAGGCAGTGGCCAAGGGGCAGCTGCCGAGAAGGCCAAAGGAAGCGGGCGGGCGCCAGGGGCGAAAGCCCAAAGGCCGCAGGGCCCGGTGGCCCCAAAGTACAAAAGCGGAGACGCAGAGGGAGGGTAGCCCGGCCTGGCTGAAAAAGCTCTCAACATATGGCGGATAGAGCCGCCCCTCGCACCAAGAGAGAAAAGTGCGCCGTGACAAAGAGCTCGCGGGTCCCTGGAAGCAGCGGACCGGAGATCGCCGGGTGAACCGGCAAGCGGCGCACAACCCTTTTTGTCGTTTTTGACGTATCGCGCCCAGCAAAAATCCGCCCCAAGGAGCAACCCCCGCCTATGGCCCCCTGGTACATCGCCGTGATCATGGGTCTTGTAGAAGGCCTGACCGAATTTCTGCCCGTGTCCAGCACCGGGCACCTCATCCTGGCCGGACACATCCTGGACTTTACCGGGCCCAAGGCCGACACCTTTGAGATCGCCATCCAGCTGGGCGCGATCCTGGCCGTGGTGGTGCTCTACCGCGAGCGCTTCCTCGGCCTGCTCAAGACCGACCCGGCGCGCAACTTTTCCGGCCCGCGCGGCATCTGGCTGCTGTTTTTGACCTCGCTGCCGGCCCTGGCCATCGGCTTCGCCCTGCACCACGCCATCAAGGAGCACCTTTTCGGCCCGCGCACCGTGGCCCTGGCCTTTGGCGTGGGCGCGCTGATGATGCTCTGGGTGGAGCACCTGGCCTCCAAAAGAAGCCGGGTGCGCCAGGTGTCCGGCCTGGACTCCGTGAGCCCCAGGCTGGCCCTGTCCATCGGCCTGTACCAGTGCCTGGCCCTGTGGCCGGGCTTCTCGCGCTCCGGGGCCACCATCATGGGCGGCATGCTCTGCGGGGCGGAGCGCAAGACCGCCGCCGAGTACTCCTTTTTGGCCGCCGTGCCGGTGATGTGCGCTGCCGTGGGCTACGACATGCTGAAAAACTGGCGGTTGTTCGACTCCGCCGACTTCGTGTTTCTGGCCATCGGCTTCGTGGTCTCCTTCATCACCGGCTGGGCCGCGGTCAAGGGCTTCATCGGGCTGTTGTCGCGTTTCACGCTGCGGCCCTTTGCCTGGTACCGGCTGGCCATGGCTCCGCTGATCTGGATGTACTGGCCGGGGTAGTGGGCCAGCCCATCCCCATTAATTCCGAGAGGAGGCTGATATGGGAGAGTTTAGGATTTATGGAATTGACCCCGCACCACGTAAGGGCCTGCACGTTTTCGATGGTGAAACAGACACGTGTTACAAAATAAATGAGGCGGCAGATTTCTTAGCCGAACTCAAAGAAGAAGAGAATGTACTGATCTGCTGGGATGCTCCGCTAACTGGCCCCCCTTTGTCTGTTGTTGATGATGCAACGAAGGCAAATGCTTTTGCATTTACGCAGCGTCGTATCGAAAAGTTCTTTAGCCAAAAGGTGTCTGGATTTAAGGCCCCACAGGGCATCTCGGTGCGCCCCTATTCAGGCTGCCCTCATTGGACAATATCAAAGGCGCTTATAGGCCTTCCACGAGTCGGGATATACGATCGAGATGATTTGCCATTTCGTCTTGTTTTCAGCCAGAAGCAAAACCAACGTCAAGGCCACCTTATTGTTGAGGTGCATCCGGCGTTGGCTCTTTGGCTTTGGTGCCGCGAGAGAATGCCCGAAGACACCTTGTGGGAATATAAAGAGAAAAAGAAACCGGAGATTCTTAGGTCTGTGTGGGGTCTTTTTCATAATGTCGCAAGGGAAAATGGAATTAGCTTGCCAAGCGGCGATAAGGATATCACCGACGATAAGCTAGACGCCCGTGTCGCTTATGCGCTTGGGCATTTATGGATACATTCCAGCGAACAAGTTGTTCTGCTAGGCAACGAAGAGACTGGCGCAATTTTAGTTCCGAAAGTTAAGGGAATTGAAGACGCTTTTGCAAAATTCGGCCCCCGAAAAGGCAAGAAGAAAGGTTGCCTGGAATAGCGGCATTATGCATCAAACTCAAATACCAGTAATCGCACCGCATTCCATCGTATAATAATTTAACCTGTTTCGGCGCGACGCGTCAACAGTTCGTTTGAAAGACGTCTACAGAAAATGCCTCGGCCTCGCCGTCTTCACGGTTGAGCCGAGGCATTTCTATTGGGGCGGACTAGACTGATGCTCTAGAAGCTCATGGCTCCATTCGCGCGGAATCCGCTTGCTTCGGGTATTTCTTGATGAGCCATTTCAGCACTTCCACCTGATCCGTCCCCGTCGCGCGCCGTATCTGCGCGAGGAGCTTCTGGCTTGAGGGCCGCTCCAACGTGAGGTTGGAAGCGCCTTCATTGCAGACGGAGCAGATGGCCCTGAGGTTGCCAGCGTCGTCCGTGCCGCCTTGCGACTTGTCGATGATGTGCCCGATGTGCAGGCGCGTCTTGCGCGTCGGGTCGTAGGGGTGCGGTTCGCCTGCGACGGCCCCGCACATCTGGCAGGTGAAGCCGTTCCTGTCCAAGACGAGGGCGCGAACCTCCTTGGAGATGGCGCGCTCGAAGGCCGGCACTGGTTTTGGGTCATTCAGGAGGTATTGACCAGGCTTCAGGTCGCTGCGGTCGTTGTTGGTCAGGATCTGGTAGCCTTCCTGCGTCCGCAGTTCACGGATGCGGCGCGCCCATTCGCTGATGCCGCCCGCCACCTCCCGCAGTTCCGCCGAATCCATGACGTGCCCGAGGTTCTCCAGAAAGTGTTTGCGGAGCTTGGCGCGGGCGCCTCCGCTTGGTTTCTTCGCCATCAGGCCCGCCTCCGATGTTGGGAGATTTGGACAACCGCGCCAGCGGTCAGGCAGGCGTGAATATGGGTCGCGACGGCGCAGGCCACGGGAGGCGGAAAGGCGTTCCCGACTTGGCGATAGGCCGGCGTCTTCTTGCCAGTGAATATCCAGTCGTCGGGGAACCCTTGGAGCCGAGCCACCATCTGCACGGTGAGCCGCGGCATGCCGACGAAATCCTTCTCGGGCGGCCCGTTCGCAATCACAAGCCCGTCGACGCCCAAGGCGGCCCATGCCTTCCGTGCGCGAGTCGGCCCGAGGTCAGGGCCGCCGTGCTTCTTCGACCCGCCGACGATGGTCGGAGCGATCTCGTTGGCGCGCTTGCGCCATGCCTTCGCGCCGCGCCAGCCGTCCGCAGCCATGAGGTCGTAGAGGACATCGCCGACGGTGGGCGGGGTCTGCTTCTGCGGGGTCGGCCATACGAAGTTGGACGACAGCTCCTCGCGGATGGCGACGAACACGACGCGCGGGCGAAGCTGTGGGACTCCGTAGTCGGAGGCGTTCAGGAGCCGCCAGTCCGTCTTGTAGCCCATCTTGGCGATCTGCCCCGAGACGTATTGGCGGTAGTCGTCGAAGACCGCGTCGAGGATGCCGCGCACGTTCTCGATCATGACGGCGCGGGGTCTTATCTGGTCGATCAGGCGAATGGCGGGCGGGAACATGTTGCGCTCGTCGGCCTTGCCGAGCTGCTTGCCGGCCTTGGAGAAGGGCGGGCATGGCAGACCGCCAGCAAGGAGGTCGACGCCCCTGAACGGCGAGCCGTCGAAGGTCTCCAAGTCCTGCTCGAAGACCTGCCACTGCGGGCGGTTGAAGCGCAGGGTCTCACAGCACCGCGAGTCGATCTCGACGAGTCCTTGGTGCGCGAAGCCAGCCAGCTCGAGTCCGAGGGCCTGTCCGCCGCCGCCCGCGCACAGCTCCAAGGATGTGAGTTCCGTCTTCATCCTGCCACTCCTGTTGCCTTCAAAAGCATGCACGAAACCAAAATACAATGATTCCGTATTGTTGAAATATCATTGAACTTTTGCATGTTTAACGTGCATTGGCCATACCCGTCAATGAGCATTTCCATCCAGTCGTCCTGAACACGGCGAGGGGGCGCGGTGGTTATTTTGAGTCCAACATGGAAAACCCTCGGCAGACCCTTGCGCTTAATGCCTGCCGTACGGTTCACTCACATTGAGTCAAAAAACGGCACAAGAAACATGACAGCCGACAGACGAGAAATCGCCACATAACCATGAGACAAAAGAGAATACGATGACTATTGTTGAAGATTGTAAAAACGCACTGTGCGCGATTTCAATGTCTAGCGTGAATATGCAAATTATGCCCAACGTATTCGTGGCACTGGATCGTTCTTGCCTTGAGGAACTTCTTGGAAAAGCGGAAGAAATTCGGGTACGCAGCAGTGGTGTTGTAGGGGCATTTGGAACAGTTTCGAGAGGATATCAAGATACTGTATTAAGGACTATGAGACAAAGTGCCTATCCTCAAATACTTGACAACCACATCTTTGGCGATCGTATCCTGCCACGTGGAGGATCACCAACATGCCGAAGCTCCACCCTTGGAATGTCTCAGACGAACTATGGGCACGCGTCGAGCCTTTGATACCGCCGCGTGAGCGCGACCCGAACAGGGTCTACCTGCGCAAGCCCGGCGCAGGCCGCCCGACCATGTCGCCGCGCCGCGTCTTCGAGGCCATCATGTTTGTCGCTCGCACCGGCTGTCAATGGAAGGCCTTGCCAAAGGAGGCATTCGGCAGCGCGAGCGCCGTCCACAAGTACTTCCTGCGGTGGGCTGACGCCGGCTTCTTCAAGCGGCTCTGGCAGGCAGGACTCGACGAGTACGACGACGTCATTGGCATCCTCTGGCAGTGGCAAAGCGTCGACGGTTGCATCGTGAAGGCGCCGCTTGCGCGGGAGTCCGTCGGGCCGAACCCAACGGACCGGGGGAAAATTGGGGGCCAAGCGTCATGCCCTCGTCGACGGTCGCGGCGCGCCGCTGTCCCTGTGCTTGACGGGTGCCAACCGGCATGACTCAAAGGCGCTGGAGCGCCTTCTTGAAACGAGCCTCTTCCGGTCGCGCACGGGGCGCGCTCCGTGGCTCTACGCCGACAAGGGTTATGACGGCGCTCCGGCCGATGCGATCATCAAGGGCAATGGCTACAGGCCTCGTGTCTGCCGCAAAAATCGCCGTCGCGGACGCCCGTGGAAGGATCGCCGTTGGGTCGTCGAGCTGTTCCACTCATGGCTGAACCGCTTCCGCAAGCTCCTCGTGCGGTTCGAGAAGACCGACTTCAGCTATGAAGCGTTAATGCACCTTGCCGCAGCGGTCATATGCTGGCGCAAGGCTGGCGTAAATTGAGGATAGGCACAAAATGAAATATGCCAGCTGGCTGGAAAAGAGTTTGCAATCGTTCCAGAAAGTTTTGGAGTTGCGTACAAACTTCCAGAACGATTCAGTTTGGTAAATATTTTCCATAGAATAGACGGGAATACGTTCACGTCTTTTCTTGTTAGTCAAGATACTATTTGTAAAACAAGTAGTGATTGGAAAATATTGGGAGATAATTCACGTCATACACCGCTTGTCTCAATTGAAAATATTGCCACAATTATAGGAGTAAAGTTGTCATCAGTAAACAACATGCGTGAAGTGCTTTAAGAAAATATAAAAATTTTGGGGGTGTAAAATGAATTTTGAACGACACATCAACGACGAAAATTTTCTCTCACGCAATAACATCGATGTGCGTGCAGAATACTCAAATAGCGGTCCCGTGCGCGATATTACTCTTGGAAAGTATGCCATGAGTTTTCCGTCTGACTGGATACACCTTTCACAATGTATGATTTTCGGAAACAATGGAAAAATTATCGCAAGCATGCGCGACTTTATCAGCGTGCAGGCTGAAACACGAACAGAATTTAATTACCGCACAATATTTGAAATGAAAGATTGTAACGGCTATGCCGAAGAACGTTTCCAGAATACAGCGTCAATAAATCCTTTCGGATGCTATGTCAATTCAATGTCTGCCGCTGGCATTATTGTCGGTCCGTTAAACAAATTTCACAACAAAACCGTAGAGCCGATGTTCGCGCTTGCGAGACTCATCGTGCCTCACGACGAACCTTTTTTCATGCTGTTTGGGACTGGGGCCGGCCCTCTGTTCACATAGCATCGACATGGATCGCACTCGCTCGATTTCGTCTTTCTAGGGGCTCCAATCCCACCGAAATGGTGGTAGCCGTGTTGGGTCTTTCCCGTGAACCCAAACGAAAGGAGCAACCATGTCGATCGCTTGCGTCCTCGCCACCCTGTCCCAAGGTATCGTCCTGCCCGCCTTATCCCGCCGCACCGGAGCGCCGTGCCGCGCCGTCGCGACACGCCAGATCGTGCTTGCCAAAGACCAAAACTCGCAGATTCGTCTCGCGGGTTGCCTCGACCGCCGCGGCAGGGTCTTCCGCACGGCCGTGCGCGACATCGTCGCCATTCAGGCGCCGCTCCTCGTCCACGCGATGACCCTCCCCGATGACGCGCCGATTCCGCTAGCGCTCGCTGCCCTGCCGCAGGCCTCCTTCAACTACGACGCCCTCGGGTCGCCGTTCACGTTCTGCTCGCTCGGCACGCGCTACGCGACGGAACACATCGGCGGCTGGCCGTCTCCGAACGGCGACGTCACGGCCAAGATGTTCTCCGTGTGCGGGATGCTGATCCCCACGGCCGGCCCGCTCTCGCCTCCCGTGCGGCAGATCGGGCACCTCTGGCCGCACGGCGATTTCGCGCGTCCGTCGGGCTCGCACATCATCTCGTTCGTCTCGCAGCCAGGCTTCCTGTTCGCGGCCAAATATCCGCTCGAACTCGCCGCCAAACTCATCCTGCGCAACGTCGGCGCTTGGGGCGAGGACTGGGTGCCGATTGAGGTGGCCGAGCAGACCAAGGAGTTCGCGGCGAAAGTCGCCGAGCAGTATCGGCCGCGCACCTACATCCCGCTGACCGCCGACCTGCTCGACCGCGCGGCCAAGCGGCCGCCCGTCGACGCCAGAAGCTTGTGGGCCAGCGGGCACCAGCCGCCGCGCCAGTCCGCCCGCATCGTCTGGCGCAACGGCCGTATGCCGTCGGGCGCGCCGATCCCGCTCGACGATCCCGCCCTCGCCCAGTTCTTTAAGAGGTTCCGCGACCAGTAGTGCGGCCGGCGAATCGGCAGGGCGGGGCCTCCTCCGCCCTGCCCACGCCATCGGCACCGCCTCTCGCGGTCGTCCTTGCCGCAACCACTACACAACACCATCAGGATCGACGCAGGACGGCACCAAGTGGCCTACCTGCCTTTTTGCTTGACACGGAGGCATGTATTCGGTATAGTGTTTTCGACTGGAGAAAAGATGTCGAGAGAGCTACTGACTGCATTACAGCCCGATCCGCCGAGTAAACACCCCATCCACTTCCTTTTAAGCAGAGCCGCAAGAACCCTCTCCATTGAAGAGGTCTTCGCGATGTCGAACGACGAAGTCTTGGAACTCTTCCACATGCTTCGTTGGCCCGACACGAAAGGCGAGCCTGTCTGTCCTTCCTGCGGAAGCATGGGGATAGTCGGCATCACGAATCGCAGCGAGTACAGATGCAAGTCCTGCGAGAGGCAGTTCTCGTTGACTGGCGGAACGTTCCTGCACGGACACAAGCTCCCGCTCAAGAAGATTCTCTTGGCGCTGTTGATTTTCGCGGACGGCGTGAAGAGCATGAGCGCCTTGCAATGGTGCCGCACCTTGGACATGCAGTACAGAACCGCCTACGTCATCGCGATGAAGCTCCGTGAAGGCATGATGAAGGAAAACGAAGCGCGGATCCTGGAAGGAAACGTCGAGGGCGATGCCGCCTATTGCGACACCGTAGAGCGCAAGCCGAATGAGAAGGCCGTGGCCGAAAAGCCTGCGGCGCAGCTGGTGCAGGCGGACGCCGAGACGGCCGACGGGGACGTGGCGCCGAACGCGAAGAGGAAGAGAAAGTGCGAGCCGCCGATCCGTCGATGCGTGATGGTCATCCGCCAGCGCTCCACGGAGGCGCGCGGCGGCGCCACGAGAACCGTCGTCGCCGTCATTCCCGCCGAGAACGGCGAAGACGTGGACAGGCTATTCAAGAAGCACGTGGCACTGGGAGCGACCGTGTCCACGGACCAGCACCCGTCCTACTCGATGCTGAGCTTCTACTACGACCTGTTGCAGGTCAACCACAGCGAGCGCTACAGCGGGCCGAACGGCGAGAACATCAATCAGGCCGAGAGCTTCTTCGCGCGGCTCCGCAGGATGCAGATCGGCCAGATGCACCACTTCGACGAGCACCTGCTCGGTTACGCCGTCGAGGCGGCTTGGCGCGACGACTACCGCAGGCGCGGCAACGGCGAGAACGCGAAGGCGTTCCTGTCCTTACTGCTCGGGTCGGACACCGACCACAAGTGGCGGAATTTCTGCCGCTACACCAAGCGCAGGGCCGGCGGCGACGTTACGGAGCTGGCGCCGGTCCCCGTCGTGCCCATGGCCGCCTGACCCGCCTTCCAATCGGACGGCCTGACGATTCTCCACGTCTTGTCCCCGTCCTCTGCCGCATCCACCCGCTCGACGACCTTGCGCTTCTGAAGGCGACGCAAGGCTTCCCACACGCTGTCGCGCAGGCTGGCGCTGGCTGACGGGTGAATCAGCCGTATCGCCTCGACGATCTGCCAAGTCGTCGGCGGTGTCGGAGCCGCCTTGATGGCGTCCCGAATCGCCCTGAGCAGCTCGCCATGCTTGAAGCTCCCCTTGCCACGCGGTTGTAGCAAGGGGAGCTGTTTCGTTGCGGCCTCGGGGTCGAACAAGGCAATGGTCTCGTTCACGACGGTGATGAGCCGCGCGACGTCGACGAGTTGCGTCTGTAGCGCGTATTGTTGCGCCAGCAGTTCGCGTTTCTTCTCCAGAAGCCCCGACACCGTATGATTTCCCATGTTCGTACAATCTGTGATTGGCGAAAACGTGTCAAGGATCCCGTTTGAGTTTGATGCATAATGCCGTGGAATAGCCAAGCCCTGGCCCCGCTGATCTGGATGTACGGACCCTCCTGACGGCCCTGTATTCGGCCTTGCATTTCCGATCCCCATCGGATATGCTGCGCTATTCGCCGAATAGCGCATTTTTTTGTCAACTTTCCAGGAGGACTATCGTACATGACCCGCAAGGACCGCACCGAGGGCATCTACAGCCGTCGCGAGGTGCTCGACGATTCCGAGCGCCGCCAATATTACCAGCTCCAGCTGAAGGATCTGTTGTCCTACGCCTACAGATATTCCGAGGACGTGAAGAAGCGCTTTGACCGCTCGCAGTTCAACGTGGACAAGTTCAAGGCGCTCGCCGACCTGAAGCATGTGCCCATCCTGAAGAAGAAGGAGCTCATCTTCCTGCAGAGCATGGGTCCGCGCCTGGGCGGCCTGTTGACCAAGGACCTGGGCGAGCTGCGGCGCGTGTTTTTGTCCCCCGGCCCGATCTTTGATCCCGAGGACCGCATGGACGACTACTGGGGCTGGACCGAAGGCTTCTACTCCGT
The DNA here is from genome assembly GCA_903843965.1 of uncultured delta proteobacterium. GTDB lineage: Bacteria > Desulfobacterota > Desulfovibrionia > Desulfovibrionales > Desulfovibrionaceae > Humidesulfovibrio. The sequence goes on from CAIMRY010000014.1 coordinate 31,866, forward strand.
GGGCTTCCGCCCCGGCGACGTGGCCCAGATCACCCTGCCCTACCACATGGCCCCGGCCGGGCTGATGTTCGAGGAGCCGCTGAAGAACCTGAACTGCGCGGTGATCCCCGCCGGTCCGGGCAACACCAGCTCCCAGCTGGACATCATGCAGAAGCTGCGCGTCACCGGGTACATCGGCACGCCGAGCTACCTCCTGCACCTGACCCAGAAGGCCGAGGAGCTGGGTCTGTCCCTGCGCAAAGACCTGTTCCTCGAAGTGGCCTTTGTCACCGGCGAAAAATTCTCCGAGAAGATGCGCACCACGCTTGAGAAGAAGCTCGACTGCGTCATGCGCCAGGGCTACGGCACGGCGGACGTGGGCTGCATCGGCTACGAGTGCTTCCACAAGTGCGGCCTGCACCTCTCTAACCGCGCCTTTGTCGAGATCTGCCACCCGGACACCGGCATTCCGCTGAAGGACGGCGAGGTGGGCGAGATCGTGGTCACGGCCTTCAACAAGACCTACCCGCTGATCCGCCTGGCCACGGGCGACCTCGGCTTCATCGACCGCGCGCCCTGCGCCTGCGGCCGCACCAGCCCGCGCCTGGGCAACATCGTGGGCCGCGTGGACACCACCGCGCGCATCAAGGGCATGTTCGTGTATCCGCACCAGGTGGAGCAGGTCATGGCCAAGTTCGAGGAAATCAAGCGCTGGCAGATCGAGGTCACCAACCCCGGCGGCATCGACGAGATGGTTTTGTCCATCGAGTCCGGCGCGTTCAAGCGCGAGGAGGAGCTGCTGCACACCTTCCGCGAGAAGATCAAGCTGCGCCCCACGCTGAAGATCCTGAACCCCGGCACCCTGCCCCCGCAGATCCGGCCCATCGAGGACAAGCGGACATGGGATTAGAGGGGGGATTCGCCCCGCGCTGTCCGCTTCAAGAGGCTTCATGCCCCCAGTGACCACTGTGCGCGCCCCGGCTCCTGCTTCTGGCAGAGGCCGGGGCGCGTTTCTCTTGACGCTGCCGACTTTTGTCCGCCTGCGGAACGCCCGGCTGCTGGCCGCCATCTTGCTGACCCTGGCCCTGCCGACCCTTCTTCTGCTGGGCGCCTGCGCCCGGCCCGCGCCCCCGCAGACCGTGATGCAGGTCAGCTTTCTGCCCCAGGCTGGAGACTTCTTGACCGACACCGGCGACCCGCTACCGACAGAGTCGTTTGTCCGGCGCGCGGCCAGCGCCGCCTACATCCTGGTGGGCGAGAGCCACGGCAACCCCTGCGACCACCAGGCCGAGGCCCACATCTTGACCCTGCTGGCCCAGGCGAGCCCATCCGGCCTGTCTGGCCCATCTGGCCCGCCCGGTCCATCTGGCCCGCCCGGCCCGTCTGGTGTAACCGGCCCCGGCCTCGCCGTCGGGCTGGAGATGGCCCCGGCAGCGCTGAACTCCGTGCTGGCCGAGTACAGCCGGGGGGCCTTCCCGCCGGAGGAGCTGGAGCGGCGGCTGGACTGGAAGACCAACTGGGGCCACCCCTTCGCCAAATACCTGCCCATGCTGCGCGTCATCCGCGACTGGAAGCTCCCGGTCTTCGGGCTCAACGTGCCGCCCGGCGTCATCCGCCGCCTCTCGGCTGCGGCCATGGAGAACGCCACGGCAGCCGACCCCGTGGCCAGCCTTTCGCCCCAGGACCGCGCCGCCCTGCCCGCGCGGATTATCGAGCCCGCGCCGGAGCAGCTGGGCTTCCTGCGCGAGGTCATGGGCAGCCACCCTGGCGGGGCCAAGGGGCCAGCGCCTGAGAACGCCGCCAGTTTCTCCACTGCCGACGCCCGGCGCGAGGCGCGTTTCCTGCTCATCCAGAGCGTGTGGGACTCAGGGATGGCCGAGCAGGCCGTGCGCGCGCGCAGGGCCACGGGCAGAAGCGTGGCGGTGCTGGCGGGAACGGCCCATGTGGAGGGCGGCCTGGGCATCGCCCGGCGCATCCGCGTGCTCGACCCCGGCGCCGTGGTGCTGCTCGTCTCGCCCTGGCGCGGCGACGGGTTCGGCGACGGGTTCGACAAAGCCGCCGCCGACGTGCGCTTCTACTGCCCGGAAAGTTTTGAGAGCCGCATGGGCATGACGCTTGTTTCGCGGCCCTCGGGCGCGGACTTCGAGCACGTGGTCAGCGCGGTTGTGCGCGGCTCCAGGGCCGAGGCGGCGGGCCTGCGGCCCGGAGACGTGGTGCTGCGCGCCGGGGGCTACCGCCTGGTCTCCTTGAGCGTGCTGCACCTGGCCGGGAGCGACGCCTTCCGCGAGAAGAAGAGCCTGGTCTTCGAGGTCCGGCGCGGCCAGGAGCGCTACAGCGTGGACTTCGGCCCGCTCGGCCAGCAGCCGGGCCAACATTCGAGCCAACCGTCGGGCCAGCAGCCAGTCACGCAAACAGTCACGCAAACAGGGAAGCCCTAGCCATGCCGGAATTGCCCGAGGTCGAGACCATTGCCCGCACCCTGGCCGTGGATGTGGAGAGCCGCCTGATCCTGGCCGTGGAGGTGGCGGACGAAAGCGCCGTGGCGCCCGGCTCCAATCCGTCCGGGGCCGAGGCGACAGGAGCAGAGGCCTTCCGCCAACTGGTGCTGGGGCGGCGCATCGCCCGGGTGCACCGGCGCGGCAAGCTGCTGCTGCTTGCGCTTCAGGCCTCCGGCGGCAAGGACGGCGGGGTCGTGGCCGTGCATTTGCGCATGACCGGCCGGGTGCTGTTCCTGCATGCCGGGGAGACGCCGCTGCGGCCCCGCGTGGTCCTGTCCCTGTCCGCCCGCTCTGCGGAGCCAGGCCAGGGGCCCGCGTTGCTGGTCTTCTCCGATGTGCGCCGCTTTGGCCGCATGCTGGCCTTTGCGCCGGGCGCTGGGCCGGGCAGCCTCGACGCCTGGCCCTTCTACCGCGACCTTGGCCCGGAGCCGTTGGAGATGACCGCGCAGGAATTCCGCCAGCGCCTGGCGCATCCAGGCAAAAAAGGCCAGGGCGGCCGGAGGAGCACGGCGCGCATCAAGGCCCTGCTGCTCGATCAGGGCGTCATCGCGGGCATCGGCAACATCTACGCCGACGAGGCGCTCTTCCGCGCGGGCATCCGGCCCGCCGCCGCAGCCGGGTCCTTAAGCGCCCGCAGGCTGGACAGGCTCTTTGCCGCCATCCAGGCCGTGCTGATCCAGGCCATCGCCGAGAACGGCAGCTCCATCCGCGACTACCGCGACGCCCACGGCGATGCCGGGGCTTTCCAGAACCATTTCCGGGCCTATGGCCGGGGCGGCCGGCCTTGCCTGGACTGCGGCGCGCTGATGCAGGCCATGCGGGTGGCCGGGCGCAGCAGCACCTTCTGTCCGCGCTGCCAGGCCACGTAGCGTTTCAAGCGCAACGGCCTCTGGCGCGGCCAGGATGTCCGCAAGCGCTCTCCGGATGCCCTTTTGTCCCGGCTGGGGCGGCGGAGATCCGTTAACCTGCTGCGGGCTGTCACGAGCCGTCACGCGCGACCGCGCTGCGGGCCGCAGGCTCGATTCTGGCCGCGTCCCTGATTGTCGTGGAATCTCCAACTGCCGGTTCCCTCGCCTTAGCGTTGCCAGGGCCTCCTGGACCCCTTCCGGCGGCATTTCAAGGCCATGGCCGCCACAACCCGCAATGCAGCGCCATCTCGTCATCTCGTCATCACGCCAGCACGTCATCACGCCAGCGCGCCAGCACACCGGCACGCCCACGCGCCAGGCGCTCCAGCGCGCCGGAAATCTTTTCAGGCTCCTGGACGGGGAGGCAAAGCCCGCCAAAGGCACGTAACGACGCGCGCGCGCAACGGCGATTTCCCCTCCGGCCCTCCTGCCGTACCGCCGGGATTTTCCGCCGTTGACCCCGTTGTTCCTGCCGCTCACCGATTACGAAAATCAAAAAATTTCCTGGCGAGGTATGAAGTGAAGCCTTTTGTTGATCATTCCGGCAAGGGAGTGCTCGCACGCACCACCATGACCACACGGAAGGACACGTGCAGCACAGGGCCCCGAGGACCAGGCGCGGCAGCAGCCCGCAAGCAACGCAGCAACGGGCCATGGCTACACGGGCTGGATCGCGGCCTTTCCGGTCTGGGTCTGAGCCTGAACCCGACCCTGGGTGTGCTGTATGCCTGGAGCGTGTTCGCCTGATACGCCGTCGCACGCAATGGATGATTCTTGTTTTCCATGAACGGCCTTGAAGGATCCACAGAGTCGTTTTTTCAAGTGTGTTGCACCAAGAGCGGAAACAACCATTTTAACGTGGGGGCAAGCAAGATGACAGAGAGCAAAATGGGCAACCCGGCAGTCGTGGGGCTTGGCGGCTTCGGCATGACCACGCTGATCTTGCAGTTTCACAATCTCGGATGGGTCGGGCTCGCCCCTGTACTCTGGATCGGCTTGTGTTTTGGCGGCACCGCGCAGCTGATTGCGGGCTTCATGGAGATGAAGACAGGCAACAATTTCGGCTTCTGCGCCTTTACCGCGTATGGAGCATTCTGGATTTCTCTGTGTTTGTTCGCCATTTTCGGAACCAACGTCGAACTGGTCAAGGCCTACCCTGTCCTGGCATTCAATGCCCATGAACTTGGAATGTATCTGGTCGTCTGGACGCTGTTCACATTTGTCCTTTTCCTGAACTCGCTCTACCATCACACCGCGCTTATCCTGCTGTTCGGCACGCTCACCATCGGGTTCATCGGACTGGACCTGAAGGAGCTGTACGGCATGGAAACCGTAGGCACTCTCGCCGCGCTGGATCTGATCGTTTGCGCCCTGCTCGCCTGGTACCTGATGGCCGTGGCCATCTTTGCCGAAAGTGGCGTCACGCTGCCGGTTGGCCGTCCGTGGCTCAAGGCCGCCAAGTAGCAGGATCGGGCACACCTCAAGGCAGGGGGAGGACCGCCTGCCTGAACCGGGAGAGTCTTCGCACGGCATAGCAGTCTGCTTGTGGCCGCTGCCGCGCTGAACACCATCACCAAGCGTCCTCTGCTCTCCTCCTGACGGGGGGTCGGGAAAAGCGGGGGAGTGCTCCGAGCGGGCCCGCAAGGGCCCGCTCCTTCACCACCATGACCTTGCGCAGGGAAACGTCCGTGCAGGGCCATGGTGGCGTGAAATGCAGCCCCGTTCGCTCCGCCCCTTCCCTTCCTCTCCGTTCGGCGCGTCTGCGCCCCCCTTGACCACGGGCCCTGGGCGTCCTACATCCGCTAAGGTCGCACACGCGCCAACAAAAGGAGAGGCAGCCATGACCGACCCCGCCGACACCTGCACGACCCAGCCGAACAGCGGCCCGGACACGACCACGAACGGCCACCCGGGCAAGACCCCGGAAGAGTCCGCCGTGATCATGACGCACCAGGTGCTGCCGTCCGACGCCAACCCGGCGGGCAATGTCCACGGCGGCGTCATCCTCAAGCACATCGACACCGCCGCCGGGGTGGTGGCCATGCGCCACGTGCGCGGCTGGGCCGTCACCGCCAGCATCGACCGCATGGACTTCCTCAAGCCCGTGTACGTGGGCGAGCTCGTGACCCTCAAGGCCAGCCTGAACATGGTGGGCCGCACCAGCATGGAGGTCGGCGTGCGCGTGGAGGCCGAGAACCTGCTCACCGGCGAGGTGCGCCACACCAACTCCGCCTACCTGACCTTCGTGGCGCTCGACGGCCTGGGCTGCCCGCGCCCGGCTCCGCCGCTGATCATCCAGGGCGAGGTGGCCGAGCGCCGCAACCGCCAGGCCCTGCGCCGCCGCGAACTGCGCCGCCAAGCCATAGCCGAGGAGCGCGCCGGAGACGGCACACGGGAATAGAGCCTCCGGCGGCTGGGGGGCTTGAAGCCCCCCAGACCCCCCAAAGCGAAGGGCTCCTTCCAGCGCAAAGCCGCCGGAAGGAGCCCTTCGCTTTGGGGGCGTCAGGAGGGATGGCAGGAGGGCAGAAAGGGGCGAGGCGGGGAGGGGGCGGGAAGCGAGGAACGCGCCGGGGACTAAAGCCCCCAGTCCAGCCACACGCGCCAGGCGCACACGCGCTCCCCGCGCAGCCAGAGCACGATGAACTTGTCGAAGCCGACAGACCCCGGATTGTCGGGGTCCGGCCTGCGTTCCAGCAGCGGAAAGCCTCTGCGCCAGGCCTCCTCTCCGCTCATGGCGACGCTGACGCTGGCGGCGTAGAACCACATTATCCCCTGCAGGCCTTTCTGGATGTGCTGCGGCTTGCCCAGCACCGCCTCCGCCTCCGCAGCAGTCATGCCGAGGCGCAGGCCGCTCTCGGTGGCGAGGCCCGCATGCACGCCAGGCACGCGGCCGCACTTGTCGAGCACGCGCACCTCGCGTTTCTTTGCCCGCACCTGGATCTCGCTCACGCGCTGGCAATTCTCCGGGCACTTGGACAGGGTGAACAGCGCCACGGTGTCGTCGCCGGGGCGCGAGGAGGCGTAGCAGAGCACGCGCTCCTCGTAGCCGCCCATGTTCAGGCGCATGGCCGTGCCGAGGGTGCGCTCCACATCGGCCTTCAGGCTCTCGTCCACGGTCAGCGTGGCGTTGCCCTCTGGCCCGAAGCCGACAAAGCGGTCGTGCCGCTCGTCGAAGATGCGATTGAAGACTTCGTCGGGGTAGTTCGCCTGGAATCCGTATGTTTGCTTGCCGCCTTTCAACGCATACTCGGAGTGGAAGGCGAAGTAGTCGTGCCCCCGGATGAAATGGATTTCAGACCCGTGGGCCAGGAACCCCGCCAGGGCGGACACGGGAAGAGCCGAAAGGATGCACGCGAGAAGAATGGAGGGCCTAGCGCACCACACGTATTTTCGCTCCTTGCAGTTCTTTGAGGGCATTACGCTCGTGCTTTTCCATGATGATGCAGCCCTGGGAAGCTGTTCTGTCATGAGGTCCTTTGCCAGCATGGATATAGAAGCTGTATGGATCGCGGCCCATGGCCTGCACCCGGTCGGCTGTGGCCTGGTCAGGAACGAGTTTGATGAGGTTCTCGCCCTTGTGGCCGGTCTCCTGGCTGTTCCAGATCACCGGGCCGATGGTCCACGTGCCTTCCGGAATGACGCCCAGATCCTTCTTCCCCTGGCTGTCGGGGTCGTTCACATGTCCTGGCGCGCCGGAATAGCCCTTGCCCACGAGCCGGTCCTCCATGTCCATGAGCGTGCCGCTCGACTGGCTGTACACCATCGCGATGCGCTTGTTCTCCTCGACCACGCCCGACGGCAGGACATACTGCTTGCCAACTCTTTTGCCTCGTTCCGGTCCCTTTCCCAGCGGGCTTGGGGGATAGCCGCCGCCAGCGTCCGTGGCGGTGTTGGCGTGGCCGTTGGCGGCATACTGCCCGAGTTTATTGTACGGTTGAGGTTCGCCGCCCGCGCCGGGCTTCATGCCGATGCCTGCGGCGGCGGACTTCCCGTCCGGGCTGACCCTGGTCCAAATGCGCGTCTGTTCGCTGTTCGTCTCCATAGCTGACCTCCTTTGGTCTTTCAATGGAGCAGAACGCTGCTTTTATGTGCTGGACAAAAATACCCTCTTGACAGGGTTGTGGCCAGACAACCGCGCGCGGGGTTTTTCGAGGTTCCTCCTCGAAAGCCCGCATGCATTGTCCGCGCCCAGCCCCGCCGACGCCTCAGCCCTGGGCACCCCGGCCCAGCCCCAATGGGGAGTCCAGAGGGCCTCAGGCCCTTTGGCCGCCGGAGGCTATTGTCTTGTTTTCGACGACAGGGGCAGCGCCCCTGGCCGTCTCGTCTACCAGGGCTGCCAGGAGCCGGAGTCCTCGGCCTGGAAGGCGTTGGGTGTGTGTTCGATGCTGTGCAGCTGGCCCGCGTGGAAGAGCACGGCCACGAGGTCCAGGCGGCAGGGCCGCTGCCAGAGGTCGCGCTGGGCCAGGTAGGCCTGGGCGGCGCGCACCAGGCGCGAGCGCTTCTGCGCGGTCAGGCCGTCGGCGGGTGTGGCCAGCGAGCCCTCGGCCCGGGTTTTGACCTCCACGAAGACCAGGGTGTCGCCGTCCTCGCACACGAGGTCGAGTTCGAGCCTGCCGAGGCGCAGGTTGCGTTCGAGGATGCGCAGGCCCTTGCCTTCGAGCAGGCGCGCTGCGGCGTCCTCGCCCTGGCGGCCTAGGTCGAGATGGTCGAGATGCCCGGCAGGCATGACTGGCGCTCGGCTTTGGGCAGGTCGGCCTGTGGCCGCACGCCCCGGAAGGTCAGGCGGTGGATGGGGCTTGCGCCCAGCGCGCGCAGGGCGGCCAGGTGCACGGCGGTGCCGTAACCCTTGTGCAGGGCCAGGCCGTAGCCGGGGTGGCGGCGGTCCAGCTTGGTCATGAGCCGGTCGCGGAAGGTCTTGGCCAGGATGCTGGCGGCGGAGATGGCCGGGACGAGCGCGTCGCCGCCGACGATGGCGCGCTGCGGGATCGCGGCCAGGGTGGTCTGGTTGCCGTCGATGAGCAGCAGGGCCGGGCGCAGGCGCAGGGTGGCCACGGCGCGCTCCATGGCCCGCAGGGTGGCTTGCAGGATGTTCACGCGGTCGATCTCCGGGCCCCAGGCCAGGCCCAGCGACCAGCACAGGGCCTGGGAGCGGATGGCCAGGGCCAGGCGTTCGCGCCGGGCCGGGGACAGGGCCTTGGAGTCGGTGAGGCCGGGCAGGTCGAAGCCTTCGGGCAGGATGCAGGCGGCGGCCACCACGGGTCCGGCCAGGCAGCCGCGTCCGGCCTCGTCTATCCCAGCGAAGGGGCCAGCGAAGGGGCCAGCGAAGGGGCCAGCGAAGGGGCCAGCGATGGGTCCAGCGAAGGGGCCAGCGACGAGAGCGCCGCCGGGGCCAAGGTCAAGGCCGAAATCAGGCAGGCCCGAGGCGGTGAGGGTGCCGGTGAGGGTGGCGTTGTGTGTGTCGGCGTGGGGCTTGGTCATGGCGTGAGCCTACACCGCCCCTGGCCAGGCCGCAATGCCGGGCCGTCGGGCGATTTGAAATGCCGGGCTCTCACGCGGGCCGCCATGCCGCAGGCCACTTCCGGGGGCGCAGGGCCAATGGCGCAGGGGCGGGGGTTCGGCCCGCTAGCGCCAAGTCCCCGGAAAGGCCCAAACAGGCCCGTCCGGGGACGCGGGTGCGCTGGCGGGCGGTGTCGCCCGTCCGGGGAGATTAGTCCCAGGAATTGCGGGACTTGACGCGGGCGGCCTTGCCGGCCAGCTTGCGCAGGTAGAAGATGCGCGCGCGGCGCACCTTGCCCTGGGAAACCACCTCGACGCGGTCGATGTTCGGGGTGTGCATGGGGAAGATTCGCTCCACGCCCACGCCGTCGGAGATCTTGCGCACGGTGAAGGTGGCGTCGGTGCTGCCGCGCTTCACGCAGAGCACCACGCCCTGGAAGACCTGGATGCGCTCCTTGTCGCCCTCGATGATGCGGGTGTGGACCTTGACGGTGTCGCCCGCGCGGAAGGCGGGCAGGTCCATGCGTACGTGTTCGCTTTCAATCTGCTGGATCATGTTCATATCGGAACTCCTTTCTGGAACAATCAGTTCGTTTACGTCGTCCTACCAGGCGTCGCCCAGCAGCCTGTCCACCAGGATGGCTGCGGCGCTGCGCACCGGCAGGTGGTTGTACAGGGCGAACCCGCGCACCGGCTGGAGCACAGCGTCGGCCCGTGTGAGCACCTCCGGGGCCAGCCCGTGCCCGGTGCCCAGCACCAGCAGCACAGGTCCCTCCGCCAGCATGCGGCGCACCTGCGCCGAGGGGCAAAAGGCGATGGCCCGTTCCTTCCGTCCGCGCGCGGGGCGGAAATGCGTCCGCGCCGAGGTGGCCACCACCTTGGGCGCAGCCCCTGCGCGCTCCGTCACCTGGGCGATGGCCTCGTCCAGGCTTTCGGCCATGCGCCCGAGTCCAAGGGCGGAGGCCCGGTCCGCATTGGCCCGACCGCCTGCGCCGTCGGTCCAGTGCGCCAGAATGCGCTGGCCCAGTTCCCGCTGATCGACCAGGGGTGTGACGAAACACACCCCCGCCAATTCGTATGTGCGGGAAACGCGGCACATATCGTGTATATCGAGGTTTGTCAAAGAAACCGTGGAGGGTTTCCCCGCTTTGTCCAGCACCGGATGGTGCAAAAGGCAGAGCGTGAGCCCGCGCGCCAGGCTGGCCGGGCGTTTTTGCTCGCGCAGAAAATCTATGTCCGCGCCGGACAATTCCGCGGTCGTGAGCAGCTCCGGGCGGCGGAGCAAGGTGCGCCGGAGCGACTGTTCGCGCCGCCATTGGGCGATGCGCACGTGGGAGCCGCCGCGTAGGACCTCGGGCACAGTTCGCCAGTCGGCTTTGGCCACCTCAGATGTGCCCGCCTCGGAAATGTCCGCCTCAGGCCGGACATCGGACCGGACATCGGACCGGACATCAGGACAGACTTCGGGTCGGACTTCGGGCCAGACTTCGGGCCGGGTGTAGTGCGGGTGCTCCAAAAGCCCGCCGGAAAAGCTTTCGTCGTCGCCGGACTCCTCCTTGCCCATGAAGCCCGGCACCAGCCGTCCCACGGCCTCCAGGAGGCACAGGGCCGCCGCCTCGCCGCCGTTCAGGACAAAGTCGCCCACGCTGACCGGCGTAAGCCCCTCGGCCTGGATGAGCCGCTCGTCGATGCCCTCGTAGCGGCCGCAGACGATGGTCAGGCTGGGCTCAAGGGCCAGCTCGCGGGCCAGGGCCTGGGTCAGCGGCGCGCCCGAGGGCGCGAGCACCAGCTTGCGGCCCGGCTGGGCCACGCTGCCAAGCGCTGCGGAAAGCGGCCCCGGCATCATGACCATGCCCGGCCCGCCGCCGTAAGGGCGGTCGTCCACCGGGCGGTGGCGGCCAGTGGCGAAGTCGCGCGGGTTCACCAGGTCCACCGTGACCACGCCGGACCCGATGGCCTTGCCCATCTGGGCGGCCTTGAGCGGTCCGGCGAAGAATTCCGGGAAGAGCGTCAGGATGGTGAAGCGCACGGCTGGGACTCCAAGGGGCGGTTGGGCTGGGCGAAATTACGCTGGCTTTTTGGCCTTGACCGGTTTGCCCGGTTTGTCGGGCCGGTGGGGCTTGCTCGGCTTGTCTGGCGTGTCCAGGTACAGCTCGATGAGCCCCGGCGGCGGGTCGATGACGATGCGTTGGCCCTCAGCGTCCAGGCTCAGGATGAACTGCGGCACGGCCGGGAACAGGATCTCCTCTTCTCGCGGCCCCCGGATGACCCAGGTGATCTGGCCCGGGGTGTCCAGGATGGCCTCGAACACGCCGATCTCCCGGCCTGCACCCTCCGGGCTGTCTGGCAGAAACACGCGCGAGCCCAGGAGCCGGAACAGGTATTCCTCGCCCTCGTCCGGCGCTGGCAGGTCGGCCTCGGCGATGAAGACCTCGGCCCCGCGCAACAGGTCCGCCGCCGTGCGGTCGCCTACGCCGGAAAGCGTCACCAGCATGCGCCCGGTGTGCTCGCGGCTGGCCAGCACCGTGTACGGCCTGGGCCGGCCCGGTCCGCCGCCGCCGCCGGAGTGGGCCGACAGGGCCAGAAACAGGGTGCGCCCCGGCGCAAACAGCAGCGGGGAGCCCGCATGGCTGTCCATGCAGAGCTCCCCACGGATGCCGTGCGGCTTGGCCACATGGGCCACGGCCACCATGCCGTGCGCGGCTGCGCGCTCAGGCTTGGCGGGCATGGTCCTATTCGATGATTTCAAGCACGGCGCGGCGCTTGACCTTGGCCGCAGCAGCGCCGAGCAGGGTGCGCATGGCCCTGGCCGTGCGTCCCTGCTTGCCGATGACCTTGCCCAGGTCCTCTTTGGCCACCTTGAGTTCCAGCACAGCCGTCAGCTCGCCTTCGATCTCCGTGACCTTCACCTCGTCCGGGTTGTCCACCAGCGACTTGGCGATGTACTCGATCATGTCTCTGAGCATGTCGGACCCCCGTGATGACTGTGCACACGGCAATGCGCCGTGGACTGGACCCCTGCCGCAAAAGGCTTAAAGCCTGGCGCCTGCGGTGCTACGCGGCCTGTTTGGAGACGAGCGAACGGACCGTGTCGCTGGGCAGCGCGCCCATGCCGATCCAACGGTCGTAGGCTTCCTTGTTGATGACGACCTCGGCGGGCTCGGTCATGGGGTTGTAGTGCCCCAGAAATTCCAGCGGACGGCCGTCGCGGCGGCTGGCGCGCTCCAGCACGACCAGGCGATAGAACGGACGCTTCTTGCAGCCCATGCGGGTCAGTCGAATAGTCAGAGCCATGTTGTCTTTCCCCCTGAATGTGTTGTTATGCGGTTTAAACTCAAAAGGCAAGCGGATCGCCGCCCGCCTCGTATGGCATGAAACTAGCGCTTTTTGCGCTGCTTCTTGTTCATCTTCTTTTTCTTGCGCTCGGCCAGGGTCTTTTTGGACAGGCCCTTCTTGGCCTCGCCGCCGCCCATATCGCCCATGCCGCCCATGTCGGGCATGCCCAGGCCCGGAGCCATGGAGTTCTGCATGGCCGAGCGCGGCTGGGGCTTGCTGCCCGGCGGGGTGTAGCCCGCAGGCATGCCGGGGATCTTGGGCATCTTGGGCTGTTTGCCGCCGCCGCCCAGCATCTGCTGCATCATCTTGTTCATCTGCTCGAAATTCTTCAAGAGCGCGTTGACCTCGCCCACGGTCATGCCGCAGCCCTTGGCGATGCGCGCCCGGCGCGAGGCGTTGATGATCGAGGGCTCCTGGCGCTCCTTTTTGGTCATGGAGCTGATGATGGCCTCGGTCTTGTCGATCTCCTTCTCCGGCACCTGCATGTCGCCCATCTTCTTGACCATGCCGCCCATGCCCGGCACCATCTTGAGGATGCTCTCCAGCGACCCGATCTTGCGCATGCGGCGCATCTGGGTCAGAAAGTCCTCCAGGTCGAACTTGGCCTGCTGCATCTTGGCGGCCAGCTTTTCGGCCTCGGCCTGCTCCATGGTGCCCTGGGCCTTCTCGATGAGCGTCATCACGTCGCCCATGCCCAGGATGCGGCTGGCCGCGCGGTCCGGGTGGAAGACCTCCAGGTCCGAGAGCTTTTCGCCCAGGCCCACAAACTTCAGGCTCTTGCCGGTGACGCTCTTGATGGACAGGGCCGCGCCGCCGCGCGCGTCGCCGTCCATCTTGGTCAGCACCACGCCGCTCAAGTCCAGGCGCAGGTCAAAGGCCTGGGCCACGGTCACGGCGTCCTGGCCGGTCATGGCGTCGGCCACGAACAAAATCTCCTGCGGGGAGCAGGCGGCCTTGATGGCGGACAGCTCCTCCATCAGCACCTCGTCCACGTGCAGGCGGCCTGCGGTGTCGAAGAGGATGGCGTCGCACCCGGCCTCGGCGGCCTTCTTGATGGCGTCGGCGCAGATGTCCACGGGGTTCATGTCCGTGGTGCTGGGATAGGCGGGCACGCCCAGCTGCTTGGCCAGCACGTGCAGCTGCTCGATGGCCGCCGGGCGGTACACGTCGGCCGGAACCAGGTAGGGCTTGAGCTTGTGCTTGCCGCGCAGCAGGTTGGCCAGTTTGGCTATGGTGGTGGTCTTGCCCGAGCCCTGCAAGCCCACCAGCATGATCTTGACCGGCTTGCGGCGCAGGTCGAGGCCTTTCTGCTCGCCGCCCAAAAGCTCCACCAGCTCGTCGTGCACCAGCTTGACCATCTGCTGCCCGGGGGTGAGGCTTCTCAGCACATCCGCGCCCAGGGCCTTGTCGCGCACGCGGTCGATGAAGTCCTTGACGACCTTGAAGTTGACGTCGGCCTCCAGCAGGGCCAGGCGCACTTCGCGCAGGCCTTCCTGGATGTTGTTCTCATCCAAGTGGGCCTGGCCGCGCATCTTGCGGAAGGCTTCTGAGAGTCGGTCGGTCAGGCTGTCGAACAAGGGAGCTTCTCCTCACGCGCGCGCAACGGGCAAAACATCTCCGCACCGGCCACCCCCCTGGGGGCGGCTCGGCACGGCTGAAAAAAGAGACTGTGTGTTACATAAGCCGATAGGGCTCGTCAAGGGGTGGCGGGGCCGGGGAAACGGGTTGGGGGCAGGGTGGTTTGGCCCGTCCTGGCCTACGCGCCCTGGGCCTCTTTCAGGCGGCGCTCGATGTCCTCGGCCTCGGCCAGGGCGGCTGCGGCCTCGTCCGAGCGGTTGAGCCAGCTCCATTTCCCTTCGCCGTCCCTGCCCATGGAGGTGCTCACCGTCCCACCACCGCCGGAGCCTGTGGCGCTGCCGCTCACGCCAACATTGAAGGTCTTGAGCCCCCACACATCCACCCGATTGACCGGATCATCGACGCAGTAGCCGTACCAGTCCGTGTCCCCGCCAGCATCGCCGATGGGGATGCGCAATTTAAAATCAGAAAGGCGACCTTGCGAGTATCAAGGTCGCCTTTCTGTTTCAGTGTATTTGGGGCTCAGTCTTCTGTAATGGCCTTCTCACGTACCATGCAAGCAAGGGCAGGACCAGTCCGGTCGCAACGAGAAGGTACGATGTCCATAGAGGCATCGGATAGCCGTGCCAGGATGCCGTGCCT
>CAIMRY010000015.1 GCA_903843965.1 uncultured delta proteobacterium
CGAAATATCTCGGCAACTATCTGGCGTGGTTCCAGACGCTCGACAGCAAGGGCGTGGCGCAGAACTCGGCGAATTGGCTACGGGGCTGTGCGGGGATGGGGCTTGCGGGGTAGGCTTCAACACAAATTTTGAACAGAGCCTCCCTGTCCAAGGTGGCGCCCATGTTCCGCGTGGTGGGCAGCCGGGTCCAGTTCTACTCGGCCATGGCCAACGAGAACGTCATGACCAACCTCTGGACCGGCCCGTTCTACGGCTACCGCTCGGTCATCGAGACCATCAAGCGCACGGAATCGCCGCGTCGGCTCAAGCCCATCGACCTGTACTACCATTTCTTCAGCGGCGAGCACGAGGCCTCGGTCCGGGCCCTGGAGGACGTGTACAGCTATGTCATGTCCCTGCCGCTGGCCCCGGTGTTCACCACCCAGTACCTGGAGGCCGCGCGCGACTATATGAAGGTGCGCATCCTGCGCGCCGGGCCGAACGTGTACCACATCGAGAACTACGGCAAGAGCCTGACCCTGCGCCTGGACCCTGCCGCGCCCGCGCCGAACCTGGAGCGTTGCGAGAACGTGCTGGGCTATTCCCGGCAGAAGCAGGGGCTTTTCGTCTCCCTGGCCGACGGCGCCGCGCGGGCCGTGCTCTCCTTTGAGCCTGCATCTGAGCATGTGGCGGGCAAGTCCGCGCCGCTGCCGTATCTGGCTGAGGCCACGGGCTATGTCTCGAACTTCAAGCCCGGCAAGGATGCCGTGGCGCTGACGTACAAGGGCTTCGGCGCGGACGGGCGCATTCGCCTGGCCGGGTTCAAGCCCGGCGCGCAGCTGCGGGCCCAGGGCGCGGCCCTGGCCAAGCCCGTGAACGTGCGTGCGGACGCCTCCGGCTTTGCCGATATCCCCGGCCTGCGCAGCGGGCATCTGGAGGTCGGCGCGCCATGAAGATCAGCGCCTGGCAAACCATTCTCTTCATCGCCCTGGTCATCGGGGCGACCTGGCTGGTGTTCCCAGGCCCGCGCACGCTCATCTCCATCTACATCAAGGACAACAAGGGCCAGCTTGCAAAGGCCATGCTGGACAAGCTTCTGGTTCTGCATCCCGATGACCCGGACCTGAACTCGGAGGCCGCCGATCTGGCACAATACTACGGCGAGTCCGACAAGGCCATCGCGCTCCTGACCAAGGTCATGCAGTTGCGGCCCGGCCGCAAGGAATTGGTCTTGCGCATGGCCGACTGGCGCGAATGGGCCGGGCAGTACAAGGAGGCCGTAGCCAGCCTGGAGGACGCCCTCAAGCTCATGCCCCAGCCCAACGAGCGCCAGCCAAACACCTACGCCAACCGGCGCGACATCCTGGTCCGTCTGCTGGACCACTACGCCTACGAGGGCGACCTCGCAGGCATGTACCAGACCGTGCAGCGCCTCATCCCCCTGGACAAGTATCTGCTGGCCAAGGAGATCGCCGCCGACACGCCCCTGCGCGAGGTCAGCCTGGTGCTCGACACCTTGTCGGTCAAGGTCGCCAAAAGTGATGATCCCGTGGCCCAGTCCCTGCTTGTGGATTCCTACATCATCCGCCGGGGCTATATGGATGATGTTGCGGATAACCAGGGCGGCGCAGCGCGCGAAAAAATCTTCATGAACGATATTCTGGAGCAGTTCGTCCGGGGTGGTCTGACGCAAGAGTCCATCCATCTGGCCGAGCTTCTGGACCGGCGGGACAATTCCGCCAGCGCGCGTCTGGCCGTTGCCGTTGCCCTTGGCGGCTATGGGGCGGACAAGGACGCCGAGCGGCTCATGGCCGATCTGGCCAAGGAGCGGCCCAACGACACCGCGCTGTTGCGCGGCTTGGCCGAGCTGGCCATGAACGCCAACCTGCCGCAGGAGGCCGTAAAGAACCTGCAGCGCCTGGTCCAGCTGGAGCCCGCCAACACCGACGCCAAGCGCCTGCTGGGCGAGGCCCTGCTCTCCGCCGACCGCCCGGCCGAGGCCTATGCCGTGCTTTCGCCGCTGCCTGTGGGCTCCGTGGGCGAGGCCAACCTGCTGCTCGACGCCGCCGGGGGCGCCAAGAGCGCTGCTGCGGTCGAGGCGGCGGCGAAGTCCGTGCAGTCCATTGTCGCCAGCGAGCCCCTGGTGGGCGTGAAGCTGGCCGACGCCTGGCTCGACGTGGGCCGCCCGCGCGAGGCCTGGCTGCTTCTGCGAACCTTGGCTGCGGATTCCGGCGGCAACCCCGTGCTCATCCGCAAGGCCGTGGAGGCCGCGTCCCAGACCAACGACCCGGCCACCATGCGCGAGGTGCTGGCGCTCATCGAACGCCCGGACTACGCGGACGCGGCGCTCTTGCTTGAGGTTGCGGACATGCTGGTGGGCAACAACGAGCTCAAGGGCGCGGCCAAGGTCTACGAGCGCTATCTGGCGCGCAATCCGGGCGACCGCAAGACCGCGCTCATGCTGGCCCAGGTGCAGTCCTGGCGCGATGCCCCGGACCTGGCCTTTGCCGTGGTGGACCGCCTGCTCGCGGCCACCCCCGGCGACAAGGCCCTGCAGAAGCTGGCCGCAAACTACGCCGAGCAGGCGGGCAAGGACAACGACGCCTTCCGCATTTACGCCGAGATGTACCGCCAGAACCCTAGGGACAAGACCGTCCGGGAGAACTTTCTGCGCCTGGCCGAGTGGACGGGAAAGACGGCGGAAAGCGCCAAGATATTGGCCGAGGACTCGGACCGCGAGCCGAAAAATATCCAGAAGGCCAGGCAGACCGCCCAGGCCTACCTCGACGCCGACGAGCCCAAGCGCGCCCTGCCGTACCTGGAGCGCGCCCTGTCCATCAAGCCCGACGACATCGCCCTGCGCCGCCTGTTGGCCGACACCCTGGGCGGCCTGGGCTTCGTGGACCGCCAGGCTGCAGCCCTGGAGCCCCTGGCCGCGCGGGGCGTGCTCACCGAGGACGAGACCGTGCTGGTGGCCCAGCGCAACCTGGACCGCAAGCAGACCCAGAAGGCCCTGGCGCTGCTGGCGCGCTTCGAGAACATGCAGCCCCTGCCCTGGGACGCCGGGGGCCTGCTGGTCCAGGCCTACACCCTGCAGCACCGCGAGGACAAGGCCCAGCAGACCATGCACCGGCTGAAGACCGACTACGAGAACGACCCGGTGCGCTTGTCCGCCATCGGCGACATGGCCGTGATGACCAAGCGCCTGGACCTGGCCATGGACTGCTACGCGGCTGCGCTCCGGCTCGACCCGCGCAACCGCGGCGCGCTCAAGGGCCAGGCCGAGATTTACGCCTGGAACAACGACGCCGAGCGCGCCATCCTGGGCTTTGAGCACTACCGCGTCCAGCACCCCTCGGACGTGGATGCCCGCTACCAGCTGGGCGAACTGTACTTCACCACGGACCGCCAGGGTGAAGCCGAAGGGGAGTACAAGAAAACCTTGAGCCTCATCAGGCAGGCCCGCAGGGCCAGGGCGGCGGCCAAGAGCCTCCCGGGGAGCGTGATCCAATGACTCGAATGACCCGAACGACCCGGACCCCGGTCCGCATCATCGCCGTGCTGCTTCTGCTGGCCTGGCTGGTCCCGGCCCCGGCCCCGGCCCAAAATCCGGGCCAAAATCCGGTCAGAACCACCGCCGTGGCCCCGGCCCAGCGCCCTGTGCGCGACCCGGATGAGCCGCTCACCGAGCGTGAGATGAGCCTCATGGAGGCGCACATCCTAAGCCGCCAGGGCGACTTCCCCAAGAGCCTGGTCATGTACGAGCAACTGCGCGCCGCCTATCCCGACGACGTGGAGGTCTACGAGGACTTTCTGGAGACCTTGGTGGCCAACGCCCAGTACGAGCGCACCCTGTTCGAGCTGGTGAGCTTCCGCAAGAAGTTCGGCAGCACCTCCCGCTCCGAACGCATCGAGGCCGGGCTCTACGCCGAGCTGGAAAAGCCCCAGTACGGCCTGGACATTCTGGAGCGGGCCATGCGCGGCAACCCCAACGACACCGGCCTGTGGAGCGACCTGGCCGTGCAGCGCCAGGCCAGCCGCGACACCAACGGCGCCATCCAGGCCTTTTCGCAGGTGCTGGAGCTGGACCCGGAGAACCAGGCCGCCAAGGACGCCCTGCACCTGCTGCTGCTGGAGAAGCGGCCCCGGTTCGAGGCCGGATTCAGCCGCTATGACCAGGGCAAGAAGACCATAACCACCACCTGGTCCACAGGCTGGTCCGCGCAAACGGGAGACAACACCCGGTTGTTTCTCGACGTCGACCAGGTGCACCTCTCGCGGCCAGATCCCGAAGAAGGCGTCCGGACGGACATGCAGGCCTTTGGCGCGCGCATCGAGCACGAGCTGACGCGCAACTGGACCCTGGACCTGGGCCTGCAAAGCTACCTGGGCCTGGGCAACGGCCTCTCGCCCATGGTCGGCGCGCGCTACAACTTCGAGAAGTATGGCCGCGCCAGGGTGAACTACGCCTACCACATGCCCTGGTACGACCCGATGGACGCGGCGGACCGCGACGGCAGCAAGGACCGCTTCCACGTGGAGTACGAGCTGCCCTTTCGCGATGTCTGGGTGGCCTTCGCCTCCTACACCAGGGAAAATTACCGCATCACCGACATGAGCGACGCGGGCTACCGCTGGGAGGGCACGGCCAGCCTGACCAGGCGGCTGTGGACCCGGCCCGACATCTTCTTGACCTACACCTTTGAGCGGGCCGAGACCGAGCCCAACGTGGACATCCCCTTTGCCCTGATCCGGCGCGAGCTGGGCCACACCGGCACCCTGTCCATCGCCTACCCGTTCTTCCCCTGGCTGGAGGGCTCGGTCAGCACCGGCATCAAGCACGACTACGACCGCAAGATCGAGGCGGTCATGCTCTCGCCCAAACTGACCTTCCGGCCCGTGGAGCGCATGCGCTTCGAACTCGGCTGGGACTACGCCAGCGAGGGCAGCACCGTGGCCGGCGGCGAGTCCAACACCTTCAACGCCAAGTTCTACTGGGTCTGGTAGGCTGATGGACCTGAACCGCCTGGCCGCACGGCCCGAAAAAACCTCCTCCATGAGCTTTTTGGTGGAGATTCTGCTGGGCTTCGCCCTGATCACGGCCGTGAACGTCATGTGGTTCCGCGCCAACCTGGGCTTTGCGGACATCAGCCCGCACCCGTATTGGATCGTGGTGCTGCTGCTCAGCTCGCGCTACGGTTTCCAGGCCGGGCTGTTCAGCGGCATCATTTCCGCAGCCCTGGCCGTGGGCCTGTCCATCATCGGGCGGCAGGGCACCACCATCTACGAGCTGTGGAAGATGCTCCTGGGCGAGCCCCTCCTGTTCATCGCCGTGGGCTGCATCCTGGGCGAGATCGCCCAGACCATCAAGAGCCGCTACGAGGCCCTGCTGGGCGAGCATGAGGAGCTGCAGGAGATGTTCGAAAAGCTCCGCGAACGCTACGACGCCCTGGTCAAGGCCAAGCAGGAGGTGGACACGCGCATCCTGTCCCAGGAGCAGACCCTGACCACCATGCACGAGACGGCCCAGGCCCTGCGCTCCCTTAGCGAAGCCGAGCTCTACCCGGCGGCGCTCGACATGGTGGCCAAGTTCCTTGGGGCCGAGGCCAGCTCGATCTACGCCTTTGACGCGGGCCGCCTGAAGTTCAAGGCCAGCCACGGCGAACTGGACAACCGGCAGCGGCCCCAGGACCTGCTCCCGGACGAGGGACTCATGGGCCGGGCCTTTTCCAGCGGGCACGTGGCCTCGGCCAACGTTTTGCTGGAGATGTACGAGAAGGGCGTGCTGCCCGACGCCGACACCCTCATCGCCGCGCCGCTTCTGACCAGCGGCAACAAGGTCCTGGGCGTGCTGAACATCGAGAAGCTGCCCTTCCTCAAGTTCAACTCCCAGACCATCCGCATGGCCGAGGTCTTCTCCGGCTGGTGCGCAGACGCCCTGGAAAACGCGCTGCTCTATACGGACACCAAGTCCAAGACCATCAACGACGACATCACCGGGGCCTACACGCTGTCCTACATGAACGCCCGCCTCTTGGAGGAGTGCGCCCGGGCCAGGCGCTACAAGACGGACCTGGCCATGATCGTTCTGGACATCCTGGGGTACGTTGCGTACTCCGAACAGGAACAGCGGGAGATCCTGACCGCCTTGAGCAAGGCCCTGAAGACCCTGCTGCGCAACATCGATCTGCTCTTTTCCGGCGATGTGCCCGGTCGCTACATCATCCTCATGCCGAACACGCCCCTGGTCGGCGCCAAGGTCGTTGGCGGCAAGATCGTGCAGCTGGTGGGCGACATGGGCAGCGTGGTGGCCTCGGCCGAGGGCGCCTTGCCCGTGGGCATGGGCGTGTCCGCCTTTGGCGACTCGAGCAACACCCCGGAGCTCATCCTGGAGACGGCGCTGGCCGACCTGGCGGTGAAACAGGGCTAAGGGACAGGCAGAAACAGTTTACCGGAGACGATGCAGACAGTGGTGGACAGCATGAAGACGAGCACTCCGGAAGATCCGGCATTCTATCAAGGCTTCATCGCGCGGCAGGCGGTGTTCGACGCCAAGCGCGCCATCTGGGGCTATGAGATCTTCTACCGCCAGAACAAAAACGCCGCCCAGGCCGCCACGGACCACAAGTCCATGCTGGAGGTGGCCACCCGGGCGTTTTTAAGCCCCCAGTGGCAGCAGAGCCCCACCTCCTACCTTCTGGTGACCCTGGACCCGCAGTCCGACCCCGACGACATCACCGGAGTCCTGCCCAAGGGCAGGTCCGTGCTCAAGGTCAGCGAAGACGCCCTGGCCGCGCCCGGCATGCAGGATATCCTCGTGCGGCTGCGCCAGGAGAACTACCTCATCGCCCTGGGCGACTTCACCGGGAGGCTTTCGGGCAGCCCGCTTTTGAACATGGTGGACATCCTGGCCGTGGACATGCAGCGCGACAACCGCAGCGCGCTCATTGCCGACGCCATGGCGCAGCGGGTGCAGCGGCCCATGCAGATCCTGGCCAAAAAGGTGGAGGACGTGCAGACCTTCGCCGTGGCCAAGGACGCGGGCTGCGCCCTGTTCCAGGGCTTCTTCTTCCAGAAGCCGGAGCGCATTTCGAGCAAGGTCATCACCTCCAGCCTGGCCGGGAGCCTGGGCATCCTCAAGATGCTGGAGCAGGAGGACCCGGACATCAGCGCCCTGGCCCAGGCCATCCAGAAGGACGTGTCCCTGAGCTACCGCCTGCTCAAGTTCCTGAACTCGCCCTATTTCGGCTTCGCGCGTGAGGTCTCCTCCATCAAGGTGGCGCTGATCCTGGCCGGCTGGCAGCAGATGCGCACCTGGCTCAGGCTCGTGCTCATCACCGAGATGAAGCCCAAGCACAAGCCCAACGAGCTGGTCTTCCTCTCGGCCCAGCGCGGGCGCTTTCTGGAGCTGGCGGCCCAGCGCACGGGCGGCCGACGCATGAACTCCGAGCGCCTGCTGCTGCTCGGGCTCTTCTCCCTCCTGGACAGCATCTTCGACATGCAGATGGAGGACATCGTGAGCTCCCTGCCGCTGGACCAGGAGATCAAGGACACGCTGTGCCTGCGGCCCACGGCCCTTTCGCCCTGGCTGGGGCTGGTGCACAGCTTCGAGCGGGCGGACTGGCAGGAGCTGGAGTCGCGTTTTGCTGTGCTGGGGGTCGACCCCGTGGAGGTGGCGGCCTGCTACACCGAATCCATGCAGTGGGCCCACGCCATCTTCAACTTCCTTAGCTGATTTTCCGAGCTATTTCGACACAGGGGCCGCCACAGAGGTCGCCACAGAGGTCGCCACAGAGGTCGTCTGGTCCCGGGCCTGAAGGTCCTGCCGGTACCAGGCGATGGTCCGGGCCAGGCCCACGCTCAGCACGGTCTCGGCCTTCCAGTCGGACCTGGTGGTCATCTCGGTCACGTCGGCCACGGAATCCACGATGTCGCCCTCGCGCGAGGGGTAGAACAGGCACACCGGCTGGCCGTCCAGCTCCACCCCGTTGGTCGGGCCGATGTTGACCACGATGGCGTTTGGCTTGTCCGCCAGGATGAGCACGATGCGCGCCAGGGCCACGATCTTCACGGCCTTGCCCGTGCCGATGTTGTACACGCCCGTGGGCAAGAGTTTTTGCCCGACCATGCCGGCGGCCGTCAGGTAGGCCAGCACCACGTCCTGCACGTAGACGAAGTCGCGCGTCTGCTCGCCGTTGCCGAAAATGGTCAGGGACTGGTCGGTCAGGGCCTGGGCCATGAACTTCGAGATGACCCCGCTGTACGGGCTCGACGGGTCCTGCCGGGGGCCGAAGATGTTGAAGAAGCGCAGCGACACGCCGATGGGGCTTGAACCCACCGCGCGGGAGGACAGATACTTGGCGTTGCCGTAAGGGCTCAGCTGCAGGGTCTGATCGTTTGCGTAGAATTCCTTGATGGGCATGCGGCACTCGGCCCCGTATTCCGCAGCGGACCCGGCAAAGACCAGGCGCGTGGCGCCGTGCTTCTCTGCGGCCAGAAGCAGGCGCTCGGTGGCCAGGAAGTTGATGTCGTAGGTCTCGTCGGCGTGGGTCATGGAGTAGGGCACGCTGACGATGGCCGCCAGGTGGAACACCGCGCGGATGGGGCCGGACTGCTGGAAGAGCTCCTCGAAGAGCGTGGGCTCGGCAATGGAGCGCTCAAGGAACGAGAAGCGTTCGTGGTTGATGAAGGCCTGCATGTTCTCCGGCTTGCCGGAGAAGAAGTTGTCCACGCCGATGACGCGGTGGCCCATGTCCAGCAGGCTCTGGGTCAAATGGCTGCCGACAAAGCCCGCGCAGCCCGTGACCAGGCAGGTCTTGCCGACGATGGGCTCCATGCTTTCCGTGATCTCGATATGTTCCAGCGTCATGTGGGGAGGACCTGTCTAGATGGGTTGCCGGGCAAAGGTGATGAACTCCAGGTCCTGCACCGTTTGCACCAGGAGATAGAAGCCGAGCATGAGCGAGAAGAAGCAGGCGTACGCGTAGCCGAAGCCATAGAACGGGAAGCCCAGCTGGAGGCTTAAGCGCGAGAGCCCGGCATTGAGGATGAGGTAGCAGAAGGCGATGGACAGGACCCGCTGGCGCAGGTCGAAATAGAACAGGATGGTCACGGTGAGCGACATGAGCGCCTGCAGAAACGAGCCGATGCAGGCGATGCGCAACAGCGGCACCTGCGTGGGCGAAAGTCCGCAGATGTTGATGATCTCCGGGGAGAAGACGGTGCACAGGCAGGTGATGCCGCCCTGGACGATGAACATCTCGCGGATGCTGGTCTTGAGCATGTCGGCCATGCCCTGCTTCTCCTCCAGCAGGATGGAGAGGGGACGTTTCTCGATGATGCACTGGTAGTAGCGCCGGTAGTGCTCGTAGAAGCCGGTCTCGATTTTGACCATGAACACGGCCAGGGCCGGAACGATGCTGAGGTAGGACAAGAACACCGGGCCCTCGTAGAAGTCGTGCACGGTGAGCGGCACCACGATGACCCGGGCCGAGGGGTCCATCCAGAAGACGAACTTGTCGGCCCAGATGGCCAGGTTGTACACAAAGCCGATGAGGGCCAAGTCCCAGTACTTCTTGAAGTAGGTCACCATGTCGAACTTGAGCTGCGCGTTCTGGTCGAACTCCGAGAGGATGATGGCCAGAAACCAGAACACGCTGACCACGAGCCCCAGGGTGTAGCCCAGAAGCCGCCCGTGCAGGCCCAGCAGCGGCTCCAGCGCCCAGACCCCGCCCACGGAGAGGATGGCCCCCACGGCGAAGCCGATGACGATGTTGTTGTAGTCCTTCACCGCCGAAAGCATGATCATGGTCAGCCAGAGCAGGCAGACCACGTCGAAGAGCACGATGGCCAGGGCCTTGTATGTCCAGGGCAGCGGCCCGGGGGAGAACACGGCCAGCCCCACGAACAGCCCGCCCACCAGGACCAGGATGGCGCAGGCAGCAAAGGCCGTGAGCAGCGCCTGGTCGTCCTTCATGTACAGCCTGTCGGCCAGAAAGCGCGTCAGCACCAGCTGGAAGATGCCCACGAAGATGAGCGAAAAGGCGAAGACGTAGACCACGGTGGTGCGGAAGATCTCGCCGTCCTGCTCCGCGCCGCTGGTGGATGACAGCGCCGTGAGCACCCCCAGGCAGGTGATGGACAACAGCCACGGGCCCGAGGACAGAAGCGCGGCGTACAAAAACGCGCGCAGGTCGCCCGTGAAGTTGTCCTTGTCCAACAGCTTGCGCAGTTCAAACCCGATGCCGGCCATGTTACGCCATCCTGCCCGGCATTTCCATGCACTCGCGGTACAGGGCCCTGTACCGGCTGATGAGGTCGGCCTCGGCGTAGAAGCGCGTCACCCGCTCCCGCCCGTTCAAGGACATGGCCCGGCGCAGCTTCGGATTCGCAAGAATGGTCAAAATGCCCTGGGCCGTGTCCATGGGCTCGGCCGGGCGGGTGATGTAGCCCGAGGGGCCAAGGGCCTCGTCCTCGGGCAGGCGGCCGTGCAAAAGCTCGCTGCAGGCGCCCACATCCGAGGCCACCACCGGGATGCCCGCGCAGTTGGCCTCCAGGATCACGAGCGGCTGGGCCTCGCTGACGCTGGTCAAAACGAGCAGGTCGAGGATGGCGTAGTAGTCGTTGACGTTGACCTTGCCGGTGAAGGTGACGATCTGGTCCAGGCCCAGCATGTGCACCAGCTCGTGGCATTCGCGGGCGTACTCCTCGGACTCGTCCTCCGGCCCGATGATGTAGGCCTCCAGGTTCTTCACCTCCTGGGTGACGATCTTGACGGCCCTGATGAAGGTCTTGACGTCCTTGATGGGCACCACGCGGCCCACGAAGCCGATCTTGTAGTGGCCCTCGACCCCGCGCTCGTCCTCAAAGGTGTCGGCCCGGGGCTTCAGGTTCTCGTAGCGCGAGAGGGTGATGCCGTTGGGGATGACCTCGGTGCGGTCCGGGTCGGAGCCGCCCAGGATCTGCATCTTGCGGTTGCCCTCGAACAGGGTGATGACCCGGTGCGCGTGGGCGTAGGTCAGCCTGCTCAGGGTCTCGAAAATATGGATCCAGAGGTTCTGGAAGGTGCCCAGGTCGCGCTCGATGCGCAGCCGGTCGTCCTGCTCGGTGTGGATCCACTTGGACTGGGCCACCTCGATCTTGCGCTCCTTGGTGTAGATGCCGTGCTCGGTCAACAGCATGGGCCGGTTGGTGCGCAGGCTGGCCAGCACGGCCATGAGCCCGGCGAAGCCGGTGCAGATGGTGTGGTAGACTTTCGCCTTGGGCAGGGGCGCGTTGATGCAGTTGCAGATGGGCAGGTGCGTGAAGCGGTAGGTCCAGAAATAGTCCAGGAACGAGGATTCCGGGTGCTTCAGGTTGTACAGCTCCAGCATGATGTTCCAGGGCTTGCGGCCAAAGACCATGTCCTTCACGTCGATCTGCCCGCCGGAGGCGTCCAGGGCCTTCACCAGCTCAAGCAGGCCCTGCGAGCCGCTCTTGTTGGCGTCCAGGTGCCACAGGCGGATGGTCTCCAGCAGCGCCGCCCGCTCCCTCGTGCTCATCTTGGCGGTCTTCTGGGTGTCGTGGTCGTGCAGGTAGAGCAGCTGCGGGTCCACGAAGTTCTCCGGAACCTGGTAGCGGTACTCGGCCTTTTCCTTGGCCGTGGCGCGGATGCAGACCGAGGTGAAGGTCAGCTCGGGCATGGCCTTGATGAGGTGGTGGACCCAGGTGGACACGCCGCCGGAAACATAGGGGTAGGTGCCTTCCAGGATCAGGCAGACATCGTAGGTCTTCTCAGCCATGGCTGGCCCTGCCCATGGTGGACCAGAACTCGAACAAGGCCAGGGGGTCCGCCTTCTCCGGCCGGGGCGCGTCAGAGGCGGCCATGCACCTGGCCTGTTTGGCCAACTGGCCGATGTCGCGCTTCAGGAAGGCGATCTCGGCCAGGCCCAATTGGGCCTCGGAGACCGTCTCCTCAAAGCGCGCGCACTTCTCGAACATCAGCCAGGCCTCGCGCAGCCTGCCCAGCTCCAGCAGGGCCTGGCCCAAAAGCAGCATGGTCTGGTCGTGGCCGGGCTCCAGGTCCAGGGACTGGATCAGCGCGTCGCAGCAGCTTTCCAGGTGCTGTCTGCGGGCGATCTCGTCGGCCAGGCCGGAGTCGGCGTAGGTGCGGTACTGCTGGCCCAGCAGGCGGTAGGTCTGGGCGCTGGGCGCCTCTTTCAGCTTCGCGTTGAGAGCCTGGATGCGCTTGGAGAAGCCGTCCTCCAGCTCGGTCAGGGCCGAGTGGGCGTAGAAGCGCACCTCCGGGAACTGGTCCGAGAGGCTTTGGCGCAGCAGGCCCACGGCGTTTGGCGTGCCGATGCGCTGGAGCAGCTTCACCGCGCCGCGCTTGAGGTCCGGGTCGTCGCCCTGGAGCACGTCGATGACCGGCTCGATGGCGATCTCGTCGGCCAGGACCTGGCCCACGCGCTTGCGGGTGATCCAGCGGGAGTCGTCGCCCAGGTCGGCCTCCAGGCTCAGCTTGAACTCCCTGGTCTTGTTTTTCTGGCGCAGCAGCAGCTGCGCGCAGAGCAGCGCAAACAGGCAGCCGATGATGCCCATGCCCGGCAGACACAGGGTGACGGCGGCGGTGAAGCCGTAGAAGGTGCTGCGCGTGGCGTACCACTGCCGGGCGAAAAGACCGGGCAGGACAAAGACCAGGGACGAGGCCACAAGCAGCACAGCGGCGGCGGCCGCGACCTGCGGCTGGTTTCCGGTGTGGAAGCGCCACGCGGCCAGCAGGCCTGCGGCGTGCAGCGCCAGCCCGGCGGTCCACACGGCAAGGCCGATGATGCGCTGGGAGGAGTCGGTTCTCTCGTCCACGGCCTGGGCGTCCCTTGCTACAGTTTTGACACATGGCGTATAGGCTGGATAAATGTATGCGAATTGCGTGCCGAGGTCAACGCGGAGCGTGAGCAGGCAAGGCTTCCCGGGCCAGGCCCGCATCTGTCGGGCGCAGGGGCCGCCTGTCTGGCCCTGGCGGCTGTGGGGCTTCAGCCGTCGGAGTGGCTGCGGCTGGTCAAGAACCTGTCCAATTGATTGGCGAAGGCGTTGCGGTCGGCCAGGCTCAAGGGCGCTGGGCCGCCGGTGCTCACGCCCGTGCTGCGCAGCTCGTCGAGCATGTTGCGCATGGTCAGCCGGGCGCTGATGTTGTCTGTGGTGTAGAGTTCCCCGCGCGGATTCAGGCCCACGCCGCCGCGCTCAATGACCTTGGCCGCCAGCGGGATGTCGGCGGTGACGACCAGGTCGCCGGGCTCAACCAGGGCGGCGATGGTCTCGTCCACCACATCGAAGCCCTGGCCCACACGCATGGCGGAGAGGTGCGGCGAGGCGGGCAGGCTCAGGGTCTTGTTGGCCACAAAGGTGGTTTTTACGCCCCGGCGCATGGCCGCGCGCACCAGGATGTCCCTGATGGCGGCGGGGCAGGCGTCGGCGTCCACCCAGATCTGCATGGGCCGTGTCTGCACGGGGAACTCCTGGGACTATGCCGGGACAAAGTTGGCGTTCGGGGCTACTCGGTTGGGTGGCATTGCGGTCTGTGAATGCAGCGTAAAGAAGGAATAAGCATGTTTGTGCAGTGCGTTGGCGGAAGCGTATAGGGGTCGAACCTACCGAACGCCTCTCGACGTTCCACTGGATTTGAAGTCCAGGCGCCACACCGGTGACGATACGCTTCCCCGGCGCGAAGTGCCGAGTACCTGTTTTGCCATCCTGGCGCAAGTGGCGCGGCTGCTCTGCCGACACTTGCTTTTTCATGAGTATGCCTTATCTTGCTCTTCATTGATCACGCCGCGCCGGGAACCGTCTTCCCAGCAGCACCATAGGCCAACGGCCCAGAATGAGCCTGTCCGTCACCGGAGGATCTCCGCTTGAATAGCTTCACCAAAAATTTGCTCATCTGGGCGACCATCTCCCTTGTCATGGTCGTCCTGTTCAATCTCTTCAGCCAGCAGCCCGCGCCGCAGCTCAAGCTGTCTTACAGCGACTTCGTGACCCACGTGAAGAGCGGCGACGTGGTCTCGGTCAAGATCCAAGGGCCGAAGATCTCCGGCGTCATGGCCGGCGACAAGAAATTCACCACCTACGCGCCGGACGACCCGAACCTGGTGCCCTCCCTGGTCAGCGGCAAGATCCAGGTCACCGCCGAACCGGTGGAGGACTCGCCCTGGTACATGACCCTGCTCGTGTCCTGGTTCCCCATGCTGCTGTTGATCGGCGTGTGGATCTTCTTCATGCGCCAGATGCAGGGCGGCGGGGCAGGGGGCAAGGGCGCCATGAGCTTTGGCCGGTCCAAGGCCCGGCTCATCAGCGAGGACACCCAGAAGGTGACCTTTGAGGATGTGGCTGGCGTGGACGAGGCCAAGGAGGAGTTGTCGGAGATTGTCGACTTCCTGCGCGAGCCCAAGAAATTCACCCGCCTGGGCGGGCGCATCCCCAAGGGCGTGCTGCTCGTGGGCCCCCCGGGCACGGGCAAGACGCTTTTGGCCCGCGCCGTGGCGGGCGAGGCCGGGGTGCCGTTCTTCTCCATCTCCGGCTCGGACTTCGTGGAGATGTTCGTGGGCGTGGGCGCGGCCCGCGTGCGCGACCTGTTTTTGCAGGGCAAGAAGAACGCGCCGTGCCTCATCTTCATCGACGAAATCGACGCCGTGGGCCGCCAGCGCGGCACCGGCATGGGCGGCGGCCACGACGAGCGCGAGCAGACCCTGAACCAGCTGCTGGTCGAAATGGACGGCTTCGAGTCCAACGACGGGGTCATCCTGATCGCCGCCACCAACCGCCCGGACGTGCTGGACCCGGCGCTGCTGCGCCCCGGCCGCTTCGACCGCCAGGTTGTCGTGCCCTTGCCCGACGTCCGTGGCCGCAAGCGCATCCTGGCCGTGCACTCGCGCAAGAGCCCCCTGGCCGAGGAGGTCGACCTGGATGTCCTGGCCCGCGGCACGCCGGGCTTCTCCGGCGCGGACCTGGAGAACCTGGTCAACGAGGCCGCGCTGCACGCCGCCAAGATGGGCAAGAACCACGTGAACATGAGCGACTTCGAGGAGGCCAAGGACAAGGTGCTCATGGGCAAGGAACGCCGCAGCATCATCCTCTCCGACGAGGAGAAGAAGACCACGGCCTACCACGAGGCCGGGCACGCCCTGGTGGCCAAGCTCATCCCCGGCACCGACCCGGTGCACAAGGTGACCATCATCCCGCGCGGCATGGCGCTCGGCCTGACGCAGCAACTGCCCGTGGACGACCGCCACAACTATTCGCGCTCCTACCTGGAGAACACGCTGGCCATGTTTTTCGGCGGCCGCGTGGCCGAGGAGCTGGTGCTGAACCAGCTGACCACCGGCGCCAGCAACGACATCCAGCGCGCCACCAAGATGGCCCGCAGCATGGTCTGCCAGTGGGGCATGAGCGAGAAGTTCGGCCCCATGAGCTATGGCGACGACGGCCAGCAGGTGTTCCTGGGCCGGGACTTCATGCAGCACAAGGACTACTCCGAGGAGACCGCGCGGCTCATCGACGTCGAGATCCGCCGCTTCGTGGACGACGGCTACCAGCGCGCCAAGAAGCTTTTGGGCGAGAACATGGACCACCTGCACAAGATCGCCGAGTCCCTGCTGGAGCGCGAGTCCTTAAGCGGCGACGAGATCGACCTGCTCATGAAGGGCGAGGTCCTGCCGCCCCTGGTGGACGAGAACAACGTGCGCCGCGCGGCCAAGGCCTACGAGGACATGAGCCGCAAGTTCGGCGACACCCCGCCTGAAGCCGTGGTGGCCAAGACCGACACCCCCGAACCCGGCGAGTTCAAGCTGGAGGAGGCTCCGCCTTCGCCGCCGCCCCTGGTCAGAAAGCCGGGCCGGAACGATGGCCGGGATGGCGGACGCGACGACGACAGGGACGGGGAATGATCGGCGGAAACACATGGCATGTGTCCGGGGGCAGGGTGCTTGGCCCTGCCCCTTTTCTTGTGGCGGGCATCGTCAATGTCACGCCGGACTCCTTTTTTGACGGCGGGCGCTTCCTGCACCCGGAAGCCGCCTTGGACCAGGGCCGCCAGCTGGCCGTTGCCGGGGCGCACATCCTGGACGTGGGCGGCGAGAGCACCCGGCCCGGCGCAGCGTCCGTGGCCGAGGAGGAGGAGCTGGCCCGCGTCATCCCGGTGGTTCGCGCGCTTGCTGGCCTGGCCGGACCGGACGCAGGCGGAGCCGACGCCCTCCCGACCGCCGACCCGGCTACCAGCCCAGTCTCCGGCCCGGCCCTCGGCCTGGCCATCAGCCCGGTTCTCAGCCCGGTCATAAGCGTCGACACCTACAAGGCCAGCGTGGCCGAGCAGGCCCTTGAAGCCGGTGCTTTGATCATCAACGACATTTCGGCCTGCCGCTTCGACCCGGGGCTCATCGACGTGCTGGCCCAGCACAGGCCCGGCTACGTCCTGATGCACAGCCTGGGCCGTCCGGGCGCCATGCAGCTTGATCCGCGCTACGACGACGTGGTGGGCGATGTGCTGCGCTTTTTCGAGGAGCGCCTGGCCGTTTTGACCAGGGCCGGCCTGCCCGAGGCCAACATCGTGCTTGACCCCGGCATCGGTTTCGGCAAACTGTTGGAGCATAATCTGGCCATTCTGCGTGGCCTCAAGCGTTTCGGCGCGCTGGGACGGCCCCTGTACGTGGGGCTGTCGAACAAGAGCCTCTGGGGCCAGCTGCTGGGCCTGGAGCCCGGCCAGCGGCAAACGGCCACGGCCGTGGCCACCGGGCTTCTGGTGGCGCGCGGAGTGCTGGCGCACCGGGTGCACAACGTGGCAAGCGCCCGCCAGGCGGCCCTGGTGGCCCTGGCCCTGGCCGAGACGCAGGAATAGCGCGAAAGGACACGAGCCGCGACGCGCAAGGGGCATCGCGACAGGACAGACTGGGGCCGCCACAGCAAGGCACAGCGCCACAAGGGTCCCGGCCCGGAGCCGGGGCATCGAAAGAAGGGAGCGATGGAGTACCTGATCAGCCTGAACATCGCCTGGCGGGAGGCCCTGGACATCCTGCTCGTAGCGGTCATCTACGCCTACATCATCCATCTGGTGCGCGGCACGCGCGCGGTGGCGGTCATCTACGGCCTGGTGCTGGTGCTTTTGGTCTACTACCTGTCCAGCGAGCTCGGCCTGTATTCCCTCAACTGGCTCTTGACCAATTTCCTGGGCTCCATCGTGCTCATCATCATCATCCTCTTCCAGGGCGACCTGCGCCGGGCCCTGGCCCAGATGGGTGCCGGGCGGTTCTTCAAGAAGCCGCTCATGGCCGAGGCCGTTGTGGACGAGATCGCCCAGGCTGTGATGACCCTGGCCAAGGCCAACGTGGGCGCGCTCATCGTCCTGGAGCGCCACGTGCCCCTGGGCGACGTCATCGAGCGCGGCGTGCCGCTGGACGCCGTGGTCACCGGCTCGCTTCTGACCACCATCTTCCAGGTCGACACCCCCCTGCACGACGGGGCCGTGATCATCCGCCGGGCGCGCATCGCCGCCGCCGGGTGCATCCTGCCCCTGTCCTCCAAGCTCAAGGCCCAGAGCCTGTTCGGCACGCGCCACCGCGCCGCGCTCGGCATCAGCGAGGAGTCCGACGCCCTGTCCATCGTCGTGTCCGAGGAGCGTGGCACCGTGTCCATCGCCATGAGCGGACGGCTCACCACCTCACTGAACGACCAGCGCCTGCGCCGGGTCATCAAAAACGCCCTGGAACGCTAGCCATGCTCAAAAATTGGAAAGACATCGGCATCGCCCTGGCCCTGGCCATCCTCACCTGGTACCTGCTCACCGGCCGGGAAAAGGTCGAGGCCTGGGTGGACATGAGCGTGGAGATGGCCAACGCGCCCGAAGGCCTGATCATCCGCAAGGGCCTGATCAGCAGGATCGAGGTGCGCGTGCGCGGACCCAAGGGCCTGGTGCGCTCCCTTGACCGCCGCAAGTGGACCTATTCGCTCGACGTGAGCAAGCTCAAGGTCGGCGAGAACCTGGTCGACATCGACCGCGAGCGCATCCCCCTGTCCATGGCCTACGAGGTGGTGGAGGTGAAGCCCTCGCGGCTCATCCTCTCCGTGGACCGCCTGGTCAAGAAGGAGCTGCCCGTGGCCTCGGAGTGGCGCGGCACCCTGCCCAAGGACTACCGCCTGCTGGAGATCAAGACCGTGCCCGAGCTGGTGGAGGTGCGCGGGGCCGAGCGCCAGGTGCGGCCCATGACCCAGGTGCGCGTGGTGTTGCAGAACGATTTCGATACGCCCCCGGCCACCTGGACCGACGACGTGCCCATCAAGCTGGCCGAGGGCCTGGAGGCCAATCCCGGCCAGGTGAAGATGACCCTGCGCTTCGGCCCGGAGGTCAAGACCGTGTGGCTGCGCGTGCCCGTGCGCCTGGGCACCACCCTGGGAGCCACGGCGCAGACCTCGGTCAAGTACGTGCGCGTGCAGGTGGAGGCCCCGCTGCCCCTGCTGCGCGAGGCCGAGGCCGGGCGCGACATCCCCGGGCTCATGGCCCTGGTGAAGGTGCCCGGCGGGCTGAAGTCCGGCCGCCACGCCCTGCCCTATGAGGTGGAGGTCCCGGAGGGTGTCCGCGTGGTGTCCACCAAGGGCGAGAGCGTTGCCGTTCTCGTCCGGAAATGAGAGCTGTCGCGGCGGCGTTGTCCGCCAGCGGCGGGGGAATGAAGAACATGCGTGAGAAGTTGTTTGGCACCGACGGCCTGCGGGGCCGGGTGAACGAATACCCCATGACCCCGGACATCGCCCTCAAGCTGGGCATGGCCGTGGGGCAAAAGTTCCGCAACGGCGGACGCAAACACACGGTCATCATCGGCAAGGACACCCGGCTTTCGGGCTATGTCTTCGAGACGGCGCTGACCTCCGGCCTGTGCGCCATCGGGCTCGATGTGTACCTGGTCGGCCCCATGCCCACCCCGGCCATCAGCTTTCTCACGCGGAACATGCGCGCGGACCTGGGCGTGGTCATCTCGGCCTCGCACAATCCCTTCCACGACAACGGCATCAAGTTCTTCGACGCCGACGGCTTCAAGCTGGCCGACGAGCTGGAGAACGAGATCGCCGAGCTGACCCTGGCCGAGAACCCGGCCTGGGACTTCCCCGCGCCCGAACGCGTGGGCCGCGCCAAGCGCATGGTCGACAGCTGGGGCCGCTACATCGTGTACCTGAAGAACACCTTCCCGCGCGAGATGAACCTCAAGGGCTTGAAGATCGTGCTCGACTGCGCCCACGGCGCAGCCTATGGCGGCGCTCCGCTGGTCTTTGAGGAACTGGGGGCCGAGGTCGTGACCCTTGGCGTGAACCCCAACGGCGTGAACATCAACGAGGGCTGCGGATCGCTTTACCCGGAGGTGGTGGCGGCCAAGGTGCGCGAGGTCGGCGCGGACATCGGGCTGGCGCTCGACGGCGACGCCGACCGGCTCATCGTCTGCGACGAGCAGGGCAAGCTCCTCGACGGCGACCAGATCATGGCCCTGTGCGCCCAGGACATGCTGGAGCGCGGCGCGCTGCCCGGCGGCGCCCTGGTGGCCACGGTCATGAGCAACATGGCCCTGGAGATGTTCATGCACGACCAGGGCGGTCGGCTGCTGCGCACCCCGGTGGGCGACCGCTACGTGGTCGAGGCCATGCGCCGCGAGGGCGCCATGCTCGGCGGCGAGCAGTCCGGGCATCTCATTTTCATGGAGAACTCGACGACGGGCGATGGCACGCTGGCGGCTTTGCAGCTGCTGCGCATCATGTGCCAGAAGAACCTGCCGCTCTCGCTTTTGGCGCACCTGATCGAGCCCTTTCCCCAGGTCATGGTCAACGTGAAGCTCTCGCGCAAGGTGCCCTTCGAGGATCTGCCCGAGGTGGGCCGGGCCGTGGCCGCCGTGGAGGCCGCCCTGGCCGGACGGGGCCGCGTGCTGCTGCGCTATTCCGGCACCGAGCCCAAGGCCCGGGTCATGGTCGAGGGCGAGGACATTTCCCGCGTGCAGCAGTATGCCGCAGACATCGCGGCGGTGCTGGAGCGCTCTCTGCGCTAGTGCGCGGCAGCAATACCGAGGAGGACGTTATGGACGTGCGCAAGGTCGTCATCCCGGTGGCAGGTTGGGGCACCCGCTCGCTTCCGGCCACCAAGAACATCCCCAAGGAGATGCTGCCCATCTTCAAGAAGCCGGTGGTCCAGTACGTGGTCGAGGAGGCCCAGGCTGCGGGCATCGACACCGTGGTGCTGGTCACCAGCCAGAACAAGACCATCATCGAGGACCACTTCGACCACAACCTGACCCTGGAGAACCTGCTGGAGCGCAAGGGCAAGACCGCGCTTTTGCAGGAGGTGCGCGCCGTGGCCGAGATGGTCGACATCATCGCCGTGCGCCAGAAGGTCCAGCTGGGCCTGGGCCACGCGGTGCTCTGCGCACGAGAGGTGGTCAAGAACGAGCCCTTTGCGGTCATGGTCGGCGACGACCTGATGTTCGGCAAGGAGCCTGGCATCAAGCAGCTGCTCGACGTGGCCAAGACCGAGAACATGGCCGTGGTCGGCGTCATCGAGGTGCCGGAGAACAAGGTCGACCGCTACGGCATCATCCAGGGCGAGGAGTACATGTCCGGCGTGTACCGCGTGCGCAACCTGGTGGAGAAGCCCGCCCTGGGCACGGCCCCCTCGCGCCTGGCCATCGTGGGCCGCTACGTCCTGGTGCCGGAGATCTTCAAGTACCTGGAGAAGCTCGAACCCGGCGTGGGCGGGGAGCTGCAGCTCACCGACGCCCTGCAGGGCCTGGCCAACGAGAACCGCCTGCTGGCCGTGAAGCTGCGCGGCCAGCGTTTCGACGCCGGGGACTGGGTGGAGTACCTCACGGCCAACATCTACTTCGCCCTGCACGACGAGGACCTGCACGACGACCTCGTGCGCCGCATCCAGGAGCTCGTGCCCTGCAAGGGCAAATAGGCCCCGCAGCGCACTTTTGCCCATGACTGCTCCCTGGCAAGTCTTTCTGGCCAGCCCGCCCTACGCGGCCCTGACCTATCTCTGCCCGGACTGGTTCCCGGAGCCGCAGCCCGGCCTGCGCGTGCTGGCCCCGCTGGGGCGCTCCTTGCGCGTGGGCATCTTGCAGGAGCCGACCAAGGCCCCGCCTGAGGGCGTGGCCCTGAAGCCCCTGGTCTGGCCCCTGGAGCACGAGCCCGTGCTCGACCCCGGCACGCTCGACCTGGTGCGCGAGCTTTCGGCCCGGCACATGGCCCATCCGGGCCGGGTGCTGGAGCTGATCCTGCCGCGCGGCCTGCGCTCGTCCAGCGCGGTCTTTTCCGTGGAGCACCCTGATTTTCCCGCCAGCCTGAGCCCCAAGACCCTGCAGGCCCTGCCGCCGGAGCGCCTGGCCGTGCTGGCCGGACTCTGGGCCGGGGGCCGCATGCGCGTGCGCCTGGCCCCGCGCAGACGCGACGAGGAACTCTTCGTCATGCTCGCGGCAGACCCGCCCTGGGGCGTGCGGCCCAACGCCGTGAACCAGATCCGCCTCTTGGAGCGCCTGTTCGAGTCCGGGGCCATGAGCCTCGGGGCCGTGCGTGCGGTCTACGGCGATTCCGGCATCCAGGCCATGAAGCGCCTGGCCCAGGCAGGCATCGTGCGCCTGGGCGAGCCGCTGGACGCGATGGACGCCTCCGACAACCCGGACGAGATCCCGGCCTGCATCCCCTTGCCGGGGGAACAGCAGCCGGAAGGCGACGGCCCAGGCCTGACAGCCACCCCGGAGCAGCAGGCCGCCCTGGACGAGCTTGTGCCCGCGCTGGCGTCCGCTTCGGCGCGCATGGCGCTGATGCACGGGGTCACGGGCAGCGGCAAGACCCATGTCTACCTGGAGCTGGCCCGACGCTGCCTGGAGTCGGGCCGCTCGGCGCTGCTTCTGGCCCCGGAGGTGGCCCTGGCCTGCCATTTGTGGCGGCAAGCCAAAGCGGCTCTGCCGGATGCCGAGGCCTATTTCTCCCACGGCTACCAGAGCCCGCGCCGCCGCGAAAAGACCTTCGCGCACATTGCCGCGGCCGGCAGCATGAACAGAGGCCCGGTGCTCGTGGTGGGAACGCGCTCGGCCCTGTTTCTGCCCATCCGCGACCTGGGGCTCATCGTGCTCGACGAGGAGCACGACGAATCCTACAAGCAGGAGGAGCGCCTGGCCTACCACGCCAAGGAGCTGGCCTATTCGCGCATCCAGCGCTCTGGCGGCCTGCTTGTGCTGGGCTCGGCCACGCCGGACGTCAAGACCTTCCACGCCGGGCAAAGCGGCCAGCTGCCGGTGCACACCCTGGCCAACCGCGTGGGCAGCCGGGCCATGCCCGAGGTGCGGCTGGTGGACATCGCGGGGCTGAAAAATCCGGACGAGCCCTTTGCCCCGGAGACGCTGGCCGCCATCCAGACCGCGCTGGCCGCCGGGGAGCAGATCATCGTCATGCTCAACCGGCGCGGCTACGCCCCGGTGATGTACTGCATGGCCTGCGAGGAGGTGGTCCAGTGCCCGGACTGCCAGGTGGGCCTGACCTACCACAAGCTGCGCGAGCGGCTGGTCTGCCACTACTGCGGCCTGACCTACCCCTACCCCATGCCCTGCGGCAAATGCGGCGGCGTGACCTTCGTGCCCATGGGCGAGGGCACGGAGCGGCTGGAGGAATATTTCCTGCGCACCCTGGGGCACGAGGTCGCGGTGCTGCGCATGGACCGCGACAGCGCCCGCCGCCAGGAGCGGATGGAGGAGATCTTGCGCCGCTTCCGCGAGGGCGAGGCCCAGGTGCTGGTGGGCACCCAGATGCTCAGCAAGGGCCACCACTTTCCCGGCGTGACCCTGGTCGTGGTGGCCAATGCGGACATGGGCCTGTACCTGCCGGACTACCGCGCGGCGGAGCGCACCTACCAACTGCTCGTCCAGGTCTCTGGCCGGGCCGGGCGCGGCGACAAGCCGGGCCGCGTGCTGGTGCAGACGAGAAACCCGGCGCACCCCTTCTGGGACTTCGTGCTCCGGGCCGACTACCAGGGCTTTTACACCCGGGAGATCCAGAGCCGCCAGCGCTTCCGCTACCCGCCCTTCACCCGGCTGGCGCTGCTGCGCCTGTCCTGCCCGGCGGGCCAGGAGCACCTGCACGAGGCCATGCAGGCCTTTGCCAAGGCCCTGCGCGCGCTCGCCAAACCTCTGGGCGTGGACGCGCTCGGCCCCGCGCCAGCGCCCATGGCCCAGCTGCGCGGGCGCAAGCGCTTCAACTGCCTGCTCAAATGCCAGGACTGGCAGCCCATACGCACCTTGTACCTGGCCCTTTCCCGCGCGGACGCAGCGCCCGTGGGCTTTCGCCTGGAGCTGGACCTGGACCCGGTGAACATGCTGTGAGGGATTTGCGGTCGCGGGGTTCGGGCGGCGGTCCACAGACCCTCGACAAGAAGGCCCCGCGCATGTATCAAACCCCAATGAGCCGCACCATCCGTCCGCGCGCCTCGCTTGTGCGCACCCTCTTCTTCTCCGCTGGAATCCTTGTGTTTGTTCTTGCGCCCCAGGCCGGGCTGGCGGAACAGAAGATCGGCTTCGTCAACCCGCAGCGCGTGGTCAACGAGACGCGCCTGGGCCAGACGGCCAAGGCCGACCTGGCGCGCTACGTGGCCGAGAAGGACCGCCTGGCCAAGGAGAGCGCCGCTCAGGTCGCGGCCCTGCGCAAGGAGGCCGAGGCTCCCGGCCTTTCGGCCCCGGACCGGGGTCGGCGCGAGGACCTGCTGCGCCGCAAGGCCGCCCAGCACGAGCAGCTGCTGGCCGAAAACGCGCGCGACGTCAAGGCCGAGGAGACCCGGCTGCTGCAGTACGTCATGCGCCGGGCCGAGGCCGTGCTCGAAGACCTGGGCAAAAAGGGCGGCTACGCCATCATCTTCACTGACCCCGCAGCCGTGGGCTATGTGGACAAGGCCTCGGTGGACCTGACCGAGCGCGTGGCCCACGAGCTCGACGGGCGCAGCAAATAGCCATGCGCACCCCCGCACTGTGTCTTGTGGCGGGCCTGCTGGCCCTGGCCTGCGCCGCCACCGGCCTGGCCAAGGCTTCGGGCGCTGGTCCGGGCTGGGGCCGCGTGGTCACGGTGCACGGCGAGGTGCCCGTGCGCGAAAGCCCGGCGCCGGACGCCCTGCAGGTGCGCCTGCTCAAGGACGGCCAGAAGGTGCGCGTGGACTTTGTGGACGAGGGCTGGGCTGCGGTGTTCGACCCGCAGGAGCCTGTCCGCGCCGAGACCCGCGCCGAGGGCTACGTGCGCCTGTCGGAGC
Organism: uncultured delta proteobacterium; assembly: GCA_903843965.1. Lineage (GTDB taxonomy): Bacteria > Desulfobacterota > Desulfovibrionia > Desulfovibrionales > Desulfovibrionaceae > Humidesulfovibrio. The sequence continues at coordinate 24,266 of CAIMRY010000015.1, forward strand.
TGCGCTCCGGTGGGGATGCGTCCCTGCTGCGTTCCAGAACCTCCGCGAAGCTTGAGAAATCCGCGAAATTTGAGAAGTCCGGGAAGCCTGAGGGGTTCGAGCTGGCCGAAGCCTTGGCCAAGGGCAGGAAAAAGGAGGCCAAAAAGGCCCAGCCAGCGCAGTCCTTTGGCGAGATACGCGTGGCCGACCGCCAGATGGCCGTGCGCGCCGGGCGCGACAAGGACTCGGATTTCTTGCGCCTGCTCAACGCCGGGCAGCGCGTGCGCGTGGACATGCAGGCGGACGGCTGGTTCGCCGTGTTCGCCCCGGACGAGACGGTGCGCGACCTTTCGCGCGCCTGGGGCTACGGGCGCGACAAGTATCTGGTGCCGGAGAAGGCCTACGCGGGCCACCCCCTGCCGGAGCCTGCGGAAGCCCCGGCCAAGGAAGCCCCGGCCAAGTCCGGGCAGAAGCCCGGCGCAGCGGCTGCTGCGACTGCTGCGGGCGGCGACGCCGTGAGCTACTCCGTGCTGGCGCGACAGGTGGACCGTCTGCGGCCCCTGGCCCCGGTGGTGCTGCGGGTGCGCCTCGACATGCCCGCGCCGCCCGCAGCCGAAATTTTGCGCAAGGTCGTGCGCGAGATATGGAAGGCCGAACGGCGCAAGAACGAGGACCTCCAGGTGGAGGTGCTCCTGCCGGGCATGGACCAGAACGGCCTGGCCTTTGCCGTGGCCCGCTTTTACGAAGACGGCAGGCTCAAGGAGTTCTGGTGGCGCGAGGTGCTGCTGCGCACCAAACGCTAGTCGGCGCTGGCCCTTTCCCAACGCCGGAAAAAAGCGAAAGGGCCGCGGATCACTCTGCGGCCCCTTTGCTTTGGCGCGGGTTCGGCGGCTACTTCATGAACAGCGGGATGGGCGGTCGGGGCACGGCTGCGGGGAAGGCCCGGCGGGTGGCGGTCTCCTTCACGGCCTTGGTGTCCACGAAGACGTTGCCGCAGCACTGGCACTTCCAGTGGCGCTGCTGCTTCTGCAGGCGCATCAAGAGGCCGTCGCGGTCGTAGCAGAGCTGGCAGTAGGGCCCCTTGTGGCGCAGGTCGTCCGTGAGCCAGTACTTCTGGCCGTCGAACTCCATGCACTCGGCCATGTCCAGCACCTGGGCAACCTCGATGATCTGGTTCTTCAGGGCATCGTTCTCCTCAACCAGGGAGATGTATTCGTCCTGCAGGGCCTTGAGCAGTTCCCTGGCCTCGTCGTCCCGGCCCTCGGTGATGAGCTGGTGGATGCGGCCGAATCCCGTGGCGTGGAGCAGTTTCTTCGACATGGGGCACTCCCTATGCGTTTGAGTCGTTGACACCCCTCTTATCGGCCCACCAATGCCCTATCTTTAGGGCGCTGGCGGTTATTGGACAGGGCAACCGAGTGTAAAGAAACAGGCTTGAACCTTTCGACCCCGGCCCGTGGTGTGCGGAACCTCCGTCCAACCAGGCCGTACACGCCGTCCACCAACGGCAAGACCAAACGGTTATCCAGACGGCGCAGCATTGGCCGGGCCTGCGCCTTGGCCTGCCCGAAAACGGAAGAGCCAGTGAGTCGCCCCGCTGGCTCCATGCGTACACGCTGTACGGGAATCACTTCGTCTTACACGATAAACCGGCAGTCAGCCGAGCCGGAATGGGGGACACCCTCGCGCAAGCCACACCCGGCGGGCCGCGATCCCGAGCCCCAACGGCGGGACCGGGCGCTTCAGCCAGAAGGCGCAGCAAGGGCCGGGCCTGCGCCGTGGCCTGCCGGTACGCAAAAGAAAAAGCCAGCGAGTCGCCCCGCTGGCCGCACAAGTGCTGTCATCACTGGAATCACTCGATGTTACAACGTGTTCCGCCCGCGAGCCAGGTCAACCGCGAGCCGGGTCAACCGTGGGCCGGATTCACGGCGCAGCGAACAGCGTCGCGCACCTGCGCCCTAACGGGCCTGGGCCTTGAAGCGGTCGGCCAAGACGGCCAGTTTGGCCGCGTCCGGGTACTTGCGCATCTGGGCCTGGTTCTTGGCGATGCGCGAGGTCAGCGGCGGGTGCGTGGAGAACCACGAGCCCTTCTTGTCCGGCGAGCTGGCCTCGATGCGCTTGAGCTCCAGCAGGACCTCCATCAGGCCCGCCGGGTTGTAGCCCGTGCGGTACGTCGTCTCCATGGCCGAGGCGTCGGCCTCGTACTCCATGTTCTGGTCCAGGCCCTTGTCGAAGAGCGTGTTCTGCAGGTCGCCGATCATGCTCTCGAACTGCGCGCCCTTGTCGCCCTTCATGGTGGCGGCGGTGATCTGCCCCACGCCGGAGAAGAACTGCGAGCGCTGGATGCTTTTCAGCGCATGGCGCAGGGCCACGTGCCCCACCTCGTGGGCCAGGATGCCCGCCAGCTGCGCCTCGGTCTGCACGGTCTGCACCAGCGCGGAGGTGACGAAGATGATGCCGCCGGGGCAGGCGAAGGCGTTCTGCACCGGGCTGTCCAGCACCACGAAGCGGTATGGGATGTCGGGCCGGGGGGAGTTCATGGCCACGGACAGGCCCACGAGGTTCACGTAGTGCTGCAGCTTCTGGTTGTCCACGGGCATGCCGTAGCGGCGCAGGCCTTCCACGGCCAGTCGCTCGCCGATGGTCCGCTCGGACTTGTAGTCCATCTGCTGTGAGCTGCTGAGTACGCTCTGCGCGCCGGAGAGCATCTTGCGCTCCTTGGAGCTGGGATCCAGGAGGTTGTCCAGGAACCCGGCGGCGGCCAGGGCGGGCAGGGCGATGAACACGGCCAGGACGAGGTATGTCAGCGGGGCGGTGAGGATGCGTTTGGCGGACATGTCGGGACTCCTACTTCGCATACTCGCCGATGCGGCCGGACTTGAGGAAATATTCAATTTCCTTCTTGTCCACCTTCTCGGCCAGGATTTTGTCCAGGGCGTTCTTGTAGTCCGCCAGGGGGCGCGTTGGGCGTCCGGCGGCCTTGGCAGCATCCTGCTCGCTGGCGTTCAGGCCGCGCATGCTGCGGGCGCTGTCGGCCTCGCTGACCATGATGGTGCTTTGGCCCGCGCCGCCGAACAGGTTGTCGCCGCCCTGCTGCGAGGGCTCGGGCGGGCTGGCGGCCACCTTGCCGCGATAGATCCAGCCGGTGTTCCCGCCGACAGTGACCTTGTACCAGCTGTCCTCCTGGCCCGCGACCCGAAGCGCGGTGCCCACGGGCAGTTCGGCCACGGTGTCGGAGCTGGCGCTCTTGTCGGCCTTGAGCTTGGCCCCCTCGGAGGCCACGTAGAGCCTGTCCTGGGCCAGGGCGGGCAGGGCGAAAAGCGCCAGGCAGGCCAGGCCCGCAAGCAGCGTCGTCAGCAGTTTCATGTGGCGTTTCATATGCTTCTCCCTGGTGCGGAGGTTGGGTTCACTTTGGACATTGTGCGTGAACAGCGGCCGGATTGCAAGGCCCGAACGTTTTCCGCGCCGCCCGGCTCAGGCCAAGCCCACCTGGGTTGCTATGCCCGCCACTGCGGCGATGGCGACGGTGAAGAACTCCGCCTGCTCCAGGCCTAGCTTCTGGCATTCGCCGATGGTCTCGCGGCAGACGCTGGCGGCAAAGGCCTTGTCTTTCATCTTCTTCTTGAGGCTTTTGGCGTCCATGCCGTCCATGCGCGCCGGGCGCACCAGGGCGTTGGTGTGGATGAGCCCGGTCACGGTCTCGCCCGCGCGCAGGGCGAAGTCCAGGTCCGTGGACGGCGCAATGCCCGTGCGTTCAGCATTGTGCGCGCGGATGGCGTTCAGCGCCTCCTCCGGCAGCAGGCCCGCCAGCATCTCGGCTGCGGCCAAGCCGTGGCGCTCGGGCTGGTCCTTGGTCGCGGCGTAGTCCAGGTCGTGCAGCAGCCCGACGATGCCCCAGAGATTTTCGTCCTTGCCCAGGCGGCGGGCCAGGGCGGCCAGCACGGCCTCGGACTCCAGGCTGTGGCAGACCAGCTGGGCGTCGGCCAGGTGTTTGGTCAGCAGGGTGAACGCTTCATCACGGGTCAGCATGGGGCAAATCTCCTTGGTTTGAGCTCCGGAAATATGGGGCAGCGCCGCCAGGGCCTGCTCCAGAGGCTTTGTAGCCAGGGCAGCCGCGTGCGCCGCGAGGTTTTGAGACTGTTGCCGCCTGTTCGTCGTATCGCCTGTTCGTCGTGCCGTCCGGGGCCGCAGCTCGCGACCGCGCGAAAGGCCCTGCGGGCGTGTTCGCGCAGCGCGCCCTAGGCCGGGAACTCCCGGCTGACCAGCCCGGCGGCCTCGGCCAGCCAGGCCGCGCGCTGGTCCGGCGTGCTGGTGCAGATGACCCCGAACATGCGCCGGACGACCTTCCTGACCCCGCAGAAGGTCAGGATGCAGTCCGCCCAGAGGCGCTCCAGGGGGTCGCCGAACACGGCCTGCTCACGCACGGCGGGCGTGTTCGAGGTGTTCAGCACCAGGGCGGTCATGGGTTGCAGCAGGCCCGTGGGCACGCCCTCGCCGCCGTCGCCGGGCAGGAATTCATAGGCCACGCCGGGCCGCAGCACGCGGTCCACCCAGCCCTTCATGACCGCTGGCGGCTGGCCCCACCAGTTGGGGTGGACGAGCACCAGCCCGCCGGCCTCGCGGATCTCCCGGCAGTGCAGGGCCACCAGCGGCGGCAGCGCGGCGTCGCGCGCGGTCTCGGTCGCCGGGAGCACCGGGTCGAAGCCCTCGGCCTGGAGGTCGTGGAAGTTCACCTCGTGGCCCAGCTCCCGCAGGGTTGCAACAACGGTGCTGGCCAGGGCGTGGTTGAAGCTCTTTGGGTCCGGGTGGCCCAGGATGACGGAGACGCGCATGGCCTGCTCCTTGTGACGGCGGGATATCCCCGCTGGTGTCGTGTCCTTGAACCGGATGCGCCTTGGCGCCGGTGGCATTCGCCCTGTGCACAGCCATAAGAAGCGTCTGGCCTCCGGTCAATGGCCCACCGTGCTGTCAGTCGAAAGTCTGTTGGCTTGGATATGACTGCGTTGCGATTCCAGCAGGCCAGACCTTACGCTACGTGTTCGCGTGATCAGGCGACACGGGCGGACCCGCTCTCCGCAAACGCGCCGTCAGCCTTTCCGCTCCGGCGCGTAGAGCCAGCAGTTGGCCAGGCGCGCCTCCCCGGTGGCGAAGGCCGGGGGGAACTCGCGGCGGCAGATGTCCATGACCTGGGGGCAGCGCGGGTGGAACGGGCAGCCAAGGGGCGGATTGAGCGGGCTGGGCGGCTCGCCGACCAGATGCAGGCGGCTGCGGGCGTGGCCGGGGTCGGGCACGGGCACGGCGGAGAGCAGGGCCCGGGCGTACGGGTGTTTGGGATCGCGGATGAGCGCCTCGGCCGGGGCCAGCTCCACCACGCGGCCCAGGTACATCACCGCGATGCGCTCGCAAATCTGGCCCACCACGGCCAGGTCGTGGGAGATGAACAGGTAGGTCAGCCCCAGGCGCGTGCGCAGGTCCTGCAACAGCAGCAGCACCTGGGCCTGGATGGACACGTCCAGCGCGCTCACGGGCTCGTCGCAGACAACCAGCGCCGGGCCGAGGGCCAGGGCCCGGGCTACGGCCACGCGCTGGCGCTGGCCGCCGGAGAGCTGGTGCGGGTAGCGGGCGGCCATGTCCGCATCCAGGCCCACGGTGCGCAACAGCGCCAGGGTCTTGGCCCGGCGCTCCGCCCTGGTCCCGATGCCGTGGATCACCAGGGGCTCGGCCACGATGGCGCCCACGCTCATGCGCGGGTTCAGCGAGGAGTAGGGGTCCTGGAAGACCATCTGCATCTGGCGGCGCAGCTCGGTCTGCGGCCAGGCGGCGATGTCCCGGCCCTGGAAGCGGATCACCCCGGCGTCCGGCGGCTCCAGGCCCAGGATCAGCCGGGCCAGGGTGGACTTGCCGCAGCCGCTTTCGCCCACCAGGCCCAGGCTCTCGCCCGCCTGGAGCGTAAGGGACACGCCGTCCACGGCGCGCACCTCGCCCTGCTTCAGGCCCAGCAGCCCTGCCCGGACGAGGTAATGCCGGACCACGCCGTCCAGTTCGAGCAGGGCGCTCATGCGTGGGCTCCGCTGACATGGACCTTGTGCGGGTCGTGTTCGCAGTGCACGGGCTCGGCCAGGGGCGCGCCGTCAAAGAGCCAGCAGCGGGCCGTGCGCCCGGGACCCAGCTCAAACAGCGGCGGGCAGGCCTCGCAGCGGCCAAAGGCCTTGGCGCAGCGCGGGCGGAAGCGGCAGCCGAAGGGCAGGTTGAAGATGCCCGGCACCATGCCGGGGATGGGCGCAAGGGTGCGCCGCACGCCCAGGCGCGGCACGGATGCCAGCAGGCCCTGGGTGTAGGGGTGCTCTGGCCGGGCGTAAAGCTCGGCCACCGGAGCCTCTTCCACCACCTGCCCGGCGTACATCACGGCCACGCGGTGCGCTGTCTCGGCCACCACGCCCAGGTCGTGGGTGATGAGCAGGATGCCCGAGCCCCGGCGCTGCTGCAGCTCGCGCATGAGGTCCAGTATCTGGGCCTGGATGGTCACGTCCAGCGCCGTCGTGGGCTCGTCGGCAAAGAGCAGGTCCGGGTCGCAGGCCAGCGCCATGGCGATCATCACGCGCTGGCGCATGCCGCCGGAAAGCTCGAAGGGATAGCTCTGGCTGCGCTCCTCGGGGTTGGGAATGCCCACCTGGCGCAGCATTTCGACAGCACGTTTCTCCGCGTCCGCGCGGCTAGCCTTCTTGTGCAGGCGAAAGCCCTCGGCGATCTGCTCGCCCACGCGGAACACCGGGTTGAGCGAGGTCATGGGCTCCTGGAAGATCATGGCGATGTGCTCGCCGCGCACGCCCTCAAGCTCGGCCTCGCTCATGGCGGTCAGGTCGCGGCCCCGGTACAGCGCCTGCCCGGCGATGACGCGGCCCGGCGGATCAGGAACCAGCCCCAGCACGGAGAGCGCCAGCACGGTCTTGCCGCAGCCCGATTCCCCGACCACGGCCAGGGTTTCGCCTTGCCGAACGCTCAGGCTCACTGTATCCACTGCCTTGGCCACGGCGCCGCCAGCCGCTGTGTGCGCGGCAAAGGCAGTGCTCAGCCCCCGGATGTCCAGAAGGATGTCTTGTCGGATGTCGGGCCCGGTGCCGGGCCGGATATCGGGAGTATCGGGCAAAATGTCGCTCATGGCCTTGCCTGTTTTGGTCCACTGAAATCTTTTGCACTGAAATCTTCTGTGAGGATAGCTGAAATCATGCCGGATAACAACGAGTCTCACGGCAGCGGGTTCCGCAGCGAGTTCCGCAGCGACGAGCACCCGGAAAAGGCCGCTGCGCGCGTCGCGGTCATCGGCGGCGGGCTGGCCGGGTGCGAGTGCGCCATGGCCCTGGTCAAGGCGGGCCTGACCGTGCGCCTGTTCGAGATGCGCCCGGACAAGAAGTCCCCGGCGCACGAGACGGGCAAGCTGGCCGAGCTGGTCTGCTCCAACTCCCTGCGCTCCGAGGAGCTGACCACGGCCATCGGCGTCTTGAAGGCCGAAATGCGCGAGCTGGGCAGCCTGGTCATGCAGGTGGCCGACGAGACGCGCATTCCTGCGGGCAAGGCGTTGGCCGTGGACCGCACCCTGTTCGCCAACTACATCACCGCGCTCATCGAGCACGACCCGAACATCCAGGTGGTGCGCGCCGAGGTCGAGAGCCTGGACTCGCCGCTGCTTGTCGGCTTCGACGCCGTGGTCGTGGCCGCCGGGCCCCTGGTCAGCGATCACCTGGCCGCCAGCCTGGCCGCCAGCCTGACAGGGGCCGCCACGGGCCAGGGCGGCGGCAAGAACCTGTATTTCTACGACGCCATTGCGCCCATCATCAGCCGCGAGAGCGTCAACATGGACATCTGCTTCTGGGGCAGCCGCTACCGCCCGGAGGAGGACGACTACCTCAACTGCCCCATGACCGAGGAGGAGTACGACGTGTTCCTGGCGGCGCTCATGGCGGCGGAAAAGGTGGCCCCGCACGGGTTCGAGCAGCACATCCACTTCGAGGGCTGCCTGCCGGTGGAGGAAATGGCCGAGCGCGGGCGGCTCACCCTCTGCTTCGGCCCGCTCAAGCCCGTGGGCCTGCCCAATCCGCGCACCAGCGAGGAAGCGTTCGCAGTGGTCCAGCTGCGCGCGGAGAACAAGGAGAAGACCGCGTTCAATCTCGTGGGCTTCCAGACCAAGCTCAAGTACGCCGAGCAGGAGCGCGTGTTCCGGCTGATTCCCGGCCTGGAGCGCGCCGAGTTCCTGCGCCTGGGCAGCATCCACCGCAACACCTTTGTGGACGCGCCTGTGGTCTTGACCGACGAGCTGGAGCTCAGGACCCGGCCCGGCGTCTACCTTGCCGGGCAGATCACCGGGGTGGAGGGCTATCTGGAGAGCGCGGCCTGCGGGCTGTGGCTGGGGCTGATGCTGGGCGCCAAGCTTTCCGGCCGCAGCCTGGCCCCGCCGCCGGTGACTTCGGCCCTGGGCGCGCTCCTTGGCCATTTGCGCACGCCGCCGCCCAAGAACTTCCAGCCGTCCAACGCGCACTTCGGCCTCATGCCGGATTTGAACCGTCGCGCGGGCAAAAAGGTCCGCAAGGAGTTGTACGGCCAGCGCGCGCGCGACAGCTTTGCGGAGTGGAAGGCGCACGCTCTTGACGCCGAAAAATGACAATGCCTGCTACTGCACGTAGCGTTTGCATGGCTTTCGGGAGTGTTTCAAAGTGCATGGCGCTGTTTTTGCGGCCTGGAAAATAATTTTTATTTCTGCGATTTAGGCCTTTACAAGTTGCGTCAGGGAGCCTACTTAACGACATCTGGATTTGAGTTCTGGAGGCTTTTTGCTCAGGCGAAATGGGCGACCAAATTTTAGCAGTCTTTTTTAGGAGTTTTATCACATGCCTAAGTCTATCTATGTCGGCAACATCGCGTTCAGCACCTCCGAGGATGACATCCGCAACCTGTTCTCCCAGTTTGGCGAAGTCAACTCCGTCAAGTTCATCAGCGACCGCGAAACCGGCCGTTTCCGCGGCTTCGGCTTCGTGGAGATGGACGACAACGCTGCCCGCGAGGCCGTCCAGGCCCTGAACGGCAAGGAAGTTGGCGGCCGCGCCCTGAAGGTCAACGAGGCCCAGGAACGCGAGTCCCGTCCGCCCCGTCAGTACTAATCAAAACAAAGCACATTACGAAGCCCCGGTCTGCGCAAGCGGACCGGGGCTTTTTCTTGTATTGGAGACAGGTCGGTGGGGAGCGGTACTTTAAAGAAGCATTTCTGAAGAGGAGTAAAATCAGAGAACGGTCATGGTTCTGTGATGGTGTAAAGATTATTTACCAAGACCGCCAAGGTAAGCCGGCAAGCCTAACAAGGAATCAATTCTGTTCGATTCAGTTGAAGTTTGATTCCTTGCTGCATACGGAAATACGTTTAGAAGTACATCTTTCAACTTTTCAAATGCAATTTCTGAGAACTTTTCACCAGCATATAGTTGGTTTATGGCCATCATGACACGTTTTATGAATATGACAGGGATTTTTAAGTCAGCTATATCTTCCCAAGCATCAATGTAGCCTCGTTCATAATTTGCAGCTTTAAGGTGTTGTTCGCAACTGCCTTTGCAGCACCAATAAATATTCTTAATGTGTCGTTGTTTGCGTTCCGCCGTCATGCTGTGCCAATATACGATAATTCCAGTCGGTTCTGGCGTAAGGAGGTTTTTCCCACAGTGCTCACAATTGAGTGTTGTTTCGGAATCGAAGACTAATGCTGGACTAGGATTTTCGTCAGTCCATTTTTTTAATGATTCAGGGAAGTATTGTTTCGCAAGTTGAAGGCCTTCAACTGATTTTAAGAGATGCCCTTCAATCAAATTATGATCAAATTGTTGAACCTCAAATTGCCTCTTTAGATTAGTTAGTATTGTTGCTAAACCAGAGCTTGGGACACTTGAATAAAATCCAATAAATCCGTTACACTCGTTTGAGTGAAGGCGGTTATTGAGATTTTCTTCATCTTTTGGTTTCACTGAAGAATTTGAATGAGCGTTATGCTTGCAGCTAACAAGCCAGCGGATTTGTGTTGTTCCAGAAATGCCAGTTCTATTTTCAATTACAATTATGTCTTTCCCGCCATCTGCACCTCTAGAAGGGTGTACATCAATTTGGTAGCCTAGATAGAGTAAAAAGTCGCGCGCGAATAGCTCAAACGTATCTTGCCTCCCATCGCCGGTATTCGCTCTTGGGATTTCTTTGAAGTCTAAAGCTGACATAGTATTCTCCTACCCCCTCACCCCAATATCCTCTCCACCGGCCTTCTCTCCGGCACATACACCCGCTCTCTCCCCCCCTCGTTCCACTCCTTCGTCACATACAGCCCACAAAAGCACGCCCCATACTCGTCCATGTCCGCCGCGCGATACTCGCACGGGCACACGATGTCCCGGTCGGCCTCGAAGGTGCCGTTGGCCAGCCTGCACGGGCAGGCCATGTACCCCAGCCGCTCCTTGGTCGCCAGCAGGCTCTCCATGAGCGCCATGGTCATGGAGGCGTCCGCGTTGAAGTAGCAGCCCTTGGGCTCCTGGATTTTTTGCAGGGTGTCGTGCAGTTGCTGCGCGTTCATTTGCCCAGCGCCTCGTCGACCTTGGCCTTGTCAAAGCCCACCAGCACCTTGCCGTCGATGACCAGGGTGGGGAACGACACCGAGGGGTTGAGCTTCTTCACTTCCTCGACCATGGCCTTGCGCTCGTCGCCGGTCAGCTGGTCCACATGCACGCAGTCATACTTCACGCCGCACTGGTCCAGGTACTCCTTGGCGTTCTTGCAGTGGATGCAGGTGGACAGGGCGTAGACCTTCACTTCCGGGGCCATGGCGTTCTCCTTGTTCGGTTGCGGGGCGCCAGCGGCGCTAGTTTTTCGTGTTGAGCATTCTTTCGGCGCGGTGAGTATCCTTTCGTGATGATGGATTCATGCGCGAAAACCGAGCCGCTGTCAAAGCCGCGCGCATATGGCTTGACTGCGGCCCACAGGCCTCACGCGGCGCGTTCGAAGTCCCGGTCCGAGCGCCGCAGCTTGAGCTCCAGCCAACGCGCAGCGAGCGAGCAGGGCAGGTTCAGCGCCAGGTACAAAACAAGCACCAGGGTCCAGACCTCGAAGCTGCGGTACGTGGCGCTGACAAGCTCCTGGGCCTGGAAGGTCAGCTCCGGGATGGAGATGACGGACACGATGGCCGAGTCCTTGACCGTGGACACGAACTGGCTGGTCAAGGGCGGCAGCATGCGCCGCAACGCCTGGGGCAGGATGACCTGGACGAGGGTCTGCGGGCGGGAGAGGCCCAGGGCGAACGCCGCGTCCCACTGGCCGCGCTCCACGGACTGCACGCCCGCGCGCACGATCTCGGCCATGTATGCGCCCTCGATGAGCCCCAGGGTGACGATGGCAGTGAAAAAACCGGGCATCTGCGCCAGCGGTCCGAAAAGCGCCTGGGCCACGAGGCGCAGGCCCTCGGGCAGGTTGGCCACGGCGATGTCCAGCCCGAGCGCGCTGATGAGCTGGCCGCTCAAAAAATACGAGAACAGGAAGATGAGCACGAGCGGCGGGGTGTTGCGCACGAAAAGCACGTACGCCCCGCCGCACAGCCGCCAGAACAGGCGCAGACCCACGCGCATGAGCCCGGCGCAGGTGCCGAGCAGCAGCGCCAGCAGCCCGGCCCACAGGCTCAGGCGCACGGTGGTGAAGACCCCGGTCAGGATGCGCCCGGCGCGCCAGGTCCCGTCCGCGTCGGTGTAGACCAAAAACTGCGGGATCACCGACCAGTCCCAGACATAGGGCAGGTTGGCCCGTGCGCGCAGAACCAGCCAGGCCGCGCCAGCGCCCACGAGCAGCAGCACGGCCAGGTCGATCCACAGCGCCGGGGTCGGCAGCGCCGGGCTGGAGGTCCGCGCCCTGGCTCGCATCTTCGGGTCGGCGCTTGTCATGCCGGGTCCGCTACTCCACGATGCCCTTCCAGGCGTCGGTGCGGAACCAGTAGTCGTGGCGCTCGTCCAGCCAGCCTTCGTCGCTGACGACGCGTATCCAGCCGTCCAGGAAGTTCAGGAAGTCCGGGTCGCCCTTGCGCACGGCAAAGGCGATGGGCCCCCTGGCAACGGCCTTGGCCACGGGCAGAAAGAGCTGGTCCGGGTTCTTCAGGGCTTGAAAAGCGGGGAAAGGCTCGGAGGCGACCACGGCGTGGGCCCGGCAGTTCAGCACCTCCTGGATGGTCTGGGCCTCGTTGTCGAAGTACTTGACCTGGGCCTTGGGCATGTACTTGCGGGCCGCGTCCACGGCGGTGGTGCCCTGGCGGATGGCCAGGATGATGTCCGGCCTGTTGAAGTCGGCCAGGGACTTCAGCCTGCCCGCCAGCTTTTTGCTGGCCACCAGCGACATGCCCGAATACTCGTAGGGGATGCTGAAGTTGACCTTGAGGGCGCGCTGGGGCTGGATGCTCATGCCGCCGATGATGATGTCGAACTTGCCGGACAACAGCGCCGGGATGATGCCCGACCACTGGGTGGGCTCGAACTGCGCCTTCACGCCCATGTCCTGGGCCAGTCTGCGCGCCACGTCGATCTCGAAGCCGACGAACTCGCCCTTCTTGTCCTGCATGGCCCAGGGCACAAAGGTGCTGAAGCCCACGCGCAGCACCCCGCGCTGCAGCACCTGCTCCAGCGTGCTCTCCCTGGCCAGGTCGGCGCGGGTGGCGGCGGTTGCGACGTTTGCTGCGGCGGCAAGCAGCAACACCAGGCTGCAGGCGGCCAGGCACAGGCAGAGCATGGTCCTGTTGGGGGTCCGGTGGGCGTTGCGCATGGGTGCCTCCTTGGTTGTTTTGACTCAGGCCGGTTTGGCTCAGGCCGGATAGGCCAGGCGGCGCTCCAGGGCATCGGCCGCGCCGGAGAGCGCCGTGGTGACGAGCCAGTACATGGCCGCAACCGTAAACCAAATTTCGAAGCTGAGGAAGGTCTCGGACACGATATTCTGCCCGCGCAGGGTCAGCTCGTTGATGGCGATGACGCTGGCCAGGGACGAGTCCTTGATCAGCGACACGCCCTGTCCGGCCAGGGGCGGCAGCACGCGGCGCATGGCCTGGGGCAGGATCACGGAGACATACGCCCTGGCCCGGCCCATGCCCAGGCTGCGGGCTGCGTCCCACTGGCCGGGCTCCACGGAGCGCACCCCGGCGCGCAGAATCTCGGACACGTACGCGCCCTCGAACAGCGACAGGCCGAGCACGGCGGTGGCGAAGGCGTCCATGTTCAAAACGGGTGAAAGCACAAAGTAGAGGAAAAAGAGCTGGATCAAAAGCGGCGTGTTGCGCACCAGCTCCAGGTAGCCCCGGGCCAGCACCCGCCCGGACCACGAGCCGGACAGCCGCAAAAGCGCCGTGACCAGGCCCACGGCAAAGGCCCCGGCAAAACTCAAGGCCGTGAGCTTGAGGGTGACGAACAGGCCCTGCAGCAGCGGACCGGGCGCGAGGGTTCCGTCGCGGTGGGTGATGAGCGCGCGCGGCACCTGGTACCACTGCCAGTTGTAGCCCAGGTCCTCGGCCCCGCGCAGCACCAGCCAGACCAGGCCCGCAGCCAGGAGCAAGAACAGGAGCCAGTCGGTCAGGGCAGGCAGGGCAGAGCGTGCTGTGCGGCCCGGAGGCTCAGACATGGTGTCGCTCAGGCATGGTGTTTCGCTCAGGCATGGCGTCCCTCAGGCATTCAGGCGGCCCTCCACCAGGGCTCCGACCCTGAGGGCGATTTCCTCCGGCGTGCCCGTGGCGTCCACCACGCGGATGCGCTCCGGGCAGCGCGCGGCCTGGTCCAGAAAGCCCTGGCGCACGCGGCCGTGGAAGGCCAGGCTCTCGGCCTCGAAGCGGCCCTCGGCGTTGGTCTTGCCCTCGCTCACGTTGCGGGCCACGGCGCGGGCCAGGCCGGTTTCCGGGTCCAGGTCCAGCAATATGGTCAGGCCGGGCCAGAGCCCGTCCACGGCCACGGCGTTCAGCTGGTGCAAAAGCCCGGTGTCCATGCCGCGGCCATAGCCCTGGTAGGCCACGGTGGAGTCGGCGAAGCGGTCGCAGAGCACCACGGCCCCGGCCGCCAGGGCCGGGCGCACCACCTGGGCCACGTGCTGGGCGCGGTCGGCCAGGTACAGGAACAGCTCGGCCTGGGGCGTCAGGTCGCGGTTCTCCAGGGACAAAAGCACGCGCCGCAGCTCCGCGCCGATGCGGCTGCCGCCCGGCTCGCAGGTCACGACCACGCGGCGGCCCTGGGCCTCCAGGCGGCTTTTCAGCAGGGCGATCTGCGTGGACTTGCCCGTGCCCTCGATGCCTTCAAAGGTTATGAACATGCGAGCCCCGGAGTTCCAGGCGCGTTGCCGCCGATTGTCGGCCGTGGCCGGTACATGCCGAGCAGGGCCCGGCGGTCGAGCATGCCGAGGATGACGCCCTTGGCCTCGTCCAGCACGGGCAACTCGTCCAGCCCGGTGTCGAGCATAGTCAAGAGGGCCTCGTAGCCGTCGGCGTCGGGCGCGACAAAGACCGGGGCCCGCGCGACCTCCTTGACCACCACGAGGTCGAACAGGCAGGTTTCGTAGAGCACCTCGCGCAGGTCCGACAGGGTGGCGATGCCGGTCATGGCACCCTGGGCGTTGAACACCGGGTAGCACAGGGCCTGGGAGCTGGTGACCAGGCCGCGCAGGTCGCCCAGCTTGGTGGACTCCAGCAGCGGCGGCGGGGCCGGGGCCAGGGGCAGCTCCGAAACCTTGCGGCCTTTGAGCAGGTTCACTGCGGCCTCGTGGGTGTGGGCGCGGGAGGCCAGCTTGTTCGGCAGCTGGTTGTCGTACAGCGAGACATTGCGCGAGAGCAGCAGGCCGCAGCCCGTGGCCAGCATCAGCGGCACCAGCAGGCCGTAGCTGCTGGTGATCTCGCAGGTCATGACCAGCGGCCCGAGCGAGGCCCCGGTGGCGCAGGAGAAGAACACCGACATGCCCACGATGCCGAAGGCGGCGGGCCTGGTGACGATGTCCGGGAAATAGGTATGGAACAGGGTGCCCAGGGCCGTGCCGGTCATGCCGCCCACGTAGAGCGAGGGCGCGAACATGCCGCCGCTCATGCCGGAGCCGATGGTCAGGGCCGTGTCCACGGTCTTGCCCAGGGCCAAAAGGCCGAGCGCCATCAGGGGCAGGTCGCCGTGCAGGGCCAGCTCCACCCACTCCAGGCCGCCGCCCAGAAGCTGTGGGAAGAGCATGCCCACGACCCCGGCCATGAATCCGCCCAGGGCCGTGGCGCCCACGACCCCGATGCGCCTGCGCAGGGGCGCGAAGAAATGGTACTTGACCCGGCGAAAGCCCGCCACAAAGGCCCAGGCCGCCACGGAGCAGCCCACGGCCAGCAGCACGTAGAAGGGCAGTTCGGTCACGCTGCGCAGCTTCAGGTCCGGCACGTGGAAGATGGGGTCTGTGCCGAAAAAGATGGTGAAGATGGAATAGGCGGTGGTGGAGGAGAACAGGGCCGCCAGGAGCGAGTCGGCCTCGAAGTCCTCGCGGTAGATGACCTCGATGGCCGTAAGCGCGCCGCCCAAGGGCGCGCGGAAGATGGCCCCGAGCCCACCCGCAGCCCCGGCCAGCAGCAGGGTCCGGCGTTCACGCGCGTTGAGCTTCAGCCTGTCGGCCAGCCAGGAGGCGGCCCCGGCGCCGATGAGCGAGATGGGGCCCTCCTGGCCCGCGCTGGCGCCGCTGGCGATGGTCAGGATGGCCCCGGCCCCGCGCACGGCGGTGATGCGCGAATCGACGCGCCCGGTGGGCCCGTGGAAGGCGCGGATCACGATGTCCGTGCCGTCGGTGCCCAGGTCCGGGCTGTCCGGCAGGATCAGGCGCATGCACAGGCCGATGAGCGCGCCGGTGATGGTGGTCATGAGCGGGATGTACAGCGGCGAGGAGGTGGACGCCGTGAGCGCCACGATGCCGTGGGCGGGCATGGGCGCGCCGGCGATGCGGCCGAGCAGCAGGTCCTGCAGCGCGTTCAGGGAGGCATAGAAGCCCACGGCCAACAGGCCGGAAAATGCGCCGATGACGCAGCCCAGGACGATGATGCGCAGGGCGTCGCTGGTGTGCAGCCCGCTTGCGATCCTGACCAGGCGGGTGAGCAGCCGCGAGGCTGTCATTTTCGGAGTGTCTGGAGAGGCGTCAGCCATGCGGTCACCTTTGGCGAATCATGGGGCTCTTGTCCCACGTGGATGGTTCTACTCGGAATCCAGGGGCAAAAGCAGGATCCGGCCATCGGGCTTGTGCGCCTCGGGTCTTGATTGCGCGGCCTGGCCGGCCTGACCGTCTTGGGCGGCGGGGGTGTGCGCCGGGCGGTAGAGAAAGCGGTCCAGGTAGCGCTGGAAGGGGGTCCAGGCCGGGTCCGCGCCGTCGATCTCGGCGTAGGCCCCGGCAATGCTGTTCATCTTGGCGTCGATGTTGTCCGCGAAGTGCAGGATGAACGCCTCCGCCGTCTTGGGCCGCCTGGGCGCGCCGAATTCGTACTCGCCGTGGTGGCTGAGGATCAGGTGCTTCAGGTGCAGGATGAGCGCGGGGTCGAGGTCGCGGGCCTTGGCCAAAAAGCCCTCCACGAGCGTGAGGCCGAGCTGGACATGGCCCAGCAGGCGGCCCTCGTCGGTGTAGTCCGTGGTCAGCCCGCTGGTGAGCTCCCAGGCCTTGCCCAGGTCGTGCAGGATGGCCGCGGCCAGCAGCACCTGGCGGTCCAGCCGGGGGTAGAGGTCGCACAGGGCCAGGCAGGTGCGGGCCACGCAGAGCGTGTGCTCCAGCAGGCCGCCCACGTAGGCGTGGTGCACGGTCTTGGCCCCGGTGGCGGGCAACAGCCGCGCGCGGATCTCCTCGTCAGTCAAGATCTTCTTCATCAGACTGCGCCAGGGCCTGTGCGTCAGCTCGCGGCGGCACAGGGTCTCGATCTCGGCCAAAAGCTCGGCGGGTTTGACCGGGCTGGGCGGCAGAAAGTCCATGGGCTCGACCTCGGCCTCGGGCGTCAGGGCCAGCTGGTCCAGGGTCAGCTGGCATTTTTCGCGGTAGTTGGCGGCCAGGCCGCGCACGGTGACGAATTGCCCAGCGGCAAGGGTGAGGAATTGTTGCGAAAGCGGGCTCCAGACCTTGGCGTCCATCTGCCCGGTGGCGTCCTGCAAGACCAGGCTCAAGTAGGGTCCGTTGCGCGACTGGCCCGTGCGGACCTCGGTCAGGAGGAAGGTGTCCTGAATCGTCTGGCCGGGGCTAATATCCCGTATGTACACGGCTTTCGCGATCACGGCCTTGCCTTCTCCCTGATGTTGGGGTATTCTGGACCGACCGCAGTCAGGCGGCGGTGGGTGTGCTCTGAACCGATTTCATTGCCCCCGTCGGAGCCGATTGTCAAACCGAAGGGCGCTCTGCGCGCCCGCCAGGGAGCCCCATGCGCATTCTTTTGACCAACGACGACGGCATCCAGGCCGTGGGCCTGCGGGCCATGCACCGGGCGCTGGCGGCAGCCGGGCACGATGTTCAGGTGGTTGCGCCCATCACCGAGCAGTCCGCCGTGGGCCACGCCATCACCCTGTCCGCGCCGCTGCGGGTCAAGGAGTTCCGCGAGGAGGGCTTTTTCGGCCTGGGCGTTTCCGGCACCCCGGCAGACTGCGTGAAGCTGGGCCTGTCCACCCTGGTCAATCCCGCGCCGGACCTGGTGGTCTCGGGCATCAACGCCGGGGCCAATGTCGGCGTGGACATCATGTACTCGGGCACGGTCTCCGCCGCCACAGAGGGCGCGCTCATGGGCTTCCCGGCGCTGGCCGTGTCCATGGACGACCACAACCCGGTGGAGCTCTCCGGCCAGGCCGCATACGCCGCCGCGCTGCTGCCCCGGCTGCCCTTTGCGCGCCTGCCGAAAAAGTGCGTGCTGAACCTGAACTTTCCCAACCTGCCCATGGACCAGGCCAGGGAGCTGCGCGTCTGCGCGCACACCCGCGTGGCCTACACCGACTGGTACGAGGAGCGCCTGGACCCGCGCGGCCACAAGTATTATTGGATGTGCGGGGAACTCAAGCCCGAAAATATCAGCCACGGACGCGACCGCAGGCTGTTGACTGAGGGCTTCATCACCCTGACGCCGCTGCGTTTCGACTTCACGGACCACGAGACCATGGCCTTGCTGGAGTCCAATATTCTCTAAGGTATGTTGACAGAATTTCCGCTGCGTGCCAAGAATATGTACTGATTGCACGACCTATAGCCACACCACGCCCTTTCGAGCCCCAAGGAGGAGTCCATGCCACTCGTATCACCCAAGGAAATGTTCCAGAAAGCCTATGCCGGGGGCTACGCCATCGGCGCCTTCAACGTGAACAACATGGAGATCATCCAGGGCATCATGGAGGCGGGCAAGGCGGAGAACGCCCCGCTGATCCTGCAGGTGTCCGCCGGGGCGCGCAAATACGCCGGGCAGATCTACATCATGAAGCTCATGGAGGCCGCCCTGCAATTGGCCGACCTGCCCGTGGTGCTGCACCTGGACCACGGCCCGAACTTCGAGCTCTGCCGCGACGTCATCGACGGCGGCTTCACCTCGGTCATGTACGACGGCTCGCACCTGCCCTATGAGGAGAACATCGCCGAGACCAAAAAGGTGGTGGCATACGCCCACGCGCGCGGGGTCTGGGTCGAGGCCGAGCTGGGCCGCCTGGCCGGCGTGGAGGAGGACGTGCACTCCGACGAGCATATCTACACCGACCCGGACCAGGCCAAGGACTTCGTGACCCGCACCGGCTGCGACTCGCTGGCCATCGCCATCGGCACCAGCCACGGCGCGTACAAGTTCAAGGGTGAGGCCAAGCTCGACTTCGACCGCCTGGAAAAGGTCAGCACACTGCTGCCCGGGGTGCCCATCGTGCTGCACGGCGCGTCCAGCGTGCCCCAGGAATTTGTGGACATGGCCAACAAGTACGGCGGCAACATCCCCGGCGCGCGCGGCGTGCCCGAGGACCTGCTGCGCAAGGCCGCCAGCATGGCCGTGTGCAAGATCAACATCGACACGGACATCCGCCTGGCCATGACCGCCACCATCCGCAAGCACCTGGTGGAGAACCCGGCGGACTTCGACCCCCGGCAGTACCTGACCCCGGCCCGCAACGCGGTCAAGGAGATGGTCCAGCGCAAGATCAAGAACGTGCTCGGCTGCTCCGGCAAGGCCTAAGCGCTCAATTCAGCAAGGAGATTCCTATGGCGATGAAAGTAGGCATTAACGGCTTTGGCCGCATCGGCCGCTACCTGACCCGGCTTCTGGCCGACGTGAAAGACGTCGAGCTGGTGGTCATCAACGCCCGGGCCGAGAACAAGGACCTGGCGCACCTCTTGAAGTACGACTCCGTGCATGGCCGCTTTTTGCGCGTGGAGCCCAATGACAAGGGCATGCTCATCGACGGCAGGCAGGTGCTCGTGACCCGCAACGCGCCGGGCGAGTGGATCTGGAAGGATCTTGGCGTGGAGCTGGTCATCGAGACCACGGGCAAGCTCGTGAAGCGCGAGGACCTGGCCAAGCATCTGGCCTGCGGCGCGAAAAAGGTCATCCTGAGCGCCCCGGGCAAGGAGCTGGACGCGACCATCGTCATGGGCGTGAACGACGCGGACCTCAAGCCCGAGCACATCATCGTGTCCAACGCCTCATGCACCACCAACTGCCTGGCCCCGGCGGCCAAGGCGCTGAACGACGCGTTTGGAATCAAGCACGGGCTCATGACCACCATCCACAGCTACACCATGGACCAGCGCCTGCACGACGGCAGCCACAAGGACATCCGCCGCGCCCGCGCCGCAGCCATGAACATGGTGCCCACGACCACCGGCGCGGCCAAGGCCATCTCCCTGGTCATCCCCAGCCTGGCGGGCAAGCTCGACGGGTTCTGCATCCGCGTGCCAACCCCGGACGTGTCCATCGTGGACCTGGTGTGCGAGGTGGAGAAGCCCGCGACCAAGGAGTCGGTCAACGCGGCGCTGAAGGCCGCAGCCAGCGAATACTTCGGCTACACCGAGGAGCCGTTGGTCTCCACGGACTTTGTGGGCAGCACCTTTGGCGGCGTGGCCGACGCGGGCCTGACCTCGGTCATGAACGGCAGCATGGTCAAGCTCATCGTCTGGTACGACAACGAAGCCGGGTTCACCCACCAGCTGGTGCGGCTGATCCAGAAGGTGGCCTCGTTTGGTTGATGCTGGCGGTTGATATTGGCGGGCTAGCCCGTCGCCCTCCCGAAAAACGCGCAAGCCCCGGTCAGATCGTTTGACCGGGGCTTTTTCGCGTCGCGTGGCCGGGGACGGCTATGTCGCGGCCTGGTCTAAGGCCAATTCGGGGGCCAATTCGGGGGCCAATTCCGGGGCCTGTTCCGGGAACAGCGTTGTGCCTGCCCTCAGCAGGTCGTCCAGGCGCAGGCCCAGGGGCACCAAGCGCTGCTTGATGAGCGTGATCTCGTCGCCGGGGTCGAAGAGGGGGTAGTCGCTGCCGAAGAGCAGGCGCTCCGCCGGGTGGCGGTCTATGAGCGCGCGCAGGGTGTCTTCGCGCACCACGCGCAGGGAGCTGGAGGTGTCCATGTACACGTCGAGCCCGGCCAGGTGCTCCACGGCGTGCTCCCAGTGCAGGTAGCCGCCCAGGTGCGCGGCGATCATCACCGGGCCGGGGAACGTACGCCGCAGCCGGGCCAGCTTGATGGGACAGGACGGGTTGTCCTTGGGCGGCAGCTTGTCGCCCACGTGGAACATGAGCATGAAGCGGCTGCCGATGCGCTCCATGAGCGCGTAAAACTTGGGGTCGTCCAGGAAAAAGCCCTGGAAGTCCGGGTGGAATTTGAGCCCGCGTACGCCCGCGCGCTCCAGCCGGTCCAGCTCCTTTTCCGGCTCGGCATAGTCCGGGTGCAGCGTGCCGAAGGAGATGACGCGCGGGGACTGGCGCATGAGGTCCAGCGCCCAGTTGTTGGCCGGAATGACCTGGGAGGGGTCGGTGGCGGCGGTGTGCACCACCACGCGGTCGATGCCCGCGCTGTGGGCCCGGGCCAAAAGGTCGCCCAGCAGGCCGGTGCCCTGGGGCCGTATGCCGTAATGGCCCTCCAGATGCGTCAGGGCCTTGCCCGCGATCTTGGGGTGGAAGAGATGGCAGTGGGTGTCGGTGAACATGCGTGGAAGCTCCTGGAAACATAGCGAAAGCATTGCGGAAGCACAAAGGTACTCCAAAATGCTCCAGGGGCAAGAAAAAATGAGCGAGGGGGCGCTTACTGTCGCGGCTTCGTTCTCTGGCCGGGAATGCCTGGCCTGTGGCGAAACCGAAGAAGTTCTGAAGCCGAAGGGTTCATGGCTGGCTTATCTTGAGGGCACGATGGAATCAAAAAAGGGAAGCCCTTCTGGGTGTGGCCAACAAGTAGAGATTTCGGAAAAAAGGCACGAAAAGGTCGGCGCAGGACGAGCCCATCCCTCCGGGGCGACTCCGATCGGACCTACGGTCGGACCTACGGTCGGACCTCGGGTCGGACCTACTGTCGGACTTACGATCGGACCTGCTGCCGACCCTCCGGGGTGCTCTCGCACAGGTCGTGGAACCAGCCAGGCACGGCGATGAGCTTGCCTTCCCGGTTCACGATGGGGTGCTCGGTGTAGCCCTGGGCGCGTAGCTGGGCGCGGTCCTCGCTCCAGAATTCGTAGACGATGCGCATGGACGCCCGGCCCCAGCCGGACACGCCGCAATGCGCCCAGAGCAGGTCGTCGTAGCGCGAGGGCGCGCGGTAGCGGCACCAGGCCTCGCGCACGGGCAGGATGACCCCGCGCTCCTCCACAAGGTTGTAGCCCATGCCGCGCTCGCGCAGGAACTGGCTGCGGGCGCGCTCGAAAATGTGCAGATATTCCGCATAATAAAGCACGCCCATGGCGTCCGTCTCGCCGTAGGAGACACGGTGGGCGTACCAGGTGTCGGAGGTGGGGAAGACCTTGGGGAACTCCATGCTCAAGGCTCCTGCGTGGGGGTGAGCTGGCGCAAAACCCAGTGCAGCAGCTCGTGCCCGGCCTCGACCACCAGCCCGGTGGAGCGCGCCTGGGCCTCGCTGAAGTCCGTTACCTCCGGGGGCTCGCAGCCGACTGGGTCGCAGCCCGGACGCCAGAGCAGGAAGGGCACGGCGTCGGGCGTGTGGGTCTTTTCGGCAATGGGCGTGAAATGGTCGCAGGTGATGACAAAGGCCACGTCCTGGCCCCCGTTCTGACCCCCGCTCTGACCGTTGAACGCCTGGCGCAGCGGGGCCACGATGCGCGCGTCGAAGCGGCTGATTGCCTCGGTCTTCTCCACGGCGTTGCCCGCGTGGCCGCACTCGTCCGGGCCCTCCAGGTGCACGAAGGCGAAGTCGCCGTGTTCCAGGAACTTGAGCGCCGCGTCCACCTTGCCCTGGTAGTTGGTCTCGATGAGCCCGGTGGCGCCAGGCACCTCGATGACCTCCATGCCCGCAGCCCGGCCCAGGCCGCGCACCAGGTCCACGGCGGAGATGACCGCGCCCCTGCGGCCAAAGGTCGTGTTGAAATTGGGCAGGCTGAGCGGGCGGCCCTGGCCCCAGGGCCAGATGGAGTTGGCCTTGGAGCCGCGCGCGGTCTCGGCCAGGCGCTCCTCGGCCTGGAAAAGCAGGTCCCACATGCGCGGGCAGCGGGAAAACTCGCGCAGGTCCGCGTGCAGGGACTTGCCGGTGATGTCGTGGGGGGGGCTGATGCGTAGGGAAACCTCGGGCTCCAGCGCGCCGCCCTTGTGCACCAGCAGGTGCCGGTACTGCACGCCGGGGTGAAACTGGAAGGTCTCGTCGCCCAGGCGCTGCTCCAGGTCGCGCACCAAGGGAGCGGAGACCTCGGTGGTGATGTGCCCGGAGGAGTAGTCGAGCATCCTGCCCTGGGGCGAAAGCTCGCTCACGCTGACCAGGTTCATGCGCCAGACCAGGTCGTCCGGGTCGAGCACGAGCCCCTGGGCTGCGGCCTCGATGGGCCCGCGCCCGGTGTGGTGCGTGGCCGGGTTGAAGCCCAGAAGCGACATGTTGGCCACGTCCGAGCCGGGCGCCATGCCCTCGGGGATGGTATGGCACACGCCGACAACGCCGCTGGCGGCCAGCTCGTCCATGTTCGGGGTGGCGGCGGCCTCCAGGCAGGTTGTGTTGCCGGGCATCTCGCCCGGCCAGCCGCCCATGCCGTCGGCGATGAGAAAGAGGAGTTTCATCAAGTATAACTCAGCAGATGATTAATGTTAAAGGCACCATAGCCCTGTTTGCATATGCGAAAATACAATGGTCCGTCTGCTGTGACAATATAAAATCCACGTTTTGCCATTGAGATTAGAGTTGAGTCAGAAAGGCCAAAAATACTGAAGTGATCATCTTTGCAGGCTTCATTGCTACAAGTATATACTTCATTGAGCTGCGGTATATGCTTGCTGAGTTCTTCGAGATATTTGCTTTTCGAGTTTACGTACTTTGATTCCAGAAGGTTTGAAACTTCTGTAAGCGAGTTCGGTGTAGTGTATATTGAACCAAAATAAGACTGAATTTGGTTTAAAAAAATAAATTCATCAATATTAAATGAAGCTGTTCTTTTGTATGTTGAGATTAGATTAGTATTAATACTACCAATAACATAGAGTAGTAAGACGTTTGCATCAAATACAACACCCGTCTTAACAAACTTTTCAAGTCTAAGATAGGAAAGATTAACTTTCACAGTTCTCTAAACTTCATAGAGTGAACTTCAGCTGTATTAGCATTAATTTTAAATGTTTTATAGGTATAGGAGCGTCTTAGTGTGTCTGCTGGATAACCAACTGTGATCAACCAAAAGGTTTCATCATCAGATAGCTCTGCTTCTTCAACAGTTATGTCCTGCGGATTGATGAAAGGATTAAGGTCTCTTATGTATCCTCTTGATATGGTCGCCGCTTGCTTGACGTCTACTGAAGGCATAATCGCTCCGTTTGTTATATTTGATGAGCCAATAATTCACTCTGCAAAGTTGGTCCATTTTGATGATTGCTACAGGATGGGGAAGTGCACCGTGGGCCGGACAGTGAAGCTCATGGCGTCGATCTCGCGGATGGTCTCGGCCACGGCCTTGGCGCGCGCGTTGTGGGTCAAAAAGACGATGGGCACGTCCGTGGCGGACATGTCGCCCTTTTGCACGGCCTGGGCGATGGAGATGCCGTGCTCGGCCATGGCGTGGGCGATGGACGCCATGACGCCGGGGCGGTCGGCCACGGCGAAGCGGAAGTAGTGCATGGACACGGCCTCGTCCGAGGGCAGGATGTCGGCCTGCGCAAGCGGCCTGTTGCCGAAGCCGGTGTTGTCGAACCGCCAGCCCGGCACGGCCAGCCCCCGGCAGATGGCCATGATGTCGGCCATGACCGCGCTGCCTGTGGGCAGATCCCCGGCGCCCTGGCCGTGCAGCATGATCGGGCCCACGGCGTTGCCCTCCACGCGCACGGCGTTGAAGTTGCCGCCAACCCGCGCCAGAAGGAAGGTGTACTTGACCAGCGTGGGCTGCACGCTGGCCTCGATCCTGCCATCGACCTCGCGCGCCTGGGCCAAAAGCTTGATGCGGTAGCCGAACTCCCGGGCCAGCTCGATGTCCAGCGGCGTGACCTGGGTGATGCCGCGCACGGGCACGCTGGAAAGCGGGAAGTCCCGTCCGTAGGCCAGGCGGATGAGCACCACGAGCTTGTGGGCCGTGTCCAGGCCCTCGATGTCATAGGTCGGGTCGGCCTCGGCATAGCCCAGGTCCTGGGCCTGCTTCAGCGCCGTGGCGAAGTCCAGGTGGCTGGTGGTCATCTCCGACAGAATGTAGTTGGCCGTGCCGTTCATGATGCCGACCAGGCGCTCGATGCGGTTGGCCCCCAGGCTCTCGCGCAGGGTCTGCACGATGGGGATGCCCCCGGCCACGCTGGCCTCGTAGAACAGGCCCAGGCCCCTGGCCGCCGCCAGGGCCGAGAGCTCCGGCCCGTGCAGCGCCAGCAGGTGCTTGTTGGCCGTGACCACGTGCTTGCCGGACGAGAGCGCCCGGGTGATGAGCCCCTTGGCGGTGTCGATGCCGCCCATGAGCTCCACCACCACGTCGATGTCCGGGTCGTTCACCAGGTCGTCGGGGCTGGCGGTGAAGCGCACGTCCGGGCCCAGGTCCACGGCGCGTTTCTTGGCCAGGTCGCGCACCAGCACGGTCTTGATGGCGATGCTGCGCCCGGTGCGCGCGCGGATGATCTCGCCGTTCTCCTGGAGGATCTTGGCGAGGCCGGAGCCGACTGTGCCGAAACCGGCGAGTCCGAGGCGCAGCGTTTCCATCGAGTCTCCCTATTTGCCGAAGAACTTCTTCAGGTTGCGCGTGGCCTGGTTGATGCGGTGGCGGTTCTCCACCAGGGCGAAGCGCACGTGGTCGTCGCCGTAGTTGCCGAAGCCAAGGCCCGGCGACACGGCCACCTCGGCCTCGCGCAGCAGCAGCTTGGAGAATTCCACGCTGCCCATGGCCTTGAACTCGTCAGGTATCTCGGCCCAGACGAACATGGTGGCCTTGGGCGGCGGCACCATCCAGCCTGCGCGGTGCAGGCCCTCGATGAGCGCGTCGCGGCGGTCCTGGTGCACGTCCATGATCTCGCGCACGCACTCCTGCGGGCCGTTTAGGGCCGTGCAGGCCGCGATCTGGATGGGCTGGAAGATGCCGTAGTCCAGGTAGCTCTTGATGCGCGTGAGCGCCTGGACCATGTCGCGGTTGCCCACGCAGAAGCCCACGCGCCACCCGGCCATGGAATAGCTCTTGGTCAGCGAGAAGAACTCGACCGCCACGTCCTTGGCGCCCCTGGCCTGCATGAAGCTGGGGGCCACATAGCCGTCGTAGGTGAAGTCCGCGTAGGCGAAGTCGTGGATGATGTACATCCCGTGCTCCTTGGCGAAGTCCACGATTCGTTCGAAATAGGGTATGTCCGCGCAAATGGTGGTCGGGTTGTGCGGGTAGTTGATGACCAGCAGCTTGGGCTTGGGCCAGGTCTGCTTGACGGCGATCTGGAGGTCCTCCAGGAAGTCGCGGCCCTTGCCCATGGGGATGCGGCGCACGTCGGCCCCGGCGATGATGGCGGCATAGGGGTGGATGGGATAGGCCGGATCGGGCGCGAAAACGACATCGCCGGGGGAGAGCATGACCAGGGCCAGGTGCGCCAGGCCTTCCTTGGCACCCATGGTGCACACCACCTCCTGGTCGTGGTCCAGCTCAACGCCGAAGCGGCGCAGATACCAGTTGGCGATGGCCAGGCGCAGGCCCTTGATGCCCTTGGAGGCGCTGTAGCGGTGGTTGCCGGATTTCTGCGCCGCCTCCATGAGCTTTTCGACGATATGTGGCGGGGTGGGCAGGTCCGGGTTGCCCATGCCCAGATCGATGATGTCCGCGCCCTGGTGGCGCATCTGCATCTTCAGTTCGTTGACCTGGGCGAAAACATACGGCGGCAGGCGGTGGACTCTGGGAAATTGCTGCATTGCGCGCTCCTTGGCTCCCCGTAGCTGCCCGGACTTGCCCGTCGCTCACCGGAGATGATTGTTCGGTAGGGCGGAACCTTACATGCGCACGGGGGCTGCTGTCAAAAGCAATGATGCTGCAAATGCGGGGCGCGGGCATTGTCCGGGACGCATTGTCCGGGACGCGAGGACATGCTATGCGTTGCAGAATCCATGGAGGAGGTGCGCCATGCCGCGTGAAACAGCCGCAACTCAAGCCGCAAAGCCAGCCGGAAGGCCTGCCGCAAAGCCAGCCGGAACATTGGTCGGAAAATTGTCCCGCAAGGACTATGAACGGATGCTGGAGGTGGCCCTGGTGGAGGCCCGGCTGGGCCTGGCCGAGGGCGGGGTGCCCATTGGCGCGGCCCTGTTCGACAGCGCGGGTAAGCTCTTGGGGCGCGGGCGCAACCGCCGCGTGCAGGACAACGACCCCTCCATGCACGCCGAGACCTCGGCCTTCCGCAACGCGGGCCGCCGCGCCAGCTACCGCGACACGATCATGGTCACCACGCTGGCCCCGTGCTGGTACTGCTCCGGGCTGGTGCGCCAGTTCGGCATCGGCACCGTGGTGGCGGGGGAAAGCGCGACCTTCCAGGGCGGTCTTGCCTGGCTCAAGGAGAACGGCGTCACGGTCGTCGACCTGGACAGCGCGGAGTGCAAGGCGCTGCTCGGCGGGTTCATTGTGGCCAGGCCGGAGGTGTGGAACGAGGACATCGGGGTGGAGTAAGCGAGGACCGCTCGCAGCCGAACGATTTTCGCGGCGTACGCGTTGGCGTCGTCGACCGGCGAGAGCCGGTCCATGAACACGTGAACCGTGCCGTGCAGCTATTCCTTGAGGACGTCAGAGGCGAATTCGTCGATCGCCTTGTACACTTCTTCATATGCGTTGAAGAACATGTGGTATCCCGATCTGCATGGGCTTTTGGACTCAGATGTTCCTGTTTTGATGATGACATACCTCGTTTTCCGCGAGTTCGTTTTCAGCAGGTCGTTGTACACCTGAAGCGAGCTTGATCTGGTCGATTTCGGGCAGCCGTCGTTCTCGTGGGCCAGGAACAGAACCGCCACGTTGGTGTCCGGGTTGAACCGGGAGCCGTTTCTGCCGGAGCTGTAGATGATCCCGCCGACAAGATCCTCTTTGTGGCTTTTCTGCAAATATTTATAGAATTCCGTGACGCTGACCGCGCCGTTGCTATGCCCCATAAGCCAGACCGGTTTGTTGAACTTCTGCTTGTAAAACAGCACGACGCTCTCTATCCGCAGGAGGTGGTCGGCTATGGTCCTGGAGATCGGGTAGCCATCTCCGACGGACAATTCCGTGGGACTGTCGAAGATGACGACGTTGAAGGCTCCGGATGTGAGCTGCGGATTGCTGAGCGGCTTCAACGTATTTCCATAGAAGCCGCCGAGATCGGTTCTGTCCAACGTGAGTCCGATGTGCCCCTCTCCGCCAGGGATCATGATCAATGTAGCCTTTGCGGCAGGGCTTCTCCAGAGGAACGTCATTGTCGGTGTTGTTGACGGCGAGCCGTTATTTCGGAATTCCACAGGGAGCACTTCCGCAAAGCTACAGGTTGCCGAGAGCGCCAGGCAAAGACATATTGCGGAGCGAATGAGAAAATGTGCCGGTTTCACGAGACTCCCAAAGGCCTTGTGCCCTGGTTGCGGCGGGGTGCAGCACGAATGCGGACGGACGTAGGCCCGCAGCCGCTGCATCTCTGAGGCGATGCCCCAGCCGTGAGGTTCATCTTTTAATGTAGCCCCGCGTGAAGGCGTGGTCAATCCAATGGAACATCGTGGGCGTTGACTCCGCGTACCGGCCCCCGCCCTTGACCTGCGGCCCCGTTTTTTTTAGCGTGTCGGACTAACGTGAGACCTCGACGTGCCTCCTGGCCTGTCCTGTGCTCAACCCCCCAAATCGGCCCAAATGGAGAACACGGACATGGTTCAGAAAGCTGAAAAGATCTGGATGGATGGCAAGCTCGTCAACTGGGATGAAGCCAATGTGCACATCCTCACCCATACCCTGCACTATGGCTGCGGCGTCTTCGAGGGCATCCGCGCCTACGAGTGCACCGACGGCCGCAGCGCCGTCTACCGCCTGACCGAGCACATGCAGCGCCTCATCGACTCCGCGCACATCCTGGGCATGAAGCTGCCCTTCAGCCGCGAGGAGCTGGTCCAGGCCGTGGTCGACACCCTGAAGGTGAACAAGATGAAAGCCGGGTACATCCGCCCGCTGGTCTTCATCGGCGACGGCGTCATGGGCGTGCACCCCGGCGCCAACCCCATCCGCGTGGCCATCGCCACCTGGCCCTGGGGCGCCTACCTGGGCGACGGCGCCTTGGAAAAGGGCATCAGCGTCAAGACCTCGACCTTCGCCCGGCACCACGTCAACGCCATGATGACCAAGGCCAAGGCCTGCGGCAACTACGTGAACTCCGTGCTGGCCAAGACCGAGGCCGTGGCCGACGGCTACCACGAGGCGCTCATGCTCGACACCCAGGGCTACGTGTCCGAGGCCAGCGGCGAGAACATCTTCATCGTCAAGAACGAGATCATCAAGACCACGCCGCTGACCTCCATCCTGCCCGGCATCACCCGCGACAGCATCATGACCCTGGCGCGCGACCTGGGCTACGAGGTGGTGGAGCAGCTCTTCACCCGCGACGAGCTGTACATCGCCGACGAGGCCTTCTTCAGCGGCACAGCGGCGGAGATCACGCCCATCCGCGAGGTCGACCGCCGCAGCATCGGTGCTGGCAAGGCAGGCCCCCTCTCGCTGCTGCTCCAGAAGGAGTACTTCCGCATCGTCAAGGGCGAGAACCCGGACTATTCGCACTGGCTGCACGAGTACGCCATCTAGCGTCCAACCGTTCCGGGGGGAGCGCCCAGACGCTCCCTCCGGGCTGTGGCCCGAAAAACCGTCGGGGCGTTTGACGCCACCGGGACAGCCGACGCCAAAGACGCATCCGTCGTTATCGAAACATCCGGCGACACCGACGCCGCCAGCCCCCCCCCAAACCCGCGCACCCACGCCCCGGAGCCCGCACATGGCCAGCCTCACCGCAAAATACAGGCCCCGCCGCTTCGCCGAAGTGGCCGGGCAGGACGCGGTCAAGGCCATCCTCTCGCGCGCCTCGGCCACGGGCAAGATCGCCCCGGCCTACATGTTCAGCGGCACGCGCGGCGTGGGCAAGACCACCATCGCCCGCATTTTCGCCAAGGCGCTGAACTGCGAGCAGGCCCCGACGGCCGAGCCGTGCAACGTCTGCCCCATGTGCCGCCAGGCCACGGCGGGCACGGCTGTGGACATCATCGAGATCGACGCGGCCAGCCACGGCGGCGTGAACGACGTGCGCGCGCTGAAAGAGGACGTGGGCTACGCCCCGCTGGAGGGCCGCTTCAAGGTCTTCATCATCGACGAGGCGCACATGCTCTCCACCGCCGCATTTAATGCTCTCCTGAAAACGTTGGAAGAGCCGCCCGCCCGCGTGACCTTCATCCTGGCCAGCACCGAGGCCCACAAGTTTCCGGCCACCATCCTTTCCCGCTGCCAGCACTACGTGTTCAAGATGCTGCCCCAGGCCGACCTGGCCGCGCATCTGGAAGGGCTCTTGTCCCGCGAAGGGCTGGAGTACGAACCTGCGGCGGTGCGCATCATCGCCCGGCGCGGCGCGGGCAGCGTGCGCGACAGCATGTCGCTTTTGGGCCAGGCTTTGGCCTACAGCTCGGGCAAGCTCTTGGAGAGCGAGGTGCGCGGCTGCCTGGGCCTGGCCGGGCAGGAGGTCTTTTTCGACCTCATGCAGGCCATCCAGGCCCGCGACCTCCCGCTTTTGTCGCGCACCCTGCGCCTGGTGCTGGACCAGGGCCTGGACCTGGGCTTCTTCCTGCGCGAGCTGTCCTCCTGCTGGCGCAACATGTTTCTCCTGCGCCAGGCCGGGCAGGCCATCCTGCCGGAGCTGGGCCTGCCCGCCGAGGAGGCCGCCCTGTGGCTGGACTGGGCCCAGCGCTTTACGCCCGCACACATCCACGCCTGCTGGCAGATGACGCTGGACGGCCAGCAGCGCGTCATCAAGAGCCTGGAGCCCGCGCAGTCGCTGGAGCTGCTTTTGCTGAACCTGGCCTGCCTGCCGGATCTGATTCCGCTGGCGGCCTTGGGCGGGCAGCGACCTGCGTCGCCTTCCGGTTCGGGCGGCTCGGGCGGGTCGCCGCAGTCCGCACCGTCCAGGCCTGCGCCCGCTGGTCCGGCGACGCCTCCGCCGACGTTCACGACAACGCCGCCGTCAACGTCTTCGTCAACGCCAACGACAACGTCGTCGCCAACGCCTCCGTCAACGTCGCCGTCCACGCAGGCGTCCACGTCGACGACAGCTTCCCAGGCCCCGGCCCAGGCCGCTGCGCAAGCCGCCCCGTCCACGGCCTTGTCCACGCTGTCGCCGACGTTCACGACAACGCTGTCGTCCACGCCAGCGGCAACGCCGACGGCAACGCCTTTGGCCACGAGTTTTTCCGCGCCGCCCTCGCCGTCCGCGCCCCCGCCCTGGGCCCAGGGGACTGCGGCCGAGCGGGCGTCCGTCCCTGCCGCGTCGGCCGCGTCCGGTCTGGTGGGCGAGGCCGTGTCGTCGTACGCGTCGGCAGCCGGGACATCAGCCGGGACGCCCGCCGAGACGTCAGGAACGCCCGGCAGCGCGGAAGCGCCCACCTGGGAGGGCTTCCAGGCCTTTGTCACCGCCAAGAACGGCAGCGGCATCATCACCGGCCTGGCCCAGGCCCAGGGCGAGTGGAGCGCCGGGGTGCTGACGCTCGGCTGTCACAACGGCACCCACTGCAACATGCTTTCCCAGGGCGACAACCACGCCCGCTTGCGGCGGCTCGTGCTGGAGTACTTCGGCCCGGAGGCGGCGCTGGAGTTCAGCTTCGAGGAGCGCGGACCCCAGCGCAGCTCCACTGAGGTGGACCGCGAGATCCAGGCCAATCCGGCGGTGCAGCGCGTGCGCGAAACCTTCGAGGTCAAGGGCCCGGGGCAGGTCACCCTGCGGGACCAGCGCTAGGCGAATTTTCGGCGCGCGCGACACTGTGCATGACAATCCGTGCATGACAATGCGTGCACAACAATGCGCGCCACGACAAATCGGATCGACCGGAGCACACCCCCGGACGTGGAATGCGGAAGACACTGCGCTAGGCGTTTGGAAAACAGGGACACGGGGCTCGCTTCTTTTTCGATGTGTCGACAAGCCGACATCTGCTTTAAAAAAAACAAATAATAGAAGGTGGTTGTAGCTATGCGTGGAATGCAGGACATGTTGCGCCAGGCCCAGCTGATGCAGAAGAAGATGGCCAACATCCAGGAAGAACTCAAGACCCGCGAGGTCGAGGCCAGCAGCGGCGGCGGCATGGTTTTGGTGCGCGCCACCGGCGGCCAGGAGATCGTCTCGGTGACCATCGACAAGAGCGTGGTCGAGGCCGGGGACGTGGAGATGCTCCAGGACTTGGTGCTGGCCGCGGTGCGCGACGCGCTGAAGAAGGCCAAGCTCATGAATGAGGAAGAGATGAGCAAGATCACCGGGGGCATGAAAATTCCCGGCATGTTCTAGGCATGTCCTCTTCCCGCACGTCGGGCGACAGACTGCCCGGTCCCCTGCGCGAGGTGGCCGAGCACCTCTCGCGCCTGCCCGGCCTGGGCCCCAAGAGCGCCCTGCGCGCGGCCCTGGCCCTGCTCAAGATGCCGCGCGAGCAGGCCGCCGCCGTGGGCCAGTCCGTTTTGACCCTGCGCGAGCGTCTGTGCCTGTGCCGCACCTGCGCCAGCCTGGCCGAGGCCGACCCCTGCCCCATCTGCGCCGACGCCTCGCGCAATCGCGAGCAGCTCTGCCTCGTGGCCGAGTGGGACTCGCTCCTGGCCCTGGAGGAGATGAGCCTGTTCCGGGGCACATACCTGGTGCTGGGCGGGCTGCTCTCGCCGCTGGACGGCGTGGGCCCGTCCGGGCTGGAGTTCGACCTGTTGCGCCGCCGCCTGGCCTCGGGCGAGGTGCGCGAGCTGATCCTGGCGCTCGGCGCCACGCTGGACGCCGAGAACACCGCCTCGTACGTCAAGAACATCGTGGCCCAGGGCTTCCCGGACATCAGCGTGTCGCGCCTGGCCCAGGGCATTCCCATGGGCGCGGAGGTCAAGTACATGGACCGCGAGACCCTGCGGCAGTCCCTGCTGCACCGCCAAGCCGTGTAGGCAGTCCGTGTAGGGCGGGCGGCAGGGCGCAGGTCAGCAGGGCCAGTCACGAAAAGCGGCCAGCCCTGGACGCCATCCTGGCGCTTGCCGTGTCGCTTCTGGTCCAGGTCCGCAGAGCACGAGCACCCTCCCTGGCCCCAGGCGGCTTCGCTCCTGGCCGGGGAACACCTTCCAACTTTTGGAGCCAGGCCCCACGGCTTGCCAATCAGTCCACCCCGGCCAAGGAGCCCCATGCCCGCCACCATCACCGCAGAAGTCCACGCCGTGGTCTACCACAACCCGGACAACGGCTATGCCGTGGTGCGCGTGCGCGCCAAGGACGAACCCGGCATGTTGACGGTTGTCGGCTGCCTGGGCCAGCTCCAGCCCGGCGAGTACCTGGAGATCACCGGGGAGTGGAAAAACCACCCCAAGTTCGGCCGGCAGATGGAGGCGACGAGCTTCAAGCAAACCTACCCGGCCACGGAGCACGGCGTGGTGCGCTTCCTCAAGTCCTCGCTCAAGGGCGTGGGCGAGAAGACGGCCAAGGACCTGGTGGAGCGCTTTGGCGTGGCCGTGCTGGACCTGCTGGACAACGACCCGGACAAGCTGCTGGGCCACGGCATCAGCCGCAAGAAGCTGGCGGGCATGCTCGAATCCTGGCAGGGCCAGCGCGAGGTCAAGAGCCTGATTGTCTTCCTGCACAGCAGCGGCGTGCCGCCCACCTATGCCTCGCGCATCTTCAAAATCTACGGCGCGCAGAGCGAGGCCAAGCTGCGCGAGAACCCCTACGAGCTGGCCTACCTGATCCGGGGCATCGGCTTCCGCACGGCGGACGCCATGGCGCTCAAGCTCGGCTTTGCCGAGGACTCGCCCCAGCGCATCGAGGCGGCCATCGCCTACATCCTGGTGAGCCAGGGGGAGCGCGGCGGGCACATGTTCTGCCCCAAGGACAAGCTGCTCGCCGAGGCCGCCAAGCTCGTCGACGTGCACGACCCGGAACTCCTGGAGGAGGGCCTGGCCACCCTGGAGGGCAAGAAGCGCGTCCACATCGAGGACCTGCCGGAGCAGGGCGTGGTCCAGGCCGTGTTCCTCATGACCTCCTACCGGGCCGAGCGCGAGATCAGCCAGCGGCTGTTCGGGCTGGTGAACCACCCCGCGCCCGTGTCCGAGGCCAAGGTCCGCCAGACCCTGCCGGTCATCGAGGGCAACCTCGGCTTCACGCTCTCCGACGAGCAGCGCGCCGCCGTGCTCCAGGCCTGCGTGCACAAGGTCTTCATCATCACCGGCGGGCCGGGCACGGGCAAGACCACCATCACCAGGGCCATCGTGGCCGCGCTGAGCGAGCTCAAACTCACGGTGCGCCTGGCCGCGCCCACGGGCCGTGCGGCCAAGCGCCTGTCCGAGGCCACGGGCGAGCCCGCCCAGACTCTGCACCGCCTGCTCATGTACTCCCCGGAGCACGGCTTCTACTACTGCGAGGACCAGAAGCTGGCCGCCGAGGTGCTGCTGGTGGACGAGGTGTCCATGCTCGACGCCCAGCTCTTCCTGGCCGTGCTGCGGGCCCTGCCCGTCACCTGCAGGCTGATCCTGGTGGGCGACGTGAACCAGCTGCCGAGCGTGGGCGCGGGCAATGTTCTGTCCGACCTCATCGGCAGCGGCGAGGTGCCCAAGGCCGTGCTCACGCACATCTTCCGCCAGGCCCAGGAAAGCTCCATCGTCATCAACGCCCACCGCTTCAACGCCGGGCAGGCCCCCATCCCCAGCCCCAAGCAGCCGCCCGAGGCCGACTTCTTCTGGATGCCCCAGGACGACCCGGCCAGGGTCCAGGAGCGCATCCTGGAGATGGTCTGCCAGCGCATCCCGGAGCGCTACGGCCTGGACCCCCTGCGCGACATCCAGGTGCTGACGCCCATGCACAAGGGCGACGTGGGCACCGGCACCCTGAACAGCCTTTTGCAGGAGCGCCTGAACCCCAAGCGCGGGCCAGAGCTCAAGCGCGGCTTCGCGACCTTCCGGAAAGGTGATCGCGTGCTCCAGCTGAGGAACAACTACGACAAGGAGGTGTTCAACGGCGACCTGGGCTGGGTGGCCGAGGTGGACGTGGATGAGGGCGCGCTGGCCGTTGATTTCGACGGCCACCTGGTGGCCTTTGACTCCACCGAGCTGGATGAGCTGACCCTGGCCTACGCGGTCAGCGTGCACAAGTCCCAGGGCTGCGAGTACCCGGCCATCGTGGTGCCTGTGGTGACGCAGCACTACCTGCTTTTGCAGCGCAACCTGCTGTACACGGCGCTGACCCGCGCGCGCAGACTGGCGGTGTTCATCGGCAGCGAAAAGGCCCTGGCCATGGGCCTGAACAACGTCACCTCGGGCAGTCGGCTCACGCACCTCAAGCACCGCATCCGCACGGTCTTCGGCGGGAACATCTTCGGCTAGGGCCGCGTTCCAGCCGCTTGCGCAGAAACTTTTGGCCGGTGTTCTCTCTGCCTGCGGCCACGCGGGCCCTGTCCGCCTGAACCGGCTGAATCCTCAGAACCGGCTGGCCGACATTTCCTGACTGCCCCGTCTTCCCTTCCTTCGCAATAATGCGTAAAGTCAGAAGATGGAGCTTTTGCCATGCACGGTTCCAACACCCGCTGTTCACAAGGAGTTCCGCCATGCTGAGCAAGAAGATGGAAAAGGCCTTCAATGACCAGATCAAGTGGGAGTACTACTCCGCGTATCTGTACCTGTCCCTGTTGTCCTACTTCCAGAGCCTGGGCCTGCCCGGCTTCGCCAACTGGATGGGCGTGCAGTTCCAGGAGGAGCAGTTCCACGCCCGCAAGATGTTCGACTACGTGCTGGAGAAGGGCGGCAAGATCCAGCTGCAGGCCATTGACGCCCCGCCAAACAACTGGAAGTCGCCGCTGGCCGCCTTTGAGTTCGCCTTGAACCACGAATACGTCGTCACCAGGCGCATCAACGACCTGGTGGACCTGGCCCAGAAGGAGCGCGACCACGCCTCGGCCATCTTCCTACAGTGGTTCGTCACCGAGCAGGTGGAGGAGGAGTCCAACTTCGGCGACACCGTGAACAAGCTGAAGCTGGTGGGCGACGGCGGCGGGCTGTTCATGCTCGACCGCGAGCTGGCCGCCCGGGTGTTCATCCCCCCGGTCGCTGCGGCCTAGGGGCAGGGGCCGCAATCGCAGCCGGCAGCAGGCAGGGGCCGCGCCGCGGCTCCCCGCATTCACTTTGTCCCTCTAACCTGGAGGGTTCCATGCCGGACACAAGCATTGTCATTCTCGTCGGCGGCGAGGCCGGGCAGGGCCTGGTCACCGTGGGCCAGCTCATGGCCAAGGCCCTGGTGCGCGCGGGCTACGAGGTCGTGGTCTGCCAGGACTACCAGTCGCGCATCCGCGGCGGGCACAACACCTTCGCCATCCGCACCGGGGTCGACCCGGTCTACCGCCCCAGCGAAAAGGTCGACATCCTGGTGGCGCTGGACGCCGAGACCGTGGCCCTGCACAGGCGCCAGCTCACGCCGGGCGGCATCGTCCTGGCGGACGAGGCCTTTGACCTGGGCGCGAGCGCCGCAGGCCTGAACTGCCTGCGCATTCCGGCGAAGAAGCTGGCCCCCAAGGCCGCGCACCAGAATGTGCTGTTCCTCGGCGTGCTGGGCTCGGCCCTGTGCAAGGACATCGGCCTGCTGGAGGAGCTGCTGCGCCAGACCTTCGCCAAAAAGGGCGCGGAAATCATCGACCAGAACCTGGCCGTGCTGCGCGTTGCCTACGACTGGACGGCCGCCCAGCAGTACAGCTTTGCCTGCATGCCGCCCGCGCCGGAAAGTCCGGTCCGGCAGTTGATGCTCACCGGCAACGAGGCCATCGCCCTGGGCGCGCTGGCCGCAGGCTGCAATTTCTGCTCGTTCTACCCCATGACGCCCGGCTCCTCCGTGGCCCTGACCCTGGCGGCCAAGGCCAAGACCATGGGCACCGTGGTGGAGCAGGCCGAGGACGAGATCGCAGCGGCCAACATGGCCGTGGGCGCGGCCTGCGCCGGCGGGCGCTGCATCGTGCCCACCTCGGGCGGGGGCTTTGCGCTGATGGTCGAGGCCGTGAGCCTGGCCGGAATGTTGGAGACGCCGGTGGTCTTCGTGGTGGCCATGCGCCCCGGACCGGCCACGGGCCTGCCCACGCGCACCGAGCAGGGCGACCTGAACCTGGTGCTCTATGCCGGGCACGGGGAGTTTCCACGGGCCGTGTTCACGCCGGGCAGCGTGGAGCAGTGCTTCAGCCTTGCGCACCGCGCCTTTGAGATGGCCGAGACGCACCAGTCCCCGGTGTTCCTGCTCACGGACCAGTACCTGGCCGACTCCTTCCAGAACGTTGCGCCCTTTGACCTGTCCGCGCTGCCGGAGCTCCCGGCCCCGTTGCTGGAGCCGGAGGACCCGGCCTCGTACAAGCGCTTCGCCCTGACCGAGGACGGGGTCTCGCCGCGCGCCATTCCGGGCTTCAGCACGGCGCTGGTTGTTTCCGACAGCGACGAGCACACCGAGGACGGCAAGCTCACCGAGGACCTGGGCGTGCGCGTGCAGATGGTGGCCAAGCGCCTGGGCAAGGGCGCGGGTCTGGCCGAGGACGCCCTCGCGCCCGACTATACCGGACCGGAGGGAGCGGACGTGGACGTGCTGCTGGTCTGCTGGGGCTCCACCCTGGGGGCCGCCCTGGAGGCCAGGGAGCGGCTGGAGGAGGCGGGCAGAAGCGCCGCTGTGCTGCACTTCGCCCAGGTCTGGCCCTTGAACGAGGACCAGTTCCTGCCGCTGCTGGAAAAAGCCAGGCGCGCCGTGTGCGTGGAGGGCAACGCCACCGGGCAGTTGGCCAGGCTCATCCGCCAGGAGACCGGGTTCCGGTTCAAGGACCTGGTGCTGCGTTTCGACGGTCTGCCCATCACTGCCGCCACCATCCTGCGCGGCCTGGAAAGCATCCTCTAGCGAAAGGGGCACAACCCATGGTCAGTGCTGAAGAATACGGACAGTTCGACACCGCCTGGTGTCCCGGCTGCGGCAACCACGGCCTGCTTGCCTGCATGAAGCAGGCGCTGGCGGGGCTGGATTTGTCCCCGCACCAGGTGCTCATGGTCACGGGCATCGGCCAGGCGGCCAAGGCGCCCCTGTACATGAACTGCAACATGATCACCGGGCTGCATGGCCGGGGCCTGCCCACGGCCACCGGGGCCAAGCTGGCCAACCCGGAGCTCACGGTCATCGCCGAGAGCGGCGACGGCTGCAACTACGGCGAGGGCGGCAACCACTTCCTGGCGGCCATCCGCCGCAACGTGGACCTGACGCTCATCGCGCACGACAACGGCATCTATGGTTTGACAAAAGGCCAAGCGAGCCCGACCACGGCCAGGGGCCAGGTGACCAAGGCCCAGCCCTTTGGCCAGCCTTCGGAGCCCTTCAATCCCATGGCCGTGGCCGTGGCCATGGGCGCGGGCTTTGTGGCCCGGGGTTTCACCGGCGAGCCGGAGCACCTGGTGGGCCTGATCCAGCAGGCCGTGCGGCACAAGGGCTTTTCCCTGGTCGACGTGTTCCAGCCCTGCGTCTCCTTCAACAAGGTCAACACCTTTGCCTGGTACAAGCAGCGCTGCCGCAAGATCGGCCCGGAGCACGACCCGCGCAACCGGGAGCAGGCCCTGGCCCTGGCCTTCGAGTTCGGGGAGCAGATCCCCATCGGCGTGCTGTACGAGAACGACCGCCCGGCCTTCGGCGCGGACCTGCCGACCCTTGCGCGCGGCCCCCTGGCCCGCCGCCAGCTGGACACGGCGGCCCTGCAGGACGTGCTGGCCTCGTACCTCTAGCCGCCGCGTTTGCGAGGCAGAGGGAGCCGTCGGCTGGACGGGAAGCAGCTTGACGGGACTTGAGGGCGCGGCACGAGGGTGTGCTTTATACAACGTTTTCTGTCTCCAGAACGCCATCTTGGCGGCAACGCAAGCCGGTTTTGGCCCAGGGCAGCACCACACGGCGCACTCCCTGGGCTAAAACCGGCTATCACCTTGCCGGGAAACAAGAGCCTATCCGTGAGAAGCAGGCGCAAGGCGGGCCGCCAGCACAAGAAAGGGGCGCGCCGGGACGTCCCATTTTTTTTGGCGCCAAGCGGCGCGGGCTTCAGGCCGCGGAGCCGGGATCGGCGCAGGTCGCCAGGATTGCGGCCTGCTCGGTGCCCAGCGGCTGCCTGCGGTCCCAGGCGTAGACGTTGCCGGGCATGGACTTGGCGTATTTCTTCACGTAGGCGGCGCGCTCGCCGATCTCCATGAGGTTGCAGGGCCCGCCAATCTCCATGATGCCGATGCTGAGCGAGACCAGGGGATAGGTGCGCTCCACGCCGTCGCGGCCCGTGGCCTGCACCTGCCCGCGCGCGCGGTCCTCAATGCAGTAGCAGCCCCGGATGAGCCGCTTGAAGCAGCGCGTGGTGGCCTGGCAGATGCGCTCCACGTGCTCCGGCCTGCAGACAAGCACGAAGTCGTCGCCGCCGATGTGGAACAGCCTGGCCGTGGCGTCGCCGTGGCGGCGCACGCTGTGG
The DNA here is from genome assembly GCA_903843965.1 of uncultured delta proteobacterium. Taxonomy (GTDB): domain Bacteria; phylum Desulfobacterota; class Desulfovibrionia; order Desulfovibrionales; family Desulfovibrionaceae; genus Humidesulfovibrio. Next base: position 63,562 of record CAIMRY010000015.1, read on the forward strand.
TCCAGCATGTCGGCGGCCAGCTTGATGACCCGGTCGCCGTTCTTGAACCCATACGTATCGTTGTAGATCTTGAAGTTGTCCAGGTCGGCGTAGGCTATGGAGAAGCGCTTGCCCGAGGCGATGCAGGCCTCCACCTCCTGCTCCAGGGTCACGTTGCCGGGCAGGCCGGTGAGCGGGTTGGTGCCCTTGGCCATCTCCACCTGGACGCTGGCCAGGGTGTTCAGCAGGCGCTGCACGGTGACGATGCCCAGAACCTGTCCCTGGCGCGTCACGATGACGTCGTCGTAGGCCTTGATCTTCTCGCGCTGCATGGCCGCCTTGGCCGTCTGCTCCACCGGGGTCGCCTCGTCCACGATGAGCGGGTTGCGGTCCATGATGGCCTCCACCGGGCGCTTGGCGTACAGGGCCGAGCCGAACTGGCCGGAGAGCTGGCGGTTGAGCTGGTACTCCATGACCAGGCCGATGGGCCGCACGCCGTCGACGACCACGATGCTGGCCTGCTGCCGCGAGGTCTCGAAGCAGTGCTGGGCGTCGGGCACGAGCATCCCGGCGGGCCGCACCTGGGCGGCCTCCACCAGATTGCCGATGGGCATGAGGCAGGAGGTGATCAGGCGGGTCTGCTCCTGGGTGTTGCGCAGATACGAGGTGTCGAGCGAGAGCGGGGGCTTGGGCATGGCGGGCAGGGCCAGGTAGAAGCCCTGGCCGTAGTGCACGCCGATGTCCACAAGACAGGCGGCCTGGGCCTGGGACTCGATGCCCTCGGCGATGATCTTGGAGCCGATCTTGTCGGCGAAGGTGACCAGGGTTTCGATGAGCGCGCGCTTCACCGGGTCCTTGTCGATGCCCTGGATCAGGCTCATGTCGATCTTGATGAACTCCGGGCGGATCTGCGCGATGGAGGTGAGGCCAGAGTACCCGGCCCCGGCGTCGTCCACGGCCACCAGGTAGCCCTGGCTGCGGTAGTGGTCCAGCGTGCGGTGGAACAGGGCGAATTCGGTGATGCTGTGGCGCTCGGTGATCTCGAAGACGATGTTCTGCGGGGTCAGGCCTGCGGCCTCCAGCAGCTCAAGCGTCATGCCGTGGGTGAACTCCGGGTCGGCCATGGTCTTGGGGTGGATGTTCAAGAACAGCTTTTGCCCCGGCCCGATGAGGCCCAGGTTGCGGATGGCCTTCTCGCGGCACAGGCGCTCCAGGGCGAAGAGCTTGCCGGTTTGCTCGGCGAAGTCGAAGAGCATGGCCGGGGAGTGGAAGGAGCTGCCCTCGGGCCCGCGCGTCAGCGCCTCCCAGGCCAGGATGGTGCCGGTGGTGAAGTCGGCGATGGGCTGGAACACCGCGCGCACGTTCCGGTTTTGCAGGATGGCGTTGAACTCGGTGGAGAGCGAGAGCTGGCTCAGGTCCAGGCGCATCTTGGCGCGCAGCCGGGCCTCGTTTACGGCCTGGAACAGCTGGGCCTCGCGGTCCTGGCCGGGCGCGGAGACGTGCCGCGCGCAGCCAAAGCCCAGATCCAGCTCGCGCCCGGCCCAGCGCAAGAGGTGCGTGTTGGCCTCGCGCTGGGCGATGAGCTTGATCTCGTAGGCCGCGTCGTGCTGGGCCGTGGGGCTGACGCCCTGGCTGGGCCAGCCCAGCAGGTACTCGCCGGGCTCAAGCGTCAGGCAGAAGGGCGCAACGTGCAGGCGGTCGTTGACGGCGCGCTTGAGCACGCTCGTCAACTGGGACTCGACCTCAAGGGACAGCTCCTTGCCGTAGAGTTCGCGCAGGAGCGGGAAGTCGCGCACGTTGATGAGCAGGATGTCGAAGTCCTGCCCGGTGCGGATGAGCTCCCGCAGGCGGTTGGCGCGCAGCTCCGGGCTGGTGGAGTCTGCGCCATAGGCCAGCTTTCCGTTTCGGAGCCGGTGCAGGATGGTGCTGAACATTGTGGACCTCGGGGTTCTAGCGGGGGCAGGACGCCGCCGCGACTGGGCGTGAAGGTAGTGTGGCGCGGCGACGGTTTGGTGACGCGCGTGTGACGGACTGGAAAGCATTGGCGCAGGGGCGCAAAAAAACGCCCGGGGGAGGATGTCCCGCCGGGCGTAATTCTGGGGCGCTGCGCGCCTGACTTTAGCGGTAGTAGAGGTTGCGTCCGCCCATGGTCAGGAAGGCCTGGTGCAGGTTGGCGCGGATGTCGCGGCGGTCCCAGATGTCCTGGATGTGCCCGCGCGAAAGGGCCTTGTAGGCGCTGTGGTAGTCGGGCGGGATGTCCATGCCCGTGGTCTCGCGGATGACGCCGGGCCCGGCGAAGCCGATGCGCGCGCTGCGCACGGCGTACTGGTAGGGCGAGCAGCCGAGGAAGCTGGCCACGGGTCCGGCGTAGGAGTTGGTGTCGTAGAGCACGATGTACAGGCCGCCTTCCTCGATGTAGCGGCGCACGGCCAGGGTCACGCGGGGCATCTGGATCAGGCCGTTGACGCCCTCCTGGATGCGGATGCCGGCGGTGCCGTGGATGTACGCCAAAAAGGGCTGGTGCCTTTTTCTCGCCAGGTTCAGCGCGCGAATGAACTTCTCGCCCTCGGCCGCGCCCACGCTGCCGCCCCGGAAGTCGGCCACGAGCATGCCGCAGGTCAGCCGGATGCCCAGGATGCTGGCGTTGAAGGTGACGCAGGAGGACTGCAGGTGGGTCTTCTCCTTGGCCTGCTTGATGCGCTCGTCGAACTTGGGGAAGCCCGTGGGGTTGCCTGCGGCGATGGACTGGTTGAACTCGCGCACGCTGCCGCGGTCGAACACATTGGCCATGTACCACTTGTACTCCATGGGGAAGTGGTAGCCGCAGTTGGGACACACCCCGCCGAATTCGCCGAACAGGTCGCGCGCCCAGATGTCCAGGCAGCCGCGCTCGGCCGCGTGCGGGCAGGAGACCTCGCGGTCGTCCAGGGACTTGGGGCTGATGTAGCTGCACTCGCTTAAGCGCGCATCGCAGGCCGGGGCCGAGAGGCTGGTCAGGGCCTCATGGTCGCCGCCTCCCTGGAGCAGGCCCAGCTTTTCCAGGGCCTGGCTGGTCAGCCGGTCCATGCGGCTGGTGACCACGTGGATCTCGTCGGTGACGTCCGTGGCCACGCGCGCCAGTTTCTTCTGGTAGCGCTTGAGTATCTCGTAGCGCAGGGTGGTGTAGATGGAGTAGAAGAACTCCATGTGCTTGGCGGCCAGCTTTTCCCATATGCCGCGCTTGTCGATGTAGGCGTGGCGGGCCATGCGCATGTACTTCTGGTAGCGCTTCCAGGTCAGCTTCTCGCGCGCCTTGGCGTCCAGCTCCCAGCGGATGAGCACGTCCTCCACATTCTCCGGCCTCTTGGCGCGGCGTCGGGCCAGCTTGCGCAGCATGCTCACGCCCTGCACCGAGAGCACCACCTCGTCCGTGGCGCGGATGACGTCGGAGCGCAGGCGCTTGAAGAAGTCGAAGTGCTCGTTGCGCGCGCCGAGCGGCGGCTCCTCGATGATGCTGTCGATGTAGCCGTTGCGCAAATTGTCCTGGGCGGTGATCATCTGGTGCTTGGCGCACTTTTCGATGAGTTCGGGTGTGGCGCGGCTTTGGCCGTGGACCTTGCCCTCGATGGCGGCCGCGCCCTCGGGCGAGATGACCGAATAGTAGCCGTGGGAGAACATCAAGCGCCTGTCGGCCAGGGCGATGGCCTCGGCCCCGCCGCTGCCGCCTTCGGAAAACACGGCCACGATGGGCACGTCGAGCCCGGCCATTTCGTAAATGTTCTCGGCGATCTGCTGGGCCGCGCCCGGATAATCCTCGATGGGGTAGGAGCCCGGCGTGGACACGTAGGCGTGGATGGGGATGTTCTCCAGCGCGGCCACCTTCATGTACTTCAGCGCCTTGGCGTTGCCCCAGGGCTTGATGGAGCCGCCGTTGCGGAATTCCTGGCCGTGGCCCTTTTCCTGGCCCACCACCATCACCGAGTGGTGGATGACGCGCTTGCCCACGCGCCGGGTGATGTACGCCCGGGCGATGAGCATGCCGGGATCGATGGAGACCTCGTCGCGGCCGCCGATCTCGGTGTAGTTGTCGTACACGTTCTCCAGGATGTCCTTCAGGCACACGCGCTGGGGGTGGCGCACCACGCGCACCTTGTCCATGGGCGTGAGCAGCTGGTCCAGGTCCTCCTCCAGCACGGAGAGCTTGCGGGAGATGGCGGCGATCTTGTCCAGCGCCGCGTCGATGTCCAGGTGGTCGAGCGTGGGCGCCAGCAGGGCGATTTCCTGGCTGACGGCCTCCAGGCGTTCGCTGGTTCTGGGCGTCATGATGTCGCGGGCGTAGGCCACGCGCTGCGAGAGAGAGTCGAGATTTTTTTCGATATCCATAGGATGTGGGGTCTCCGGAGTTAAAACTCCAGCAGGTCCTTGGTTTTCTCGCGCAGGAAGGCGATGTTGGACTTCAGCTCCGTGCCCTGGGCATCGGCCCCGGCCAGCTTGAAGTCATCCAGGAAGGCCAGGCCGCGCGCCTTGGCTTCCTCCAGATCCTTGCCCCAGATGATGGCCAGCGCCAGGTTGGGGTCGTATTCCGTGGGGATCTGGTAGGCGCGGTCCTGGGGCACGTGGGTGTGCAGCTTGAGCCAGGGCTGGCCGGTCCAGGCGATGGTCTCGATGCGGCCGGTCCAGGGGGCGAAGCGGTTCTGCGTGTCCTCGGCGATGATGCGGTACTCGATGCCCACGCCTTCGAAGCTGACGTCCTTTTGGGCGTAGCCCTGCTCCTCGCCCAGGCCCAGGCGGATCTGCTCGCGGATCAGGTTGACCTCGCCCTGGCCCTTTATGCGGGCGATGGCGGCGGACACGCCGTTCTCCACCTGGATGCGCGTGTTCACCTCCATCAGGAAGGGCTCGCCCTTGGGCGTCACGATCCATTCCCAGGTGCCCACGTTATCGTAGTTGATTTCCCGGGCGATGGAAAGGGAGTGGCGCACGATGTCGTCCAGGACCTTGCGGGCGTCGAAGGCGTAGTTCAGGCTGCCCGGCACGAAGCCCGGCGCGGTCTCGATGCGCTTCTGGCGGCCCGGGCTCTGCACGGAGCAGTTGCGCGTGCCGAAGTGGATGGGATCAAGCCCGCCGCGCGAGGAGACGATCTGCACTTCCAGGTGATTGTAGTTGAAGATGCGCTGCTCGATGAGCACGCCGGGGTCGTTGAACTGGCGCTGGGAATAGTTGCGGATGCGCCGGTAGGTTTGCCGGAAGCGGTTCATGCTGTGGACTTCGTCGATGCCCATGCCTCCGCCGCCGGCGCTGGCCTTGACCAGGACCATGGGCCGGGTGACGCCCTGCTTCTCCTGGTAGTTGAAGAGCTGCTGGCCGATGGATTCGGCCTCCATCTCGTCGTAGATGGCGCGGTCGCTGCCGGGCACGGTGGGCACGCCCAGGCCGCGGGCCAGACGCTTGGTGTTGATCTTGTCGCCCAGGTCGCGGATGACGCGCCAGGAGGGGCCGATGAACATCATGGGCCGGGAGCGCTCCACCACGCGCCGGGCGAAGCGGTAGTTCTCCGAGAAGAAGCCGTAGCCGGGGTGGATGGCCGTGGCCTGGGTCGCGTCGGCCGCGGCGAGGATGTCGCCGGCGTCCAGGTAGTTGTGGATGCGCACCAGGGCCTCTTCCCCGCCCAGGCTCCTGGCCAGGGAGACATGCCCGGATTCGGCGTCCTCCTTGGTATAAACGCAGACAAAGCCGACGCCCAGTTCGGCGCAGGCCTGCATGATGCGCACGGCGATTTCGCCCCGGTTGGCTATGAGTACCTTGTGCTTGTCCCTGGTCACGTGCTTTTGTTTCCTCGCTTTGGTGGCGGAAGTTGCACTGGGCCTTTAGCCGTTCTTGGCCGAATAGGCAAGCCGGGGGGAGTGTGGGGCGGCGTGCAGACATGCACGCCCGTCGGCGGGCGCAAAACAGGACAGCCCCCGCTCCGTTTTTGCGGGCGGGGTTTTGCGGCCGGCAACGGAGCTGTCACTTAAGCAGGGTGAGGATGTCGCTGTTGCTGGGCGTGAACAAACCCATGGATATGGCGGTCTGCAAACCCCTGCCGAGGAGCGGCTGGGCCGCAAGATCCTTCGGGGAGAACCCGTCCTGGCTGGCCATGTCGGCGACCTTGCCCTGAGCGGCCTGCGGGCTGCCTGCGGCGGCGTCGGAGGTGTTCAGCAGCGAGCCGCCGACCTGCTCCGGAGTCCCGACGGCCAAGGTCTCGCCCGAGGGCTGGGCAGCGGCGCTTTCACCCTGCTTGAGCTTGAGGTCAGAGGACAGCCGCCGGGTGCTTGTGGCCAGCGCGCTGAAGGAGCTGTTCAGGTTGCGTGGGGCGTTCATGGCCATCAGGTTGTGATTGATGACGAGCGACATGGGTATCCTCGTTGAAGTGCAATCGAGTGACGCACGCTGGCGCGGCGGCGTGCCGGAGGGGTTTCGCCGCGTTGTTGTCGGGCCTGGACTGCCGGGCGGACTGCACGGGCTTTTGTGGCCGAAAGCTAGCCGGTGGTCTTGAGCAGGTCGCGGACCCTCTGCTCATTGTTGGCGACGCTTTGGAGCGCATACCCCATGTTCTCGTGCATGATTTGCGCTTTGGTGGAGTTGTTCAGGGTCGGGTCGTTGTTCAGGTCGTTCATCCTGGCGGTGGTGAGCGCGCTCTGCCTTGCGGCATCGGTTGTGTCGACGATGGCCCCTGACTCTCCGGAAGCGCTAGTGCGAGCGGCCGAGGTGATGCGCTCCGCCGCCGAGTTCGGCATTTGGCTGTTGGTGTCGTTCTGGAGTTCCCGTAATTTCGCGGACACATTGACCGGGGTGCCAGTGTTGAACCTGCTCATGAGGTTGCTGGTGTTCCCGATGGCTGGGGCAAGTGTGCTGATGTTCAGTGCCATGCATGTCTCCTGGCTGAAATGTCGTTGTCCGGACAACATATTTTGGCGCAGCGGCGTGCCGGATGTGGTCCTGCCGCGTTGCTCCGTCATCTGGATTGCCGGGCGGCCTTTGCGGGCGCCTTGTGCGGGTGGAAAATAACGCGCACGCCGCACGGCGGATTCACAATCAGGCAGGCGGCCTTTCAGCCGCGCGCCGCACCAAAACCCCAAAATTTAAAAGAAGGCGTTGCCTTTGGGGCTTTCGGCGGTCACACCTTGATGTTGGCAAGCGCCCCGATGGCATCCGCATGGCCGCTGTTTAAGTTGTCCAGGGTTTGGGACACCACCGCAGCCCCGAAGGTCTGCTTGTCCATGGGAGCGGAGTCCTGGGACTGAGAGGTCAAGGAACTCTGGGACTGGGAGGAGGAGTCGCTCCCGTAGGTTTGGCTCATTGAGGAGGAGTACCCTCCGATGGGATCAATGGACATGTTTTGACCACCTCCTTGCCGAAAGCAAAGACAACGCCTTCTTCGTTTCTTATCGGAAGATCCTTAAAAAACTTTAGGGCTGACCGAAAATTTGCGCAGCCTGTGTTTGACAAGCGTCGCCCCTTCGATAATACACGCCCCAGGCGGATGCGTACCGCCAATATATTTGCGTTCAATCGCACAGGAGCAGCAGATGACCGACCAGGCGCAGACCAACGGGGATCAGGAGCAGAGCTTTGCGGAGCTTTTCGAGGCCAGCTATGCCGGACAGGGCGAGCCCTTGAACCTGGGAGATAAGATCTCCGCCCGCATTATCAGCATCGGCGCGGACAGCGTGTACTTCGACACCGGCACCAAAATCGACGGTGTGGCTGAAAAGAAGGAGCTTGTCGACGCCGAGGGCAACTTCCCCTTCAAAGAAGGTGAAAGCATCGACCTCTACGTGGTCTCCAAGACCCGCAGCGAGATCGTGCTCTCCCGCGCCCTGGCCGGGGCAGGCGGTCTGGAGATGCTCCAGGGCGCCAAGGACTCCGGGCTGCCCGTGGACGGCAAGGTCAAGGAGACCTGCAAGGGCGGCTTCTCGGTGGAGATCATGAACCGCAGGGCGTTTTGCCCCGTGAGCCAGATCGACGCCCGCTACGTGGAGAACCCCGAGGAGTACGTGGGCAAGACCTTCCCCTTCCTCATCACCAAGCTGGAGGAGCGCGGCCGCAACATCGTGGTGTCGCGCCGCGTGCTCATCGAGCGCGACCGCCAGGCCGCCACCGAGGAATTCCTGGCCGCCATGAAGCCCGGCGAGGAGATCGAGGGCACCGTGGTGCGCCTGGCCGACTTCGGCGCCTTTGTCGAGATCGCCCCCGGCCTGGAGGGCATGGTCCACGTGAGCGAGCTCGGCTTTGCCCGCATCGCCAAGCCCGAAGAGGCCGTGAGCATGGGCGAGAAGATCCGCGTCAAGGTCCTGGGCGTGGAGCCCGGCAAGAAGCCCGGCCAGCTCAAGATATCCCTCTCGCGTAAGCAGACCATGAGCGACCCCTGGGAGGGCGTGGAAGGCAAGCTCAAGGAAGGCGAGAAGCACACCGGCAAGGTGGTGCGCCTGGCCGACTTCGGCGCCTTTGTGGAGCTCTTGCCCGGCGTGGACGGACTCATCCACGTGAGCGAGATGAGCTACACCAAGCGCGTGAACAAGCCGAGCGAGATCGTCCAGGTGGGCGAGGAGGTCTCGGTGGTGGTCAAGGAGATCGACCTGGCCAAGCGCCGCATCTCCCTGTCCATGAAGGAGGCCGAGGGCGATCCCTGGCTGGCCGCCGCCGCCAAGTACGCTCCCGGCACCCAGGTCACCGGCGTGGTGGAGAAGCGCGAGACCTTCGGCATCTTCGTCACCCTTGAGCCCGGCATCACCGCGCTCTTGCCCAAGTCGCGCATCAGCGTGGCCGTGGACCCCAAGCAGTACGACAAGCTCAATCGCGGCGACTCCGTGACCCTGGTGGTCGAGGACCTGCGCGCGGGCGAACGGCGCATCGCGCTCTCGCCCCTTGAGGTGCGCGAGAACACCCGCAACGAGGGTGGCGGCGGTCGCGAGAACGAGGACTGGAAGGGCTACAAGGCCGCTGCCAAGCCTGCCGAGAAGTCATCTTCTGCGGGCGGCATGGGCAACCTCGGCGACATGCTGGCCCAGGCCAAGGCCGCCAAGGGCAAGAAATAAGACGCCCCGCGTCGGCACAGGAATATGGGCGCGGGGCGTTTGCCCAGGTGGTGGACGCTCCGCGCTTGTTTTGGATGATGGCCGCTGTGCGTTGATCCGGAAGGTTGATCCAGAGGGTTGACCCGGAGGATGGACGCAGCGCGTGTCTTTTTGGCGTTGGGCGCTGTGTGTGTCTTTGCAGATGGACGCTGCGCCGGACGAACAGACCGACGCTTCGCGCTGGGAAAACAGGCCGACGCAGCGCGTTGGAAAATCAGACCGACGCCTGGCGCTGAATAATCAGACCGACGCTCCGCGTCGAAACAAGACTTTCGAGGAGTTCCATGGCTGAGCCGACGAACAAGATCATCTACTCCATGATGGGCGTGAGCAAGTACTTCGACAAGCGCCAGGTTTTGAAGGACATCTCCCTGTCCTACTTCTACGGCGCCAAGATCGGCGTGCTGGGCCTGAACGGCAGCGGCAAAAGCTCGCTTCTGAAGATCCTGGCCGGGGTGGACACGGACTTCCAGGGCAAGATCGCGCTTTCGCCCGGGTACACCATCGGCTTCCTGGAGCAGGAGCCCCAGCTCGACGAGACCAAGACCTGCCGCGAGGTCGTGGCCGAGGCCGCCCAGGAGACGGTGGATCTGCTCGCCGAGTTCGAGCGCATCAACGAGAAGTTCAGCGAGCCCATGGACGACGACGCCATGCAGAAGCTCATTGACCGCCAGGCGGCCGTGCAGGAGAAGCTGGACGCCTGCGACGCCTGGGACCTGGACAGTAGGCTGGAGATGGCCATGGACGCCCTGCGCTGCCCGCCGGGCGACACGCCGGTCAAGGTCATTTCCGGTGGCGAGAAAAGGCGGGTGGCCCTGTGCCGCCTGCTGCTGCAAAAGCCGGACATCCTGCTGCTGGACGAGCCCACCAACCACCTGGACGCGGAGAGCGTGGCCTGGCTGGAGCACCACCTGCAGCAGTATGCGGGCACGGTCATCGCCGTGACCCACGACCGCTACTTCCTGGACAACGTGGCCGGGTGGATTCTGGAGCTGGACCGTGGCCGGGGCATTCCCTGGCAGGGCAACTACTCCTCCTGGCTGGAGCAGAAGCAGAACCGCCTGGCGGGTGAGGAGAAATCCGAGACCGACCGCCAGAAGACCCTGGCCCGCGAGCTGGAGTGGATCCGCATGTCCCCGCGCGGCCGCCACGCCAAGGGCAAGGCGCGCATCAGCGCGTACGAGAACCTGCTGGCGCAGGAGAACGAGAAGCTGGGGCCGGAGCTGGAGATCTTCGTGCCTGCGGGCCCGCGCCTGGGCAACGTGGTCATCGAGGCCAAGGGGCTCAAGAAGGCCTTTGGCGACAACGTGCTCGTGGACGGCATCAGCTTCATCATGCCGCCCGGCGCCATCATCGGCATCATCGGCCCCAACGGCGCGGGCAAGACCACGCTGTTCCGCATGATCACCGGCCAGGAGACCCCGGACGAGGGCACGCTCAAGATCGGCGAGACCGTGAAGCTGGCCTACGTGGACCAGGACCGCTCCCTTGACCCGGACAAGACCGTGTACGAGGCCATTTCCGGCGGCAGCGACTTCATCAAGCTGGGCAACCGCGAGATGAACGCCCGGGCCTACATCGGCAAGTTCAACATCACCGGCAGCGACCAGCAGAAAAAGGTCGGCCTGCTCTCCGGCGGGGAGAGAAACCGCGTGCATCTGGCGGCCCTGCTGAAAGAGGGCGCCAACGTCCTGCTGCTCGACGAACCGACCAACGACCTCGACGTGAACACCATGCGCGCCCTGGAAGACGCCCTGGTGAACTTCGCGGGCTGCGTGCTGGTCATCAGCCACGACCGCTGGTTCCTGGACCGCATCGCCACGCACATCCTGGCCTTTGAGGGCGACTCCCAGGTCAGCCTGTTCGACGGCAACTGGAGCGAGTACGAGGCCGACCGCAAGGCCCGCCTGGGCACAGCGGCGGACCAGCCGCACCGCATCAAGTACCGGCACCTGACCCGCTAGGCGCAGCCGCCGAGGACTTCCATTGCGCCTCGCCTTTCCCACATGGGGAGCCGAGGCTGACCAAGACAAGACTCCAAAAGGCCCATCCTGTGCGCAGGGTGGGCCTTTATTCTTGAGCGCCGGGGGCAAGTGGGGTATTCGACCAGGACGAAGCAAGGTCAGGGCGCGCGCCTGGCCCTGGCGTCCGGCGGCAGCCCGGCTGCTGACCGGCCATTGGCCCGCTGCTGGGCATGACCGTCCGGCGACCGGCCCGGAGAATCTTCAACCTGCGAGGGGGAAAGCCATGCGCACAATGTTGTGGGTGTCCAGTCTCCTGCTTCTGGTTCTGGGCCTGCCCAGCCTGGCGGCGGCCCAATCAGCCAAACCGGCCGTCAAATTGGCCGACACCATCCCCACGGACAATGGCGATCTCGTCATCACCTTCCTGGGCCACGGCACCCTGATGTTCCAGTGGGCGGGCAAGGTGGTCCACGTGGACCCCTGGAGCACCCAGGCCGACTACGCCGTCCTGCCCAGGGCCGACCTCGTCCTCGTGACCCACGAGCACCGCGACCACCTGGACCCTGCGGCCATCAAGGCCGTGAGCAAGCCCGGCACGGTCATCGGCGTCACGCTCAAGGCCTCGGCCACGCTGGACGGCGCGGTGGTGCTGAAAAACGGCGACAGCAGGGAGCTGGCCGGAATCGTCGTGGACGCCGTGCCCGCGTACAACATCGCGCACCAGCGCTCGCCCGGCATGCCCTTCCACCCCAGAGGCGAGGGCAACGGCTACGTGCTGCACTTCGGCTCGACCCGCGTGTACGTCGCGGGCGACACCGAGAACATCCCGGAAATGGCGGCCCCTGTGGTCAAGGGCGTGGATGCGGCCTTCCTGCCCGTGAACCTGCCTTACACCATGACAATCGACATGCTCGTGGACGCGGCGCGGATGATCCAGCCGAGGATTCTGTACCCCTACCACACCACGGACACGGACATGGCCAAGGTGGCAGTCGCGCTGAAGGACGTTCCCGGCGTGGAGACGCGCATTCGGCCCATGAAATAGGCCCGCGAAATAGGCTGCTGCAACAGGGGCCTGAGCCGTCGAAGCAGCCGAAGCGCCCGGAGGACGGAGTGACGGAGACAACCGCCCAGAGCGCCCACAGCGCCCACAGCATCTGGAGCGCCCTGCCGGCCCCGGCCCGCCGGGCCCTGGCGCGCGGGTCCGTGGGGCGGGACCATCTGACGGGGCTGTCGGCGGAGCTGCTGTCCCTGGCCGCCGGGGCCGCGCCCGCCAGCCGCGCCCGCCTGGCCGCGCTGGTCCAGGACCTGCTTGTCTCGGCCTGGGCCGCCAGCCCCCTGGACGGCGACTTGGCGCAGCTCTGCTCCGGCCAGCCCTGGCCCGGCTGGCCCCGGCTGCCGGAAAACTGCGCCGACACCCTGAAGGCCCATGCCAACTTCTGGCGGCCGCCAGCAGCAGCCGACCCCTGGCGGGCCCTGCCCGGCGGCCCGGGGCATTGGGACCAGCGCCGGGCGATGCTGTGCGAGCGCCAGCAGGCCGAGCCCAGGAACCTGTTTTGGAAGGCCGAGGCCTGGGCCCTGGCCTGGCCCCGCGCGGACTGGGCCCTGGTCGACGAGGCCCTGCGGCCCGAGTCCTGGCCCCGGACCCTGACGCCCGTGCGCCTGCAGGCCCAGGCCCAGGCCCTGCTGGCGCGCGGCGATGCGGCGGCGGCCCTGGCGGAGTTGGACGGGCTGGGCGCGTTCTTTCCCGGGGGCAGCCCGCTTGTGCGCGCCGAGTGCCTGCTGCGCCTGGGCCGCGAGGCCGAGGCCGTGGACGTGTTGGCTGCGAGCGTGGCCCGCGCGCCCTGGCGCGGCAGCGAGGTCCTGCGCCTGTCCGACCTCGTGAGCGGCGCGGCGGGCGAGGTTCTGCCCGTGCCCGGCGGCGTGGCTGTTTTGCTATATACCTGGAACAAGGCTCGCGAGCTGGACGAGACCATGGCGTCACTCGCGGCTTCTGACCTTGGGGCCGTGTCAGACCCGAACGGTGCGCGGCTGTGGGTGCTGGACAACGGCAGCAGCGACGCCACGCCCCAGGTGCTCGACAGCTGGCAGACCCGGCTGGGCGCGGCCATGAGCGTGCTGCGCCTGCCCGTGAACATCGGCGCCCCGGCGGCGCGCAACTGGCTGTTGTCCCTGCCCGAGGTGCGCGCGTGCGACTTTCTGGTCTTTCTCGACGATGACGTGACCCTGCCCGTGGATTGGCTGGGGCGGCTGGGCGCGGCGGCGGCGCGCTTTCCCGAGGCGTCGGTCTGGGGCTGCCGGGTGGTGGACGCGGCCAATCCGCTGGTGGTCCAGAGCGTGGACTACACGCCGCAGGCCGCCAGCCCGGACGCCCAGGGCGGTCAGTCCATCTCCCTGTCCATCTCCCTGGCCAGCCTGCACCAGGGCCAGCCGGACCTGGGCCAGTTCACGTACCTGCGGCCATGCGTCAGCGTCACCGGCTGCTGCCACCTGCTGCGCACGGCGGACATCGAGCGCACCGGCGGGTTTGACATCCGCTTCTCGCCCTCGCAGTACGACGACCTGGAGCGCGACCTGCGGCTGTTTCTGGGCGGCGGGCATGCGGTGTACCAGGGGCACCTGGCCGTGGGCCACAAGCGCAGCAGCGGCCAGCTGGCCGAGCGCAGCGCGGCCGAGATCGGCAACGCCACGGCCAACACGCACAAACTCTTGACCAAGCACGCGGCGGGCGATCTGGCGGCCTTGTGCCAGCGCGGCGAGGCGCTGCTGGAGCGCGACATGGAGCGCCGCCTGCGGGAGCTCCAGGGCATGCTGCCCGGCGTCTGAGCCTGGAGGCCGAAGAAATTCAGGCGCACGGAGGCCTTTTGCAAGGGCTGGCGCAAGCTCCGGGCAAAGCCTGTTGCGGCGGGCCAAGCAAAAGGATCGGCAAACGCCGGGGCTGCGGCTGCATTGAATCAGGCCAGGTCAGCCAGGCAGTTCAGTGGTGCGTCTGGGGCAAGGCGACCGGGGTTTACGAGCAGGCTCCGGGCCGGTTTTCCGCGCGGAAGCAGTAGCCTACGGGCTGGGTGCGGCCTTCGATGAGGGCCAGCAGGGTCTTCTGGTCGTCCTCGTCGGGCAGCTGGAACGACAGGCCCAACTGGTAGCTGCCGTCGCCGATCGCCTGGACGCGGTTGACCTGGGCCTTGACGGGCAGGCGGATGCCCAGGACGCTGTCCGTGAGCACGAGGTCGATGGCGCTGGTCCGGGCCACGGGCTTGTCCGAGTCGCACAAGAGGCCGCCGAAGCTGATGTCCCGGGCCACGGCGAAGATCTCGTCGGTCTTGTTGCTCAGCCGCAGCGGGAGCGGGTCGGACAGGGTGTAGCGCGTGTGGGTGCGCTGGTGGTCGCTGAAGGGCCGCACGCAGTTGCGCGTGACCTTGGCCTGGTACAGGGCCTGGTCGGCCCGCTGGACCAGGGAGGCCATGTCCAGGGCGTCGTTGGGGAAACAGGCCAGGCCGATGCTCACGGTGATGGCGGGCAGCTGCTGCCCGGCAAAGTTGATGCTGTGCCGCTGCACGGCCTGGCGGATGCGCTCGGCCACGCCCACGGCCTCTTCCCTGGTGGTCTGGGGCAGGATCACGGCGAATTCCTCGCCGCCGTAGCGCACCACGCTGTCCAGCAGGCGCGCTGTTTCGCCCAGGATCTGGGCGATGTCGCGCAGGGCCTGGTCGCCGGCGGAGTGGCCGTAGGTGTCGTTGAAGTCCTTGAAGTGGTCCAGGTCGAGCATGAGCAGGGTGAAGGGATGCCCGAAGCGCCGGAAGCGCTCCATTTCCCTGGGGATTTCCTGGTTGAAGGAGCGGCGGTTGAACAGGCCGGTGAGCTCGTCCTTGTACGCGTTCTCCTCCCGCTGGCGCAGCAGGTTCACCTCCACCAGCACGGGTTCGCGCAGCATGGGGTTGACCTGCATGAAATAGTCGCACATGGCCGTGACCAGGCTGACCGTGCGGCCTAGGGCCTGGCAGAGGCCGTCCTGGTGCTGGAGGATGGCCTGCACCGTGTCCCTGGCCTCGGCCGGGGTAAGCTCCAGGCGGCTTAAGCGGTACAGGGCCTCGGCATAGATCTCGTCGCCGCATTCCTTGGCAAGATGCTCCCACTGCACCTTGTTCAGGAAGCAGGTGGTGGTCGAGCGTTCGATGAGTGCGTTCAACTGTCCGGAAAAATCGCCGGGCAAGTCCTGCGAGATGGCCATGCTGGTTTATCCTAATGTAATGTTTGTGCTAATGTTGCTCCACTGATACTAGCTATGAGATATATTAACACTCAAGAATAAAGTCAATGCCCGACTGGAAGGTTTGTCGGCTTGACTGTTCTTCCCTTGGGATGCGAAAGTGCAGGATGCGAAAATACATCTGGAAGCAGAGAGGAACTCCATGACCTCAGATTTCCGCAATGATGACAGTGTGCTGCTGATCCGGGTCGAACAGGTTTTGCATGAGCGGAAAAGCCTTGGCCTGGAGGGGCTGGTGGCCGGCCTGGAGACGGTGATCCTGGGCGTGGAGCCCGACCGTTTGAAATCCGCCGCAGCGGAATTCCTGGACACCACCGGCTACTATTTCGGCGCCGCGCTGGACAGTCCGGGCGGTCCGGCCTGCGTGCTTGAGTTGCCCGGCTCGGCGGACTTTCTGCTGCACGCGCGCGCGTGCGGCCCGAACCCCTTCGACGCCGAGCCCACAGGGCCGAAGTCCGCGCACCTGCCGCACACCAGGGTCGAGACCATGGTTTTCCTCTGCCATGACCTGGTGCGCTTTGTGGCGATCCAGAAGGCGCGCGGCGTGCGCTTCATGAGCCCGGAGGTGCTGCGCTCGGCGGCCAGTTTGTTCATCCAGACCGAGCCCTCGGCCCACAGCGCCCTGTCCTACGGCTTCGTGCAGTGGCTTGAGGCCGGGCGGCAATACCAGGGCGGATACTTCCGCCAGGCCGACTGGTCCCTGCCCAAGCCGGACAAGGCGCATCTGCGCAACATCGGCGTGTTCGACCACGCCTCGGTGCGGGTGCGCGCGCGGGAGCGCGACGACGCCATCGTGGAGTTCCTGGAGCTCACCAGCTACGACTACGCCATGTCCGTGTACGTGGACAACCTGAACTCCATCACCAACGTGGCGCGCCTGCCGGGCGAGGCGTACGCCATGGTCATCACCTCCGGCCTGGGCGACGCGGCGGGCGGCCAGCCCGGCCCCACCGAGAAGTTCATCGAGAACTACGGGCGGCGCATCCACCACCTGGCCTTTTGCACCGAGCGCATCGAGGAGACCTTTGCCGGGCTCAAGGCCTCGGGCATGGAATTTTTGGTGGAGCTGGTGGGCTCGCCCGAGGAGGGCCTGCGCCAGACCTTCAGCCGTCCGCTGCCGAACACGCTCATCGTCAACGAGTACATCAAACGCTACCAGGGCTTTGACGGCTTCTTCACCAAAAGCAATGTCACGCTTTTGACGAAAGCGACGGAGAATCAGTAGCTTGCGCAATCCTCGCCCCAGGGGCCCAGGCCTTGACAGGGCAGGGCAAGGCGCATACATTGCAAACAAGTGAGCACATGTTCATATGAATAACGCGACCGAACTGGATGTTTGCGAGAAGCAGTGCCTGCACCAGGACCGCATCGAGCGGGTGCGCGGGGCCATGCTTGACGACAGGGCGGCGGAGGGCCTGGCCGAGATCTTCGGCCTGCTGGGCGACCGCACAAGGGTGCTCATCCTGCATGCTTTGAGCCAGGGCGAGCTGTGCGTGTGCGACATCTCCGCCGTGCTCGGAGCCACCTCCTCGGCGGTGTCGCACCAGCTCAGGCTTTTGCGCACGGCCAAGCTGGTCAAGGCCCGCAAGGAGGGCAAGAACGTCTTCTACACCCTGGACGACGAGCATGTGCGCCAGCTGTTCGCCCAGGGCCTGGAGCACGTTTTGGAACGGTAGAGGCTCTTTTTTTGGTTTGATGCATGAACAAGTGTGCAATTGTTTGTACGTAAACGAAAGGACGCTCCATGGATTCCCTGCTGCGATTCTTGGCCGAAAGCTGGCATGTGTTTCGCCAGGCCGCGCCGTTCCTGCTGTTCGGATTTTTCGTCGCCGGCCTGCTCAAGGCCCTGGCGCCCGCAGACCTCCTGGTGCGGCACTTCGGGGGCCGGGGCTTCGTCTCGGTGCTCAAGGGGGCGCTTCTGGGCGCGCCGCTGCCGCTGTGCTCCTGCGGGGTGCTGCCTGCGGCCATGGGCCTGCGCCGTCAGGGGGCCGGGGCCGGGGCCACCACGGCCTTCATGATCGCCACCCCGGAGACCGGCGTGGACTCCCTGGCCGTGACCTATGCCCTCATCGACCCGCTGATGACCGCGCTGCGGCCCATCTCCGCCGTGCTCACGGCCCTTGTGGCCGGGCTGGCGGCGAACCTGTTGCCGGAGCGCTCCATCCCGGCGCTGCAGCCGGTCAACGGGACTGAGGCCGCAGGCTGCGCCTCGGGCTGCTGCCCGCGTGGCGGCTCGGACGGGTGCGCCACGACCGCACCGGGCGTTGCGGAATGCCCAGCCGGTCGTTCCCGTCTGGCTGACCGCCTGCGCGACGGCCTGGGCCACGCCTTTGGCGAGATGCTGGCCGACGTGGGCCTGTGGCTGGTCCTCGGCGTGCTGGCGGCCGGAGCCATTGGGGCCTTTCTGCCGCCGACGCTGTTTGTCGATCTGCCGGGCGGCGAAGTCACCTCCATGCTGGCCATGCTTGTCATCGGCGTGCCCATGTATGTCTGCGCGTCCAGCTCCACGCCCATCGCGGCCTCGCTGCTCCTGAAGGGCCTTTCGCCCGGCGCGGCGCTGGTGTTCCTGCTCACCGGCCCGGCCACCAACGCCACCACCATCACGGTCATGGCCCGGACCTTTGGCCCGGCCCTCACCGGGGTCTACGTGGCCTCCATCGTGGGCTGCTCCCTGGCCTTCGGGCTCGTGGCCAACCGCATCTACGCGGCCCTGGGCTTCGACATCCACGCCGTGCTGGGCGGTGTGGCCGAAGCCCTGCCCGCCTGGATCGAGCTCGGCTCGTCGGCGCTGCTCGCCGTGCTGATCCTGCGCGCGTTGTTCACTTCCCGCCACGCCCATGATGCCTGCGCCGAGGGTGTTGCGTCCCACTGATGCGGCCCACTGATGCGGTCCGTTGATGCGGCCAATTGATGCGTGACGCGCGGCCTTGCGGCCCATTGCGGATTGCGGTAGCGCAGTGCAGACGCAATCGCCCAAGGAGGACGCGCAGCACATGGCAGAACTCGACGCCGCCAGCCGCAGGCTGGAGTTCAAGGATTCCGAGCTGGCCAACAAGCTCTTCGGCCCGCAGGCGGGCAACCTAGCCCTTCTGGCCGACAAGACCGGCGTGCTCATCGACACGCGCGGGTCCGCCGCCACGCTCTCCGGCCCGGCAGAGGCCGTGGACCTGGCCGCCAGCGTGCTGACCCAGCTCTACGGCCTGCTCCAGGAGGGCAAGAGCGTGCACCCGCAGGATGTGGACTGCGCCTGGCGCATCCTCCTGCGCGAGCCCGGCTCGGACATCCGGCGCATCTTCCAGGACACGGTGTACGTGGCCTCCCCGCGCAAGACCATCGCGCCCAAGACCATCAGCCAGCGCGACTACCTCTCGGCCATCCGCGAGAACGACCTGGTCTTCGCCATCGGCCCGGCAGGCACGGGCAAGACCTATCTGGCTGTGGCCCTGGCCGTTTCCGCGCTCATGAAGCGCGAGGTCAAGCGCATCGTGCTGGCCCGCCCCGCAGTTGAGGCCGGAGAGAAATTGGGCTTCCTCCCCGGCGACCTGGCCGAGAAGGTCAACCCCTACCTGCGCCCGCTGTACGACGCTTTGCACGACATGCTGGACTTCGCCCGCGTGCAGGACATGCTGGCCACCGGGGTCATCGAGGTCGCGCCGCTGGCCTTCATGCGTGGCCGCACCTTGAACGACGCCTTCGTGATCCTGGACGAAGCCCAGAACACCACGCCCGAGCAGATGAAGATGTTCCTCACGCGTCTGGGCTTCGGCTCGCGCTGCGTGGTCACCGGCGACGTGACCCAGATCGACCTGCCGACCCAGACCCGCTCCGGCCTGGTGGAGGCGCGCGGCATTCTGGCCGGGGTCAAGGGCATCGGCTTTGTGCAGTTCCACGAGGAGGACGTCATCCGCCACCCGCTGGTGGGCCGCATCGTGCAGGCCTATGACCGGTATGACCAGGGCCGCAAAAAGGCCAAGGCGTGAGCACAGGCCTGGTCATCAAGACCGCTCCAGGCCTGCGCCTGAACCCGCGCTTCCCGCTGTCCCGGCGGGAGCTTGGCGGCCTTGTCGGAACGCTCCTGGCCGCCCTGGACCTGACCGGCGCGCAGCTGTCGCTGACGCTGCTCGACGACCCGGCCATGGCGCTGCTCAACGCCGAGCACCTGGGCTGCCAGGGCCCCACCAACATCCTGAGCTTTCCCGAGGCCGACCCCAAGCGCCCGCAGAGCCTTGGCGCGCTGTACCTTTCCGTGGACACGCTCTCGCGTGAGGCCTACCTCTATGGGCAAAACCCGCGCAGGCACCTGGCGCGGCTCTTGGCCCACGGCATCCTGCATCTGGCCGGGCACGACCACGGCCCGGACATGGAGGCCCTGACGGATGTGGCCGTGGCTGCGGCCTGCCCGGAAGCTCCTGCCCCGGCCTGATTATTGGGCCACTCGCCCGGCCATTCGCCCGAAGAGCGGCCTGTTACCCGGCTCGTTACCCGGCCCGTTACCCGGCCCGGACGGCGGCCCGGCCCAGTTCCTGCCGCCTCTTTACAATCCCGGCGCGGTTGGGCAAAATACCGTTTTTAACGAAAGCCGTCAGGTTTTTTGCGAGGAGAGCTCCCATGGCCAGACATTTCCTGAACATCCTGGACATGCCCAAGGCCGACGCCTTCAAGGTGCTGACCCGGGCCAAGGCCCTGAAGGACGGAGGCGTCCGCAGCAAACTGCTGGACGGCAAGACCGTCATCCTGATCTTTGAGAAGGCCTCCACGCGCACCCGCGTGTCCTTTGAGGTGGCCGTGCGCCACCTGGGCGGCAGCACCGTGTTTTTGACCCCGGGCGAGTCCCAGCTGGGCCGCAACGAGCCGCTCAAAGACACGGCGCGCGTGCTCTCGCGCTACGCCGACGCCCTGGTGGTGCGCACCTTCGGCCAGGAAAAGCTGGACACGCTGGTCCAGTGGGGCACAATCCCGGTGGTCAACGCGCTCACCGACGAGCACCACCCCTGCCAGGTCATGAGCGACGTTTTGACCATGTACGAGCGCACCCCGGACCTCTGCGCCCTCAAGGTGGGCTGGATCGGCGACGGCAACAACATGGCCCACTCTTGGATCGAGGCCGCGGCGCGCTTCGGCTTCGAGCTGACCCTGGCCTGCCCCTCGGGCTACACCCCGGACCTCACCATCCTGGCTCGGGCCAGGGAAGAGGGCGCGCGAATCGTGCTCACCGAGGATCCGGAACTGGCCGCGCGCGGCGCGCATTACCTGAACACCGACGTCTGGGCCTCCATGGGCCAGGAGGCGGAGCAGCTGCGGCGCGAGGCGGCCTTTGAAGGCTACCAGCTGAACGACGCGCTGCTGAAGCTGGCGCGGCCCGGCTGCAAGGTCATGCACTGCCTGCCCGCCCACCGGGGCGAGGAGATCTCCGACGAGGTTTTCGAGCGGAACGCGGACATGATCTTCGACGAGGCCGAAAACCGCCTGCACATGCAGAAGGCCATCCTGGAATGGGTTTTCGAGGCCCTGTAACTTACCTTCACGAACACGGAGCAGACGCATGAGTTCCATCAAGAAAGTCGTCCTGGCCTATTCCGGCGGGCTCGACACCTCCATCATCCTCAAGTGGATCAAGAACACCTACGACTGCGAGGTCGTCACCTTCACCGCCGACCTGGGCCAGGGCGAAGAACTCGACGGCGTGGAGGCCAAGGCGCTGTCCACTGGCGCGACCAAGGCCTACGTCGAGGACATCCGCGAGGAATACGCCAAGGACTTCGTGTTTCCCATGCTGCGCGCCGCCGCCCTGTATGAGGGCCGGTATCTGCTCGGCACCTCCATCGCCCGGCCGCTCATCGCCAAGCGCATGTGCGAGATCGCGCTGGCCGAGGGCGCGCAGGCCGTGGCCCACGGCGCCACGGGCAAGGGCAACGACCAGGTGCGCTTTGAACTTGCCACCATGGCGCTGGCGCCGAAACTGAAGACAATAGCGCCCTGGCGCGACTGGGACATGAAGTCGCGCACGGACCTGGTGAACTACGCCGAGCAGCACGGCATCCCCGTGCCCGTGACCAAGAAGAACCCCTGGAGCCAGGACGCCAACCTGCTGCACGTGTCCTTTGAGGGCGGCGAGCTGGAGGACCCCTGGAACGCGCCGGACCCCGGCTGCCACCGCTACTGCACGCCCATCGAGCAGGCCCCGGACAAGGCCGAGGAGATCACCCTCGACTTCGAGGCCGGGGACCCTGTGGCCCTGAACGGCAAACCCCTGTCTCCGGCCCAGATGGTGCTGACCCTGAACGCCATCGCCGGGCGGCATGGCATCGGCCGCGTCGATATGGTCGAAAACCGCTTCGTGGGCATGAAGTCGCGCGGGGTGTACGAGACGCCCGGCGGAACCGTGCTGCACATAGCCAAGCGCGACCTGGAGGGCCTGTGCCTGGACCGCGAGGTCATGCACCTGCGCGACTCGCTCATCCCGCGCTACGCCGAGATGGTCTACTACGGCTACTGGTTCGCGCCCGAGCGCGAGGCCTTGCAAACCCTGGTGGACAAGACCCAGGAAAAGGTCACCGGCACCGTGCGCCTGAAGCTCTACAAGGGCAACTGCGTGCCCGTGGGCCGCAAGTCGCCGTTCTCCATGTACCGCATGGACCTGGCCACCTTCGAGGAGGACGCGGTCTACGATCAGGCCGACGCCGCTGGGTTTATCAAGCTCGTGGGCCTGCGTTTGAAAGGCAGGATGGCGGGGAAATAGCAAGGGGCAGAGCCCCTTGCCAGATGCATCCTGGGGGAGGCGAAGCCTCACCCAGAGACGCCGTGCAAATGCCGGGAGGGCAGTACCATGACCAAGAAGATGTGGGGCGGACGTTTTGCCGGGGCCGCTGCGGCGTCGGTTGAGCAGTACACCCAGTCGATGAGTTTTGACCGGGCGCTGTACCGCGAGGACATTGCGGGCTCCAAGGCCCACGCGGCCATGCTTGGGGCTGCCGGGATCATCGGCGCGGACGAGGCGGAAGTCATTTGCGCCGGGCTGGACCAGGTGCTGGCCGAGATTGAGGCCGGGACCTTCGTCTGGAAGCGCGAGTTGGAAGACGTGCACATGAACACCGAGCGCCGGTTGACCGAGATCGTCGGGCCGGTGGGCGGCAAGCTGCACACCGCGCGCAGCCGCAACGACCAGGTGGCGCTGGATTTCCGGCTGCATGTGGCGGCCCGGCTGGAGGTGTGGGGCGCGGAGCTGGCGCGGCTGGTGGAGGTGCTCTGCACACGGGCCGAGGAGCACGCGCAGACCCTTTTGCCCGGCTGCACGCATTTGCAGCCCGCACAGCCCGTGAGCCTGGCCCAGCACCTGTTGGCCTACGCGACGATGTTCCGGCGCGACTTTGAGCGCCTGCAGGATTGCCTGAAGCGCGTGCGCGTTTCGCCCCTGGGCGCAGCGGCGCTGGCCGGCACCACGTATCCCATCAGCCCGGCCCAGGTGGCCCAGGCCGTGGGCTTTCCCGCCACCTTCGCCAACAGCATGGACGCCGTGTCCGACCGCGATTTCGCCCTGGAGGCCCTGTTCTGCGGCAGCGTCGTCATGATGCATTTAAGCCGCCTGTGTGAGGAGCTGATCCTCTGGGCCAACCCGAACTTCGGCTACGTGCGCCTGCCCGACGCCTATTCCACGGGCTCGTCGATCATGCCGCAGAAGAAGAATCCGGACGTGTGCGAGCTGATGCGCGGCAAGACGGGCCGGGTGTACGGCGCGTTGACCACGCTGCTGACGATCATGAAGGGCCTGCCGCTGACCTACAACCGCGACATGCAGGAGGACAAGGAGCCGTTTTTCGACGCGGACAAAACGGTTACCTCGTCCGTGGCCATCATGGCCGACATGCTGGCGGCCCTGGAGTTCGTGCCCGAGGCCATGCGCCGGGCGCTTTCCAGGGGCTTTCTCAACGCCACGGAGCTGGCCGACTACCTGGCGGCCAAGGGTCTGCCCTTCCGCGAGGCGCACCACGCCGCCGGGGCCGCCGTGACCCTGGCCGAGAGCCGGGGCAGGGGCCTGGAGGACTTGAGCCTGGAGGATTTGCGCGCGTTTTCGCCCCTGGTGGAGCAGGATGTTTTCGCCGTGCTGGAGTTTGCGGCGGCGGTGGCGCGCCGGAATCTGCCCGGCGGCACCGGGCCTGTGTCCGTGGCTGGGCAGATAAAAACCCTGCGGGCCTGGCTGGCCGATATCTGCTGAAGATCGTTCGGCAATGTTTTTTCGTCAGGGGGCGTTCCATTCGGGGCGCTTCCTTTTTTATCCAAGAAAACCATGTGCATTTTTGAACATGGGTTGCGCTTCCTTGGGTTTTTGTTCATAGCCTCCAAAGGAGCAGAGTCACCGCATCCGATCCCGGAGGGGAAACATGACGACGTACACCGTCTACAAGGAGCAGCTGCCTGGGTTGTTCGAGAAGTGGAGCAAGCTCTATGCCCTCCACGTCCCGGCAAAGCTGCGCGAGGGGTTTTACGACCTTGTGCCCTGGAAAAAGGACCTGGAGATCGCCTGGGACTACGATGTAGCCTACAACTCAGCCAAGCGATTCGTCATGCCGCCGCATGAGGCCCTCATCACCTACGACCGCCGCACCTGCGAGGCCCAGCCGGTGTTTGAGGCCCCGAAGCAGATCCTCTTCGGCGTGCACCCCTATGACGTGAAGGCCCTGAACCAGCTGGACCAGCTCATGGAGGGCGGCAGCCCGGACCAGAATTATATTCGCCGCCGGGAAGCCACGGTGGTCATGGCCTTTGAGCCGCTGACCGTTTCGCCTGCGGCCTTCTGGGCCAGCGTGGGCGCGGCCAGCGTGGCCCACGGCTATGACCTCTACTGGACCAAGATCGGCCCGGCCGCCTTCACGGTCGAGGTGGGCTCGGTCCGGGGCGAGGAGCTGCTGGGCATGAACGGAGCGCTTCTGGCCTCCACCGCAGGCGACAAGGAAGGCGCGCGTCGGGCCAAGGCCCGCGTGCTGGCCAAGGCCCGCAAGAACGCCCTGCGCTACAACTGGGAAGAGACCCCGCGCCTTTTGGCCAAATGCTGGGATTCGCCCCTGTGGCGGCGCTATTCGCAGATGTGCCTGGCCTGCGGCTCGTGCAACCTGGTCTGCCCCACCTGCTACTGCTTCGACATCCGTGAAGAAACCGACGACAAGCTGGAAACCGGTGTGCGCTCCCGCGAGTGGGACGGCTGCATGCTCGAAGGCTTCGCCAAGGTTGCGGGAAACCACAACTTCCGGCCCAAGGCCCAGGACCGCTACCGCCACCGGTACTTCCGCAAGGGCAAATACATCTACGACAAGATCGGCGAACTGGGCTGCGTGGGCTGCGGACGCTGCGTGCGCGCCTGCACCGCAGGCATCGCCAACCCGCTCAAGGTGTTCAACGAATTGTGGGAGGAGACCGCCCATGAATACTAAACTCTTCTCGCCGTACGTGCCGCGTCCGGTCACGCTGGTGGAGAAGACCCCGCTGTCGGACTTCGTCACCCGTTTCACCTTTGAGCAGGACAACGGCAAGCCGCTGGCGCACAAGCCCGGCCAGTTCGTGAACCTGTCCATCTACGGCATCGGCGAGGCCCCGTTCTCCATCAGCTCCCCGCCCCGGCGCACCAATATCACCTTTGAGATCGCGGTGCGGCGCATCGGCGCTGTGACAAGCGCCCTGCATGCCCTGGAGCCCGGCGCCAAGGTCGGCATCCGCGGACCGTACGGCTCCTCGTTCCCGGTCATGAAGTTCGTGGGCAAGGATGTGCTCATCGTGGCTGGCGGCCTGGGCTACATCCCGCTGCGTTCGCTTCTGTTCTACCAGTTGCGCCACCGCGACGAGTTCGGCCGCATCGTGCTCATGGTCGGCACCCGCGACCCCAAGGAACGCATCTTTGTGGACGAGATCGCCGACCTGGCCAAAAGCGGCGACGTGGAGGTCATGGAGACCGTGGACGTGCCTGACAGCACCTGGCAGGGCAATGTCGGCGTCATCACCACGCTGTTGCCCAAGGCCGAGATGGACCCGGGCAACACCTACGTGGCCATGGTCGGCCCCCCGATCATGTACCGCTTCGTCATTGCCGAGTGCCGCAAGAAGGGCATCGCCTCGGAGCAGATCTTCGTCTCGCTGGAGCGCAAGATGAAGTGCGGCCTGGGCAAGTGCGGACACTGCCAGATCAATGAACTGAACGCCTGCATCGACGGCCCCGTGTTCTGCTACACGGACATCGAAGCCTACCAGGAAGCCATCTAGGCGCGCTGGCGGGGAGGGGACATCATGGCCAAACCGAAAATCGCCTTCTTCGACTTCGCTGGCTGCGAGGGCGACCAGCTCCAGATCGCCAACCTTGAGGAGCGCCTGCTCGACATCCTGGGGCATGTGGAGGTGGTGAGCTTCCGCGAGGTGGTCACCGGCCATTCCGACGACTACGACGTGGCCTTTGTCGAGGGCTCCATCACCAGGGCCGAGGACGAGGTCCGCCTGAAGGAGATCCGCAAGAACGCCAAGGTGCTCGTGGCCCTGGGGGCCTGCGCGGCCATCGGCGGCATCAACTGTCTCAAGAACTTCATGGCCGAGAACGTTTACCGCGAGGAAGTATATGGCGGGAGCGCCCGCTGGTTTCCCACCTACGCCGCCCGCCCGCTGAAAAGCGTGGTCAAGGTCGACGCCGAGGTGCCCGGCTGCCCCATCGATCCCGTGGAGTTCGCGCGCATCACCAAGGAGCTGCTCCAGGGCCGCGCGCCCTGGATTCCGGACTTCCCGGTGTGCGTGGAGTGCAAGCAGGCGGGCAATGTCTGCCGCTATGAGATGGGCAAGATGTGCCTGGGGATCATCACCCGGGCCGGCTGCAAGGCCGCCTGCGTGACCGAGGGCGCGCACTGCTGGGGCTGCCGGGGACTGGTGCCCGGGGCCAACCTCGACGCCGCCCGCATCGTCATGGACCGCGCCGGATCGGACCGCAAGGCCACCCAGGATCTGCTGCGCTTCTTCCTGGGAGACACCGGCGCCGCCCTGTAGCCGCCCCTGTGGCAGAATAGAAGCCGACCGGCCCGCATCCGGGCCGCCGAGAGGATAGGATCATGGCCAAGACCGAACCCGCCAAGAACGCCGCCAAGACCCACAACGCCCCGAAGGGGACGCCAGCCACGCCCGTCTCCGTGCCGGAAAAGGCGGTGAGCGGACCCAAAAAGGTCCACGTGCACTACCTGACCCGCGTGGAGGGCCACGGCAACATCGTGGTCGACGTGGAGGCCGACGGCAGGGTAAGCACCTGCCGCTGGGAGGTGCCCGAGGCCCCGCGCTTCTTCGAGGCCATGCTCATTGGCCGTGACTACAAGGACGTGCACCACATCGTCTCGCGCATCTGCGGCATCTGCGCCATCGGCCACCAGCTGTGCAGCCTGCAGGCCACGGAGGACGCGCTGAACATCAACGTCAGCGATCAGACGCACATCCTGCGCCGCTTGGCCCTGCACGCCGAGAACCTGCAAAGCCACCTGCTGCACATCGCCTACCTGGTGCTGCCGGACTTGATGGGCGTGGACTCCATCCTGCCGCTTGCCGCCACGCACAAGGACGCGGTGCTCCAGTTCATCGCCGCCCGCAGGGTGAGCAACGAGTTCAGCCGCCTCATCTGCGGCCGCACCACGCACCCCCAGCGCATGACCCCCGGCGGGTTCACGATGTTCCCGTCAACCGAGCAGCTGGAAGCCCTGCGCACCATGCTCAAGGCCAGCCTGCCCAACCTGGACTTCGCTGTGGACCTCTTCGCCAGCATCATCGACAAGTTCCCGAAGTTCGACCGCCCGACCGAGTACATCGGCCTGGTTTCCCCCTCGGAGTACGCCATGTACTGGGGCGAGATCGGCTCCAGCAAGGACGAGCGCAGGCCCGTGCGCCAGTACCGCAACATCACCCGCGAATACCTGATCCCGACCTCCACGGCCAAGTGGACCAAGAACCAGGACGAGTCGTACATGGTGGGCGCCCTGGCGCGCTTCAACCTGAACGCCGAGCATCTGCTGCCCAAGGCCGCCGCCGCCGCCAAGAAGCTCGGCCTGGTCAAGGGCTGCACCAATCCTTACATGATCACCATCGCCCAGCTGGTGGAGTGCGTGCACACGGTGGAGGACTCCCTGCAGATGGTGGACGAGCTGCTCGCCCGAGGCATCCGCGACGAGGCCCCGGCCAAGGCCAGCATCGCCGCCGGGCGGGGCGTGGGCGCTGTGGAGGTGCCGCGTGGGATTCTCTTCCACTCCTACGAGTACGACGAGCATGGCCGCATCTTCCAGGCCGACTGCGTCATCCCCACCAACCAGAACCACGGCAACATTCAGAAGGACCTGGACGCGCTGGTGCCCCTGCTCTCCGGCCTGACGGAAAAGGAGATGGAGCTTAGGCTGTCCATGCTCGTGCGGGCCTACGACCCGTGCATCAGCTGCTCCACCCACTTCATCGACGCGCGCGGCCTGGCCGAGGAGCCGCGCAGCATGGTGCGCTTCAACTACAAGTAAAGCAGGGGGCCTGCCCGGATTCACGGCACACGCCGAAAGGGCTGTTTCAGGTCGAACCTGGGGCAGCCCTTTTGCCGTTCTTGAACAGGCACCCGGTCCAGGCTGCGCCGCCGCCTGTGTGTTTTTCTTTACCCACAGGTGTCAGGCTGGCGGCGTCATCCATCCGCCGTATCCACACGTATCCGTTGGAATCCCCCCGCTCTGATCCGCCAGAATCAGGCCACCTGTGGGAATGCACCCTTTGCGGCCCTGAACGTTACTCGGTCGAGCCGCCGCCATGCTGTCGATTCCCATGCGTGAGCCCTGCGCTGCCCCCTGCTGACACTTTTCGACCGCACGGATTTTCGTTTCCGGCGTGGGAATTATTCACTGCCGTAGCACTTTCGGACGGCTGGCCTGTGCTGTGGTCGGCAAGGTTTGACTGTCAAATTGTCCGTCGAACTGGCTTTTGAACTGACCGTCTGGCAGTCCATCGAATTGCCTGCCGAATTGTCCACCGGCAGTCCACCGGGCCGGAATGGCTCAAAATACCCCGCGAAAGTACTAGAGAAAATCACGATAATTTCCAGAGTCATTGACCTGGGCTGATCTTCTGGCAACAGGCCGCAGGAAGGTCCGACGAGCTGATCCAGACCCAAGCAGGGCCAAACCGGCTGGTCCGGGCCGGAATCCACCCGTTGCAGCCGGAAAAACAGTGCGCGGCGTAGAGCTGCGCCGGGCTGCGCAAGGTGGTTAGCCAGGAAATGCGACCCCTGGCAGGAACGTTTCTGCGGCTGGAAGGGCTCTTGGCTGACCCGTGGCAGGGCGCGGCAACGCACTCCCGGAGCAGAAGGGCAGGGGGCTATTTCCCGACGGAAACAGGAAGCCCCACGTTCTGACTTGGCCACAGGCAGGCCAGCGGCAGTCTGGGGGCTTTGGCGAGTGCCGTCCGGACCTTGAGCGGCGAACACCAAGCCGGATGTTCCCCGCCCCGCGCAGCGCCTGGCGCGTGCGCCACGAAATCCGCACGCGCGACTTTTACCCCGTTGTCACAGTGGGGTCACACATGGCCTGGCGGCCAGGGCTATGGTCTTGCGCATTCGGGACGCGGACGCACCGCGTCTCCGCTTCCCCGGCGACCCCATGTTTGAGCCGCGAACCAGCAGCAAAGGGGAACACATGCGCAAGACCACGCTCCAAGACGAAGGCCCGTTCCAGCTCCCGCCCGCCACCGGCGCCCCGTTCAAGTCCGCCCTCATTTCCGCCCTGCACAAGCCCCTGAAGAAGATCCTGCGCCTGGGCACCCTCAACACCATGTACGCCCAGGCCAACGCCAGGCCGACCAGCCCCGAGGGCAGCCCGGACTTTCTCGTGCGCGCCCTGGACGAATTGGCCGTGGGCTTCAAGGTGGCCAGCGACGACCTGCGGAACATTCCAAGCCAGGGCCCGCTGCTCATCGTCTCCAACCATCCCTTCGGCGTGGTGGAGGGCCTTGTCCTGGCGCGCATCCTCCTGGAGCTGCGGCCCGACGTGAAGATTTTGGCCAACCATCTGCTGGCGACCATTCCGGAGATGCGGCCTCTGCTCATCGAGCTCGACCCCTTTGGCGGCAAGGGCTCGGCCTCGCGCAACATCGCCGGGCTGCGGGCCTCCCTGGGCTGGCTCAAGCAGGGCGGCGCGCTCATCGCCTTTCCCGCCGGGGAGGTCTCCAGCCTGGCCCTGAAAAAGCGCATGGTGGTGGACCCGCCCTGGCAGCGCGGGGTGGCGGCCATCGCGCGCAAGGCCGGAGTTCCGGTGCTGCCGGTGTTCTTCCAGGGCCGCAACAGCAACCTGTTCCAGGCCGCAGGGCTGGTGCACCCGCGCCTGCGCACCCTGCTCATCCCGCGCGAGAACCTGGGCCACTGCGGCCAGGAGCTGTCCCTGTCCATCGGCGCGGTCATCGCCCCGGAAAAGCTGGCCGCCTTTGCGGGCGACGAGGAGGCCCTGGTCTACCTGCGCTTCCGCTGCCACCTGCTGCGCAACCGCGGCCAGCAGGACCTCCGCAGCCTCATCAAGGCCAACCCGCGTGAGCCCAAGGCCCTGGCCGTGCCCAGGCCGCACCTGGCGCGTCTGGCCGAGATCGAGGCCCTGCCGGGGGACCGCATCCTGGCCCGCAGCGAGCCGTTTTTCGTGTTCGAGGCCAAGGCCGAGGAGATTCCGGCCATCCTGCACGAGGTCTCGCGCCTGCGCGAGGCCACCTTCCGCCGCGTGGGCGAGGGCACGGGCGAGGCGCTGGACACGGACCGCTTCGACGCCCACTACCGGCACCTGATCCTGTGGAACGAGAAGGACGGCGAGGTGGCCGGGGCCTACCGCTTCGCCGGAACCGACGAGGTGCTGGCGAAGCAAGGCTCCGGCGGCATGTACACGGCCAGCCAGTTCCGCATCAAGCACGGCTTCTGGGACCGCCTGGGCCCGGCCCTGGAGCTGGGCCGCAGCTTCATCCGGCTGCGCTACCAGAAGTCCTACCAGCCGCTGTTGCTGCTGTGGAAGGGCCTGGCCGAGTATGTGGCCAGAAATCCGCGCTACAGCGTGCTCTTCGGCTGCGTCAGCATCTCCGGCGACTACAGCCCGCTCTCGCGCGAGATCATGATGACCTTTCTGCGCCGCCACAGCTTCGACGCGGAGCTGGCCCGGCTGGTCAAGCCCACGCGCAAGCCCAAGGGCAAGTCCCTGTCCCGGCTTGACCTGAGCGTGCCCGAGGCGGCCTTCCGCGACCCCGGCGACATCAACGACCTGGTGGCCGAGGTCGAGTCCGGCCGGGGCATTCCGGTGCTGCTGCGGCAGTACCTGAAGCTTGGCGGGCGCATCGCGGCCTTCAACCTGGACCCGGACTTCGGCAACTGCCTGGACGGGCTCATCTGCGTGGACCTGCGGGCCACGGACCAGCGCGTGCTGGCGCGGTTCATGGGTTCGGAGAACGCCAGACGCTTCCAGGCGCTGCACGCGGCCGCCGCCGCATGCCAGGGGGCGCTGCCGCCCCAAGACTGCCAGCCGCCCCGGGCTGCATGAAATCCGCCTGAAGTCCGCCTGCAGGCGGACTGAACGCCCTGAACGCCCTGAACGTGGGAGTCCGGGCGGGGCTACCGGGCGAAGGGGTCCTGCACGCTGAAGTCCGTGGTGAAGGGCCGCTCCACACGCTCGCGGATGAGGTCGCGGATGCGCCGGACCTCGGCCAGCTGCTCCTCGCGCGTGCCCGTTGCCCGCGCCGGGTCCGGAAAGGGCCAGTGCCAGCGCTGCACCACGCCGGGGAAGACCGGGCAGGTCTGCTCCGAGGCGCTGTCGCACACGGTGATGACATAGTCATACAGCCGCCTAGCCTTGAACAGCTCAAACACGCTCTGGGGTTTCTTCGACGACAGGTCGAGCCCCTCCTCGGCCATGACCTCCACCACCAGCGGGTTGACCGCTGTGGCGGGGGCCAGGCCCGCGCTCTCCACCTCGAAGGAATCCCCGGCGAACCGGCGCAGGAAGGCCTCGGCCATCTGGCTGCGCGCGCTGTTCTGGGTGCAGACGAACAGAACCTTCAACTTCTCCATGTGTCGCTCCTGGCAATGGTTTTGGCTGTGGTGTCGGCGCTGGTGTCGGGCAGCTCGCGCCTGGGCGCTGGCCTGTGTCCATCCCATGCGCCGCCCGTGTGACGCCAATGTCGCAGCCGTGTGAGAAACGCGCGCCAGGGCGCGGATTCGCGCAAAGCCACTCGGCCTCGGAGTTTCACGTCTCCGTAACATTCAGGTCACACCCGGTTCTGCGCTCTGGGGTAGTCCTTTGGTCACCTGAAACCTGACGGAGGCACACCATGGGAAGCAACGACAAGAAGATCGAGATCATCCTGGAGAGCAGCGAAGCCGCGCTTCTGCTCAAGACCCTGGCCGAGGGGTTCAAGCACGCGGTGTTGCCGGACGCGCTCAAGAGCTTCGCCGCGCACATCGAGTCCTGCGCCAAGCTGGAGTTCAGCCTGAAGCTGCAGGGCGGCCTGGCGGAGATGAAGCTCAAGATCAAGGGCATCAGCGCCCCGGTGGTGCGCATGGACGCCAAGCCCAGAGCCGAGTCCTTCAAGACCGTCAAGAAGCGCATGAAGACCTCGTTCAAGTTCCTGCAGCACAGCCTGGGCAACCTCATGCTGCCCTCGGCGGAGATCGTGGAGACCTTCCTCCAGGACTCGCTGTCCATGTGCGCCCACCCCAGCCGGGGCAACGCCGATTACGGCCCGCACCTCAAGCTATGCAACGAGCTCAAGACGGCCTTTGACCAGAAGGATCGGGCCGCGCTGCAGGCCATCATCAGCGAGCTTGAGGCCGTGAAGAAGACCTGCCACGCAGCAGCCAAGTAGCCAGGCCAGGGCGACAAGGCGGGAGAGCATCCATGAAGAACGTCAAGCCTGCCAGGCCGTGCCCACAGTCGGCAGACACAGATTCCATCCCCGAGGCGCCAACCAAGGAGGACGAGAGCATCTTCCTGGCCATCACCTCCACCGTGCTGACCCCGGAGGAGGAGCTGCGCATCGTCACGCCGGGCCTGGTGGCCGCCCGGCAGACCAGCGTGCTGGCCGTGCACTGGCACCCGGAGCATGTCCCCATGCCGCTCATCGAGCGGCGCATCGCCGCCAGCTTTCCGAACAAGAGCCTGGAGCTGATCATTCCGACCCAGCACAACGAGATCACCACCTACGGCGCATATTCCGGCGTGGAGGTGGACTGCTACTCCGCCGGATTCAACCAGAAGGTCCAGCTGCTGTTGCACTTTGAGAACCGCTGCCTGCCGCGCTCCGGGGTGCTGCGGTCCATGCTCAGCCACACCTTCCGCTACCGCGCCTCGCAGTTGTTCGAGTTCCTGTCCGTGCTCACGGGCAAGGACGAGGAGCGCCTGCAAGCCGTGGCCGCCTTCACCGGCGCGGCAGAGGACACCATCCGTTTCGCCCGGCTGCACGCCCGCAAACTGGAGGTGCTGCTGGAGCGCCACCAGGACCGCCTGCCGCCGGGGGCCATCAAGAACAAGCTGGTCAGGAACTTCCTGGACGCCATGCGCCCGCGCTACGGCGACCGGCTGGTGGCCAGGGTGCAGGCCTTTGTCCAGGCCGTGAAGCTGCGCGTCAAGGACGACTTCCCGCTTTTGTACTTCTACCGCGCGTCAGAGGTCATCGAGGAGGCGCGGAGCATGGGCGCCGGGGTGGTCATCCCGCATCCGGAGCAGTTCTGGCCCATCCTTCTGGCCGAGTACGACGTGGACGGCTACGAGGTCTGGAACCCGCAGTCCCAGCGCTACACGGATTTCCTCATTGAGGTGCTCTCGCGCAAGAACCGCAAGGCGGGCAGCAGCGCGCGCAGGCTGCTCGTGTTCATGGGCGACGACACCCACCTGAGCGAGAAGCTGCGCGACCCGAGCCTGGCGGGAAAGTTCCCGCGCGAGGTGGGCCTGCAGCCCGCCTGGGACGACCTGAGCGTGCGCAAGCGGCTCTTGGCTGCGGGCATGGACCGCGCAAGCGTCATTGGCGAATACACGGCCCGCCTGGCCTCATAGGCCGGGGCCACGAACATCCAAGGAGGCAGAGCATGAGCGCTGAAGGCAAGTTCGAGTTCGATTCCGTGCAGGACCCGGCGAGCATCCAGGAATTCCTTCTGGCCTTGACCGAAGGCTTTGCCAAGGGCCGCATCGTCATGCGCAGCGATGCCGAGGAGATCATCCTTCTGCCCGGCGCGCTCATGGGCTTCAGCGTCAAGGCCAAGCGCAAGGCGGGCGAGAGCAAGATCAACATCAAGATCGTCTGGAAGGACACGCGCAAGGAGATCTCCGCCGGCGACAGGTCCATCCGCATCGCCTCCTAGGGGGCATAAGGACGTCATGATCACCTTTGAAGGCCTGGAAGAGAATTTCACCTTTCTGGTGGCCGAGGTGGAGCGTCAGGTGCGCTCCACGGCCGGCTTCCTGGACCGGCCCTCGCACTCGCTCTACGGCCGCATCGTGGGCCGCGACGACTACGTGGACAACCTGCACGCGGTCATCGAGAACAAGTGCTACGGTCATTTCCACGACCACAACGGCGCGCAGACCCTGGACAAGGCCACGGCCAACCGCGTGCGCGCCATCCAGGTCATCACCGTGAACCTGGAGCGCGTGGCCGACTTCTGCGTGAACATCGTCCAGCAGACCAACTACCTGACCGACCACGCCTTTCTGCACGGCTACGCCTACCCTGAGATGTTTCAGGAGATCGAAGTCGGCCTGAGCCACATCCTGCCCGTGTTCCAGAGCGGCAACCTGGCCGACGCGTTGACCCTGTGCCGGGCCGAGTATTCGCTCGACCGCATGTACAAGGCCGGGTTCGACCGGATCATGGGCGAGCTGCGCACGGGCAAGAACGTCCAGAACCTCATCACCGTGCTGTTCATCTTCCGCTACCTGGAGCGCGTGGGCGACGCCCTCTTGAACATCGGCGAGGCCTTGATCTTCGCCATCCTGGGCGAGCGCATCAAGATCGAGCAGTTCGAGGCCCTGCAGCAGACCCTGTCCAAGACCGGCTTCACCGGCGGCATGGAGGGCGTGGACTTCAAGGCCATCTGGGGCACGCGCAGCGGCTGCCGCATCGGTCGAGTGGACGCGCGGGACGCCGCCGCCGGGGATTCCCTCGGCAGCATCTACAAGGAAGGCACCAGCAGGAAGATCCTGGCCGAGAAGGAGGCCCTGGAACGCTGGGGCAGGCTCTATCCCGGCCTCGTGGCGGGGGTTTACGGCTATCACGAGGACGGCGACAAGGCCTCCATGCTGGTGGAGTTTCTGCCCGGCTGCAACCTGGACGAGGTGGTGCTCACCGCCAGCGAGGAGATCGTGCAGAACGCCATGTTCGTGCTCACCCAGACCGTGCAGGACATCTGGGAGAACACCCGCGCGCAGGGGCCGGTGTCGGCGTCCTTTGTCAGCCAGATCGGCTCCCGGCTGGACGAGGTGCTGCAGATCCATCCGGACTATTTGCGCACGGGCAAGCTCATCGGCCAAAAGGCCGTGCCCTCCACGCGGGAGCTGCTGGACTTCTGCGCGCAGATCGAGACCGGGCTCCCGGCCCCCTTCGGCGTGCTCATCCACGGCGACTTCAACGTCAACAACGTGGTCTACAACCACCAGAAGCAGCGCCTGCACTACCTGGACGTGCATCGCTCCCGCGAGCAGGACTACGTGCAGGACGTTTCGGTGTTCCTCATCTCCAACTACCGCATGCCCGTGTTCGAGCCGCACCTGCGCGAGCGCATCGACTGGGTCATCGCCGAGTTCCTGCAATTCGCCACGCAGTTCGCGGCGCGCAGCAATGACGGCACCTTCGCCGTGCGCATGGCCCTGGCCCTGGCGCGCTCCTTCTACACCTCCAGCCGCTTTGAGCTGAACTACGCCTTCTCGCGCGAGATGTTTCTGCGCGCGCACTATCTTCTGGAGCAGGTGGCCGCGCACCAGGGCCGCCCCTGGGAGGACTTCCGCCTGCCCGGGCAGATCCTTTTCCATTAACAGGACACGACACAGGACACCTGATGCACACACACATGACGATGATCCCCGCGGACGCGGCCAGGTCCGCCAGCGCCAAGCCGCGCCTGGCCGTGGTCGGGGTGCGCGGGGGCTGGTCCTCCGAGGTCCTGGCCGACCGCGTGGCCGAGGCCACCGGCGGCCCCCGGCTTCTGGTGGAGCTGGACCAGCTGCGCCTGGACCTGCCCTCGGGCCGGGCCCTGTACCAGGGCCACGACCTCTCGACCTTCGACGGCCTGCTCATCAAGAAGCTCGGCTTCGCCTACTCGGCCGATTTGCTGGACAGGCTGGAGGTGCTGCGCTTTCTTGCCGGGCGCGGGGTGCGCGTGTTCTCCCCGCCGCAGGCCATTGCCGGGCTCTTGAACCGCCTGGCCTGCACCGTCACCCTCCAGCTGGCGGGCATCCCCATGCCGCCCACCACCATCACCGAGGACCTGGAGCAGGCCCTGGAGGCCGTGGCCGACTTCGGCGTGGCCATCCTGAAGCCGCTCTACTCCACCAAAGCGCGCGGCATGCTCGTGCTGCGCCCCGGGGCGGAGGCGCGCGAGACGCTGATCGCCTACCAGCGGCAGAACACGGTCTTCTACCTGCAGCAGGCCATCAATGTGGGCGAACAGGACCTGGGCGTGGTCTTCCTCGGCGGGGAGTACCTGACCACCTACGCCCGCATCCGCCAGTCCGGCGCGTGGAACACCACCACGGCCTCCGGCGGCAAGTACGTGCCCTTTGATCCGCCGCAGGAGATCATCGAGCTGGCCCGCCGCGCCCAGGAGCCCTTCGGCCTGGACTTCACCTGCGTGGACGTGGCCCTGACCGACAGCGGCCCGTACATCTTCGAGGTTTCGGCCTTTGGCGGGTTCCGGGGCATCCAGGACGCGCGCGGCCTGGACGCGGCCCGCCTGTATGCACAGTACGCCCTGGGGAGGATACGCCCGTGAGCCTGCACCATTTCGTCATCAGCACCATCGCCGACCTGCTCTCCGCCGGGGCCACTGCCCCCCACGAGCTGTTCCTGGACCTGGGCGACTGCCGCATCCGGGTCTGCTCGAACTCTCCCGAACTCCTGGCCGAGCTGGACACCTATTTCGGGGCCTTTGTGGCCGGGCCGGGCCCGGTTGAGGTCTCGCTCACCGCGCTGGAGGTCGAGGGCCCGCACATCCCGCTCGACCTGACCGTCAAGGAGCCGGACCCCGGCAAGGACACGATCAAGGAGGAGTACGCCGACCTGCCCGGCGGGCGGCTGGTGCGCAAGGTGCTCACCGGCATGGTCTTTCTCTTCGGGCAGGACGTGAACCTGGCCGTGGGCCCCTGCCAGGACAACCCCAACCAGGTCGTGAACTTCATCAACAACCGCTACATCGAGCACAAGCTGAACCGGGGCTGCCTGCTGGCGCACTGCGCCGCCGTGGCCCACCTGCGGGACGGGCGCATGCGCGGCCTGGCCCTGGCCGGGTTCTCCGGCGCGGGCAAAAGCACGCTCGCCATGCACGTCATGAGCCGGGGCGCGCTGTTCGTCAGCAACGACCGCCTGCTGGTGCGCGAGAACGGCGCGGCCTTGAGCATGTTCGGCGTGGCCAAGCTGCCGCGCATCAACCCCGGCACGGCCCTGAACAACCCGGACCTGCACGCCGTGGTGCCCCATGGCGACCGCCAGCGCTTCCTGGACCTGGAGGGCGACGACCTCTGGGACCTGGAGCACAAGTACGACGTGTTTTTGGACAAGTGCTTCGGCGAGGGCCGCTTCGTGCTCAGCGCACCCATGCACGGGCTGGTGGTGCTGAACTGGAAGCGCGGCGCGGGCGAAAGCTCCATCCGCTTCGTCAAGGCCGCCGAGCGGCCAGACCTGCTGCCCGCCTTCATGAAGGCCGCCGGGCTGTTCTACCTTCCGCCGGACACGGCCCAGGCCGAGGGCAAGACTGGCGGCGAACAGGACGGCTGGCGCGATCCGGGCCTGGCGGAGTACACCGCGCTGCTCTCGGGCTGCGATTTGGTGGAGATCACCGGCGGGGTGGACTTTGACCGGGCGGCGGATTTCTGCATGGAATACCTCCTCCACGGGTAGGCGGGCATGGCGCGCATCTGGATACGCCGGGAAGTCGAGATCCCGAACCACATCGGCCTGGCCAGGCTGGAGAAGTGCCCGGAGCTGGGGCCGAAGCTGTTGTTCTTCAGCGGCGGCTCGGCCCTGCGCAAGACCAGCAACAGGCTCATCAACTACACGCACAACAGCGTGCACCTGATCACGCCCTTTGACTCCGGCGGCAGCTCGGCCAAGCTGCGCGACGCCTTCCACATGCCCGCCGTGGGCGACATCAGAAACAGGCTCATGGCCCTGGCTGACCAGACCCTGCGCGGCAATCCGGAGATCTTTGAACTCTTCGCCCACCGCCTGCCCAAGCACGGCGACCCCTTTGACCGCAGGCTGGACCTGGAGCGCATGGTCAAGGGCAAGCATCCGCTCGTCTCGCGCATCCCGGACCCCATGCGCAAGATCGTGCGCAACCATTTGCACGCCTTCTGGGACGAGATGCCCGAGGACTTCGACCTGGCCGGGGCGAGCATCGGCAACCTGGTGCTCACCGGCGGCTACCTGGGCAGCAGGCGGCACCTGGACCCGGTGATCTTCATCTTCTCCAACCTGGTGCAGGTGCGCGGCACCGTGCGGCCCGTAGTCAACAAGAACCTGCACCTGGTGGCGGAGTTCGAGGACGGCTCGACCATCGTGGGCCAGCACCTGCTCACCGGCAAGGAGACCCCGCCACTCACCCGGCGCATCAGCCGCCTGTACCTCACCGAGGACCAGGACGCGCCGCGCCCCATCTACCCTGCGGCGCGGGAAAAGGTCTGCACCCTGATCCGCCAGGCAGAGCTCATCTGCTACCCCATGGGCAGCTTCCATTCGAGCCTGTTGGCCAGTCTGCTGCCCCGGGGCCTGGGCTCGTCCATTGCCCGGGCCACCTGCCCCAAGGTCTACGTGCCCTCCACCGGCGAGGACCCGGAATGCTTCGGCATGACCGTGGCCGACCAGGTGGAGACCCTGGCCGGGCACCTCATGGCCGACGAGCCGGGCCGCGTGACCTTGAGCGACGTGCTCCAGTACGTCCTGGTGGACTCCAAGCACGGCCGCTACCCCGGCGGCCTGGACATCCAGCGCATCCGCCGCCTGGGCCTGGAGGTCATCGACTGCTCGCTCATCGGCTATGGCCCGTCAACGGAGATCGACGACAGGTTCCTTGTCCCGATCCTGCTTTCACTTGTGTAACGTCCACACAGCCCCGGAGGATTCGTCACATGGAAAAAGACAAGATCGAACTCAAGACCAGCATGGAGACCGCAGAGGTTGCCGACTACCTCACCGCCCTGGCCAACGGCTTCAAGGCCGGGCGCATCGTGATCGAGAAGGACGGCGAGCACCTGGTGCTGAGCCCGGCGGAGATGAGCAAGGCCGAGGTCGAGATCGAGGCGCGCATCAAGAAGGACAAGGCCAAGTTTTCCCTGGAGCTGTCCTGGCAGCTGGCCCCGCAAGAGGATGAGTGCGCGGAGTTCAAGATCAGCAGCGAACTGCCCGGCCCGGTCGCAGGCGATCCCTGCGCCCGCGAAAAGAATAGCGAGCACCAGGGTGCCGCCCCTGCCGACAAGCCTGCCGCAGCCCAGGCCAAATCGGACGTGAAGCCCGCCACAGCCCCTGCCGTGAACGAGCCCGGCGGCAAGGCCGTGGCCGCAGCTGGCGCTCAGGCCAAGCCTAAGCCGTAAGCCGCGCACGTGGCCCAGGCGCCGTGCCACGCGGCGCCGACAGCCAAGCCCCGCGCAGTCCCGAAAGGGGTGCTGCGCGGGGCTTCCTCGTTGCGTGCTGCTGTGTTGCGTGTGCTGTCGTGTTGTTGTGTCGTCGTGTCGTCGTGATGAAGCGGGGCGGCAGGCTACGCTGCCCTGGCCTGGAGCACGCCGTGGCGGACCACGTGGGCGTAGATGTCCCAGGTTTTGAGGAAGGCCTGGTCAAAGGAGGTGCTGGCCGCGTGGCGGCGCGCCTCCAGGCTCATGAGCCCCAGGCGGTCGCGGTCCAGCGCCAGCTCCAGCACGGCCAGGGCCAGGGCCTTGGCGTCGCCCGGGGGCACCACCAGGCCCGTGCGGCCCGGATGCATGGCCTCCCTGGGGCCGCCGGAGGAGGTCACCACCACCGGAAGCCCGGAGGCCTGGGCCTCCAGCACCACGTTGCCGAAGGTGTCCGTGGCTGAGGGGAAGACGAAGAGATCGGCCCCGGCATAGGCCTCGGCCAGGGCCTGGCCCTTGAGGTACCCGGTGAAGACCACGGGCAGCCC
Organism: uncultured delta proteobacterium; assembly: GCA_903843965.1. GTDB lineage: Bacteria > Desulfobacterota > Desulfovibrionia > Desulfovibrionales > Desulfovibrionaceae > Humidesulfovibrio. The sequence goes on from CAIMRY010000015.1 coordinate 103,222, forward strand.
GGCCAGCTGCGCGCGCATCTCCTCCAGGTAGGGTCCGTCGCCCACGATGACCAGGCGCATGTCCGGCCTGTGGGCGTGCACGGTGCGGAAGGACTCGGCCAGCACGTCCAGCCCCTTCTCGCGCGAGACGCGGCCCACGTACAGCAGCTTGAAGTTGCGCGAAAGCCCGAGGGTGTCGAAGAACCCGTTGCGGTGCCCCGGCTGGAAGCGCACGGCGTCGACCCCGCGCGGGTGCACCACGATCTTGCCCTCGGCTATGCCGTGGGCGGCCAGCTCCAGCGCAGTGGACTTGGAGGGCGCGTAGATGGCGTCCATCTGCCCGTAGAACCAGCGCATGTAGCGCCAGGCGGCCTCCTCCATGCCGGTGTCCTCGGTGAACATGCGCACATACTGCGGGAAGGCCGTGTGGTAGGTGCCGTAGACCGGTATCTTGAGGATGCGCGCGATGGCCAGCCCGGCCAGGCCCACGGGCCCCGGCGTGGCCGTGAGGATGCAGTCGAAGTCCTGCTCGAAGCACCAGGCCAGCATCTTCAGGAAGGGCGGGTAGGCCAGGGTCAGCTCCGGGTACTCGGGCATGGCGAAGGAGCCCACGGGCTGGAAGTTCTTGGCGCCCGCCATGACCGCCCCGGCGCTGCAAGTCACGCAGGTCATGTCCTTGCCGTATTTTTGGGCCAGCTCGATCTGCTGCTGGATGGTCAGGGCCACGCCGTTGATCTCGGCGAAGGTGTCCGTGAAGTGGGCCACGCGCAGGCCGCTGCCGTGGGTCTTTTCCCGCCGAACCCCGAAGGTCTCCATGCACTGGCCGGTGAAGCTGCGCTCCCGGGCGAAGAGCTCGCTGGACAGGAAATAGGGCGAGAGCAGCGCGTAGAGCGAGCCCGCTGAGGCCACGTCGTGGAACAGCTCAAAGATGTTGGCGCTGCGCACTGAGGAGAGCATCTTGTCGGCGAAGCGCGCCAGCAGCCTGTCGGACACGCGGCGGACAAAGCGCCGCCAGAGCTCCTCGGGCGGAACCGAGGCCGTGGTCTTGCCGCGCGCGGCAAGGGCCAGCTCCGGGTCGGCCTGGATGATCGCCGAGGCCTCGGACAACAGCATGGCCTGGGGCGAGTCCTCGTCGGCCAGGCGCTCGTACAGGACGGTGCGCGCCCTGTCCTTGAGGCGCGTGAGAAGCGGGGGCCGGGAATCGCGCCCGGTGCTTGCGGGGTCGAGCAGGAGGTCGGCCAGGCGCATGCAGGCGTGGCTGCGCGGCAGCCTGCCGGCGCGGCTTTTGTAGAACTGGTAGGCGATGCCGTACAGGTTGTGGGCCATGGCCCAGGGCGTGGCCGTGCCGCCCAGCACCCGGCCGCGGTGCTGGCGGATGCCGTCGAGCAGGTTGGCGAGGGTGGCCGGGCCGTCGAACTCGGTGTGCCTGCGGGCGATGGACAAAGACGAGTGGTCGTCGCTGCCGGCCACCAGACCCTTGACCCAGGGTGTGGGGCCAAAGGGCTCGATGCCGTGCCTGTCGGCCAGGCGCTGAATGACCTCCGGCCGCAGGCCCTCGACAACCTGGCGCAGGAAGACGTTCTGGGACTCGTCGCGCGAGCCGTTCAGCTCGAAGATGTTGAACATGAGCAGGGACTTCTCGAAATGCGTCGGGGTCAGGCGGTCGTTGACGGCGAACAGCGGGTGCGCCAGCACGTGCACGATGCCTTGAGCGCGCAGGTAGGGCAAAAGGTCGAAGACATTCTCGCGCAGGCGCTGGAACTCCGCGTGCTGGGCCTCGGTGATGTCGTAGGCCAGGACGTGCAGCTTGCAGCGGTCCTCGGGGAAGTAGGTGGTGATCTCCTCGCTGACAAAGGCGCCGGGCAGGTGCGCGATCTCAAGGGAGCCGTTGATGGTGTTGTGGTCGGTGATGGTGACCATGCGCATGCCGCGCGCCCGGGCGATGTCGTAGATGCGCCTGGGCGCGGTGAAGCTTTCCGGGCAGCCCATGCGCTGGAGTATCCACTGCGAGGGCCGCGTGGAGTATTTGGAGTGCACGTGCAGGTCGATGCGGAAGAAATCCTGGTCCACAGCCCCTCCCCCTAGGCGCAACGGCGCAACAGGCTGCGCTCGTTGTCCGCCTGGCAGTGCACGCACAGGTGCGCGGTGGGGCTGGCCATGAGCCGGGCCAGGCCGATCTCCTCCCCGCAGTCCTCGCAGTTGCCGTACGAGCCGGTGTCCAGGCGCTTCAGCGCGGCCTCGATCTCGCTGCGGCGCTCCTCCAGCCTGCGGCGCAGGGCCAGGTGCAGGCCCACCTCCACCACGCGCGAGGCGAACTCGTTCTCGTCGGCGCAGGCGTCGAGCCGGGGCTGTTCATCCAGCTCGGCGTCGGGGCAGGGCCGCAGGCGGCAGGTGTCCAGGGCGTCAATCAGGCGTTTGCGCAACATCTCCTGCATGGTGTCCTCCGTAAGTGGCGGTTTTCAGCCGGGTTTTCCGGTGTGCAGAGAATCTCTAGCATGACGTATTTGCACAAGGGTTTCCGGCAGGTGACGACATGGGAACAAATCGCGTCGGCGGGATGTTTGGGCGGGATGTTTGGCCGGGTCGGCTGGTCGGGATGTCTGGTCGGGTCGGCTGGGCCGTACATCAAGGCAGGCAAGGCAGGGGGACATGGAGCCGATGCGGCGCGCGGCGCGCGGCAAGGCTGCGGGGGCGTGGCCGGGTGAGGAAAGTGGGAGCCCGCGTGCCGGGTCAGGCCTTGAACCGGTAGCCCACGCCGCGCACGGTCTCGATCCAGTCGGCATAGGGCCCGAGCTTGGCCCGCAGGCGGCGCATGTGCGTGTCCACCGTGCGCGAGGTGCCCTCGAAGTCCGTGTTCCACACGGTGTCCAGCAGGCGGTCGCGGGAGAGCACCCGGCCCCGGCTCTGCACGATGGCCTTGAACAGCTTCTGCTCCGTGGCGGTGAGCACGCGCTTGTCGCCGTCCACGTCCATCTCGTGCGCGGCGAAGTTCACGGCCAGCCCGTCGCGCTGGAACAGCTCCTCGGCCTCGCCGCCCTCGGCGCTGGTGCGGCGCAGCACGATCTTGATGCGCAGCAGGAGCTCGCGGGTGCTGAAGGGCTTGAGCACGTAGTCCTCGGCCCCGAGCTCCAGGCCCACCACGCGGTCCACCTCGTCGGTGCGCGCGGTGAGAAAGATCACCGGCACGGCGCTGAGGGCCGTGATCTGCTTGAGCCTGCGGCAGACCTCGAAGCCGTCCATCTCGGGCAGCATCAGGTCCAGCAGCACCAGGTCGGGCCGCCAGCGGGCCATGACGTTCAGGGCCTGCTGGCCGTCCAGGGCCGTGCGCACGTCAAAGCCCGCAACCGTCAGGTTGTAGCGCAGGAGTTCGCAGGTCTCCGCGTGGTCCTCCACCACCATGATCCGTCGCTGTTCCATCTGGGGCATACTCCATCCCGGCGAAAACCGGCGCTGCCGGTTCATCCAGCCGATGCCCCGCACCCTAGCTCTGTCAACGCCCGCCATTGTTACCCCGGCGTGACGGACGGGCAACGGTTCAGCCACAGTTGCGCGGGGCTGCCGGTTCCTGGTGGCGCAGCACTTGGGGGGGCACACAACGCGAAAGCCCCGGTCCGGGCCGGGGCTTCGAGTGCCGTGTTTGCGCCGCTGCAGTGCGCCGCTGTAGTGCGCCGACGTATTGTAGTTGACGGCAGGCTGGGGATGGCGGGAATGTTTCAGCAAATCGTCGGGCGCGCCCGCCTGGCCCCCGTCCGGGCCTATTCCTCGTCCGGACCCTCTTGGGCCAGCTTGAGGTTCTTGGCGTAGTTGGCGGCCATGGTTCCCGCCACGCAGCCCTCGCCCACGGCTTTGGCCATCTGCAGAGGCGGGCCGCAGATGTCGCCTGCGGCGAACACGCCGGGCACGCTGGCGGCCTGGGACTTGTCGGTCTGGAGGTACTTCATGCTTTCGTCCAGGGTGAGCCCCAAGGACGAGGCCAGCTCCAGCACACCCTTGGCCCCCTGCTCGATGAACACGCCCGTTACCGGCAGGGTCGCGCCGTCGGAAAGGGTCAGGCCGACCACCTGCTTCTCGCCCTGAATGGCCGTGACCGTGACGCCCTCGTGCAAGATTGCGCCGCTCTGGCGCAGCTTGGCCTGCAGCGCAGGGGAGACGTCGAGGCTCGCGCAGACCAGGTGCACGCTTTTGGCCAGGTGCAACAGGGTCAGGGCCCCGCCAGCGGCGGCGGACTGTCCGCCCACGATGGCCACGTCCTCACCTTTGAAGAACCCGCCGTCACACTCCACGCAGTACGACACCCCGCGGCCCAGCAGCTCCTTTTCGCCGGGCACGCCCAGCTTGTTGCGGGTGGTGCCTGTGGCGATGACCAGGGCCCGGGCGCAGACGGTTTGCCCGCTCTCGGTCTCGATGGTGAAGCAGCGCTTGCCCGGGGTGATGCCGAGCGCGTCCTCCTCCAGTATCTCCGCGCCGAAGCTTTGGGCCTGGCTGAGCCCGGTCCTCAGCATCTCCTCGCCGCTGGTCTTGAACATGCCGAGGAAATTCTCCACATGCGCCCAGAACAGGCTGCTCTTGTTCATGCGCCCCAGCATGAGCACGCGGGTCTTCTTGCGCGAGGCGTGGATGGCGGCCTGGATGCCCGCCGGGCCGCAGCCGAGGATGACGACATCATACGTGCTGGTCTGGGTCATGGCCGCTCCTGTTCTTGCTTCAAGGTGTGGGTCATCCGCAGAAGTTAAGCACCGGACAGCCTGTGGGCAAGATGCGCCATGATGCGCCCGCGCAGGTCCCGGATGGGCGGATCATGCGGCAGGGAGTCGAAGATGGTGTCCAGGTAGCCGAGATCGTGGAGGATTTGGCAGGAGCGGCGGTAGTTCAGGTCGTACAGCCAGCCCACGACCATGAGCTTGAAGTCGTTGCCCCAGATGATTTCGCGGTAGTCGCCGGTCTCGCCCTTGAGCAGACCCGCAAGCACTGCCGGGGTATAGGCCGTGGGATGGGGCTGGACGTGCAGGGCCACCTCCGGGTGCAGCGGGGACTCCTGCGAAAAGTGGGCGATCATGACGCGGAAGATGTCCAGCTTGTCGCTGTCGCGCACGATGCGCGCCACGGCCAAGGTTTCCGGGGGCAGGGTGGGGGGCAGGGTGCGCACGTTGTGCAAAATCACCGCGCCCAGCACCAGTCGGCGCAGGTCGGCCGGGACCCCGGCGAGCATGTTTCCGCGCAGGGTGTAGCGCACGCTGAAGGCCGCATGGTTGGCTGACTCGGCGTCGCGGAAGGTGCGGTAGATCTTGTACTGCGGGAAGCGGCCCACGTCGTGGAGCAGGGCGGCGATGCGCGCGGCCAGGTGCACCTGGCCGGACACGGCCGAGGCGCTGGCGATGTCCGTGGCGAGGGCCAGCACCCGGTTCGTGTGTTCGACCTTGAGGCGGTAGGCGAAGCCGTCACCCGGTTCGCGCAGGTAGGGCCCGGTGAAGTCCTGGAAGCGCTGGGCCACGCGCTCGACAAGGGCCTCGCTCATTGTTCGATGGACCTCTTCTTCATGGTGTACTCAAGTTTGGTGATGCGCCCGGTGCGCAGGCTCTCCTCCAAGTGCGCCAGCTCGCGGCGTTTGGTCTCCTCGGCCTCGCGCTCCATGTCCTTGTCGCGCCAAATGCCGTTGGGGCCGTAGAGCACGCGCAGGAACAGGCAGATGGCGGCCAGGATCAGCGCGGAAAAGGCGTAGGTGGCCAGGGTGGTCTGCCAGTCGCCGCCGTAGCCGGAGTTGAACGGCCAGCCGTCCCATTTGGAGGGCAGGACGGGCGGGGTGCTGCTGTCAAGAAAGGACATGGTCGGAATACCTCCGGATGAACTTGGCGGACGGCTGGAAGCGCCCGCGTCACGACTGGGAGAGATACGTCGCATCCGGTCCGCTGGCAAGACGCATCCGGCCTGCTGGCAAGACGCATCCTTCCTGCTGACAAGACGCGTCCGGCCCGCTGGCAAGAAGCTTGCGCCTGGCCCCTGTGTGTTCCCATTGTCTCCGCAAAAAAGATGGGCTATGGAGGAGAGTCAACAGCGGAGGTGATGATGCGAATACTTATAGCCGAAGACGATCTGGCGAGCGCGCGCTACATGGAGGGCATCATGGCCCGCTTTGGCGAATGCCTCGTCACCAGTGACGGCGAGCAGGCCGTGGCGGCCTTTGAAGCCGCCCTGGACGAGGGCCGCCCCTTTCAGCTGGTCTGTCTGGATATCATGATGCCGCACAAGAACGGCCAGGAGGCCCTGCTGGACATACGCGCCTTGGAGCAAAGGCGCGGCGTCAAGACCGCCCAGGAGGCCAAGGTCGTCATGACCACCGCCCTGGGTGATGTGCGTTCCGTCATGGGCGCCTACAAGGAAGGGGCCACGGCCTACGTGACCAAGCCCATCGTGCCCGAGCGCATGTTCGAGACCCTTCACAACCTGGGCATCAGCCTTTGAGGACGAGAAGAACTGTGAAAAAAATCAGCACGATTCTGGGCCTTGCGGCCCTTTGCACGCTCCTGTTTCTGAGCCTGGCCGAGGCCGCGCGCCTGGGCGGCGGGCGCTCCTTTGGCGGCAGGAGCACCTATTCCCGCACCTACAGCAATCCTGTGACGCCCAGCTACAGCCCGACGCGCGCCCCGACGCCGCCGACGCAGCCTGGACCCGCCGTGACGCCCCCACTGGGCGCGCCGCAGCCGGGAATGTTCTCGCGCCTGGGTTGGGGCCTGGGCGGCTTGATGGCCGGCGGGCTGCTCGGCTCCATGCTCTTTGGCGGGGGCATGGGCGGCATGGGCGGTGGCGGCATCGGCTTTCTGGACATCCTGCTCCTTGGCGTAATCATCTTTTTCGCGGTCAAGCTCTTGCGTCGGCGCGGGCCCACGCCGGGCGAAGGAGTTCCTGGTCCCGGTCCCGGCCAAAGTGGCGGGCAGGGCGGCTGGCAGGCCCCTTCGACGCCTCCGCAAGCTCCCCCGGATGACGCCCGCTCCCGCGCCGCGCAGAGCTGGGACGCCTTGCGCTCCCAGCCTGGCGCAGACGGCGCGGGCGGCTTTGGCGCTGCTCCGCTTCCGGGCCTGCCTTCGGACGCGCCCACAGGCAAGTTCGGCGCCCAGCCCGAGGCCGAGCCCCAGCCTGTGGTGCCCCCCGGCTTCAACGTGCCGGAGTTCCTGGAAGGGGCCAAGACCGTGTACGCGCGCCTGCAGCATTCCTGGGACCGCCGCGACCTGGCCGACATCGCGCAGTTCACCACTCCGGAGGTGCTTGCGGAGATCCAGCGCCAGGCCGAGGCCGACCCCAAGCCGTCCAAGACCGAGCTTCTGCTCATCAACGCGCGCCTGCTGGAGTTCCGCGAGGAAGAGCGCGACACCGTGCTTTCGGTCTACTTCGACGTGCTGCTGCGCGAGAACGTGACCGAGGAGCGGCCCAAGCAGGTCCGCGAGGTCTGGCACTTCTCCCGGCCCACGGGTGACCCGGACGCCAACTGGCGTCTGGAGGGCATCCAGCAGCTGGAGGCGTAAACCGCTGCGGCCCGTGCGGCCCGGCGGCCCGCGCCCTTGAACAAACCCCCACGGGAAGCCCGGAGGCCCTCTCCGGGCTTCCTTGCGCAAGGAGAAGACGATGTTCACGCTCAAGGACTGCTTCAAGGCCTACACCACGGACCAGGACAAGGCCGCGCCGCCCGCCGAGACCGTGGCCAGGGTCAAGGCCGTGCTGGAGCAGAAATGCCCCGGCGTGCTGGAGGAGACCAGGCGGGTGGACACCGGACGCCTCGGCATTCCCGTGTACTTGAGCCTGTGCGGCCCGGCCGCGCGAGCGGTGATGCCCACGCGCAAGCAGATGGGCAAGGGCGCAAGCCCGGACCAGGCCGAGGCCTCGGCCTTGATGGAGCTGGTGGAGCGCTTCAGCTACTTCAGCTTCTGGGCCGACGAGGGGAATTTCACGCGCGCCACCTGGTCCGAGGCCGAGGCGCTCTTCGGCCAGCAGCTCATGGACATCCGCGAGATCTGCGCCTCCGTGGGCGAGGAGCTTTCGCCCCAGGGCGCGCGCCGCGTCATGGATCTGGTGCGCTGGCGTTTCTGCCCGGCGCTCAACATCACCAGCGGAAAGTCCACGGTGCTGCCGCTGGACTGGTTCAAGACCCTGAACGAGTTCAACGGCTCCTCCGCTGGGAACACCCCGGAAGAATCCGTGCTCCAGGGCGGCTGCGAGCTGGTGGAGCGCCACGTCTGCGCCGTCATCGACCGCACCGAGCCCGAGCTTCCCACCATCAGCCAGGACAACCTGGCCGACCCGGTGCTGCGCGATCTGTGCGAGAGCTTCCGGGCAAACGGCATCCTGCTGGTGCTCAAGGACTTCTCCCTGGGCCAGCCCGTGCCCACCGTGGGGGCCCTGGCCTTTGATCCGCAGACCTTCCCGGCCAAAAGCGAGATCGTGTACACCGCTGGCACCGCGTCCTCGCCGGTGAAGGCGGCGGTGCGCGCCGTGACCGAGATCGCGCAGCTGGCCGGGGACTTCGAGACCGGGCGCGTGTACGAGGCCTCGGGCCTGCGCAAGTTCACCGACCCCGGGCAGTTCGGCTGGCTGCTGGCCGGGCCCGTGGTGGACCTGGAATCCCTGCCCGATGTGGAGGACGCCAACATCCGCGTGGAGCTCCTGCGCCTGGCCGAGGGCCTGGCCGCCCAGGACCGCAGCCTGTACTCCGTGGACACCACCCGCGCCGACATTGAGACGCCCGCCAACTACAACCTCGTGCCGGGGTTCGACTTTCGCGAGCGCACGGTGCACCGCAGCCTGGGCCTGTTTGTGGGCCGCAAGCTGGCCGAGGAGGCCGAGGTCGAGGAGGCCGAGGCAGGCTTGGCGGTGCTGGCCGAGGTTGCCCCGGATGCCTACTACCTGCCGTTTTTTCAGGCCCTGGTGGCCTTGCGCACGGGGGAGCTCGGACTGGCCGCGCAGCGTTTCGCCCAGGCCGAGCCGCTCCAGCCGGGCCAGGGCGAGCGCGCCCTGTGCGCCTTCTACCAGGCCTATGCCCTGACCCAGGACAGCCGCTGGGCGGAGTGCGTGCCGCATTTGGACCGGGCCATCGGCCTGGACGCGGAGGTCAAGGAGTATTTCAACCTGCGCGGGGTGGCGCGCTTCAAGGCCGGCATATACGAACTGGCCAAGGATGATTTCCGCGCCGTGCTGGCGCTGGACTCGGGCTCGGCCCCTGATCTGGCCAACCTGGGCCTGTGCCACAAGTTTCTGGGCCAGGCGAATGAGGCGCTGGAATGCCTGGAAGCGGCCCTGGGCCTTGATTCCAGCCTGGAGTACGCCCGCACGCACCTGGAGGAATTGGTGCGCGGCAGGCGGTCATAAATTTCCACCTGTTTGGAGGATATACTCCCGGACCGTATTGACCACGGCGGAGAAATCCTTTAGTTCGGGTTGCACGCAAACATGGGCTTGGCCTGTGCGCGGTACCAAAGGAATCAATCGGCTTTGGCGACTTCATGAGATCCTATGAGGAGGACGAAGAATGGCTATTGTTGAGTACAAGAGCAACAAGTTTGAGGTGGACGAGGACGGTTTCCTGTTGAAGTTTGAGGACTGGAACCCTGAGTGGGTCGAGTACGTCAAGGAGAGCGAGGGCATCGCCGTCATCAGCGAAAGCCACCAGAAGGTCATCGACTTCCTGCAGGACTACTACAAGAAGAACGGCATCGCCCCCATGGTGCGCATCCTCTCCAAGGTCACCGGCTTCAAGCTGAAGCACATTTACGAGCTGTTCCCCTCCGGACCCGGCAAGGGCGCCTGCAAGATGGCCGGCCTGCCCAAGCCC